>NZ_FYEH01000008.1 GCF_900187945.1 Arboricoccus pini | reverse complement strand
TGGCGCGGGACAATCGGGCTGAGCTGAACCGGCTGGCGGACAAGCTGGCGTCCGAGGCCGAGCGGATGGGTACGGGCCTTGGTCCGAACGCGCTGTCCTCGCTGCGGCTGGAGGCGGTGGCGCGTGGTGTGGCGCGGTACTGGCACGAGCGGCCGGCCGAGAGCATGCAGGCGGCGATACGCTTGCAGGGTGCGAGGAAGATCGGCCGCTACGGGACCGGCCCGCCCGCGTGATCCTGGCCGGCTGAGACTCAATCCTCACCCGCACCAACAACCCCACCCGACCCGGGTCCAGGGGCCTTTCGGCCCCTGGCCGCCGGAGGCCCTCACTCGTCCTCTTTCCGCACCAGATAGGTATCCATGATCCAGCCTTTGGCGGCGCGGGCGGCGGCGCGGCGGGCTTGGATTTGCTCGGCGACGTCCTTGATCTTGCCGGCGATAAGGATTTCGTCGGGGGTGCCGAGATAGGCGCCCCAATAGATGTGGGTATCGGGGGGGAGGTGCTGGAAGGCGGTCTGCCCGTCCAGCATGACGAGGGTGGCGTTGGCGGGGTTGGGGTTGGCTGCGAGCGCACGGCCGGTGGTTATGGTGACGGGCTCGCCGATGGCGTTCAAGGTGGTCTGGTGGGCGGCGGTCAGGGCCTGGGCGGCGGTGATGCCGGGGATGACGTCATAGGTGAGCTTGACCTTGCCGCGCTCGGAGACGGTCTGGAGGAGGCGGAGCGTGCTGTCGTAGAGGGAGGGATCGCCCCAGACGAGGAAAGCGCCGTGTTCGTTCGGGCCCAACTCGTCGAGAAGCAGATGTTCGAAGATGCCAGCGATCTCGGCATGCCATGCTTGGACGCCGGTCTTGTAATCGCCCTGGTTTAGACGCGGTGGGATCTTGTAGCCAACGGTGCGATAGTTCCGGCCCTGAATGAAGCGTTCGCAGATCGTTTCGCGCATTTTCGCGAGATCTTGCTTTTCCTGCCCCTTGTCAGGGATGAAGAATACATCAGATTTGTCGAGAGCTGCTAGCGCCTGGACCGTCAGGTAGTCGGGATTGCCAACGCCTATGCCAATGACGCTGAGTGAGCGTTCGCGAAGTTGTGATTTCGTCTGCACCAAGTCTTCTGGCTGAGCGAATACACGCGGGGGCTTTTTAGTCTTTGACACGCGAGCTAGCTCTTATGTAATGTTTTCTGAACTCGAAGATGAAGGCTTGTGATGTCCGAACCCAATGAGAAGTCGCCGATAGACCATAAGGAGCTGCTTACGCAGACAACGGACATCGTCGCATCCTATGTGGCGAACAACAGCGTGGACATCAATGACCTGAGCAGCCTGATCACCGGGGTGTTCGCGTCGTTACAGGCGCAGGGCCGGGAACCGGAACCGGGACCGGCGCCGCAATTGCTTCCGGCGGTGCCGATCAAGAAATCAGTGCACAGAGACTTCATCATCTGCCTGGAAGACGGCAAGAAGTTGAAGACGCTGAAGCGACATCTACGCATCCGCTACAACCTGACGCCCGCCGATTATCGGCGCAAATGGGGTTTGCCGCCTGATTATCCGATGGTGGCGCCATCCTACGCCGAGCGGCGCTCCGAGCTGGCGTTGAAGATCGGCCTTGGGCGGACTGTAGCGGCTGACGAGGTCGAGGAGGTCTCACCGCCGCCGGCGAGACCGACGCGGCGCAAGGCGGAGGCCAACGCGACGGTCAGCCTGGCTGCCCCGGCGAGCAAGCGGCAGGTGGCCGCAAGGCGGCCGCCGCGGCAGAGCAGCTGATCGGCGCTCGTCCAGTGGCCTGGGCCGTCTGGGGTCCCTGGCGGCGCGGCTGTTAAGCGTTCCGGGGCGGCTCGAGCTTGCCTAGCGATCCGTGTGGCCGAGATCGCGGGCGGGGTCGAGCTGGTCGCGGACGCGCTGCTTCAGGGCCTTGGCGTCGGGGAAGCCGCCATCCCGCTTGCGCTCCCAGAGGAGGCAGCTGTCGAGTTCGATCGAGAAGGCGCCGCCGGTCGCGGGGATGAGGGCGACTTCGCCCAGATCTTCGCCGAAGGTGGACAGGAGTTCCTGCGCCATCCAGGCGGCGCGCAATAGCCAGTTGCATTGGCGGCAATAGGTGATGGCGATGCGGGGGCCGTCCGGCATGTCGTCCTCATGGGCTTGTGCGACCTGGCCAGGGTTGGGCGCGGTCGCGTTCACTCCGGGATCTAGGCGCTGTGACGTTAGCTTGGAAGGGCTTGGCGGCCGGTGCGCTAGAGGGCGATGTCCGGCTGGGGGACGGCCGCTAGGAGGGCCTGGGTATAGGCGTGGCGCGGGTGATGAAGGACCTGCGTGGCGGGACCGATCTCGACGATCGTGCCCTGGCGCATGACGGCGACGCGGTGGCTGATCTGCTCGACGACGGCCATGTCGTGGCTGATGAAGAGGTAGGCTAGGCCCAGTTCCGCCTGGAGCCGTGCCAGGAGCTGCATGATGCGGGCCTGGACGGTGACGTCGAGGGCGGAGACCGGCTCGTCGGCGATGATGATCTTGGGCGAGAGCGCCAGGGCGCGGGCGATGCAGATGCGCTGGCGCTGGCCGCCGGAGAATTCGTGCGGGTGGCGGCTCATGTGGTCCGGTAGAAGGCCGACTCGCTCGAAGAGATCGGCCACGCGCTGGCGAAGGGCCTGCCCCTTGGCCTGGCGGTGGACGATGAGCGGTTCGGCTACGAGCTTGCCCACGGTCATGCGGGGGTCGAGCGAGGCATAAGGGTCCTGGAAGATCATCTGGACGGCGCGGCGAAGGCGGAGCACGTCGGCGCCATGGTGGCTGGCCCGATTGAAGCCGTCGATCTCGATCAGGCCCTGGCTCTTGACGAGGCCCATGATGGCGCGAGCGGTGGTGGACTTGCCGGAGCCGGATTCGCCGACGATGGCCAGCGTCTCGCCCGGCATCAGGTCGAAGCCGATGCCCTTGACGACGGGCACGGGCGATGCGGCCGGACGAAGGAAGCCGCTGGCGCCCGGGAAGGCGATCTCGAGGTCGCGAACACGAAGGACGGGCGTCCGCTCCGCCGGGCGCAAAGGCGGCGGTCCGGCGCTGGCGCCCAGGCGGGGAACGGCCGCGAGGAGGGCCTGGGTATAGGGCTGGCTGGGCGATTGGAAGATCTGCCGGCGGGTGCCCGTCTCGACGGTCTGGCCCTGGTGCATGATGAGGACGTCGTCGGCCATGGTGGCGACGACGCCCATGTCGTGGGTGATGAGGATAAGGCCCATGCCGGTTTCGGCCTGGAGCTCGCGCATGAGGTCCAGGACCTGGGCCTGGATCGTGACGTCGAGGGCGGTGGTGGGTTCGTCGGCGATGAGGATCTTGGGCCGGCAGGCCATGGCGATGGCGATCATGACGCGCTGGCGCATGCCGCCCGAGAGTTCGTGCGGATATTGGTCGAGCCGGCGGCGGGGTTCCGTCAGCCGGACCGCCTCCAGCGCCTCGAGTGCACGCTGCCGGGCGGCCCGCCAGCTCAGGCGCTCATGCGCGCGGACGGCTTCGGCCAGCTGGGTGCCGATCGTGATGACCGGGTTTAAGGAGGTCATGGGCTCCTGGAAGATCATCGCGATCTCTGCACCGCGCAGGCGGCGCATGGCGCGCTCGGGCAGGCGGAAGAGGTCGCGGCCGGCGAAGCGGGCGCTGCCGGCCGCGACCTTGGCGATGCGGGGCGGCAGGAGGCCCATCAGCGAGAGGGCGGTCAGGGATTTGCCCGAACCGCTCTCGCCGGCGACGCACAAAGTGCGGCCAGCTTCGAGCGTGAAGCCGACCCGCTGGACGACGGGGCGAGGGCCGCTTGGGGTCAGGACGTCGATGGTGAGATCGTCAACCCTGAGCAGGGGCAGGGCCTGCGGTGCCGGCATCGTTCAGGCGAAGACGATGCGCGGGAAGTAGAACGCGACGACCCAGTTCGGCTGGTTGACGATCTCGCTGATGCGCAGGTCCGCGCAGACGGAGCAGAGCATGTAGGCCTCTTCCGGGGCCATGCCGTGCTCGGCCGTGAGGAGATCTACCATGCGGGCGACGGCGTCACGCGCGCCGGCCATGAGGTCGGGGCCGACGCCGGTCGTTACCTCATAGCCGGCCTCGTCCAGGTGGCGGGTGACGGGGCCCTTGGTGGTAAAGCGCGGCGTGGCGAGGTTGGCATCCTTGACGAGGTCGATCGTGACAGCCACGGACATGGAGGTCTCGATGGCGGTGCCGCAGACTTCGCCGTCGCCCTGGGCCGCGTGGCAGTCGCCGAGTGAGAAGAGGGCGCCCTCAACCTCGACTGGCAGCCAGAGCTCGGTGCCGGTGCCGATGTCGCGTATGTCCATGTTGCCGCCGACCCTTCTCGGCGGGATGATCGAGTGCAGGCCGGGTGCCGCTGGCGCGTTGCCGATCGTGCCGACCATAGGCTTCAAAGGCACTTTGGCGCTCTTGCCGTAGGCAGCCGGGGCCTGTCCCGTCTTGTCATAGGACCAAAGGGCCAGCGCTGCTTCCTTAAATTGGTCGGCGAGGATGCCGAAGCCCGGAATATTGGCGGTCCAGCCGAAACCTGAGGCCTCGAACTGGTGGATGGTCACCTTGAGCGCGTCGCCCGGCTCGGCGCCGTCCACATGGACGGGCCCCGTAACGGGATTGACCTGACCGAAATCGAGCGTGCCGACGTCGGCCACGCGCGAGGTCGGTGTCAGTTGTCCGTTCGAGGCATCTCGACATTCAAAGAAGCAGGTCTGGCCGGGTGCGACCCGCAAGGCCGGCTCGAAGGCATTGTTCCAGCCCAGATGGCCTTGCGCCTTATGGATCGTGTGCTGACAGGCGACGCACATTTACTTGCCTTCCGCGAGGTCGAGATTGGTATAGTTCACGAGATAGACCGGGTCGGTCAGGATCGCATCGCTCGCCTTCACCCGCGCGGAATGAAGGACGAAGCGGTTTTCATTGAACAGCGGCACCCAGGGCTCGTCGTCCTGAATCGTCGTGAAGATCTTCTTCCATTTTTCGATCCGCGCCTCCTTTTGCTCCGGCGCGGCCATCGAATCGGCTTCGATTGCCTGATCGTCGATCGCCTTGTTGCAGTACCAGGACCAGTTCCACCCGCCGGGCACCGCGCCGGCACAGCCCAGGATCGGGCCATAGAAGTTCGACGGATCGGGGAAATCGGCGATCCACGCCATGCCGCCCGACCAGATCATCGGCGCCCCGTCTTCCTGCCCGCCAGCCGCGATCACGTTGGCCTGGGCCAGGGCCTTGATCGCCACCTTGACGCCGATCGCCGCCAGGTCTTGTTGCACGGCCTGGGCGATGCGCGGCTGCGGGTCGGTGTTAGCCACGAAAAGCGTCGTCTCGAAGCCGTTCGGGTAGCCCGCCTCGGCCAAAAGTTTCTTGGCGCCGGCCACGTCGTAGGCCAGGCCCTTATAGTCCTTGTCGTAGCCGGGCATGGCCGGTGGCAAGGGCTGGTTGGCGGCGGTCGCCCGGTTATTGATGACCCTTAGGACCCGCTCCTTGTTGATGGCCATGCCGATGGCCTGGCGCACCTTCAGGTTGTCGAAAGGCTTCATCTTGACGTTGAGCGAAATATAGCCCGTGTGCAGCTGCTGGCCCTTGGCAACCAAGGCGCTCATCGCGGGGTCGTTCATGACGTCATTGAATTTGGCCGGTGGAATACCGTCGCCCGCGAGGTCGACCTCGCCGCGCTGCAGGCGAAGAAGCGCCACGACCGGCTCTTGGCCTACCTCGACTTCATAGCCGTCGAGCTTGGGAAGTCCCTTGATGAAATAGTCGGGGTTTTTGGCAAAGACGAGCTTTTGGCCAAGATCCCATTCCTTGAAGATGAAGGGACCGGAGCCTACCGGATGCTTGCCGAAGTCCGCTCCCCATTTCTCGACTTCTTCCTTGGGCACCACGCCCGCGAAATTGATCGCCATGACATGCAGGAAGGTTGCATCCGGCCGGCTCAGGTGAAAGCGCACCGTGTGATCGTCGACGACCTCGATGCCCTTCAACTCCTTGCTCTTGCCGCCGGTCAGATCCTCGAACCCCTCGATCGAGCTGAAGAATCCCGCACCCGGCCCCTGCGTCTTGGGATCGACAGCCCGCTCGATCGAGTATTTCACATCCGAGGCCACGACCTCGCGGCCATTGTGAAACTTGACGCCCGGGCGGATCTTGAAGGTGAAAGTCTTGCCGTCCGGTGCGACCTCGTAATTTTCCGCCAGCGAGGGCTCAAGCTCGGTGGTGCCGGGCTTATAGTCCATCAGCCGCGAGAACACGCTCTTGATCATCGACCAGTTCTGCCAGTCATAGCCGATCGCCGGATCGAGCGTGGTGACGTCGTCCTTGAAGGTGATGACGAGCGTTCCGCCGGCCTGGGCTGAAAGAGCCGTCCCGCCCAGGAGTGCCAAGGCCAGAGCACCGTTGCGAAGCCATCGTTTGAGCATGGGGCGTTGTCCTTGCGTGGGATCAGCCAAGCTTGATCCGTGGGTCGATGAAAGGTGCCGTCAGATCGGCCAGGAGATTGCCAAGAACGATGATGAGGGCCGAGACAATCGTAACCCCCATGATGATCGGGATATCGACGCGCTCGATCGCTTGCCAGACCAGTTGGCCCATGCCGGGCCAGCGAAACACCGTCTCGACGATCACGAGGCCTGAGAGAAACTGGCCGATATCGATGCCGATCATGGCGATGACGGGCAGCATGGCATTGGGCAGCGCGTGGCGCAGCACGATGCGCACCCGGTGCAGCCCCTTGGCCCGTGCCGTCCGGATATAGTCCTGGCCCAGGACCTCGATCATGTTCGAGCGGACCATGCGGGCATACCAGCCGGCACCGAGAATTCCCAACGTTAGCGCCGGCAGTACGAGATGAGCAAAGCTGCCATAGCCCCCGATGGGAAACCAATGGAGCCTGACGGCAAAGACGTAGAGGAGAAGGATGCCGAGCACGAATTGCGGCGAGGAGACGCCCGTGAAGGAGAGTACCATCAAGCCGCGATCGATCGGCCCGTCACGGCGCACCGCGGCCAGCACGCCCAGCGACAATCCGATCACCACCTCGGCCACGATGCCGCCCGCCATCAGTTCCAGACTGGCCGGCAATCGCGAGAGGATCAGGGTCGAGACCTCGGTCCGCTGGATATAGGAGCGGCCAAGGTCTCCCGAGACGAGCTTGCCCAGATAGACCAGGAACTGGCGCCAGAAGGGCAGGTCGAGGCCGAGTTCGTGGCGAATGCTGGCGACGGTCGCCGCCGTGGCGCTGCGGCCGGCGATCTGCCGTACCGGATCGGCCGGCAGGAGATAGAGGAGCGCGAAGGTGACAAGACTGACGCCAAGGAGAATGAGAAGGGCCTGGACCAGCCGGCGCAGCAGATAGAGCGCCATCAATGCCGTCCCTTCATCGTCGGATCGAGAATGTCACGCAGCGCATCGCCCACGAGGTTGAAGGCCAGTGCTGTCAAGACGATGGCCGCGCCCGGAATAAAGACGAGCCATGGTGCGGAATCGTAGTAGGTCTGGCTTTCCTGGATGATGTTGCCCCAGGACGGCTGCGGCGGCTGCACGCCGATGCCCAGGTAGGACAGGCTGGCTTCGAGCAGCACCGTCGTGGCGATGCCGAGCGTGCCCCAGACAATGCAGGTCGGCAAAAGATGTGGGGCCACGTGATAGCCAAGGATGCGCAGGGTCGAGGCGCCGATCGTCCGCTCGGCGGCGATGAATTCCCGCTCGGCGATCGACACCGTCTCGGCATGGACGATGCGGGCGATCTGCACCCAGTTCACCAAAGCGATCACCAAGGCCACGATCCACAGGGAAGGCCGCAGAAGGGCTGCCAGCGCGATGGCGAGGAGGAGGGCCGGAAACGCCATCATGAGGTCGGTAAAGCGCATCAAGAGGGCACCCAGCCAGCCGCGCACGAAGCCCGCGAACAGCCCCACCGCAGTGCCGATGAGGACGGCCGCACCATTGGCGACGACGCCGATCATGAGTGAGGTGCGCGCCCCGAACAGCAGGCGGGAGAAGAGGTCGCGGCCCAGCGTGTCGGTGCCCATCAGGAAGGGTCCGCCCGGCGGCAAGGGGGCTCCTTCGACGGTGAGGCCGTCGAAGCGCTGATCGTCGGGATCATAGGGCGCCACCCATGGGGCCAGGATCGCCAGGGTCACGACGAGCAGGACCATGATCAGCCCGGCCATCGCCAGCGGACGACGGCAGAATTCCTTTAGAACGTCGCTCAAGCCCGCCGTGCCTTGCTGCTGCTGCTCGCCGCCAGCATCAAAGCGGCCTCGTGCTCGATGCTGCGCCTGGCCGTCATCGCCCGACGGCGAAGGGCCGCGTGGGCGGTCTCCGCATCCAGACCCTCAGCCATCAGCTCGATGACGGCGCGCACGACGAGCGGTCTTGCCGCCAGCTTCTCGCGGAGTCGGGCCATCTCATCTCGCACGCGTGTTCGGGCCGCCTTTGCCTGAGTGGCGATCGTCAGGGCCGCATAGACACCCGAGGACTGGATCGGTTTCTGCAGGAAGGCATCCGGGTTCTGCGCGACGAGCCAGGCAAGCCGGCCCGGCGCTTCCGAGCCTATGAGCGCTATGAGCGGCACCGGCGCTTCACCGACGGTCCACGGCAGCATGCCATCATAGCCATTATCGACATCGAAGAAGACGATATGGGTAGACTGGCGCCTAAGCTCCACGGCACTGACGTCCAGGGCGATCAAGCGCGCCGCCACCCCCAGACGTTGGAGCTGGCGCTCTAGCCGCTGGGTGTTCTCATCAGAGCGGTGAATGATCGTCGCCTGCCAGCCCTGGAAATTTGGGATACCCACGTCGATCACGAGACGATCCTTAAAGTCGGGGTGCGTGGTGCAACGGGCCGAAACGTGGCGGCGAAGGCCGCGAGATTTATGTCGGCCAAGTAGGGATCGCCGACGATCAGCTCGTCGCCGCCCGCCAGCCGACGGTAGGTGCCAGCGGTGGTGGCCTCGCCGATATAGCAAGGCAACGCCGCGTAATTGTCGCGCGCCGAGATGTGGAGTGGTCCAAGCGGCGTGGCTTGTGGCCCGTCGTGCAGGGCTTGCTTGACCGACCCGGTGGCGTCGCTTCCGGAGGAGCGCACGGCCCGGATCAGACCCCAGGCGGCGATGTAGGCGCCGACCACGTAGGCCGAGGGTGTCCTTCGCGGGCCGAATCGGACCGCCAGGCGGCGGGCGAGCGCCTGGTTGGGCTTGGTATCGAGGCTCGCCAAGTGGCTCAGCGCCGCGATGCATCCAGCCGCAGCCGGCCCGGTCTCGGCAAGCTCGCTCTCCACCAGATCACAGCTAACGACGCGACAGTCCGCGGCCAGCAGAGGGTCCAGCTGCCGTAACTCGTCGAAGGCGCGCAGGAAGGCGTGGCAGGACGTTCCGATCAGATTATTCAAGATGATCGCCGGACGCTTGCGGAGGATCTCGACCAGCAAATGCCGCGGTGTCACCTCGCCCAGGCCGAGGTAACGCTCGCCCAGGATCTTGCCACCTGCTGCCAACGTCAGAGTGCGGGCGATTCTGTTGATCTCCCACCCCCAGATGTAATTCGAACCCAGAAGGAAGAGGCGCGGCTCGTGGCGCGGCAGGATATAGCGAAGGAGGGGCAGTAGATGTTGATTGGGGCAAGCGCCCACATAGATGACGTTCTCGTTGGTCTCGAAGCCTTCGTGCGGACAGGTGTACCAGAGAAGTCCGTCATGCTTTTCGATGGTCGGGATGACTTCCTTGCGCGCAGCTGAGGTGATGGTCCCCATGAGCTGGCGGCAGCCGCGTTCGAGTAGCAGGCGCCGCGCCAGCGAGGGATAGCGCGCAAGATCGCCCATGGGATTGGAAATGACCGGGACGAATTCGATTGCGCCCTGACCCGCTTCCGCGTTGGCTTCTTCGAAGGCTAGGAGTGCGCCGTCCAGCCCGTCCTGTCCCATGGGCGCGTAGGGCCCCGTGGTCGAATAGAGTAGTCCGACAGGGATTTTCCGGCGTTTTTCCAAGCGTCCCTCGAAACGCAAAAACCCCACACGCCAATTCGGCAATTCTGCCGTTGGCGGTGGGGCCCGATTGCCCGACGCTCAGCGCGTCTTCTAGACGCAAGAGGCTACAGGCTTGTCTCTTCTTGTCAATCGGCCAGCTGGGAACGGATGTCCGTCGCGTTAACGGTTCCGCCGTCGATTAATTAAAGCCGTTGCCCTTATTTTATCTTGCCGCCGCTATCGAAAGCGCCTGGATTTGATATGCTAAGCATAGAGGAAAGTCCAATCGGAGGCGATGAAATGGCGGCTTATGTCAGTCATATGGATTACATGTCCTCGGGAGGCGTGCCGACCTCGCAGAGCAAAAGCCGGAAACGGACGATGGCCGGTGATCCTTCATGGCGCAAGCGTGTCGGCGAGCGCGCCCACGCGATCTGGGAACGTGAAGGGCGCCCTTATGGGCGGGCTGGCGATCACTGGTTGCAGGCTGAGCGCGAATTGCTCGAGGAAGAAAGCGAGCCCGGCTCGTCTGAGTAGCTTCGTCCGGACAGCGCGGTGTCATGCCGCCCGGTTTATCGGGACCCCGCTTAAAGGCGGGTTTTTTTGTGCTGCCGAACATGTGCTCCGAGGAGGCAATGCCCCTCAAGCGCCACTGCGTCGGCCTCGGACGTGGCGGCCGATATATGTCATGCATGCCAGCATGCCGTATTTGTACTGCCAGCGGCTCGCCGGTCCTCGTATCCGGTGTCCGCGAAAATGAATCGACGCTCATGATCGGGCATGCCCGACACATGCGCCAGGCTGCCTAAATTCTTAGCGTCGGCTGCTGGAGGCGGTCCGGCCGTGTTGGCGACGTTCATCCTGCAAGCAGGAGCGCCGTTCGTCACGTGCGGGGCCGGCGCCACTTTAAAAATCGCCGGCGAAATCCTTTGTGGGCCCCAAGAGTCGCCAACCTCCCGCGGTCGCTCGACCGTCGTCGACGAGGAACACTTTCAGGGGTTGGGATGAGACGACTGACTGCCCGTTATTCGAGCACGACAATAATTCTAAAGACCAATTTCGGCCGTCGGTGCAATGATCGCCGATATGTCATTCTTTTCAGGCGAACTGGCCAATCCTCGTGCGTTCTTGAATGTCAGCCTGGCCTTCTCGATGGCGAAATTGATCGCATAACCCACGCCTCTCCTGAGGGCACATCGCAGCTCAATCACGTTTTGCTTCGACGATGGATTAAATTCGATCAAATTTCCGTGATTAAGTTATTGAGCATTGGAACGAGTTCGACTAATGGAACTGATGAGTAAGAAAGCGAGCATCTCGATCGCCCGCATGCACTGGATTTTCATCACAATATAGGGGCGAAATGTGATCAATTTCCTGAATCAACAGAATCGGTCCTAATATTCGTCGTATTAGGCAATAATCCTTTTGAGAATCGGCTCGTCGCGGTTTCGCAAGAGCCTTTTTGCTGGCCATTGTCTTGAGGCTGGCCGATTTGCGTCGCGCCATTGCTGACGGCTGACCGCAGATCAACTTAACATGGCGTGAGGCATCCCTATGCAAGCAGGTCGTAGTGCCGACTTCATCGACTCAATCGGCGTCAATACTCATCTGCCTTTCCTGTGGAGTGACTACGCCGACTATAAGACAGTCATTGACGACCTGAATTATCTTGGCATCGGCATGGTTCGCGACTCCATTCCGAACGGCGATAGTGGTGCCAATTTCAAATATCTGGCCGAGGCAGGCATTAAATTCGATCTCGGCACCCAGAATGTCGGTTCGAATTTCGACGACGTCATGCAGCGCCTTGAAGACTTCGTAACGAAATACCCAGGTTCGGTCATTGCCGTCGAAGGGCCGAACGAGGTCGATCGTGACAGCGTGACGTTCGACGGAATGAGCGGCGAGGCGGGGGCGATCGCCTATCAAAAGGCGCTCTACAGCTATGTTCACAGCAGCTCGGTGCTGGACGACATACCGGTCTGGGACCTGACGGGAATCGACGGTCAGGTGACGGCCGCTGATGCCGAAAACGTCCACGCCTATCCTTATCATGGCAAGCAGCCGAATGACCGCCTGACGATCTCGACGGACGAGGCCAAGTCCTATGTCGACGGCAAGCCGATCGTCTATACGGAGATCGGCTATTACACGATGCCCGGCTATGGGTGGGGCGGCCTCGACCAGAAGACGCAGGCAATCTACCTGGTCAACGTCCTGTTCGATTCGATCCGGCTAGGGATGGATAAAGTATTTATCTACCAGCTGCTGGAAGACGGCGGTTCCGATTTTCGCGATCATTTCGGCCTCTACGACAGCAATGGCAATGCCAAGCAGTCCGCCACGGCCATCCACAACCTGACGACGGTGCTGGACGATCATTCCAGCAACGCGACGAGCTTTACGAGCGGGTCGCTCGATTACCAGCTGCATGACATGCCGGATACGGCCTATTCCACGCTCCTGGAAAAAAGCGACGGCACGTTCGAGCTGGCGCTTTGGAACGAGGCCAAGATCTGGGACGCCAACGCCCTCCAAGATATCGACATCGGCACCCAGGAAGTCACGATCGACTTCAACAAGAGCTACTCGACGATCAACGTCTATGACATCATCAAGGGTACCTCGGCCATCGAGACGTTCCACGACGCGTCCTCGATCACCGTCGATCTCGGTGCCGACGCGCTCGTCGTTGAAGTCGAGCCGGACCAGTCCACCGTGGTGGCTCGATCATTGGTGTCACGGGTGGCCTATAGCAGCAGCTCAAGCTCATCGAGCGCCAGCAGCGCGGCGGCGGGCGTTACGCTACTGGCCAAGGCTGGCGGCTCGACCGTCACGGGCGGCGACGGCGACGATTTCCTCTATGGCAAGTCTGGCAACGACGTCCTTCATGGTGGTGGTGGCAAGGATCTGCTGGCCGGCGGCGCGGGTAACGACACGCTGGTCGGCGGCGATGGCAGCGACAAGCTTTACGGCGGCAAGGGCAGCGACAAACTTATCGGCGGTACCGGTCACGATATCCTGGATGGGGGCGGCGGTGCCAACGATGTTCTGACCGGGGGCACCGGTGCCGACAGTTTCGTCATCGACGGCAAGTTCAACGGTGCCAGCGCCACAGTGGCCGGCCGTCACGTCGCCGAGCATGTGACGATCACCGACGTCTCGTTCGGGGATGGCGATAAGGTCAGCCTTTGGAATCTGAACGCCGCCAACGGCGTCGATATCGGCGAAGGCGCACATTTCGGTGCGAACGTGAACAGTGCTCAAGAGCTGAGCTCGGTCATCAAATATCTGCGTGCGCAAGATAGCCATGACGTCCAGGTCTCGGGTGACGACCTTGTTCTCTTCCTGCACGACGCGGACCAAAACCTGCACGCCGTGCAGTTCTCACATCTCGACTACATGGCCTGAACGCCGGCGACCGGCCTCGGACTAGAGAAGCCGGTCGAATTCGCGCTTTATCTCTGCCTGGACTGCGGGCGAGCCGGCGGTAATAGGAGAAGTAGGGATAAGGCGCCTGCTTGACGCTGACGGCATCCAGCCTTGCGACCTGGTCCCGCGTGAGGCTCCAGCCGACGGCCCTCAGATTGTCGCGCAATTGCCGCTCGTCCCGGGCGCCGACGATGACCGAGCAACGCCCGGTCGGCGTAACAGCCAGTTGATGGCGAGTTGCGGCAGCGTCCGGCCGGTCTCGACGGCCAACTCGTCCAGGACGTCAACGAGCGGTAGAAATGCTCGTCTGTCACGGGCGGCCCGTATTCCCCTGTCGTGTGCAGCCGGCTCGTGGTCGGCAGGGCCTGGCCGCAGCGAGCATTGCCGGTCAGCCGGCCCCAGCCCAGCGGACTCCAGATCAGGGCGCCCACGCCCTGATCCAACCCAAGCGGCATCAGTTTCCACTCATAGTCAAGGCCAACCAGCGAGTGATAGACTTGGTGGGCCATGTAGCGCGGCGGGCCCTCGCGCACCGCGATCGTCAGCGACTTCAGGAGTTGCCAGCCCGCAAAGTTCGAGACGCCGACATAGCGGAGCTTGCCCGCAGGTCCTCCAGCGCGCACAGCACTTCCAGGATCGGTGTGCCGGTATCGAAGGCATGCAGATGGAGAAGATCGATATAGTCGGTGCCCAGCCGCCTTTGCGCCCGCTCGACCGCGTTGATCTGGCGCGAGCGGTCGAGGCCCGTCTCATCCGCTCCATCGCCGATCGGCAGCCCTTGTCTTGGAGGCAAGCAGAACCGCTTGGCGCCGCCTCTTGATCGCCTGGCCCAGCACCTCCTCCGAAGTACCCGCCGAATAGACGTCGGCCATGTCGAAGAAATTGGGCCGGCATGGAGGCGGATATCATCCACACGGCGCGTGCCGTCGGCATCGGTGCAGCCCCAGGCGGCAAAGAGCGGCCCGCTGTTACCGAACGCCCGTGCCAAAGGTGAGACAGGGCAGCATCAGGCCCGAGGCCCAAGCCGACGATAACCCATGTTGGTTGTCCATAGAAGTCGGTGTGGTCGAGGTCAGTCCAATGCATGGGCCGTCGCGGACCGGGAGAGACGCTCGCCCTGCCGGGCCACCACCAGTGCGGCCAACGGGAACAAGGCCGCCATCAACGGCAGGCCGGCCAGACCTGGGCCATACGCAATTGTCAGGCCGCCGGCCCAGGCACCGAGCGCGTTGCCGAGGTTGAAGGCAGCGATGTTGAGGCTGGATGCCAGGCTCTCGCCCGCGCCGGCCGCCTTGCGCAGGACCCACATCTGTAAGGGTGCCACCGTGGCAAAGCCGGCAAAACCCAGAAGGCCCATGGAAAGAATCGCCGTGGCCGGCAGACGCAGCATCAGGCTCATCGAAACCAGGACGAGGGCCAGGAGGATCAGGCTGCCCAGTACGGTCGCCAGCAACCACCGGTCGGCCAGCTTGCCGCCTGCCAGATTGCCAAGGACGAGTCCGCCGCCAAAGACCAGAAGGATCGGCGAGATCATGACCGGATCAAGACCCGAGAGTTCGGTCAGCAAAGGCGCCACGTAGGTGAAGACGGCAAAGACGCCGCCATAGCCGAGGACCGTGGTCAAGAGCCCGAGCAGGACCTCAGGCCGTGCCATCGCGGCGATGTCGCGCCTCCAGTCCGGGCCGGCGTCGCTCGCCTTATCGGCCGGGACCAGCGCCATGAGGATGATCATCGCCAGGACGCCGATCGCCGAGACCGCCCAGAAGGTCGCGCGCCAGCCGAAATGCTGCCCGATCCAGGTGCCGAAAGGGACGCCCAGGACGGTGGCCAGGGTTAGGCCCGTGAACATTACGGCAATGGCCGAAGCCCGGCGCTCAAGTGCGACCAGCCCGGCAGCCACGACGGAGCCGACGCCGAAGAACGTGCCGTGCGCCAGCGCCGTCAACATGCGCGCCGCCATCAGGAGCCCGTAGGTCGGAGCAAGCGCGCAGGCGGCGTTGCCCAGCGTAAAGATCAGCATGAGGCCGACGAGGACGCGTTTGCGCGAGCAACCGGCCGAGAGCGTCGTCAGGACCGGCGCCCCCACCACCACGCCCAACGCATAGCCGGAGATGAGCAGCCCCGCCGTCGGCACCGAGACGCCGAGATCGGCCCCTACCTCGATCAGCAGGCCCATGAGAATGAATTCAGTGACTCCGATGCCGAAGGCACCGACGGAGAGAGCTAGAAGGGCAAGAGGCATGGACATGTATCCGCTACTGCACATCGTAGCCTCGAAGATGGATCCCGGAGTTCATGTGAACTAGGAGCAAGCATGGAACATGATTTGTGAATTGAGGTCATCTTCATGCGACCTGAAGTCAATCGCACGGCTGAGATCGGGGTCGTCGTGTCGCGGCAGCGGCGCAAGCCTGCCGGATGACGCCGTTCGCGCCGACTGGGTCAAGGACTCGCCGCTCATCGGCGCCGTGCGCCTGGTGATCGTGGGTCACTAGGCGTCGTGGTCCGGCATGGCGGCGCGCCCTCAAGCCTGAGCCGAGCTTGAACGCCATCGCTCGGGCTTCTCCTACGCGCGTGCGACCAGGGGCTGGGCGATGATCGAGAAGAGGCCTGCCGCCGGCACGCGAGTCGAAGCAGGCTGGCGATGGCGAGGCCTTGCGCCACCCTGTCCTGTGGGCTGGGCTGGGCTGGGCTGGGCTGGGCTGGCTCGCGGCCTTTAGGTCTTGGGCAACATTAACACCGGTCGTCTCAATTCCTGTCGCGAAGCGCGCAACCCAAAACGGCCTTGAGGAGGCACACGCCGTCCATACGGACCAGGGAGGATCGTTGCCCCCGCGTGTGGGCGCTGCTCGATTTCCTAGCCGAGCATGGCCGCCTGCCGCTCGTCGCGTTCGTGTCAATGCCCTGGCCCGACCTGCGTCGAGCCAACCGATCTGGTGGCGCACCCCTCGGACGAGACACTCTGCCGGTCGCCGCTGAGCGTCGATGCGCCGGCGAGGCGGGTCATTCGTTTGACGCCTGGCGGCATGAAGAGAGGGCATTGGGCGGCGAAGATCGGGATGTCTAAGGTCAGCTCATGAAATCTGACGTAAACGACATTCCCTGATGCCCTAGCTTGTCTTGTAACGCCAACTGGCAGAACGGCGACGCCGATTCGGTTGCTCTTCGAAGGCATCGGATAGGGGCATTGAGCGCCAGAAACCCGCGAATCCCTGGAGATCGATATCGAGCCGCAGCGCTTCCCAACCGATCCATCCGCGCAAGCTGGAGCCCGTTTTCGGGGCGGATGCCAAGGCACAGGTCGTTGTCGGCGCCTCTGCTACATGAGGAGATCGAGTCGTGGCGGCGCGATCGTATGGCCTCGGCCGAATCGAGCAAGATAGTGGTGAGATACGTACCTTCGTTCCTCAAGGCGGTTCGCCCGGCGGAAGAGTTCACTGGCAGGTTGGAGGGGACGAATGATGCGGCGGAGCCTGCGATCCGGCCTTTGGCACCGGGTCGGAAGAACAATCGGTTCGCTGACGGCGAGCAGGCCGCAGCGAACTACACGTCGATCGAGACGGCTCATGTCAATGGCATCGATGTAGAGGCCGTGGCCGCCGACCTCATCTCCGGCCTCGCCAGCCATCCGACTGGCTTCGGTGCCCTGGCGTTGGCGATCGCATGGAACTCCCGATGCTGCCTGAGCGAATAAGATCGTGGCTTCAAGCCGTCCTCGACGTGCCATTCCAGGCCGAACCTCATGTCGCGGGGCAAGATCTTTCAGAACAGGGAGGGGCTGGGGGCTCCGGGCCAACGCGACTTGCCGGAGAAGAGCATATTGGTCGAATCGCCAGGCAATTCATGCAAGCGAAGAACCGCGGACAAGCCATCAAGGCGGCGCATCAGGCAGTGACCGTCGTAACAACTAACTCTAATTTGATTAACTTGCCCATCCGGCAGGGCAAGTTGACCCCGGAAATAAAGGCGTTTCGCGATGCCGTAAACTACGCAATCCAGAATGCTCCAGACTACGGCGTTCCACGCCGGCTGGATCGAGTAGTCGATTTTTCCGTCGCCTTCCTGAACCAGATCCTTAAAGCCCAAGAACTAACGGATGCGGCTTTTACCGCCACATCCAGCGTCCCGATGGATCCGGAGGCAAACCGTCCTTTTCGTAATACTTTGCTTCATATTGAAGCGCGGTGGGCGGCCGACGTCGCGGATCTTTCACCCGATCCCCACATCAAGGAGCATCTACTTCCTTCCAATGCCCGCTTTAAAATTCTTCGAGGCCAAATTCGCGATCGCGATGGAGATCTCTCGGACTATTCCCAGCCGGTCAAGGCGGAGCTCTGGCTGGAACAGATTGAACCAGACCAGGGCGATGTGGTTCGTGACCCGTGGAAACGCCGGTAACACAGGCTCGTTCGCGCAGTCGTTCATGTTTTTACCGTCCGCGGGCAGCCTCCCGCGCGATGCCAACGCCGGGCCTTAAGCGCGATCCTTGAATGGGGCTGGACGCGAGGCGCGCGATCACGGCCCGAGACGGCGTTAATCCTGGTAGGGAGCCGTGTGGAAATCGACCTCGAGCTCGAGGACGCGGCCGAAGATGGCGACGGCACTCTCGGTCTCGTCGGGCAGGACGTGCTCGCGGACCTGGGTCTTTAGCCACTCGACGCTGCTCGTGAAGGTGGGTTCGACATGGAACTGGACCCAGCGCCGCAAGACGAGGTCGTGGCTCGGGGCTGCTGCCGCCCGGCTGCACCAGCTCTGATCCATCCACTGGGCTGCCAGCATGCTCGTCATGATCTGGCCAAAGCTGCCGGTCTTGGCGATCTCCAGCATGCCGCGTCCGAAGGCGCGCACGAGGCCGGTCGCCTTTGGCGTGTCGGTGATGCCGAGCTCCGCCCTTGCTTCGTCGAGATTGCGCATCTGATCCAGGGCCAATGAGCGTAACGCGGCGATCAGGTAGCGCTTGCGCGCCATGTCGGGCGCACGGGTCAGCGCATAGCCGAAGATCGAGATCGCCGTCTCGACGAAGCCGCTGGCGAAGGCGAGGTAGCGCGCGAAGACCTTGCGGTCGAGCTCATCCGCCAGGACGTCGCGCACGAAGCGATGGTCCTGCATCCGGTCCCAGGAATCCTGGTTTCGGCTCAGCAGAAGCTCGCAGATATCGCTCATGCAATCCTCATCGGCACCAATCGGCGATCGTCAGGGCCAGCGCCTGGGTACAGGCAACGAGATCGGCGACGGCCACACGCTCATTCGGTTGATGCGCCTGGCTTGGATCGCCTGGGCCGAAATTGATCGTTGGTGTTCCACCCAGAGTTGTTGGCAACCCAATATCGCTGTGTGCCCCGAAGCCGGTCAAGACCGGGCTCAATCCAGCGCTGGAAGCTGCACTCTGCATCGTCGTCACCAGCGGGTGATCAGAGGGCACTTCGGCACAGTCGGCATCGAGGATCCATTCGATCCTGGCCGGATGAGCGGCAAGATAGGGATCTGCCGCGCAGAGTCGCGCCAAATGTGCCTCGACCTCCCGCTTCACGTGGCCGCCCAGATTATGCTCGTCATGCTCGCTCGGCAGATATTGGACGTCGACGATGATCTCGGCCCGGCCCGCCATCGACGAGGGGTGCTCGCCAGCCTTGATCTGCGTGACCAGAACCTGGTTGGAGAGGCCCATGAGCGGGTGGTTCTTGCGCGGATCGGTGGCCCAGCGGCGATTGAGAATGTCGATGCCGTCCAGGATCTGGCGGCAAAGCCAGATGGCATCGACTGGCCCACCTTGATCCCAGGATTTCACCGCCAATTCGGCATGGCCACCGATACCGTCGATGATGATGCGCCCCCAGAGGATCCCGCGGCAAAGGGGTGCTACGCGATTGGCCGTCGGCTCCGTCATGATTCCGGCATCGGCGCGGTAGCCGCGATCGACCATGGCGAGCGAGCCCATGCCGCCGATCTCCTCGTCGACGACGGTCGTAAAGACGACATCGCCCTTGAGCTTCATCCCCAGCTCACGGAGGGTTTCAATTGCCATCAGCATGCAGGCGACCCCGCCCTTCATATCGACCGTGCCACGGCCGCGCAGCATGCCGGCCTCCAGCGTTGGGACGAAGGGATCGGTCGTCCAGTGCTCCGTCGCTCCGGGCGGCACGACGTCGATATGCCCGGTCAGCATGAGAGAGCGGCCACCACCCGAGCCCTTGAGCACGCCGCCCAGATTGGGCCGGCCTTCGAAGGTCCTGCCGGGATGAGCACCCGCCCGTCCTGCGTATTTTGCCAGGAGAGCCGGTCCGTCAGGCTCCCAGAGGTCGGTTATGAAGCCGAGCCGTTCCAGGCGGTCCTTCAAATAGAGCTGGCATTCGCGTTCGCCCGGACCGGATTGGCGCGGATCGCTCATCACGATCGAGGGGAAGCTTACGAGGTCGGCCAGCGTCTTGACGATCGTCGCCTCCCGGGTGGCGACAGCTTCGAGGATGGTCTTGGGTTCGATGGTCATCAGGCATTCCAGCGGACGGTGCGTCGATCGATGAGGAGAACGAGAATGAGAAGCAGGCCGATGGCGCCCACCTGCCACGTCGTGGCGATATTGGAGAATTGCATGGCGGTCTTGAGGCTGACGATGAAGAGGACGGCGGCCAGGACGCCGAACACCCCGCCGGCACCGCCCAGGATCGAGACACCGCCGACCAGGACGGCCGCCAGCGATTCCAGCTCGAGGTTCTGGCCGATATTGGGTCGGGCACTCCCGAACCAGGCGAGCGTGACCAGGGCGGCCATGCCCGCCAGCAGGCCGCTTGTGACATAGAGGAGCAGGCGCACACGGGAGACCGGAATGCCGGCCAGACGAGCGGCATTCTCACGAAAGCCCATGGCACGGACCCATCGACCCCAGGCGGTCTGGCTGAGAATGAGGGCCACCAGGACAAAAACCGGCAGAACGAAGGCCAGGAAATGCCAAGGCACGAGGCCGAGTGTCCCCCGGCCGAACGGGAAGAGCCAAGCCGGCACGCCTGGTACGGGACCGCCGCCGGTGAGCGCCAGCGCCAGGCCGCCATAGAGAAAGAGCGTGCCCAGGGTGGCGATGAGCGGCAAAAGACCAAGTCGCGTGACGAGCAGGCCGTTGCCGAGGCCGAGCAGGCCGCCCAGCAGGATGGCGGCCGGCGGCAAGAGGAAGCCAGGCAGGCCGGCGCGAACCGCCAGCATGGATAAGATCGCCACCAGCGAGACCATGGCGCCGACAGCGAGATCGATCCCGGCACCGCCGCCCAGGACGACCAGGGCCTGGCCCAGTGAGACCAGGGCCAGCACGGTCGAGAATTGCAGGATCGAGCGTAGGACGGCCGGCTGGAAGAAGGCGGGCGCGAACATGGCCAGCAGCCCCAGGAGGGCCAGCCAGAGCACGAAGAGAACGAGGATTCGGGCTTTCGGCAACGAGGTGAGCTTCATGCGGGTTGGCGCCAGAAATTGCGGAGGCGATCGCCCAGGCCCAGCAAGTGGCCCTCGAGGCTGAGCACGCCAAGGAGAAGCAGGCCGGTGACGACGGTCTGCCAGAGGGAAGGAACGCCAACGAGGACCAGGCCATTTTGCAAGACACGCAGAAGAATGATGCCCAGCATCGTGCCGAGCAGGCTGGCCCGACCACCCAGGATGCTGGTCCCGCCCAGGATGACGGCCGCGATCGCATCCAGGGCCGTATTGCTGCCGATCGTCATCTCGACATTGCGGTAGGTTGCCACATGGAAGGCGCCGGCGAGGCCGGCGAGCCCGCCGCCGAGCGCGAAGGCAACAAGGCGTGTGCCGACGACGTTCACCCCCATGAGCCGCGCCTTGTCCTCGTCATGGCCGACGGCCAGCAAATGAATGCCGAACGGCGTCCGCCGCAACAGGACATGGGCCAGCGCATAGGCAAGAACGACGACGAGGAGTGCGACGGGCAGGCCAAGGAGCGTGCCGCTCAGAAGATCGGTCAGGCCCGAGGGGAGGCCCGAGAGCCATTGCCCGCCCAGCCAGACAAAGATGGCGGTCCGGTAGACACCATAAAGGCCGATCGTTGCGACGATAGCTGGCACGCGGCCGATGGCGACCACCATTCCGGTCAGGCAGCCCAGCAGGGTGCCTGCCAGCACCGCCAAAGTAAGGGCCAGACCGGCCGGCAGGCCCATCAAAAGACCATGGGCCGCGGCGATGGCGGCAAGGCCCATGACCATGCCGACGGCGACATCGATCCCGCCGCCGGCCAGGACGAAGGTAAGCCCAAGCCCGATCAGAAGCAGTTCGATGGCATTGCGGCCGATGATAAGCGCGTTGGCGGGCGTGGCGAAAAAGGGCGAGGCCAGGGCAAAGGCCAGGCAAGCCGCCAAGATCGCCAGACCCAGGACAAGCTCGCGGCCGATCGGTTCCGTCGACATGGGGATCAGAAGTTGAACTGGTCGACATTGTCCGCCGTGAAGACGGCGGGCTTGCCCAAGAGGAGAACTCCCGTCCTGGCATCATAGCTGACGGGCTGCGATAGTCCTGGCACCTTGTTGAGGGCAGTGAGCGTCACGCCATCGACCAGTTGCTTGCCGGCCCAGACGGTCAGGTAGCCAAGGGCCGAGGGATCCCAGAGGACGGTGAAACCCATGGCACCGTTCTTCAGATAGGGCTTGGCGGTATTGGGGCTGCAATAACCTGTGCCGATCACCTTGCCGACCTTGCCGGCGGTCTCGATCGCCTGCGCGACCCCGGGGCAGGTGGTTGAGGCGACGGCGATGATCCCCTTGAGGTCAGGATTGGCGGTCATGAGGTCGGTTGCGATCTGGGCGGCGCGCTCGGCCGTACCGCCGGCGAATTGCGGCTCCAGAAGCTTGAGCTTGGGATATTTGGCCTTGGCCTCCTCCTGCATGAAGGAGATCCAGGTATTGAGATTGGTGGCGGTGGCCTCGCCCGAGACGATCCCGATTGTGCCTTCGCCGCCAACGCGCGACGCCAATTCGTCGATGATCGTGTGGCCGAGATCTTCGTCTGTCGCCTGCGCCACATAGAGGGCGCGGCCGCTGTCGGGGGCGTCGCTGTCGCTCGTGAAGAGCTTGGCCCCGCGTGCTTTCGCCTCCTCCACGACGGGTGCCAGGCTCGAGGCATCGAGGACGCTGACGGCCACCGCCTGCACGCCCTGGTTCAAGAGGGTCTCGACGATCTGCAACTGGTCGACCGGATTGGTATCGACCGGGCCGCTATAGACGAAATCGACACCGAGATCGGCGGCTGCCTTCTTGCCGCCCGCCTCCATGGCATTGAAATAGGGGATGCCCACGATCTGCGGCACGAAGGCAACCTTGGGCTTCTCCGCCGCCATGGCGCTGCCGGCTGCGGCCAGGAGCGCCGCGCCACAGAGGACGCCGGCGATCCGTATCTTTTTCCAGCTCATCGAGAAAAGACCTCCATGGGGTCGGGGTGGATTGAATCAGGCAGCCAGGTCGGCTGTCCTTGCATCGGGATGGGCGCCGGTGATCAAGGCCACGATCTCATCGGGCGTCGTGGCGGCACGCTGGCGCTCGGCGATCTTGCGGCCACGACGAAAGACCGCCATGCGGTCCGCGACCTCGAAGACGTCGCCGATATTGTGGCTGATCAGGATGACGGCGCAGTTCCGGGCGGCAAGTTGCCGGACCAGCTTCAGCACTTTGCGAGTTTCGGCCACGGCCAGCGCCGCCGTAGGCTCGTCCATGATGACCAGCCTGCCGCCCTGGTCCAGGGCGCGGGCGATGGCCACGGCCTGGCGCTGGCCGCCCGACATGCCGCCCACCCGGGCCAGCGGATCGGGGATGTGCGCATCCAGCTCCCGCAAGAGGGTATCGACCCGCTGGCGCATCGCCCGGCGCCGCAGCCAGGGAAAGCCAAGGACGCGCCGCACGACCTCGCGGCCGAGAAAGACATTCTCGACCACGTTCAGGTTCTCCGACAAAGCCAGCTCCTGGTAGATCGTGGCGATGCCGGCCCTGGCTGCGTCATGCGGCGAGGCAAATGCCACCGGCCGACCCTCGATGCGGATCTCGCCCCGGCTCTGCGGCTGAGCCCCCGCCAGGATCTTGACGAAGGTCGACTTGCCGGCACCGTTGTCGCCCAGGAGCGCCAGCACCTCACCCTGATGAATGTCGAGATCGACCCCGTCCAGCGCCTTCAGGCCGCCGAACGACTTGCCGATTCCCCTGGCCTGGACGAAGGGTGTCATGCTCAGCCAGCCAGCTTCGTGGTCCAGGAGAGGACGTTTTGCCAGAGCCGGCCATAGCCTTCCCAGGCGACGAAGGCATTGGGCAGCCAATGCGGGCCGATATCCGAGGTCCAGGCCAATGTCCGTCCCTTGCCGAAGCTGCCGGTGACGAGCAACGGAAAGCCGCCCTCGTCCTCGGGCAGGCGCGCCAGCACGGTCGCACCGTCCTTCAGCTCCACCTCGTTGGCGCCAAGGAGGAGCGGCCAGTCGGTGCCGAGGCCGGCCAGGACAGGGTGCGAGGCATCGCCGGTCACAACCGGCTTGAAACCCTCGGGCACCTCGATGCGGTCGTCATAGGGCAGGCAGCTGACGGGCAGCGCCTCTTCCACGGGTGTGCGCCGCCAGCGGCCACGGCCGTCAATGCCCTGGAAGGTGAGGTATCCGCCGATCATGATGAGGCCGCCGCCATTGCGCGTCCATTCGCGTAGCAGCTTCAGACGATTGGGCACGGGCTCGCCCTTCAGCCAGACATCGGGATGAAGGAGGAGCGTATTGGCGCCGATGTCGGAGACGATGATGGCGTCGAAGGCCGCCATCTTCTCAGCCGTGTCGGGAAAGGCTGTGGCCGCTTCGTGCGAGGGCATGTAGGTAAGCTTGAAGGGGGAGTCTTTGAGCGCCTCCACCAGGGGTTCGGCACCCAGATGGTAGGTGACGCTGCCGAACTGGTCGAAGCCCTTGTAATGGGTGGCAGCGCTCATCCAGCTTTCACCGACGAGGAGCACGTTCTTCTCGGTCATCATCTTCTCCAACAATGGCTTCAGTCGGCCGCGAAGACGCGGCGTGGATTGTCCGTCAGGAGGGCCGCCAGGATGGCGGCGTCCAGCCCGTGACGGGCGAGGCGAGGCAGGAAATGACGTTGGACATAGGCGTAGCCGAAGCCGCCATGCCGCGTGAGCATCATCTTGAGGAACACATCCTGCGAGAGCAGCAGGCGTTCGCCATGGCCCTTCGCGACCAGTCCCGCGATGGCGCGCGCATTTTCCTCGTCGGAGGGGCACTGCACGCCCTGATCGGCATAGAAGAAATCCATGCCGATCATGTCGAACTCTAAGAAGGCGCCGCGTTCGGCAAGGCTCGTCTGATAGGCGACGTCCAGCCCGGAGGGATTCATGTGGCAAAGGACGGTATGATGGACGTCGCCGCCCTTGGCCTCGACGATGTCGAGCACGCGATGCGCGTGGCGAAACCAGCCGGGCAGATGCACCATCAAGGGCAGGCCCGTTCGCCGTTGCGCCATCGCGGCACCCTCCAGCGACTTGGTCTCGGCCGCCGTGAAGTCGGCGGAGATGCCGATCTCGCCGATGATGCCGATCCTGGCATCCGTCCCATCAACCCCGTGGAGGGCCTCGGTGACGATGACATCGGCGATGTCCTCCGCCGTCATCGAGCTCACCGCCGGAGGGTGCGAGCTCTCCAGGTAGAAGCCGCCGCCCATGACGATGTTGAGCCCCGTGGCGCGAGCGATCCGCCGCAAGCTTAAGGGATCGCGGCCGATCCCGGCACAGGTCGGATCGACAATCGTCCGGCCGCCGAGCTCATAGACCGGTCGGAGCTCCTCGATGGTGGCGGCCTCGTCTTGCAGTCGACAATTATCGAGGTTGACGAAAGGGTCCATGCGCAGCTCGCCCAGAATGGCTGGCTGTACCGGCAGCTCGGCCAGATGGCGGCGGACAATGTCGCGCGGCCGGTTCCACCAGGAGCGCACGTCATTGACCAGATGCTCGTGCATCAAGGTCGGCCCAAGTGTTGCCAGCGCGATCGGACCATCGACCGTCATGACCTGGCCCGAACCCACATGACCCTGGCTCTTCTCGCTCATCGCCGGCGTCCCAGCTTGGAGAACAGCCGCGTGTTCAGCCAGATCGCGATCAGGATGACCGCCCCGGTGACGATCTGGGTGAAGAAGGGCGAGATATGAATGAGGATCAGGCCGTTGCCGATGCAGGCAATGGTAAGGGCACCGAGAAGCGTGCCGACGATCGTCCCGCGCCCGCCGATCAAGGCCGTGCCGCCAAGGACGACGGCGGCGATCACGTCCAGCTCGAAGCCCACGGCGGCATTGGACGAGCCCGAGCCCAGCCGGGCCGCGATGACAATGCCGGCAAGGGCCGCGGCCGTGCCGCTCATGACATAGACCGAGGCCGTGAGCCGCCGCGTCGGAATGCCCGTGCGCCGCGCCGCCTCGCTATTGGCGCCGATCGCCACGATGTGGCGACCATAGACCGTGCGGCTGAGCGTTATCAGTCCGGCCAGGGCGGCGAGAATGGCCAGGATGGCCGGTGCCGGCATGCCGAGGAACCAGCCGCGCCCGAGCGCTGTGAATCCCGTGCCCGAGGCGATCGGGATCGAGAAGCCCTGTGTCATCAAGAGGGCGACGCCTCGCAGGATCGAGAGGCCGGCCAGGGTGACGATGAAAGCGGGGATGCCTTGATAGGCAATGAACCAGCCCTGGATCAGCCCGACCAGGCCCCCCACCAAAAGAATGGCCAGGATGGTCAAGGGCCACGGCAGGCCCTGCTGCAGGAGGATCGCCGCCAGGGCATTGGTCAGCGCGACGATCGAGCCCACCGACAAATCGATGCCGCCCGTCGTGATGACGAAGGTCATGGCGATGGCGACGATGAGGTTGGGCGCGGCCTGACGCAACAGGTTCAAGACGTTGCCCGTCGTGGCGAAGACATCCGTCATGAAGGTGAAGACGAGGCAACAGGCGATGAAGAAGAGGGCGATCGCCAAAATCTGCGCCTGCGGGCCCAGATGGTCGATCAGGCGCAGGGCGTTGGTCCGCGGCGTGCGCGGCATGGATAGCTCGTGGCTCATGTATATTTCTCGCCGACGATGAGGCGGACGAGATCCTCGAGATTGGTCTGGCCGATGGCACGCTCGGCGACCTTGGTGCCCTCGTACATCACGGCGATGCGGTCGCAGACCCGAAAGAGGTCCTGGAGCCGATGCGTGATCAGGACGACGGCCACGCCCAGCGCCTTCACGCGCCCGATCAGTGCCAAGACGGCCTCGACTTCGGCCACGGCCAGCGCCGAGGTCGGCTCGTCCATGATGAGGACGCGCGGATTGAAGGCGGCGGCCCGGGCGATGGCGATCGCCTGGCGCTGGCCGCCCGAGAGCTGCTCGACCGTGGCGCGCAGATGCGGGATGCGGATCTCCAGCGCTTCCAGCATGGCGGCGGCTTTCTGCTCCATGCGGCGGCGCTGCAGGAAACCCAGCCGGCGCGGCTCGCGGCCGAGAAAGAGATTGCCCGCAACGTCGATCGTGTCGCAGAGCGAGAGGTCCTGATAGACCATCTCGATGCCGCGCGCCCGCGCCTCCGCCGGCTCGGCGTAGGACACCATCTGGCCATCCAACGCTATGGTTCCGGCATCGGCCACATAGGCGCCGGCCAGCACCTTGGTGAAGGTCGACTTTCCGGCCGCATTGTCACCGACCAGTCCCAGGCATTCGCCCGGCATGATATCGAGATCGACGCCTCTTAGTGCCTCGACGGCGCCAAAGCGCTTCTTGATCCCGCGCATGGAGACGCGCGGGATCGTGGCGGCGGTCGGTGACAGGCTCACTTGAAGACCGCGCGGTAGGGATCGACATTCGACTTGGTGACGATCGTCACCGGCACGTTGATCTCCTTGTCGACCGTCTTGCCGGCATGGAGCTTCATGAGTGCTTCGATGGCAGCGGCACCCATGGCGGCCGGATCCTGTTGCACGACGCCCAGGACGTAGCCCGCATCGATGCCCTTGATCGATTCGGCCGTCAGATCCCAGCCCACCACCTTGACGCTGTCCTGGCGCCCCTGGCTCTCGACGGCCGCAACCGTGCCCACCATGGCGGGCTCGCCCGTGGCATAGACGACGGCCAGGTCCGGATTGCCGGTTAAGAGATTCTCGGCCGCACTCATCGCATTGTCCTGGATGTTGCGGCCATCCACGATATTGACGATCGGGAACTTGTCCGAAGCCTTCAGCCTGTCCTCGAAGCCTTTCTGGCGCAGATTCTGGATAGCGGAGTTCAAGGCACCGACGATGCCGAGCTTGCCGCCCGCCGGGATGCTCTTTTCCAGGAATTCGGCCATGTCGGCCCCAGCCTTGCCGTTATCGACGCCGACCTGCGCCTTCTGTGGGCCGGGCGGCAGCACGGCATCGACGGAGATCACGGGGATGCCGGCCTTGGCCGCTTCCTGGACGGCCGGCATGATTCCGTTGACGTCGATCGCATCGACGATGATGCCCTGCACTTTTTGCTCGATATAGGTCTCGATGGCATTGTTCTGCGAGGCCGGATCGTTGTTGGCATTATAAATGACAAGGTTGGCCCCGGCTTTTTTGGCGGCGGCCTCGGCGCCGGCGTTCACCTGATTGAAGAACAGCGCCTGCTGATTGATCTGGACGAGGGCGAATGTCGGCGCCTCGGCGGCGAGTGTGGGAACGGCCTGGGCCAGGCTCAACGTGGCTGCCCCTATGAGCACAAAGAAGGTACGGCGATGGATCGACATGCTCTTAACCTTTCAGCTTCCGGTTGGCGGACGGCGGCGGCGCCACCGACTGGCGGACAATGAGCTCGACCGGCATCAGCTCGATGCCGGGGCCGATCTTGGTGACAATGGCCTCGACCGCGCGCCGCCCCATGGCCTCGATGGGCTGACGAATGGCCGTCAGGGGAGGTGTCAGGAGATGCAGCGGCCCCACATCGTCAAAGGCGATCAGCGAGACATCGCCTGGCACGTCGATGTCGGCATCGCGCAGCCCTTCGAGGACACCCAGGGCGGCTTCCTCGCTGCAGACGAAAAGAGCGCTGGGCGGTTCGGCGGCGGCGAGGAAAAGCCTGGCCGCGCGCCGCCCCTCCGCCACTGAATAAGGGCCGTTGGTCGAGAACGTGATCGCCGCTTCCGGGCCGCACTCGCGGACAGCGCGGCAGAGCCCCTGCCAGCGACCATCCATGCTGGTCATGCCCGCAAGGCCGCCGATGCAGCCGATCCGGCGATGCCCGGCTGCCAGCAGGGCCTGACCCGCCAGATAGCCGCCCGCCTCGTTGTCGCAGAAGATCTTGGGAGCGACGGTGCCCGGCACGTCCTCGTCCAGGAGGACGGCGCCCGGGATGGTCTCGATGCTGCGCGCGAGCGACCCGTCATCGGGATGATTGGTAACGAAGATCAGACCATCGACGCCGTCGCGGCCGAGCCTTGCCAGATAGTCCAGCTCGCGGCCTTGCCGGTTCAACGTGGCGCAGAGCACCAGACCCAGTCCTTCTGCGTCCGCAGCTTCCTCGACCGCACCGGCAAGGCGGGCAAAGAAAGGATTGGCGATTTCCGGCAGGACGAGGCCGATCGTCTCCGAGCGGCCGAGGCTGAGCCGCCGCGCGTGTGGATTGGGATGATAGTCGAGGGCAAGAATAGCATCGTCTATTCTCTTGACAGTTTCTTGCGGCAGAACGATCGAACCGTTCAGATGACGCGAAATTGTTGTCACTGAAAGGCCTGATCTTGCTGCGACGTCCTTCAATCGCGGCCGGGCAGTGGTCTTGCGCACGAGATCCTGTTCGCCTCTCGCGGTAATGCGGTTCACTAAAGCGGTTTACCAACATTGCGGTAACCAGATGGTAGATGCAAGGCTAATTGATCGCCATTAACTGACTAATAAAACCCCAAAATGGAAATAATTTGACCAGCCATCGCGGAAAGACAGCCGTTGGACGCCCAATAATCTGGGCGTGTCGCTAATCCAGGCGGCGCCGCACAGCGGATGCAGCAGGTCACCCGCCAGCATCCACGAGACTGCCGGGACAGTCGCGCGGATGCCTCCGTCCAAGGGTACGAATCGCGTTAGGAGCCAGATGGCGGGGTGCCGCGTCGCGAGAGGGGCATTCTTGCTCTGGCGCAATGCCCGGCATAAGCGCTTGGGAGCGGCGGCGGCCCTTGCATGTGCGAGCACCACGTCACTCGTCCTTCGGCCAGCCGAAAGCGCCCATCGCGTTCCGGTCGTTCGGGCAGGCGCCTCGCGGGCTCAGGGAATGAGGACCCCCGGGCAGCTAATCTTGCCCTTATACAGGTCGCGCAGTGCCCGGTTGGCGGCATCCAGGGGATATTCTTTGATGGCGAGATCGCATTTGCCCCGGTCGGCCAGAGCCATCAACTCGGTCAGCTCTGCCCAGGTGCCTACGAGGCTGCCGATGATATTGCGCTCGGTGATGATGAGGTCGACGGTCGGGATATTGATGTTCTCGCCATAGCCCACGACGTAATAGCTGCCGGTTGCACGCGTCATCGCCAAACCTTTCAAGGTCGTGCCGTGCTCGGCGACGAAGGCTCTGCCTTTGCCTCCCCGGGTGCCAGTTCCGATAATAAGCGAACTATATCCTAAGGCCTATCCGCGCGTCCTCCCCCTGCAGGGCCAGTCGGGTCAGGACGTTGTGCAGCTCGCGCATGTTGCCCTGCCAGTCATGCCGGGCCAGCATGGCGGCTGCTTTCTCCTCGATCCTGGCGCCGGGCGCCGCTTCCTTTGCCAGTACCGCCAGGAGGAGCGCGAAGTCCGGGCGTTCGACCAGACGCGGCAGGAGAATGTCGGCCACGCTCAATCGGTAGAAGAGATCGCTTCTGAAACGGCCAGCCTTGACAGCCTGGGCGAGGTCGACATTGGTGGCGGCCACGAGCTGGACATTGACCTCACGCAGCTTCGTTCCGCCCGGCAGCCGGACCTGTCAATCGTCGAGAAGACGGAGCAGAACCGTCTGCAGGGCGGGGCGCATGCCGCCAATCTCATCCAGGAACAGGGTGCCACCGTCGGCCTCGACGACAAGGCCGGCCGAGCCGCCCCTTGCGTGCGCCGGTAATGCGCCCTCCTTGTGGCCGCACAACGCCGCCTCGATCAGGCTCTCTGGCTGGGTCGCGCAGTTGACCGGCACGAAGGCGTCCTTGCGGCTCGAGAGGTGGTGTGCCTCACGCGACATCATGTCCCTGTCCGTGCCCGAGGGGCCGCGAAGCAGAGTGGGCAGCCGTCGCTCGACGGCCCTCCCGATCAGTTTGAGACTTTGGCGGATAGTCGGATCCTCGGCGACGAAGGCCGGCCCCAGACCAGTCATCGCCATCGGCGTTATCGGCTGCGGTCGTGGCGGTGGATTGTCGGGGAGCGCCGCGTAGAAGCTGCCTTCCCGGTCCGTGAGCGTGACGTCCTGCCGTCAGGCGGAGGCTGCCAGAAGGGCGGGAACGGACTCCTTGAAGAGTTGCTCGACAGGCTCCCCGGCCAGAACCGGCAGCCCTTGCAGGAACAAGGCGGTGCGACGATTGACCGCCAGCGCGAGGCCGTCAGAGTCCAGAACCAGAAGGCCGACACTGGCGGTGCGTAGATATTCGGGCTGTCTGTGAAAGACCAGGATCGGTCGGCCGCGATACTGCGCGCGAAACATCAGGCATTCGATGTTGGCAGCGGCCATCCTTGCCAGGGCCATCGTATGATGCTGGCGGGCATGACAGTTGCCCGATTCATCGATCACCCCGGCAAGGCTGCCGTCGCTGGCGAAGATTTGCACCGCTGTGCAGGTCAGCCGCGACTGGGCGATGAAGAAATCTTCCTCGCCATGCACGGTGACCGGCTGCCGGACGGCGATGGCCAGGCCCAGGGCGTTGGTTCCCTGGCAATTCTCGCTCCAATGGCGGCCTTCCCGAATATGGGCGGCAAGGGCCGTGTCCTTGAACGTGTCTTCCGTCAGCATGTCCAGAATCAAGCCGGAGGGATCAGCCAGGGCGACGAGGAAATCGGAGCCGGCGAGCTAGCGATAGAGATCCTGCATTTCGTCCAGAGCCAAATCTCGTATGGCGGCCGATTGCTCGCGGGCCATGGTAAGCTCCGTCGTGCCGACAATTCTCGCATCCGGCAAGGCGTCAGACATGAAGCCGGCATCGAGTCAGCGCTGCCATGATTGCCTGACCTGCGCGCAAAGCTGGTCTTCGGTCACGATCAAACGGCCCTTGAGGTTCGCGTCCACGCCAGTGGACATCGGCCGGCGCTCCTTCCTGATCTCACTCGTTCCGTCCCGGGCGGCGACGTTGTTTGCCGGCAGGCAAAGGCGGCTTTATGTTCACGAACGGTGCGATCTACTATGCACACGCGCTCATGCCGTGAACAATGAAGAATGCAGCCGCTTCTGCCGCTCCCCTGGAGCCGGCATGACACGCGGGTTGCGGCCGGCGGTGATAAGGCGACAAACCGGGAGGCGAAGGGTTCTGCATGATGGAAGAGGATGACGAGGCCTACGAAACACTCATGGCCGCCCGTTTATTGCTTGTCGAGCGGCTCATCGATGCCAATAGCCATCGCCTCGCCCTGGAGAGTCGGCGGGCGGGACTGGAGCTCGAACTTGGCGCGCCGGGCGCTGACAAGGTGCACGCTCTTCATCAAGCCCGACTGATCGAGGTAAGGCAGGCCCTCGATAAGTTGGAGACCGAACAGGCGAGGCTAAAGGAAGAATTGCAGGCCGTCGTTGAGCGTCTGGATGGCGCCGCGCTGTCCTGACCCTGTAGCAGGACGCGACAGTCGACACAGAACTGTCGCAAAATAGAACATTGCAGTATATTGCTGCGATGCAATAACATCCCGTAGATCCACTGTTTAAGCAGAATTCTTATTCTTTCTAAGACATGGCACGTTCGTTGCAGAGACATTCGCGTGCCAAATGCCGCCGATAGAGCGGCGCATGAATGATGGCGATCGGGAGCGAGGCTGGGGCTGAACCAGCGGCGGAGCGTTGAGGTCGGCGGGTATCCGCCAGCCGACCGGGGCGGTCTCGTCTCCAGCCGGTTGCGACATGCGCCCATGGTGGCAGCCGGTAAGCCTAGCCGTCGCCATGACTGAGGGAGAGACAGATGTCAGGCGCTATGACGCTCAACAAGATCACCCAGCAAAAGGGGATCGGGATCAGCGAAGCGACCCGCCGGATCGCCGATCTCGGCTGGACTCCATCCTACGTCCAGGAAGCGATGACGTTTCCTACTGACTACAGGATCGCCAAGGCTCCCAAGGACCCCATGAAGCAGGTCCTACGCTCCTATTTCCCGATGCAGGAGGAAAAGGACAATCGGGTCTATGGCGCCCTGGACGCCGCCCTTCGCGGCGACATGTTCCGGAATGTCCAGCCTCGCTGGGTCGAGTGGATGAAGCTTTTCCTGGCCATCATCCCCTTCCCGGAGATCTCGGCCGCGCGATCGATGGCCATGGTCGGGCGCCTCGCGCCTGGTGACGATCTCCGTACCGGGTTCACCATGCAGATGGTCGACGAGTTCAGGCACTCGACCATTCAGATGAACCTCAAGAAATGGTATATGGAGAACTACATCGATCCCGCCGGCTTCGACATCACCGAGGCCGCCTTCGGAAAATGCTATGCGACGACGATCGGCCGTCAGTTTGGCGAGGCCTTCGTCACGGGCGACGCCATCACCTCGGCCAACATCTACCTCACCGTGGTGGCCGAGACGGCGTTCACAAACACGCTCTTTGTCGCCATGCCCTCCGAGGCGGCGAGAAACGGCGACTACGCGCTGCCGACGGTCTTCCTCTCGGTGCAGTCGGACGAATCGCGCCATATCGGCAACGGCCATTCGCTGCTCATGTCGATCTTGAACAAGCCCGAGAATCATCTCCTTCTCGAGCGCGATTTGCGCTACGCTTTCTGGCAGAATCACGGCATCGTCGACGCGGCCATCGGCACGATTATCGAATACGGCACGAAGAACCGTGACAAAAAGAAGGAGAGCTACGCGGAGCTCTGGCATCGTTGGATCTACGAGGATTACTATCGAACCTACATGTTGCCGCTCGAGAAATACGGCATCAAGATCCATCATGACGACGTGGCGCATGCTTGGGACCGTATCGTCAAGCAAGGCTATGTCCATAAGGTAGCGCAGTTCTTCTCCGCTGGATGGTGGGCCAATTTCTGGCGCATCGACGCCATGGACGAGCGTGACTTCGAATGGTTCGAGTACAAATATCCGGGCTGGTATGCCGAATACGGTGCTTGGTGGGAGAATTATCGCAAGCTCTCAAAGCCCGGCAGTGTGCCGATCACCTTTGCCGACACGGGCTATGTCTACCCGCATCGCTGCTGGTCGAACCTGGTCCCTGCCGTCATACGTGAGGAGCTCCAGGTCGACGAAGTCGATGGCGAACTCTACACCTATGGCAGCGAAGTCGATCGGTGGACCCACAAGGAGGCCTTCGCGCCCGAGTATCAGGGGCGGCCGACGCCTGCCATGGGCCGCTTCAGCGGTCGCCGCCAGTGGGAAGAACTCTATCACGGCTGGGATATGGCGGACGCCATCAAGGACATGGGCTTCGTCCGCCCAGACGGGAAGACACTCATCGCCCAGCCGCATCTGTCCTTCGAGGAGAAGGACCAGTGGACCCTCGATCACGTGCGTGGCTACACCATTCAGAGCCCCATCGTGAACCTGCGGGCGATGACGCCCGAGGCGCGTGCCCAGCACATCGCTGACTACAGGAAGGGATTCACGATCAAGCGTCTGTGATCGAGCGGGCAGGTCCGGCACGGGCGCGCCCGTGCCGGACCTGCCCGACTGCAACAATCGGATTTGATGGCCCGCCCGCAATCCGGCGGGCCGAAGGGAGCAAGCACATGGCCGAGAAAGCGTTGCCGCTGGATGTGCCGGTCTACACGGTAAGGCTGGAACCGGTCGGCATCGATCTCGAGGTACGCGAAGGCGAAACAGTGCTCAATGCCGCCTTTCGACAGGGCGTGGCCCTGCCGCATGGATGCAAGGAAGGCCAATGCTCGGCCTGCAAATGCATCTTGCACGACGGCGATATCGAGCTCTTGAAATACTCGACCTTCGCGCTCTCCGAGATAGATCGCGACACCAACCACATTCTGCTCTGCCGCACGATCGCGTATAGCGACATGCAGGTGGAACTCCTCAATTACGATGAAGAACTGCTCTCCCATGCCATCCCGGTCCGGGACTATCCGGGCGCTATCGCGGAAGTCGAGTGGTTGACGCACGACATCGCGCGATTCGCCGTCGATCTCGAAACTCCCATGAAGTTCTTTGCTGGACAGTACGCGGACATCACGGTGCCAGCCTTTAACATCATGCGCTCTTATTCGATGGCGAGCACGCCCGATCGACCCGACCGCCTCGACTTCATCATCAAGCGTTACCCTGGCGGGGCGTTCTCCGCGCTCCTTGACGACAAGCTTGAGGTTGGCACGCCTATGATCGTCAAGGGCCCCTATGGCGGATGCTTCCGGCGTGAACATCGCAGCGCCCCCATGCTGCTCGTGGGTGGTGGCTCCGGCATGTCGCCGCTCTGGTCGATCTTGAACGATCAGGCGACCAGTGGTGAGCCTGGCCGGCCCATTCGGCTATTTTATGGCGCGCGCAGCCGCCGTGATCTGTTCTGGCTCGATCGCTTCGCCGAACTCACGGAACGTCTCCCCGATTTCAAGTTCATCCCCGCTTTGTCGGCTGCCGAGTCGACGGACGACTGGCACGGAGCCACGGGCTTCATCCATGACGTGGTCCGCGAGGCGCTTGTCGAATTTGACGATCTCTCGGATGCGGATGCCTATTCCTGCGGGCCGCCACCTCTGATCGACGCCGTCGTGCCTGTCTTGCAGATCGCGGGCGTTGAGCCAGAGCGGATGTATTTTGACAAGTTCACGCAGGCACCTTTGCAGTAAATGACACGATCGCCCTGCTGGCGCTCATATAATCAGATCTAGGAGGTCAACCAAAATGTCAGTCCAAGGTGAGCAGTCCCCGCTTTCATCTGGCGCCGCCGGCGCCGCCGTTTTCCCAGGTTCGGATAGCCGGAAGTTCAATTACTTCGAGCCCAAGGGCCGCAAGGCCACGCATTACGAGGACATGACCGTCGATGTCCAGCCCGACCCCGAGCGCTATCTGGCCCAGGGGTGGATTCTCTCCTTTGGCGATGGCACGCCCACCTATTCCAAGGACTGGACGGCACTCAAGAGCTCAAACTGGCACCTCTATCGGGCACCTGACCAGGAATGGGAGCGCACCCATTACCAGCGTCAGTCCACCATCGTCGGGATGCTCAAGAACATTGTCGATAATGGACGACGCGCCGGCGCGCCTAGTCGTTTTGATCCGCGCTGGGTCAAGGTCCTGCAGGACCATGTGGGCGCCTACAAGCACGCCGAATACGGGTTGGGTAAGGCGCTCACACAAGCACAGCGCTACGGCTACACGCAGATGATCAATAATGCGATCTTGACCAACAGTTCCTACAAGCTGAGATTTGCCCAGGACCTGACGCTTTACTTGAGTGAAATCGGCCTTGATCTCAACGGCTTCGATCACGAGGCCGGCAAGAAGCACTGGCTCGAGGATCCACTGTGGCAAGGTGTTCGCGAGGCGATCGAGACGATCGGCGGTGCTGCCGATTATCTTGAGCAATATTTCGCGATCAACCTCGTCTTCGAGCCTCTGGTGGGCGAATTGTTTCGCTCGGGCTTCATCATGCAAGCGGCCGCGGCGCAAAACGATTTCATCACGCCGGCCGTCGTCTCGGCGGCCGAAGCCGATTACGAGCAGAATCTCGCCAATGCAGTCGAGTTGTTCCAGATCATGTCGAGCGATGCTAGCCATGGCGAGGCGAACAAACTGGTCATGCAAGGCTGGTTGGAACGCTATGCTGCGCTCTGCGGCAAGGCGGCCGACCTCTTGCAACCCGTCTGGTCGCAGCCCCGTGTCAAGGTCGTGCAATTCGCTGACGCCAAGGCTGCCTCGGCAAACCGTATGGCCGCGATCTGCGACGCGGTCGGACTCCAGGCCCCTTTAAGTCTCAACTGAACGACGCACCGACACCAGGGACGCGAGGATGAAGCGATGAGCGAAGCACACAATATCTTCAAGTCGATGGACCAACTCCAGTTCGAGCGGACCATCTCACATCAATGCGGCGTTACCATGAATGACAGTGTGGAGGCACGCTGTATCGCCGAGGTCATGGAGGAGAAGCCCGGCATAAGGGTGACCTACATGCCGGCCATGATTCGCATCGACGGCGAGGGCAAGATCGAGTTCAAGATGAGCGAGATCTCAGAGGCGCTCGGCCGCGAGATGACGCCCAATCTCTTCGAGATCTCAACCTCGACGCATTACGGCCGCATGGTGATGCTGGACGATGATACGGTGGTCCTCTTCGGCGACATGGACGAAGCCCTGCAATACGAATGACAAGTTGTCGCCGCTGATGACTAGGGAGGCAGGAAATCAATGTGCAAGAATGCGAAAGGCGACGAGTTTTTCATCATCGACGGGCACGTGCATCTTTGGGATGGCAGCCCGGCGGACATCAAGAACGTCCAAGAACAAGATTTTTGGCCTCAACGCGGCCAGACTCTACGGCATCGACGTCGAGAGCCAGATGCGGAAGATCCGGGACGCCGATGTCGCGCTCGCGGTGACTGCTGAATGATGGCTTGCATGCGGAGCGATTCCGATCGGCGCTTGCGCGAGGTCTGGGCGCGCCTAGCCCTGGTGACCGATCCCGAACTGGACGAGCCCGTGACTGAGCTCGGCTTCGTCGACAAGGTGGAGGTCGATGAAGCCGAGGCGGTGCATGTCCATTTCCGCCTGCCCACCTATTGGTGTGCGGCGAATTTCGCCTTCCTGATGGTCGACGACATCCGCAAGGCGGCCTCGGTCGCCCGGGCCACGCGGGTGCATGTCCGTCTCGACGACCACATGCATGGAGAGGTGATCAATCAGGGCCTCGCTGCCGGTGCCGATTTCAAGGCCACCTTCGGGGAGGCGGAGGGCCAGGATCTCGAGGCGCTGCGGCTGGTGTTCCGGAAGAAGGCATTTGCATCCCGCCAGCACAAGCTCATCGAACTCTTGCTGGATCTGGGGCTCGACGACGAGCGGCTGGCGGCGATGACCACAAGCGAGCTTACCGGCATGACGGATCTGGCTCTCCCGTTCCGGCATGCTCGATCGCGCTATCTGAAACTTCGCCCAATCATAGGCGGAGGTGCGCCGAATGCCTTCGTTACCGAATCCGGCCTTCCCGTAACGGCCGCGCATTTCGCTGCGCACAGATCGCGCCTGCGCAGCACTGATCTGAACTTGGCCTCTAATGGTGCGCTTTGCCGGGGGCTGCTGGCGGCGCGTTATGACGAGGATGACAGCCTCGATCGCGATCATCTGGGCCAGCCCACGCTGCACCATTTCGTGCGCCGGGCGGCTTGTCAGGCCGCCCCCCGCTAAAGCGTCGCCACCGGTCCTGATCTTGTCCCGGTGGCCAAGAAAGAATGGGAGACTAACCAATGGCCAAGATCATGCTGCACGATGCCGAGGCGCGTCAGGCACTGGCGCGTGGCGTTGCCAAATTGGCGCTCGCCGTGGGCGGCACGCTCGGCCCCAAGGGCATGAATGTCATCATCGATCGGCCTGTCGGCACGCCGATCGTCTCGCGCGACGGGGTCAGCATTGCCGATGAGATCGAATTGCCCTGTCGCTTCGAGAATCTGGGCGTGCGCGTTGCCCGGGAGGTCGCCAAGCAGACCAATGATTTGGTGGGCGACGGGACGACGACAGCCACGGTCCTGGCCGATGCCTTGGTCCGCGAGGGCCTGGGGACCTTGGAGCGCGGCGTGGCGGCAGTCGATCTTGTGGATGGCATCGAGCTGGCCGCCGGAAGGCTGATCGCGACGCTGGAGGCCATGGCGCGACCGATTGGCGGCCGCGGCCAGCTCGATGCCGTCGCCACCATATCGGCCGGCGACGCCGAGCTTGGCGGCCTCGTCGCCGAGGCATTGGAGCGCGTCGGGCCGGAGGGCATAGTGCGGGTCGATTTCGGCAATAAGCTCAAGACCGAACTCGAGGTGGTCGAGGGCATGTCCTTCGATCGTGGCTATCATTCGCATCACATGGTCACCGACATGGAGCGGATGGTGGCGGTGCTGGAGCGGCCGCTGATTCTTTTGACCGACAGGAAGCTCGAGCATCCCGAAGAGATCGAGCCGCTACTGGCCAAGGTGGTAGAGGCGAAGCGGCCGCTTTTGATCATCGCCGAGGACATTAGCCCCGAGGTTATGGTAAGCCTGCTTGCGAAGGCGCGATTTGGCGACCGTCCGGTGGTGGCGGTCCATCCACCCGAATTCGGCCACTGGCGCCAGGCTACCATGGAGGATCTGGCGATCCTTACAGGCGGGCGCGTCCTGGCCCGCGATCTTGGCGCCAGGCTGGAAACGCTGGCGCTAAATGATCTCGGGGAGGCGATGCGTGTCATCGTCAGCCAGAATGAGACGGCGATCATCAATGGCGGCGGGACAAGCTCGGCCATGGTGGCGCGACGTAAGCAGGTCCAGCGCCAGATCGAACTGGCACCTCCGAATATCGAACGCGACAAGCTGGAGGAGCGGTTGGCGCGACTTACCGGGGGGACAGCCACGCTCAAGGTAGGCGGGGCGACTCCAGCGGAGCAAAAGAGACGTGTGCAGCTTTTGGACGACGCGCATGCGGCAGCCCGCGCGGCGATGGCAGGTGGCATCCTACCTGGCGGGGGCACCGCTTATGTTCAGGCAGCACGAACATTGGACGATGTGGGTGAGGGGAGCCTCGCCATTGGTGTGCTCACGCTGCAGCGTGCCTTGTCGGCACCACTTCACCGCATCGCCACCAATGCCGGATTCGAGGGTGACGTCATCGTCGAGCGTGTGTCGGGTGCTGCGCCGGGAACGGGGTTCGATGCCCGCACGGGCCGTCTCGTCGACATGGTTGAAAGCGGCATCCTCGATCCGGCACCCGTGGCGACGACGGCGTTGCGCAATGCAGCCTCGATCGCGGCCCTGATCTTGAACACGCACACGCTCGTCGTCGATCTGCCTGAGGACGTCGACACGACGGTCGGCGCGGCGCTGGGTGGCGGTGCGGAGAAGCTCGGCCGGCAGTGAGCTCCGCCGCCACGGCCGTGTCGAGGCGCACGACGGTCCCGGACCGTCGTGCGCGCAGCAGCCCGCATTTTTTTGCTGCAGTTAGATTGGCACTATTCTATATCTTACTCGACGCAATAGACATTTCACAGCGGGTTAATGACTGCCGGATAGAGCAGTTCGCCCAAGGGAGGCTGAGATGCCTAACGCGCCGGAAGCGATCGTCGCCTCGGGTATGTCGCGCGCCCTCAATCCTTTGGATGAGCGGGCAACCATGCACGCCTGGGAGGACTTTTTAGCCGGCCGGGACGCCCCAAGGATCCGTGCGGTCGTCGCCGATTCCTGGCGCCGCAGCTTTGCCGTCGGAGTCGATGCGCGAGGCGGTGGTACGCCCGCCAGCGTGCGAGACGACGATTTCTGGCGTGTCCGCGTCGCCAACCGTAATCTGCTGGCCGCGGCGAGCCCGGTCCTGGCGCAGGCGGCCGACATGATGACCGGCACGTCCGCCATGATGCTGCTCACCTGCCCCAAGGGCATCGTTCTCGACCAGGCAGGCGATCGCCGTGTCATCGAGAAGGGTCGGGACATCCAGCTCGAAGCGGGCGGCAATTGGAGCGAGGATTGTGCTGGTACCAACGGTATCGGCACGGCCCTCGCTACGCGCCAACCGGTTCTCGTCCATGCGGCCGAGCATTTCCGTGAAGGCATCAAGTCCTGGAGCTGCGCCGGTGCCCCGGTACAGGACCCGATCGACGGAAGCATCCTGGGCGTGGTGGATATCTCCGGCCCCCAGGCCACCTTCCAGCGTCAGAACATGGCGCTCGCCATCGCCATTGCCCGCCAGATCGAGCGTGCGCTGGAAGCGCAGGACGAACGCGATCGCCTTCGTCTGCTCGAGGCCTGCCTCGACGAGGTGCGCGGCTGGAGCGACGACCTCGTCGTCCTGGATCGGCGCGGTCGTATCGTGCATGTGCGTGGCTTCGGCGAACCCGGCGAGCCACGGCTCAACGCGATTGATCTCAGTCCAGGCACCCGCCTCCTTCGCGATGACGCCACGCTGGAGCATGCCGATTGGATGCGCCACCTGCCCGCCGATGTGCGACCCGACTGGTTGCGCGTCTTGCATGTGGGCGATCAACTCATGGGAGCGCTGATTGCTGTGCCGCAGGCAAAGCGATCAGTACCCACGAAGGACACCCGCCTCCATGAGGGCGACGCTGCGCGCGAGAGCTTTGCTGCCATAATCGGCGAGAGCCCGGCAATCGTTGCCATGAAGAGCAAGGCCGAGCGACTGGCCCGCCATAGGGCGGCGGTTCTGATCCAAGGGGAGACTGGGGTGGGGAAGGAACTCGTGGCCCGCGCGGTGCACGGTGCCCACGCTCCGGGCCAGCGGCCGTTCGTGGTCGTCAATTGTGGCGCCTTTACGCGCGAGATGCTGGCTAGCGAGCTTTTCGGCTATGTGAAGGGTGCGTTCACCGGCGCGGCCCTGGAAGGCCGCGCCGGACGCTTCGAGCTTGCCCATGGCGGCACGCTCTGCCTGGACGAGATCGGCGAACTGCCGCTCGATCTCCAGCCCTATCTCCTAAGGGCCCTCGAAGAGGGGGTGGTCTATCGGCTGGGCGACCATCAACCCCGCCGTGTCGATGTCAGGTTGATCGCCGTGACCAATCGGCATTTACCCGATGAGGTCGAGGCTGGACGCTTTCGCCGTGATCTCTATTACCGGATCAGCACGACGACGATCACCGTGCCGCCGCTGCGCGAGCGCGTTGGCGATGTCGCCCTTTTGGCCCGTCATTTCAACTGCTGTCTCGCCCGCGAGCATGGCGTCGAGCCTTCGCATTTTGGGCCTGCCGTTCTGGCCGCCTTCGAGTCCTATGACTGGCCGGGCAACGTGCGGGAACTGCGCAACGTCGTACATAGCCTCCTCCTGACCAGGTCGTCGCCCGACGTCGACATCCAGGATATCGACTTGCCCAGTCAGCGCGCCCAGAACGCTGCCGCGGGAGATGGCCTCGATCTTCACGCCCTCGAACGCGAGAGGATCGAAGCAACGCTACGCCAGCACGCCGGGCTGCCGATCACCCGGCTGGCCCGCCTGTTGGGCATTTCCCGAAGCACGCTCTATCGCAAGGCAAAAGAATACGGCATCACGATTTAGGCCAGCCGGACTCGCTGCCCGGAACGGAAGCAACAGAGACGATCCGCCCCTTTCGTGGGGGCGACAAAAAATTTCGCTGCACGATCTGGAAGCTTGCCGTTCCGAGCGTGCTTCTTCGCGCGCCATCTGAACGATCAACTGGCCTGACATTTTGCAATCATGGCCGCCGGCGAACAGGCGCACTTGCCCGTGATCACAACGGCGTAGTTCTTGCTCGTGCCTTCGCCCGAGGATGAAGATCGTGCCAGGGGCGGGGATCGATGAAGCGGCGCCAGATGCATCTTGTGGCTTTCCTGAAGACGGGGCCGACTTTTCATCACCACGGTGCCTGGCGGCATCCGATGGCACCTCTCGACGACATACTCCGCCCCGAACGCTACGAGCATGTCGCGCGCGTGCTGGAGGCCGCCTGCTTCGATGCCTGTTTCTTCGAAGATTTCGCCGGCATCTTCGAGACCTATGGCGGCGATTTCACGACCATGCTGGGCAAAGGCGGACAGATCAATCTTCTCGATCCCTTGATGGTGCTGCCCTTCATGGCGCGGGCGACCAGCCGGCTGGGCCTTGGCATAACGCTCTCCACTTCCTTCTATCATCCCTTCCAACTGGCTCGCATGCTGAGCTCGCTCGATCATCTGAGCGGCGGCCGGGTAGCCTGGAACGTCGTTACTTCGGCCAACGACAAAGAGGCGCAGAATTTCGGCCTTGAGCGCATCGGTGATCGCGATACGCGCTACGGGCGGGCGGAGGAAACAGTTGAGGCCTGCATGAAGCTCTGGCAGAGCTGGGAGGCGGACGCGCTCATTCTCGACAAGGTGAATGGGCGTTTTGCCGATCCCACGAAGGTACACGCCACGAACTATGCGGGCCGCTATGTCAAAACGCGCGGGCCGCTGCCCACACCGCGCAGCCCCCAGGGCCATCCCGTGATCATGCAAGCGGGCTCCTCGCCCCGCGGCCGCGCCTTCGCCGCCCGCTTCGCCGAGATGATCTTCACCTTCCAGTTTCAGAAAAGCGACATGCAGGCCTTCCGTCAGGACATGCATGCGCGCATGGCAGCCCATGGGCGCGATCCCAGGCACTGTGCAATCCTGCCATCGCTCGACATCATCCTGGGCGAGACGCGCGCCATGGCCGAGGAAAAGCGAGCGCTGCTCGACAGTTTGGTCGACCCCGAATTGGCGCTCGCCATCACTTCATGTCACATCGGCATCGATCTTAAGGGCATGCCGCTCGACAAGCCTTTGGCGGTCCTGGCCGAGGACGTGCAGGTGCGCGGCAGTTTCGACATCCTGATGCAAGGCATGCAGGCCGAAAAGGGCCTGACGCTGCGCGAGGCTGCCCAGCGCTACGGTACGAGCTGCATGGCGCCGCAATTATGCGGCACAGCCCAGGACGTTGCCGATCAGATGCAGGATCTCTTCGATTCCGAGGCCTGCGACGGCTTCGTTGTTACGCCCACGACCTTTCCTGGCATGTTCGAGGATTTTGCCCGGGCGCTGACGCCCGAGTTGCAGCGACGCGGCCTCTTGCGCACGGCCTATGCCGGGAAGACCTTGCGCGAGACGCTTCGCGACTAGCGCGGCTGACCAGAGGAGGAGTCTCACTTCATGCCCCTACTTGAGCGCATCAACGGCTTCCACCATGAGCTCATGGCGATAAGGCACGATCTTCATGCCCATCCCGAGCTGGGATTTGAGGAAGTACGAACATCCGGCATCGTCGCCGCCTATCTCGAAGCGCTCGGCATCGAGGTGCATCGTCAAATCGGCGGCACAGGCGTCGTCGGCATTCTCAAGGGCAGGCAGGGCGACGGACCGCGCGTGGGCCTGCGTGCCGATATGGATGCGTTGCCCATCGAGGAGCACACGAACCTGCCCTTCGCCTCCAGGACGCCGGGTCGCATGCATGCCTGCGGCCATGACGGCCATACAACTATGCTCATGGGTGCTGCTCGCTACCTGGCAGAGACCCGGAATTTCGCCGGTACGGCGGTCTTCATCTTTCAGCCGGCCGAAGAAGGGCTGGGCGGAGCGCGGGCAATGCTCAAGGACGGCCTTTTTGAGCGTTTTCCCTGCGACGAGATCTTTGGGCTGCACAACGCACCGGACCTGCCGGCCGGCAAGATCGCGGCGTTTGCCGGGCCGGCGATGGCGGGGGCCGATTTCTTCGATATCGTGATCACAGGCAAGGGGGGGCATGGTGCAAGGCCGCACGCCGCCAACGATCCGGTCATCGTCGCGATGGCACTGGGCCAGGCCTTGCAGACGATCGTCAGCCGCAACGCCGATCCCATGCAGATGGCCGTGCTCTCGATCACCCAGATCCATGCCGGCGCCGCCTACAACGTCATCCCGAACGAGGCCCGGATGGCCGGTACGGTGCGAATCTTCGATGCGGACTTACGCCTGCAGATCCAGGCGCGCATGCGCGAGCTGGCAGCCGGTATTGCGCAGGCCTTTGGAGTCGAGATCGATGTCGACATCCGGGACATCTTCTCCGTCCTCCAAAACGCCGAGCAGCCGACCTCGCATGTGATCGACGTGGCGCGCGAGATCGTGGGCGAGGACAATCTTTTGCTCGAGCCCAAGCCGCATACGGGCAGCGAGGATTTCGCCGATATGCTGCACGCCGTGCCGGGCAGCTATTTCTTCCTGGGCCAAGGCCACGACGTGCCCGTTCATAATCAAGGCTACATGTTTGACGATACGATCTTGCCGGTCGGGGCCTCGATGCTGGCCCGGATCGTCGAACGCCGGCTCGCTGTCTGAGGATTTCATTGCATGACCGACTTCAACGCCCTTCCTTTCGACGCCGGCGCGATGCTGGCCGGGCTCCGGCCCTGGGTCGAATGCGAGAGCCCGACCCATGACGCGACGGCCGTCGGCAGGATGATGGATCTGGCCAGCCGCGACCTCGCCTTGATGGGGGCCACGATCGAGCGCATCCCGGGTCGCATGGGCTACGGCGATTGCGTTCGCGCGCGTCTGCCGCACACCGGCCCGGCCCGGCCGGGCATTCTCGTGCTTGGCCATCTGGACACGGTTCACCCGGTGGGCACGTTGGCTGCGCTCCCGTTCAAGGAGGCTGGTGCCTACTGCCACGGACCCGGTATCTGCGACATGAAGGGCGGCAACTATCTGACCTTGGAGGCCATCCGTCAGCTGGCGCGGGCCGGGATCGCCACACCCTTGCCGATCACGGTGCTCTTTACCTCCGACGAGGAAGTGGGCAGTCCCTCGACCCGCGATCTCATCGAGGCCGAAGCCGCCCGGCACGCCTTCGTCCTGGTTCCGGAGCCCGCCCGCGCGATCCATCGCGTGATCACCGGCCGCTACGCCATCGCCCGCTTCGACCTCGAAGCCAAGGGGGTGCCCAGCCACGCCGGCGCCGCACTCAAGGCCGGCCGATCCGCCATTCGCGAAATGGCGCGGCGTACGCTCGAGATCGAGGCGATGACGAGCGAAGACTGCACCTTTTCGGTCGGCGTGGTGCAAGGTGGCCAATGGGTCAATTGTGTTGCCAGCCTCTGTCGCGCCCAGGCGCTCAGTATGGCCAAGCGTCAGCACGACCTGGATCATGGTGTGGAAAGGATGCTGGCCCTGTCGGGCGAGACAGGCGAAGTGCCGTTCACCGTCAGGCGGGGGGTGACCCGGCCGGTCTGGGAGCCGGATGCCGGCACGCAGGCTCTCTTTGCTGTCGCCACCAGCCTCGCCCGTCAGCTCGGCATCGAGCTAGCGGCGGAAAGTGCGGGCGGGGGCTCCGACGGTAATTTCACGGGTGCGATGGGGATTCCGACGCTGGACGGGCTGGGCGTGCATGGCGATGGAATCCATACCCTGCACGAGCGCATCGAAACCGCGACGCTGGCCACGCGTGGCCGTCTGATGGCCGGGCTATTGGCGAGCCTTGGAGCCTGATCGTCTCCTCGGCCAGGGTCTAGGTCACGGCGCAAAGATGCAAGGTGAGCTCTTCGGCCGTTAGCGGCGGCAGGGAGGCGAAGGGCAAGGGATCGCCGGCCCCACCCGTCACCCTTTTGCTGGCCGCTCGGCGATCAGGGCCGCTGCTTGAGGCACCAGACATGGTAGACGTCGTCCTTGACGACCGAGCCCTCGACCTCCTTGCCGAAGCCCGGGAAGGCTATGCGCCAATCCTGTAGGGCGCGCATGTAGGAGAGCCATGGCCCATCGGCGGGACCGAAGCTTTCGCCCGGCATGATGATTGGAATGCCCGGCGGATAGGGAATGATGCCCACTCCCGCCACACGGTCGGTAAGCTGGTCCAGCGGCAGGAGCTCGGCTTCGCCCTCGTTCAGGAGCCCTGCCGCCAACCTGGGCGGCATGACAGGGATTGGCAGCGTGCCGAAGGCTTTCGCCTGCCATTGCTCCATGCGGCTGACCTTCATCTGTTCGAACATCATGTCGGCCAGGTCCTTCAGGCCAAGGCGACCATATTTTCGCCGGTCGACGGCCACCAGGTTGGGCAGGCATTCGACGAGCCGGCGATTCTCGTCGTAATCCTGCTTGAAGTCCAAGAGTACGCTGATGAGCGTGCCCCATTTGCCCTTCGTGACCCCCATCGAGAACAGGCAGAGGATCATGAAATCCGTCGTGCGCGACGGGATGATGCCGTTATGGTGCAGATAGGCGTTGAGCACGGCGGCGGGGATGCCCCGCTCCAGCATCTCACCGGCATCGTCGATGCCCGGGCAGACGATGCCGACCTTGATCGGATCGAGCATGGCCCAGCCATCGGGAATATCGCCAAAGCCGTGCCAGGCCTCGTCCTTGCCGAGGATCCAGGCCGCCGGATCGCGTGCCAATATTACGGGGTCGGCATCGGCGAAGGGCACGCTGCCGCCGGTTTCCCGGTCCAGAATTGCTGGTGCGTTCCAGGGCCAGAAGAACCAGTCGCCGCGCTGCGCGTACTCCCGATGTGCCCGGGCCAGGGCCTGACGGAAGGCGATCGACTCGCGGATGACGTCGTCGGTCAGCGACCGGCCGCCCGGGCCGTCCATCATCGCCGCGCCGATCTCGTTAGAGGCCAGCAACGCGTAGAGCGGCGAGGTCGTCTGCTGCGCCATGTAGCTTTCATTGAAGACGCTGTGCTCGACCCGGCGGCGGCCCTCGCGAACGTGGATGTAGGAGGCTTGCGAGAGAGCCGCCAGCAGTTTGTGGGTCGAGTGCGTGGCAAAGACGGTCGGGCCGTTGGCCGGATGGTCCTCGGGCGATCCGCGCATGGCGAAGCGGTTCACATAGAGCGGATGGAAGCGCGCATAGGCGAACCAAGCCTCGTCGAAATGGATCGTGTCCGTGCTCTTGTCGAGCAGATCCTGTGCCCGACTGGCATCGTAGCAGATGCCGTCATAGGTGGAGTTGGTCAGCACGGCGTAGGTGGGCCGCAGCGATTTAGCGTGCCCGCGTAGGGGATGCGCTTCCAGCCGTTCGCGGATCCGGCCAGGGTCGAGCTGGTCGGGTAGAATCGGGCCGATGATGCCGTAATGGTTGCGGGTCGGAACCAGGAAGAGGGGAACGCCGCCCGCCAGGATGAGGCCCTGTTCGATCGATTTATGGCAGTTGCGGTCGCAGATCGCGAACCGGTTCTCGCCAATGACCGAGCCCATGATGGCGCGATTCGAGCCCGAGGTCCCCGTCAACCCGGAATAGGAGCGATGGGCGCCGAAAATGCGGGCCGCATATTCCTCGCCCTCGCCGATCGGGCCCGAATGATCGAGGAGGGAGCCCAGCGAACCGCGTTCGATGCCACTGTCGGTGCGAAAGAGATTTTCGCCGAAGAAATCGTAGAAGACGCGGCCGGCCGGGCTTTTGGTGAAGGCGATGCCGCCCTGGTGGCCCGGGGCCGCCCATGAATATTCCGCTGTCTCTAGGTAGGCAAAGAGAGCCTTGTTGAAGGGCGGCAGGAGGTTGGCGGTGTAGCGTTTGATCGCCGCCAGGACGCGACCGGCAATGAACGAGGTCGTATCCTCGAGCGTGAAGACATATTCATCCGCCTTCAACATGATGTCGACGTCAAGGGTTTCCGTCGCCTCTCGGTCGGCCAAGAGGATGATCGGGATATAGGCGTTGCGCCGGCGAATGGTGCGCAAGAGAGCGTCGGCCGCGTGCTCGACAGCCTCATTGTCGACATCGCCGCTCGTCCAGTCGATCAGAATTGCGTCCAAGGACGCATCCGCCATGAAGGCCGCCTGGCCATCCTCGTAGCTCAGGGCCTCGATGACGCCGATGCCCTGGCGTCGTAACTCCTCGGCCAGAGCACGAATGGCCCTGCCGCCATAGCTGGCGGGCTGCGCCAGTTTCTCGTCGATGATCAAGACGCGGAATTCCTGTTCGGCCGTGATCTTGCCAAGCATCCGGTGAACAACTCCCGCTTGAGAATAAATAAAGACCTGCGCCCGGCGCGATCTCGTGCCACAGCAGTAGGTCAGGCGGACCCAGCCTGCAAATGCGGGAGGCGCTCCCCCTTGCCATGGCGCTATGCTCCGTGCTTCCCTCCAGGTGAGACATGGATGGCTAGGGTTCCTGCTCACGCTTGCAGTGAGTGCACGGTCCAAGAGCCACCCGCCGCGCTGCCTGCAGGCTTGTAGGACCATCAGCGCGGTACACGGCGGGATAAAAGCCCGGGAGATCTCGACCTGTCGGACCGCGCAGCCTTTGCGCGCCCATGGAGCGATGATCACCGATGGCAGCACATTCCGCCCGCTACCCCAGACCCGAAACGAGCGCGTGTCGAACCGGGCGCGGCCTTGTTCTTGCGCGCTTCCCGACAGGAGGAATGGCGCCATGAGCGAGGCCGAGCGCGCAGCCCGGATCGAGGGCTATCGTCGCCGTTATGAGGAACTCAAGCATACGGGCACGACCATAGCGCCGACGGTCTGGCCCGCCCCAACGGCACTGAACGCCGCCAGCATCGCTGAGAGTGACGTCATCACGGCATCGACGCTCCCGGGCGGCTGGTATACGACATTGCTCTTGGCACGTGGCCAGGGGCTCAGGCTCGTCAACAAGGACGGCAAGGGCGCTGCCAGTCTCCTGGCCTGGAATGCCAAGGACCCCTCGGAAAGGCTGAACCACGCCGATACGATCAAGGTCCAGTGGACCACGGAGCTGCGCAAGGGACGCGTACTCTTCTCCGACATGGGACGGGTCATTCTCTCGATCATCGAGGACACGAGCGGGCACCACGACGTCCTGGTCGGCGGCTCGACGGCCGCTTCCATCAAGGAGCGCTACGGCGATGATCCCAGCCATCGCAACACACGTGACAATCTCGTCCTGGCGGCCGGCAAGCATGGCCTTGGCAGAGCCGACATCGCGCCCGTCGTCACTTTCTTCGCGCCGACGGTCGTCGGCGCGCATGGCGAGATCGGCTGGAACGAGGCCGGGCGGCGCCCGGGCGACTTTGTCGATCTTCGCGCTGAGATGGACCTGATCGTTGCCGTATCCGCCTGCCCACATCCGATGGACCCGGCCCCGTCCTACGCGCCGGGCGATCTTGGTCTGATCCGCTTCAAGGCGCCGCCCGTCAGCGCGGACGACCTCTGCCGGACAGCCACGCAGGAGGCCAGGCGCGGCTTCGATAATCTCGATGACTATCTGGCCCTGCAGGGAGCATGATCATGGCCGCCAATCCATCACCAGTCCTGCACGTGACCGTTCCCGCCCGCAAACCCTGGTCGGGGATCGTGCGGGCGGGCCAGAGGCTCCGCCTTGTCGATTCCAAGGGCCAGCAGGCGGTCGACACGCTGTTCTACAACGCGGGCGACCATGCCGAGCGCTACAGCGCGCAAGACACGATCCGACAGCAGAAGGCCGCCTATCTGGGCCTCGGCAGCAAGATCGTCTCAAACGAGGGGCGCGTCATGCTGGAGATCGTCGCCGACACATGCGGTCGACACGACACCTCGGCCGGCGCCTGCTCCTGCGAGAGCAATACGGTCCGCTTTGGCCACCACACGCGCTTTGAGCATGCCTGCCGCGAGAATTTCCTGCTCGAAGTGTCGCGCTACGGCATGAGCAAGCGCGACATCGTTCCCAACATCAATTTCTTCATGAACGTGCCTATCTCGCAGAATGGCGACCTCGTGATCGACGACGGCATCTCGGCCCCGGGCGGCTATGTCGACATGATCGCGCGCATGGACGTCCTTTGCGTCATCTCCAATTGCCCGCAGATCAATAATCCCTGCAATGGCTTCGACCCGACGCCGATCGAGGTCTTGATCTTCGACGGACCCGCTTGATGTTCAGGAAGGTGCTGATCGCCAACCGGGGCGAGATCGCGGCCCGGATCCAAAGGACGCTGCGCCAGTTGGGCGTGCGCAGTGTCGCCATCGCCTCGGAGGCAGATCGCTTCACGCTGCCCGTGCGCTTGGCCGATGAGCGGGTGATCCTGCCGGGCAACAGCGCGCTCGATACCTACCTCAATATCGAGGCGGTGATTGCCGCCTGCAGGCAAACGGGTGCCGAGGCGGTTCATCCGGGCTACGGCTTTCTCAGCGAGAGCGCCGAATTCGCCTTGCGCCTGGCTGATGAGGGGATCGCCTTCATAGGGCCCCGGCCCGAGCATCTGCGTTCCTTCGGCCTGAAGCACGAGGCGAGGCGACTGGCTAGCGAGAGTGGCGTGCCGCTCCTGCCGGGCTCGGCACTGCTCGACGATCTCGATGCAGCACTCGGGGCCGCAGAGACCATCGGCTACCCCTTGATGCTCAAGAGTACCGCTGGCGGCGGCGGCATCGGCATGCGCCTTTGCCGCGATGCCTCCGCCCTGGCCGAGTCGTTCGCGGCCGTGCAACGAACGGCCGGCGCCAGCTTCGGTGACGCGCGCGTGTACCTGGAGCGCTTCGTCGCCGCCGCCCGGCATGTCGAGGTGCAGATCTTCGGCGACGGCAAAGGCGGCGTCCTGGCATTGGGCGAACGGGACTGCTCGCTGCAGCGACGCAACCAGAAGGTCGTCGAGGAGACACCTGCACCCGGCTTATCCGAAGCCACGCGCGAGGGGCTGCACGCGGCCGCCGTCAAGCTCGCGCGAGGTGTCGCCTACGAATCGGCGGGCACGGTCGAGTTCATCTTCGATGCCGAGCGTGGCGATTTCTTCTTTCTCGAGGTGAACACCCGCCTTCAGGTCGAGCATCCGGTGACCGAGGCCGTCTTCGGCGTCGATCTCGTCGCCTGCATGGTCAGGCAGGCGGCCGGCGAGAATGTCCTGGACGACCTGGCGACACGTCGCCCGCAAGGGGCGGCGATCGAGGCCAGGCTTTATGCCGAATCGCCGCTCAAGGATTTCCAACCCTCTGCCGGGCGACTGACCGAGCTCGTCTTCCCCGATGGTGCTCGCGTCGATGGATGGATCGAGACAGGCACGGAAGTGTCGACGTTCTACGATCCTCTGCTGGCCAAGATCATCGTTGCCGGCCCGGACCGGCAATGCGCCCTGGAGGGGCTCCGCGCCGCCCTGGCGCAGACGCGCATCCAGGGCATCGAGACCAACCTGGATTATCTTCGCGCCATCGCCGCCAGTTCCGTCTTCGCGACCGCCAGCATGACGACCTCGACGCTGCAAGGCTTTGCCTTCTGCTCAAGGCGCGTCGAAGTCCTGACACCCGGGGCAATGTCGAGCCTGCAGGAATTGCCGGGTCGTCTGGGCTTTTGGCATGTGGGCGTCCCCCCATCGGGGCCGATGGATTCAAAGGCGCATCGGCTGGCTAATCGCATCGTCGGCAATGCGGAGGAAAGCCTGGCCCTGGAGGTGACGGCCTCCGGCCCGACGCTCCGTTTCCATGCCGACGCCCTGATCGGTCTGGCCGGTGCCGCCATGGCGGCTCGCCTCGACGACGAGCCGGTACCCATGGGCCGACCCGTAGCGGTGCGAGCCGGTCAGATCCTGGCGGTGGGCGCCATCGACGGTCCCGGCTTGCGTGGCTATCTGGCGGTGCGGGGAGCTTTCGAGGCAGCATCCCTGCTGGGCTCGGCCGCGACCTTTACGCTTGGCGGCTTTGGCGGCCATGCGACGGGCGCGCTTCGCGCCGGCGACATGCTGGCCTATGGCGACGAGGCCCGCCAATCAGGCGCGCCGGCTCCCGTCGACTTGCCGGCGCTTTCCCATGAGTGGCAGCTCCAGACTGTTTATGGGCCGCACGGTGCCCCGGATTTCTTCACTGAGGACGATGTCGCCACTCTCTTCAGCGCCACCTACGAAGTCCATTTCAACAGCGCCAGGACGGGTGTGCGGCTGATTGGGCCCAAACCCGAATTCGCGCGCCAGGATGGCGGGGAGGCGGGTCTGCATCCCTCCAACCTGCACGATAATGCCTATGCGATCGGCGCCATCGACTTTACGGGCGATATGCCGATCATCCTCGGACCAGATGGCCCCAGTCTCGGCGGCTTCGTCTGCCCGGGTGTCGTCGCACAAGCTGATCTCTGGAAGCTGGGCCAGCTGCGTCCAGGCGATCGTGTTCGCTTCGTGCCAACGGCAGGCGCCGACCCGATCGGCGGCCCGCTGCCCCTGCGTGTGCCGGCCGCCGGCAGCGCCATTCTGGCTAAGGCCGCGGATGCACCCGTTCCCGTGGCCTATCGCCGGCAGGGGGATGCCAATCTCCTGGTCGAGTACGGAGCGATGACACTCGATCTGGCGCTTCGGCTCAGGGTCCAGCTTTTGATGGAGGCTCTGGTGGGGTGCCGTCTCCAGGGCATCATCGACCTGACGCCCGGAATCAGGTCGTTGCAGATCCACTACGATCCAGCCTTGCTCGCGCGCGAGCGTCTATTGGCCGTGCTTGTCGAGTTGGAGGACGGCCTGCCTGCCGTCGATGCGATGCGCGTCCCCTCGCGTATTGTCCATTTGCCGCTGTCCTGGAATGACAGTCAGGTCGTCCTGGCCATGCGTCGCTACCAGGAACTGGTGCGGCCGGATGCGCCTTGGTGTCCCTCGAACATCGAGTTCATCCGGCGCATTAACGGCCTCGAGGACGAGGCGGCCGTGCAGCGCATCATCCTCAATGCGAGCTACTTGGTGATGGGCCTGGGCGACGTCTATCTGGGCGCGCCCGTGGCAACACCTCTCGACCCGCGTCACCGACTGGTGACGACCAAGTACAATCCGGCCCGCCCATGGACACCCGAGAACGCGGTGGGCATCGGCGGCGCCTATATGTGCATCTACGGGATGGAGGGGCCAGGCGGCTATCAGCTCTTTGGCCGTACCATCCAGATGTGGAACAGCTGGCGGACAACGCCTGTCTTCAAGCCCGGCCATCCCTGGCTGCTGCGCTTCTTCGACCAGGTGCGCTTCCACCTGGTAAGCGAGCAGGAACTGCTCGAGGCGCGCGCGGCATTCCCGCACGGCGCCTATCCGATCGAGATCGAGGAGACGGTGCTGGACTATGGCCAGCATGCCCGGATGCTAAAAGACGAAGCGTCCTCGATCGCCGCCTTCCAAACTGGACGCGAGGCCGCATTCGCGGCCGAACGGCGCCGATGGCAGGAGGCCGGGATTGCGGCCTATGTCGACGAGACCGCCGCCGGCCCACGTCCTGAAGGGGACGTGCCCGAGGGCCACGAGCCCTTGATGAGCTCAATGCCGGGAAGCGTTTGGCGGATCGTCGCCGAGCCCGGCCAGCCTGTCAGGGCCGGTGATGTCGTCATCGTCCTGGAGGCCATGAAGATGGAAGTGCCGATCCCGGCGACTACGACCGGCATTCTCAAGGAAATCCGGGTTCGACCGGGCCAAGTCGTGCGGGGCGGCGACATCCTGGCACTGGTCGAGCCCAGCGGGCGCTAGGTGCCGCTTACTCGCGGATCTGGGTAGGCAGGCCGATCTTGTCCAGTAGGTCGAGGAAGGGGCGGGGCGGCAGATCCTCGATATTGGCCATGCGCCGCACGTCCCATTCGCCCGTGGCGATCAGCATGGCCGTGGCCGCTGCCGGTACGCCCGCCGTGTAGGAGATTCCCTGGCTGCCGACTTCTTCGTAGGCCGCCTTGTGGTCGGAGACGTTGTAGAAGAGGATTTCGCGCTCCTTGCCGTCCTTGACCCCCTTCACAAGGTCGCCAATGCAGGTCTTGCCTGTGTAATCGGGCGCCAGCGAAGACGGATCGGGCAGAACGGCCTTTACGACCTTGAGTGGGACAACCTCCAGGCCTTCGGCTGTCTTGATCGGCTGCTCGGACAAGAGGCCCAGGTTCTTTAAAACGGTGAAGACCGTGACGTAGCGCTCGCTGAAGCTCATCCAAAAGCGGATATTGGGTACACCCAGATTCTGCGAGAGCGAGTGGATCTCGTCATGACCGGTCATGTAGGTCGTGCGCGGCCCGACGACCGGCATGTCCCACTCCTTCTTGACCTCGAACATCTTGTTCGAGGTCCACTGGTTATTCTGCCAGGACCAGACCTGACCCGTGAATTCGCGGAAATTGATCTCGGGATCGAAATTGGTCGCAAAGTAGCGGCCATGGTCACCGGCATTGATGTCGATGATGTCGATCGAATCGATACGGTCGAAATACTCGGCCTTGGCGAGGGCCGCATAGGCGTTGACGACACCGGGATCGAAACCAGCACCGAGAATAGCCGTCAGGCCGGCCTTCTCGCATTCGTCCCGGCGCTTCCACTCATAGTTCGCATACCAGGGAGGCGTCTCGCAGATCTTGAGCGGGTCTTCGTGGATTGCCGTATCGACATAGGCAGCACCGGTGGCCAGGCACGCCGAGAGGACTGCCATGTTGACGAAGGCCGGTCCGACATTGACGACGATCTGGCTCTTCGTTGCACGAATGAGCTCGATGGTCGCGCCAACATTCTGGGCGTCCAGGGCATGGCCCTTCAACACGCCCGGCACCTTCATGCTGCCCTTTTGGCCGATCGAGGCGATGATGTCCTCGCATTTGCGCAGCGTACGCGAGGCGATGTTGATGTCGCCCATCAGGTCATTGTGCTGAGCGCATTTGTGGGCCACGACCTGGGCCACGCCGCCAGCGCCGATGATAAGCAGGTTCTTTTTCATGTCATGCGCCAGACTTCGAGGTTGGCATTCAAGCGAAAGCCTTCAGGAAAGGCTCGATACATAGTCGTCATAGGTAAAATCGCGGACCTGACGGATCGTGCCGTCCAGTTCGCGGATGGCGATGGCCGGCATGCGGACACCGTTGAACCAGTTCTTTTTGACCATCGTGTAACCAGCGGCGTCCTGGATGGAGAGTCGGTCGCCGATTTTCAGCGGCGCTGGAAAATGAAACTCGCCGAAAATGTCCCCCGCCAGGCAGGACTTGCCGCAGACCATGTAGCCGTACGTTCCGGCATCGGGGGCAATCTTGGCGCTTTGCCGGTAGATGAGGAGATCGAGCATGTGCGCCTCGATCGAGCTGTCTACGATCGCCAGGTCCTTGCCGTTCTTAAGCGTGTCGAGAACGCTCACTTCGAGCGTCGTGCTGCGGGTGATGGCGGCCTCGCCCGGCTCCAGATAGACCTGGACACCGTAGCGCTCACCAAAGCCCCTCAGACGCTGGGCGAAATTCGCGATCGGATAGCCGTCACCGGTGAAATGGATTCCGCCACCCAGGCTCACCCAGCTGACGCGCTCCAAAAGGCGGCCGAATTTCACCTCGATGTCCGCGAGCAGCCGGTCGAAGAGGGCGAAATCGGCGTTCTCGCAATTATTGTGGATCATGAAGCCGCCGATCTGCTCCATAATGGGCATGATAATGTCGACGTCGCTTTCGCCAAGGCGACTGAACGGCCGGGCGGGATCGGCGAGGTCGAAGCTGGATGAGCTCACGCCCGGATTGAGCCTGAGGCCGCAGGACAAGCCGGCCGCCCGCGGCGCGAAGCGCTTGAACTGGCCGACCGAATTGAAAATGATCTTGTCGGCATTGGCGACCACCTCGTCGATTTCGTCGGCGCCGTAGGCCACGCTATAGGCGTGCGTCTCGCCGCCGAATTTTTCCCGCCCCAGCTTAACCTCGTAGAGCGAGGAAGACGTAGTGCCATCCATATAGACGCGCATGAGATCGAAGACCGACCAGGTCGCGAAGCATTTGAGCGCCAGGAGAGCCTTGGCGCCGGAGAGCCTGCGCACCTCCTGGATGCGCTCGAGGTTGCGCAGCAAGGCGGTCTTGTCGATGAGATAGAAGGGTGTCTGCATATGGATCTGGCAGCGAGGCTAAGCCGGCCCCGCTTTCCCGCGTCTATTGAGTGGAGATGGACTGATCGCCCGCCGGCTGTTCTGGCTGGACGTTTTGGCCGAACGATAAGCAGTCAGGCCAGCCTCGTCTTCACGTCGGTCTTTCCCGAGCGGGCGTGGTCGGCACAGGGAGGACTGCGCGTTCCCATCGGGCGAACCTCATCATGCCTTCAAGGGCATATCGCATGGCGCAGCCGCTTTGGCGGTGGCCAGATGTTTCTTCCGTTTGGGAGGCATTCAGCAGAACTGAGCCCATCCCCAATTGGAAGAGGGCGTCGTCTTGCAAGGCGTCCTCCCCAACCAGCAGATGTAGCCCGCTCGAAACGGGCAGCGCCCCTATACCGAGCCCGGCGCCGAAATGCAATTGCAGGCGGATGCGTGCTAGGGCTTCGAAAGCAAGCTGCGGAGTGAGATGCCGAGGCGCTCGCGCTAGATGGGGGCTGGACGAACGGAGGAGCAGTCGATGGTGGAACGCGTGGAAAAAGATGAGACAGCGGCCTGGTCGCATGCAGTCGACATGCGCGATGCCGGCTTCGATGGCCGTTTTGTCTATGCCGTGCGAACGACCGGCGTCTTTTGCCGGCCAAGCTGTCCCGCACGCCGCCCGAAGGCCGAGAACACGGCGTTCTTCGCCACGCCCGAGGAAGCATTGGCAGCCGGCTATCGGCCATGTCGGCGCTGCCAGCCGATGGCCGCCCCGGCCGCCCGCGGCCATGCCGACGTCATCGCCGCCGCTTGTCGCCGGTTGGAGAGCGCCGAGGATCTGCCGGACCTGACGACGCTGGCGCGAGAGGCCGGCTTCAGTCCCTATCATTTCCATCGCCTCTTCAAGGCCGCGACTGGACTGACGCCCCGGGCCTATGGCGCCGCCGTACGGGCGCGCGCCCTGCGGCACCACCTGGCCGACTCGGGTAGCATCACGGCTGCGCTTTACGCCGCGGGCTTCAATTCCAGCGGTCGTTTCTACGAGAACACCGATGCGATGCTGGGTATGACACCAAGTGCATTCCGACAGGGCGGTGAGGCAGCCCTCATTCGTTTCGCCATCGGCCAGAGCTCGCTCGGCGCCGTGCTCGTCGCCTGCAGCTTGAAGGGGGTTTGCGCCATTCTGCTTGGCGATTCGCCCGACAGCCTCATCAAGGATTTGCAGGACCAGTTCCCAAGGGCCGAGCTCGTCGGCGGTGAGCCCGGCTTCGAGGCCATGATTGCCGCCGTCCTCGCCTTCGCGGAAAATCCGCTAGGGGATCTGGCTTTGCCCCTGGATGTACGCGGCACGGCCTTCCAGGAGCGTGTCTGGCAGCAGCTGCGGGCGATTCCACTGGGGAAGACGGCAAGCTATGCCGAGATCGCCCAGGCCATCGGCATGCCGCGCGCCGTTCGCGCCGTCGCCCGGGCCTGTGCCACGAACCGTATAGCACTTGCCATTCCTTGCCATCGGGTGGTGCGCAGCGATGGCGATCCTTCGGGTTATCGCTGGGGAGTTGAGCGTAAGAAGGAGCTTTTAGCACGCGAGCGGAAGGCATCGGATCACGGGACGAGCAAGGCTGACGAATGAGCCGGAGCGGCAAGCAGAGCTAGGTCCTGGCCTTTGTCGCGAATCCGGCGACTCATGGGTTGAGTGAGCCGATCCGACGGATCGATACGCGCGGTGCTGTCGTCTCTCCGGCTTGCGAGCATGCCTGCAAGCTGAAGCGCGCGGCGGGGCTGCCCTGTTTTGAACTCTAGACTTTCGCGCCGAGCCGAAAGGCCCGTGAAGCGACATCGAGCGCAAGCGACACTTCGGATCGATCCGCTACAACGTCTAACACCTGAGGCCTATACGGGCGGCCAGCGACAAGGTCCCAGCCGAGCTCTATGAGTTGGCAGAATCGGCCCTTACAACGGGTCAATCGGCGAGAGAGGCATCGTTCAAACCTCGTGAAGGATGCTGCCCTGGGAGGCTGGAATCGTCCCTCCAACGTAAAGAACGCCGACCGGCGTAAGGAAGGGCTGGCCTTTCACCTGCGATGACCTCTACCATCGTCGCCAGGGCAAGGCTGCCGGCACAAAACGCTGGCTCCGGGGATGTGTGTGAACCCTTCCTGCCAACGCCAGCCTGCCGGATGAGAACGGTGGCTGGCGCAAGAAACGTCGCCAAGGACTGCCCGGGCCGGGCCTCCCTCCATCAAGAGACGGGAGTCGTGCATGCAAACGAAAGCGACCGGCAAATCTGTGCCGGGGGGTTACACGGAAGATGAACACCGCGCGGATGTCGAGCATCTGCACGGCATGGGCTATGCCCAGGAGCTCGAACGCCGCCTTAGCGGTTTTTCGAACTTCGCGGTCAGCTTCTCGATTATCTGCATCCTCTCAGGCGGTATCAACTCGCTGGCCCAGGGTATAAGCGGCGTCGGTGGTGCTGCGATCGGCATTGGCTGGCCGCTGGGCTGCCTGGTCTCGGGCGTCTTCGCGATCGCCATGGCGCAGATCGCCTCGGCCTATCCGACCGCCGGCGGCCTCTATCACTGGGGCTCGATCCTGGGTAATCGTGGCATTGGCTGGGTGACAGCCTGGCTCAACCTTCTTGGTCTCGTGACCGTGCTGGGTGCCATCAATGTGGGCACCTGGACGTTCTTCCTCGGAGTCTTCGGCCCAGTCATCGGGTTCACCGGTACCTATGGTGAGCAACTGACGTTCATGGTGATCATCACGGCCCTCCAGGCCGTCATCAATCATCGCGGCATCAAGCTGACGAGCATCCTCACCGATTTCTCGGGCTATCTGATCCTGTTCGGTTCGGCCGCGATCGCGGTTGCGTTCTTCGCATACGCCCCCAGTCACGATTTCTCGCGGCTTTGGACGTTCAGTAATTTCAGCGGCGATGTGGGCGGTGGCATCTGGCCGCAGACAAACAGCACCTTCTTTCTCTTTCTCCTCGGCCTGCTGCTACCGATCTATACGATCACCGGATACGATGCCTCGGCGCATACCTCCGAGGAGACCCGCAACGCCGCACTCAGCGTGCCGCGCTCGATGGTCCGCTCCGTCTTCTGGTCGGGGCTCATGGGCTGGATCTTCCTCTCCGCCATCGTCATTGCCATTCCCGACATGGGGGCCGCCGCGGCCCAGGGTTGGAACGTCTTCTTCTGGACAGCCGACCAAGTTCTGCCATCCGGCATCAAGGTCTTCCTCTATATCGTCATCTTCGCGGCGCAATTCCTCTGTGGCCTGGCGACTGTAACCTCGGTCTCACGCATGATCTTCGCCTTCGCGCGCGATGGCGGCCTGCCGTTTTCGAGCAAGCTACGCCACGTGAGCCCGCACTTTCGCACGCCCGTCAATGCGATCTGGACCGGCGCGGCCCTGGCTGTGCTCTTTACGAGCTACACGCCTCTCTACACGACGATCGTCTCGGTCACGGTCATCTTCCTCTTTCTCTCCTTCGCCGTGCCGATCGTCCTGGGTCTCATCCATTTCGGCGGTCGCTGGAGCAAGATGGGCCCCTGGAACATTGGAGGCCTCTATAGGCTGGTTGCTCTCCTCGTCATCGCCTCGATGGTGCTCATCTTCCTGATCGGCATCCAGCCGCCCAACGATGCTGCCTTCTGGATCACCGTGGGCTTCCTGATCCTGACGGCGATCGTCTGGTTTGGCTTTGAGCGCCGCCGTTTCAAAGGGCCGCCCATCGGCGATGCGATCAGCAGGAGGCGGGCGGAAATCGAGGCGGCCGAGAGCGCCGTCGGCGAACGTTGACCATCGGAGAAGGCACATGTCGGAGAGGATCTTCGCCGGAGCGAGCGCGCTGGTTTCCGGCGGGGCAGGTGGGTGCGGGGCCGAGGCCTCGCGCAAGCTGGCCGCGGCCGGCGCCAGGGTAACGATCGTGGACAGGCAGATCGATCTGGGGAAGGCGCTGGCGGCCGATATCGTCGCCCAGGGAGGTGAGGCCGTCTTTGCTGCCGCCGACGTTGCCAAGGGAGCCGAGATCGAGCAGGCGGTGAAGGTGGCAACGGACACCTTCGGCGCGCCTACGCTCCTCTTCAATCACGCGGGCACGATCGTCGTGAAGCCGTTTCTCGACACCAGCGAGGCGGACTATGACTGGTTGATGGACGTCAATGTCCGCTCGATGTTCCTGATGACTAAGGCCGTGCTGCCGGGCATGCTGGCGAGAGGAGGCGGTGCCATCGTCAATACCTCCTCGATCTCCGCCGTCGCCGCGACCCCCATGGAAGTCCTCTACGGGACGACCAAGGGGGCGGTACACATGTTCTCGCGTGCCATCGCGGTGGAATTCCGCGATCGCAATATTCGCTGCAACGCTGTCTGCCCGGGCTTCATCCGAACGCCGCACGGCATGCGGGAGGTGGAGGCTTTGGAAAGGCTGGGCGTCGACGTGTCGGAGAGCACGATGGCCGTCCAGCAGGGACGCATGTGCGAACCGGGCGAGGTGGCGGACGCCGCACTTTTCCTCCTCTCCGACAAAGCCCGCTTCATCAACGGCACGCATCTGTTCGTCGATAACTGTTTTACCGCCGCGTGACGCGGCGGATTTCAATCGACGCGGCGACAGACCATTAGCGCGAAATAAAACTGCATCGATCCATGCCAAATCGTACAGACTTTGGGAGCAACCATATAAAGTAGATTAATTTTCTATAACTACGCGTATTACGCGATGCCGTTAGCATCTTCGTGCATGGACATCCTTGCTTTCTCCTTGCTTGATTAATGAGAAGCGGAAGCGTCGTCTCCCGTTTTCAAATTTGAGTACTGGGTTACATCCCGTACTGATAGATTCGAGGTAGGATTCCATGGAATTTCGTGCACTCGGCCTGACGGGACTGCAGATTGCACCCATCGTCTTCGGCGGTAACGTCTTCGGCTGGACGGTCGATGAGAAAACCTCGTTCGATCTCCTCGACCAGTTCGTCGACCTGGGGTTCAACGCCATCGACACGGCCGACGTCTATTCCATCTGGGCGGAGGGCAACAAGGGTGGCGAATCGGAAACGATCATCGGTCGCTGGCTGAACGCGAACCCCGGCAAACGGGAAAAAGTTTTGATCTTCACCAAGGTTGGGGGAGATATGAAGAAGGAAGGGCACAAGGGCCTTTCCTGCCGCTGGATCACCGAGGCGGTCGAGGACTCGCTACGACGCTTGCAGGTCGACTATATTGACCTCTACCAGTCCCACTGGCCCGACCCGGAGACGCCGCACGAGGAGACACTTGGCGCCTACCAGCGACTTTTGGAAGCTGGTAAGATCCGCGCTATCGGCGCGTCCAATTATGATGCGGGTCTGCTCACTGCCGCTTTCGAGGCCTCCCGCACCCACGGCCTCCCGGCCTATCAGACCCTGCAGCCAGAATATAATCTCTACGATCGCGAGGGTTACGAATCTGGGCCACGCGAACTCGCGATACGCGAGAACCTGGGTGTAATTCCCTATTACAGCCTTGCCTCGGGCTTTTTGACGGGCAAATACCGGGCTGAGGGAGACCTCACGGGACGCAAACGCGGCACCGCCGTTGGCAAGTATCTGAACGACCATGGATTTCGTATCATTGACGCCCTGGACAAGGTGGCACTGGAGCATGATGCGAAGCCAGCCGAGGTGGCGCTGGCGTGGCTCATGGCTCAGGACGGCGTGACCGCCCCCATTGCCAGTGCCACTTCGAGGGAGCAACTGGCGAGCTTTGCCAAGGCGGTCGAACTTAAGCTGAGCGTCGCCGATACCGATCTTTTGACCGGCGTGGCATAGGCTTTACCGCAACCATCGCCTCGCTCGCTCATTCCATTGATCCATAAGCCCAAGCGCGAGGACAAGGTCGATGGGACGCGGCACGAAGCTTATGCTGACAGGGGCGATGGTTGTGCTGGCGGTGGCGGGGCTGGGCATCAAGATCGTCTTCTTCCCCGAGAATGCCAGCCTTGACGTCGCCGCCGGCACCGGTCCGTCGCCACAGCTGCCGGCCCCTAACAAGACCTTGGTGCCAACGATCAACATTGCTCCAGCCGTGGGCTGGACCGAGGGGCAGGCGCCCGCCGTGGCCAAGGGGCTCGACGTCCGGGCCTACGCCCGCGACCTCGATCATCCGCGCTGGCTGTTCACATTGCCGAACGGCGACGTCCTGGTCGCCGAATCGAACAAACCCAAAGCGGCGGAAAAGAAACCCTTCAGCCTGAAGAGTTGGGCTGCGGGCATGATCATGTCGCGGGCTGGGGCGGGCGATCCAAGTGCAGACCGGATCACGCTGCTGCGCGACACAGACGGCGACGGTACGGCCGATCAGCGCGAGGTGTTCCTGGCTAACCTGCGTTCGCCCTTCGGCATGGCCCTCATCGGCAACGACTTCTATGTAGCCAACGCCGATGCACTGATGCGCTTCAGCTATCAGCCTGGGGCCACCCGCATCGAGGGAGGGGGCATCAAGGTTGTCGATCTGCCGGCCGGCATCAACCACCACTGGACGAAGAACGTCATCGTCTCGCCCGACGGCGAGCATCTCTATGTAACCGTTGGCTCCAACAGCAATGTCGGCGAAAACGGGATCGATAGTGAGAAGGACAGGGCGATGATCTGGGAAATCGATCCATCGAACGGATCGATGCGGCCTTTTGCGACCGGTCTGCGCAATCCCAACGGTATGGCCTTCGAGCCAGAGACGGGCAAGCTCTGGGCAGCCGTCAACGAGCGCGACGAGATCGGCAGCGATCTCGTGCCCGACTATGTCACCTCCGTGCAGGAAGGGGCCTTTTATGGCTGGCCCTACAGCTATTACGGCCAGCATGTGGATGAACGCGTCAGCCCGCAGCGCCCGGACCTGGTGGCCAAGGCCATCGCACCCGATTATGCCCTAGGTCCGCATACCGCCTCGCTGGGAATCGCTTTCGCGCAGGCCAGTAGCTTGCCGCAAGACTGGCGCCAGGGTCTGTTCGTGGCCCAGCACGGCTCATGGAACCGCTCGCCCAAGAGCGGTTACAAGGTCATTTTCGTGCCGTTCGTCGCCGGCAAGCCCGCCGGATTCCCCAAAGATTTGCTTACGGGGTTTCTGGATGCCGGCGAAAATGCGCGCGGCCGGCCGGTCGGTGTGGCGCTGGATGGCAAGGGCGCCCTCCTGGTGGCGGACGATCTTGGCAACACGATCTGGCGCGTGAGCGGCGCCCCTGGCTCATAGAATCCGCCGCAGGCGCTTCCCCAGACTCGGCAAAGCGCTCTACTCTACCCTCGCGGGCACGCCACAAGCTGAAGGATCGCTTTTTTGGATCGCATCGATATCGGAAACGGCTTGATCGCGGCCGCGATCAAGCTTCACGGGGCCGAGCCCTGTTCGCTTAGCGACCAGGCGGGCAGGGAGTTTCTCTGGCAGGCGGGGCCGGCCTGGCCACGGCACGCGCCCCTGCTTTTCCCCATCGTCGGTCGCTTGAAGGATGATCGGCTACAGGTGGATGGCCGGGACTACCCGATGAAGCAGCATGGCTTTGCCCGTGACCTGCCCTTCGCCCTCAAGACACAGGACGAGGCGAGTTGCACGCTTATCCTGGAAGACAGCGAGGCGACCCGCAAACAGTTCCCCTTCGCTTTCAGGCTCGAGGCAAGCTACCGCCTGGAGGGCACCACGTTCACGGCGGTCTATGTGGCGACGAATACCGGCCCGGACGTCCTGCCGGCCTCACTAGGTGCGCATCCCGCCTTTTCCTGGCCCCTGCTGTCGGGCCTAGCCAAGGACCAGCACCGCCTCGTCTTCGAGCAGGAGGAGAACGGGCCGCTCGCCGGCATTGTCGACGGGCTCCTCGGCAAGGTGGACAGGCCCTCGCCGATCGAAGGCCGGGTTCTTTCATTGCGCGAGGAGATTTTCGCGCGGGACGCATTGGTCCTGCCGGCGGTCAAGAGCCAGAGCGTGCGCTTCGAGGCACCGGGTGCTCCCGCCTTGCGCGTCGCCTGGGACAATGCGCCGGAACTCGGACTCTGGATGAAGCCGGGTGCTGATTTTCTTTGCATCGAGCCCTGGCACGGCTTTGCCAGCCCGGTCGACTTCGATGGACCGTTCACGGCCAAGCCCGGTCTTTGGCTCATTCCCCCCGGCGAGAGCCGCCAGATGTCCTGGTCGGCTTCGATCGAAGCGGCTTGAGCGATATAAGTTCGAGCAACAGACCGTCTTCATCTATTAAAGGAAGCCGCATGCCTGAGAGCATCATGCCCGTACGCCCGATCCGTCTTCTCCTCTCGGATGTGGACGGCACGCTGGTGACACGTGACAAGGTGTTGAGCCAGGCCAACATCGATGCGGTCAGACGGCTTGGGGAGCACGGAATCGGGTTTACCGTGACCAGTGCCCGGCCGCCGCAGGGGCTGGCCATGCTTATCAAACCGCTAAGGATCGAGCTGCCGGTCTCAGGCTTCAATGGCGGGCTCTTCACCCAGCCGGACTTCAAGGTGATCGAGGAACGGCGCATCGGCCTGGCGGAAGCGAAGGCGGCACTCGCGGCCTTCGATGATGCGGGGGTCAGCGTCTGGCTCTTTACGGCCGAGCATTGGGTCGTGCGCGATCCCGAGGGACCGAGAGTGGATCACGAGACCTTCACCATCGGTTATCCCCCACGCATCGTCGAAGAATTCGACGATGCTCTCCTGGGAGCGGCCATCAAGATGGTGGGAGTGAGTGACGATCACCCGGCCCTGGCCGAGCTGGAGGCCCGTATGCAGGCGGCGTTCGGGGCACGGATCGCTGCCAGCCGCTCGCAGGTCTATTATCTCGATATCACCCATCCGAACGCCACCAAGGGGACCGTCGTCGATCGTCTAGCGACCCTCCTGCGCATCGACGCAACCGAAATCGCGACGATCGGCGATTCAGCCAACGACGTTGCGATGTTTGAGCGCTCGGGCTTCGCCATCGCCATGGGCAATGCGAATGAGACGGTGCGCGCCAAGGCACAGGCGGTCACGGGATCGAACGAAGAGTCGGGCTTTGCCCAGGCGGTGGAGCGCTACCTCCTGGCCTGAGGCCAGTCTCTCAGAGTACCTGTACCAGCTCATCAACCAAACGGAGCACCTCGACGAGTTCGGGCCGCTGGTCACACATTCGACGTTTGCTTGTCGAATGCCTTGCTGAGAGCCTCGGTGATGTCCGCCACCACCTGAGTCCAGACGGCCGCGCCTTTTTCTGCCGACGCCGACGCCGCAGGCGACAATACGCCGGTGGCCGGGATGGGGCGTGTATCGAAAGGGTAAATGTCGAAGGGTGGAAATTTCGCGGGTGGATCGTTGGGGATGAGTTCCCTACGCACAAGATCGGGCCGGATGTGCAGCATCAAGGAGGTTTCCATGACTGCCGCGTGTTCCAGTTCCCAACTAGGAGATCCATCGGGAAACAACAGTTCTTCCGTTGTTTTGCTAATGAAATCCCAATAGCCTAATTTGACTATTCGCAGATCAGTATTTCTGAACATCTTCTGATCGCGAAGGGAAAGATCGGCAGCTTCAACGAGAAACCACTGATTTTCCATATGCCCGTCGAACAAGACGATCTTGCGCAGCCCGTGACGCGCCAGCTCGTTGATGACGTTTCGCACGAGGCCGACCAGGACCTCGCCATCGAGACTGACCGTGCCTGGGAAGTGATTGCCACCCCCCGTCTTCGGCTGCGATTTGTAGCCATAGGCGATGGGCGGCGCCACAAGGCCGCCCATTCGCTCGGCGACGGCCTCAGCCAGCGCTTGTGGCAAGAGCGTGTCGGTTGAAAGCGGCAGATGCGGTCCATGCTGCTCGACCGAGCCGACGGGTAGAATGATGATCGGGTCGGACTTGACGCAATCGACGAAGTCATACCAGGTAAGATCGGCCAGGAGAGACCGGGCGGGCATCCTAGCTTGCCTTCGCCGGCCATATGTCGCTGGCACCAATAAGACGATGGATCCCGAGGTCCGTCTGATTGCAGCGCCGGTAGACGGCATCGAAATGCGGCTCGAATGCCTTGTTCGCCCGCTCAACGCCTGCATGGTAGGCGTTGAAGCTTGGCATTGCCGCCTGGAGCTCCGCTAAAAGCGCTGCTTCGTCGATTTTCGTCAGTCGACCATTTTCGACGACGATCTCGCCGTTTACCATCACCTTTTCGATTGATGAGCCGTTCTCGCAATAAACGAGATGGTTGAGGATGTCGTTGCGTGGCGTGAAGCTCACCGTGTTGAGGTCGAGAACGAGGAGGTCCGCCTTTTTGCCCACCTCGAGAGAGCCGACCTCGCGATCGATCAACGCGCTGCGGGCGCCGGCAAGTGTGCAGGCGTGGAGCACCTCTGCAGCACTCAGCCATTTCTTGTAGTCAGGGGTCGTGACCTTGTGGATCAGGCCACAGGCATGCATGACGTCGAACATGCGCGGCGTGTCGTTGGAGCAGATTCCGTCCGAGCCCAGAGCGACGTTGACGCCAGCATCGAGAAGGTCGCGAACTGGCGCAATGCCGGAGCCCAGCTTTTGATTCGAGATGATGTTATGGACGATGGAGACTCCTGCCTCGCCCATCAAAGCGATGTCGTCGGGGGTCACCCAGACGGAATGCGCAATCGTCGTGCCGGGATGCATGAGGCCGAGATCGGCCATGTAGCGCATCAATGTCTTGCCGTAGAGGGCTGGCCCGGTGACGCCCTGCACCTTGGTCTCGACGATATGGGTGTGGAACGGCACCTTCCATTCCAGGGCGAGTTCGTTGACCGCCTGCATCAGTTCGACGGTGCACCGTTGGGGAGCGGAGGGTGCGAGCATGAAACGAATACGACCGGAACGGCCATGGAAGGCTGCATATGCCTCCCTGGCGAAGTCGAGATATTCTTCGGTGGTTGGTGGCGTCAGCTTAGCGACCTCCGCCTGAAGGTCGGTTGGCACGTATTCACGCGAGAATGGGATCGAATCGAGAAAATCCCGATCCATCACGTGGCCCGAGACGGTCGCGCGAATGCCAGCATCATCGTAGGCTTGGACTGCCGCGCCCAATTGGCTGAAGGACTGACGTGGCGCTTCGAAAATATCGTCGGTCAGCGACGTGACGCCCGTCTTGAGCGACTCGATCGCGACGACCATCGAGCGAAGATAGATCATCCTTTCCGCGAGCGCTTTCGCCCCGAGGATCGGGTAGGAATAAAGCATCCATAGTTCAAGCGGGAGGTTGTCGTAGCGACCCTTGAACAAGGCCTCACCCGAATGCAGATGGGCGTTGATCAGGCCCGGCATAACAAGCTTGCCCGCCCCCTCGATGAGAGTTGCACCCTCTGGCACAGGAAGGTTAGCACCAATGGCCTCGATGCGATCGCCGACGATGAGGATGTCGCCGGTGAACGGCGTACTTTGATGGCGGCCGCCCATGGCAAGGATGGTGGCGCCCCGGATGAAAGTTGGCATCGTCTCACTCCATGAGTTGAGCGGAAATGGGATCAGGCCGGAAGGAAATAGCCTTCGTCTTCCGACCAGCGGGCGATCACGGTCTGACCCGGACTTAGCGGACTGAGCGGACTGTTCTCGATCTCGTGCAGTGGACGCTGGATCCGCAACTCGGCGCCCCCCAGCGTTTCAAGAAAGACGGTGACAGCCGAACCGATGAATTCCAACGTCAGAACACGCGCCTCGATCTCGTTACCTGTACCTGAGCGAGCAGGGAGCATGTCGATGCAATCGGCGGCTATCACCAGCGTCACCTCTGCTCCTGTCTGGAGCACGCGATCGGTTGGGGCCCGGGCAAGGGTACTGCCGAATGGACCGTCGACCCGCATCAGGCCGTTGCCCGCGTCGACGGCGGTCCCAGACAACAGATTATTGCCGCCCACAAATTCGGCGACGAAGCGGTTGGCGGCGCGACGGTGAATTTCGCGCGGTGTGCCTATCTGCTGGACCTGACCTTCGTTCATAAGGACTACCCGGTTAGCCATGGCGAAGGCCTCCGAATGACTATGCGTCACGCATACGAACGTGATCCCGAGGTCGCGATGCAGACGAACCAGTTCCGACTGCATGCGAACGCGCAGGTGCGGATCGAGCGCGGAAAGCGGCTCATCCAGAAGCAACATCTCAGGTTCCAACGCTAGGGCACGCGCCAAAGCTACCCGCTGGCGTTGCCCTCCGGAGAGCTGATCGATGCCGCGATCTGCGTAGGCAGCGATCCCCAAGCGCTCCATCCATTCAAAGGCTTTTTCTCGACGCTGCCGGATCGGCATTCCGCGTTGCTTGAGGCCGAACTCGATGTTCTTACGGACCGAAAGGAACGGGAACAGGGCATAGTTTTGCCAGACCAACGGTGCGTTGCGCTTCCAAGGTGCATCCTCGTTAAGACGTCGTCCCCACAGGCGAATTTCGCCTCCGGTCGGTTCATCGAGGCCGGCAATCATGCGCAGTGTGGTCGTCTTACCGCAGCCCGAGGGGCCCATGAGGGCGATAAACTCTCCCTTGGAGATGGTAAACGAGACATCGGCCACCGCCAGCGAATCGCCGTAACGCTTGGCGACGCGGTCGATCTCAAGCATCGTGAGTGTATTCGTCATGGTTCAGGTTCTTTTGCTGCTGCGGTCGGCGCGATTGCCGATGAGGACCTGGGCGATGACGACCAAACTCATCGAGACCACGAAGACGATGGCGCCGATAGCATTGATCTTCGGCGACACCTGTCCTTGCAGCATGGCCAGAACGCGGACCGGCAATGTCTCGTTCACGCCGGAGACAAACCAGGCAATCATGAATTCGTCGAAGGACACTGCGGCGGTGAGGAAAATCGAAGCCAGGATCGCCGGAAGGCAGAACGGGATGACGACTCCGCTCACGGCGGCCCAGGGCGTAGCCCCAAGATTCCAGGCGGCGCGCTCAATATCCGGATCAAGGTCAGCAAGACGCATGCGGACAAGCGCCATCGCGAAGGGAACGGCCAGCACGATATGGCCGACCGCCACGCCGGTCAGAGTGCCCGATAAGCCCAAGCGCCCCTCGAATGTCAGCATGGCGATACCGAGGATGACCACGGGCACGGCTGGTGGCAGGGCGATGAGGGCCGTATAGACCACCTTGCCGAGGAAGCGATACCGGTAGTCGACGTAAGCCGCGGCAAAGCCAAGGAAGCTCGCGACAATTGCGGTGGCGCCAGCAACGATCAAGCTGTTGATCAGTCCGCGCAGGATCGTGGCGTCGGCAAAAACAGCCTCGTACCAGCGGACACTGAAGCCAGCCCAGGGCAGACTGGGGAAGCGATCGGCATTGAAGGAGAAGATGATCGTCGAGACGATCGGAGCGAAGATGAAGGCCAGGAGAAGCGCAGTCCAAAGGAATAGCGCTCCACGTCTCAGGTGGTGGGCGTTCATCCGCGGCCTTTCTTGCGGCCGCCATAGGCAAGCGCCAGCATTGCCGTCATCACTACGATCAGCGTCAAAATCATCGTGACAGCTACCACTGAGGCGCGTGGCCAATTGTTGCCCGACTTGACTTGATCGGCGATCAAGATCGACAGGGTGGGAGGGTTCGAACCACCGAGATAGAGTGGCGCTACATAGTCGCCAAAGGAAAGGACGAAGGCGAAAGTAGCGGCGAGAACGAGACCGACACGCGCTGTAGGGACGATCACCGTCAAGATCGTCCGGAAACGGCCACAGCCGAGATTATGCGCCGCCTCGATCAGATCTCGTGGCGTGTTCATCAAGGCGAAGGTCTGCAACAGTAAAACGAGCGGCAGGGTAAGGACGAGATAGCCGACGACGGTTCCGGTCGGGGTATCGAGAACCGAGACCGGGCCCAGGCCGAGAGGTGCGATCATCGCATTGATGATGCCCTCCGGGCTGAAGAAGATCTGCGTTGAATAGATGCGTACGGGATAGGAGGTAAAAAACGGGACCACCAGCATGAAGATCAGGAATCGTCGGGTTCGCGGCTGGAGGCGGAAGGCTAAGGTATAGGCCGCTGGAAAGGCGGACAGGCTGGCGATCAAGGCCGTCAGCAGGGCAAGCTTGAAGGTATAGATATAGGCGCTGCGAAAGAAGCCGGCCTTAAGGATGAACATCCAGTTGGCCAACGTCATGTCCGGAGTCAGCCGAAAGCTCCGCACCGACCAGAATGTCATCGCTACAAGAAAGCCTAGCGGCACGACGAAAAAGGCGAACTGCCATAGAATCGGCGGTATTGCCCAAAACGCCACAAACCGCCGGCTCCCCTTGGCGGATGGCAATCGTCTCGTCGGCGGACGGATCGATGCGGATGAATCTGGGGATGAGGTGGCCATGGCGACTTGAAACGGGGAATGACTTGGGAATTGGGGAGCGATCAGGTCGTCGCGCCGATGCGAAGAGTATCGCATCGGCACCACGAGTCACATCGACTTGAATTCAGACCAGGCGTCGTTCCAATCCTCAATCGACTGCTGGATCGGCGTCTGACGAATTGCGATCTTGCCGTCTTTATACTCGTCCATGACATTGCGCGCGTCATAGGTGAGGCGCAGCGCCTTCGCGTCGTCGGGATGTTCTTTGTTGAGAACGTCCCAGCCTTTTTTGTTGGGAATTGAGGCCCAATAGGCCGGAAGGATCGCCGAGCGCGCCTGACCTTCGGGTGAAGAGGCATATTGGATGAATGCCTTGGCCAGATCTTTCTTGGTCGACGAGGACACGATCGACATCGATTCGGTCCACTGGATGCCGCCTTCCCGGGGAACGGTGGCCGAGATCGGCACACCGCTCTTTTGCAGCAACAGAACCACCCAATCGCCGATCCCGGGGATTACCGCGGCCGTCCCATTCGTCAGCATCGAGAACTGGTCGGCCATCGAGTAGAAGCCCGAGGCCTGCGGATGCAAGGAAAACAAGGTATCTTTCAGCTTGTCGAAAGCATCGCTCGGAATGTCGTAGGGCGACTTGTTGCCGTTGTAGAGGCTAAGGCAGCCCATCGTGGGCAAGTACCAGTCGAAAAACCCAACCTTGCCCTTGAGCTTGTCGTCCCAAAGTGCCTTGTAGGATTGAACGTCCGAGTCACTCACCATATCGGTGCGATAGGCTATGCCAAGATAGCCGAACCTGATCATCACCGAATAAAGATCGTTTCCAACCCAGTGCAGAGGAAAATGCTGGAATTCCGGCCAATAATCCTTGAGTGGATAGTCGGATGGGTCCAGCTTATCTATAAAATTGCTTTCCTGAAGCATATGGATGTATTCGGCATCCGCCAGGACGACGTCGAACGATCCTGGAGGTGATTGATTCATCAGCGCCAGCATCGGCTCACCGCCGACATACTCTTTCGCAACGACCTTGCAGCCGTATTTGTCTTCGAAAGGCTTTACGAAGGCCGGATCGCCATGGCCAGGCCAGCTCAGGAGGTTGAGTACCTTATCGTCGGCATGGGCGGGCGCGCTCGTCGTCGAGATGCCGATGGCCGCCGCGCCAGCAGCCGTGCCGGCGCCCTGGAGGAAGCGGCGACGATTGAAGGGGTGAAGCAAAGCACGGAAATCCGTGAACTTTCCATCGAAGTCGGTCATCGGGAACGTTCCATCATTGGGTTTGGTTGGGCCACCGCCGCTACGTCCCGGCAAACAAGGGTGGAGTGAGGGGGCCTTCAGGTCTGAGCCGTTCCACGGCGGAAGCGAGCCTCACAAGATCAGCCTCCGCCAAGGCGCGGGTGACAATCTGCAGGCCCACGGGCATGCCGTTGGCATCGACTCCGGCGCAGACGGAGGCGGCCGGATGGCCGGTCAGATTGAAAGGATAGGTGTAGAAGACCCAGCTCACGAGATTGCGGTCTGTGAGATGGGCAGGCATGTCGCTGCCCGCTTCCAGGGACGTCACCGGCAGCACCGGCGAAATGAGCGCATCGTAGCGCTCGAAGAAGCAACGCATCTCGTCGCGCAAGGCGTAGCGGTCGAAGACAGTCTCGTAGTATCGGCGCATTTCCTGCCCGAGAGCGAGATCGAGGACATCGGCAACAGAGGGATCGAGAAGGTCGCGCCGCTGTTCGACGACAGAGCGCAGGCGCGTGCCAACTCCGGCATAGAATTCGGCGATCCACATATCGGCAGGATCCGCCGCGAAGATAGCGTCCACCTCCTCGACCCTTGCGCCGAGATCGCTCAATCGCCGTGCCGCCGCCTCGGTGATGCGAAGAACCTCGGGATCGGGCCGCGCGTATCCAAGCGTCGGACTCCAGGCAACGCGCATGCCCCTGATGGGGGCGCCGACCGCGGCCTCCACCTCGGGCACCGGTCCTGCCACGCTGAAGGGATCGCGTGGGTCGTAGCCGGCAATACTGGCGAATACCCGCGCGGCATCTGCGATATCACGGGCGATGGGACCCACATGGGCCAGAGTTGGCGTAGCCGAGGTCGGCCAGACAGGCACGCGTCCAAACTGGCCTTTGATCCCGGCGAGGCCGGAAAAAGAGCAAGGAATGCGGATCGAACCGCCGCCATCCGTGCCAAGCGCGAACGGCGTGACAAAGGCCGCAACCGAGGCCGCAGCGCCAGCACTAGATCCCCCTGGCGTCTTGTCGAGATTCCAGGGATTACGTGTGATGCCGGTAAGTGGACTGTCGCCGACCGGCTTGCAGCCGAACTCGCTCGTCGTGGTTTTGCCGATCAGAATAGCACCAGCCGCCTTCGCTCGTTCGACCGCCGGGGCGTCGACGACGGCGATATTATCCGCCATCGCTCGTGACCCAGAGGAATAGCGCGCGCCCTTCACCGCCATGAGGTCCTTGGCGGAAAAGGGGATACCGTGCAAAACGCCGAGATCTTGGCCCTGCATCACCGCGCCCTCGGCGACGCGGGCAGCCTCCATCGCCTCCTCCTCGAAGATCAAGAAGAAGGCGTTGAGGCTCCCTTGAGTCGCAAACGCGGCATCAAGAGCAGCTCGCGTGACCTCGACGGGCGAGATCTCCCGATGAACGATGAGGCTGTGAAGCTCTCGGGCGCTCATACGCGTGAAAGAGGCACTCATGGCGGCGTTTTCAATAAAGAACAGTGCCGGGTCGTGCTGCCGCGCGGCATGGACTCATCAGTTGACAAGCGCGAAGGCACGTACCGGCGAGCCGGAGCCACCCTTGAATTTGAGGGGGACACCGAAGAACTGGAACTCGCCGAGGCCAATTAGTTCCTCGAGATTAACGAGCCATTCCCAATGGCTCATCCCGAGCTCACGGCAAAGCCGGTGCTGTGCAAAAATATTGTCGCTGGGCTTGTCGGTGGAAGGTCCCTCCACGCCCTGCATCATCGAGCCACGGTCATAGAGCCATCGCGTTGCCTCGACGGTAAGCAACGGATTCTTCCAAACCGAGTCGGGCTTGGGATAGTTGCGAGCATGGAAGCCGGTGCAGAGAAGGACGATATGACCGTCCACCTTGACGCCTGCTTTCGCCTCCGCTGCTTCCATGTCGGCGACGTTGATCTCACCCAGGTCCGGGATGTGCCGCAAATCGAAACACACGGCCTTGCCCATGAACATCTCGAGCGGCATTTCATCAATGGATGCGCCCGTCGGCTTCACATGGCGAAAGGCATCGACGTGAGTCCCCACATGGTCCAGCATGGAAATAAAATTGGTCTGGAAAGTCATGGCATCGCCCGGCACGCCGAGATTGAGCGCCTTGGAACTCTCGTGGGTCAGATGGGTAGTGAGGACCGGGCGTTGAAACAGCTTGTGCGCCGGCATGTTGTCCTCGATCAGCAAGCTCAAATCGACGACACGGGACATAGCTCAATCCTTGGAAAGTCGTGGAGAATCCGGGGGAAATCTTGAACGCCGGCGAGCTGGTGACGCCGGAAGCTTTAGTTGACGAGACGTCTCGACCCGATCAGGCCGGGCCGGAGATGCGGTAGGTGTGCTGATGTGTAAACATCGAACTGCGCTAGGGCTTATGCGCCCGAGACGGCTTATGCCTTGGCACCGTCAAGATCGCTCAAGCCGATCGGCGCTAGGGATCGGCTAAAGCTAAGTCGTTGATCCGCACGTACTTACGTCTCCTCGCGCGTATCATTCTGCTTCGACGACCTCGTGACGATGCCAGTGCATCGATGTTCGACGCCAAGCTAGTGATGCTGGAGAGTTATCGTCAAAGACGATTTTCCGATCGGCGGTATTTGCAAAACCTATCGCTATAAAATATAGGCATATCTTATAGACCGTTTTGCCGACTATATAATTGATATGTAATGATATTATAGAACAGTATGGCCATAGTTTGTGCATATAGTCTAAATTTTAGCCGTTTGACATTTGGGCGCCCTACGGCAGACATGCGACCGAAAGGTGGCGGCCATGGATTTGCGTCAACTCAAATATTTCATTCAGATCGCGGAGTGCGGCAATCTCTCGCGCGCGGCGGAAGTTCTGCGCATTGCCCAGCCTTCGCTCAGTCAACAGATGCGCAATCTCGAGGGTGAGTTGGGTGTCGATTTGCTTGTACGTCATGCTCGGGGCGTGACGCCGACCGAGATCGGGCTTCAATTATACGATCATGCTCGCCGCATTTTGCAGGAAGTTGAACGTACGCGCGAGGTTATACGCTCTCAGTCCCTGACCCCGTCCGGCCGAGTGTCAGTGGGACTACCGACCTCGGCTTGTCGCGGGCTTTCGTTGCCGCTGATAAAGGCGATGGCCGTGCGCCAGCCGAACATCACGCTTCACATCGTCGAAGCGATGACAGGCTATATCGACGATTTCATCACGATGGGGCGCCTCGACGTGGCGTTGCTCTACGACCACAAGGCGTTCGAGCATGTAGCCTGGACCGAGATGATGGCCGAGGACCTGATGCTCTTCGTTCCCCCCGACCATCCCCTGGTGAGGAAAGCTAGCGTTACATTTCGTGAGATGTTCGACCTGCCAATCGTTTTGCCTGGCGCGCCGAACGTCATGCGCACCGTGATCGAGCGGTTTGCCGCTCGTCACGACGTCAGCCCCAAGGCCATGGCTTGCGATAGCTTGCCAGCCATCGCCCGTATGGTCCGCGAACGTTTGGCGCTAGCGGTCATGCCGCATTTCGCTTTCGGGGACGAACTGGCACGCGGTGAGATGGTGGCCATTTCCATCCACGACCCCACACCGTCTTGGCGCTTATCGGTCGTCGTGTCGCAACGGACGATGAACCCTCGAGGCAGCGAGGCGGTCGCCGAGGTTATGGCCGACGTCATTGCACAAATGGTGGATGCCGGGCTTTGGCGGGCGCGTCTCCTGACCGAACGTGGACGCCCATAGGGCCGTGTCTGATCAGTCCGCGTCGTCGATGTAAGCATCGAAGTGGCTGGAACACTTGCCAAGCGATGCGCGGAACGCCGCCGAGCACGTCGCCCAATACCCAGGCCGGTAGCCTTATAGGGATGAATCGCCTCGAAGGCTCAAAGGAGGTCGACGCGGTGATGCCGATGCCCAGATGCTCGGTCGCGAGCGCGATCGGTGCCGCCAGTTGCAAGGGATCGTTGACCGGAATTTGCGCCGCCTGCTGGATGGCGTGGTAATTACTGCCCTTATAGACATCGTAATAGCCGATCACGTCGGCGATGAAGATGCCGTCAAAGATGCCCCGCTCCAGCGTGCGCGCCAGACCCTGCCAATAGTCCAGGTCCTTGTATGTCCAGGACCGGTCGCGCGGATGCGCCCACAGCCCCGGCGACTGGTGACCCACGCAGTTCATGTCGAACGCGTTGAAATGAATCTGTCGGGACATGAAACCCTCCACATAACCGCCGGGAAACGATGATGCCCACGTTGCGCCACTAACCCTATTGACTCGATAGACAACCAAGGGAAATATCTCCGTGGAACGAGGAAATTCAGACGCGTACGCGACAAAGCTGCGCGTTTTTTTTTAAGAGACGGCGCTCGCATCAACATAGGCAGGCCCATCAACCCTAAGAGCCCATGTGGATCAGCATCGATCGCTCGACCGCCCAACGGCACATCAGGGGAGGACCAATGACCTGCCGGCCAATTATCGGAATGTAACTACGGAAAATTCGGACATACTATTCGCTAGCCCGACGCCACGTAGCAATCACGAAGTGTCTTGAACCGAAAACCATAAAAAGATGCCTCATTCGCGAAAGAACGGCATAAAATACATCGTAATATTGATTGCCTTGAGAGCTTGAGTCTTACCTATCATTGAAACTGTCCATATAACGTGTGTCTTTCTTAAAAAACCACACGACAGCCCGTCCGCTGTTTGTATGGCGGACGTTAGGCCGGTCAGAGAGACGAAATCATTGATCCGCATGTCCTTGTGGACGTACTTACAGTGACGCCGGAGTATCCAATCTTGATTGAGAAGAGTTATATTATCGGTAATTCTCGTTTATTATATCTATCAAGATACCGATGTTCAACTTTTTCGACAGATATCTCATCGGTTTGAATATAATGGTGAGAATTTTACACAACGATATCCAGAGATACGAGCGCGAACTCGTCGTTATGCATCAATACGAATATTGTTGTTCTAGCACGCATCCTAGGCTGGCAGACCGACATCCAGCGCCGGATTTCACTATCCGATGTCGAACGGCAGTGCATGCGGTGCCGACCGGTGCCTGTTGTCGAGCCGAAACCAGCGACATCCCACAAGGGTCGCCGGCACATCGGCTAGGTGGTGATTACAGCCACGATTCTTGCGCGAATCGTCACGGATACATAAATGATTACCATCACCAATCTTTCCAAAAACTTTTCGGACGGTGATCGGCATTCGATTGTCCTCGATGCCATCAATCTTTCTGTCGAGCGCGGGGAAATTCTCGCCGTAGTCGGCCCCAGTGGGGCTGGTAAAAGTACGCTCGCCCGCTGCATCAATCTGCTTGGACGACCCAGTTCGGGATCTATCGTTGTCGACGGGGTCGAGTTAACCGGCCTGCGCGCGGCCGAACTGCGTGTCGCCCGGCGATCGATCGGGACGATTTTCCAGGCGTCGCACATGCTAAGCAGGCGTACGGCCGCCGAGAACATCGCCCTGCCGCTTGAGTATATGGGTGTGGTTCGGGAAGAACGGGACGCGCGGGTGCTCGAACTGCTGGAGCGCGTTGGTCTGGCGCAGCATGCGCATCGTTATCCCCATCAACTCTCTGGCGGTCAACGCCAGAGAGTCGGCATTGCTCGCGCCCTGGCTCTGCGACCGTCCGTGCTCCTTGCCGACGAGGCGACATCCGGCCTCGACCCCGACAATGTCGAATCGGTCATCGCCCTGCTGCGAGAGCTTCGGCAGGATCTCGGCCTGACGATCCTCATGATTACCCACGACATGCAGATGGTCCGCAAGATTGCAGATCGCGTGGCGCGCTTGTCGCACGGAAGGATCATCGAGAGCGGCCCGCTCCTTGATCTGCTCGTCGATCCGGAATCGCAGCTCGGCAACCTGCTTCTTCCATCCCCGAGCGGGGAGGACGATTCGATCGACGGAGGCGGCCAGGTCTGGCGGGTGGTCTACGGGAGCGATCACGTCGCTCCAACCTGGCTGGCTGCCATAAATCGGGCGCTGGGAGCAGAGGTCCACTTGCTGACCGCCTCGATCGAAACGATTCGGCGACATCAGGTAGGTCATGCGACGATCAGCCTGCCTGCCAATCTTCCCGAAGCGAATATTCGTCGCTTCCTGAGCGAGCAGGGACTTCAGGGCTACCTCGTCGCCTCGCCGTCGAAAGGCGGGCGGGAGAAGGTCGGCGAAAGGATTGAGGTATGAGCGCCGCCGAGACGTTCGGCCGGGAAGCAGCAACGACGCTGCCCGGGACGCCCTGGTCGAAACTCCCTGAACTACTGGTTCCAGCATTCGGCGAGACAGTTGTGATGGTCGGGGTCGTGATGATCATCGTCTTTGCGCTGGGGCTGCCTCTGGGCGTAATCGCCCATAATACCAGCCCAGGCGGACTCTTTCCTCGGCCGCGTTTGCATGCGGCCCTCAACGCCGTCATCAGCCTGGGTCGGTCCTTGCCCTTCCTCGTGCTCATGGCGGCGATCATCCCCTTCACCTTGCTGATCACCGGCACGACAATTGGCATTCCAGCGGCGATTGTCCCCATGGTCGTCGCGGGCACGCCGTTCTTCGCAAGGCTTGTAGAGAACGCATTGCGAGAGGTGCCACCGGCGATAACGGATCTGGCTCGGGCTTCCGGCGGATCTGACTTGCAGGTGATAGCTCATGCGCAGATTGCTGAAGCTTGGCCAGCTATTATCGGCAGCATGACAGTCAATACGATTGCAATGATCGAATACTCGGCAATCGCCGGAACGATTGGCGCCGGAGGCATTGGCTACGTCGCCGTTACCTACGGATACCAGAGGTTTGACCACACTGTCATGATCGCCACCATGCTGATCCTGATAGCGACGGTCGCAGTCGTGCAGGCCGTCGGTGACTATTGCGTCCGCCGCGCCAGACGACGCTGAGCAAATCCATCCGGTCGGTTCCGATCGAAAAACCATCGCGAAAGACTTTTCCATGAACAGCCAGAATCACCGGCCGTCCGCCGACCAGACGACCGGTCAGAGCTTCACAATCAAACGCCGCCGTCGCTGGCCGTGGGTGACGGGCCTCATCGTGCTCGTGGCTGTGATCGGTGCGGGCCTCGCGTCGTTTCGTTACGCCGGTGAGGCCTCAACGATCCCGGAGCCCGGCAGCGTCCTTGATGTCGCCTATCTGGAAAGCAATCCGGCGGAACAGGCGATCCTCGAATATGTCAGCAGCACGCTCGGACCCGCTCATGGCGTGAAGGTGAGGGGGGTTTCGCTCAGCGACAGCACGCAGATCAACAGAGCCGTTTCCGACGGCAAGATCGCCGGTACCATCTTCCAGCACCGTTACTGGCTGGGGCAGGTCATGGCGGCCAACCCTGCCTTTCAGGAAGAACCGGGCACGGGCCCGATCTTTCACTGGATCTTCGGGGTCTGGTCCGAGAAATATCACGATCTGCAATCCCTTCCCCAGGGTGCCAGGATCTCGATCCCGGCCGATCCCGCCAACGAAGCACAAGCGCTCTGGCTTTTGGAGAACGCCGGTCTGATCAAGCTTCGCCCCGGTGTCGAACCCTGGACGGCAGGCCTCGACGACATCAGCGAGAACCCACGGAATTTCTCCTGGACACTTCTTGACCTTGGCGCGCAACCGCGCGGACTGACCTCTCTCGACGCCGTGATCGGCTATGCGGAAAGCTTTCTTGCTTCCGGCATTGCGCCCGAGAAGCTGATCTATAGCCCGAAATCGCCGGATCAGTTCGCCTCGGTTCTGACGATCGGCAGTCGCTATCGAGATACCGAGAACATCAAAAACCTGATCAAGGCTTTCGAGGATCCGAAGCTTCAGACCTTCATCTTTAACGATCCGCGCACAAAGCCGATCGTCTTGCCGACGACGGACAGCCCGTCGACCTCCACCAATGCCGGTCTCTAGAGATCGCTGCATGACATGGTGAACCGCATGGAACGACGAGAGCTCCATCTGGGCCTGAACGTGCTTTCCGACGGCATGCATCCAGCCGCCTGGCGCGCGCCCTATACCGATCCCGTGGGCTTCATGAAGCCGTCTCAATGGCAGCAACTTGTACAGGTGGCCGAGCGCGGCACTCTGGATGCCATCTTTCTGGCCGACAATCTCCATCTCGCGATCGACGACAACGGTAAGATCGACCAGCCGCCGCTGGCATTGGATCCCATCGTCCTGCTCTCAACCCTGGCATCGCAGACCAGTCACGTCGGCTTGGTTGCGACAGTCTCCACATCGTTCGAGGAGCCTTACAATGTCGCTCGGCGAATAGCATCGCTCGATCACCTGAGTGGCGGTAGAGCGGCCTGGAATATCGTGACGACTGCCGAACATCGCGCTAGCGCCAATTATGGCGCCAGGCCACAGCCACCGCGCGAGGAACGCTACGCTCGCGCCGACGAATTCGTCGAAGTCGTGCGGGCACTCTGGGATAGCTGGGACGACGACGCGATGGTCGCCGATCAGGGATCGGGGGTCTTTACCGCGCCAAGGCGTATTCGCGCCATTGATCATCATGGGGCCTATTTCAAGGTCGCGGGGCCTCTCAATCTGCCGCGCTCGCCACAGGGCCAACCCGTTCTGTTCCAGGCCGGTGGCTCAGAGGGCGGCCTGGAACTTGCCGCCCGGCATGCTGATGCCGTCTTTACCTCGCAGGCGACGCTTCCCGATGCTCTGGCTTATGCGCGCGATCTGCGTGAGCGGACCTCAAGGCACGGCAGGCCGGCGGATGCGGTGCGCATCATGCCCGGGTTATCGTTTATTCTGGGCGGCACGGAAACCGAAGCCCGCAGGCGCGCCTTCGAACTCAACGAACTCGCAGGCGATCGCCGGCTCGCCATTTTCGCCTGGCAGCTCGGTGTCGATGTCCATGAACTTGCCTGGGACCGAGAGCTGCCACCTTGGCTGTTCGACAAGTCGCAACTGTCGCGTAATTCTCAAGGTGCGCGCGACATCGTTCTCAATCTGGCACGTCGCGAACGGCTGACCGTCCGTCAACTTCTCGATCGAATCCAATCGTGGCATCGGCTGGTGATCGGCGATCCCGAGCAACTTGCAGCGACGATTGCCGAATGGTTCGAGGCCGGTGCTGTCGACGGCTTCAATCTGATGCCCGATGTCGAACCGTCGGGTATCGAAGCCTTCGTCGATCACGTCATACCGATCCTGCGAAGGCGTGGCATCTTTCGCCGCGAGTATAAAGGAGCGACATTACGCGATCATCTTGGGCTGGCTCGTCCGAGCGCGGTTTTCCCGAGCGGAATCTCCTTGCCTTCACCACCTACGAGGCTCGAAGTGGAGGCGTACAGTCTCGCGCGGTAAGCAGCCTGAGTTCGCTTCGATCCAGAGACGCGGCTTGAGGAGACGATCGGGTTCTCGACACAGCTCTCTCCCCAGGGCGAGGCGCTTCACATCAATATCGCCTCCTCCTGCTCGGCGCAGCGCGCAAGGATTTGGAAATCGCTAAGGACCTGAACTGACCACTGATCGTCAACTAGACCATTTGCGCGCTGCTCAACAATCTTACCGCGTCGGGCGCGGCTTTCGTGACCTTCGAAGTCGCGCATATATTCCGCAATCACTTCACTCTCGTGGAGCGCTTCGTCATCGGCTCTTGAGGCGGGCAGCGCGATCAGTGGCGTCCGGCAGTGCTTGCCGGCAACATTTTTGGGCTCGCCACCACGGAGCTCGACCGCAGCAGGAATGACGGCGATGCGAACTTCAAAACCGTACTCAAGCCCGACGGAGACAATTTCCGGCTTGACGAAAGTAAGCTCTACAGCACCGGCACCTTTTACGCGGAATGGGTTGTGGTGCATGCTGCGATGCCAATCGGAGAAGACGTCTCGCTGATCATCCCGACGAGCCGAGACGGGGTGAGGTGGTTGGACGACCGGGATGGGGTCGGGCAACGCGTGACTGGCAGCGGCACCACGAATTTCCACGCCGTCAGTGTCGCCGCCGAGCACGTAGTGCTGGCCGCGGTCGATGAACTCGACCGAGTGGCCAGCGCTCGAGAGCGGGGCAACCGCCTTCGAAGAACTCGCACAAGGAGCCGCCGCGATCACCGCCAAGGCAAAGCTGATCACCGATGAGTTCGCGCTTCGCGCCACCTCGGCGTTATTCGATATAGGTTGTCTTCCGACTGGCACTGCTCGTCTGGGTCGTTCTCGGCCGTAGTGCCGGCGGTATTGGCGAACTTGGAATACTAGCTCCTGCTCGGCAGGCCTCGCGGCTGCCGTCGGTGTTGCCTGCGCCCGCATGACGAGCAGAGATGGCGATCGCGATTGAAAAGAGGCCTGGCTAATGGCTCGTCAGGATCGTCGACAACAATTCGCGTTCACTTGTGATGTCGAGCTTGTCGTAGATTCGCATTTTGTGATTTTTAACGCCACCTATCGATATGCCCAGGCGGCGCGCGATCGAGGCGTTGTGATGTCCTTCGTAGCAAAGCTGGACGATCTGTCTTTGTCGGGCCGTCAAGCGGTAGCGATGGACCAGTCGGTTGAAACGGACTTGAAGATCCTCCAACGTGCGCCGAAGGACGAAAAGACGCGCTCCATCCCGAATGACGCTGGACCCGTCGAGAGGTGCCTGAAGCACGTGCCAACCGGCCTTTGCCGGCAGGACATATCCGTCCCCGCGCGGCAAGGATGTGGGCAATGTCTCCGTCTCAAAGGCCTGGCGGACGGCGGTCGACCAACCAGGCGACTGGTGCAAGATGGCGCCCTCGCCGGTAAGGACGAGGAATTCGCTATGTGGGTCGCCCGGTTGACTGGTCATCGCCGCGACTTCGCGTTCCAGGAGGCGGATCACATGCTGGCGATGCATTTCCAACAGGATTTCGAGCAGCTCGGAGGCCAGCCACAGCTCTTCTGGCGCGAAGGTCCCGCTCTGGCGGTCCAGGCAGAGAGCCAGGAAACTCTGTTCATTCAACGGCAGGAGAAGAGCGAGCTCGTCGGCAATGCGAAGGTCCAGATCGAGATAGCGCGCATAAGCCCCATCAAGGGGCAGATTGGCGCAAAGGGTCCTCAGGCTGACGGCGCGGCGAGCATCGTTGGGCACCGTCCGCATCAGTGGGTCCAAATGCCAGAGCGTCTTCGTGTAGGCGGACTTGGCACCCGGCGCCATGCCCGATTCTGAGATGATGCGAGGTTTTGCCGCCGTCTCATAGCGGGCCATGATCCAAAAATCGCAAGGGATCAACGGCGCGACCGCATTGATCACCGTCTCATAGAAATCATCATGGCCGATACAGGCAAGGACACGCGCCATGCCGTTGCCGAAGCCGGCAGGCATTTGCGACAAATATGCCTGGCTGCTCATTCAGGCGTCATCCCGACCCGTGTCAAATAAAGTTGACGCCACAGGCAGCAAGAAAGCCCCGGTTTCCCGATCGGACTGGTGACGGCAGTCACTATAGGCGATCCGACGCGCGGTGGCTTATAGATCCGCCGTGCTCCGCAATGATAGTTGCATTCGCTGCGAATGGGAATGGTTGCATGTTCAGGTCTTGCCCGCGAAACCGCTCTTCTTCGAGCCGCCGCGACGTTCTGCGATTTGGTGCGCAGGCAGCCATGTTCGCGACCATTGCCTCGCAGGTCGACCTCACCAAAGCAGCCTATGCTGGCGAGACCAAACTTACCGGCCCGTTGAACGTTTTGGCCTGGGCCGGCTACGACGATCCTGAGCTGATGCGTGGCTTCACCGAACTGACCGGGGTCGAGCTTAATATCAAGCAGGCCGAGAGCAATGGCGCCCAGCTGAGCCTCGTCCAGGCAGGCACGGTCAAGTTCGATGTGATCAACCCCGACGCCGTCTGGACCGAGAAATTCGCCGCCGCCGGGCTAACGTTGCCTATCGACACGACGAAGCTCAGTTCTCTGGGCGACACGCTGCCGAGTTTCCGCAATCGGCCGGAAACGGTAGTGGACGGTAAGGTCTACAGCATTCCGACGCGCTTTGGCGTGAATGGATACGTGTTCTGGCCTGACAAAATCTCAGCCGCCGCAGCGGCCGATGCGGGTCTCGCCTGGGATAAATCTCTCAAGGAGCGGGTCGAGATCATCGACTGGCCTGAACTCTATCTTTGGATGACCGGCAAGTGGGCCGGCCTTGCCAAGCCCGAGGAGGCAGTCGGTGCCGACCTCGATAGGATAATGGAGCGGATGGCGGCCTTCCGGCCAAATATGCGTGCACTTCAGGCTGATATGGGCACGGTCAAATCCGACCTTGCGAATCGTGAGGCGTGGCTCGTATGGGGCTCGTCCAGCGACAATGTCCGCACGACGGCGCGCTTGAATGGTGCGAACGTCGATCTGGTGATCCCCAAGCAGGGCGGCGCCATGTGGATGGAGACGCTGCAGATTGTCCGGGGAACCGAGCATCTGGCGTCGGCGCTGGCCTATATCGATTACATGACGAGCGCGAAGGCCATGAAGCAAATGGCCTGGGGAGCCGACAAGTTTGCCGTTACCAACTCCAAGGTCAAAGATCTCCTCACCGCCGATCAGGTCAGGACGTTGGGTCTCGATATGATGGAAGAGTGGGTCGCCAATTGTCAGATGAGTCAGGCGCCCGTCGACGAAACCGCCTGGGCTGATGCCTGGCAAGCGTTCAAGATGGGCTGAGGCGGGACGAGATGCACATTCGCGTGATTGTCCCGGTTCTGGATTCGCCGGAACTGGTCGGCAAGGCATTGGCCGAATATCGGTCGTTTGCCCCACCGGGAACGACAGTTTCCGCCGTGCCGCTAAAGCGTGGCACGGCGTCCATTGAGGCCGAGTTCGACTCGGCTCTGGCGGCTCCTGAGGTCATGCGGCTTGCCCGCGAGGCCGAGACGGACGGTGTCGATGCCTGCACCATCGCCTGTTTCACCGATCCAGGCCTGGCTGGAGCGCGCGAGCTCGTTTCGATCCCGATCGTCGGGGAGGGCGAAGCTTCCCTGCACATGGCGGCGATGCTGGCCAACCGCTTCACGGTTTTCATCACGGAAATCACGCTCTTTCCGCTGATCCGTCGCGTTGTGGCGCGTTATGGGATGACGGATCTCCTGGCTTCCGTGCGCGCTGCCGGAGCAAGCGTGCTGGAGTTGGATGAGCGGGCGCTCGAGCATATTGTCGCTCAGGCGATCGAGGCCGTGGAGCGGGATGGCGCCGAAGCCTTCGTCATGGGCTGTACGGGCACGGGTCTGGACATGGCGGAGGCCGTGGAGGCAAGGCTGCGCGCTCATTTCGGCCTGTCGATACCCGTGATCGATCCGGGCAAGGTAGCCTTGCATATGGCTGTCGCCATGGTGTCGGCTGGTCTCAGCCCGTCCAAACTGGCCTATCCAAGCCCGGCCTTTGCACGTGACGAATACGATTTCGCGTGATGAGCGGACTGCGCAAAGCTCCTCATAGCAACCGGCGGCTCACAGTGCTTTTGCCGGCGGCAGGACTCTTGCCGCTCCTTCTTTGGCAGCTGATCTTTTTTCTCCTTCCGGTCGGCCTGATGCTTGGTCTGAGTTTTTGGCGGACCGAGAAATATAGGCTGATACCATCTTTTACTTTTGACAATTACGTAACGATCTTTGCCCGGCCGGCTATATGGCGATCTCTACTGCTTTCGGTTGAAACCGCGATCTTCGTCACGGTCGCCTGCGCGATCCTGGCTTACCCACTGGCCTATCTGATCGCCAAGAAAGCCGGGCGCTGGCGCGGCCTTCTCCTCGTGGCCGTGATCGCGCCATTTTGGATCAGCATCGTCATGCGCGTAGGCGCCTGGCGGCTGCTGCTTGGCGAACACGGTCTCATCAATCAATCCTTGATGGCCCTGGGGCTCATCCACCAGCCGTTCAGCTTTCTGCTTTATTCACCGGTGTCGACCATAATTGGTCTCGTCTACGCCTATCTGCCACTCTACGTGCTGCCGCTCTATGCCGCCATCCGCAACATCCATGACAGCTGGGTGCAGGCCGCCATGGATCTAAACGCCGGTCCGGTCCGAACCTTCGTGGAGGTCATTCTGCCGCTCTCGGCCCCTGGTCTCATCGTGGGCGCGGTCTTCTGTTTTGTCTTCGGTCTCGGCGAATTCGTTACGCCGGCCCTCCTTGGCGGTGGCAAGCAGCTGATGTTCTCACAGGTTATTCAAGATGAATTTCAGCGTCGTCTCGACTGGCCGAGCGGTGCTGCCATGTCCGTCATTCTCCTGGCGCTGGTTCTGGCCACGCTAGCGTTGTCGATGAAATGGATCCGACGAGCCAGCGGCGAGACCGAATCATGAGGCGTGGTCTCTTCGGTTGGGCTCTGCCGGCCTATTCCGCGCTCGTCTATATCTTTCTCTATCTACCGATAGCGGTCATCGTTCTCTTCGCGTTCGATGCCAAGGCAATACCAGGCCTGCCGCTCCAATCGCTGACCATGGCCTGGTTCAAGTCCAGTTTGAGCGATAGCCGGCTGGTCGGTTCGCTCTTGACGAGCCTGCGGCTGGCGGTGATCGCGGCCATCCTCTCGACCGCGCTCGCCATGCCGGCGGCTATGGTTCTGGCCTGGCGGCCCATGCGGATGAAATCGCTGGTACTCTGTCTGGTCCTGGGCCCCGTGGTCCTGCCGCAACTCGTCCTGGGTTTGGCTCTGACAATTCTCCTTCGCGCGGCACCCGATCTCATCGGTCAGCCCGCGATCGTCCTTGCTCATACGACCATGACCTCCAGTTATGCGACGCTGATGCTCTACTCTCAATTTCTTGGATTCCGGCGCAGTTATATCGAAGCCGCCATGAATCTTGGCGCGGATGAATTCGTCACATTTCGCCAGATCGTTCTGCCGCTGATCTGGCCGGCCGTGGTCGCCGTCCTCCTCCTCGCGTTCACCGACGCTTTTGGAGAGTTCGTCGTGGCTTGGTTCATGGCCGGCTTTACGGAAACGTTGCCGATCGCCCTTTGGACGTCACTCCGGCAGTTCGTCTCACCCAAGATATACGCACTCTCCGCCTTGGTGATCCTGGTGACCTTGGCTTTGAGCGTCAGCGCTCAGATCTGGATCCTTGGCCAGACCCGACGCGAAAATCAGGCTTGAGCCGATGACGACACCTCTGCCCAACGCTGTTGAACTCCGCGAGGTCAGCAAGACCTACGGAGACTCGGTTGCCGTCCGCAATATATCGATGCAGATCGCCAAAGGCTCGTTCGTCACGATCCTGGGTCCATCTGGCTGCGGCAAGTCCACGCTTTTGCGCATGATCTCGGGGTTCGCCACACCCAGTTCAGGCGATGTTCTGATCGATGGCCATTCCGTGCTCGGCGCGAAGCCGTACGAGCGCGATACCGCCATGGTCTTCCAAGACTATGCCCTGTTCCCACACCGAACGGTGGCGCAGAATCTGGCTTTTGGTCTGCGAATGCGGGGGGTCGCCAAGAGCGAGATAGCAAGCCGCGTGGCGGCGATGCTCGAGCTCGTCAATCTGATGGGCTTCGGCGAGCGCCGGATCGGCCAGATCTCGGGCGGTCAGGCACAACGGGTGGCCCTCGGGCGGGCGCTGATCGTGCGGCCCGCCGTTCTCCTCCTGGACGAGCCGCTGGGGGCTCTTGATCTCAAGCTGCGCAAGCAGATGCAGGCCGAGCTCAAGACGATTCATCGCAATCTCGGCCTTACATTCGTCGCCGTGACGCATGACCAGGAAGAGGCCCTGACGCTTTCTGATCGTATCGCTGTCATGAATGGCGGCGCGCTCGAACAGTTCGATACGCCTGAAAACCTCTATCGTCGGCCAGCCACGCGGTTCGTTGCCGATTTTGTCGGCGACGCGAACCTGTTCGAGGCCACGCTCACAGCTGGACAGGGCGCGAAGGCGACGCATCTGCCCTTGACCATGTCGCTCGACGCAAGTCGGCTGCAGGGCAGGGAGGAGGGTTGTCCGATCGTGCTGGTGATCCGGCCTGAGACGGTGGCCGCGGGCGAGACTCCGCCACCCGATCACGACTGCCGCATTGAAGCAGAGGTCGAAGAAATCATGTTCTCCGGCGCTCTTTTGCAGATTGTGGGTCGCCTCTCAAACGGCCGCAGCATTAGGGCCCATCAAAGTGCCGCTCTGCCGGCGCCGGAACGGGGCCATAAGACGGGCTTTTCCTGGTCCAGTCGATCGGCCTGGGTGGTCGATGGCTAACTTATCCGAGCAATTTTTTCATGCGTGAACTCGAACTGAACGAGCTCCGGGCCCTGGCTATCGGTGCTGGTGTCCTCGGTACGGGCGGCGGCAATCATCCCCATTTGGAATTGCTCTGCGCACAATCGGATTATCGACGCGGGCGGCGTGTCCGCCTGATGGCGGCTGATGAGCTGGCGGATGATGCCAGGGTCGCGGTCGTTTGCATCATGGGCGCTCCTATGGTGACCAAGGAACGCCTGCCGGAGCCGCAGTCGATCTGTCGCGCGGTAAGGCTGATGGAAGCGCATACGGGCCGCCCCTTCGATGCCGTCATGTCGATCGAGATCGGTGGCGAGAATGCCTTCTTCGCCATGCTGGTCGGCATGGAACTGGGCCTACCCGTCATCGATGCGGACACGATGGGACGCGCCTTTCCCGAGGCGCAGATGGCGAGTTTCGCCATACGTGGTCTGCCGGTAGCGCCGTTCGCTATCGCGGATATTCGCGATAATGAGATTTTGATCGTCAAGGCCGAGTGCGCGACCCGTGTCGAACGGATCGGCCGCCAGGTGGTGGTTGAACTAGGGTCCATAGCCGGGACCTGCACCGCGCCTCGCAGCGGGGCCGATGTCAAAGCGCATGCGATCCTGGGCTCGGTGTCCCGAGCGATAGCCATAGGCCAGGCGATCGAGGCGGCGCGGACAGCCGGGTCCGATCCTGTGAAAGCACTGATCGAGAAGGTTGGGGCAGCCCTCCTGTTCACCGGTACGGTCAAGGACGTATCGCGACGCACGATAGGCGGCTTTGTGCGCGGCCAGGTGGTGATAACCGGCAGCGCCGACGACAAGGGGCACGAGCTTACCATCGAATTCCAGAACGAATTCTCGGTGGCAAGGCGAGACGGTCGTCTCATGGCCAGCGTGCCTGATCTGGTCTCGGTGCTGGATGAGGAAAATGCCGAGGCGATCGGGGCCGAGGTCATTCGCTACGGTCAGCGGGTGGTGGTCGTTGCCCTGGCCGCCGATCCGATCATGCGGAGTGCCGAGGGCCTTTGCGTCGTAGGCCCTCGCGCGTTCGGTTACGACTTCGACTTTTGTCCTTTCGAGGAGCTGGCCCGATGATGCGCATCGGGGTGGATGTAGGCGGCACCAACACGGATGCCGTTCTTTTGGATGGCAATACGATCCGAGCGGCCATCAAGACGCCGACGACGGCCGACGTGATCTCAGGCGTGACCAAAGCCTTGTCCCACGTGCTGGCGGATGTCAAAGCACTAGACGACGTGCAGGCCGTGATGATCGGCACGACCCATTTCACCAACGCAGTCATCGAGCGACGGGGACTCTCCAAGGTAGCAGTCATCCGGATCGGCCTGCCAGCCGCAGCCTCAATTCTGCCTTTCGCCGACTGGCCACCAGACCTTGTCGATGTCGTGAAAGGCCCAATTTTCATGTTGGCCGGCGGCAACGAGTTCGACGGCCGGCCGATCGTGGCCTTCGACCATGCGGGCATGAGGCGGGTAGCCGCGACCATCCGAGACAGCGGCATCAAGGCGGTAGCGATCACGGCGGTCTTTTCTCCGCTCATCGCCGACTGTGAAAACGCCGCTGCCGCCATATTGGCCGAACTGGCCCCGAACGTCACCGTTACCCGATCCAGCGAACTCGGCCGCATTGGCCTGATCGAGCGTGAAAACGCCACGATTCTGAACAGCGCGCTGCAAGGCTTGGCTCGACAAACCGTGGCGGCGTTTCACCAGGCGCTCGTCCAGTCGAGACTGAGCGGTCCGCTCTATCTGACGCAGAACGACGGCACGCTGATCGGCGCGGCCGTGGCCGAGCATCTGCCGGTGCTCTGCTTCTCGTCCGGTCCGACCAACAGCATGCGCGGTGCGCACCTGCTCTCGGGTCTGGCCGACGCAATCGTGCTGGACGTGGGCGGGACGACAACGGACGCCGGCAGATTGAAAGATGGCTTCCCGCGCCAAGCCAACACGCAGGTCGACATTGGCGGCGTGCGTACTTTCTTTCGCATGCCCGATGTTGTGGCCATTGCCTTGGGTGGCGGGACCGTCATACGCGAGCAACCGCTGGCTGTCGGCCCGGACAGCGTGGGCTACGAGCTTCTCACGAAGGCCCGGGCGAACGGTGGCGACACGCTCACGCTGACCGATGTGGGGGTCAAACTCGGACTGATCGAGCTTGGCGATCAAGATAGTCTTGATGACCTGCCGGCGGGCTTGATTGCCAGCGTTCAAGATTGGCTTACAGTGCGCTTGGCCGAATTGGTCGACCGCATGAAGACCAGCGCAGGAGATCTGCCGGTCGTGGCCGTCGGCGGTGGTGCGTTCCTTGTCCCCGACAGCCTTCCAGGAGTCTCCCGGGTGATCAAGGTCGAGAATGCCGGCATTGCCAATGCGGTGGGGGCGGCAATGTCGCAGGTCAGTGGCGAGAGTGAACGCATCTTCCACGGCGTGCAGCGCAGCGATGCCATCGCCCAGACGCTCGATCTGGCGCGCGAGCAGGCCATTGCGGCCGGTGCGGCTGCAGATAGCCTGACCGTCCTCGACATCGAAGATACGCCGATGTCCTACGTTCCGGGCGAGCCGTTGCGTGTCCGTGTACGCGTCATCGGCGACCTTCGGGATCGATCGTCCCATTCCGAGCAGCGCAAATAGATTGGATCGAGCGCCATGACCCGCTCACCGCAGCAATTCGCCAGTGACAACTATGCAGGCGTCTGTCCTGAGGCGTGGTCGGCAATGGCGATGGCCAATGAAGGCAGCGCTACCGCCTATGGTGATGACGCGTGGACGGAGAAGGCTGCGAATTCGTTTCGCAGTCTTTTCGAACGGGATTGCGAGGTCTTCTTCGTCTTTAACGGCACCGCTGCCAACTCGCTGGCCCTGGCAGCACTCTGCCAGTCATTCCATAGCGTCATCTGCACAGCGTCAGCCCATGTCGAGACCGATGAATGCGGTGCGCCCGAATTCTTTTCCAACGGCTCGAAGCTGCTCACGGCACCTGCCTCTGAGTCCAAGCTGACACCTGAGTTGATCAAGGCGCTGGCTACCAGCCGTTCCGACATTCACTTTCCCAAACCGTCTGCTGTGACGATCACCCAACCGACGGAGACCGGGATCGTCTACTCTTGCGAAGAGATCCAGTCGATCGCCGCCCAGTGCCGCGAGCTTGGACTGAAATTGCACATGGATGGCTCGCGCTTTGCCCATGCCTGCGCCAGTCTGGCAGTGACACCAGCTGAACTGAGCTGGAAGGCCGGGGTGGATGTTCTCTGCTTTGGCGGGACCAAGAACGGCATGGCCGTCGGCGAGGCGGTCATCTTTTTCGACAAGGCCCTCGCGGCGGATTTCGATTACCGCTGCAAGCAGGCGGGCCAGTTAGCCTCCAAGATGCGCTTCCTGTCAGCACCTTGGGTGGGTCTGCTCGAGAGTGGCGCCTGGCTCAGAAATGCGCAGCATGGCAACGCCTGCGCCACCCGGCTGGCTGAGGGTGTAAAGAGCGTGCCGGGCATCGAGCTGCTCTTCCGCGTCGAGGCGAATTCCGTCTTCCTGCAGGCAGCAAAGCCTATTCTCGATCGACTTCGTGAGCGTGGCTGGCGTTTTTACACCTTCATCGGTGGGGGCGCCCGCTTCATGTTCGCCTGGGATGCCGATCCTCAAAGAGTCGACCAGTTGATCGCTGACATCCACGAAGTGGCAAGGTTCTGAGTAGCTTCAGCTGAGTCTCTGCGCTCGCGACCCAACCGGAATCTCGACAATCAACGAAGGCGGAACCTGGCCATCAGCCCGGTCCAATCACGCTGCCTCAATCGCTGTGGGCGTCGGTTCGCCGTGTTCGGTCAATTCACGCAAATAATTGCATAACTCATTTCTTCTTCCATAATTTGGCATCAGTAAAATCTGATTTGTCGTCGGTTCAAATAAAAAGTCGGTTTGCGCATAAAGGCGATTCGCCAGATGAGTGTTGCCACCGTCTCCATCTTCGATGCAGACCGTACCGGCCTCGCTCCCGACTATCGATGGCAACGTTACAATCTCATTGATTTAGGGCTGTATAGTGGTTATGAATAACCAAAGGAGGGCGATATGGCGCTTAGCAACGAGGAAAAGCAGCAGCGTTTTCGCGATCGCATGCGGCATAAGGGCCTGCGATCGGTACAGCACTGGGTGCCCGATTTCCGTCGCACTGCCATGATCGAGCGTCTGCGGGCCGAGGCGCTCAGGATCGCCGGTGAGGTGCCGGACCCGGCCCTGGAAGCGCTGGCTGACGAGGCGATGGCCGACTTGGCCGATCATCGGCGGTGAAGCGCGGCGATGTCGTGATCGTTGCGCTTGCGGGCGAGCTTGGCAAGCCGCGCCCCGCGATCGTCGTCCAGAGCGACCTGTTGAACGACGCCGATCCGCAAAGCTTCCTGGTGGCTCCTCTGACGACGTCGCTGGAAAGCGCCGGTTATTTCCGCCCCATGGTCGAGCCCACCGCCCGAAACGGCCTCGATGCTCCGTCCGCCGTCATGACGGACAAGATCATCGCGGTGCCGGTAAGACGACTGCGCGACGTGATCGGGGCGCTCGACCCTGACGCGCAACGGGCCGTCGACAGCGCCTTGCTCCTGGCCCTTGGGCTGGCGGAATAACTGCTGACTGGCCGTTATCGGTATTCGAAGGTGCGCATCTCCCAGGCAAAGGCGGATCTGATGATGTCGGCGGTGGATCGGTCATAATAGCCGATGAACGGCTCGGGTCGCTGCCGGTATTCGCGTTTGAAGGAGGGCATTGGCCCCAAAAATTCGGCGATCCCGCATCTATCGGCGACTTTGCGAATGTCGCTGTCGCGTTGTTCGAAGCGAATGACCGCATCGACACAGAGTTCGCCATTTATTGTGTAGATATGGCGATCCTGGACGTGATTCCTCGGGCCGGCCGCCCAGGCGGTGAAGTGCTCCCGCGTCCGGGAGAAGCTGGCGTTCACGAGATCCTGTTGCTCGTCAGACGTAAGCTTGAACCAGAAGCAGCCATGTGGTTGTAAAAATTCAGGTGTTTGCCATGCACTCGGCTGCCTACAATTCCGTATTCACTTACGGTCTCGTCGACCTGACGCGAGATTTTTTTTGCGTAGCGCCGGCGCCATGCAAAAGGGCTGGAATAACGCCTCGATTAACCTCCCAGCAGCCTTTAGCGTCTTAAGATAGATGAATCGATGCTGACGCGAGACCAACACGTGGAGGGCCTTTTGATATATCTGCGAGGCAGACTACCGGCAATGGCTGCAACCGTCCATGAAGCCTGGTCTCATCCTGCCACGGACGTACCGGCTCGCGAGACGCAGGCGAGTTTAGAGAAGAAAGGTCCTTGATCGGCCATGCCGCTGGCAAGCACCAGGACGTGCGGGCGAAGCGCTCGGTATTTGCCAGATGCTCTCCGCCCTAAGGCGGATTCGCGCATGTTCTGCAAGGCAGCGACGTTCCGACACGGCCTCGACGCCGAGAGGCACGCCGTCTTGCCTGAGATGGGCCGCGCGCGTCACGCAGATCTGGTCCTAGCAGGCGTGCGACGGTTGACAGGGCCCTAATTCGAACGGTTTGAAGATATCGGCCGGTCGCGTGACCGGGCAAGTTCAGTGAGGGCCGCCGTTCTCGAAGCGGGGTCTGGTCAGGCTTGAAACGCGCGGGCAGGGGAGCTGGTTCGCGGCTTACATCCCCAGCCGCTTGCCGTTCACGTCAAGACGGTCCCAGAAGGTCTCAAGACCAAGATCCTTCAGTCCCTGATCGAGGAAGCTCGTATCGAACCAGCCGTTGATGTCGACATCCCGGCGCACGAGACCCAACGCCTTGGCCGATACGGCCTGGGCGCGGTACTGCTCCTTGAAGAAATCGTCGATGATCGGGCTGTTGCGCCATTTGAGCGTCTCGCCCTCGAGATCGGCGCCATAGGCCTTGGCCGCAATGCCGGACCTTGCCCAGATCGCCAATAATTGCTGCCGGTTTTCCTCCTGGCTGCTCCAGTAGGCCGCTCGCAAGATAGCCTTGACGAGGCGGGCCGTGATGTCCGGATGAGCGCTTGCGAACGCGTCGGTGACGAGCAGGTGCGAGTTCCGGCCGAAAGCCCGATCCTCGCCTTTGGTCGAATAGGCGATGCGCGCGTCGCCCCGCTCCGCCAATGCCAAGAGCGGATAATTGTCGAAACTGGCGTCAACGTCGCCGCTGATGAGTGCCGCCGTCGCGGTGGCGGCGTCCATGTTGATGAACTTGAGGCTTCGCTCGGTCAGGCCATGCGCCGCCAGCACCTTGGCGACGGCCAGCTGGTTGTTGGTGCCGAAATGCAGCGCTACCTTCCTGCCCTTAAGATCCTCGATCCGCTGGATGTCGGAATCGGGCCGAACCGCCAGATAGGTCGGCGCGTGGGCGCCGTTGGCCATGATCAGCCTGGTCTTCAATCCGTTGGCGCGACCGATGATCGCCGGCAGGTCGCCCTGGCTGGCAAAGTCGAGCTGGCCGTTGGCGATCGCCTCGTTGACGGCAGGCCCGGCACCGCGGAAGAAATACCATTCGATCTTGACGCCGGGATCGTTCTTGAATTCGTCAGCGACATAGGGCTCGAGATTGGCCAGCGCCACCGCGCTGCCGCCCACGGCCTGACGGTTGCCCTCGCCGATCGAGGCAAAGCCGATGCGGACCGTAAGCGCATCGGCACGCACCGGATGAGCCAGGCCGAGACAGACGACTACCAGGAGGGCGGCCAGGATGCGGCGTTGAAGGATCATGGCGCTGTCTCTTTCATGGCTGACCGCCCGGGCGGATCTCTTAAGCGGCGGCGGAATTCCCGGGTGTTGTCGTCAGCGTCCTGCTTCGACGCCCATCGACGCTGACCGGCACCTCGCCCGCGATGGTCACACGTCGAACGACGCGATGGGTATCGCCGTAATCGTCGACGGCACGATGCTGGGTGGCGCGGTTGTCCCAGATCGCGACGTCGCCCTGGCGCCAGCGCCAGCGGACGGTGTTCTCCGGCCGGGTCACATGGTCCTGCAGGACGGCCAGCAAGTGGGATGAGTCAGATGCGTTGAAGCCGATCAGGCGTTGGACGAAGTGGCCGAGGATGAGCGAGCGCTCGCCGGTCTCGGGATGAACATGCACCACCGGATGCTCCGTCTCGTAAACGACACGGGTAAAAACCTCGCGATGTTTCTTGAGGCCGGCCGCTGACCTGGTGTCGTGGGTCCCGGCATAGTCGTAGGCGTTGGTGTGCAGCGCCCAAAGCCGGTCGGCCAGATCGCGCAGCGGCTCCGGCAGTTCGGCATAGGCGGCAGCGGTATTGGCCCAGATCGTGTCGCCGCCCGCCTCGGGTACGACGACGCCACGCAGGATCGAGATCTTGGGATAGCCGTCGACGAACGTGACATCCGTGTGCCAGGAACTGGCGCGGCTGTTGGTGCTGTCAATGTCGAGAACGCCGGTAGTGCCGGCGATCGAGGGTACCGTCGGATGCGGGACGAGCTCGCCCAGAAGGCGGCCGAACGCTTCCTGCCCAGCCTCGTCCAGATGACCCTGATCGCGCAGGAAGACGACTTTGTGGGCCAAGAGTGCGTCCCGCAGTGCTTGCACCGCATTCGCGTCCAGATCGCCGCCCAGACGGACGCCGACGATCTCGGCACCGATCCGACCGGTCACGGGGCGAATTTCAAAGGGTGCTTGGGTGAGCGAGCGCAGATCATTGCGTTTGGTGGTCGTCATGTCGACTTCTCCCGTCATTCGGCCGCATGATGAATGGCACTCCGGCGGAGCCTGGCGGCAGCACCGTGAGCAGGGCGCGGCAGCCCTAGATTTTCGCGCAAGGTCCGGCCCGCATAATCGCTGCGAAAGAGGCCCCGGCGCCGTAGCTCGGGCACGACGAGCTCGATGAAATCCGTGAGGCCGCCGGGCAAATAGGGCGGCATGACGTTGAAGCCATCGGCACCTCGCGCTTCGAAGCGTTCCTGAAGCAGATCGACAATGTCGGACGGCGTACCGACGATCTGCCAGTGCCCACGCGCGCCGGCGATTCGCAGATAAAGCTGTCGGACGGTCAGGCCTTCGCGGCGTCCCAGTTCCTGCACGAGCTTCTGGCGGCTTTTGCCGGCATTGGTCTCCGGCAGGATATCCGGAAGCGGCTGGTCGACGTCCAGGTGCGAAAGATCGATGCCGCCCAGGTGCATCGAGAGGAGGTTCAAGCCCGCCTCGGGATGGATGAGGTCCTGAAGCTGCTCGAACTTGTCCTTGGCCTCCTGGCGCGTGCGGCCGACGACCGGAAACACGCCCGGCATGATCTTGAGATGATCGGGCTCCCGGCCATACTTGGCCATACGGCCTTTGACATCGGCGTAGAACGCGACCGCTTCCCCGGTCGTCTGATGCGCGGCGAAGATCGCCTCGGCGGTCTCGGCCGCCAGCTCCTTGCCCGGTTCGGAAGCACCGGCTTGAACGATAACCGGCCAGCCCTGGGGCGACCTTGCGACGTTGAGCGGCCCGCGTACGCTGAAATGCTGGCCCTTGTGGTGCAGGACGTGCAGCTTTTCGGGCTCGAAGAACAGGCCGCTCTCCTTGTCGCGGAGAAAGGCGTCATCCTCCCAGCTGTCCCAAAGCCCGGTCACCACCTCGGCGAATTCTCGCGCCCGCTCGTAGCGCAGGGCATGCGGAACATGCTGCTCCCGGTTGAAATTGGTCGCTTCATGCTCGTTGCTGGAGGTGACGAGATTCCAGCCGGCGCGACCCCCGGACAGGTGGTCGAGAGAGGCGAATTTGCGCGCCAGATGATAGGGCTCGTTGTAGGTCGTCGTGACCGTAGCGACGAGGCCGATGCGCTCGGTTACGGCCGAGAGGGCCGAGAGAAGCGTCAGCGGCTCAAAGTGCACGACCTTTCCCTGCCTGCTCAAGGCATCCGGTTGGTCGCCGCGCAGGCCAGCGCTGTCGGCCAGGAAAAGCAGATCGAACTTGGCGCGCTCCGCCTGAATGGCCAGGTCGCGGTAATGGGCGAAGCTCACGCCGGCACGAGCATCGGCGTCGGGATGTCGCCAGGCGGCCAGATGATGGCCTGTCGCCGGGACGAATGCCCCTAGCCGCAGCTTTCTCGTGTCGGCCATGATCGATTGTTCCTGGCTTGGCTATATTGACAGTCGTGCCCAAATACTTTGGACCAACCACTGTTGGACTTTGGCCCGATGATGATTTTGCTAATGCGATAAACCCTATAGAGTCAATAGACATATAATTTCTGTTTTGAGAAAGTGATGATGCCGTCGCGACGAGGCGCGATGTGTCGTGGCGGGGGCCATCGCCGCCGCTCTCCAGGCCCTGGCGGGCGTGGCCCGGCGCAGGTCTCCCGACGCGGTGCCGTGGAGCATGGGCCATCGTCGTGAAAGACGAGTAAGACGATTGACAATTAGAATTATGAATCTATCGTCAACTGAGCACTCTGACGGAACGGTCCCATGCCTAAGAAGCAGATGAAGCTCGGCGCCTTTCTCTATCCGACCGGGCATCATGTGGCAGCTTGGCGCCATCCCCAGGCAGCCGCAAACGCAGGCTCGTCGATCGCGCATTACCGCGAAATCGCGCAGGTGGCGGAACATGCCAAGTTCGACATGATATTCCTGGCGGACGGTGCCGGTACGCGCGGCACCGAGGCAGACCTGCCAGCCCTCAGCCGCACCGCGACGCGCTACGTGGCGCAGTTCGAGCCCTTGACGCTGCTATCGTCGCTGGCAGCCGTCACGAGCCATGTCGGGCTCGTGGCCACCGCGACGACGACCTATAACGAGCCCTACCATGTGGCGCGCAAGTTCGCCTCCCTCGACCACCTCTCCGGCGGTCGCGCCGGCTGGAATCTCGTCACCTCGACCAGCCCTTATGAGGCCGAGAATTTCGGCAGCGGCGGCTACACGCCGCACGCCCAGCGCTACGAGCGGGCGCGCGAATTCGCCGACGTGGTGCGCGGGCTCTGGGACAGCTGGGACGACGATGCCTTTGTTCGCGACAAGGAGAGCGGAGTCTTCTTCTCGCCCGAAAAGCTCCATGTCCTGCACCATAAGGGCCGGCATTTCAGCGTACGCGGCCCCCTGAACGTCGCTAGGTCGCCACAAGGCCATCCCGTCATGGTGCAGGCCGGTTCCTCCGAACCCGGCAAGGATCTGGCCGCCGCTACAGCTGAAGTGATCTTCACCGCCCAGGTGACCTTGGCGGATGCGCAGTCATTCTATCGGGACGTCAAGGGACGATTGGCCGGTTACGGGCGCCAATGGGACCATCTCAAGATCATGCCGGGCGTGTTCCCGGTCGTCGGCCGCACGCGCCAGGAGGCCAATGACAAGTTCGAGCAGCTCCAGGACCTCATCCATCCGGAGGTCGGGCTGTCCCTGCTCCAGGCAACGGGCGGCCTCGACCTTCGCGGCCATGACCTGGATGGGCCGCTGCCCGACGAACTGCCACCGACGGAAGGCGGTAAGAGCCGCCAGCAGCTCTTGATCGATCTGGCCCGGCGCGAGAACCTGACGATCAGGCAGCTCTATCTCAAGATCGCCGGCGCGCGCGGCCATTGGCAGATCGTCGGCACGCCGGCCGACATTGCCGACCAACTGCAGGAGCGCTTCGAGGGGGAGGGGGCCGACGGCTTCAACGTCATGCCGCCTTATCTGCCGGGCGGCCTCGTCGATTTCGTCGAGCTCGTCTTGCCGGAGCTCCGTCGACGCGGCTTGTTCCGGACCGACTATGAGGGGCCGACCCTGCGGGACAATCTCGGCCTGCCGCGTCCGGCAATAGGCGGCTGGGCGCCTGCCGCACGCGCATTCGAGCATGCGGCCGAGTAATGAATCCAGCCGCAGGAGTGCCAGCAATGGCCGCCACGCTCGACATCAAAGGAGTGGAGAAGACCTTCAGCATCGACGGCCGGGCCGTGCCCGCGCTGGCCGGCGTCGATCTCAAGGTGGAACCCGGCGAGTTCCTCACCGTCCTTGGCGCATCGGGCTGTGGCAAGTCGACTTTGCTGCGGCTGATCGCCGGCCTCGATACCAGCTACGAGGGCAGTATCAGCCTCGACGGCCAGCGGATCCGCGGACCATCGCTCGACCGCGGCATCGTCTTTCAGGAGCCGCGGCTTTTCCCCTGGCTGACGGCAGCTCGCAACGTGGCCCTGGCACTCGAGAACGCACCACTTGCCCGCGAGGCCAAGCGGCGCGCCGTGGACGAGCATCTGGCGCTCGTCGGCCTCTCGTCCTTTGGCAATGCCTACCCGCACCAGCTCTCCGGCGGCATGGCGCAGCGTGTCGCCATCGCGCGCGGCCTCGTCAACCGTCCTGAGATCCTTTTGCTGGACGAGCCTTTCGGCGCCCTGGATGCACTGACGCGTGCCCACCTCCAAGACGAATTGCAGCGCATCCAGCAGGACGAGCAAATCACCACCGTTCTTGTCACCCACGACGTCGAGGAAGCGGTCTATCTGGGCGATCGCGTGATCGTCATGGCGCCGCGACCCGGCCGGGTCGCGCACGTCTTCGACATCGATCTGCCGCGGCCGCGCCGGCGCACCGATGACCGTCTGGTCCAGCAGCGCGCCCGCATTCTCGAAACACTTGAAGAGATATCGGGCGAATCCGCTCGGCCGCTTGCCACCCAACCGGTAGGGCCACTGGAAGCCCGGCCGGCACTCGCCTGACATCGGAAGGCCCAAGGATACATGATTCGTCCCCTGACGCGCCGAGGCATCGCGGCCCTGGCAATCGCCTTCGCTCTGGCCGCGCCCGCCTTGGCCGCTTCGCCGCTTACCATCCGTATCGGCTATGCCGCGATCGGGGTCGGCAATCGTCCTTATGCGGATCAGACATCGGTGGCGACGGCACGTGCCGGCCAGTATGTCGAAAAGGCGTTCGCCCAGCGGCCTGACGTCAAGATCGAGTGGTATTTCTTCAAAGGTGCTGGACCGGCGGTCAACGAGGCCATCGCCAATGGCCAGCTCGACTTTGCCTATCAGGGCGATCTGCCCTCGCTCATCGGCCGGGCCAACGGACTGAGGACGAAGCTCCTGCTGGCGAGCGGCGCGCACAAGCCGGTCTATCTGGCCGTGCAACCTTCTTCCGACATCAAGGGCGTCCAGGATCTCAAGGGGCGTCGGGTCGCGCTGCAACGCGGCACCAACAACCAGTTGGCCGTCGACAAGGTCCTGGCAGCCAAGGGGCTGAGCGAGCGCGACCTTAAGATCGTCAACATGGACTCGGCGGCAGCCACGGCGGCCCTGGCCGCCAAGGAGATCGACGCGGCGTTCGGCGACACGGAATTGATCCGACTGGAGCAGCAGGGCGTGGCGCGGATCGCCTACACGACGAAAGGTGATGATCCGCGACTAGGCCGCAATGGCGCGTTCCTGGTCACCGAGGCCTTCGTAGCAGCGCATCCCGAGGAGACCCAGACGGTCGTGGACGCCGTCGTGGCCGCGGCGCGCTGGTCTTCCGAGGAAGCCAATCGCGAGGCGCTCTTTCAGCTCTGGACCACGTCCGGGATTCCGGCCGATATCAACCGGGCCTATTTCGCGGATGAAAGCCTTGCGTGGCGCCATTCGCCCCTCTTCGACGATTTCATGCGGTCGCAATATGCCGAGCAGGGAGCGGCCGCGCTCGAATATGGCCTGCTGCGCCGACCGGTCGACCAGACGGGATGGATCGACACTAGCTATCTCGAAAGGGCGCAAAAAGCGCAGCATCTCGAGAATTTCTGGCAACGCTATGGCGCCGACGGCAAGCCGCTCGGATCTTGAGGCGTGCGTATCGTCACCGACATATCCATGACGGCGGCCCTGGGCGCCTTTCGCACCCAGGCGCCGCGGACGCGCGCTCGCGGCTGGGTGCGGCTTGTCGTGACGGCTCTTGCCGGATTCATCGTACCGCTCCTGGCCTTGCTGCTCTGGCAAGTCAGCGCCTCGCGTGACTGGTTGCCGCAGCAGATCCTGCCGCCGCCAGACATGGTCTGGCAGAGTTTCGTCGACATGGTCAAAAGTGGTGAGCTTCTTGGCCATATCGAAATCTCACTCCAGCGTGTGGTGGAAGGATTTGCGCTGGGCGCCGTTATCGGTCTGACGCTCGGCTTCTCGATCGGTCTGTCACCAATATTGGACGATTACCTCTCGCCGCTCATCACCGCCTTCGCTCAGGTGCCGACGCTGGGCTGGGTGCCGCTCTTGATGATCCTCCTTGGCATTGATGAAGGCCTAAAGGTCGCGATCATCGCCATCGCCGCCTTCATTCCCATGGTCATCAACACCCGCGCTGCCGTGCGAGCCGTACCGCAGGGTCTTCTGGAGGTAGCGCGCTGCTTTATGTACACGCGACGGCAGCAACTCCTCCGTGTCGTCCTCCCGGCCTCCGTACCCACGATCTTCACGGGCATTCGCTACGGCCTGACGCATGCCTGGAAGGCCCTCGTCGGCGTGGAGCTTCTGGCCTCGGCTGAGGGGCTGGGGTACCTCCTCGTCTGGGGCAGGCAGATGTTCTGGCTCGACATGGTCCTTCTCGCCATGGCGGTGATCGGCGTGCTGGGCTTTGCCATGGACTATGGCCTGGCGCGCATCGAGCGCCGCCTTCAGCGCTGGCGGATTGGTCCCTTGGGAGATCCGTCTTGAGGTGGAACGCCTTGCGTCGCGGCCTCACTCTTCCGCTCATCCTCCTTCTGGCCTGGGAGCTGGCAAGCCGGCTCGGATTGGCCGATCCGCGCATCTTGCCGCCGGCGAGCCAGGTTCTCCTGCGAGGGTGGGCGGCGTTTTGGAACGACGATCTCCTGGGCAATCTTCTGGCAAGTCTCACCCGCGATCTTGCCGGCTTCTCGCTGGGCACGCTGGCAGGCTTGTGCTTCGGGACGCTGCTCGGTCTCTCCCGGCTGGGTGATCGCCTCCTGGGACCGAGCTTTCACGGTCTGAAGCAGATCGCGATCTTTGCCTGGATTCCGCTTATCTCGATGTGGTTCGGGATCGGCGAACTGGCGAAGATCGTCTTCATCGCCATCGCCGCCTTCGTGCCCGTGGTTCTCAATACCGAGGAGGGCATGCGAGGCGCCTCGCGCCAGTTGATCGAGGTCGGCCGGGTCCTCACCTTCAATCGACGCCAGAGGCTGACGCGGATCTTTCTGCCCTCGGCTCTGCCGGCCATTCTCACAGGCATCCAGCTCGCGCTCATGGCATCCTGGTTGGCGACGATCGGGACGGAGTATTTCATGACCGTCGGACCCGGGATAGGCGGTCTCATCATTGAGGGCCGCGAGCGCTTCGAGATGGATCAGGTGATGCTGGGCATCCTGATCCTGGGCGTCGTCGGCTTTGCCCTCAATGCCGTGGCCGGTCACCTCGGACGTGTTCTTACAAGGTACGAGACCGCCTGAGCGCCGGCCGACATGCGGCCGACCAGTGCGAGCGGTGTGCCGTAAGGCACGCCCGCGTATGACCCGATGCTTGCGGTTTCAGGCGCTCGAACGGCGTATGATCTTGTAGCCGACATCAATGGTAGCTGTGGACAGGATTTCCTTGCGAAGTCGGGCCAGCAGCAGATCGCCTGCACGGCTGCCGATCTGCTCGCCATCGACACGCACGGTGGTGAGATCAAGACCCGCCGCCTGCGCGATGGCAAAATCACCAAACCCCGCGAGCGCGAAGCGTTCGGGTATGGACCATCCGCGGCGTTGCGCGGCGAAATAGATTCCGGCCGCGAGAATATCGACGGCGCAGAAGATTGCATCCGTCTCTGGGAACCGCTCGACGATTTCTTCAAGCGCCGTCGCGCCCGCCATCAGATCAGGCTTGGCCGCCTCAAGGAACAGCTCGCGCGGAGACTGATCGCTGTACGCGATCGCGTCACGATAGCCCCGGCGTCTCAGCTGGCCCCGTCGGTCATCCGGCGTGCGCAGCCCGACAAAGGCGATACGTCGATAACCATAGGAGAAAAGCGCACGTGTCATGGCGCGTGCGGCGCTGCGATTGGAGAAGCCCACCGCCATGTCGATCGGCTGATCCGGCAGTTGCCAGGTTTCAACCACCGGCACCCTTGCGGCGGACAGCAGCTTGCGCGCCGCCGCTGTGTGGACATTGTCGGTGAGGACAATTCCGTCCGGTCGCCGCCCGAGAACCGTGCGCAGCAGCTTCTCCTCATCGACCGTCGAATAATCCGAGGTGCCGAGCAACATCGAATAGCCATGCCGTACGACGTTGGTGGAAAGGCCCGAGATCGTCTGCGCGAAGATCGAGTTTTCCAAGGTCGAGACGATGGCGGCGATCAATCCGCTTTGGCGGCTGGCAAGCGCGCTGGCCCCGAGGTCGGGAATATAGCCGAGCTCGTCCATCGCTCGCTGAATTCGCCGCCGCGTGACTTCCGCTACCTTGTCGGGCGCTCGCAAGGCGCGCGAGACCGTCATCTGCGATACCCCGGCCCGATGTGCCACATCGTGCATCGTGACCTTCAGGCCAGGCTTGTCCAGGAATGCGCCTCCTTCAGCAAACGCTCTCCTTCCTAGGCGATCGTCGCGGGCTAGACCATGGGGCGACGCACAAGGCACAACCTTGACCCTGCGACATGTTTGCGCAAACACTGGTATCTTGAACTAGACGGTCCTCGGCGATCGGTGCGTCGAGTCCGTCCAACAAAGGAGGCTGACAGATGTTGAGCGAGGCACAAATCAAGGCCTATCGCGAGGACGGCTATATCATGGTCGAGGACGCGGTGACGGGGCGATTGCTCGATGAGCTGCGCGACTTGACCTATGGAATGATCGAGAAATCCCGCATGGTCAGCGCCAGTGACGCTGCCTTCGACCTGGATGACGGCCATTCCGCCACATCGCCCCGTCTGACGCGGATCAAGCAACCGCACGTACTGATGCCGCCCTTCTTTGAGGTGCTGCGCAGCCCCAAGGTACGCGCCGTGCTGGAAGCGCTCATCGGTCCCGCCGTTCGCCTGCAGACGAGCAAGCTCAATACAAAGGCACCTGGTGGCGGGGCCGCGGTCGAGTGGCATCAGGACTGGGCATTCTATCCGCACACCAATGACGATCTCCTGGCGATCGGCTTGATGCTCGAGGATGTCGACGAGGCAAATGGGCCACTTATGGTCGTGCCGGGCACGCATAAGGGCCCTGTTCTCAGCCATTTTCGCAATGGCGTGTTTTGTGGTGCCATTGATCCAGCCGATCAGCTTTTTGAACGCGACAAAGCCGTGACGCTGACGGGCAAGGCGGGCTCGATGACGCTGCATCACGTCCGCACCCTGCACGGCTCGGCGCCCAACATGTCCGATCGGGCGCGCCTGATCTGCTTCTACGAGGTCGCATCGGCAGATGCCTGGCCCTTGGCGGGCGCTTCCGGCGCCTATGTCGGGATGAGCCAGAAGGAGACCTGGGAGGCGACGCAAGCGAAGCTGATCTTTGGCGAGCAGACCAATCGGCCGCGCCTGGCCGATGTGCCGGTCCTCCTGCCGTTGCCACCGGCACCCGATAGTTCCTCGATCTTCAAGACGCAGAAAAGTGCCGGCGCGATCAGCGCCTTCGCCAAGCCCGGCGAGCGGGCGGCCTAGTCATTCGCGAGCGCGAAACAGAAGCGCCGCCGCCCCATTTGGCATAGCCGCGACCTTGCGCGCGGTCATGCCCTTTCAGGGGGTATAAAAATCAGGGAGATCAAGTCATGGCGACGGACGACATGAGGGAGGGTCGGCGCCATCAGCGTCGGGTCATCCTCGCATCCTGCGTGGGATCGGCACTCGAATGGTATGACTTCTTTATTTATAGTTCAGCGGCGGCACTCGTCTTCGGACGCCTGTTCTTCACCAATCTGGATCCGGCCGTTGGCACCTTGGTGGCGCTGGCCACCTTCGGCGTCGGCTTTCTCTCGCGCCCCCTGGGGGGCATCGTCTTCGGTCATCTGGGCGATCGCCTCGGGCGCAAGCCGATTCTCGTCGCCACGCTTCTCGTCGTCGGAATAGGGACGGCGCTGATCGGCGTTCTGCCGACCTATGCGACGATCGGCATTTGGGCACCGATCCTGCTTGTCTGTCTGCGGCTGGTACAGGGTTTCGGTGCCGGTGCCGAATATGGTGGTGCGGTGATCATGCTGGTCGAGCACGCGCCGCCACATAGGAGGGGATTTTGGGGCTCGTTCGCGCCGCTCGGCGTCGGCATCGGCATGATGCTGGCATCGGCCACGTTCGCGCTTGTCTCGATGATGCCGGAGCAGGCGTTCCTGCAATGGGGCTGGCGGGTGCCCTTCCTGCTTAGCATCGTCATGGTGGCGTTCGGCATCTTCGTGCGCGCGCGGTTGAGCGAGACGCCGGTCTTCGAGAAGGCCGTCATCTCGCGCAAGGCCAAAAGCAGGATGCCCATCCTGGATGCCATTCGGCATCAACCCAGGAGCTTTCTCGTCGTCCTGGGCGCACGGCTGGCTGAAAACGGCCATGGCTTTCTCTTTCCCGTCTTCGGACTGAGCTACGCCGTCAACCAACTAGGCGTCTTGAAGTCGGAAGCGCTGGTGGCCCTCATGACGGGCTATCTTTTTCAGATCCCGGCCATTCTCGGCTTCTCAATGCTGTCGGATAAGATCGGACGGCGTCCGGTGTATATCTTCGGGGCACTCTTTAGCGCCGCTATTTCCTTTCCGTTTTTCGCCATGCTGGAAACGAATTCCTTCTTTTGGCTCGTCATGGCGTTCGTTCTGACCAGCGGCGTCGGCACTGCCGCGATGTTCGGGACCCAGGCCGCTTATTTCGCCGAATTGTTCGGGCCGTCGCGTCGCTTCAGCGGCTTTGCCTTCGCGCGCGAACTGGGGTCGATCATCGCCGGCGGTCCGGCACCCGCGGTTTCGGCGGCCCTCGTGGCCTGGGCCAGCGGCGCGTCTTGGCCCGTAGCTTTATATGCGATCGTCCTGGGTCTGCTGACCGCGGTCGCCGTCTGGTTTGGTCCGGAAACCTACCGGAGCGACATCACGGCCGACGAGCGGGCGCCAACTGGCTTCGCACGGGTCGCCCTGCGGCCGGCTTGACCGGATCAACGGCAACCCGGCTCGGACCGCTGCCGGTCTGTCGGGTTGCTGCGACGCGATTGGGTTCTCGTTCCTGCCCTCTTTCCTCAGCTCTCGGCCTTTAGCGGCTGAGGGAGGTGGCATCGTTCGCTCACAGGTCGAGGCGATGACGACGAAGCCTCGCGCTTAAAGATCGACCCTCATGTCGCCTTACTCACGCCCAGATGGGATTATCTGGACTAGGCTCCCCGGCCGTCTTGCGCCAACCACGTTCTCATGGGCGGTTCGACCATCAAGCGACAGGTGGAGATCGTCGCACTTTCGACCCCTCGGGCCATGACACCGCAGTCCACTTTCCGGCCGTCCGCCGTCGGCAGAGGCTCTGCTCGGCAGAGACACCATTGTCTCTGTCGCAGAGCGCCTGCTGTCAGCTGCCTGAACAGCGTCGTTGCCGTAACGATTTGGCTCCTCATGGTAATGGTGACGCTCAGTCCGTCCTGGACGGTACGTTAGATGTCGTTCATCGTCATTTAGTCGAGGTGGCGGGAATCCCGTGCGTGCGGTTTGTCTCTATCAGCATGTCGGTCGCTTCGGTGTTGAGCGCGTCGGACAGGCCGGCCCCCGTCATAGACGGGCGATACGAGGAGCGCGCCGGCAGAGATGACGCGATGTCACCGGCCATGGATTTCCACATGCTATTTTCTGATCCGCAGATGTGTAATGAACGTAGAGAAGGTCATTCGGGATTGTAGATTATCGCGCTAAGGACTTTCTGGTCTGGGCATTCTTACTTCCCAATACGGCCTATCTTCCCTAACGATTCTCTTGAGGAAATTCTTGGCCGAACCGGCTGCCGCTAGTGTAACCGATCGAGGACACGCCTCTATGAACGCCGCTTACGTAACCACTCCGGACGGTGTCGAGATCTTTTTTAAAGATTGGTGGCCAAAGAGCGCCCAGCCGATCATGTTCCACCATCGCTGGCCGCTTTCGGCTGACGATTGGGACGCCACTGGATGGCTAAGACGGTGTTGAGTTCAAACAGGGATCGGCCACGATCGCCTCATTGCGCCATTGCCGATGCGCTCGGCCATGCCTTGATTGGAGCTGCAATTTGCGGCGCGTCATTACAAGCGACCTTATCGGCGCCGGCGCGAAGCGATCCATCATCGCGGTATGACGACAGCACGTGTGAACGCACCGCCTTCATGGTCGGACGACGAACGATGGGTCCGAACTAGTTGAATAAGCGATCAACGTCACATGATCGCTTATTCGACTAGTAATGGTGCACGGATATCCAATTGCCGGGCGAGGGGAACCGAGCTGACCCCACGAGACCATCTACCCAAGCAGCTCGGTCTGAACGTCCGGAGCGGACAGGGCCACGGGCTACATGCGTCCTGATGCCACAACATCGAGAGCTCGGCCGTCAACCTGGAGCGAGGCGGACGGCTGCGAGCCCCACCGAACAATTTCGTGGGAAGACAGCCGTTCGGCCTTTCGTATTTGACCCTCAGGCAGTGGCACGCGCTTGCTGACCGTAGACACTCTCAGGCCGGGGCAGACCGTAATGATCGCGAAGCGTGGTTCCTTCATAGTCGAGTCGGAAAAGGCCCCGCTTTTGCAGGATCGGCACAACCTGCTCCGCAAACGTATCGAATCCGCCGGGCAGGTAGGGAGGCATGACGTTGAAGCCGTCGGCCGCACCGCTCTGGAACCACGTTTCCATGCGGTCGGCGATCTGCTCCGGCGTGCCGACGGTTACCCAGTGGCCACGCGCACCGGCCAGGCGATGCAGCAGCTGCCGCAGGGTGGGTTTCTCGCGATCGACGATGTCAAGCACGACTTTGAATCGACTGGCGACAGCCTGCGCGCCGTCGAAATTGATAAGATGACTCGGAAACGGGGCATCCAGGTCGTGACCGGCGAGATCGATGCCCAGCATGCGCTTTAATTGATGAAGCGAGTATTCGGGCTGCACCAGTTCGTTGAAATCGTCGTGCAGCTTTTGTGCTTCTGCCTCCGTGCTGCCGATGAACGGGCTGATCCCGGGCAGGATCTTGATGTGATCGGGATGGCGGCCGAGTGCCTTCGCCTGGCGCTTGATGTCGGCGTAGAATTCCCGCGCATTGGCAAGGGTCTGATGCGCCGTGAAGATCGCTTCGGCGTAGCGGGCAGCGAAGGAACGCCCGTCATCTGACGCGCCCGCCTGGACATAGACGGGGCGGCCTTGTGGCGTGCGCGGTGTGTTGAGGGGGCCTTTGACGCGGAAATGCCGGCCGATATGGTCGATCGGGTGAATCTTCGTATCGTCGGCGTAGATGCCCGTCTTCTTGTCGAGCAGGATCGCGTCATCTTCCCAGCTGTCCCAGAGCTTGGTGACGACGTCGACGAATTCCTGGGCGCGTCCATAACGATCGGCATGGGAGGGATGTTCTGACAGACCGAAATTCTGCGCCGCCAGACCCGCACTCGTCGTGACGATGTTCCAGCCGGCTCGTCCCTTCGAGATATGGTCCAGCGAAGCGAATAGCCGCGCCAGATTGTAGGGCTCGCCATAGGTCGTCGATGCCGTGGCGATCAGGCCGATGCGGCTAGTCGCGGTGGCGATCGCGGCCAGCCACGTGATGGGCTCCAGGCGGAACCGCGCGGCAAAGCGAATATTGTCCGCCAGCACCGGTCCGTCGGCAAAGAAGATGCCGTCGAGCTTGGCCTGTTCGGCACGCCGAGCCAACTTCTGGTAGAAATCGATGTCCAACAGATGATCGACATCGGAAGCGGCATAGCGCCAAGCTGCCTCGTGATGGCCGCCCGGATAGATGAAGAGATTGAGGCTGAGGCGGCGTGCGGATGCGGACATCGAACGGACTCCCACTTCGTCCTGCTGGGCGAGATCATTCTGCGCTAAAAAAACCTTTTGTCCATCTGTTTTATAGACTATCAATTGATGCTTCTTCTTTTGCCGTACTGCGGTCGCGACGAGAGACGTCCAGATGAGCCTGACGGACATGCAACGCATTGTGAGTGACGCGCGGTGCCAGCCGCTACAGCCTGGGGATTTCGCCGACAGTCCATTGTCCATTGCCTTGCGGCAGCCGACCCTCTTGGGCTTGTTCTTGCCGTTTCACCATGGCGGCTGGAGTGCCTCGAGTCTGCCACGGACGACCGACTGGTCCTTCGATTACAATGCCGCGCTGGCGCTCCAGGCCGAGGCTCTGGGCTTCGACCTGCTTTTTGGCTTCTCCAACTGGCAGCCGAAGGGAGGCACGGGCCCGACACGCACAGAGCAGGGGCTGGACGCCTTCATCGCCGCCTCGGCCCTGGCGGCGATCACACATAAAATCATGCTGATCTCGACGATCCATGTACTCTATGGGCCTTGGCATCCCATTCATCTGGCACGGTTCGGGGCGACGCTCGATCATGTGGCCAAGGGCCGTTGGGGTATAAACGTCGTCACCGGTCATAGGGCCTACGAGCACGAGCTGTTCGGCTGGAGCCAGATCGAACATGACGAGCGTTATGAACGCGCCGACGAACTCTTGCGGACGCTGGAGCGTCTCTGGTTCGAGGAGGAGCCTTTCTCCTACGCGAGCAGCCGCGGCACTTGGCGATTCAAGGATGCCTATATCAGCCCGCGCCCGCGCTTTGGCCGGCCGGTCCTCGTCAACGCGACCGGATCGGATGCCGGAATATCCTTCGCCGCCCGCCACTCGGACATCGTCTTCATCGCGAGCCCGGGTGGTGGCGACATCGATAGCGCCCTGGGCTCCTTGCCGACACACACAGCGAGGGTGAAGGCGGCGGCACGGCAGGAGGGTCGCAGCGTACGCACGCTGCTCAATCCGACGCTCATCGTGCGGGAAACCGATCGCGAGGCGAATGCCTATGCCCAGGCCATCGTCGACCATGCGGACCTCGTGGCCCTGTCCGGACGGAAAAATCTGCGCAGCGACGCGCATGCCTGGCGCGGCCATAAGCACGACGATCTGCGCTTTGGGGTCGGTGGCGCCATCGGCGGGAATGTTCAGCTCATCGGTTCGCCGGAGACGGTGACCTCGCAACTCCTCCAGCTCAAGGAAGCCGGTGTCGATGGCTTCCAGCTCAGTTTTTACGACTTCGCCCCCGATCTCGCCTTTTTCGGCGAGCGGGTACTGCCCTTGATGAAACAGGTCGGCTTGCGCCACTGAGGAGATCGGGATGGCGTTCGCCCGGAACCGACGGAGGCTCGGGCCGAGTGTCCGCAGCAGCCGACTTGGCGCCGGTAAGCGACTAGGCGAAGTTCAGCCGTTGCCGGTTCCACGTAGGGAGGTTTGGCGAAATTGAGGGGTGGCAGCCTTTCCGTAACCTAGCAGACGCTGACCAAGATGCGTATCAAGGTCATGCTCCGGTCGTCGGGCATTCCTGCCTGACTACGGCGCGTTTACACTGATCGGGACTTCGCCTTCGGCACTTTTTGAGTGACAATACGTTCGACTCGACGGTCGGTATTCAACGTCTTTACTAGATGAAAAACATTTAGCTAGGCGCGTCGTTCTCGAATGGGTCCGGCCGTGCCAATCTTGAGGTCGTGGCATTCCTCGAGCCAGTCGCGATAACGCCGGACCAGGCACGTCACGTGGCGATGTTTGAAAACTGGCGACCTGTGACCTGCCGGGAACCACATCATCTTGCCCGCCATCACACGATCGGTGCCGAGGCCCTCGGCTAATTTCGCCCGTATCTATCTTGCGGGTGGAGGGCACTACCCCTTTACCCCAGGCGGCCCGATCGTCCGAAGTCGCCTAGGTTAAAGGGGCAGGTCAGGCAGGCTCAACGCGAGGAGCGGGTGATGCGACCCAGGCTTGGATGGCTGGGATCGTTGTAGCCCGGCGTCGACGGATGGCCGCTGGTGACGAGCTCGTCCACAAAGGCCTCATCAGCCTCGCTGAAGCGGTAATCCAGCGCCGCCACGTAATCGTCCCAGTGTTCCTCCGTGCGCGGCCCGGTGATGGCGCTGGTCACGAATCTGCTGTTGAGGACCCAGGCCAGCGCAAACCGCGCGGCCGTGGTGCCACGCTCCTCGGCATAGCGCTTCAGTCTCTGGGCAAGGCGCAGTGATTCCGGCCGCCATTCCGTCTCGTGAATGCGCCGGTCGTTGCGGCCGGCCCGGGTATCGCTGGCAGGGGCCGCGTCGGGATCGTATTTGCCGGTCAGGACGCCACGCGCCAAGGGGCTATAAGGGACGACGGCCAGACCGTAATGCGCGCAGGCAGTCAGGTGCTCGACCTCGGGCTGGCGATTGAAGGCATTGTAGCATGGCTGGCTGGCGATTGGCCGGTCGATGCCGGCCTGGTCGGCCAGATGGCTGATCTCGGCTACCGTCCAGGCCCTGAAATTGGAGACGCCGAAATAGCGGATCTTCCCGGCGCGGACGAGATCGGCAAGCGCGTTGACCGTCTCCGAGAGGGCCGTCTGCCGATCCTCGCGGTGGAGATAGTAGATATCGATATAGTCGGTTCCCAGGCGCTGCAGGCTGGCCTCGACTTGGCGATGGATCCATTTGCGCGAGCTGCCGCCCTTGTTGAGGCCCCCTCGTGGAGAGGCCACCTTGGTCGCCAGGATCCAGTCGTCTCGATCGGCCTTGATCGCGCGGCCGACCACGCGCTCCGATTCGCCGTCATTATATCCGTCTGCGGTATCGATGAAATTGAAGCCCTGTTCCTTTGCCTTGGCGATGATGCGATGCGATGTCGCCTCGTCGGTAGCGCCACCGAACATCATGGCGCCCAGACACAAAGGCGCCACTTTGAGGCCGCTGCGGCCGAGATTGCGATAATCGAGGGTCATGCTTCGTCTCCAAAGGACAAGAAGAGCGGCCGGGCAAGTTGCCACAACAAGCCCGCCAGTCAGGAGCATAGTGACAGGCGCTTTCACGGCCCATGGTCAAGAAAGCGCGGCGATGGCAGATGCGGGCCAGATTTCGTATGCAGTCCAAGAATTGGCAGGCGATCGGCTGATCGAGGCCGAGCCGGGCCCGCAGCGCCGCCAGGGACTGTGCGGTCGCGCCGTCCTCGATGACTATGAGCTTGGCCCAATGATATGGAGCGCGCTGAATCGGTGCAAAATGCCCCAAGATGGCGCCATGCAAGTTCGGCAATCTCTGTTAGAGCGCGCGTCGGAGATAGCGGCCGATCCGAGAACCCGGCCGACGGCCAATCTCCTTGCGGCCCTGATGCTCATGCAACGACAATGACATTGTCCGCGAGTTCGACGCCATCCTCCTTGGTATCGGCTCTTGCCGCCAGGCGATCGGCTAATCCGACGACTTGGGATAATAGCTCGCTGACACCGTTCGACTCCCAATGGACGCCCCGAACCGGCGCTCCCACGGCGAAAAGCCAGGACTGCGGTCTGGCTTTCGCATCCAATACCCTGAGGTCGGGATGGACATCCAAGCCGAAGGAGAAGGGACCAGGCCTGATATGGCCGCTTGCCAGCAAATTCTGCACGAAGGGCCGGTTCGTCGCTCGCAGGAGATCATGCTGCGCGCCGGTGCAGTTGATCAGTCCATCGACGGTTAGAATTTGTACATGATCGCCGCCGCGGGGTTTGAACGCGACGCCCAGGCGCCCGTCTTTTCTGGCCGCCGTCCGCTGGATGCGGCCTGCCTTAATCTCAAGACGGCCCTGGGCGGCTAGCGCATCCAAGAGGCGACTTGCCGGCGGCGGAAGTCGATGCTGCGACATTTCCCAGATCCGCCGCAAATGCCTGAGGAACTGCTGTTTGTCCTTTGCGGTTGCACTCCGCCAAAGGTCGGGCAATTGCGCCCGGATCACCGGGACAACGCTTTGCCAGTCGCCGCCATTGCACTTTAGATCGCGCAGGACCGCGCGCACCTGCCGCCATAACTTTGTAAGTGAAGTCGGCAGATCGGCGGGATCCAGGAACGAGGGAAGGACTGCCGGCGACCGACGCTCGAAAGCTCTGATGCCTCGGCGCGAAATGGCAAGGTAGCGGCCGCGATAACCCTTTGCCTCCAGCGTTGCTATGGCATCCGCCATCGTAAGACCTGTCCCGGCCAAGAGAACTAGGGAACCGCCCGCCAATGTCGAATAATCATCCTCGCGCCAGGGGTCGCCCAGATAACCTGGCTGTCCGTGCGGCAGATCCTTGGCGAAATCTGGCCGCCCCGGCGTGGCACCGAAGGCGAGAACCAGTTGATCCGCGACGATGGCCCGCCCGTCTGACAAGTGGACGATCGTCCCGTTGGCGCGCCGCGTAATATGCGCCGCCGCGGCGCGTACATGCCGGACCAGCACGGCTGGGGCGCACTGTTCGGCCACAACATTCAGTTGCGCTTCGATGTAGCGCCCGAAGATCCAACGAGGCGTGAATACCTGCCCCTCATGCCGCCACGCGTCGACGTCTAGGCCGCGTTCGCTCGCGTACGCTTCCAGCCAGCGCGACAAATGATGGGGATCTTCCGGCTCGATCGAACTCAAGGTGCTCGGAGCGTTCATGAAATGATCAGGCACTGTCGTCGAATAGGCCAGGCCGCTTCCCAGCCGGGCGCGAGGCTCAACGATCTTGATATCCAGGCTTTCCTTGGCGCGCCGAGCCAAATGGATCGCAAGGACGGCACCGCTGAAACCGCCGCCAACGATCACGATCCGCCGCCGTCGCCGTAACTGTTGCTGCATCGTCGTTCTCCTCTACGCGGAACTCAGCTGCCTTCAACGCATGTCGTCGAGCCGACCCCTAGCCCTGGGCCGTCCAAGACAGATGAGATCGGTAAATCTATAAAACCTATAGAGTCAATGGACAATGCAGAACATTGACATGCCGGACAGCTTGTAGCGATGCGGGAAGCCGCGAAAGATAGTGTGGCCGGCGAGGTGGACGTGACGCGGGACGGGTCGGGTAGGAACCTTGGTCGGCTCAGCCCTCACGGCTGCTGGCGTGCCAGTTCCTCGGCGGCCAGCCTGGCAAGAGCAGTGAGTTCCGCCCTGCCGGCGCCGTCGCGCGCCTGAATCGACATGCCTTGAATGATGGCACCGACGAAGCGGGCGAGGGTGAGAGGATCGGCGTCGGCCTTTATCTCGCCCTCCATCCTTGCCCGCGCCAGTCGAGCCTGGATACGGGCAATCGTCGCCTCGCGCCGCTCGGCGACCATCCGGGCGAGGGGATCGTTCTCGACCGCGCAGCCAAGAACGGCGGTCGAGATCATGCAGCCGGGCGGATGGTCGGGGTCACTGAACAGCGCCGCCTGCGTCTCCAGCCACGTCGACAGCGTGTCGAGCGGGTCGGGACGAGACAGCATCTCGTCCGTCAGCGTCGAGAAGGCCACATCATACCATCCCAGCGCCGCCCGATAGAGGCCGACCTTCGAACCAAAGGCCGCATAGAGGCCGTTTGGAAACCCTCATAAGGCACGCGGATCGTGCTTAGCCGCGGCGCGAGATAGGCATTGAGCGGATTGCCGTCAAAGCCGAGTAAGCGGATGTCTCTAGGAACCGACAGGCCAAGCGCTTGGCAACGCTTGTAGATGCCGCAGGCATATCAGCGCAACAGGATAGATTTAATGGAAAGATATATGCGATTTTCTGGAACGAATAAATTCATATCTCAATATTTTATGGCAATAAATATTAATAATCTTTCTGATGACGGCGCACCCCGTATGGGTCCAAAGATCACTATCAGGATTCGGCAGGAATAATTGGGACCGAGCCATTCAAGACGAGGACTGTTCGGAGTTGGGTCGACAACGCCGATATTGTGCAATTATCTATCGAGAGTTTCATAGATCTAACGCGAGAACTGTCAAGAATACCCTTGGCGCTGTCAGCTGTTCAACCAAGTTTTCGGTCGCATGGCGCCCTCGTCTTGGAAGGCGGCCACACCAGAGCCCGATGCTCTTTTGTCCATCGGCCGCCAGGTGGGCGTGGCGTGGCGTGCCGTAAAGCGAAGTTCGGCTGGATGGATCGTCAACAAAGTGCCAACGTTGTCGATGATTTCGAGCTTGTTGCCACCCGAGACACATGCTCGGGTCTAGACTAGCCTGAAAAACAGCTCCTGGAGCGCGGCAACCTGCATGGCGAAGCTGGCATAGCTGTTCATCCCTGATGAGGGACGCTTACATAGACGAAGCGCCGCTGCTCTCCCGCTTGATCCGATATTGCCGGCGAGGCGGGGGCTTGATGCGGGAATAGACGGCCGCCGGGCGTACTTAGCCTACGGTCTCTCCAAGGCGAGAAGCCGATCTGCCGCGTGGCAGAGGCCGCCGCAACCGAAAGTCAGACGATACCAGCATCAAGCCGCCCGTGCGGCGGACGAAAAGAAAATGAGATCAGGCTGCACGCGCTTCAGTTCAAGCGTATTGACGCTCGCACGTGCGCGTTCAGGCGATCTACCAGCCACAGCAGACTGCCGCGCCAGAACCCGTAAAGCATCGCTTGATGGCTTCGGTAGAGCATGACATGGCTCAGTTGGGCCAAGCGGCCACGGATGGTAACCCCCTTGAACATACCGAACTGACCCAGCGAACCGTAGGCATCGTAGTCGCCAAGCGACACCAGTGAGCCGAAATCGCGGTAGACGAAATCGGGGATGGCCTCACCGCGCTGCATGGCACCTGGCAGGTAGCGGATCAGGTGCCGGGCCTGTTGATGGGCAACCTGGGCCGTGGGCGGCAGTGGCCGTTCGGCACCGGGCAGCGTGAGGCTTGCACAATCACCCACCGCATAGATGTTGGGATCCAGGGTGGTCCGCAGCGACGGCAGAATCACCAATTGGTTGCCGCGTGTCGTTTCCAGGCCATCAAGATGGGCAAGGAAATCCGGCGCCTTCACTCCCGCCGCCCAGACCTTCAGGGACGCCTCCACCTGCTGGCCGTTGCTGAGGACGAAGCTATCGGCAGTCGCCGCGCTGACCCGGGTGTCAGTCATCACCCGGATACCCAATGCTTCGAGCCGCGCGCGCGTGGCAGCAGAAATATCCTGCGGAAACGCCGCCAGTAGCCGTGGCCCGCTTTCGATCAAGATGATCTTTATTCGCTCAGCCAGCCCTTGCGCACCGTAGGCGACAGAAGCTGCGACCAGCTGTACCAACTCCGCCGCGAGTTCCACTCCTGTCGCTCCGCCCCCTACGATGGCGATCGATAGTTCACCCTCCTGCGCCTGGCACTGAAGCATGCGGATGCGCAGTTCGTGGTTGAAGGCCTTGGCCTGCTGACGGGAGTCAATCATACGGCAATGGTCTACCACGCCTGGCGTACCGAAGTCGTTCGCGTGGCTACCAACCGCGATGATCAGTGTGTCATATGCCAGCCGCCTTTCAGGGACCAGCAGGCGGCCGTCCGGTGCATGCAGGGGAGCTATTAGTACCTCCTGCCTGGCCCGGTCTAGGCCGCTCAGTTCGCCCGGCTGATAAGCAAAACCGGCATCACGTGCCTGAGCAATGTACGGAGTCTGCTGCTGGGAAATATCGGTCGTCCCGGCCGCAATGGTGTGCAGCATGGGCTTCCACACATGTGCGAAATCGCGGTCGATGAGCGTGATCGTGGAGTTTCCGGGGGCACGACCGCGCTGTCGGCGCCAGCGTCGTCCCAGCGTGGTGGCGATCTCCAGGCCCGCTACCCCGCCGCCCACGACAACGACCCGCTGTTGCTGCTCTTTGCTCACCACGTCCAGAAATTCCTCGATAAATTGCTGCTTGGGGACTGCCGGCGGCCTCACGGGCCACCAGAAGATGAACCAAGCCCACAAAGTGGGGATCTCATTTCGATAAGACTATAAAGCACGGACATCGCCTTTAGGGCCATTCGTCGCCTATCTGGAACCCAATGGGTGAGGAAATAAAGAGAATTCCACTAAGCACATCTCGTACTTTTTGTCGGGCGCCTACTTCGCGTAGCGATTCATAGATTATCTCATCGGATCTCCCGTTTTTTCATTATAGAATGGGCTCACTCTCAAGTAATTTCTATAATTACTTAGCTTTTCAAGAACTAAATAATCAATAATAGCACCCGTCCGGTTATCTATGCACTCCCATGAGCTTACGGCCTCCTTCCGACTGGTTAAGATAGTGCGCGAAATCGGGTTGCAAGACCTGTTCACGTCCTCGGAGCGCCCAGATTTCGTCGGCGTCAAAAGGTTCGACGGTTTAACGACGGGAAAAGGTGTGGCACTGGTCGTTCTCTGGATGCATGCACCCTTGATTATACACCCGCCCCGTCCAGCGGAGCGTTGCCATGACGATGGCTTATCTCAGTCGCGTGCGGTTGCGCCGTGATGGGGCACTCTCCGCCCTGGGGCCCCTGCTCATGCCGGACGATCCGCATGCCCGCACCGGAACCGCCCACCGGCTGGTCTGGACGCTCTTTGCCGACACGGCGGATCGCCGGAGGGATTTTCTCTGGCGCGAGGAGGGCACGGGCCAGGCCGGCTTTCTCGTCCTGTCGGCCAGGCCCCCGCTCGATCCGCACGGTCTTTTCGAGCCGCTGGAGACCAAGCAATGGTCGCCAGTCCTTCGCGCCGGCGACCAGCTCTCATTTTCCCTGCGTGCCAATCCCGTCCGCCGCCTGCGCCACGACCCGGAAAGAAAGGGGCCCGGAAAGACTCAGCGCTACCATGACGTCGTCATGCACGCACTCTCTTCCCCGGCCGACGGCGCTTTCGCGGGAAGCAGGTCGGAACGTCGCGAGGTTGCGATTCGCAGTGCAGGTCTGGCCTGGCTCGAGCGCCAAGGTGAGACGGCGGTCTTCACGCTGCTCGATCCGGAGGCGAGCCTGCGCATCGATGGTTATGAGCAGATCCGCGTTCCGCGTGGTCCGGCCTCGAGCCCAATTAGGTTCTCCATGCTGGAATTCGATGGCAAGCTGCGCGTCGACGATCCTTCGCGCTTTTTGCGCCGCCTCCATGCCGGCTTCGGCAAGGCCAGGGCCTGGGGCTGCGGCCTGATGCTCATCCGCCGCGCCAGGAGCAACGGTCGGTGAGCGTGCTTCCGGGCATGGCGCCCCCTCGGCCCATCCCGCTCAAGGATCGCTCCTCGCTGGTCTTTATCGAAAGGGGCCAGATCGACGTTCAAGATGGCACCTTCGTCGTCATCGATAGCCAGGGGGTGCTGAGCCTCTCGGCAGCGCAACCGTTGAGGAGGGTTGCCGAAGATGTTCGTCACCCAAAATGTCCCGCTTTGCCTACGCTGTCGTATCGCCGTCTGGCTGCCGGAGCTTCGCGCGGGCGGCGCAATCAGTCGTGTTGCGCCCTGATGCGAAAAATCCTACGCGAGCTTCTGGCCATCTCTGTTTTGCGCCTCGGCCATGCTCGTTCAAATTCGGTCACATGGCCTAGCTGGCGTCGGCCGTCCGCAGCCATCACCCTCCTCGGCTGCACATGCCAGAAAGGATCTCCTCGACGTTTCGCAACGCTCCAGGAATCGCCCCGTTCCACGCTCGCGCATGCCCGCTCGGATGGGCTGCAACGACCGGCCAAGTACTGCTTGCGTCTTCCATATAGTTAGGTAAGTTGCCTAACAAACGGAAGCTGGTACATGATTGTCGGAATAGATATTGGCGGCACGAAAACCCAGCTCATCGCCGAGCGCGATGGCAGCGCGGTCGGCGATGCGTTAGTGGCCACGGCCGAATGGCGCGGACGGGCCGATCACGACGCAGACGTCAACGCGCTTGTCTCGCTGCTCGTTACGACCGCCGGAGCGATGCCGGTAGTCACTGTCGTCGGCGCCCATGGTTGCGACAGCGATGAGGATCGACTGGAGCTGCAAACAAAGCTTGCCTCCCGCCTGCGTGGCACGGTCCTGGTTCTCAACGATTCCGAACTTCTCCTGCCTGCGGCAGGCAAAGAGAGCGGCATTTCGGTCATCAGCGGCACAGGCTCGATCGCCGTGGCGCGCGATGCATTGCGAAGAATGATCGCATCGGGGGGATGGGGCTGGTACCTGGGCGACGAAGGCAGCGCCAGCGGACTGGTGCGCGAGGCCGCGCGCGCCGTGCGCCTTACGCTTGATCAGGGAGGCACGCTCGATGCCCTCGGCCAGAACCTGATGGAGGCTCTGGCCATCTCGTCTCCCATCGAACTCGGTCGAACGCTTGGCGAGATCGGCACGGCCGCCGGTATTGGCCGGCTCGCTCCGCTCGTCTTTTACGCCGCGGATGCAGGCTCGAAGCCGGCGCAGAAGGTTATCGCCGATGCGGGCGTGGCGCTTTCGGCGCTCGTTGAGCAACTGGTGCGTCGTGGCGCGCCGCGCGGTCACGTCGTGACCGGCGGTGGCGTTATAGCCCGGCAGCCACGCCTTCTTGCTGCATTCCAAACCGCCCTGGCAAATCGCCTGCCGGATGTGACGCTGACATTGCTGCGCGAACAGCCCGTTGTGGGAGCGATGGCGCTGGCGCGCAAGCTCAGCGCCGGCACTCTGCCCGCAACTTTTCCACTGCCGCATGTCGATGGCGAGTTGAAGACCGCGCGTGATTGGAGAGCCGCATGACGACCCCAAAAATCATCCCAGCGCGAAACTGGGGACAGCGTGCAGTGGCGTTGTTGCTCATTATTATCGTCGCCTTGCTGGTGTCTCTGGTGGCGACCAGCCGGCACATCATCTGGTCGGCCATACCGCAGTATATTTTCGATGAAACGATCCTCGACGGGATCAAGTTGACGATCCTTTTCACCGTCTTGTCGATGGTCATAAGCATCATCGCCGGGGCGATCCTGGCGATGATGCGGCTTTCTCCAAACCCCGTGCTTTCCGCCTTCGCAAGCCTCTACATCTGGTTCTTTCGTGGCACGCCGCTACTGGTTCAGATTATTTTCTGGTTCAATATTCAGCTGTTCATACCGAGTATTGATATCGGTTCGTTTCACGTCGATACTAATTCGATCATCACGGCCTTCATCGCAGCGCTTCTTGCCCTCAGTCTCAACGAGGCGGCCTACATGGCCGAAATCATTCGCGGCGGGCTGATGGCGGTGGACAGCGGTCAGCACGAAGCCGCCAAAGCCCTCGGCTATACGCCGGGCCAGGCCATGCTCCGCATCATTTTCCCTCAGGCGCTTCGCGTCATCATCCCGCCGATCGGCAATCAGACGATCTCGATGCTGAAGACGACCTCGCTGGTCTCGATCGTTGCGGCTCAGGACCTGCTGACACGGGCACAAAACATCTACGCGCGCAACTTTTTGATTATCGAACTACTGATCGTCGCAAGCATCTGGTACCTCGTCATGACGACGATCGCCTCCGCCATTCAGTTCATCGTCGAGCAGCGACTTGGCAAGTCAACGAACCAGACGCCCGGATTCGTGACGAACGCCCTGCGGCTGATGCGCGCCGAAGGGAGAAACGGATGAGCATTCCCAATATTTCGCCCGCGGCTTCACCTATCGTGGAGGCGGTGGATGTTCACAAGTCTTTCGGCTCGCTCGATGTGCTCAAGGGCATCAATCTCGCGGTCAGCAAGGGCGAGGTCGTATGCTTGCTTGGTCCGTCGGGAAGCGGCAAGTCAACATTTCTGAGATGTATCAACCATTTGGAGCGCATGACCAGAGGTCGAATTTTCGTCGATAGCCGGTTGATCGGCTATCACGAGCGGGGCGATGCGTTGTATGAAATGAGCAGCAAGGATCTTGCCGCCCAGCGCCGCGACATCGGCATGGTCTTTCAGCGCTTCAATCTTTTTGCCCATCAAGATGTCCTGACCAATATTTCGCAGCCGCCGATCCTGAATCGCGGCACGCCTCGCGCCGAGGCGCTCGACCGCGCAAGAGAGCTGCTCAAGATGGTGGATCTGGAGGGGCGAGGCAGCGCCTATCCCTATCAGCTTTCCGGCGGTCAACAGCAGCGCGTGGCGATTGCCCGCGCACTGGCGATGAATCCAAAGCTAATGCTCTTTGACGAGCCGACATCGGCGCTCGACCCCGAACTTGTCGGCGAGGTGCTGAACGTCATGCGCAAGCTGGCAGCCGATGGAATGACCATGATCGTGGTGACCCACGAGCTGTCCTTTGCGCGTGAAGTCGCCGATCGCATCATTTTCATGGATCAGGGTGTGGTGGTCGAGGAAGGCCCTGCTCGCGAGCTTCTCGACAACCCCAGACAGCAACGAACCCAGGCATTTCTAAGACGCATGCACTGACCGGCAGGCAGGCATCGAAATGAGGCCGCACGTCCTTCACGTGCATCAGGAGAAAAAGGGATTACCGATGACGGGAAAGATCAATCTGACGATCATCCTGGTGGCCGCAGCTGCGCTGGCAAGCTCTACCGCATGGGCGGCGGGCGTTGACCAGAAGTTGCATGATATGCTGCCGGAAAAGATCAAATCGGCGGGTGAAATCAAAGTCGGCACTGAGCCGCAAACGCCACCATACGATTTTTACGGCGAGGACAACAAGACGATCATCGGTCTTGAGCGTGAGCTTCGCGACGAAATGGGTACGCGCCTTGGCGTGAAGTTTACCGACATTCCCGCTCAATTCGCGAGCATCATTCCCGGCATCCAGGCCGGTCGTTTCGACATGGGCATGTCGGGTCTCGGCGATTTTGCCGAGCGCGAGAAGATTGTCGATGTCGTCAACTACATGCTCGAAGGCACCAGCATTCTAGTTCTGGAAGGCAATCCGAAGGACATACACAAGCTCAAAGACGCTTGCGGGTTGAATGCTGGCGCGGTTCAGGGCTCCATCCCGCTCCAGCTTCTCGACAAGCAGAAGACGCTTTGCCCGGCCGACAAGCCGCTCAACGTCATGCAGTTCCCCTCAAACGATCAGATTACGATTGCATTGCAGAGCGGGCGCGTGGACCTCTCCATGGATACGACGGGCGTTGCAGCCTACAGCCTTCAGCACCAGCCCGAAGGCAGCAAGAAGCTCGAACTCGTCAAAGGCAGCCAATATGCCGTCGGCTATCAGTCAATGCTAGTCGGCAAGGACAACCCGCAATTGCGCGATGTCCTGGCAGCCACCATGCAGTCGATGATCGATGACGGCTCTTACGCCAAGATCTTCGAAAAATGGGGTCTCGGCGAGAACAAGCTGGACAAAGTCACCGTCAACGATGCTGCGCGTTTCGCCGATTACATGAAGTTGGATTGAAACCGGCAATTCCCTGGCAACCGCGATCTGCGCGGCCGCTTTTTTTACAAAAAATAAAGGAATGATCATGTCGGACAAATTGCCTTATCGCGAAGCGATCGCGCTCCAGCCCGAAGCCCTGAAATCCTGCCTCGAAGCCGTTTCAAGGCGGCTTGAAGCCCTTGACGTTGCGCCTATCGCGAAAGGCCCTGCGATCCTGGTTGGCATCGGCGCCAGCCTCTACGCGGCCATCGTGGCCGCGGCTCAGATGCGTGCGCAAGGCATTCGGGCCTTCGCGTTGCCGGGCACGGATCTCTATGATGCATCGATCGATGCCGGCGGAGCCTATATCGCCTTTTCCGCATCCGGACGCAGCGAAGAACCGGCGCGTGCGATGGAGCTTCGCCCGAATGCAGAATCTTACGGTGTCGCCAAAGCAGATGGCACGCCGATTTCCCGTGTCGTCAAGCACATGATCGCGACCGGGAGTGGCAACGACAGTGGTCCGAACACGACGAGCTATCTGGGCTCGCTGCTAACCGCGGCGCTCCTTGCCGACAAGGCCGGACGCCCATCAGCCACGAAATGGGCCGAGATATCGGGTCGAGCCGAAGCCGTCTTGAAGACGACGCGTGCACAGGCAGAGAAGGCCGCCAAGCTATTTGCCGGCAAGAAGTCGATCGATTGCGTGGGTGCAGGCACGGCCTACGGGACAGCCGGCTATGCAGCACTTCTCATTCGCGAAGCAGCGCGTGTGGCAGCCCAGGACTGGGATACGCTGAACTTTCTGCACGGTCCGATGGAGCCGAACGATCAAGACAGCGGCGTATTGCTGTTCGGTCACGGGCGGGAAGTCAAGCTGGCGCAGGATCTCGCTGGCTTTGGCATTCCCACCGTTCTGGTAACATCGAGAGCCGATATCGCAGACGCCGACAATCTGGTCGTCATCCATGTTCCGGCCTTTTCCGAAGGCATCGGCGACGCAATCCTGCAGGCTATGCCGGCGCAGTTGCTCATTGCCACGCTTTCGGAAGACGCCGGACTGCCAGTCTGCGAATTCCGCTACCGGCAGACCGACACCAAGCGGGACGTTTGAGCAGCGGCTAAACGCTGATCCGATCCACGGTCAGCGCTTCCGGATAGAGGAAAGCGGGCTTTCCTTCCTCTCCTAAAAGCCTTGCCATGGCGAAATCCATGGCAAGGCGCACGGCGCCGAGAACGGTCGCCTGGTCGGCCAACTGGCCATTGACGACTTCGACGGCCCAACACAATTCATTCACGACGCGCCTCACACTCGGCAGCAGCTGCGGATTTTGCCCGACACCGCCACCAAGTACGATCAGTTCCGGATCCAACACGCTTACACAAGCAGCGGCCAGGTTTCCGATGTCTCGGGCATGTTGTTCGACAATGGTGCGCGCAGCCAGAGACTGCTCGACGCGCGCAAAGAGATCGCTGGTGCTTCCTGGCGGCGCTCCGTCCTTCTTCGGCCAGCTCATGGCCGCGCGCTCCAGCAAAGCCGCCGAGCCCATATAGGTTTCCACCTGCTGCCACTTCGGCTGCTCTCGCTCCGACCAGGGAAATGGCAGATGGCCGATTTCGCCGGCGCCTCCCTTGAAGCCGCGGAACAGCCGCCCATCGAGTACGATGCCCATGCCGGTCTTCACGCCGATCTGCATATAGATCGCGAAGGAGTGATGCTTTGCAGCTCCTTCGTGATACTCGGCGAGAGCGGCGCAATTGACGTTATTTTCTAAGAGTATAGGTGCGCCGTAGGTGGATTGCAGCCGTGCCAGTATGGGTAGCAGTATATCGCGGCCGAACATTCTCTCGAGCGAGGCGGAGATGATGTTGGGAAGAGCGATAACCAAAGCACGCAGTGGTGTCGATCGCGCTTCGGACTGCGAGAGCAACTGCTTGATAATCTCTTCGACCAGCTGAAACCGTTCGGCGGCGGACTTATCCACCAGCTGCATTCCTACCGTGGCCAGCGTTGCGCCATCGAGACCGCGCGCGATCGCGTTGACATGCGTCGTCCCGCAATCGATCCCGACAACGAAGCCGGCCCTGGGGCCAAGGCCGTAGGTGACCGAGCTGCGCCCGACCGAGCCGCGATTGACGCCTACAGGTGCCAGAAGATCATAACGTTCGAGCTCGCTGACCGCCGCGGACATTGTGGGCTTGGAGAACATCAGAGCAGCGCTCAATTGTGGTCTGGTGGCAGGCCCGTTGCTGGCGATCGTCCGCAGGACCGCCCGCGCGCTTTCTGTCAGCGGCGGTGCGTCAATTTCGGCCTGTTGCCATGCATTATTCAAAAGACACCCGGCGCAATCGTCATTCGTAAAGCCCCCTTACCATTGCCACCGCCGGAAAAACAGGGTGCTCCTATCCTATCGCGAAAGCCTGAAAGCGTTAATGTGGTCCTCGTGCCCACCAACACGACGCCGGTTCCTCAGTCGGCACAGAACTTTCGCCAGCCCTTGCAGGCCTCCACAACAAGCGGCGAAGAAAGAAGTTTAAGGGCTCGGCATAGAACCGTGCGATGACATGGCTGAAGGCTGCAGAGAGCAAGAGGAAGGCAGATAGCAAGAGCAGCTTCTCGGCACCCCCCACAGCATGAGGAACCAAAATGCTCCGCATGGCTCCCAGAAAAAGTAAGTGAAGAAGGTATAGTTCGTAGCTATGCCTCCCGAACCACCGCAGGCCAGCGCCAGCCCGCCCTTGAGATACCTCGCCGTGTCCGTGATGCGCACCGATGAGCAGCAGGGCCGTCCCCAAGGCCATTACCGTCACACCGAGAATATTCGTCTCGCTAATGGGATAAGAGAGGTAAAGGAACGCCATGAGGATCAAGGTCAGGATCTGAACCGGCCAGCTGGCGAGAAGGGGCATCGGCCGCTTGCCGGCCAGCAATGCCGTACAGCAGCCAATGGCAATTCCGTCGAAACACGCGAAATAAGAATAGAGGAAGTCGCCTTCATCGCCCTGGTGCGCCGCACGATAGAGGGGGCCGACAACAATGATCACGGCCCAGAAAGCGATCAATCGCGATGGGCGGCGCAGTAGCACGCAGAGCAGAGGGAACGTTAGATAGAAGACTTCCTCGACTGACAAGGACCATAGCACGCCTAGCGGATAGTTGACCCAGCCGTAGAGGCCAATCAGGACATTCATCCAGAAGGTCAGGGATGCGAGGTTCACGACCCAAAGCGAGACCAGCGTTCCCTGTGGAGCGTGGTTTTGGAAAATGGCAATGCCGCTCAACGCGAGTATATCGGCGACACCAAGCAGCAGAAGAAGGCAAGGAACAATGCGCGCGATGCGCAATACATAGAAGCCACGCAGATCCATGCGCGCAAAATCAGGCCAACGCCGGTTTGCATTCGACGTAATGAGATAGCCCGAGATAACGAAAAACATCGTCACGCCGTAATTGCCGTTTCGGACGACGGCTCTCACGGCATCCCAGCTTATCAGCTGTGCCAACGGCGTATCGTTCAGACGATACGCGATGTTGAAGTGATGCAGCAGCACAAGAAGTATCGAGATACCCCGGATCAGGTCGATCCGGGGGTTGCGATGACCGGTGCTCATAGTGGCTTAACCGTTTGCCCAGGCGACAAATGCGGACCCAACATCGCGGATGACCGCCTCGCGATCGGCTGTGCTCCTATGCGGGTCATCGTAGTATGTCGCTATCAGCAGAGGTGCACGACCGGGCGGACGCACAATGGCATAGTCGTTCGATTCTTCGGTCACATTCTCACCTGGCCTGTCGCCAATAGACCAGCTTGCAGGCAAGGACGCGCGGATGCGCCTGACGCCGGGCTTACACGCAATCATACCGGATTCAAGGCGCGCCCGAGAGGCTGGCGTGAGCACGTTTCCGATGAGTATTTGGTAAGCCGATCCAATGATCGCGCGCGGCGAAGTGGTGTCGAGCGCCCCATCGTACTGGTTCGACTTCGGCTCGTAGCGATCAGAGCGCGTGACAGTGTCCCCGATACCCCGCAAGAACTGCGTGAGCGCCGCAGGCCCGCCAGCGCTACGCATGAGCAGGATGGCGGCGGTATTGTCGCTATACACCAGCATGGCCTCAAGAAGGTCCTCCACTGACATCTGGCCTTTTGCGACATTGGTCTTGGTGATAGGCGACGTAAAAATCAGGTCCTGCTCGCTATAGGTGACTCGGCGCTGCAGGCTTTCCTTACCCTGGTCCACCCTCGCCAAGATCAGCGCGCCGAGCAGACCCTTGAAAGTGCTGCACATAAGAAACCGTTCGTCGGAGCGATGTGCGAGCGCTCGGTTCGACCCGGTGTCAACGGCAAAAACTCCCAGCCGGCCGCCATGGCGCTGCTCGATCGCGGCAATCGCTGGATCACTCTGAGCCCATGCAGGGCCTACGATTATAGCTCCTGAGGCAATCGACAACCCGGCAATCATCGCCCGGCGAGACAAAAAGATCGACATTCGTATGCGCCCAAAAAGTTATTTAGCTACAAACGTTTAGCGGTGAAACTCGGTGCCTCGTTTACCCGGCTTGTGTCCTGATAGGGAAGAAACTATTTTCTATGAACCCTATTAGAATAAGTTTTTCTTATGCGGTTACCCTCCATCAAGCAGTTTCGGGCGTTCCTTCTCGTGGCAGAGACAGGAAGCGTCTCCGTCGCGGCGCGCTCGTTAGGTTTGACGCAGCCGGCTGTCAGCCAGCAGTTGCGGGAGCTGGAGCGAACGCTATCCGTACGCCTGTTTGAGCGAGCGAATGGGAGATCAATCCCGACCGCGGCGGGCCAGTCGCTCGTGGAACCGGCGCGCCGCGCCTTGGCAGCTGCGGAGGATGCCGTGGTGCTCGCGGCTGAGACCAGGCAGGGGGATTCGGGCCAGATCAGGATCGGTTCCGGAGCGACCGGGTGCATCCACCTCCTGCCGTCGGTCCTGGGCGCCGTAAAGAGGGCGATGCCGCGTCTGTCGCTCAAGGTGACCATCGGAGACACAGCAGATCTTGTGCCACAGGTCCAAGCCGGCGATCTCGACATCGGCCTGATGACGCTGCCCAGGGGCACCGTTCCTTCGTTGACCTACATACCGCTATTTTCTGAACCGCTGATGGCGATGTTACCGGAGCGGGCAGGCACATACCCTAAGGGAATTATGCCGCAGCAACTTGCGCAGCTCCCATTTATCGCCTACCGCGCCGCCGGCGATACGCGCACGATCACGGATGCTTGGTTTCACGCGTCGGAGGTGGCGGTCACACCCATCATGGAGTTGGGCAGTTTCGAAGCAATCAAAGTACTGGTTGGCGCCGGGCTCGGAGCTGCGATCGTCCCAAAATTGGCACTCCTTACTCCAACACCAGGAGCAGTATCGCATAACCTGAATCCGCCTCTCTCAAGAACAGTCGGCTACGTCGTCCGGGATGACAAGATTGTGGATCGAGGATTTCGGCTCCTGATTCGGCATCTGGAGGCGTTTCCTGTTCCATAAAAGGTTTGCGCGCATAACGATCTGCATATCAGCTCAATACAGCAGCGGTAGATTGGTCCTGAGAGCGTTCCGAATTTATGAGTTTACGACCTAGTGTCGGTAAGTATTGCCTACATAGGCTGAATGGAATTAATTCTGCTGAGAACCTGCTTGAGGCGCGGCGCGGCAAAATCAAGGAACCGACGCATTTTCAACGGCATCTGTCCACGCGATACGTGAACAAGATGAACTGGGGCGGGCTCTGGCTCATATGTCTCAAGAATGATTTGCAGTTCACCACGTTCGACCGCTTCAGCTGCTTGGTAATGCAGTAACCGGACAACGCCGACATTGCCCACTGCAGCCTGAGCCGCAGCTTCCGTCGTCGTTACGGTCAGGCGCGGCACTATTCCAATGTGAATCGCGGCGCCTGATCGTGGATTCCGGAAACGCCAAATTGGTGAAGGCATGGGCGTGTCCACGGCCACGCATGGAATAAGTTGTAAATCATCGGGGGTCTGCGGCGTACCACGACCGGCAAGGAGAGCCGGGCTGGCGCATGTCACTGTACGCATCACGCCTATCTGTGTTGCCACCATCGAACTGTCTGGCAAGTTCCCGATTCGTACGGCCATGTCCACGTGGTCGCCGATGAGATCCACGTTGCGATCGGCCAGCATGAGCCGGATATTGATTTCGGGAAATGTCGCCAGGAAGTCGGTGACAACCGGTAGGACATGCAGGCGCCCGAACATAAGGGACGCGGTCACGACCAACTCGCCCTTGGGCACAATAAACTCACCGGCCGCTTCGCGCTCGGCCACTTCGACCTCCTCGAGGATACGGCGCGCCGCTGCAACATAGCCGATGCCCGCGTCCGTCAGTGTGAGCTTGCGTGTTGTACGAACGAGCAGCCGTGTGCCTAGTAGAGCTTCGAGGTCGGAAATCTTACGGCTGAGAGTGGCCAACGGGACCTGCAAAGCGCGTCCTGCCGCAGACAGACTGCCTTTCTCTGTTACGGCTACCAGCATCGACATAGCTTCCAGACGGTCGATTTCATTCTTCCAAATAATGGCAAGGAGATTCCTGATATTATCAGATTATCAACCAAGATGGAAAGACGCATGATTCTCCTTACCGAGCCAATCCCGGCTCATGACCCGGAACGAGAACAGCATGTCCCGTCTCTCTATCCTCGCCCTCGACGTCGCCCCGGAAGCCTCGAAGCCGGTTCTTGATGCCGTGCACAAGCAGCTCGGCGTCGTCCCCAACATGTATCGCCTGCTCGCGCAGAGCCCAACCACGTTGCAGGGCTTCACGTCTAATGGTGCCGCACTAACCAAGACGCTCGACGTGAAGACCCGCGAGCGGATCGCGCTGGCCGTCGCCCAAGTGAATGGCTGCGACTACTGCCTGTCGGCCCACACATATCTCGGCCTTAACCTCGCCAGGATCAGCCCGGAAGAAATCGCGCTGAATCGCAAGGGCGCATCAAGCGACGTCAAGGCCAACGCGGCCGTTCAGTTTGCCGCCAAGGTCGTACGCGAACGTGGTCACGTCACTGATGCCGATATCAAGGCTGTACGCGACGCTGGCTACAGCGACTGTCAGATTGTGGAGATCGTTGCCGTCACCGCGGAAAACGTCTTCACTAATCTGCTCAATCTGGTCGCGGAGACCGACATCGACTTTCCGGTCGTCCACGCCGCAGAAGGCGCATGATACCAATCGGGCAGGGGGCCAGCGCCCTATTTGCTGTTATTTCATCAGCGGAGACCCATCATGTCCTATGGGTTTCTCGAGATTGCCGTGACCCCCAGCGTCCGGGCTGCACAGGCCAGGATGGGCGTCGATCACTTCTGGAAGGGCTTTAACGGGCATCGCGAGTTCGATCGATTCACCGATGACGAGAGAGCGTTCATTGCGACCCGCGACAGCTTCTACATGGCGACGGTTTCCGAAACCGGCTGGCCGTACGTGCAGCACCGCGGTGGACCAACAGGGTTTCTCAAGCTGGTCGACAATCGCACGCTTGCTTTTGCCGACTATCGCGGCAACCGCCAGTATATCAGTACTGGCAACGTCGCAGCGGATGATCGCGCCTGCCTGTTCCTTATGGACTACGCGCAACGTGCGCGGCTCAAGATTTATGTCCACGTCGAAACTCTGGCGCTCGACACAGACCCAGCGCTGACCGAGCTTGTCACCGTAGCGGACTACCAAGCGAAGCTAGAACGTGTCTTCCGGCTGCGCCTCGAAAACTTCGACTGGAATTGCTCACAGCACATCACACCGCGCTTCACCGAGCAGGAAGTCCACGAGGCGGTACGTCCGCTTCGTGATCGTCTGGCCCAACTCGAATCCGAGAATGCAGAGCTACGTGCTCGCCGCGCCAACAATGGAGATCCCACATGAGTACCCAGCGTCCTCCCTTGCCACCGTTCACGGTGGAAACTGCGGTCGAAAAAGTTCGTCTGGCCGAAGACGGCTGGAACAGTCGCGATCCTGAAAAGGTCGCGCTCGCCTACACCGTCGATAGCTACTGGCGAAATCGCGCCGAGTTCGTGCAGGGGCGCGAAGCGATCATCGATTTTCTAAAGCGCAAATGGCAGCGCGAGCTTGATTACCGACTCATCAAAGAGCTGTGGGGATTCCGCGAGAACCGCATCGCGGTCCGTTTTGCCTACGAGTGGCACGACGATAGCGGCAACTGGTTCCGCTCCTATGGCAATGAGAATTGGGAGTTCGACGAGAATGGTCTGATGCGTCGTCGCTTCGCGTCCATCAACGATGTGCCGATTCAAGAGTCGGACCGCCGCTATCATTGGTCCTTGGGTCGCCGCCCGGACGATCACCCAGGGCTCAGCGAGCTCGGCTTTTAATCATTCCCCGCGTCCATCATCCCGACCGCCGTTGGCGCCAGGCACGCAAGGAGCACGACCATGACCCACACATCCTACCGCACAGCCGACGTTGACGGCTTCGAGGTCTTTTACCGCGAAGCCGGCGACCCAGCCAAACCACCCCTGCTGCTGCTGCACGGTTATCCCTCGTCCAGCCATATGTTCCGCGACCTGATCCCGCTGCTGGCTGATCGCTTCCACCTGGTCGCGCCGGACCTGCCGGGCTTCGGCTTGACGGCGCAGCCCTCACGCAGGCAATTCACCTACACCTTCGACAATCTTGCCAAGGTAATCGATCGTTTCACCGAGGTCATCGGACTCGATCAATTCGCCATCTACATCTTCGACTATGGCGCACCGACCGGCCTGCGTATCGCAATGGCTCATCCCGAGCGCGTAACCGCGATCATCACGCAAAACGGCAATGCCTATAAGGAAGGGCTGAGCGACGGATGGAATCCGATCGAGCGCTACTGGCGTGACCCAAGCGACGAAAATCGGCAGGCGCTGCGCAAGATGCTTACGCCGGAATCCATCCGCTGGCAGTATGACCACGGCGTTCCCGATATCACCAGAGTTTCGCCTGACGGATACACGCTCGATTCCTGGTACATGGGGCGTCCTGGGGCAGATGAGATTCAGCTCGATCTGTTCCTCGATTATGCGAACAACGTCGCTCTCTATCCCGCCTTCCAAGCCTATTTCCGCGAACACCAACCTAAGTTGCTGGCAATCTGGGGCGACAAGGACCCGTTTTTCCTTCCGCCAGGTGCCGAGGCTTACAAGCGCGACCTGCCGAATGCCCAGGTTCGCTTCCTCAACACGGGTCACTTCGCGCTGGAGACGCACGCCGAGGAAATTGCGGCCACGATCGCCGAATTCCTGGAGAGTTGATACGCCCTTAAATGGTTTTTTGCCAGCAACCGCTTGAAGCGATCGATCTGAAACGGAACACAATTAGTCGAACAAGAAGCTCGCCACAGCTATCGTCGATAACTTTAAAATCATGAAAGCGGGACTGGGCGGCCTCACGTTCCTGTAGGACATCTAGCGCTGGATGCATACCAATCCAACCGGCGCCTTCGACACCTTCACCGTTACGAACGGCATAACGCGCTATACCAAGGTGGCGATCTTCTTTGACGCCGGAAAGCAGAAGCCAATGTTCTCGCGGTTTTCAACCGCCGCCGGCGAGAAAGGTTTAGCGCGAGCCTGAATCGAGATGCAGGCATTGGACACGCGACCAACTCGCTTGGTCCTAGCAGGCGAAACGGTGCCGATGTTATGCTCACGCGGTCAAATAAGGCGGAGCCTCGCTGTAAAGCTTAAGTCGCCATCTCTAAGTCTAAGCGGGACTCGACGCCGATCTCATGGCTCGGGCACCCGGACCCGCCATGTCGCCCAACTAGGGCGCGACCGCCAGCATGCTTTCTCGTAGCTCAATGCCACGGGCGTGCGGTGCTGTCCGCAAGCCACACAGCAACATGCCCCTCGCGCCTCGCAACTGTGAATGGCGGTCTGGGCCTGCCCATTTTCAGGGTGTTACCGTGATTGCCTCCGCCCCGGCTGCGATTAGGGCCAACATTTCGGGGCTCGTCGCCTCGGCATCGGTAACGAGGCGCCAACGGGGCGGCAATGGCGCCCAGGCGGACTGTTCCGAACGGCCAAGCTTGGTTGCGTCGGCGAGCACGATCGTCTCGCGCGCCTGCTCCATCATCAGACTCTTGAGCCATACCTGGTCGAGGCTGGCCTCGCAAAGGCCTCGGCCGGCGACCACGCCATCGGCGCTCATGAAAACGCGATCGGCGGTGATACGGCGCAGAGCCTCCATCGCAAAGTGACCCACGGTCCCCATGCTGGTGGCGCGGAGCGAGCCTCCGAGGACGATCATCTCGATATTCGGCTCATTCGCAAGTGCGGGCAAGAGAGCGACATTATTGGTGACGATCGTGAGCCTGCGCCCCTTGAGCAGGCAGCCCAGCGCCATGACCGTCGATCCGGCATCGAGAATTAACGTCTCGCCGTCCTCGATCATAGCCAACGCCGCCAGGGCGATGGCACGCTTTTGTTTGTCCTGGACCGTCTCGCGCTCGCTGAGAGTCGACTCCGGTCCCTGCGTGGTCAAGATCGCGCCGCCGTAGGTGCGCCGCACGGCCTTTTCCGCAGAGAGATGCTGCAGGTCGCGCCGCACCGTCGAGGCCGAGACGCCAAAATGCCGGGCGAGGCCGGCAACATCCACCTCGCCCGTCCGCAACGCGCCCAGCAATAGTGCGCGTCGCTGCTGGCTACGCATGCGCAGTTGGGGCAGGCTCTGGCGTTGCCGGCTGGGTGCACTGCCGCTTGGGCGCCAGATTGACCGCCTGCCTCAGGGCCTCAACGAGACTCCGCTCGTCGGCCACCCCCGTCCCGGCGATGTCGAAAGCGGTGCCGTGATCGACCGAGGTGCGGATCACGGGCAGGCCCACCGAGATGTTGACGCCTGCCTCGAGTCCCAGAACCTTGATCGGCCCATGACCTTGATCGTGGTACATGGCGACCACCATATCGTAATCGCCGCGGCCTGCTAGGAAGAAGAGGGTATCCGCCGGCAGAGGCCCGCGCACGTCCCAGCCTTTGGCCTTACAGGCCTCGATCGCGGGCGTGATCTTCGCGGCTTCCTCGCCATGGCCAAAGAGGCCGTTCTCGCCAGCATGCGGATTGATCGCGCAGACGCCGATCTTGGGGTTGGCGATCCCGGCGTTGACCAGTACGTCATGCCCGCGCGTTATGACGCGCTCCACCAGCCCGGGCTCGATTTTCGCGATCGCGTCGATCAAGCCGATATGCGTGGTCACATGTATGACGCGCAGCTTGGGCGAGACCAGCATCATCGAGACCTCGGGAGTACCGGTCAGATGCGCCAGGAGCTCGGTGTGGCCCGGAAATTTGTGGCCGGCGGCGTGCAGCGCCTCCTTGCTGAGGGGGGCCGTACAGATCGCATCGGCGATCCCGGCTCTGATGATATCGACCGCCTTTTCAATGTAGCGATAGGCGGCCTCGCCGGCAATCGGCGAGACCTTGCCGAAGGCCAGATCGGATGGAACCAGCTGCAGATCGACACAACGCACGTGCCGCGATGCAACGCTCTCCGCCGCGTCGTCGACCGCCTCGACCACAAGGTCGCTGCCGACAATGCGGCCTGCCTGCCGCAGGCGCTCGGCATCACCGATGACCAACGGCCGGCACATCGCATGGACCTCGCTCTGCGCCAGCGCCTTCATGATGACTTCCGGACCGATACCCGCCGGATCACCCATGGTGATCGCGATGGTGGGGAGACTAGAAGCGCCCTGACTCATGTCGATATTCCACTTTTACGAATGGCTCGAAGTCTAGCCGCGATGCGGCCGAGACTGTTCTCGTCACCAAAGGCCCCGGCCTTGGTGACAACCGGAATTGATAACCTGCCAAGGCTAAAGCCCAGGGCCACACCGGGTTCGATTTCGTCGATCAGCTCGATGCCGTTGACGCCAAACCGGGAAAGGAGCGCTGCAGCCGTTTCGCCGCCCGTTGCGGCGAACGCGCTCATTCGATCCGCCGCAGGTTCGAGCGCCGCGGCCAAGCCCGCCGCCAGTCGGGGCCCCAGCGACATGTCCGGCGACGGGCCCATTTGGATCTCGACCAGTACATCGGCATCCGCATCAAGCAGGCGCGCAACCTCGTGGCCGAGCTCAGTTCGGTCCTCCGCATCAGAGAGGAGAATGTCCGGCGTGACGGGGACATGAACGACCTCGCCGCCAGCAACCAGCTTCCGCGCACCGCTACGCGACGTCGCGGCAAGCGAACCCACGACGATCAGTGCACCTTGCCGGCCGTCGGTGACGGATGGGGTCGCCACGGCGTGGCCGGGCACCCTGGCGGCCAGCGCGTGGGCAAGCCCGGCACTGCCGATAAAGAAATCGCCGGGTGTCCCGGGAAGGCTGGCCTCGGCGATGAGATGAAGATCTTGATCGGTCTCCGCATCGCACACTGCGACCGTCGCTTGGTGTGCCTTGATCGCGGCGAACGCAGCCCGCAAGGCGGCGCTGCCACGGCGAATGATCGCCAGCGGCACCCGTTCCGCTACGACGTCGGCGCTGGCTAGCACCTCGACGAGATCGGCACTCGCATAAGTGTGGTCACGGCGCCAGACCTCCGCTTCCTCAAGCGGCCTGCCGGCAACATGGACATGACCGTCGATGGTCGTGCGGCCCGTCGATGGGAAGGCCGGGGCAAAGACGCCGAACGCCATGCCTGTCTGGGCCCGCAGGAACTCGGCGGTCACAGCCGTTTCGATCGCCGGTTCACCGCGTAGCGTCGAATCGATCTTCTTAAAGAGCGTTCGATCGGGGCCGCTCAGACGCCCAAGCATCTGGCGATGTGCCTGCGCGGCGCGCTCAGGCGGCAGTCCCCGGCTGGCAGTGTCATACGCGACGACATCGGCTGGTCGCCAGCCGCTCTCCACCTCGCCCCAGCTCACTACGGCGCGGCGGCCGCGGCGCGCGAACGCGATGGCGCAGTCGGCGGCACCAGTGAGATCGTCGGCCAGGATGAGCCAGCTCTGTGTCATCGGGCAGCCCTGCTAGCCCCTTGATAGGATTCAGCGAGGACGTCCGCGTCGGCTTCCTGCTCACCTGCAAGATCCTCACCTTGGCCGAATACCCGGTAAGTCCATGCGGTGGCGATGGGCACCAGGATCGAGGTGACGACCACGCAGGCCGCAACGAGAATGGTCGCTGGAGCGGCGGCGTCGGCATAAGCCGGATTCGCCGCCGCGACGATCGCCGGCACAGCTGCGGCATTACCGGCGGCGGAGGCCGCGGAGACGCCGGCAACACCGGTGCCACCGGTCAGGCGATCGGCGAAGAAGAGGGGGATGCCGGTCAGAACGACGACCGCCACGCCCATGCCGACGCCGAGCAGACCCGCCTGCCATACCTTGCTGAGATCGAGGGTGGCGCCCAGTGCCAGAGCGAAGAAGGGTATCATTACGGGTATGGCCCGGCCGAGAAAGGCGCGCATCTCGCGATCGAAATTACCGATGATCATGCCGAAGACGAGAGGTAGAATAGCCCCCACCAGAGACTGCCAGGGAAAAGCGGCGAGGCCTGCGACGCCCAGCGTCACCATCGTTAGGAAGGGCCCGCTTTCCAGCGTCATGATCGTATAGGCGCCAACATCACGCGGCCGGCCATATTGACCCATGAGAGCCATATAGAGGCCGCCATTCGTATCATTCATCGCTGCCACGATGGCCAGGGTCGAGATGCCGGCAAAGATCCCTCCCGAAACCGGCGCCTCACCGAGAAAATGCCCGGCGATTACGCCGCAGATCATGGCGGCGCCGATCTTTACGATTAGGAGCGTGCCGCCCTTCTTGACGATGTAGGGGGTGGCGCGGAAATCGATGCTGGCTCCCATGCAGACATAAAATACCGCAAGGATGGCGAGCGAGCCCGTAAAGAGTGCGTTCGTGAAAGAGCCGAAGAATTTGGGCGCATCCGGAATAAACGTGGCGACCAGCGCCCCCAGCAGCAGCGGCACCACCATCATGCCGCCCGGAATGCGCTCGATGGTGCGCTTGATTGGAAGCTGCATATTTCCTCCCCGTTGCGCGAAATGCGCGGCCCGAATCGATCACTACTTGGGCGGGCAACAGCCTGCCGCGCGGATGATTTGCGCACAATGCGCATTGAGTCAAGATATGCGCATTGTGCGCATGGGGCATCCGCAGTGCGCGATAGCGGGCGAATGCGGCAGCGTCGCCAGCCGCTGCTACCACCATTCATAAAGGAGGGCGGGGGCAAGAGGCACACCGCAGCCTGTCGACGGGAGCGTCAGGACGATGGCAGAGCGTCCTTCATCGTGAGGACGATGCCCGAGGACACGTGAATGACATTGGTCGCTCAGCTGCTTGGCCGTCGCCATGCTCATGAGCACCGCATCGACCGGCAGGCGGCAGCACTCAAGCCTGCCCGCCGGACCGGGACGTATCCGACATCCTAGAATGGGCATAATTGGGAGTTATCGGGCACCGTTCCACGACAGTACGCGGTCGCGCGCTGGATACATACCCGGATCGAGTCATTCGGGAACATTCCGGCCTGAGGCCTGACCTCGGGGCGGGGGCGCTCGCTCGCCTATTGGGGCCGCGCTCAGCTGTGCTGCGACCAGGCTCACCTGTGAGCGGCTGGAACGCCCGCCTCCTTATTGATCCTATACAAGATAGGGAATATGGACTATCGACAGAGGCGAAAATAACGATACGCGGAAGTTTTTCCATCGCTGGATCCTTGATCCAGCAGGATGCGTTCTGCCGTCGAAGGCTGCTTCGACGCGGATTATTCAAGACAGACCGGTGTCGTTGTGGAGGTCGCATGACGAGCGGATTAGGGTTTAGAGAAATATCTATCGTAATTCCTCAAATACCCGGACCTAGATGCTAAACATGGTTTTTCGGTAAAGAGTATCGCAGACATTATTGATTCTTGCACAATCTTCGTGGTGTTTTCCGAAAACTAGGATGACTTGATGACTAGCCGCCTTATCTATAACGGCTTTCTCCATCTTACCCCCAATCATCATAGTCACGGTTATTGGCGGACTCCGGAGGGCAGCATTCAGTATGGCTACTCCAAGCTCGAGCCCTATGTTCATGTGGTGAAGACTCTCGAGCGCGGCTGTTTCGATACGCTCTTCATCGCCGATGTTTCTGGCGTCTACGATTTCGAGCATACCATCCGCGCGGGGTCGCAATTCCCCTCGGCTGACCCGATCACCATCGTGTCCGCACTCGGGCTTGCTACAGAGCATCTGGGCCTGGCGGTCACGAGCAATATCATCCAGAGTCACCCGTTCGCGTTTGCCCGGCAGCTTTCCTCGCTCGACCATTACACGAACGGCCGGATCGGCTGGAACATCGTTACGAGCTACCTGACGAACGGCTTTCAGAATTTCGGCTACGACGGCATCGTACCACATGACGAGCGGTATCGATGGGCCCAGGAATATCTCGATGTCGCCTACAAATTGTGGGAGCATTCGTGGGAAGAGGGCGCCGTTCTTCACGACGCCTCCAGCAATCGCTTTTTTGATCCAGAGCGCATCCACCGGATCAACCACGTAGGCGATCGCTACCGTGTGGCCGGTCCTCACATCGTCGAGCCATCCCCGCAGCGCACGCCTGTGCTCTTTCAGGCCGGAAACTCCACAGCCGGGCGGGAATTTGCGGTGCGCAACGCGGAGGTTACCTTTCTCCCGTCGGCTACACCCGAGGCGGCCGTGCGCGATATCGCGATCCTCGACGACCTAGCCCTGCGACTTGGACGCGACCCGAAATCGCTAAAGAAGATCGTCACCCTATCGACCGTCATCGGCTCGACCGAGGAGGAAGCCAGGCGAAAGCAGGCCTATCTCCATGAGCATACGGATTTCGCGGCATTCCAGGCGTTCTTGAGCGGAAATAGCGGCATCGATTACTTCAACATTCCGCCTGAGACGACGATTCGCGAACTTCAGGAGCGCTACGCCAGCAGCGAACATGTCCGCAGCGGTTTCCGCCGAATCCTCGATCGTAATCCCGACCTCGACCTTGATGCGACATGGGGGGAGCATCTTGTGCAGACTGCCCTGCTTCCGGGTCGATTCGCCGGCACGCCCGAGCAGATCGCCGATGAAGTCCAACGCTGGGCGGATGCAGGTGTCGACGGGTTCAACGTCGTTCCAATCACGACGCTCGGATGGTGGGACGAGTGGGTCGACCATGTCGTCCCGGTCCTCCAGGCTCGCGGCCTTGCCCAGAGCGAATATACACCGGGTACATTCAGGCAAAAATTGTTCGGCGCCGGCGATCGCCTCGCGGATAGCCACCGGGCTCGAGCCATAGGCCTGAACGGCTTCGGGACGCATTGAGCGATCGAGCGGAGAGATCGGGGCCGACACGGACTCGAGCAGCGAAACGAGCAGGCTTGATGAAGAGAATAGCTATGACAGCCCGGGCCACATCAAAGGTTGCAGCCATTGTTCTGCTTGCGGGGTGGGCCCCGTTGCCGGCATTCGCCACGGGCAGCGCGGATCAAGACCAGCGCGTTGATGGCGGAACCATAACCTATGTCCACCAGCAAGAGCCGCCCTGCCTCTGGGGTGGCTGGGTGCAGCAGGCCTATCTCGCGCGACAGGTCTTCGACTACCTCGTCAGCTACGATAACGGCCAGATCCGTCCGTGGCTTGCGACCGACTGGAGCCAGTCGAGCGACCGCAAGACGATTACCTTCCATCTCCGCAAGGACGTTGTCTTCACGGACGGAACGAAGTTCGACGCTGACGCGGTGATCGCCAATTATCCCGTCTGGGAAAAAGGCATCGGCTGGCACGGCTTCACCTACATGCAAGGCTTCACGAAAGTCGACGATTTCACGGTCGAGCTGCATCTCTCTGAGCCCAATCCAGAAATCTATAATGTTCTGGCCAATGGCCATTATGGCTTTCAGTCCCCGACCTCGATCGCCCGCAACACGAGCGAGCAGAAATGCCTTGCACCAGTCGGCACGGGTCCATGGCGGGTAGAGAAATGGACGCGCGGCGCCGGGATCAGCTTCGTACGCAACGACGCCTATAATTGGGCGCCCCCCAACGCCCATCATAATGGCAGGGCTTACGCCCAGCGGCTGGAATGGCGGTTCGTGCCAGATGCGACGACGCGCTGGGGAGCGCTCGTCAGCGGCGAGGCGGACGTCGCGTACCAACCGCCCTCGGTACAGTGGAAGAACGCGCAGCGGCAGTTTCAGACGCTTTCGTTCGTGGCGACGGGTCGTCCCCAGGGATTGTCGTTCAACGTCTCTCGTGGACCGTTTACCGACCAGCGCGTACGTCAGGCCTTTGTCGATGCTGTCGACCGCAAAAAGATCGTCCAGGCGGTCTTCAAAGGGACCGTGCCGTTCGAAGGTAACGGTTCGCTGAGCAAGACCACGCCGCTTTATCTCAATGTCGACGACAATTACCCATTCGATCCCGCCAAAGCCAACAAGTTGCTCGATGAAGCGGGCTGGACCGCTCGCGACGCGAATGGCTATCGGGCCAAGGACGGCAAGACACTGGAGGCTCGGCTGCCCTTCAACCAGGCGATCATCGATGCCGAGGGCGCCGTGGCCCTTCAGGTCATTCAAGATCAGGTCAAGAATGTCGGCATAAAAGTGGACCTGATACCCCTTACGCAGACCGAGGGGTTTGCTGGCGCCTATTCCAAGCCCGGCGACAAGGAGATCAGCTTCGGCTATTGGGTGTGGCCATCGCCGAATATTCTCGACATCGTCTATAATCACCAGCTCAAGGGTCAACCGAACGGGAATAATACGACATTCTTCAATAATCCCGAGATAGAAGAACAGATTATAGATGCTCAGCGTGAGCCCGATCCGAAATCACGTCAGCAAAAATTCAATACGCTTCAGCAGTGGTTTACGGACCAAGCGGTCGCGGTCGGTGTCTATAACTTCACTTACAATGTCGCCATTGCCAAAAACCTGAAAGGGTTATGGCAGGATCAGGGCAACGGCTTGCTGAATTTCTACGATGCGTATTTCGTCAAGGAGTGACATATGCCTGTCATCTCCTCCGGACTCGATATGGTCCCCGCCGATGATGTTCAGCCTCGTTCGTCCTCGAACCTGACGCGCAGGATCCTGCGTCGACTGGGAGCAACGCTCTTTGTCCTTTGGGGAACGGTAACGATCACCTTCCTTGTACTCTCGATCCTTCCCGGTGATCGCGCGACGATCCTTCTCAATATCCGCTCGGGGCAGGCCATCGAGCGTACACCCGAGGAACTGGCTCCGATCAATGCAGCCTATGGGTTCGACCAACCGATCGCCGTCCAATACATCCGCTACGTTAGCGGACTCCTGCATGGTGATCTTGGAGCATCGTACGAACTCCAGCGGCCCGTCTTAAACATTATTAGCGAGCAGATTGCGCCGACATTCACGCTGGCGATCGCAGCTCTGGTGCTGGCATGGATCTTCACCATTCCTTGGACGCTGCTGACGGCTGGACGCGGCGCCCGCCTCGGAGCGTTCGGCTCGGCCGCCGAGACCATCCTGGCGGGGCTGCCGCAATACTGGGTCGGCATCCTGCTGCTCATTGTCTTCGCGATCTGGCTGAACTGGTTTCCAGTGATCGGCGGCACGGGTCTGGTCAACACGGTCCTCCCGACGGTCACCCTGGCGGTACCGCTGGCCGGCTTCATCGGACAATCCATTCGCAGCGAGTTCGACCGCGCCATGCGTGAGCCCTTCGTCCTCTCCGCCCGCGCCCGCGGTATGAGTGCTGCCGGGGTTCGCGCACGACACGTCCTGCGGCATGCGTTGATCCCGGGCATTACCTTGAGCGGATGGGCAATCGGCCATCTGCTCTCGGGCACGGTGCTGGTTGAGGCCGTATTCGCCCGCCCGGGACTTGGCGCGGTTCTGGTCAATGCCGTGAACACCAAGGATTTCGCCCTCGTTTCGGGCATCCTTATTCTCAACAGCTTTCTTTATGTCCTTATCAACTTCATCGTCGATCTGATCTACCTGGTCGTCGATCCCAGACTGAGGGACAAGGCATGACAGCAAGCGTGACCGGCCAGGCGCGAGCGGCATCGGAACGACAGCGGTCTATCTTCAAGGTTCCTCTCTCGGTCGCCTTGTCCGTCCTGGTGGCATTGTTCTTTGTCGCCGCCGCGATAACGCCAGCCGCGCTGTCCACGCACTCGCCCTTCGATACCGATCTGTTGAGCTCGCTGACACCGCCAGCGTCCGACCACCTGCTCGGGACCGACGACATCGGTCGCGACCTCTATAGCCGCATCATCTGGGGAACTCGGCAATCGCTGCTTATCGGCCTGGGCGCGATGGCGGTGGCGCTCACGAGCGCGACCGTGCTGGGCTTTGCCGCGGCCCTGGCACCCCGATGGATCGCCGAGCCGATCGACCGCATTCTCGAAATTCTGCTGGCCTTCCCGACACTACTGCTGGCACTGCTCTTCGTCGCGCTGCTTGGCCCCTCGGCGACGAGCCTGCTGTTCTCGGTAGGCATCGGTACGGCGCCCGGCTATGCAAGGCTGATCCGGGCTCAAACCCTCAAGGTCAAGTCTTCCGGCTATGTCGAGGCCGCCTGGGCGCTCGGACATCCCGGCCACACGATTTTTCGCCAACACATCGCGCCTAATGCCTTTCGCCCCCTCGTGGCGCTTTTCGCGCTGGGTATCGGACAGTCGGTGGTCTGGGCCTCGGGTCTCTCGTTTCTCGGGCTGGGTGTAGCCCCGCCGTCGCCGGAATGGGGCGCCCTTCTGGAAGCCGGCAAGGCCAACATCACGGTAGCCTGGTGGCTCGAGATATTTCCCGGCGTCGCCATCGTCTTCGTTGCACTCTCATTCACGCAGATCGGCCGGTACATACAAGACCGCCTGGAAGGGACCCTGCACCAATGAACGCATTCGCCCAAGCGCAGGTGATGAGCCACGACGGCATGGGCGCCAGCCGGCTAATCCTGGAAGTTCGCGACCTCAATGTCTGGTTCGGTCAGGATGGTGACTCGCGGAGGCATGTGGTCAAGGGAGTAGACCTTGAACTGTATGCTGGCCAGTGCATTGCCCTCGTAGGAGAGTCTGGATCGGGCAAAAGCGTCACGGCGCGATCCCTGATCGGCCTCGCCGGCGCAGGCTCAAGGGTCGAGGCCGCCAACCTCACTTTCGAGGGTGAGACGCTACTGGGCCGCAGCGATAGATGGTGGAGGCATGTGCGGGGCTCCAAGATCGGTCTCATCCTTCAAGACGCTCTGGTCTCGCTCGATCCGTTGCGCCCAGTGGGCAAGGAGATCGACGAGGCTCTATGGCTGCATCGTTGGGGAGATCGCGCCTCCCGTCGCGAGAAAATCCTCAAAATTCTGGGCCAAGTAGGCGTCCCCGAGCCGGCATTGCGGGCGAAACAACGATCCGGCGAGCTTTCCGGCGGGCTGCGGCAGCGAGCCCTGATCGCCGCAGCGATTGCCTTGCATCCGAATGTCGTGATCGCCGATGAGCCTACCACCGCGCTGGACGTCACCGTGCAGGCGCAGGTGCTTGGCGTATTGAAACAGATGCTCGCCCGCGGCACGAGCATCATCCTGATCAGCCACGATCTTGCGGTCGTATCGAAGCTTGCGGACATCATCTACGTGATGCGGGGCGGCTCCATTGTCGAAGCCGGTCCGCGCGACAGGGTGCTCAACCGTCCTCGGCATCGCTACACGCAGCAATTAATCGACGCCGTCCCGAGCGAGCATACGAAGGGTACGAGGCTCTCGGCAGATGGCGGCGTCCTCAGGCCTGGACTGTTCTCACAATCAAGGGGCAGATCCTCGAACAATAGAGTCCCCCTGCTCGACGCACGCAACATCGTCAAGACTTTTCGCAGCCCTGACGGGATCCGGCGTACAGTTGTGAAGGGAGTGTCGTTCACACTGGCGCGCGGCGAGACACTGGGCATCGTCGGCGAATCGGGCTCTGGCAAGAGCACCCTTGCCCGCGTAGCACTATCGCTCGAGACACCCGACAGTGGCGAGGTGCGCTTCGAGGGTCGAATCTGGACCGGCGCCGTGCCCGCTGAGCAGCGCCAGATCCGCAAGCGTATCTCGGTCGTCTATCAGGACCCGCTATCGTCGTTCGATCCCCGTTGGCGGGTCTCGCGCATCCTCACCGACGCGATCACCCTGGCCAATCCATCACGCGCTCAAGATGCCCGGCAATACGCGGCGGCGCTGCTCGAGGCCGTGGGCCTCGAACCCGTCCATCTTGATCGATGGCCCCTCCAAATGTCGGGCGGACAGCGCCAGCGCGTGGCGATCGCGCGCGCGATCGCCACCGAACCCGAGATCATCATTCTCGACGAAGCCGTCTCGGCACTGGACGTATCGGTGCAAGCGCAGATCCTGGACCTGCTCACCGATCTGCAGGCGCAGCTCGGCATCAGCTACCTGTTCATCTCGCATGACCTCGGGGTGATCCATCATATGAGCGACCGGGTCTTGGTCATGAAGGACGGGAAAGCCGTCGAGCAAGGGACGGCCGATCAGGTTTTCTATCATCCCAAGCACGCCTATACACAGAGCTTGCTCGCGTCCCTTCCGCGTCTGGAATACGCCCAGTTGCGGATGGCCGCCTCTGCACGCTGATGGCGAGTACGCGCCCCGGTTGTCGGTATAGGTCAGGTCATATTGGCTCATGCCGCTGCTGAATCAGCGTTTGGCGAACTATGGAAGCGGCCAGGCAGCTATCGACCCAGGGCCGTCGCTGCCAGATCATTTGATGTTTCCGGAAGGCAGCCATAAGCGAGGGACAGGAATTGAGAGAAGAGTTTAGCCTGGTGGAAGATTATCGTCCCGTCGCCCTTGTCACAGGCTCAACATCTGGAATTGGCGAATCCGTAGCCCGGAGGTTCGTGCAGGAAGGGTATAATGTTATCTTTCATTCTCGTAATTCCGAGGATAAAGGCCGGGCTCTTGCGGCCGAGCTTAAATTTGCCGGCTATATTCAAGCCGACTTAGCCCTAGAAAGCCACCGCAGACGTCTCATACATGACGCTGTTGGCCTATGGGGACGGTTGGACGTACTGGTGAACAATGCTGGTCTGAGCGGTTTGATACCCCACACGGATCTACGTGCAGCCACTTCAGAGATTTGGCACGCACTATACGAAGTGAATATGGTGGCGCCCTTTCACCTTATAGCTGAAGCTGAGACCGCGCTCCGCAACGCGGCGCAGCATGGACGAACGGCTTGTATCGTAAACATTAGCTCTCACGCCGGAGTTCGGCCAAAAGGGGCCTCAATTCCATATGCAGCCACCAAGGCGGCGCTCAACCACGTGACACGGCTACTTGCATTGTCACTGGCGCCAGCCATCAGGGTAAATGCCGTTGCGCCTGGCCTTGTTGACACACCGCTAACAGCCGACTGGACGGCAGCCCAAGAGTTATGGAGAACGCGCGCGCCGATGCGGCGGCCGGCCAGCCCGGAAGACATTGCGCAAGCAGTCATGATGCTCGTGCAATCGGATTATTTGACGGGCGAGATTTTGCTCTCCGATGGTGGACTCAACCTTACGTGATCGAAAGCGACAAGATCGAGCATCCCGGAAATACTCAAAATGCGGCTTGCGAACAATCACGCACCATGGTCCGCCACTGGGCGGAACCACATCGTTCGGATGTCTCCACGCTGTAAGCCGGCAGGCAACTTCTCGCTCATCTCTGGCCTCGACCTCCCGGCCTGATCGCCGCTTTGGCCAACCCGCTGGACGTCTTCATGGTCGGCCTCGCCCGAGGAAAACACCACCCGATCCCACGATCCAGATCAGAATCGGCTGCGATCGTGGCAAGCTTCGTGGACGGTGGGTGAGGTGAGGGCATGCCGTGCCGCGGGCGATTTACACCCATGCGGCCCGGTCTGCGGCGAGGGCCTTGGAATCGACGTCATGGGATTTCTTCCAGATCACATCCAACCACTGTGCACCTTCACGGAACGGAACCGTATCGGGCCCATGAAATATACCGCACTCCGTGATCATTGCCGGCTCGACAAAGCCTATGCCTCGATTGGAGGCATAGGCGGACGTAACGACCATGCTGGAGCTTAAGACATACAGCTTCGCGTGCACCCGTCCATCGTGATGAGCGCATATAATTCCCGCTTTAGACGCAAGCTTCTTGAAGCCAAACAGGGTCTTGAGCGCCCCATCGTCCCAAAACGCGACCACGCATCTGACAATTCCGCGACGACGACGCACTGGAGAGCTCTGTGTACTTTCTCGTTATTGAGAAATCGCCATTACTCCTCCAGCGACCATAGTGAAATCGCTGTGCGTCGGCTGCCCGATGTCGTCAGTCTGGCGCGTTGCTCTGCTCGACATTACCCTGTTGGTCGTTCTGGGGTGACGTGGCTCGCTCCTATCTGTGGACGCTCCGTGACTGCACCGGATGATAATCCCATCGTCATAGTTTAGCAGCCTCGTCGACAGCAACTTTCAGTTGAAATTTTTGTTAGCGGACATCAAGGAGACCGGCAATACCGGCCATCAGCTGGCTGTACTGGCGGTTTCATCCGCCGGAACAGCTCCGCGCGACGCCTGGCCGATCAAGATCGAAATATGCTCAATTATACATAGCTCACATTTCTTCAGGCAGCTCGGGAAAGGCTGCTGAAATAGGTCGACGCCAGCATCTTTGAAGCATGCAATGCCAACGCCTGGGTCGGCGCATTGGTATTACCACTGGTGATGGTCGGCATGATGGATGCGTCGATCACATGCAGGCCATCGATCCCCTTCACCTTGAGTGTGGCATCGACCACAGCCATCTCGTCTATCCCCATCCGGCAGGTGCCGACCGGGTGCCACATGGTGGTGGCGACGCTTTTGACGAATTCGCCTATCTGCTCATCCGTCTGCTTGTCCGCGCCCGGCAGAACCTCTTCATCAATGATCTCCGCCAGAGATTCCTGCGCCATGACCTTGCGCACGGCCTTGACCGCTTCGATGCCGACCTTGAGGTCATATTCGTGGCCGATGAAATTAGGATTGATCAGGGGCATGGATGTCGGGTCACCATCGGCAAGGCGGACCCAGCCACGGCTCCTGGGCTGAAGCACAACGGTCGCGAACGTCACACCTGAGCGCGAGCCTGTCGCATTGAGACCGTTCGTGGCAATGATCGGCTCATGATAACACTGCACGGTGGGCTCTTCATTGCCCAGGTTCGTCGGATCCCAATACGATACCGTCTCGATGCCGTTACCCGAGACCGGGCCGTCATTCGTCAGGAGATAGCGAGCACCGGCCACCAGAGAGCCGAAACCATGGGCGATGCTCTGATAGCCCATCTTGCCTTTCACATAGGCGGTGATGGGAATGATCGGATGGTCGTGCAGATTCTCGCCGACGCCCGGCAGAGCGGCGATGACGGGGATGTCGAACTTCTCGAGCTGTTCCTTCTGGCCGATGCCGGAATGCATCAATATCTTGGGCGACTGGACGGCGCCGGCGGAAAGAATGACCAGACCGGCTGAAATGTCCTGTTTTGCCTTGTGCTGCAGCGTCTCGACGCCGACCGCACGCGTGCCATCCAGGAGCACCTTTGTCACGGTCGCCCCGGTGAGCAAGGTGACGCGCCCGCTTTTGAGGTGCCCGCGCAGATGCGCCACGGCCGCGCTGCAACGCTTGCCATTGTCGGTGTTGCTCTGCACGGGCGCCACGCCTACTTGGCTAACGCCATTATAGTCAGGATTGTATGGCAGGCCATATTCCTGGAAGGCTTTCATGCAGCGCTGGTTTAGTTCATTGATCCCCTTGGGAAGCTCTACCGAGAGATGGCCGCCGATGCCGTGGTGGGCATTGTGGAACGTGTCGTTCTTCTCCTGCTCTATGAATGTCTGAAGCATGGTTTCCCAAGACCAGTCGCCCGTTTCTCCGACGGCCGCCTGCCATGCGGCGAAATCCTGTTTTTGACCGCGTACATAGCACATGGCATTGACGGAAGTGCCGCCGCCAACGACCTTGCCCATCCGATATCGGCGCGGCACGCCATGTATAGGAACCGTGTCGTAGGCCCACACGTGACGATCGTGGGACAGTATGACGGAATATCCGGCCGGCATATGGATCATCGGATCTCGATCCATGCCACCTGCCTCGACGACGGCGATCGTGGCTTCCGTGTTCCGCGCAAGATAATCCGCGATGACGCAGCCCGCCGCGCCGCTTCCTACGATAATGACATCAAAATAATTCCGCGCCATTGCCGACGCTCCTTCATGATATTTCAAGTAGCGGGCTGATCCCTCACCTGCGGCGGCGGGTTCCTAGGGCACGAATCGTACGGATTTCTTATGTGTGAAGGCCAGGAAGCTGTAATACCCATGATATTCACCCATTCCTGACGGTCCGATGCCGCCAAAGGGCAGATAAGGTGAAAAGGCATGCAACATGACCCCGTTGACCTGCGCGTCTCCGGATTGAATATTACCAATGAACGGCGCCGCACTTGCCCGGTCCTTGGTGAAGACATAGAGCGCCAGCGGTTTTGGATGGTTTTCGTTAATGGCGCGGATCGCATCCTCGGGCTTGCCGAATGTCAGCACTGGCAGGATGGGCCCGAAGAGTTCGGCCGTCATCAGCGAGTCACTCCAATCGACGCGATCGACGACGGTTGCACTAAACAGACGCTGGTCCACATCCGCCGTGCCGCCGATCAGGACCTCGCCCTTGCTTTCCGAAAGCAGATTCTTCAGACGGTCGACCTGCGCAGTGGTCACGATCTTCCCCGTTGAACCAAGCTCGGCCAACGACTCCCTGATGCGCGCGACCAGCTTATCCAGCAGCGGGATTTTGACGCTTTCCTGCACATAGAGATAATCGGGTGCAATGCAGGTCTGGCCGCTGTTGATGAATTTGCCGAACATCACCTGATCGACGACCTGGTCCAGATCCGCATCGGAGAGCACGATCAGCGGGCATTTCCCGCCAAGTTCGAGCACGACGGGGGTCAGATGCTCGGCCGCCGCCTTCATCACCACCTTGCCGACGCCAGGGCTTCCGGTAAAAAAGATCATGTCGAAGGGAAGGCCCAAGAGCTGTGTGTTTTCCTCGCGCGCGCCCTGGATCACCGACACATATTCATCCGCGAAAGACCCCGCGACGATCTTCTCGATCACGGCGGAGGTTCGCGGCGTATTTTCCGAAGGCTTGATGATGCAGGTGTTACCGCCCGCCAACGCGCCGACAAGCGGAGCGAAGGTCAGATTGATCGGGTAATTGAACGGGCCGATGATATAGGCGACACCGAATGGCTCGTGCGTCACGTAGCAATCGGACGGTGCTATGATATCGGGCGTCGCAACGCTTTCCGGCTTCACCCAATCATCAAGGTGTGCCAGCGCGAAATCGACTTCATGAACGACTTCGCCGATCTCTGCCAGGTCGACGACCGCCGGGGTCTTCCCGAGATCCGCCTCGAGCGCCGCATAAACGGCTTCCTTGTTGTCGAGCAACGCCTGCTTGAGCCGCGACAGAGCGGCCTTGCGGAAGCCTACGTCGCGCGTCTTTCCGCTCTGGAAGAATGCCTTCTGTTTGGCAAACACATCGTCGATTCGATAAGACGAGTCCAGGGTCATACTCGTACTCCTTTAAAGATGTCGAATCGCCATCATTCCAAGGTGTCCCTTCATATTCCTGGTCACACCCAAACCATGCGTCGAGCGCTCGTCCACTTTTCGCCAAGTCCGGCAACTCGGATATGATGCCAATGTTCTCAAATGAGACTATATGCTCGGAACGGTCCTGATAAAAGGTGCCATGTCTTCACGAAAAGCTGATGGATCGGGATGGGAGGTGGCCGAATGAACAAGTTTCTGGCCGTTATGGATCGGGAGAAAGCCGGACATCCTGATATCACCGTCACTTACCGGACGATGAGGCTGGCGGCCTTATGGCGGACCCATCTCGACCGCGCCTATGCCGAGACTGGTCTGTCACTCACGCTAGTGCGCCCGCTGCTGTATCTTGCTCTGATGCCCGAGGGCCTCTCGCAAAGGAACCTGGTGGATGCCCTCCAATGCGATGACGCGACACTGGCCCGGATTGTCGACACCCTGGAGAAGCAGGGTTTCATCGAGCGCAAAGTGGACATGAAGGACCGTCGGCTGAAGAGAGTCACGTTGACCGCTCTTGGTATCGACCGGATAGGCCCGATTTTCGCTATCACCCAACAGATCGAGGAAACCGTTTTATCGGGACTGAGCCAGAAGCAACGTGAGGAACTGATATCCTCACTGGACAAGATCATCTCCAATTTTTTGCTAGAACCTTAGGCTGAAAAGCGCTCCGGTTACTGGTCTCCCGGGAGCGGTTTATCGTCGCGACGCCATATCAGACGACAACCCGATGATCGTCAGCATCACGCGCACAATTCTTATACCGGGATTCTTATACCGGGATGGATCATTCTGATATGAGGGTATCAATGAAAGGGTGCTGTAAGTCATATATGAATATAGAAGAATACCCTTAAGTCGACATCGCCTATTTTTCTTCTACTTATGAGGCGAATTTTAAGCAGATCAAGGCAAGGAGAGGAATAGACGCAATTTTCTGGCCACGCCCAACAGAGACGAGCACTATATGTAAACTGTGAAACGGCCTCGCGGCGACCTCGGCGGCGATCGGCGCGAGCAGCAGTTGCACCGGCGTCCTCGCCAGCGGCGGCTGGTGGTTAGCATACCCCACAACTCGGCGTGGACGGGCACAGGATGATCGACATTGATCCGCTGCGCCGCTTCTCTGACACCAAGGCATCCGCTGGACGAAAGGGCTTTGCTGCCTCCGATTGCCAACTCGGTTTCTTTGTCGTTGATCAAGGTGACGGACGTTGGTCCGGAACCATGTATGAAGCTGCGGTCCTTCTTGTCGAGACTCAGGTCTGTCGCGACCAGTTGAAATCGAGTGTTTCGCGGAAAGCGAAGCGCTTGATGTGATCCGCGACAACAGTCTCAAGTTTGGCCAGACTCACTTCTTCGTTGTCTCGGACCACCACAACCAGTTCCGTCTCTTTCGCTGAGAGTTCAACCGACTGTCCTTCCCCGAAGTCGATGTTGCCTTTCGCCGGGTCGAAAGTGACGGTGAAGCGGTGGCTCCAGTGCTTGCACAATTGCTGGAGATACCGGCTGGCGCTCAGGGTTCTCACAGTGGCGCTTGATGTGACCATGAGATTATTACTCCTCATTCCGTCGGTGTTACGCGCGTGGCAGGTTTCATTCGTGCGGAGACGCGCCTGCACTTAGGGGCATAGGTCACGCATGATCCGCTCTACCGCGGCGCAAAAGTTTTGCGCGCGCGGCAGATCGCCAAATGATTGGCATCAGCCCATCGAACGAGCGCCTGCATCGGGACCAGAAAGGACCGCCCGAGATCGGTGAGTTCATATTCGACGCGGGGAGGGACCTCGGCATAAACTGTGCGGGTAATAAAGCCGTCTTGTTCGAGCCGCTTCAGCGTTCGCGAAAGCATCTGACGCGAGATATCGCCAATCTCGCGCGTCAGCTCATTGAAACGACAGGTTCTGGCCGAAAGCGCCTCCAATACCAGTAGACTCCACTGGTCACCGATCCGGTCGAGCACGTCGCGAATCGGACAGGGTTCGGTGATCTCGATATCCGACTCTGCGACGCTGGAAATTGCTTTAGTCATTGTGGCGTGACCTTGTCGTTTGACCGTGACTTCTTGTGGCTTTCGTTCGAACAGCATAGCTTCCGTTCAGCAGTCCACCTTTCATACTTTGTGCCCATTACATACCATAAGACTGACGGAAAGGAACAGCCATGAGCCGTGTTGCTCTCATCGGAGCCTCCGGCAATGCCGGATCGCGCATCCTGAAGGAACTGTCCAATCGCGGCCATCAGGTCACCGCCATCGCCCGCAATCCCGAAAAGATCGCCTCACTTCCACATGTGACCGCCGTCAAGGGTGATCTCTTCGACCGCGCTGGCCTTGCAGCGCTGCTGAAAGGTCATGATGCGGTAATAAGTTCGGTGCATTTCACGCAGTCCGATCCGGAACTGCTGATCGGCGCCGTCAAGGAAGCCGGCGTGAAGCGCTATCTGGTCGTCGGCGGCGCCGGCAGCCTGGAAATCGCGCCGGGAAAGCGACTGATCGATCAGCCCGACTTCCCCGAAGCCTATCGCTCGGAAGCCGCGAAAGGAGCGGAGTTCCTCCAACGTCTGCGTAGCGAGACCGATCTCGACTGGACCTTCCTATCGCCCTCGGCCGCATTCGTGCCAGGTGAACGAACCGGAAAGTTCCGTCTGGGCAAGGACACGCTTTTGACCAGCGAAGCGGGCAGCAGCATCTCGTTCGAGGACTATGCTATCGCACTCGTCGACGAATGGGAAAATCCCGCGCATATCCGCGAACGTTTCACCGTCGGCTATTGATCGACAGCCGGGAAAGGCGCTTGCCCCGCAAGCTCGGGGCCGCCTCGTCCAGACGGAACGAACGAGACCCAGAAATGTGCATAAGTTACATTATGACAATTAGTCCAGCGACGGGAAATGCAGCCGAATAAGCCTATTAAATTGATCGTTATTATGGTTAGTGCTCCCGCACTGCATCCATTCGGTTGGAAGGATCATACATGCGCGTACGGGCGTTCCTGGCGATTGCGGCACTCTTTCCGGCGCTTCTTCTGTCGCAGATCGTTGCGGCTGCGGCCGAGACGAACAGGTTGCGCATCGCTCAGCAGTTCGGGATCGGCTATCTGCCCTTGATCGTCGCCAAGGAACAAAAGCTGATCGAGAAGCACGCGGTAAGTCTGGGGTTGCCGGCGACCGAGGTCACCTGGCTGCAGATGTCGGGCGCTGCCGCCATGAACGATTCGCTGATCTCTGGCGGGCTGGATTTCGCTACCGCCGGCGTGGCGCCCGCCATTCTCACCAGGGACAAGACCCGCGGCCGGATGAACATCACGCTGATCTGTTCGCTGGGCTCGATGCCCAATATCCTGGTCAGCAATAATCCAGCGGTGAAGACGATCAAGGATTTCACCTCTACCGATCGCATCGCGCTGCCCTCGGTCAAGGTTGGGTTTCAGCCGATCGTCCTGCAGATCGCGGCGGAAAAGACATTTGGCCAGTATGACAAGCTCGACAGCCTGACTGTAAGCCTGCCCCACCCGGACGCAGCGGCGGCGATCCTGTCCGGTGCCGGTGGGATCACCGCGCATTTCTCCTCGCCGCCTTTCATGGAGCAGGAACTCGAGAGCGGTAAGGCCCATGCGGTGCTCAACAGCTATGACGTGCTGGGCGGGCCGCACACCTTCAACGTCGTCTATGCGACCGAGAAGTTCACAGCCGACAATCCAAAGACCGTCGCGGCTTTCGTCGATGCGCTGGATGAGGCCAATAGCTGGATCAAGGCCAACCCCACGGAAGCGGCCAAGCTCTATGTGGCGGCGGAACACTCGAAGCTCGCACCCGATTTCATCGAGCGGATCATTCGCGACCCGCAGATCGATTTCACCACGGTTCCCGAGCGCGTCGATGCGTTCGCCGATTTCGAGTTCCGCATCGGCCTGATCAAGGAAAAGCCCACCTGGAAGGAATTGTTCCAGCCCGGGCTTCACGCGAAAAATGGCAGCTGAGCATGACCCCAGGCTCGCGGAGCGCGGGCGATCGGCTTACCGCGCAACTGGCCGTCTCGGGCGTAACCCTGCGCTACGCGGCTGAATCCGGCCCGGTTACCGCCGTTGACAATGTGTCGTTCACGATCGGCAAGGGTGAACGCCTGGTGCTGCTCGGTCCTTCGGGCTGTGGCAAGTCCTCACTCTTGCGCGCCGTTGGCGGGTTTCTCCGGCCGGTCAGCGGCGAAATTCGGCTGGACGACGCCGCGGTGACGGGTCCAGGCCCGGATCGCATGATGGTCTTTCAGGAATTCGACCAATTGCTGCCATGGCGGACCGTCGCCGGGAATGTCGAATTCGCGCTGCGTCGCGCGCGTCATCTTTCGGCGGCCGAGGCAAGGACCGTGGCGCGCGACTGGATCGGGCGGGTGGGCTTGAGCAAATTCGCGACCGCCTTCCCCCACACGCTCTCCGGCGGCATGAAGCAGCGCGTCGCCATCGCCCGCGCGTTTGCCGTGCAGCCCGCCATCTTGCTCATGGACGAGCCATTCGCGGCTCTGGATGCCCTCTCGCGCGGCCGCATGCAGGACGAGTTGCTGGCTCTTTGCCAGGAGACAGGCGCCACCACCTTGTTCGTCACGCACGCGATCGACGAGGCATTGCATGTGGGCACGCGCATCCTCGTCCTCTCCGCTAACCCCGGCCGCGTCGCCGCCGAATATGGCGTGCCCGAGGCAGCGGCCGATCGCGGGGCGGCGCAGCTGGCAAAGCTCCAGGCCGACATCCAGGCCGTCATTTTCGCTGGCCACGGCCCTATGGATGATCGGGACATCGCTCATGCCTGAGCAGACGCTGCGCCATGCGGCCTTGTCGGAGCGACGGGTCCTGGCGCTCGCCCCGGCCAGACGTCGGCTGATCATCCTGATCCTTCTCGCTGCCGGCTGGGAGGCCTGCGCCCGCTGGTATGATAATTCGCTCCTGCTACCCAGCTTTACCCAGACAATCTCAGCCTTGCTGGCCGCGATCCTGAACGGGGAGTTGCCAAGCAGGACCGGGGCGTCTCTCGAAGTCCTTCTTGTCGGCTACGCCATCGGCATCCTTCTTGCCGTCGTCATTACCGCCGTCGCGGCGCTGAGCCGATGGGGCGAGAGCTTCCTGGTCCTGCTGACCTCGATGTTCAATCCGCTGCCAGCCATCGCCCTCTTGCCGATCGCCCTTCTCTGGTTCGGGGTTGGTTCCGCAAGCCTGATCTTCGTCGTCGTCCATGCCGTGCTATGGCCCTTGACGCTGTCGTGCCACGCGGGTTTTCGCGCGGTGCCGCAGACCTTGCGCATGGCCGGGCGGAACCTGGGCCTGTCGGGCTCGCGGTATGTCTTCGACATCCTCTTTCCCGCGGCCTTGCCGTCCATCCTCTCGGGCCTGCGGCTGGGATGGGCGTTCGCCTGGCGCACGTTGATCGCGGCCGAGATGGTCTTTGGTGCCAGTGCCGCGTCGGGGGGCATTGGCTGGTATATTTTCGTCAATCGCGCGCAACTCGAGACGGCCAATGTCTTTGCCGGCCTCCTTGCGGTCATCCTGATCGGCCTGCTCGTGGAAGCCCTGGTCTTCAGCACGCTCAGCAGGCTCACCGTCCAGCGCTGGGGGCAGGAAGCGTAGTTGCCGCCGCCCGGCCCGAGGGAACGCCACCTTGCGTGCCGGATCCTTGCGTCTGGACAGGAGGGGCTTTCATTCGGGCCCCGCCGCGCCCTCTTCGCTTGGGCGCGGCTGGGACCAGCCCTCATCGCGGCTGGCGTTATGCCCCGCCTAGTGACGGGCCGGCAGAAAGTCTATAAAGACGATCGTCATGATAACAATGGATGACTCGGCTGGTGTCGCCGCCGGGTCGAGAGACTCCTTTCCTCTGCTCCTCGGTACCTGACGCTGCCTTCGGTTAAGCAAATCCATGCGCCAAGAAATTCGTCTCAACGCCTTCGACATGAACTGCGTCGCGCATCAGTCACCTGGTCTCTGGCGCCATCCGCGCGACCGGTCGGGCGAATATAACCGGCTGGGTTACTGGGTTGAGCTTGCAGCGGTGCTGGAGCGCGGCCTCTTTGACGGCCTATTTCTTGCCGACGTCCTGGGCGTCTATGACGTCTATGGTCAAAACGCGGACGCCGCCTTGCGCAACGCGACGCAGATTCCCGTCAACGATCCCATGCTGCTCGTCCCGGCCATGGCGCAGGCGACCAGGCATCTGGGGTTCGGCATCACCTGCACGCTTTCCTACGAGCCGCCTTTCACCTTTGCACGCCGCATGTCGACGCTGGACCACCTGACAGAAGGCCGCATCGGCTGGAACATCGTCACGGGCTATCTGGACAGCGCCGCCAAGGGCCTGGGGCGAGATCGGCAGAACGCGCACGACGATCGCTACCTGATCGCCGAGGATTACATGGAGGTGGTCTACAAGCTCTGGGAGGGAAGCTGGGAGGAAGGTGCGGTCCTGCGCGACAAGGAACGCGGCATCTTCACCGATCCTGCGAAGGTTCACCGCGTTCACCATGCAAGCCAGCATCACCGGCTGGACGCCATTCACCTGGCCGAGCCCTCGCTCCAGCGAACACCGGTCCTCTACCAGGCGGGATCGTCGACAAAGGGCCGGGCTTTCGCCGGCCGCCATGCCGAGTGCGTTTTCATGTCCGGCCCCTCGCCCCAGGTGGTGGCCCCAAGGGTTCAAGGCGTTCGTCAGGCGGCGGAGGAAGCGGGCCGCGATCCGGCCTCCGTGCTCATCTTCGCCCTTGCCACCGTCATCGTGGCGCCGACAGCGGCGGCGGCCGCCGCCAAGCACGAGGAATATCGCAGCTATGTGAGCGTCGAGGGGGCGCTTACCCTGTTCTCCGGCTGGACCGGGCTCGATTTCAGCCGGTACGACCCGGATCAGGAGATACGCTATATCGACAACGATGCCGGTCGCTCGGCGCTTGAGAATATCAGCCGCGCGGATCCCGAGAGAGTCTGGACGGTTCGCGAGGTGGCCGAGCATGCCGGTATCGGTGGCATCGGCCCCGTGATCGTCGGCGATCCGGCCGGGGTCGCCGACCAGTTGGAGCGCTGGATGGAACTGACCGGCATCGATGGCTTCAATCTGGCCTATGCCGTGGCACCCGAGACCTTCGTCGACGTCGTCGACCTGCTCGTTCCCGAGCTGCAAAAGCGAGGTCGATACAAGCAGCGCTACGGCGAGGGCACGCTGCGTGAAAAGCTCTTCCCGGGTGGCCGCCGGCTGCTGACCCCTCCCCATCCAGCCGCCGGCTATCGACCTTTCCCCGCCAGTCGCTGACCGGCGGAATGCCCCACGACCGCCGACCATGCCCTTGAACATCAAAGGGGCACGGATATACGGCTGGCAGGCTCAGGCGGCTTCAACGATGAAGATCATTTCGTCCGACATGCTTTCATCGAGAGGCTTCTTGTCCCAATCGCCATAGACGGCTTTCTTGGGGCCTTAGTCTGATGCCTGGACGAAATGTCCCGGGGCCACCTCGAGGCGTGGCCTTGGTCCCGGCCTGAAGGGAAAGTCCGGCATGAAACCGGCAGCGCCTCGAGGCAGAGGCGCGGCGCGCGTGAGGGAGGGGACGGCGTTCAAGAGGTGGCGTGTATAGGGGTGCTGCGGCGTTTCCATGATTTGTGCCCGGCTGCCGATCTCGACGATCTGGCCGCGATACATGACGGCGATCCGGTGGCTGATGCGCTCGACCACCGCCATGTCGTGACTGATGAACAGGCAGGCGATGCCGAGCTGCTGCTGGAGATCGATCAAGAGATCGACGATCCTGGCCTTGACGGACACGTCCAGCGCCGAGACCGCTTCGTCGGCGATCAGGAGGCGCGGCTCCAGCGCCAGGGCGCGGGCGATACAGATGCGCTGGCGCTGCCCGCCGGAAAATTGATGCGGGTACCGGTCGAGATGGGCGGCATCCAGACCCACCCGGACCAGAAGTTCGGCCGTCCGCTCGCGAATCTGCCTGCCGCGTGCCAGGCCATGCAGCCTGATCGGCTCGGCCAGCGCGCTGCCGATCGTCTGGCGCGGGTCGAGCGAGCCGAACGGATCTTGGAAGATCATCTGCATGCGCTGGCGGAACGGCCGTAAGGCCACCTCGTCGAGGCCGGCCAGAGTCTGCCCGGCGAACCGCACGCTGCCTGAGTACGGCTCGATCAGGCGCAGAATGCTGCGTCCGGTCGTCGACTTGCCGGAGCCCGATTCGCCGACGATCGCCAGCGTCTCGCCCTCATGGAGGTCGAAGGACACATGATCGACGGCCACGACCTCGGCGGTTCGGCGGCCCCGCCAGTTCCGCCGTGCGGGAAACCGCGTGACCAGATCCTCGACCGTGAGCAAAGGCCGACCCTGCGCCGGCGCTTCACCGCCCTGGGCCGGCTGCGCGCCATCGGCGAAGCGGCGCGGTGTGGTCGAGCCCGCCATGTCACCCAGGCGGGGTACCGCCGCCAGCAAGGCCTTGGTGTAGGCTTGGGACGGTGCTGCCAGCAAGGAAGCCGCCTGGCCCTGCTCGACGATCTGACCATGTCGCATGACCATGACCCGGTCGGCCAGCTGTGCGACGACACCCATGTCGTGGGTAATGAACAGGAGGGCCACGCCCATCTCGTCCTGGAGATCGCGCAAGAGGTCGAGAATCTGGGCCTGGATGGTGACGTCCAGGGCCGTGGTGGGCTCGTCGGCGATGAGCAGCTTCGGCCGGCAGGCGATGGCGGCGGCGATCATCGCCCGCTGTCGCATGCCGCCGGAGAGGCGGTGCGGGTAGTCCAGCCGCCGGCGCCGCGCATCGGGGATACGCACACGATCGAGCAGGCGAACCACCTCCGCATCGGCGGCCCGCGCCGACATTTTCTGGTGGATACGCAGCGTCTCGCCGATCTGCTGGCCGATCGGCATGACCGGATTGAGGCTGGTCATCGGCTCCTGGAAGATCATGCCGACCTCGCGTCCGCGCACGCTTGGCAGGGCCGGTTCGGGCAGATCCAGAAGGTTGCGGCCGGCCAGCTCGACGCGGCCACCGATGCGCGCCGTCCTTTTCGGCAGCAGGCGCATGATCGAGAGGGCGGTGACGCTTTTGCCGGAGCCTGATTCCCCAACCACGGCCAGGGTTTCGGCTGGCCGGATATCGAATGACACGCCACGCACCACCGGGGTCCAACGCCCGCCATGGCGAAATTCGACGCGGAGATCTTGCACCGTCAAGACCGGGGCCACTGGTTCGGCTGCCGCGACGACCGAGGTCTGGAGAATGGTCTCGCTCATTGGTGCTGCTTCGCATCGAGGGCGTCGTTCAGGCCATCGCCCAGAAGGTTCAGGGCCAGTACCGCGACCAGGATGGCGATGCCGGGCAAGGTTGCGACATACCAATCGGTGCGCAGCACCTCCCGGCCGGCGCCGACCATGCCGCCCCAGCTGATGACGTTGGGATCGCCCAAGCCCAGGAAGGCCAGGCTGGATTCGGTGAGGATCGCGGTTGCCACCATCATCGAGGCCGAGACGATGATCGGTGCCAGCGTGCCTGGCAGGATGTGGAAGAGGATGATGCGCCAGGAAGGCAGACCCATGCCGATCAGGGCCTCGACAAACTCGCTCTGGCGGAGCTTCAGCGTCTCGGCCCGCACAATGCGCGCCAGGCCCGGCCAGGAGGTGATGCCGATCGCCAGTACGATGGCCGGGATCGAGGGCTGAAGGATGGCGACCACCGCCAAGACGAAGAGGAAGGGCGGTATCGTCTGGAACAGCTCGGTCGCGCGCATGAGGCCCTGATCGAGCCGCTTGCCGTGATAGCCGGCAAGGAGGCCGATCCCGACACCGATGAGAAGCGAGACGAAGGTGGCGACGACGCCGATCGCCAGCGAGACGCGGGCACCGTGGAAGATGCCGGCGATGAGATCGCGACCCAGCATGTCCGTCCCCAGGGGGAAAGCCGGATCGTCACCCGGCCAGAGGAAGGGCAGCGCCACCATGTCGAGTGGATCGTCGGGATAGAGCCAGTTCGCACTGGCGGCCATGAAGAGGATCACCGCCAGGAGGATGAGGCCGATGACGGCGCATGGCCGCCGCAGCAGCCGCATCGCCAGGCAGGGACCGCTTTGCGGCATCAGCGCGCCCGCGGGTGCTCCCAGTTCGTCGGGTTCAGCCAGTGCCATGTCAGTTCAGTTCGATGCGCGGGTCGAGGACGCTATAAAGGAGATCGACGCCAAGATTGACGAGCACGACGATGATGGAGCTGCAAAGGAGGATACCGAGCAGCAAATTGAGATCGCGCTGAAACAAGGCCTCGAAGGCTAGACGGCCGAGACCCGGCCAGGCAAAGACCGTCTCGACCAGAACCGCGCCGCCCAGGATCGAGCCGATCTGCACGCCCAGCATGGTGACGACCGGAAGCAGCGCGTTCGGCACGACATGGCGGCGCATCAGGCGTCGCTCGTCCACACCGCGCGCCCTTGCGGAGCGGATGAAATCACGTGACATCACGCTCAAGACCGAGGCGCGCATAAGGCGCGTGTAGGCGGCCAGATAGAAGAGGCCCAGCGTTACCGCCGGCAGGACCAGGTGACGGGCCACGTCCAGGGCATAGGCGATGCCGCCATAACCGCTCTCGATGCTGCTCATGCCGCCGACCGGCAGCCAGTCGAGCCAGACCGAGAAGACGACGACCAGGACAATGCCGATCCAGAACAAGGGCGTGGCATAGAAAAGAAGAGCCACGGTCGAAATCACGATGTCAGCTCCTCGGCCAACCCGACGGGCCGCCAGCACGCCCAGGGCGGAGCCGCCAAGAAAGGCAAAGCCGATACTGGTGCCCATCAAGAGGAGGGTGGCCGGCAGACGCTGTAAGATGAGGTCCAGGACCGGCAGGCCCTGGCGGAAGGAAAAGCCGAGATTGAAGGTCAGGATATTGCCGATATAGCGCGCAAACTGGATGTAGAGCGGTTGGTCGAGGCCGAACTGCGCACGCAGGGCCGCCATGTAGTCAGGGCTGGCAGCACCCGCCTCGCCGGCCAGCACCGAGGCGGCATCGCCCGGTGCGAGGTGCAGGAGAAAGAAATTGATCACCGCGATGCCAAGGACCACGAAAATGATCTGGATCAGGCGTCGCGCCCAATAGTGCAGGCTGGCCATGCAGCTTCACTCCGCGCTCGTATCGAACCAGGCATTCTTGACCGAGGCATAGACCTGGTCGCCTTGCTGCGTCAGGTCGCGCAGATTGGCTGCGTGGAGCGTGAAGAAGCGCAGCTCCGCCAGCGGCAAGGTCGGCAGGTCGGTTTGCACAACCGTCTGGAATTTGCGGAACAGCTCGGCCCGCGCCTTCGCGTCGGGGCTGATCGCCGCCTGGTCGATGAGATCGTCGACCAGCGGGTTCTTGTAGCCGGAGGCGTTGGTCCAGGGGGTCCCGCTGCCAACCCAGCCCGACCAGTAGATCCGTGTGATGCCCATCTGCGGATCGGGGAACGCGCCGTTCCAGCTGCTGGAGACGTCGAAGTCGCGGTCGGCATAGACGCGCTTGATGAAGCTGGCCGTGTCCTGGGCGCGGATATCGACCTCGATGCCGACGCGCTTTAGCGCCTGCTTCAGGTAATCGCCCGTGCGCTTGAAGTCGTCGCCATAGGGGAGGAAGTCGTGCGTCAGCTTGAAGCGGACGCCGTTCGCACCGCGCTTCAGTCCCGCCTCGTCGAGCAGCGTCTCCGCCCTGGCGGGATCGAAGGCGTAGCGCGGCACGTCGGGATTATGGAAGAACGGCACGGTGGAGGGTACGGGGCTGATCGCCGGCACGGCAAAACCATACCAGACGATCTTGGCGATGGCCTGCAGGTCGATCGCGTGGGCCAGCGCCTGACGCACTTTGACATCCTTGAGATAAGGATTGTCGATGTTGAAATCGAGATAGAAGACGGGTGAGAGCCATTCATAGCCGCGCGTCTCGATGCGCAGCTGCGGCAGCTTGCCCAGCCTTTCCGCCTCGCGCAAAGGCACCGGGCTCAAGATCGCGTATTGAGCCTCGCCTTTTTCCAGAGCCGCGGCGCGCGCGGCGGCGTCCGGCACCACCTTGAAGATGAGCTTGTCCAGATAGGGCTTGTCCTGGTCCCAGTAATGCGGATTGCGCTCCAGAAGGATATATTCACCCTTCTTCCATTCCTTGAAGACGAACGGCCCCGTACCGATCGGCTTATTGTTGTAAGGATTGGTGAGAATGTCCGTGCCTTCGTAGAGATGCCTGGGGAGGATCGTCGCACCGCTGGCGTTAAGCGTGCTCATAATGGCCAGCGAGGGAGCCTTCAGGCGCAGGACGACCGTGTGTTCATCGGGCACATCGACCGTTTCGACATTCTTGTAGATGCTTTTGTTGCGGGGATGGATGGTCTGCCAGACATTCTCGAGCGACCATTTGACGTCCGCCGAGGTGAAGGGCTGGCCGTCGTGCCAGAGCACGCCCTGGCGCAGGTGGAAGGTGATGGTCTTGCCGTCAGGGGCCACCTCCCAACTCGTCGCCAGCGAGGGCCGGAGCGAGAGGTCGAACGCATAGTCGACCAGTCCGTCAAAGACGTTGCCGCTGACGAACTGGGTGGGTGCGGCCGTATTCACGGCGGCCGTCAGGACCACGGGTTCCGGCTGGACGATCGCCGTCAAGGTCCCGCCGCGTCTTGGCGTCGTCGCGGCCAAGACCAGCTCCGGTCCCAAGGGAGCCAGGAGAGAAGCCAGGGCCAGCCTGGAAACGGCGGATCGGCGGCTCAGTCGAGGCATGCCATTCTTCCTGCGGGAGTCACTTGGGATCGCTGGATATGTCCAGCCAGAAATCGCGCAACGAGCCATAGACCTGATCGCCGAAGGCCGGTGGATGACGCAATGCTGCCGCCTCGACGTTGAAAAATTTCATTTCCAGGAGCGGCAGGGTCGGCAAGTCGCTCATGACAATCTGCTGGAAACTCTTGAACGCCTCGATGCGCTTTGCCTGGTCGGCCTCGCCTTGTACGTCACTGATGATCTGGTCGACCTTCGGATTATTATAGCCGGAGCCGTTCGTCCAAGGGATGTTCTTGCCGATGGAGGCCGAGGAATAGGCGCGGGTGACGCCGATCTGCGGATCGGCGAAGGCGGCGAACCAGGTGATCGCGATATCGAAGTCACGGTCGCCATAGACGCGCTTGGTATAGGCGGCCGTGTCCTGGCTGCGCACCGTCGCCTCGACGCCGACGCGCTTGAATGCCTGCTTCAGGTATTCGGCGGTGCGCTTGAAATCATCGCCGTAGGGGATGTAGTCGATGAAGAGGCTCAGCCGGTTGCCGTCGGCGCGGGGCTTGAGGCCGGCCTCGTCCAGGAGGGCGGCTGCTTTCTTGGGGTCGAAATCGTAGCGCGGCACGGTCGAATCGTGAAACGCCCTGAGCGAGCTTGGGACCGGGCTGATGGCGGGCTCGCCAAAGCCGAACCAGACGATCTTGGCGATGGCATTCTTGTCGACAGCGTGCGCCAGCGCCTGGCGGATCTTGGGGTTGTCGAGACCGGGTCGCGTCACGTTGAAGTCGAAGAAGAGCCAGGGAGACACCCACTCATAGCCCGTCGTCGTAACACGAAGGCTCGGCAGCTTGGCCAGTCGCGCCGCGTCCTTGAGCGGCACGGGGCTAAGCACGGCATAGTGCGCTTCGCCCGTCTCCAGCGCCGCCGAGCGCGCGGCGGCATCGGGGATGACCTTGAAGATTACCCGATCCAGGTAAGGCTTTCCCTCGTCCCAATAATGGGGATTACGCTCCAGCACGATATAGTTGCCGCGATTCCATTCCTTGAAGACAAACGGCCCCGTGCCGATAGGCTTGTTGTTATATGGATTGTTGAGAACGTCCGTGCCTTCGTAGAGATGCCGGGGCAGGATCTGCGCGCCATTACTGTTGAGCGAACTCAGGATCGCCAGCGATGGCGCGCTCAGATGCAGGATGACGGTATGATCGTCCGGGGTCAGGACGGTCTCGACCTTGCCGAAGGTCGCCTGGTTGCGCGGATGAATGGTCTTCCAGACATTCTCGAGCGTCCATTTCACGTCCGCCGATGTGAAGGGCTGGCCATCATGCCAAAGGACGCCAGGGCGCAGATGGAAGGTGATCGTCCGACCGTCCGCGCTGGTCTCCCAGCTTTGCGCCAGGGCCGGCACGGGTTGCAGTGCCGCGTCGTAATCGACGAGACCATCGAAGATGGAACCTGAGACGACGCCCGTCGGCGCCGCGGTATTGATGGCGGCGGTCAAGACGACCGGCTCTGGCTGGATGATGGCGGAGAGCGTCCCGCCGCGCCTGGGGGAATCCGCCGCGAACGCGACACCGGGCAGCAGGCCGAGGCCGGTCACGCTGGCCGTCTTCGAGATGAACGACCGTCTTGCCAATCGCATAAGAACACCATCCTCGCCGCGACCGCAGGGCGCCGGCAGTTCGACTGAATTTGTTAGGTAACCTATGATGAATATAGGCTTTTAGAGACGACGATGACGCGATGGCGCCCCGCCTGCCTTGACGCTCGACGGATCGGGGTCAAGCGTCGGCGACGGGCGGCGAGCCTGTCGCCGACCCGGAACGCGCGGCCGAGCTCACCTCCTCGGCCCCGGTCGACAAAGGGCGCGCGAGCGGCCCGGCTATTTATTGAGATCGACGACGCGCAGATAGGGCTTGAGGGTCTTCCAGCCCTGGGGGAAGCGGGCCTTGGCGTCCT
>NZ_FYEH01000026.1:2500-5796 GCF_900187945.1 Arboricoccus pini | reverse complement strand
TTGTTTTATGTGGATTTGGTTGCGGGGACAGGATTTGAACCTGTGACCTTCAGGTTATGAGCCTGACGAGCTACCGGGCTGCTCCACCCCGCGTCATCTGCCGGTGGACGCGGGTGTTACCGCTGGCAGGAGGGCTGTTTCGTGAGGGATGCTGGTTTTTGGGGGGATCGTTCGATGGCCTGGCAGCGACCTACTCTCCCGCGCGTTGTCGCGCAGTACCATGGGTGCTGTGGGGTTTCACGTCCGAGTTCGGAATGGGATCGGGTGGGACACCCACGCCTTGGCCACCAAGCCATCGAACGATCCCTGCTCGCCATTGCCGACCCTTTGCGGGCAGGCGATGCGGCAGCTGGTTTTACTGATCATGACGTTACGTTGAAGCGCATGGGCTAAGGACAATCGGGCCTTCCTCGTTTCAAGAGGGTGCCTTTTTGTCTGGAGCGTTGCGAGCTCGATCGAGCTATTAGGACCGGTTGGCTGAGCGTGTTGCCACGCTTGCACCTCCGGCCTATCGACGTGGTGGTCTACCACGGCTCTCAAGCGAGACCTGGTTTTGAGGTGGGTTTCCCGCTTAGATGCTTTCAGCGGTTATCCCGTCCGTACTTAGCTACCCGGCTATGCTGCTGGCGCAACAACCGGTCCACCAGAGGTACGTCCACCCCGGTCCTCTCGTACTAAGGGCAGATCCTCTCAAGTCTCGAACACCCACGGCAGATAGGGACCGAACTGTCTCACGACGTTCTAAACCCAGCTCACGTACCACTTTAATCGGCGAACAGCCGAACCCTTGGGACCTGCTTCAGCCCCAGGATGTGATGAGCCGACATCGAGGTGCCAAACGACCCCGTCGATGGGGACTCTTGGGGGTCATCAGCCTGTTATCCCCGGCGTACCTTTTATCCGTTGAGCGATGGCCCTTCCACGCGGGACCACCGGATCACTAGCGCCGACTTTCGTCTCTGCGCGACATGTACGTCTTGCAGTCAGGCGGGCTTATGCGCTTACACGCGACGGCTGGTTTCCGACCAGCCTGAGCCCACCATCGCGCGCCTCCGTTACTCTTTAGGAGGCGACCGCCCCAGTCAAACTACCCGCCATGCAGGGTCCCGGATCCGGATGACGGATCGCGGTTAGATACGCAACGAACCAAGGGTGGTATTTCAAGGTTGCCTCCACTCAAGCTGGCGCCTGGGCTTCAAAGGCTCCCACCTATCCTACACATGCTTCGTCGAGTACCAGTGCAAAGCTGTAGTAAAGGTGCACGGGGTCTTTCCGTCTGACCGCGGGAACTCCGCATCTTCACGGAGAATTCAATTTCACTGAGTCGACGTTGGAGACAGTGGGGAAGTCGTTACGCCATTCGTGCAGGTCGGAACTTACCCGACAAGGAATTTCGCTACCTTAGGACCGTTATAGTTACGGCCGCCGTTTACCGGGGCTTCGATTCAAAGCTCTCACCTCTCCTCTTAACCTTCCGGCACCGGGCAGGCGTCAGACCCTATACGTCCTCTTTCGAGTTCGCAGAGCCCTGTGTTTTTAGTAAACAGTCGCCACCCCCTGGTTTGTGCCACCCACACCTGGTTGCCCAAGCATGGGTCTCGCTTCTCCCGAAGTTACGCGAGTAATTTGCCGAGTTCCTTCAACGTCGTTCTCTCAAACACCTGGGTATGCTCTACCAGTCCACCTGTGTCGGTTTCGGGTACGGACTATAAGCTGGAGCTATTTCCTGGACGATCTTCGCTGCAGGACCAATCCGATAAGGACCTACAACTTACGACCGCCGTCACTACCAGCAGGCCACGGAATATTAACCGTGTTGCCATCGGCTACGGCTTTCGCCCTCGCCTTAGGATCCGGCTCACCCTGCGTGGATTAACCTTGCGCAGGAACCCTTGGACTTTCGGCGGGCGTGTTTCTCACACGCCTAATCGTTACTCATGTCAGCATTCGCACTTCCGATACCTCCACCAGATCTCACAATCTGGCTTCGCCGGCCTACGGAACGCTCCGCTACTACTCACCTCAATGAGATGAATCCACAGCTTCGGTGCATGGCTTGAGCCCCGTTACATCTTCGGCGCAAGACGGCTATTAGACCAGTGAGCTGTTACGCTTTCTTTAAAGGATGGCTGCTTCTAAGCCAACCTCCTGGTTGTTATGGCCTTCTCACATCCTTTCCCACTTAGCCATGACTTGGGGACCTTAGCTGGTGGTCTGGGTTCTTTCCCTCTCGACGACGGACCTTAGCACCCGCCGTCTGTCTGCCACGTTAACGCGTGCGTATTCGGAGTTTGGTTAGGTTTGGTAGGGATCGCTCCCCCCTAGCCCATCCAGTGCTCTACCCCACACGGGCATCACGTGACGCACTACCTCAATAGTTTTCGCGGAGAACCAGCTATCTCCGGGTTTGATTGGCCTTTCACCCCTAGCCACAGGTCATCGCCGACTTTTTCAACAGGCGTGCGTTCGGTCCTCCAGTAAGTGTCACCTTACCTTCAACCTGCCCATGGCTAGATCACCCGGTTTCGGGTCTAATGCCCGCAACTAAACGCCCTATTCAGACTCGCTTTCGCTGCGCCTACACCTTACGGCTTAAGCTTGCTGCAAACATTAACTCGCTGACCCATTATGCAAAAGGTACGCGGTCACCAGCCCGTAAGTCCGAAGACTTACGTCCAGCTCCCACTGCTTGTAGGCATTCGGTTTCAGGGTCTCTTTCACCCCGCTCGTCGCGGTGCTTTTCACCTTTCCCTCACGGTACTCGTGCACTATCGGTCGCTGAGGAGTACTTAGGCTTGGAGGGTGGTCCCCCCATCTTCAGACAGGATTTCTCGTGTCCCGCCTTACTCAAGGATCAAAGCTCTTCTTACCCGTACGGGGCTCTCACCCGCTATGGCCCGATTTTCCAATACGGTTCCGGTCGACAGAGCTCTGATCACTGGCCTGGTCCGCGTTCGCTCGCCACTACTAACGGAGTCTCGGTTGATGTCCTTTCCTCCGGGTACTTAGATGTTTCAGTTCCCCGGGTTCGCCTCCTCACCCTATGGATTCAGGTAAGGATACTCCTTGCGGAGTGGGTTTCCCCATTCGGAGATCTCGGGATCAAAGGTTGCTCGCACCTCCCCCAAGCTTTTCGCAGCGTGCCACGTCCTTCATCGCCTCTCAGCGCCAAGGCATCCACCAAATGCCCTTCATTCACTCGCCACGCCCCAGACAAAAAGGCACCTCGTCAACCAGGCAGCTCGGCAGCTACCCAGTCCCCGACATGCGTCCGGAACGTCTAAAACATACCCATG
>NZ_FYEH01000013.1 GCF_900187945.1 Arboricoccus pini | reverse complement strand
GCCGAACCGCGCCAGCCGCCGGGCGACTGGAGCCATTGCGCGGCGATACCCGAGCACCAGGAGGAGGCGGAAGCGCTGGCCCTGGCCGATCTGCGGCGGGTGGCGCGGGACAACCGGGCTGAGCTGAACCGTCTGGCGGACAAGCTGGCGTCCGAGGCCGAGCGGATGGGTACGGGCCTTGGGCCCAGCGCGCTGCCGGCGTTGCGCCTTGAGGCGGTGGCGCGAGGTGTGGCGCGGTACTGGCACGAGCGGCCGGCGGAGAGCCTGCAGGCGGCGATACGCTTGCAGGGTGCGAGGAAGATCGGCCGCTACGGGACCGGCCCGCCCTCGTGATGGTGGCCGGGTAAGACTCGATCCTCACCCGCGACCGACAACCCCACCCCAACCCGGGTCCAGGGGGCGGTGCCCCCTGGCCGCCGGAGGCATCCCTACTTTCTCGCAGCGAGACGGCGATCATCAGATCGCCGGGGGCAGCCGGAGGCCACTTCCGTCTGCATTCCCGGCTGGGGGCGTTGTGTGGGCTTGACTGGCGAGCCGTTGGAGAAACGGTTAGATTAGTCTTGCCGTCTTATTGCTCTGTCCGGGTGATCATGTTGCTTAGACGATTTCTGAACTATTATCGACCATTCAAGGCATTGTTCCTCCTTGATTTCGGCTGTGCGATCGTTTCGGGCTTTCTGGAGCTTGGTTTTCCGGTGGCGGTGAAGGCGTTTGTCGATCGGCTGCTGCCTGGCCAAGACTGGGGGCTGATCGTCTTGGCGTCGATTGGTCTCTTGTTCATTTATCTTCTGAATACCGGCTTGATGGTCGTGGTCAATTATTGGGGCCACAAGCTCGGGATTAATATTGAGACGACGATGCGTCGCAAGGCTTTTGAGCATTTGCAGAAATTATCGTTTCGTTATTTCGACAATCAGAAGACGGGCCGTCTGGTCGGGCGTATCACGAAGGATCTGGAGGATATTGGCGAGGTTGCGCATCATGGGCCGGAGGATTTGTTCATTGCCGTGATGACGTTCCTTGGTGCCTTCGCCTTGATGTTCATGGTGAACGAGAAGCTGGCGCTGGTGACGCTGGTGATCGTGCCGACGACGGGTTGGCTTGCCAGTCATTATGGCGCGCGGATGACGAGAACGATGCGGGCTTTGTTCGCGCGGGTGGGCGATTTCAATGCGCGCATTGAGGAGAATGTGGGTGGAATTCGCGTGGTGCAGGCCTTTGCCAACGAGGCTTATGAGCGCCGGCTCTTTGCGGAGGACAATGCGCGCTACCGGCTGACCAAGCTCCAGGCCTATCGGGCGATGGCGGCCAGCATGTCGCTCTCCTATCTCTCGATGCGGCTGACGCAGCTGGTTGTCATGGTGGTCGGGACCTGGCTGGTCCTGCATGGCGAACTCAGTGCCGGCGGGTTCATCGGCTTTCTTTTGCTGGTCGGGGTGTTTTTTCGGCCGGTCGAGAAGATCAATGCCGTCCTTGAGATTTATCCGCGCGGCATTGCGGGCTTCAAGCGATACACGGAGCTTTTGGATACCGAGCCCGAGATCGTCGACCGGCCGGGTGCCGTGTCCGTCAGCGGGCTCAAGGGCGAGATAAGGTTCAAGGGCGTCACCTTCGGATACGGCGAGGCGTCGATCCTCAAGGGGATCGATCTTGAGATCAGGGCCGGCGAGACGGTGGCGTTCGTCGGGCCGTCCGGGGCAGGCAAGACGACGATCTGCTCGCTGTTGCCGCGCTTTTATGATGTCGATGCCGGGGCGGTGACGATCGACGGGATCGATATTCGCGACATGACGCTGGCCTCGTTGCGGGCGCAGATCGGCCTCGTGCAGCAGGATGTCTTTCTCTTTGCTGGCACGATCAGGGAGAATATCGCCTATGGGCGGCTGGATGCGGACGAGACGGCCATTCGTGCGGCGGCCGAGCGAGCCCGTCTGTCGCCGATGTTGGAGCAGCTGCCGGCTGGGTTGGACACGGTGATCGGCGAGCGCGGCGTCAAGCTCTCCGGCGGGCAAAAGCAGCGTCTGGCGATCGCGCGCATGTTCTTGAAGAATCCGCCGATCCTCATTCTGGACGAGGCGACCTCAGCCTTGGATACGGAGACGGAGAGGGCGATTCAACAATCGCTGGCCGAGTTGGCGCGGGGGCGGACTAGCCTTGTGATTGCCCATAGGCTGGCGACGATCAGGAACGCCGATCGGATCGTCGTCATCGAGGACGGGCGCATTGTCGAGCAGGGGGCGCATGGGGCGTTGCTGCGCGCCGAGGGCGTCTATAGCCGCCTGCATCACGCCCAGTTTGCCGCCGACACCGACCGGCTGGCGGGTTGAGGCGGCGTCGATCCCTTGGCGTGGTGGTTGCTCTGCCCCGGATGATGTCGCGACAGGTCATCCATCCGCCGGCCCGGGCGGCGGCCGCCACCGGCGTCGTCTGGGCGAGATCCGGTCTGGCCGGCCTCGCGAGACCGGTATTTTGGGGGAAGCGCCCTCGGGCCTGGCCTGCGCGGGCGGCGCTCCTAGCGACGGCTTGGCTTTAGGGGCAAGCGACCCGTCGCGAACGGGGGTGTATGTGGCGCGCTGAAAAAAGGCAGGCTGCCGCGCCGGGATTCGCGGTTGTTGGCTGCACTGATGGTCCCGGTGGCGCGGGGCGTCGAGAGCGTCGGGGCAGGGCCGGTCCGACGAGCGTCCTTGGCCGGTGGGCATGGAGCATCGTCGATCGGCCGTCCTGGTCGTGCGAGCGGCGCTGCTGGATGGAGAACCGGAAATGGGCGGGGCCGATCCGTCCTTACTGCGGTCGCAGGTGCGGATGGATGGAGTGCCGGGAGGCTATGGGCGCGGGCAGGACGATGGATGAGGGGGCCAGGAGGCCCGGCGCTATTCGTAGACGGCGTAGAATTTTCGTGCCGGCTCGAGCACCGTCCAGGTGCCGGTAAAGCCGGCAGGCGCGACGAATGCCTGGCCGGCCGAAAAGCGCCACTCGCTGCCGTCGTCTCCTTTGACAAGGATGACGCCCTCGAGAAGGTGGCAAAATTCGTTCTCGGTGAAGGCGACACGCCATGAGCCGGCCTCGCTGGTCCAGATGCCGCAATTGAAGCGGCCGTCGCCGGTGGCAAACAGATTCCACGCGGCTTGCGATGGATCGCCAGCGAGGATGCGCTCCGCCGCCGGACGGAAGGATTCCGCGGCGGGCAGGGATGCCTGGAAGTCGACAATGGCAGGGCATGGTGATGGCATTTTGGGCATCTCGGGCGAGGCTTTCAAGCTCAGGAATCGAGAGAATCGATCCACGCGGGAAGCGCGTCCAGACTGTCGAGCTGGCGAAAGCGCGGATGGTCGTGCGGGGCTGCGGCCGCCTCGTGCGCCCAGATCAGATGGTAGGGGATGAGTGCTGCGTAGCTGCCGCAATCGAGCGGCGGCAGGATGTCGGAGCGAACGGAATTGCCGGCCATGAGGGCAGCGGCCGGCTCTGCGCCGTGGCGACGAAAGACACGGGCATAGACCTCGGGCGACTTGTTGCTGACGATCTCGACACCGCTGAAGAAATCGCCGAGCCCGGATGCCGCTAGCTTGCTTTCCTGGTGGAAGAGATCGCCCTTGGTGATGAGAACGAGCTTTGCGCGTTCGGCCAGCCGCGACAGGGCCTGACCGACGCCGGGCAGCGGCTCGACCGGCTGGCTGAGCATGGCGCGGCCAGCCTCGAGGACTTCCGCCAGGATGGCACTCGACACCTGGCCGTGGCTGATCTCCAGCGCCGTCTCCAGCATCGAAAGCGTGAAGCCCTTGGCGCCGTAGCCATAGATGCGGAGATTGCGCTCTTCAACGGCCAGGAGCCGGGCCTCGATGTCGTCGGGATCGGCGAAAGGCGCCAGGAGGTCGGCGAAGCGTTGATGCGTGAGCCTGAAATAAGTCTCATTATGCCAAAGCGTGTCGTCGGCATCGAGACCGATCAAGGCCAAAGGCATAGCATTATCCGGCGCTCGAAACATTCCATCCCGCCATGGACCGGATCGGGCCATCAGCGACGGGCATCAAGTTTCAAGATACGCAAGAGATCGCCTGCTGCCAATCGACACGATGTCCCCCCGACCGTCGCCGCATGAAGCCCCCTGACCATGGGCGTCCGCTAGCCTTGGCCAAAGGAGCGCCGTCTGCCGCAACGCTGGCGAGGGGTTCAGCGTGTGTCACCAGCTCGATTGGCGTAGCTTGCCGTGCCCCGCCTCATCATGCCGGTCGGCACAAGCCCGATTGGACGATTGTCCAGGCTGCCGGCCGCAGGCCCCGGCAGCCTGAGGCCACGCGCCGACGCCGTTCCCGCGACGCTTGGCCGGCCGGCCGTTACGCTGATGCTCTCCGTACTCGGCTCATGGTCCGAGTGCTGCACCATGAAGACAATCCCATGCGATGGCTGGGCATCCCTCGCGATGATCGCTCCACCTTTGGCTGCCCAGTCGGTTGCCGCGAAGCGTCATTCGACACGTTTGCTCATTGCCTCAAAGCGCGGCGGTGCCGGGATCGAGCGCGTCGACGATGCTTAGGGGCCCGCAGCCTGATTTTCTAATAGGGCAATATCGCATCCAGGACCTGGGCGCCGTAGCGTGGCTGCTGAACATCCGTGAGCTGGCCGCGTCCGCCGTATCCAAATTGCAGTTCGGCGATCTTCTCATGGCTGATCGTGTTGGTCGGCGTGATGTCCTCCGGGCGGACAATGCCGGCAACGGTGATGTCCCGCATCTCATAGTTGACGCGGACCTGCTGGCGTCCGTTGATGACGAAATTCCCGTTTGGGAGAACCTGGACGATTACGGCCGCGAGATTGAGCTCGATATCTTCCTTGCGGACGACTCCACCTTTGCCATCGTTGGAGGTGTCGCTGCTGGCATCTACGAGCGAATTCGAATCCGCCCCATTCGGGAGTGCCCTCTCTAGCTTCTTCTCGAAGCCGAAAAATGATGCCAGGCCGAATTTGTCGCTGTTCGCTCGTGATCTCTTGCTCTCATTTGCCAGCGTCGCGTTGTCCTTGATCTTGACGGCAACGGTTAGGATGTCGCCGATCCGCCGTGCGCGCTGATCGCGGAAGAAGCCGCGGGCACCGCTTCGCCAGAGCGAGTTGGCACCGGCCGCCACCATGGGCTCCGGTGCTGGCATCGGCAGATTGACCGGCTGATAGTTCGGTTGCTGCGTCGGGTTGACCACAGGGCTGAACTGCGGCGCCTGGCCGACATTGGCCAGCCTGTCGGCGACCACGCATCCCGCAAGAGACATGGCCAGGAGGGCCGCACCGACCAGGCTGATCTTCGAAGCCTTCATCGCGTCATTCCCTTCACTTCAACCTGCTTTTGGCCAATGACGCGCGCCTGCAGTTCCTTGCCGGTATCTCCGTTGATGACGCGGACCATCGCATCGCTGCTCCCGTCGCTCAGCGATCGTCCGAGCAGCGAAATCTCCATACCATTGCTGTGGTAAACGATGTCGACGACGTCATTCCGCCGCACGAGGCTGGCGGGTCGGATGTCGCCCTCCCGCAACGGCTTGCCGGCAGGCAGGCGGCGTGCCGCCTCCATGCCCTTGAGCTGGCTCGGGTCTCGAAGAGCATCCTCGGGCAGGCGCCCCTCTGCTATCCAGGTGATGGAGGCATCCGAAGGGTCGATCGAGCTGCCTGCCGCAACGGGTGCCGTCAGGCTGATCACCTCGACCTCGGTCGTAACACTGCCGACCAGCTTTAAGGGATTGCGGCGGCCGCCCTCAGCCTGAACGACGAGTTCTGCCTCGAAACGTCCTCTCGCGCGATCGATCTGCAGGTCCGCGAGGTCGAGGAGCACAGGCTGGTTCGTCGAGTTGTTCATCGGCAAGGACGGCGTCAACGTCCGCAACGCCAGCCGCTGGCCGGGCTGCGAAGGTGGCAGCGCATCCTCGATAAGCTGCTCGAAGCCCGATTGCGTGAACGGCCTCCCTTTTTCCAGGGTGAGCGAGGCAGCCTTGGCATGCCCTAATACTGCCGCGATCAGGAAGAGGAGGGCCAGCCAGCCGGAACGTGTCATGGCGCTCATCGCATCTGCGTGATGGTGGACATCATCTGGTCGGAAGCCGTGATGACCTTGGAGTTCATGTCGTAGGCGCGTTGCGCCATGATCAGCGAGGTGAGTTCCTGGACCGGATTGACGTTCGAACTCTCGAGATAGCCTTGCAGGACGGTTCCGGCACCTTCCGTACCCGGTGTCGAGAGGGTCGGCGCACCCGAGGCTTCTGTCTCCATCCAGAGATTGCTGCCGCTGGCCTCGAGGCCAGCGGGATTGACGAAGGTAGCAAGCTCGAGTTGGCCCAGCACCTGGAGATTGGTCTGGCCCGAGATCTTGGCCGAAACCTGGCCGCTCGCATTGATCGAAACTTCGGTCGCATCCACCGGCACTTGAATGGCCGGACTGAGCTCGAAACCGTCCGGCGTGACGATGTTGCCATCCTGGCTAAGCTGGAAATTGCCGGAGCGGGTATAGGCCTGCTCGCCGTCGGGCTTGTCGACGACGAAGAAGCCGGAGCCCTGGATCGCGACGTCCAACTTGTTCTCGGTGTTGGTGAGCTCGCCCTGATCGGTGACGGGGTAGACGGCCGCTGTCTTGACGCCGAGGCCGAGCTGGATGCCCGTCGGTGCCCTCGTCTCGTCCGAGGTGGCCGATCCCGTGCGCCGCTCGCTCTGGTAGAGGAGATCCTGGAACTCCGCGCGACGGCGCTTATAGCCTGTCGTCGTCATGTTCGCGATGTTGTTCGAGATCGTCTCGACGTTCAGTTGCTGCGCCATCATTCCGGTGGCGCCGACGCTTAATGCCCGCACGGTCAGTTCTCCAATTCAGATCGAGCCGCCTGTCAGGCCTGCACGTTGGTGATTTTCTCGACCGCTTTGCGTTCGAGTTCATGATGCGTTTCGATCAGCCTGATCGAGCCCTCGAAGGCGCGTTGGGTGTCGATCATCAAGGTGATCTCACGGATCGGCTGGACGTTTGACTGTTCGATCGAGCCTTGCACGATCGTGGCATCGGTGGCTGGTGTCGGCACCTCGTCGCTCGCGTAGCGCGAGCCTGCCTCGCGCTTCATGCCATCGGGGTTGGCAAGATTGACGAGGCCGACCTTGCCCTCTTGGCCCTGATCGGTGGTGATGCTGCCGTCCGGCCCGATCGCCACCTTGCCGGGCTGCTCCGGCAAAATGATGGGCGCGTTGTTCTCATCCAGAAGGAGGGCGCCGTCCGAGGTCACGATCCGGCCTTGCTGGTCGAGCTGGAAATGTCCGGCGCGTGTATAGCGATTGCCGTTCGGGGTCTGGACGACGAAATAGGCGTCGCCGGCGATCGCGAGGTCGAGATCGTTGCCCGTCTGCTCGACGGCACCCGCTGTATCGTCGCGGATCATGCCCTGATCCTGGACGAAGGCCAGCTTTTGCGATGATCCGGATTTCTCGAGGATGGTCTTGAAATCGCTGTGCTCGGCCCGGTAGCCGCTGGTGCCCGTGTTGGCCATGTTGTTGGCCACATTGGTCATCTGGCGATCGAGCGCCACTGCCCGGCTGAGCGCGATATAGGCTGTTGTTTCCATGACCGATCTTCGACGATCGCTGGGCGATGACGGCGCGTCTCACCCTTCCATGCGCCAAACTATCATCGAGTGGTTGCCCAAAGGTTAACGGCTCCCGCATTTCCCAGGCGGAGCTAAGGCGCTGCGTGGCAACCGTTTGTTAACGCTTATGGCGGTAGAACGGCGTCCGACCGCGGCCGAGCCTTGCGCCGCTTGATGCGCTGGAAGCGAGAATGTCCACAGCAATCGACGCCGTCCCGAACGCTGCCCCACGAGGCAGGAATAAGGGAGTCTTGATCCTGATCGCCGTTCTCCTCCTGTTGTTTGCAGCGGCGGGTGCCAGCGCCTGGTATCTGGGCATCATCGGCGGCGGGAGAAATGGCGCCACGCGCGGTGCCGAAGCGCCGGCGGCCGAAGCCCGGCTCGAGCCGGCGATGGAGAGCAAGGTTGCCTTTGTCGACATGCCCGACATGCTCGTCAATCTGACGTCGAGCGATAGGCGCCTGCATTTTTTGAAGACCCGCTTCGCGCTGGAGTTCGGCAACGAGCAAGACGGCGAGCGAATCAAGGATGCCACGCCCAGGATCCTCGATGCAGTGCAGCTCTATCTGCGTGCCCTTAGCGTCGACGAGGTCGGCGGCAGCGAAGGCATGCAGCGACTGAAGGACGAACTCAAGGCGCGAATCAACCTCATCATCGCGCCCGCGCAGATTCAAGACGTCCTCTTCAAGGAGCTTCTCGTCCAATGAGCGAGGGCATCGACCAGGACGATCCCACCAGCGGCACGCCTTCCATCGGCGCCCAGGGCGAGCCGTCTCCCTCCAGCGACCCGTCTGACCTCGAGCTTGGCCTACACGCCAGCAAGCCGGCGGCGGCCGAGACGGTAGCCGAGGTTGAACGGGAGACCTCCGGAGACCAGGACGCCGGCGAGGACGACATGGATGCGCTGGCTGCCGCCTGGGGGACCGAGCTTGACGACGATGCGGGCACGCCGGCCCGCAGTCTAAGCCAGAACGAAATCGACAATCTTCTTGGCGTCGGCGATGAAGCGGAATCCGAGAAGCCATCCGGCCTCGCCGCCATCCTCAGCCGCAAGGACGTGACTTATGAGCGCCTGCCGATGCTCGAGGTCATCTTCGACCGGTTGGAGCGGCTCTTGACCACAACCATCCGCTCGATGGTGGCGCAAACCGTCGATGTGGATTTGAAGACAATCACGGCGCATCGCTTTGGCGACTATCTGGACCGTGTGCCGCTGCCAGCCATGCTTGCCGTCGTCAAGCCTGAGCAATGGGAACACCATCTTATGCTGACGGTCGACAGCGCATTGATCTACACGATCGTCGACCTGCTGCTCGGCGGCAGGCGTGGCCAGGCCGCGGCCCCCATTGAGGGGCGCCCCTATACCTCGATCGAGACGCGGCTGATCGAGCGGCTGCTCATGTTCATTCTTGAGGATCTCTCGCAAGCGTTCGAGCCCCTGGCCCAGGTTCACTTCAGGCTCGACCGCATCGAGACCAACCCGCGATTCGTCGCGATCGTGCGCCCGAGCAACGCCTGTGTCGTGTTCCGCATGAATGTCCGTTTCGAGGATCGCGGCGGCAGCATCGATTTCGTCCTGCCTTACGTCACGCTCGAGCCGGTCCGCGGCCAGCTTACGCAGATGTTCAAGGGCGAGAAGTTCGGCCGCGATTCGATCTGGGAAAATCACCTGGCGACGCAGATGCTGGTAACCGACCTCGAGCTTGAGGTTATCCTGGACGAGCAGTCCATGTCCTTGGCCGATGTCATGCGCTTCGAGGTCGGCACGACCCTCGCGCTCGATACCACGACCGAGGATCTGGTCACGCTGCGGAGCGGTGGCGTGCCGATGTTCTCGGGCCGCATCGGCCGTCTCGGTGACACGATGGCCGTCGCCATCAATGCGCAGCTGGGAACCCTTCCCCAACCGAAAGATGTATGAGTCATGAACGAGTTCATCATCGACCTCATTTTGCTGGTCGTCTTGACCTGCTCCATCGCCTGGTGCGCCGTGGTTCATCGCCGCCTCAAGAAGATCGGCTTCGAGCGCAGCGAGGTCGCGAGCTTCATTCAAGGCGTCGATACGGTCGTCGCGCGGGCCGAGGCCGCGATGGCGCGCCTTAAGGTGACGGCCGAGGAAGTCGCCCACGAGATGACCACGGGAGAAGATGAGGCTCGCCATCGGCTGGACGAGCTGAACAAGCTGATCAGCGCGGCTATGCGCGTTTCGCAACGCCTGGAGACGTCGATGAACACGGCCTATCGTCGGCTGGCTGAGGTACCCTCGCGAGCTGGAGCCGTGATCGATGAGGAGGTCAAAGTGGCCGAGGTCCCGCAGTGCGAACCGAGCCCGATGCCGGCAGTGACCATGCACCGCCGACCGGTTTCGAGCGATCTTCTGGCACTCCCTGCCGAAGCGGCCGAGCCCGAGGCCATCCGTCCGACTTTTGATGAGTTGCCCTTGGGCATGGTCGAGCGTGAAAAGGCGCCCTCCCTCCTGGCTGGGCGGCCGCGCCACCGCTCGACGGTGAACAGCATCCTTAATCGGCTTGCCCGTCATGCCCCCGCCGAGCCTATGTTCGAGCCCGTGGATGCCATGTGATGCTGCTACAATCTCATGCCTCTTCAAAGCTTAAGGCGCAATTGACGAGGCCTGCCCGCTTTCTGCATCTGCCGCGTGGCGGGATCATGCTGCTCACGGCCCTGGTTGCCCTCGGCGTCCTGACCAGCCGTATGATCGAGGCGGCCCGCCAATGGCCCACCATTACCCAGGAGCTGAGCGCGCCCGTTACCTGGCTGGTCGGCACCGCAATCGCCGATCAGCGTCCGGCCGATCCGGCCCCGGTGGTCATCCGCAAGGCCGGGGCCGAGACCGCGGGCGGCCCGACTGGTGGCCACGCCGGTCCGATCGATCCCGCCAGCTATGGCGTCCTCGAGGATGTCGCGACCGATCTGAAGAACCGGCAAGATAAGCTCGAGGAACGGGAAGCTGCCATCGCCGCTCGCGAGGCAGCGGTGAGCCAGGTGGAGGCGCGAGCGAATGCGCAGCTCAAGCGACTCGAGACTTACAAGGGCGAACTGACCGCTCTTGCGGATCGTATCACGCGGCAGGAGCGCGAACAGATGCTGCGGTTGGTCAAGGTCTATGAATCGATGAAGCCCGCGAACGCGGCCGAGGTCTTTGACGGGCTTGAACTCGACGTCCTGATGCCGATCGTCAAGGCGATGAACGGCCAGCGGCTGGCTAAGATCGTGGCCCAGATGGACCCCGCCAAAGCGCAGGAGATCACGGTCGAGATGGCCCACGCGGAGCCGTTGCCGGTCCTCAAGCAGTAGCCGGTGCCGCCCGGATGCAAGGATCGGGGAGGTAGCGAGCGGTGCGGCCAGCGGCACCTGGCATAGCCTTTGGGCGATTAATCTGGAAAGCCGCTGATGGCGCGCTACGTGGCCCATTGGATGAGCCCTTCCGAGCGCAAGGACGATGCCGGCCCCGCGTGGGCGGCGGGCCCAAGGGATCTACCGAAGCGGGACGACTAAGGAAGACGGCAGATGGGACTTCTCGTCGACGGAGTATGGCAGGACGTCTGGTACGATACGGAGAGCCAGGCGGGTCGTTTCGTGCGCCAGGCCTCAGGGTTCCGCGACTGGCTGACGGCGCCTGGTGCCAGGGCTCCCGACGGCACCAGGGCCTTTCCCGCGCAAGCCGGCCGCTACCACCTCTATGTCAGCCTTGCCTGCCCATGGGCTCATCGCACGCTGATCATGCGTGCCCTCAAGGGCCTGGAGGGGATGATCGGCGTCTCCGTCGTCAACTGGCTGATGCGCGAGCATGGCTGGACCTTCGAGCCCGGCCCGGACGTCGTCGCCGACGATCTTCTGGGTGCTCGCTACCTCTACGAGATCTACAAGGCGGCCGACCCGCATTATTCCGGGCGCGTCACCGTGCCCGTCCTCTGGGACAAGGAGGAACGCACGATCGTCAGCAACGAGTCGGCCGAGATCCTCCGCATGCTGAACCAAGCCTTCGACGGCTTGGGGGCCCGGCCCGGCGACTATTATCCGCCGCCTCTACAAGAAGAAATCGAAGCGCTCAATGCTCGAATCTACGACACGCTTAATAATGGCGTGTACAAAGCAGGCTTCGCGACGACGCAGGCGGCCTATGAAGAGGCGATCCAGCCTTTGTTTGCGACGCTGGACTGGCTGGAGGAGCGCCTGGCCCGGCAACGCTTTCTTACCGGGACGGCTCTGACAGAAGCCGATATCCGCCTCTTTACGACCTTGATCCGCTTCGATGCTGTCTATGTCGGCCATTTCAAGTGCAATCTCAGGCGGCTCGCCGACTACCACAATCTTAGCGCCTATCTCCGCGACATCTACCAATGGCCGGGCATCGCTCCGACCGTGAATTTTCGTCACATCAAGAATCACTATTATCAAAGCCACCCTACCATCAATCCCACAGGCATCGTTCCCCTGGGCCCACTGCTCGACCTCGACACGAGCCCCGGAAGGGAAGGACTCTCGCTTACGACCTCCTGACGGCCAGCCCTATGCGCGCGTCGGAGATCCGAGCTTGCAGGCCGTTTTGAACCTGCGCGCATGTCAGCATGGGCTGTTGGAATCTGTGTGCGGGAGTGACTGGACCTGGCCGAGCCGCCTTGGACCTGCGGCCTGGGCACAAGCGATGACGAGAGCAGGGCTGACCCATGCCTGACTGCGCAGCTCGAGCCGCAAGTGATAGAGTGCCAAGTGCAAGAGTCTAGCTAGGCGACCCGCACGCAGTCTGGCCAAACTGGCGGCATTCGAGACGATATCGCAGGAAGGCCGCCGCGTTGAGCGCATCTATCGCGAATTGGTGACGCGATTGAACCCGCGAGTGAGGAACGCCACGGCGTTGTCGAGGGCTTCGTCGGACTCGGCCACGTGACCGTCGAAGCGATACCGACATGGAACATGCCGGGCCACGCTTCGAGCGTGGTGCGCACCCGCCGTTCGGCAAGAAGCCCGGCCAAGATGATGCCGCCACTCAGCTTGACCTCATTCTCGCCGGTCTGAATCAGGATCGGCGTCAGGCCTTGAAGCTCGCCTTGATTGGCGACGCGTCCGGATCAGTGGCGAGCACATCGAGAAGAAAGGCCCTCGCGAGCGATTCGAGCATCTCGATGCTGACGATTGGATCTAGACCGTTTCACGTGCAGGCCGACGGCCGCCCAAGGCGATATTGCGGCTCCGCCCGGCGGCATCGGCACGTCTTGCGCACGACTGTCACCACCATGGCGCCGTCAGCACTGTTATCATAGATCGCCATGCGCGAGGGCTCATGGGGCCCAAAGAGCGCGCTACACGCGTTGAACACGTCGTCGACGGGCGTCGGGAAGGAAATTCGGACGCCTGGCGATAAGCCCTGCCATAAACTTGCGCGTGCAGGCGCCTTGCATAGTGGCCGTTCAGCCCAAGATAGGCACGGGCACCACCATGCACGTAGCCACGGCCATGCTTGTAAATGAGGACTCGATCATTCGCGGTCTCCTCGGGAGTCACCAGCATGGCGGACACGCCGCGCAGTCAAGCCGTTTCGAACGTCACGCCGTCTTGTGCCTCCAGAAACGCCTTGAGCTGATCGACATATTCCACGCGGGCCTGCGCCCAGGAACGATCATCCCCGGCCAAGCTGAACTTGAGCCACGCCGTGCCCGGCGCGACTTTCAGTCCGCCGTCCGCACCGAGCTCGAGAGGCTCATGTCGCGATCCTTGGCGCCGACATAGGGCGCCGTCGCCGTGACGGACTTTTGCAGCGACGGTGCTTCGCTTGGTCCGATCGCGTCGATCAGGTCGAGAAGAACCTGCTGCAACGCTTCCTGGGTCCAGCGGTCATGCATCGCGTGGTTGGCACCCTCGATGACCTCGAGCTTTGCCATGCCGTCGCGGCAGATGCGCCGACCGCGAACACCGACATCCTTTTCGACCTGCCGCAAGCCGGGATCACCGCCACTGAACATCAACCGGCTGTGCACCTTGCGCTTCGAGAAATCGCGGAACCAGATCGTGGGCTCGTTCTGGATCAGGTGGTCCAGCCCGACACGATCAGCAAGGGCGGTGAGCTCGATCTTCAGGCGGATGCGCAGACGCTGCAGCTCGCTCCTGATGACGTCCGTGATGCGCCGCTTGCCCGTCAGGATTCGCAGCCATTTGTCCGGACGCCGAAGATTGGCAAGGATGACCTCCTTGGGCCGCACGCTGACACGTCGTGCCTCATCAAGGGAGAGACCCTCGGGCCACTCGAAATGGGCAAGATTGCCGATGAGCTGGCCGACGACGCGATGGTCCTCCGTCGTTGCGTGCAGCGAAAGATAGGCGCCCGAGCAGATGCCGAAGAGAACGAAGCGGCGATAGCCACGCGCCGTCAGCTGGTCCAATGCCGCCCGCAGATCGCGAACCGGTTCCTTCTTATGGACGAGGCCCTCGGCACCCCTGGGCGTCTGGACGCCACTGATGCTGTCACCGATCTCGCGCGTGTCGAGGCGGAACGACGAGATCCCTTTTTGCGCGAGCCAGCGACCGATGCGCACCGCCATGCGGCCGCCGCCGATATGATGATCGAGGCCGGTATTGAGAAAGACGACCAGAGGCCGGTCCATGTCGATCGGCTGGGCCACCGGCTCCGAGAGCACGCCAAAGAGCGGATGGTCATTGCTGAACTGCAGCGGTGTTTCCAGCTCATGCGACGTGTGCATCAGCGCGGGCCCGAGCCGGGCCTGCTTGGCCGTGGCAGTGGCATCCTTTGTCATCGATTGGCCGGCCCAGTCGATGATCCGCGCCCAAACCTCCTCGGGGGCCAGCGAGTCGACGCTGGTCTGGATCAGTTCAGAATAGCCCTGGAAGGGCATGGTCTCGACGTCGGCGCCAAGGCCGGCCAATCGAGCGGCCAGATCCCGATCGGACTTGCCATTACCACGCGCCACCAGGAGGATACGCGGCGCCGGGCGAATGGCGAGCTTTGCCAGATCCAGTTTCTCCAGGTCGGCGCTTGTCTCCTTGCTCAGACGGAAGCCCGCCGTCTCGATGCCGCTCGTCGCAACCTTCACCGTAGCGGGATATTCCATGTCGATCATCGCGGCGAGCGCGCGCATCTCGCGCAGATATTGCCGCCCCGAGATCGGCGCGCCCGCAAGGACGAGGCCGTCAATATCCTGAAGGCGCGTGGCAGCCACCGTCGCCAGCAATCCGCCAAGGCGCAGGCCGACCAGGACCACTTCTTTGACGCCCGTCATCTCGCGGAGGCAGGCAACCGCATCGCCGATATCCGCGATCCAACGTTCGACCAGCCCGGCTTGGTCGTCATCGCCGGCCGAGTCCCCCGTCGCCGTATAGTCGAATCGCAGGGTCGGTATGCCTGCCGCCGCCAGCCTTCGAGCGAGCAGACCCCAATGCCGATGCACGTTGAGTTGCTCGACCTCGCCCGCATTGCAAAGGACGACTCCTCGCGTGCCCGATGCCCGATGGAGCCAGCCAAAGCGATCAGCGAAGTAGATAGGTTCCATGAGTATGTCTTTAACGCTTCGGTCGCGGTTGAAAGAGGGCGGTACGACCACGATTCACTAGCCCGCGCCCGCCTAATAATAGACTAATAAAAGCCGCCGGCATCGCCCAAATTCCGCTTTATTTCTGCAAACGTTCTATGCGTCCTGGCCTTGCCAGCCATATTGGCGGCGCGAGGAAAATTTACCGCATATATCTCCGAAACAGGGATGGCGAAGTAAATGAACTGTTGATCATCAATGGCGCCCGAAGGAGCAAAATCCAGTGATCGCTAATGATTACAACGACGCCAAGCAGCACTATCGATGGAAGCGGGGCAGACGAAAAGGTCCTCTTTGCACCAACGACATTCAAGACATATCATGATGTGGCAAAACTTGCTGCCACGCCTCGGTTGAGAACCGGCCGGCCTCGCCCTGCCGAATTCGGCAGGGCGAGGCCGAGTGGACAAGGGAATGTCGCCCTTGATCGTGGCAAGGCAATAAAATCAGCGATTGTAACATCGCGGGCATATCGCGCCGCCGGCCCCACGGTATCATCGACGGCCACGGCTTACGGAGGTTCGTACCCGTGCACCTTATGTCATGGTCAGGGACTGCTAGAGCTTACTGATGTCTGCCTTCCCATGCGTCTGAATCATCTCAGGCGAGGGTCACCTGGCCTAGCGCGGGGCGTACGCCTGCTGGCGCTGACAGTGTGCCTCGCCCCTGGCCTCGCCGTAGCGCAGGTGCTGGACAAGTACGCGCCACCGACGGCCTACGGCTATAATGATGAAGCCGGCGTCACGGTAACCACCCGACTGCGGCCCGATTATGACGCGCCGGGCGTGAAGGCGGGCTCGTTCGTCGTTCGGCCCTCGGTCTATTCGGGCCTTGCCTATGACGATAATCTTTTGGGCTTGAAGCATAAGGAAAGCGGCACGATTCTGGGAACGGGCGCCGCGCTCGATGTCAGGTCCGACTGGAATCGCCATGCGCTGAATGGATTGCTGTCCTTCGACAACCGTCACGTGATGGACGGCCCCTCAGGCTATCCCAGCCAATCGACGACGGACTATCAAGGAGTACTGGACGGTTTCTACGATCTTGGCCGCGACCGGCTGCGGGGTGCCGTCTATCATCAGCGCCTCAACCAGTCGCCGGCCGACATCGCTTCCCCCACCGGGCAGCGCTCGCCCACGCCTTACGACCTGGATGGGGCGCGGGTCGGCTACGAGAAGACCTTCAACCGCCTGACGTTGACCCCGCAACTGGAACTCAGCCAGTATCACTATGGCTCGACCAAACTTGGCGGCGAGCATGTCAGCCAGTCGGATAGCGATCATCGCACGGCCCAAGCGGAACTGGTCGCGCGCTACGAGACCAGCCCGCATCGCGCGCTTTTGGGCGTCGTCCGCGCTGGCACGACGAGCTACGATAATGATACGCCCGGCCAGTCGAGCCTGGATTCGACCGGTCTCTCGGCATTGGTGGGCTTCGACACCCAGGCCGATGCCGTGTTTCGCTATCGGGCCCTGATCGGCATCGAGACCCGTCAGTACAAGTCCTCGGATCGCGATGGCCAGACGACGCCGGTCGTCGAGCTGGGCGGCGTCTGGACCCCGGACGGGCTGACGACCGTGACGGGCACATTGTCCCGCACCATCCAGGACGCCACCGCCGGCAACCAGGACGAATATGTCTATACGCGCGGCCGCGTGGTCGTGGATCATGAGTTTTTGCGCAACCTGCTGCTCAATGCATCCGTCGGCGCTGAATATGCCGATTTCATCGAGAGCGGCGGTGATAACCAGACGATCCTGACGACCGGGGTGGGTGCCACCTGGCTGATCAATCGTCGCCTGAAGCTGAATGCCGGCTATCAGTTCAGCCAGAGCGTGAGCGACGGCCCGAACGACTACAATCGAAACATCCTGCAGCTGCGGTTGGATATTGGATTTTGAGCATGCATGAGATCGCCCTGCCGCCTCGTCGTCATCCGCAAACGCGGAGCCGTCCACCAAAGGGTGCGGGGCCGGCCTTGAGCCGCCGCGCTCTGGCCACCCTCCTGGGCGCCACGGCAATCGCGGCCTGCGCGCCCAAGGACGACCTCGCTTTCCTACCCGACACACCCACGACGGACTCGCCCTACAAGCTCGGGCCCGGGGACCAAGTGCGCCTCATCGTCTTCAACGAGCCGCAATTGTCGGGCGATTTCCGGGTAAGCGACAGCGGCACGATCGACATGCCACTGCTGGGTGCTGTCAAGGCGACCGGCCTGACCACCGACCAACTGGCCAAGAACGTGACCGACCAGCTCAAGGGCCGCAACCTCTTGACCGATGCCAGCGTCGCCGCCGAGGTTTCTGCCTACCGGCCGATCTTTGTCCTGGGGGAGGTAAACAATCCCGGTCAGTATCCCTTCCAGCCGGGCATGACGGTCCTGACTGCGGTGGCTCTGGCCGGGGGCTTCACCTATCGCGCCTTCCAGGATTATGGAACTGTCATCCGGACGAGCGATCAGGCGAGCACGGAGAACCGGATCGCGCGCTCCGGTCGCCTGGAGCCGGGCGACGTGCTCAATATTCTGGAGCGCCGTTTCTAGGGCACGCTTGAGCTAGCCGCCGGGTCGCATCCGGCGCTGGCCTGGCCGCCCCTCAGGCGACCGTGCGGGGCTGGCTCCCCCCTGTCCGCACCACGGTCCTGCGGCTGAGCCCGTCGAGGAAGTCCGCGATGCGAGCAGCTGTGGCCGCCTCGCTCAGCACGTCCCGCCAATATGCGAGCGAGGCCTGCTGCATGGCCTTCAGGCGCTCCGGATCGGCAGCCAGGTCCTCGATGAGATCCACCGCGTCCGGCCACGCCGCGATCTGAAAAAGCGGGGCGCCCCGATAGAAGGGATGAGAAGGCAGCCGGTCGCATACGATGATCGAGCCGTGCTGCAGGCCCTCATAGACGCGGAGCGTCTCGTGCGCCGTCCCGCGCGGCGCCACGCAGATCTGGGTGTCGGCCATGGTCGCGAGATAGCGCGCCTGGCGCTCGCGGCTTTCCTGGAAGCCAGGCGTGATATCGAGGAGGATACGCTCCTTGCCGAGCCGCGTTTCCAGCGTCCGCAAGGCCTCGATCATCGCCAGACGACAGACGAGCTTGGGCGTTCCCAGCCACCCGCGCAGACCACGACCCTTGCCGGCCGTCTGCTTAATGCTGCCGAGGAAGGACGTAACATAAGGCCGGGTGGTGATGTCGGTCACGGTCGATTCCGTAGCCGGCACACCATAGCCCAGCGGCAGCAGGTGGCAGACGCGGCGATTGCGCCGTTGCAGCAGCCTCCAGCCGTTCGGCAGCCAGAGAAGGAGGTTGCGGCACCATTCCAACCCTTCGAGAAAGGCCGTCCGCGTCGGACGCAGGCGCGGCAGGTAATTGGGATAAAAGCCGTGGCATTTCAAAACGGCGCCGACCTTGCCGATATAGCCTGGCACCCGGCAATGCTCGTCGCCATAGATGACGGCGATGACATGCTGGCCCAGCACGGGGAGCGGGATCTGGGAGCCCCAGACAAAACAGACTGTCCGCCCCTCGAGCCCATATTTTTCTTCGAGCAGCCGAAAGATGCGGACGAAATAGACGATGTCCGCGTCGTGCACGGGTCGCTCATTCGCAAGATCGAACTCGACGGGCGGACTGTAGGGCGTGCACACAAAGTAGCGGTTTGGCATGGAGAGCTTTCGACGATCACGGCCCTTCATCTCCGGGGATGAAGGAAAGGTTGCGCTCTTGGCGCCTGCTCGGCCCAAGGCTTGCTAGCCCACGGCGCGCGAGTCCTGATCGACGGCCAATGGCTGGCTGACGACGCTTCGATAGACCTTCTCGAGTTCGTCGACCACACGCTCCCACGTCGCGTGGCGCTCGATATGCAGGCGATTGATGCGTCCCATCCCGACCCGGTCGGTGGCCGAGCTGAGCACTTTGCATAGTGCCTCGGCCAGTGCCGCCGGGTCGCCGGGCGGCACCTTGTAGCCGCCGCCCGGCGGAACGATGTGACCAAGGCCACCATCGTTGCTGGAAACGACCGGCATGCCGCAGCTCATGGCCTCGACGGCAGTCGAGCCGTAGGGTTCGCCGAAGGAAGGCAGGCAATAGACGCTGTGATCGCGCATGAGCGATGGCGCGTCGCCACGATCGAGCCGGCCTTTGATCTCGATCCGATCTCCAAGGCCCGACGCCGCGACCTTGGCCTTGAACTCCTCCATGTGATCGCCGCGACCGACGATCGTCATGCGGGAATTGGGTATCGTCCGGGCGACAATCTTGAAGGCCTCGAGAAGGACGAAGACGCCCTTGCGGTAATCCACGTGGGCGTAGAACAGGATGCTCAGATCCTGTTCGTCCGCCAGCCGGCGGGGAAAATCGGCGGCCGGGCTGAAGAGCTTGGCATCGATGCCATGCCGGATCAGATGGATCTTCTTCTCGACCAGCGAGGGAAGGGCCAGACGATTGCGCGCCGCCGGTGTCGTCAGCAACAGTGCATCGGCATGCAGTTGCTGCAGGCCCTCGACGACCGAGCGCACGGCGGTGCTCATCATCTTTCTGGCACGGCTTCGATCTGCCTTGCCGTCATGCTCGTCCGGCCAGCGCGCCACGTAGGTGCCAAGTACGATCGGCAGGTTGCAGCCGAGCAGGCCCAAAGATAGCCCGGCGAAGACGGGATTGAGCTGGTGAACGATGTCGATCCGCTCGGCAGCCCGCAGCCGCTTGAGGAGCTTGCGGATCGCGAACATGTATTCGATGCGGCCCAGCGCCTCGTTACCCGATCGCGTGGGCAATGGATGCAGCGTCACGTTGTCCGGCAAGGGCTTGGAGAGAGACTGGCCACGCGTGGCGATATGCAGCCGGTAACCGCGCTCGGCCAACTCGTTGATGAAGCCGAAGGCGACCAGACCGTCGCCGTTCGGCAGGTGGTCCGTCAGTAGATCGGAGGGATGGGCGATGAAGATGGAAGGCTTGCTCATCGGCTGCTCCGCTCCAGGCTTTGCTCGTAGAGGCTGGCGAGCGATGCCGCCGCGCTGACAATGTTGAACGGCCCACGTCGCAGCGTCGCCTGCATCGCGGCCTTCGATGCCTCAGTCCGCGCCGGCAGGGCTAAAAGCGCCTCGGCCCAGGCATCCACCCCGGCCGCGAGTGGCAGCATGCGGCTGCTCGTGCCCTCAACGAGGATCTCTCTGGTCAGACTGTCGGAGATCAGGCAAGGCAGGCCCGCTGCCTGCGCTTCCACGGTCACCAGCGGCAGGCCCTCGTAGAGGGAGGGAAACAGAAACCGATCCATGGCGCCGATCATATGTGCTGGAATGGTCCGGCAATCAGGGATGAACGTGATGTGGGGAGAGAGGCCCAGAGCCTCGGCTCGCGCTACATGCTCCGCACGCTGACTGCCATCGCCGATCAGCAGGAAATGCGCAGCCGGGTCACGCCGGCGCACCGCGGCCGCCGTCTCGAGAAGGAAGCTGTGATTCTTCTGCTTCTCGAAGCGGCCGACATGGCCGATCACCATGCTCTTCTCGGGAATGCCGAGCCTTGCCCTGAGAAGGGGATCGGGTGCTGCCGCGAAGGGCTCGAGATCAACGCCGCAATAAAGGACGCCGAAGCGCGCATCGTCTCGCCAATCCGCGTTGAACATGGAGGCGGCGGCCAGATCGCTGACGCCCCTCCCGACCGTCGCCCAATGCCGGATCGCCGCGTGCCCGAGGCCCGCATAGAGCTTGTAGGGCAGGCTCGCCTCCGCCAGCACCGGCTTGATGTCGGTATGGCTGTGCGCGATGCGGGCCGGGATGCCCGCCCGGGCGGCCAGCATCATCACGAAGCCATGATAATGCGTGCCGTGCGTATGGAGAATGTCGTAGGGCCCGTTTTCCGCGACCAGCCGACGGAAGTTGGCCGCAAAGCGCAAGGGATTCGTGTGCCCGAGGCAGGGAAGGACCCGGACCCCGGCGGCACGGAAATCCGCCGTGAAGGCCTGCTCCTCATCCGTCCACACGAGGACGTGATGCTCGAATTGCGCGGGGTCGAGCCTGGTCACCATCTGGTAAAGCCAGGTCTCAATGCCGCCGCGCAACAGATGTCCCACACTGTGGAGTACCTTGATGCGCCCTCTGTCCGCGACATGCGTGGATGGCGGCGCGCCTCGGACCCCGGGTGTCGATTCCACGTGCAGAGCGCTGGAGCGATTCATAACGTTCATGTGAGGGAAGCCTGTCCGAGGAGGCGCGCCAGACGGGCGCGTACGAGGTCCACAAGTTCGTCCTCACTGGTGCAAAGACAATAGACGAGAAGGGCGTAGGCGACGTACCCCGTTACCGCCACGAGAATGGCGTAGGCGAGGCTAGGCGTGCCGACCAGAAAGATCATGGCCGCCATGACGAGCGCGGCGGCGCCAAGACCGGCCAGCATGTCGCCGACGGCGCCAAACGTTAGGGTCAGGCGGCCCGTCCGCAGAAGCACGACGATGCCGAGAAAGCCGACCAGAACGATGGCAATCGCCGAAGCCAGAGCGGCACCGGTCGAACCTAGAAAGGGAATGAGCAGGACGTTGCCGGCCAGATTGAAGATGCAGCAGCCGACTGTAAGGACCATGACCAGTCGTTCCTTGCCCGTCATGTGCAAGGCATTGGTCGAGGGGCCGAACAGGGTGGCGCCCAGTTGGCCCAGGGCCAGGATCGCCAAGGCTGGTGCCGCCGCCACATATTGCTCGCCGAAGAGGAGGCGGACCCAAAATCCGGCGGTGAGCGCCAGGGCCAGGAGGCCCGGTCCGGTCATATGGAGCAGGATACGCAGTGCGGCCGTGAACTCTTGGGAGATCTCGGGCACGCTCGCGCCTGGCGCTGCGACCTTCGGTACGCGGGCCTCAAAGACCGTGATGACGGCACTGCGCAGGACGATCGGGATCATCGCCAACTGCGAGGCCACCTGGTAGATGCCGACCGCGCTGGCATCCGACATCATCCCGAGGACAACTCGGTCGGCCCAGATATTGAGGACGTTGGCGCTGTTGATGAACATCGTGATGAGGCCGAACTGTATCAGCGTGCGCAGCGCCACCGGTGTCGCCTGGGAAGGTCTGGCCGCCAGCATGAAGACCGTCAGGCCGATCACCAGGACGAGGGCCAGATTGTACATGTGGGCAGCGGCCGAGGCCGAGGCCGAGGCCTGGAAGACCAGCACCGTGGCGGCGAAGTAAATGATGAAGATCAACGCGCCGGCTATCGCCGAGGCCAGGAGCCCGCCCGAGGCGCGCAGCGAGGCGAGCATCACGGTAAAGAGCGTGAGGAGGAAGACCGAGGGGGCGAAGGCCTGGATCACCAAGGCGGCATCGGGCGCGCCGAAAATGTGACGTGCTATCGGCCCCGCACCAAACCAAAGGCCCAGTGCTGTCAAAAGGCTGGTACCGCCGGCAAGTATCATCGGCGCCGATAGAAGGGAAGCGCGGCCGCCCACCGAAAATCGCAACGCGGCCTGTGGCATGCCGAGCGGGGTCAGCGTGCTGACGAGCCCGACAACGGTCCAGCCAATGGCATAGATGCCGAAATCATGCGGGCCCAGGACCCGCGCCAGCACGATCTGCAGGACGACATAGAAGCCTCGCCCCAGCACCGCCGAGCCGAACTGGATCACGATGTCCAGTAGATTGGTCATCCCGCTTTGCCTCTCAGGCTCAAATCGTCGAAACGTCGGTTTATCGCCTACCTGCCGCCAAGCGGTCGAGAGGCTTGTTCGGCGCACGTTCGACGGTAGCGGGAAGGGATGGGCTGGAAATTGCCCTTACGAGAAACAGGCCAATCATCAAATAGAGCAAGATGCCGTGCTCGGCGGTCTGCTGGCCGCCGAAGGGTAGCTGTGACAAGCCAAAAAGGGCGCCGGCGAATTCCGCGCGGGCGCTGCTGTCCTGAGAACGGCCAACGATGCTCATGCCGTTGAAGGCAAGGATGCCCAGCGCCCCGAGATAGAAGAGGCCCGCCGGAACGCCCAGGCTCACCAGAATATCGATGATGCCGCTATCGATCGCGATATGATCGCCCGCTTCGAGATAATGGCCATTGGTCGACCAGGCGAGACCGCGGCCGAGCGGCAACTCGTCGAGCCAGCGGGGAAAGGTATTATATTGCTCTAGACGCTGCTGCGCGCTGTCGTCCTTGTCGAGCTGGGATACCGAGCTGAAGCTGCCGAGCAGCTTCTTGCCCGCGCCCGGGATGCTGAGCGTGACGGTGATCGTCAGCGCCAGTGCTATCACCAGCTTGATGATGTTGGCGCGCATGGCCGGGTCACGATTGGTGACGATCAGATAGACCAAGGCAACGACGAAGGCCCCCATGGCGGCGCGCTGTGTCGTCAGGAAAAGTGCGCCGAAGGCCAGCAGCACCGTCAACCAGCCCAGCCCGCGGGTCCGGGGCAACAGGAAGAGTGTCCCGGTGCCAAGGAGGGCAGCCAGGCTGCCGGGCGAGTTCATGGTGCCGAAGACACGGACCAGGAAAGGTTCGGGCCAGCCGATGCTGCCCATCTTGGATGCCGTCATGAAATAGGCATCCCAGGGCATGATCGAGACGAACTGGATGATGGCGTAGAGAGCTGCTGCCGGAAGGGCAACGGCCATCGTACGCACGATGGCGGTCCGCATCGCCTGTTCATGCTCGGCGTGGGCGCAGACATAGCCGGCAAAGCAGATGGGCGAGAGCCATCGCATGGCCGCCATCAGGGGGTCCATGAACGCGCCCGTCACCAGGGCTGTGCCGAGCCCGAAGCAGACAGCCAGGATAAGCGTCAGCATGACGCCGCCAAAGCGCGTGCCGCGCAGCACAAACATGACAGTGAAGGGCGAAGCCACGACGATGCCCAGATAGGGTGCGAGCATGATCGGGTTGCTGTCGGAATAGCCCGCATGGAAATCGATGACATGGCGGATGCCCGGGGTCACCACCAGCGACCAGACGATGAGCGATAGATAAGTCCCCGGGCTGCGGATTGCCGCCACCAGGGCCGCCAGGGCGAAGAGAGCCGGATAAACGAGCTTGGCCGGGCTGGAGAGCCCGACCTCTCCCATGAGGACCGGGACGATGAAGATCGCGGCCAGCATGAGCGTGGGCATGAGGCCGAGGCGCGGCAGCGCCGGTGCTGCCGCGACCGGGACAGCCGGCGGCGGCGCAGCCGCGATCGCCGGGCCGTTCCGGTCGAACCGTGCACCGGGAAGAGCGATGCCGGGAATGTCCGACAGGGTGCCGCGCGCGCGCATCGACCTTACTCAGCCGTTCGAGGAGCGCGAGTCGTCGCGGATCTGGGGCACTTTGCTGACCTGCAGATATTCTCGATTGCGCTGGAAATAATAGCCGAAGTCCGAGGGTAGAAGTCCCTTCTTCTGGTCCAGCTGCGCGAAGGTCAAGACTGTGCCGGCCACGCGGCCACCGCTGGCCTCGATCTGACGCACCACGCTGTTGAGGAGCAGGCGCGGCGTCTGGTCGACCCTACCCAAAACCAGCGTGTCGTCCGCCATCGGCGCCAGGATGGCACTGGCGGCCATCGCAGAAAGGGGCGGCGTATCAATGACGATCAGGCCGTATTCCTGCTGCCAGCTCGCGAGCAGCTGGCGTCTGTCGGTCTCCCAGGTCGTGGCCGGGGCCGGCCAGACGACGCCATCAAAGCTGAGCGAGGGCTCGAGCGAGGCCGGGAACGTGCCCATCAGCGCGTTCTTGCTCTTCAGGTCGGTGCTGACGAGAAGCACCCGCACGCCATTCTCCGCGGCGAAGCGGCCGAGTTCATAGGAGAAGGTCGACTTGCCTTCGCCCGGGAGGGCCGAAGTGACGAGGACCGTCATGTTCTTGCGCAGACCGCGGGAGGGGCTGCGCAGGAGATGCGCGCAGATCGAGCGCAGCTCCTCGCGGAAGAACAGATACTTCGCGTGAGAGCGATCCCAGCTGCCCTGCCGGCGACGGCTGAATTTCGGCATGATGCCTATGCATCGCACACCGGAGTAGGTCGTCATGTCGCCGGTGTGGCGAACGACCTCGCGCCGGTTCTCGCGCCAGACCAGGGCCAGGGCCGAGAGGCCGCCGCTGATGCAAAAGCCGAAGATGCCGAAGAGACCGGTGCGAGGCGAGCTTGGCATGTCGGGGATGAGAGCCGGCGAGAGCAGCGTGGCATCGGCCTTGATGAGCTCGCCCGCCCGGTCATAGCCGCGCATCTGCTGGAGCAGGGAGAGATAGACGCTCCGCTCCGTCTCGGCCTCGCCCTCGAGCCGGCTGAGCTCGGCGCGCTGGTTCTCGGCGCCCAGGGTCTTTGACTTGAGCTCGTTCAAAGCCACAGTCAGCTGCTGGACGTTGGCGGCGGCGATCTTGGCCTCGCTCGTCTCACCCTCGATGATCTTGCCGATCTCGCTCCGGACCGCGGATTGCAGCTTGTCGCGGCTGGCGCGCGCCGTCCGCACATCGGGATAGGCACTGCCGCGCACGCTCTCCAGGGAGGCGACGTTGGCAGAGACCTGACCCAGCTGAGACTCCAGCTCCTCAAGGGTCCGCGAGCCCGACATCGAGACGATACCCTCGACCTGACCCGCCTGCTGCAGGCGGAGGATCTCGTTGGCGCGGGCCTGCTTGGAGACCATGGCGGCCTGGGCAGCGGCGAGATCGGCGCTCATTTGCGCCAGTTGCTGCTCCAGGGCGGTGCGACCGCCGACGTCGACGAGAGCGTTTTTCGAGCGATAGGCCTCGACATTGTTCTCAGCCGTGATCAGGCGGTCATGGGCGCTGTCGACGGCCTGCTTCAACCAGTCCGACGTGCCGCCGATAGCACCAGCACCCTGCTGCTGAAGCCAGGCGAAATAGGCCTGGGTATGCGCATTGGCGATCTTGGCGGCGAGCGCCGCGTCGGGCGCGCGAAAGCCCACGCGCAGGATATAGGTGTCGGGATCCTGCTGGACCGTCAGGCGATTCAGATATTCGCGCGTGACCGAATCCGCATCGGCCAGGTTCTCGACGGGCTGCGGCTTCAGGCTTGGCAACCATTGAGACAGAAAGGTCTTGGCATAGGCGACACCGGTGCCGACCAAGCCCGGTCCCTTGGGCTGGAACATGGGCTCGTCGGTCAGATGCAGTTCGTCGACGACCTCGCGCACCAGGTTGCTGCTGCGCAGGATCTCGACCTGGCTGCGCACCAGCCAGGCCCGCGTCGACGCATCGATGGGCGCGGTCTCGGCTGCACCCTTGATCTTGCCGGCGTCCGGCCTGTCGAAGAGGATGACCGACTGCGTGTCGTAGGTCGGTTCGATGCGGCTCGCGAGATAGACGGCAGCAGCGCCGCCGCCCAACGCTATGAGGCCAATCACAACGATCCAACGCCGCCAGACCCGCAGCACGTCAGCCCAGCTGATCTCCAGCGGTAGGCCACCTGTTCTCGTCATAGCTTCGTTCATCGCCGATCCATCATCATAGGCGCCCGCGCGAAAAGGGCGGCGTCAGGCCTAATATAGCCAACAAGGTCAATATGCGATCACCGCCCGCATCGCGGCTGAATATGCCGCCCATGCACATGGCCGAGATCCCCCTACGGAGACTGGCCTCGTCACGCCGTGGAGCCGGTCGCGGTGCAAGGTTGGTCGCCAGGACAGAGAATGCCATCTTTCGTCCTGCACGAAATAGTCCGATGGCACTCTACCTTATCATGATACGTACGTAGATTTGAATTTAGCGAAATGTCGTCCGAATGGCGGCAGGTGCAACGGGGTCGCTGCCGCGCGAGGCAGCATCTGCGGACAAGCGCAGCCGGAGAAAGACGTGATGGCGAAGGTAACAAGGCGCTCCCTGGTCGCTGGCTCGGCGATGCTTGGCCTGGCCCCACGCCGGCTCTGGGCGGCAGCGGCCACGGGCCATCTGACCCTGCAACCGAGTGGCACAGCGCGCGACTTTCTGGACAGTGTCGGCGTCAGCGCGCACTGGGACTATCGGGACACGAGCTATGGCCGCTATCGGCAGCAAATAGCCCAGGCGATCGTGGATCTGGGGGTCAGGCATCTGCGTGGGTATGACCCCGAATTCGCGCCCGAGCTTGCCTCCCGAGGCGTGATGAGCCTTCTGACGGCCGGCCCGGAATATGGCAGCCCCGCCACGATTGCTACGTTGGTGCGCAAGGCCAATGCCAAAGCGAAGGTGCTGGCGGCGATCGAGGGGCCGAACGAGCCCGATCTCTTCTGGCGCGGCCCTCGCTATCGTTGGCACGGCCAGGGCTTTCCCGAAGGTGTCCTTAGCTACCAGCGCGACCTTTACACTTACTTCAAGTCGGCGCCCGATCTGGCCGACCTCACGATCATCGGCCCCAGCCTCGGTCGGACGTACGACCCCGGCGGCGGCTACCCCAACCCCTTCGCCGCCGGGTCGCTGACCGATGCCGTCGACTGGGGTAATTTCCATCCTTATCCGGGCGGCAATCCCTTCTCGCCGCCGTTCCGCTATGGCGGCATCGCGCGATATTACAGCTCGGCCACCTTTCCTTCGGCGGCCCTGGACGAGTTCCCGGCCAACTTCACCACCTACGCTCCCCCCTTCGCGCCCAAGCCCATGTCGGCCACGGAGACCGGCTATTCAACATTCGCTGGCGGCTCTTCCGAGGCGACGCAGGCCAAATACATGCCTCGCCTCGTCGCCGAGTATTTCCGCCTCGGCATCAAGCGCGCCTATCTCTATGAGATCATCGATCTTAGGCCCGATCCCGGAGGCCAAGAGCGCGATAGCCATTTCGGCCTCCTTCGCGCCGACGCGACGCCAAAGCCGGCTTATCGAGCGCTCAAGGGCCTGCTCGACCTGTTGGACGACGGACAGGACGGCACGCCCGCCTCATCTTTGCCAGCGCCCGTCGAGCTCTCCTTCAGCCTTCCTGAGGGATACGATCGGCCGCAATATGTCCACGCTCTTCTCCTGCGTCGCTCGCTGCAGGATCTCGTGCTCCTCTACTGGCACGAGGTTGCCAGCAGCTCCTCGGCAACCAAGCCTTTCACCGACATCGAAGTGCCAGAAGGCGACCTCTCTTTGTCGCTGTCACCGGGGCTGCGCGCGGTCGCCTGGCACCGTTACGCCGCCGATGGCACGTTCGTCCGGCATGCGGTGGAAGGTCGCACACCGTTGCCGTCGTTGCCGCTCGAGGACCGGATTGTCGCCGTCGTACTCCGCCAGGATTGAGGCACGAATAGGAAGATGGGCGGCTATCGTGGCCAGTGTCCGGTCAGCTACGGCGGTTGACGACACGACTATGAAAGAAATAACGAATACATAGACATATCCCAGATAATTTTAGAAAACATAAAGTATTTTACTTGATGGTCTGCTGTTTTTAAATCGAAGGTGGAATTCAATCTGCGAAGGAGCCGCCTGGTGAGTACAACCGTGGCTAAGATGAAAGTCCTCGGCGTCGGCGACGCGTCTTTTATCGTCAATCTCTCGCAGGATAAGTATCTCGACGACGCAAAATTCATCATCAAGGTTGATGGTGTCACCATTGATGGCGTACAAACCGTATCTGCCCAACATGGGAAGGATGAAGTTGAACAATTCGTCATACGAGGCGACTGGAGATCAGGAATACATCACGTCGATATCACATTTCTTAACGATCTCTATAGACCGTCTACCGATGACGATCGAAACTTATACCTAGATTCCTATGAATATAAGGATGAGAACTTTGATCTTAACGTACGCCAAGGGCGACCCGGCACGATGAGTTTCGATGTTCAAACGCAAACGTCGAGTTCGTCGCGCAGCTCCGATGGCCAGCTTGTCTTGTGGATGTCTGAGGATGCCTATCTCGGTGACGCGAAATTCAACCTCTATATCGACGGCGAGAAGATAGGCGATTCCTACACGGTGACGAGCAGTCACTCTAAAGGAGATCTTCAGAAAATCGTCATCAACGGCGATTTCGGCAGCGGCGAACACAAAATAGGCATTGAGTTCATTAACGATCTTTACGACCATGAATCTGGCAAGGATCGTAATCTCTACCTTCATTCAGCTGAATACGACGGCAAGACCTACCAAGTGTCTACCGAAATGCTGAATTACCAGACTAAATCCTTCACCATAGAGAACTCGGGCGCGGGTACGACCACCTCCGGCGATTCGGGCGGCAAGCTGACCTTGTGGATGTCCGAGGATTCTTTCCAGGGCGATGCCCAGTTCACCGTCTATGTCGATGGAAAGAAATTCGGCGACACTTATACGGTGACGAGCAGTCATGCAAAGGGCGATCTGCAACGCTTCGACATTTCCGGAAATCTTGGTTCCGGCGAACACAAGATCGATGTCAACTTCATCAACGATGCTGTGGGGAGAAATTCGTCACAGGACCGCAACCTGTATTTCCAGTCCGCCGAATACGATGGCAAAGTCTACGACGTCTCGGCCAACATGTATTATAATCAGACAAAATCGTTCACGGTGTCCTCGAGCGATTCGGCGGATTCGTACAACCTGAAGTCGATCCGTGCTGCCGATTTCCACGATCTGATCGGCGTCAATCAGCACGCGAACTATCTTGATACCGCCTATGGCGACAAGGCAGCGTTCGTCAACGCGCTGGAATACTTGGGCATCGGCTATATTCGTACCACCGCTTCCGACGGCGACATGCCGTTTTTGAAGACTCTGGCAGCGCATGGGATCGATTTCGACGTCATCGTCGACAATAATGTAAATAAATGGTCGGACCAGCTCGCGAACATGCATGAGCTGGCGCCGCATATCCGCACCATCGAAGGCCCGAACGAGGTCAATTTCTGGCCGGTCAGCTTCAATGGCGCCTCGGGCGTCAGCGGGGCGATCGCGACGCAAAAGGCGATCTTCGAAGCGATCAATAACGCGTCCGATCTGCACGACATTCCGGTCGTCTCCTTCAGTGTTTCCGCGTCGGATTCCTCCGCTTTCAAGCCCTATGCGAACAGCTACGAGGACCTGGGCAACGCCCATGTCTATTTCGGTAGCACGGCACCCGCCGACGTGCTGGCCGAGTATGGACGGATGCCTTCGGACTCGATGGACGACGGCAAGAACACGCTGATCACCGAGACGGGGTACAATACCGGCAGCGGCTCGATGGGTGTCAGTGAGAGCGTGCAAGCGAAATACACGCTCGATCTCGTCATGGATGTTGCCAAGCAGGGCTTTGCCGGTGCCATCCTTTATGAGTTGGCCGACCTTTTCGACAGGCCGGGTGAGGAGGGATCGAACTGGGGCTTGTTCGATTCCGACTGGAAGGCGAAGCCGGCCGCCGTCGGGCTCCACAATCTGATGACGATCCTTGAGGATTCGGGTAGCACCGCCGCGTCGTTCACGACCGATACGTTCTCCTACGATCTCAAGGGCCTGCCGCAGAGCGGTAATACGGTAGTCATGGAAAAGTCGAACGGCGCGCATGACATCGCCGTGTGGGCAGAGCCCAGTTTGTGGAACAGCACATCCCGGACGGAGATCAAGGCGGCGACCTCTACCGTCGAGGTTGACCTCCAGCACAGCTATGGCACGGTCAAGGTCTACGACCCGCTGATCTCGGCGGACGCGATCAACACCTACCACAACGTCGATCACGTCCAGATCGGCGTCAGCGATCATCCGATGATCGTCGAAGTCGCCTGAGCTTGCGCCCAGCCATGGGTGACAGCCTATAGCGACGGCCCAAGGCAGGTTTCGAGGACCTTGATCGCCTTGGGCCGTGGCGACCGCGATCGAGTGGTCGACCGACATGCGAGGCCGTCTTCATGGCGATGCCGCTTGTGCCAGCATCAATGAAGTCCAGCCCGCCATTACGCCCCGGATCGCTTGAAGGGCCTGGCTCACCGGGTCCGGCCGACCGTCGAACCCCGCACAGGAGGTGCCGGTGATCAGCGCCGCCGCCAGGCAAACGAGGCCGCAAGACCCAAGGGCTTGTTCGTGAGGCCGTGATTGAGGCCGATCACGGCACCGACCGCAGCGACGGCTATGAGTCGAAGAAAGTCTCCGGCACCGGGCGTCGCGGCTCGTCCACCTGACGCCCGGACCGGATCGCAATCCTATATTCGTGTCATGAACTTAGGGAAGCCCGCCCAGCCAGGCGGCGGCGCGCGTCACGTCCTGCTGGCCGAGATTATGGCCACCTGGCAAAATTTCGTGGCGGACCCTTGCTCCGGCCTCCTCCAGCTGGCGGGCCAGCTGCTGGGCATTCGCCTCGGGGACGATCGGATCCATGGCGCCGGAGAGGATGAGGACAGGACGGCCATCGAGCGGACCGCTGCCCGGTTCGTCGAGCGGCACCATGGCGCGCAGCAGCACGGCCCCCGCCAGCACGTCAGGATGCAGGAGCAGCAATGCCGCCGCCATGTTCGCGCCGTTGGAAAAGCCCACCGCCACGGGGGCTGAAAGACCATAGGCCGCACGTGCTTCGCCGACGAAGGCCGCGAGATCGGCCGCGCGCCGCCGGATGTCCACCTCGTCGAACACCCCTTCGGCCAGCCGGCGAAAGAAGCGCGGCGCGCCCCGCTCGAGGACTTGGCCGCGCGGCGAGAGAAGCGCCCGGCCGGGCGCCAGCAGCCGGCCGACCGGCAGCAGGTCATGCTCGTCGCCGCCCGTGCCGTGCAACAGCAGGAGCGGCGGCTCGCTTCCGGGCTCGAAGACGTGCTGGAACGAAAGAGCCGCTGTCATCACGCGACCTCCTTAGTCGTCGTCGGACCGAGATCCGGCAGGTTGGCCTCGATGCTGCGACGATAGGGCTCGAGAAAGGGCGGCAGCTTCAGCGCCTCTCCCAGCGATGCCTGATCCTCATCGACCGCGAAGCCGGGCGCGTCGGTGGCAATCTCGAACAAGACGCCGCCTGGCTCGCGGAAATAGACCGAGCGGAAATAGTTGCGGTCCTTCTGCTCTGTGGTCAGCAATCCGTGCCGTTGGCGCAGCCTGTCGGCCATGGCGGCCTGGGCTGCGTCGTCGGCCGCCCGGAACGCGATATGGTGCACGCTGCCGGCTCCAAGTCGAGCGGGCAGGAACGGGCCCGCCGCGTGCAGGTCGACGATGCCACCCATGCCGGCCTTGGCCTCTAGGCGAATGATTCCGTCCTCCCGGCCGATCTCCTCGTAGCCGAAGACATCGACAAGGATGGCAGCAGTGGGTTCGGCCGCCTCGATCAGCAGCGCCACACCCGCAAAACCGCGAATGGCATCAGCGGCCGCGATCTCAGCGCTGGCAAAGCCCGGCTCCGTCGCCGCCCCGCTCACCCCGACAAGGCCAAGGCTCAGTCCATCCGGATCCTTGAAGGCAAGGACGGTCTGGCCGAAGCGCCGCACCGGCTGCTCGTGCGCCACACCCTCAACCAAAAGACGCTGGGTCCAAAAGCCGATCGAGCCCTCGGGCACGCGAAAGAGCGTCCGCTCCGTCGTGCCGATACCCAGACGGCCGGGTGCCGCATGTTCCCAAGGAAAGAAGGTCAGGATCGAGCCCGGGCTGCCGCCCTCGTCACCGAAATAAAGATGATAGGTGCCAGGATCGTCGAAATTGACGGTCTTCTTGACCAGCCGCAGGCCCAGGACGCGGCCGTAGAAATCGAGCGTCCGGCGCGCCGGGCCACTGATCGCCGTCACATGATGAAGCCCAAGTCCAGCCATCGGATCATTCCTCGTCATGATGGTGATGCGTTATCACACATTCTCTGGAGGCAGAGATGGACCTTGCCGATCATCGCAAAAATAGAAATAATCGAAACACATCGTTTCCAGATTTGATCAATGCAACGTCTTCCGGATTTCACCGCCTGGGCGATCTTCGCCAAGGTCGCCGAGCGCAGCTCTTTCGCCGGGGCCGCGAGCGAGCTCGGCCTTTCCAAAGGGACCGTTTCCAAGGCGGTGACACGATTGGAGGCGCATCTGGGTCGTCCTCTTTTCCACCGCAGCACCCGTCGACTGGCCTTGACTGAAACCGGGCGGGAGGCGCTCGCCGGCGCGGCCCGCATCCTGGCGGCCGGGCAGGAGGCCGAGGCGACGACTAGCGGCAAGACGATGCGCGGCACGATCCGGCTGGCCGTACCAATGTCGTTCGGCATCGGCCACGTCGCCCCGCTGCTGCCAGCCTTCCTTCGGGAGCACCCGGAGATCGCGATCGACCTGCATCTCTCCGATGCGCAGGTGGACCTGATCGGCGAGGGCTACGACATGGCGCTGCGCATCGCGGCACTCTCCGATTCGCGCCTGCGGGCCCGCCGTCTCTGCCAGGTCCGTCGGCACCTGGTGGCCAGCCCCGCCTATCTCGCCCGTCACGGACGCCCCTTGCATCCCCGCGACCTCGAGCGGCATGTCTGTCTGAGCTATGCCAACCTTCCCAATCCCGATCGCTGGCGCTTCACACATCTTGATGGCGCCGAGATCTCGATTGCTCCCTCAGGCCCGCTGCGCGCCAATAATGCCGAGGCGCTGGCCGTGGCCGTCAAGGAAGGGCTGGGACTGGCGCTGCAACCGGAGTTCCTCATCTGGGAGGATCTTTTGACCGGCACCCTCGAGACCGTGATGCCGGACTGGTCGCCGCCCGGCATCGCCCTCCACGTGCTCACGCCGCCCTCCAGCCCGAGGCCGCCGCATGTCGAGGCCCTCAGCACCTATCTGGCGCTGCATCTGGGCAAGTCGCCCTGGGCCATCGCCGGCTGAAAGCGACGACGATCGCCGAAACCCGTCCGGGCCGGCGTGCAGGCCAGCTGGTCTGTTCCGCGAATGCCCTTCCCGCCAGGCGGGAGGTCGGCCAACCGGCAGACGATCCAGATGACGCTGGAACCGAGTCGTCGATCGCCTGCCGCCGGTTTGCTTGCCATCGCGTCGACGGGATGGCTCAACGCACGTTCATTGGCCAGCGGCCGGCGCGCCGGCATCGATGCGGTCTCGGCCACTGCGCCGGCTGCATGCGTGGATGCCCCGGCCGTCGCCGCCGTCCAGTGGAGCGACCACAGGACAGTCAATCTACCACGCCGCCTGATAGGCGGACCGCCCGGCTGGAGGGCCGAGTCCGCTCGATCGGCGACACGATCTCCCGTCGGGCCCGTATCAAGTCCATCTTGAACACCGCGTTTCTAAGCGACACGAAGCGGCGCGCCGATCCTGGCTACCGTCTTCCTCATCGGTGCCATGGTGCCGCCCGCTGACTACGACAGGGTCGCGGCGTCGGCTGGCCGGATCATCGCTGCCACCTTAGGTGGTTGCGACCTTGCACCCGCCGGTTTGGCAACTTCCGCCCGCGTCGGCCATTAATGAGCATGTGAACAGAAGGAGATCGACATGCCCTTGCGCTATGGCGTCTCGATGATCATCGGCGTTTTGGCCGGCATCGTTTCGGGAATGTGGATCGGGCTTTGGGGTATTCTCGTCGCCCTGGTCGTCGGCGGGGCCGTCATGCTGTTCATGTCCGGCGCTCGCGCGAAATAGCCGGCAGCTCCAGGCCCGCCAGCCGTGCTATCTGACCGCTTCTGACGAGGTCGGCGGCGGCGCTCATGTCGGGCGCCATCAGCCGGTCCTCCCTCAGCATCGGCACGCGCTGACGAAGGGCGGCGTGCACCCGGCCCAGCGCCTCGCTGGTCGAAAGGGGAGCGTGGAAATCGCAACCCTGGGCGGCCGCGAGGAGTTCGATGCCGACGACCTGGATGAGATTCTCGGCCATGGGCAAAAGTCGCCTTGCGGCGTGCGTCGCCATCGAGACGTGGTCCTCCTGGTTGGCGGAGGTTGGAATGGAATCGACGCTTGCCGGGTGGGCTCGCTGCTTATTCTCCGCCACCAGGGCCGCCGCCGTTACCTGCGGCAGCATGAACCCCGAATTCAGGCCAGGAGCCGGGGTAAGAAAAGCGGGGAGGCCGGAGAGGGCCGGATCAACCAGCATGGCAATCCGCCGCTCGGTGATCGAGCCGATCTCGCAAAGCGCAAGCGCGATCATGTCGGCGGCGAAGGCCACGGGCGCGGCATGGAAATTACCACCGGAAATGACCTCGTTCGCCGCAGGGAAGACGAGCGGATTGTCGGAGACGGCGTTGGCCTCGATGCCGAGCGTCGCCGCCGCCTGGCGTAGAACGTCGAGGCAGGCCCCCATGACCTGCGGCTGGCAGCGGATGCAATAGGGGTCCTGGACCCGGTCGTCGTTGACGAGATGCGAGCGTCGAATGCCGCTTTCCGCCATCAGAGCCCGCAACGTAGCCGCGACCTCGCTCTGACCTTGGTGGCGCCGCACGGCGTGGATGCGCGGATCGAATGGGCCATCGGACCCGCGCGCGGCGTCAGTCGCGAGCGCTCCCGTGACAAGGGCCGCTTGGAAAGCATCCTCGGCCGCAAACAGGCCGGCCAGCGCCAGCGCGGTCGAGACCTGGGTGCCGTTCAAGAGGGCCAGGCCTTCCTTGGCCGCCAGTTCGAGCGGGGGGAGGCCTAGAATCGACAGCGCCGAGGCGGCCGCCATGGGCTTGCCTTTGAGCGTCACCTCGCCGATGCCGATGAGGGCGCAGGCCAGGTGGGCAAGGGGTGCGAGGTCGCCGGAAGCGCCGACGGAGCCCTGCGCCGGAATGACCGGTAGAAGATCGGCCGCGAGGCAGGCCGCGAGATGCTCGATCACTGCCCAGCGAACTCCCGATGCGCCCTGCGCCAGGCTCGCCAGCTTTAATCCCATGACGAGCCGGGTGACCGGTGCCGGCAAGGGCTCACCCACGCCCGCCGCATGTGAGACCACGATGTTGTGTTGCAGGCGGGCAAGGTCGCCGGACGCGATCCTCACTGTCGCCAGTTTGCCGAAGCCCGTATTGATCCCGTAAACGGGCTGGCCGTCGCCAACGATCGCCGCGACCGTGGCGGCCGCCCGCTCCACGCTTTGACGGCAGGCGGGATCGAGGGTGATGGCGGCCCCTTCGTAGAGCTCCCGCCATGCCGCGAGGCTGACCTCGCCTGGAACCAGAGTGAGGGTCATGATCCCCGGTAGATCCTTTGCCACAGCGGGTTGAAGCCCAGGCGATAGACGAGTTCGGCTGGGCGTTCGATGTCCCAGATCGCCAGATCGCAGGCTTTGCCGGGCTCGAGCGTGCCTATTCGGGCCGAGCGCCCGAGGGCCTGCGCGGCCACCCGCGTCACGCCCAGGAGACATTCCTCGACGGTCAGGCGGAAGAAGGTGGCGGCCATGTTCATCGTCGCCAGGATCGAGGTGATGGGGGCCGTGCCGGGATTGCAGTCGGTGGCGACGGCAAGCGCCACGCCGTGGCGGCGGAAGGCCTCGATGGGCGGGGCCTGGCGCTCGCGCAGCACATAGAAGGCGCCGGGCAGGATGACGGCAACCGTGCCGGCGGCACCCATCGCCGCGGCGCCGGCCTCGCTCGCATATTCCAGATGATCTGCTGAAAGTGCCTTGAAGCTGGCGGCCAGCGCCGCGCCACCAAGGTCGGAGAGCTGATCGGCATGGAGCTTGACCGGCAGGCCGGCCCGCCGGGCGGCTTGGAACACGCGGCTGACCTCGTCCTGCGTGAATGCGATGCCTTCCAGGAAGGCATCCACGGCATCGGCCAGGCCTTCGGCGGCGATCAAGGGAATCATCCGCTCGCAGACCAGATCCAGATAGCCCTCCCGATCCGAGCGGGCTTCCGGCGGCAGGGCGTGGGCGCCCAGATAGGTGCGCACGACGTCCACCTTTCGCCGCTGCCCGAGCAGCGCCGCCGCTTCAAGCATGCAGCGCTCGGTGGTCTCGTCGAGGCCATAGCCCGACTTCACCTCGATCGTCGTCACCCCCTCGGCGATCAGGGCATCGAGGCGGGGAAGCGTCTGGGCCACGAGACTGTCGCGGCCGGCGGCGCGCGTGTCGCGTACCGTTGAGACGATGCCGCCGCCGGCAGCGGCAATGTCGGCATAACTCGCACCTTCCAGGCGCATCTCGAATTCCATAGCCCGATCGCCGCCATGGACGATATGGGTGTGGCAGTCGATGAGGCCCGGCGTCACCCAGCGACCCTCAAGGTCGATGCGCTGGCGTGCATCCAGGTCCGCCGGCAGCGCCTTTGCCGGGCCGGCATAAAGGATCTGGCCGTCGCGCGCGACGATGGCACCATCCTCGACAATGCCAAGCCCCCCGCGCGCTTGCGCCATGGTGGCGAGGCGCGCATGCGTCCAGATCGTGTCGGCCAGCATCATCGCTTTCCTTCGTGCTTGAGAGCAGGGTCAGGCATCGGCCAGTCGTCGCAGTACGCGGGCAAAGGCCCGGTCGATCACCTCTTCCTCGGCATGGTGCCTGTCGCGTATGCGCCAGCGGCCGGCCACCATCACGTCGCGCACGACGCGCTGGCCCAGGGCGAAGATCCAGCGATCGAGGATCTGGTCGCCCGAGGCCGCCTGGATGAAGGGATCGTCGCCGTCCAGGACCAAAAAGTCGGCCGGCATGCCCGGGGCCAGGCCGAAGCCACGGGCAAGCGCCTGCCCGGCGCCGACGCCGGCCGCCTCATAGAGGCTGCGGCCGACCGAGTGGCCCGGCCCGTCCGCCAGACGGTTGCGCTTCAACTCGCGCAGCCGCTGGCCCAGTTCCAGCAGCTGCAGCTCGCTCGCCACGTCCGTTGCCACATGGCTGTCCGTGCCGATGCCGAAGGCACCTTGAAGCTGGCGATAGGCCGTGGCCGGAAACAGGCCGTCGCCGAGATTGGCCTCGGTCATCGGGCAGAGGCCGACCACGGCGCCGGACGCGGCAAGGGCCTTCATCTCCGCCTCGTCCATGTGGGTCGCGTGGACGAGGCACCAATTGGCATCCACCGGTGCCACGTCCATCAGGAAGCGGACCGGCCGACGGCCGCTCCAGGCGAGGCAGGCCTCGACCTCGCGTGGCTGCTCGGCCACGTGAATATGCGTGGGGGTCGGTCCTGGCCGGGCTGCCAGAATGGCGCCGATCTCCTCGGGCGTGGCAGCGCGGAGCGAGTGGAAGGCCATGCCCAGCCCGGCCTTCATCGCCCGAAGATCATCTTCCAGGGTATCCAGGAGGCGCAGATAGGCCTCCACGTCGTGGACGAAGCGCGCCTGGCCTGGTGCTGCGGGCTGGCCGCCGAAATCGCCATGCGCGTAGAAGACCGGCAGCAAGGTGAGGCCGATCCCCGTCTGTCCGGCCGCTGCCATGACGCGCCGCGAGAGTTCGGCAGGGTCGGCATAGGGCCGGCCATCCGGCTGATGGTGCAGGTAATGGAACTCGGCCACGGCGGAAAAGCCGCCTTTCAGGAGCTCCAGATAGAGCTTGGCCGAGACCGCCTCGATTTCGTCGGGCTGCAGGAGGCCGACCAGCCGGTACATGGCCTCGCGCCAAGTCCAAAAACTGTCGCTGCCGTCGGCCGCTCGCTCCGCCAGTCCCGCCATGGCGCGCTGGAAGGCATGGCTGTGGAGATTGCCCATGGCCGGCAGCACGGGGCCGGCCGCGCGTGACGCCTGCCCGGCCGGCACGTTTGGCACGACCTCGAGGATGCGCCCCTCATCGATCGTGAGGCGCACATCCTTGGCCCAGCCGGTCGGCAGAAGAGCCTCTGAGGCGTAAAGATGGGATTTCATGCTGTGCAACGGCCCGTGTTGCCTATACAAGATGAATAACTGGATTTTCCGCTACGGCAAGGATTTTCCTGGCCCGCTCACTCGAGGGATCGCAGATTTGGACCTCGCCAAGGATAGCATGAGCAATGACGGCGCGCAGGGCGGCACTGCTCTCTATGAGGGAATCAAGCGCCTGATCGCGCGGCGCATCCAGAGTGGCGACTGGCCGCCACGTCATCGCATCCCGTCCGAGAACGAGCTGGTGGCGCAGCTCGGCGTCAGCCGGATGACCATCAACCGGGCGCTTCGCGAACTGGCGGCCGAGGGGCGGATCGTGCGCGTCAAGGGTCTGGGCAGTTTCGTCGCCCAGGGCAAGGGCCAGTCCAGCATCTTCGAGGTGGGCAACATCGCGGACGAGATCGCCCGGCGCGGCAGTCGCCATACTGCGGCGGTCATCAGCCTGGATGCGACGCGCGCCTCGCCGGAGGTGGCCGAGGCCCTGGACGTAGGGATCGGCGATGCGGTCTTCCACTCGGTCATCGTCCACGCCGCCGACGACATCCCGGTCCAGCTCGAAGATCGTTACGTGAACGGTGCCGTGGCACCCGCTTATCTCGAGCAGGACTTCACCCGTCAGACGCCCAACGCCTATCTGACAGCACTCATTCCCTGGACCGAGGCGCTGCACGAGATCGAGGCCGTCCTGCCCGCCGCCTGGGAGGCGCGGCTGCTGGCGATCGCGCGCACGGACCCCTGTCTCCTGATGCGCCGGCGTACGCGCGTGGCGGAACGGGGTGTCACGGCGGTCCGGCTTCTCATTCCCGGCGGCCGGCACAAGCTGGCGGGCCGACAGCAGGCAGGTTGATCATTCGCCGCCGCAATTCCGTTGACAGCCCGATTCGTCACGCTAGCTTGCATATACAACTTGAGCAAGGGGTCGTCATGCTGAGCAATACGCGCTTTCGCGACATCGAGATCCGCGCGCCGCGCGGCACGACGCTGACGGCCAGGAGCTGGCAGACCGAAGCGCCCTTGCGCATGCTCATGAACAATCTCGATCCCGACGTGGCCGAGAATCCCAAGGAACTTGTCGTCTATGGCGGCATAGGCCGCGCGGCGCGCGACTGGGAGTCGTTCGACAGAATCACCGCCACGCTCGCGAGGCTTGAGGAGGACGAGACCCTTCTCGTTCAGTCCGGCAAGCCGGTCGGCGTGTTTCGCACGCATGTGGATGCGCCGCGCGTGCTCATCGCCAATTCCAACATCGTCCCGCATTGGGCCGACTGGGCGCATTTCAACGAGCTCGATCGTCAGGGGCTCATGATGTACGGCCAGATGACGGCCGGGTCATGGATCTATATCGGCAGCCAGGGCATCGTGCAGGGGACCTATGAGACCTTCGTCGAGGCGGGGCGACGCCATTATGGCGGCGAGCTCGCCGGCCGCTGGATTCTGACGGCCGGGCTTGGCGGCATGGGCGGCGCGCAGCCGCTGGCGGCAAGCTTCGCCGGTGCCGCCTCGCTCACCATCGAGTGTCGCCAGGCCGGCATCGATTTCCGCTTGCGCACCCGTTATGTCGACGTCCAAGCGCGCGACCTGGACGAGGCGCTGGCCATGATCGAGCAGGCTTGCGCCAGGAAGGAGGCGCGCTCGATTGCCCTTTTGGGCAACGCTGCGGAGATCCTGCCGGAGCTGGTCCGCCGCGGCGTGCGGCCCGATATCGTCACCGATCAGACCTCGGCGCACGATCCTCTGCACGGCTATCTACCGATCGGCTGGAGCTGGGAAGCGTATCAGGAGCAAGGTCGCCTCGATCCCGAAGCCGTCACCAGGGCCGCCAAGGAATCGATGGCGATTCATGTCCAGGCCATGCTCGACTTTCACAAAGCGGGCGTACCGACGCTGGATTACGGCAATAATATCCGCCAGATGGCCAAGGAGATGGGTGTCGTCGACGCCTTTGCCTTTCCGGGATTCGTGCCGGCCTATATCCGCCCCCTCTTTTGCCGGGGCATCGGTCCCTTCCGCTGGGCGGCCTTGTCCGGCGATCCCGAGGATATTTTCAGGACCGACGCCAAGGTGAAGGAGATCCTGGCCGACAATGCGTCCCTGCATCGCTGGCTCGACATGGCCAGGGCAAGGATCAGCTTCCAGGGCTTGCCAGCCCGCATCTGCTGGGTGGGGCTGGGGGATCGTGCTAGGCTCGGCCTGGCCTTCAACGCGATGGTCCGCTCGGGCGAGCTCAAGGCACCCATCGTCATCGGCCGCGATCATCTGGATTCGGGCTCCGTCGCCTCGCCCAACCGCGAGACCGAGGCCATGCGTGATGGTTCCGATGCCGTCTCCGACTGGCCGCTTTTAAACGCGCTCTTGAACTGCGCCTCCGGCGCCACCTGGGTCTCCATCCACCATGGCGGCGGCGTGGGCATGGGCTTTTCCCAGCATGCCGGGATGGTCATCGTCTGCGACGGCAGCGAGGCCGCCGACCGTCGCCTCGCCCGCGTCCTGCACAACGATCCGGCCACGGGCGTGATGCGGCATGCCGATGCCGGCTATGAGGAGGCCATCGCCTGCGCCCGCCAGTATCAGCTCGATCTGCCCGGGCTGGCCTAGTGCTGACCAAGCAGGGCCAGTATCGCATTGTCGGATGTGGCTTGATCGTCGCGGTGGCGCATGCTGTGCGGCTGCCTTGATCAGGATCAAAAGCCCCATCTGAACGTTCGGCTAACCTTCTGCCATTCTTGAATGGTGTAGGGGCCGCCTGCCAACCAGGCATGCGGTGACGAACGATGAAGCGCAGTTTGCAGAGAGCCTTTCTTGCCGCAACGTTGTTTGCGGGTGCGAGCAGTGTCGCCATGGCGGCGGATAACGCAACGCACGGCAAGCAGGGCGGGGACGTCATGATCCGCCTGCGGGGCCTGGGCGTCATCCCGGCCGACAAGGCGCAGATCGACAAGATCGGCGGCGATACGGATCTTTCCAACACGGTCGTTCCCGAGCTTGACGTCACCTATTTTTTCACCCGGCATCTGGCGGCCGAACTGATCGCCGCGACGACCCGGCACGACGTCAAGGTCAAGGACACCGCGCTGGGCGACCAGAAGCTGGGCCGGGTGAGCCTCCTGCCGCCCACCTTGCTTGCGCAATGGCATTTCCTGCCGGATGCCAAATTCAGCCCCTATGTCGGGGCCGGCATCAACTACACGATCTTCTATGACAGCAAGGAAAGCGGCATCGCCAACAGCCTGAAGTTCGACAATTCCTTTGGCTGGGCGCTGCAGGCCGGCATGGACGTGCAGATCGTCGGCAATTGGTATCTCAATGTCGACGTCAAGAAGCTGTTCCTCAATACCAATGCCGAGGTGAACCGGTCGATCGACGCCAAGGTCGATGTCGATCCCTGGCTCATCGGCTTGGGGTTGGGCTACAAGTTCTAGTCGTCCCATTGAGGCGGGTGCCCGTCGCCTGTCGCGATCGTAGATGGACGATAGGTAGCGCCTTCGCGGGGCTGTCCGCCCGCTAGCCTGTCGCATTCTGGCCGCCAAGCTTTACCGCGCCCGCGACTCTGCCTTGGGCGGCCCCGGATATGCCATCGCGCCGATCGGGCGCATCGATTGATTTCAATCAAGGTATCGCCAGCGAGTCTGTGCTTTCCTGCATGTGCCTGTTCCTCGAAGTCCCTGAGAGCGAGACGAACTATGCCCAGTCTGTCCTTGGCTTTGAACGAAGCGATGGCGGATTGGCGGCTCAAGTCCGCCACCGCCGGCTTGCTGATGAACCGCCAGGTCGTAGCGGCGGGCCCGCACGCGAGCTCGCTCGACCTGATCTTGCGTATGGGCCGCTTCAACGTCGACATTCTGCCGATCGTAGATACGGCCGATCGGGTCCTGGGCATCGTAAGCCGCGGCGACATCGTGCGGCGCAGCGACTTTCTTTGCGTCAAGCACTGCCTTGCGCGCAGGGTGCAAGACGCGCCCGCCGCTCAGAGCTGGGCCGATTATCTGGCGACCGGCGGCAAGCCCGCGAGACTGATCATGACGCCTGATGTCATTGCCGTCGACGAATCGACCCCGCTTGCTACTCTCCATCGCCTCATGGAGGGCCATCGCATCGGTTGCCTGCCGGTGTTGTGCCAGGATCGCCTGGTGGGCCTCGTCACCCGCACCGATCTCGGCACGCCAGGGGCAAGGCCGCGACAGGTTCGGCCGAGCCGCGCATCGCTGCCAGCTCGTACACCCGACATGCCATGGCGCTTTGCGGAAGCCGATCGATGGCTGGCTTGCTGAGCGAGAAAGCTGGCACGAGACCTTTTCGATCGAGCGGGTATACTCCTTGCTGATCATGCCGCACGATCGCGCCTGACGAGGGTCTCATTCGGTCAAGTGCGGCACCTTCAATCTTATGTCGCCGCGCGAGAAACCGGGCGCCATTGTCGGTGTCCTTCGCGATACACGCCGCATGGTCGAGACCGCCGAGGATGCCGACTTCGATATCGCCTGGTGCGCCGAGCATCATTTCACTCATTATTCAATCAGTGCCTCGCCCTTGCTCCTGGCGGCGCATGCGGCCGGATACAGCAAGCACATCAGGCTGGGTGCCGTGGCGCTCCGGACCCATTGAGCGGCGTCGAGCCGCCCTTGGCGTTGGCAGCGGCTAGCAAGCCTGCGAGTTGGAGCGCTTCAACGTCGACGTGGCAAAGAAAACCGGCGTCTCCCCTTAATTATTAAGAAGTCGTCGAACAGCCGTTGACGGTGCGGCGCGTTGCCGATGAAGGCACGCATGTCGCGATCCCGCCCTCGGTCGTGGCCTTGGCGCCCGTGCAAAAGCCGATGCCGGAGGGTCGGCATCAATATCGCGACAGACAGCGCCAGCGCGTGATCCGCCCAGCAAAACTGTGCAGGCATCGGCATGCATGTGGGCTGCCATGCGGTGATAGCGGCGAAGCCTGTCGCCGTCCCTCTTCCAATCTGGCATGCGTGGCATGATCTGATATGCAGACGTGTTGATCATCCAGGAACGACTGATTCGCCATGCCGAAATCGCTCGCGAAAATGTTGACCTCGCGCGTGGCCTCGCCATTCGTGAACGTGGCGACAAACCTTTGCATCTATTGCGAAGCGAGGGCGGATAGCGTGTGCGGCGTCGTCGAGACCGACGAATTGCGGCACCTCATGGCGGCGGCGCGCAAGTTGCGTCAGGCCTCTGGTGAGATCTTTATCGAGGAAGGACAGCGCGCGGATGCCTTCTACAACATAACCCATGGCACGGTACGGCTCTCGAAGCTTCTACCGGACGGGCGGCGGCAGATCACCGGCTTTGCCGAGCGTGGGGATTTTCTCGGCCTGGCAGTGGTCGAGACGTATGGCTACAGCGCGGAAGCCATCGGCGAAGTACATCTCTGCCATTTTACACGCGGTGACATGCAAGATCTTTTGCGGCGTTTTCCGGCGATGGAAAAGCATCTTCTTGCGAGAGCCTCAGCGGAGCTGGCCCTAGCCCAGGATCAGATGCTGCTGCTCGGCCGCAAGACGGCACGCGAGCGCCTGGCCTCGTTTCTCCTCGGCCGCCAACGCCTGTGTCCGGGTAGCAAGCCAAGTCGTCGCCATATCCAACTGCCCATGGGACGCAGCGACATTGCCGACTATCTAGGCCTCACCATCGAAACCGTCAGCCGTACCTTCACTAGGTTGCGCGGTCAGCGCCTGATCGACCTGCCCTCGACCAACGAGATCTTGATTCTCGATCAGGAGCGTCTCGAAAACCTGGCAGCGGGCCTCAGTTGAGGCGCCGTTCCGGCCGCGATCTTCCTAGAGGACCCCGGTGCTGTCGGCCAAGCCTACAGCAAGACTCTCGCGGTGGCTGCGCGACGTCGAGCCCTGCCGGTCAGCTCGTCGCAACGTGCGGAACGCGTCTCCGGGAAGACGGCGCTCTGCCGATCCGATCCGGCGAACAGCCTTGCCAGCTAAGTTTAGACAAACGCAAGACGATAATTCTTGCGTAAGCAATTCAACCCAAGATTCTATTAATCTCTGAGCGCTATACTTGAACCTGCTGTCGAAAGGAGCGCCTTAGGCGCGCCCGCTTCGACGCGAGAAACGAGTTCAGAGAGGTAGAAATTGCTGCCATGGCTGCTTGCGTCGGCTGGCGAGAAAACCGTGGGGAAATGAGCGGCAACGGTCCCTGCCTATCAAGCTCATCGGCCGATGAGCCTGGCGGGAGCGCGCATCTTCCACCTGGGCGGCCTGACGGGGTCTCGGCGGATTTTTGCAGCGTTGCTATCCATCTGGCAGAGCTCGTCATGGGGTCGCCAGTTCTGGTCTCGATCTTCGATCGAAGCGACCGTCTCGTCTTCGCCAATACCGCCTTTCGCCGGTCCTATGGCATCGATGATGGGAGCTATCCGACCTGGACGGAAATGCTGCGACGCAATTTCGCCAACGCGCATGGCGCCTCCATCGTCGCGGATGATTTCGAGAAGTGGCTGGCCTCGGCTACATCCCGGCGCGGCAAGACGTCATTTCGCGCGTTTGAAGCCGATCTCACGGACGGCAGTTGGCTTTGGATGACCGAGGGGCTCGGTGCCAATGGCAGCATGCTTTGCGTCGCCGTCGATATCACGGCACTGGCGGCCTCGGATCGACATTTACGCCATGAGCGCGACTTGGCGCAGCGGGCGTCGCAGACGGACGAACTCACGGGGCTAGCCAATCGCCGCTTTATGATGGCGTTGCTCGAGGCGGAGCTGGCCAAATCCGAGCCCCTGGCCCTGGCCATCTTGGATATCGATCACTTCAAGTCCATCAACGATGATTTCGGCCACTTGGTCGGCGACAGCGTGCTCATCGACTTTGCCAACCGCGCGCGTGCATGCGTGCGTCGTTCGGATGCGTTTGGGCGAATCGGCGGTGAGGAATTTCTGCTCGTCATGCCTGGTGGCGATGCGAAGCAGGCCATGGAGATCCTGGAGCGGATTCGCGCCGACCTTGCGCAAACCCCCTGCGTGGTTGGCGATATTTGCGTCAGCTATACTTTTTCGGCCGGCGTGGTCTCGAACGCCGCCCTGCAGGGTGGCTCCGCCTTGCTGAAGCGGGCCGACGATGCCTGCTATCGCGCCAAGACCGGCGGGCGGAATCGGACGGTGAGTGCCTCAGCTTGAAAGCCGATGCATCGGACAATCCGTCCGCCGTGGCGGAGGAGGTTGCGGCACGAGCGGCGGCCACCTGACCGACGATGCAGGGCGTCGATGCCGCCACGGGCCTCTAGCCAGTCAAGGAAGCCTTTTGGAAGCGCGATCGTCGCAAGCTTTTTGCTTGCCCCGCCCGCGAATGCCAAAAGGAGGGAACACATGGAGATCAATCGGCCTGACGTCGTCGCCGAAATCGAAGCTTTGTTCGCCCGCTATGAGCAGGCTTTGGTCGCGAACGACGTCGAGGTCCTGGATCACATGTTCTGGGACGATCCGCGGACGCTGCGCTATGGCGTGGCCGAGGTCCTGCACGGCATCCAGGCGATCCGTGAGTATCGTCGCGCCGTCAATTGGGGTAACGCCACGCGCATTCTGGAGGGGACCCGAATCACCACGTTCGGCCGCGACATGGCGGTCGTGAATACTGAATTTCGCCGCGGGGGCGCCGAGCTGCATGGCCGCCAAAGCCAGACCTGGGTTCGCCTGCCCGAGGGCTGGCGCATCGTCAGCGCGCATGTAAGCCATCAAGTGGCTGCGCGGTGATCCGGTGCAAAGCGCGCCAGGACGATGCAACCCGGCGTGCCTAGGCCGCCGCCTCCAATCGCCTCGCCATGTCGAGCAGCACCTCGTCGCCGCCGCGCCAGCCGATGAGGGAGAGGCCGAAGGGGATGCCGCCTGCCTCGCCCAGAGGCAGGTTGATCTGCGGCAGGCCGGTCAGGCCGGCGATCGAGGTCATTTCGGTGATGCGATCCACCGCGCGGCGCATGTCGGCCAGGCCGTCATCGCGTGGCGGCGGCAAGATGGGGGTGGTCGGGATGCAGATCAGGTGCCGACCCTCCAAAAGGGTGTCAAGGCGCGCCTTGACCTCCGCGCGCACGGCCCGTGCCGCCGGCAGGCGGTTCTGGTCGAGGAGGGAGGCCATCGTCAGCGAGCGGCCGACCTCGATCGAGAAGCGCGGCACGCAGCGATCGACCCAGGGGGCGAAGGTGGCGCCGAACTCGGCCATCTGCAAAAGCCGTTGGCTCTCGACCCAGGTGGCAAGCCGTCCCTCGGCCAGCGATATTTCGCGCCACGGTAAGCCTAGCCGATCCAGCCTCGTCGTGAGAAGCGGTGCCGAGGCGGCGATCGGTCCTTCACCGAGCGCGAAGGCATCGGTTGCGACGAGAACCGATTCCACCTTGCCCTCGACGCGCGTTGCCACATCGAGCAGCAGGTCGCCCAACAGGGGGAGAAGATCGGCGTGCCTGCAAAAAAAGCCTACCGTATCGAAGCTCGGCGACTGCACCATCATCCCCTCGATGGGGATGCGCCCAAGCGTCGGGCGAAGGCCGTAGATGCCCGTGAAGCTGGCGGGTGTCCTGACCGAGCCGCCGCTGTCGGTGCCAAGAGCAATATCGGCCTTGCCGCTCGCCACAGCCGAGGCCGAGCCCGAGGAGGAGCCACCCGGCACGCGGTCGGGAGCCTTCGGGTTCAAGGGCGTGCCTTCAAACTGATTACGGCCTAGGAGACCCAGCGAAATCTCGTCAGTGATCGTCTTGCCGACGACCTCGGCGCCGGCATCGAGAAGAAGCTGCACGGCCCGCGCGTGGCGAAGGGCGGGCGTGTGGCTTCTGGCCCAGTCCGGATTGCCGCATCCGGTCACGTGGCCCGCAAGGTCGAAGAGGTCCTTGACCGCCAGAGTCAGGCCCTTGAGGGGGCCTTCGGCTGCGCCCGCGATGACGATGTCGGAACCGGGAACGAAAGCGCCTTCATAGTTCGACATGGCGGTTCAATTCTTGCCGAGGGTGCGAAAATCCATTTGGGTGTGGAACCAATAGACATAGTTGGCGATGTTTGACTGCATCGCTACGTCATAGAAGAGTCTGGCCAGCGGAATGCGGGGAATGTCCTTCATGACGATCTCGGTCATTTGCTTGATCTGGCCCGTATAGGCCGCCTGGTCCTTCTCGTAGCGCGCCTTGTCGATGAGCGCGTCCAACTCCGGATTTTGATAGTTGGCTGTGTTGAAGACGGAGTTGTTCTTGCCGTCGAACGTCCAAAAAAAGAAATATTCGGGCGTATCCAGCCATCCATAGAATTCGCCGATGACGAAGGGCATCGATTTCTCACCCATCTTGGCGAACCAGCTGGCACCCGGCACCTTCTCGAGCTCGAGCTTGACGCCGATCTTGAGGAGCGCCTCCTGCACCAGGATCGCGATGGGCTCGCGCGTCGTCGCCTGGCTGAGGTCGTAGGAGAGCGTGGTCGAGAACCCGTCCGGATAGCCTGCCTCGGCCAGAAGTTTCTTGGCCTTGTCCGGGTCGTAGCTGAATTTCGAGGGCTGCGGCCAGCTGCCATCGAAGGGCTGGGCCGGATCGCCGCCGAACATGGCGACACCCCGGTTATAGAGGGCGGCGTCCATGATCTGCTGATAGGGGATCGCGTAGGCGATCGCCTCGCGCACCTTCGGGTTGTCGAAGGGCTTCAGCTTGACGTTCATGTCCAAGAACAAGAGGTCGTTTTGGATGGGCGTGCCGATGACCTTGAGCTTGCCCGCCTTGGCAAGCTCGGCATAATCCTTGGGCGGCAGGCCCACCGAGATGTCGACGTCGCCCTTCTCGAGAAGGGCCCGGCGCGTGCCGGGCGATGCCACCTGACGGTAGACGACGCGCTCGAATTGCGGCTTTGGGCCGGATTTCCAATCATCGAAGCGGGCAAAGACGAGCTGGTCGCCGGGTTTCCAGCTCTGCACCTTGAAAGCACCGCCGCCCGCATCGTTGCGCTGGGTCCATTCCAGCGCCCAGGGATCCTTCTCGGTTGCATGCGCCTTGGCGAGCTTGGAGTTGACGATGACCGGAACCGGCACGGCCAGGTCCGGCAGGGTCAGCTTGTTCGGCACATCGAAGGTGATCTTGAAGGTATATTTGTCGACCACCGAGAACTGCTCAGGCTTGGTCAGGGCACCGGCCGCCATCTGGATCGTCGGAAAGCCACCCACCGAGACGGCGCGGTCGAAGGAATATTTGACGTCATCGGCAGTGACCGGGGTGCCGTCGTGGAAGGTGGCGTCCTGCCTGAGATGGAAGATCATCGTCTTGCCGTCCTCGCTGACCTCCCAGCTGGTCGCGAGTTCGGGCTTGATGACGTCTTTGTCGTAGCCAATCGCGCCGTTCGGCAACTGCTTGGTGCCATGCGACACCAGCCGGTCATAGATCTGCCAGTCGACCATGCGGGTATAATCGTTCGCGGCCGCCAGCATGGTATCTAGCGAGTTCGGTCCCTGCTCGCCGACAACGATCAGGACGTTCTTGGGTGTGGCGGCCTTGGCGCTGACGGCCGGCAGCAGCGCCGCGGAGCCCAGGAGCCCCATGGCGACACGACGCGAGAGAGGGAGCATGCGCGAAATTCCAAAAGGTCAAAGGGCGGGGGCGAAAGACTAGAGGCCGAGCTCGGCCAAAAGGCCGGGCCAGACATGCTTCCAGGGGTGAGCGGCCTCGAAGGCGGCAGAGGCCTGAAGAACGAGCGGATCGTCCAGGTGGCGACCGATGATCTGCAGGCCGACCGGCAGACCGTCCGCGGTGAAGCCGGCGGGGATGCTGGCGGCTGGTTGGCCCGTCATGTTGACTGGGAAGGTGAAGCAGAGCCAGTCCGCCGGATTGACGATCCGGCCCTCGATCTTCTCGGGGCCCTGCATGTGTATGGGGAAGGGCGGGACCGCCAAGGTCGGTGTCAGCAGCAGGTCGTAGCGCTGCATGAAGCGCCACATCTTGTTGCAAAGCGCCTTCCTCGCGATGTTGGCGTCGGTGAATTCCTCCGCCGTCCAGGGACGCTCCAGCATGGCGACCAGGTGCGGCGAGACTTCGTGCTCGCGTCCTTTGATCATGGCGCGCATGCCCTTGAGGTCGCTCTCCATGGCGACCAGGGCCCAGAAGGCGGCACCCGGGTTCTCCCAGCCCGGGTGCGCCTCCTCGACGATGCAGCCAAGGTCGCTCTCGAAGACCTTGACCGCCTCGCCGACGACGCGGCGGACCTCGGGATCGACGGCCGCATAGCCCCAGTCGGCGCTGTAGGCGATGCGCAGGCCCTTCAGGGCGCGCGGCTTGGCCACGGCGTTCCAGTCGAACTCGGGGCCGGGCAAAGTGTGGCGATCGCGCGGGTCCGGGCCCGAGGCGATCACCGCCAGCATGGCGGCACTGTCGGCCACCGTCCGGCTCATCGGCCCGATATGTTCCAGCGATTCCCAGCTGGAGACGCCCGGATAGCGCTCGTCGCGACAGCCGGGATAGAGCGGCACACGGCCCATCGAGGCCTTCATGCCAAAGAGGCCCGAATGGGCCGCGGGAATACGCACCGAGCCACCGCCATCGCTGCCGATGGCGAAGGGCGCCACCCCCGTCGCGACCGAAGCGCCCGACCCGGCACTCGAGCCGCCGGGCGTCATGGCGAGGTTCCAGGGGTTGCGCGTCGTCTCGAAGACGGGGTTGTGGCCAACGCCGCTATAGCCGAACTCCGGTACGTTGGTCTTGCCGATGATGACCGCATCGGCGGCCTTCAGCCGCTCGACGACGATATCATCCTCCTCGGGAATGAAGTCCTCGTAGAGCTTGGAGCCGCTGACGGTCCGGATCCCCTTGGTGCAGACGAGGTCCTTGATGCCGACCGGGACGCCGGCCAGCGGCCCAACCGGTTGGCCGGCCATGATTCGGGTCTCGACATCCAGGGCGGCGGCGCGGGCGACCTCGGGCGTTGGCGTGCAGAAGGCGTGGAGATGGGGCTCGAGCTTTTCCATGCGCGCCAGCACCGCCTCGGTCACCTCGACGGCCGAGAGTTCCTTGGCCTTGATGCGCGCACTGAGCTCGGTTGCCTCCATCCTGCAGATCGCGTTCGCGTCGAGGCTCATGCGGCAAGGCCTTTCTGTTGTTCGGCATAATGACAGGCGACCAGATGCTCGGCCCCGATCGGTCGCAGATTCGGCATGTCCTCGGCACAGCGCTCCGTGCCGATCGGACAGCGCCCGTAGAAGCGGCAGACCCTGGGGTCGGGATTAACCGGGCTGCTCGGGCTGCCGGCCAGGCGCGGGGGCCGGGTGTCGCGCCGCGCCGGATCGGGCACGGCTGCCAGCAGGGCCCGGGTATAGGGATGGCGCGGGTGGGCGAAGATGCGCTCCACGGGCCCGCTTTCGATCACCTTGCCCAGATACATGACGACGACGCGCTGGCAGAGCAGGCGCACGACATTGAGATCGTGGCTGACGAAGAGATAGCTCATGCCGAGCCTCGTCCTCAGATCGGCCAGGAGCTTGAGGATCACGGCTTGCACGGAGACGTCCAGGGCCGAGGTCGGCTCGTCCAGGATCAGGAGCGCGGGCTCGACGGCGATCGCCCGGGCGATGCCGACGCGGGCCCGCTGGCCGCCCGAGAGCTGGTGCGGATAGCGCGGCTTGAAGGCGAGCGGCAGCCCCACGAGGTCCAGGACCTCGTCGACACGGGCTGCCGCATTGGCCGCGCTCATGCCCGGCAGCAGGCGGCGGATTGGATCCAGGATGGCGCCTTCCACCGTAAGATGCGGGTTCAGGCTCTCGGTCGGATCCTGGAAGACCATCTGGATTCGCGCCCGTTCGGGACGGCTGGCGAAGCGCCGCTCGGGGATCTGGCCGATATCGACGCCCTCGAAGCGGAGTTGGCCCGCGGAGGGTGGCGTGAGGTGGGCCAGGACACGTGCCAGGGTCGACTTGCCGCAACCGGATTCGCCGACCAGCCCGATGCTCTCGCCGCGGCCGATCGAAAGGTCGACATGATCGACGGCGTGCAGGAGGCCGCCTTCGCGACCGCCGACCTTGAAGAACTTGGTCAGGCCCAGGGCCGAGAGGAGCGGGGCGTCGCTCATAGGGGATGCCGGCAGAGCACGAGATGATCCTGACCCAGCCTGGCCGCGTCCAAGGGAGGCTGGTCGCAGTCGGGACGATGGCGCTCGCAGCGGGTGCTGAAGCGGCAGGGCGGCTGCGGCTGGCGCAGGTCCGGCAGGTTGCCCGGAATGGCGGCCAGCGCCTCGATGCTGGCAGCCTTGGCGGGCGTGGCGGCGATCAGCTTGGCGCTATAGGGATGGGCGGGCTCGCGAAGGAGGAGATGGGCCGGAGCCGTCTCGACGATGTGGCCCGCATGCATGACGGCGATCCGATCGCAATATTCGCCGGCCATCGCCAGATCGTGCGTGATCAGGAGGACGGACATGCCGCTCTCGCGCACGAGGTCGCGAATGAGATCCATGATGACCGCCTGAGTCGTGACATCGAGGCCGGTGGTGGGCTCGTCGGCGATCAGGAGGGAGGGATCGGCCGAGAGCGCCATGGCGATCATGACCCGCTGGCACATGCCGCCCGAAAGCTCGAAGGGATAAGCCTCGTAGCGCCGCGCCGGGTCCGGGATGCGCACCCGCTCCAGGGCCTCGATCGCCTTTTGCCGGCGGAGGCCCGGCGGCACCGAGCTGTGGGCGCGCAGCACGTCCTCGATCTGGTGGCCGACCTTACGGATCGGATGAAGGGCCGTGCGTGGGCTCTGGAAGATCATGGCGATCTCCCGGCCGCGCAATTCCTTGAGCGCCCGGCGCTTCCTGGCCAGGAGGTCGATGCCGGTAAAGCGGATCTGGCCAGTCTCGATCCGTGCTGCCTGGTCCAAGAGGTCCATGATGGCAAAGGCCGTGACGGACTTGCCCGAGCCGCTCTCGCCGACGAGCCCCAGGATCTGGCCGCGATCCAGCGTGAAGCCGACCTGGTCCAGGGCCTTGACCCGGCCGCCGCGCGTGGCGAAGTCGAGCGTCAGCCGGTCGACCTCAAGGAGCGGGACGCCATGCGCCGCTGCGGCTTCGGCCGGGTGGGTAGCGCGCATGAGGCCGGCCTTCATGTGCGCCGCCTCGGATCGATCATGTCGCGCAGCCCGTCGCCCAGGAGGTTGAAGCAAAAAACCGCCAGGACCAGCGCCATGCCGGGAAAGACAAACGTCCACCATTCGCCGGAGAAGATGTAGGCGGCCCCCTCGGAGACCATGATCCCCCATTCGGGCTCCGGCGGCCGGACGCCCAGGCCGATGAAGGAAAGCCCGGCGGCGTTCAGGATCGCCCAGCCCATGTTGAGCGAGATCTGCACCATCATGGGCGGGAGGATGTTGGGCACGATGTGGCGGGCCATCACGCTCATCGGCCCGTTGCCGCCCATGCGCGCCGCCTCGATGAAGGCAAGGTCGCGACGGACGTTCACTTCGGCACGGGCGAAGCGGCCATAGAAAGGCAGATTGATGACGGCCGTCGCGATGACGATGTTGATGACGCTGTTGCCAAGCGCCGCGACGATGCCCATGGCGAGGACGAAGAGTGGAAAGGCCATGATGGTATCGAAGATCCGGCCGATCACCTTGTCCATCCAGCCGCCCAGATAGCCCGCGACCGCGCCCATCGCGGTGCCGACGACGAAGGAGAGGGCAACCGCGAAGACGGCCATGCCGAGATCGAGGCGAGTGGCCACGATCGTGCGGCTCAGCATGTCGCGACCGAGCGAATCGGTGCCGAAGGGATGACCCAGCGAAGGCGGCTGCATCCTCGCCATGGCATCGCTGGCAAGCGGATCGTAGGGGACGAGGGTGGGCCCAAGCAGGGCGCAGGCGACGAGGAAGACAAAGAGGATCGCTGCCATGAGGGTCAGCGGATTCTGTCCAAAGGCGTAGCGCGTGTCGCGGATCAGCGTCGAGACGGCCATCGGCTCAGCTCTCGAAGCGCACGCGGGGATCGATCGCCGTGGCAGCGAGGTCGACCGCGAGATTGAGGAGCACGTAGAGGATGGCCATCATCAGGACGAAGCCCTGTACGGCCGCGTAGTCGGAGGCGATCACGGCGCTGACCGCATAGGCGCCGATGCCGGGCCAGCCGAAGACCTGCTCGATCAGGACGTTCGAGCCCAGGAGGAAGGAGAAGACCATTCCCATAACGTTGACGATGGAGAGCATGGCGCTCCGCAGCGCGTAGGTGAAGATAACCTTGCGCGCCGGCAGCCCGTTCGCGCGCGCGGTGCGCACGAAGTCGCTGCCAAGGGCGGTCAGCATTGCGGCCCGCGTCATCCGGGCGAGCGGCGCCATGGCGAAAAGCGCCAGCGAGACGGCCGGCAGGATCAATTGCGACAGGGCCGCGCGAAAGGCGTCAACGTCGCCGTTCAGGAGCGTGTCGATCAGGTAGAAGCCGGTGACCGTAGGCGGAGGCGTGAAATAGATCTCGTCCAGGCGCCCCAAAGGCTGCGGCACGAGACCGAGCTTGAAATAGAGCAGATAGACCAGGAGCAGACCCACGAAGAAGGTCGGGAAGGCCGCCCCGATCGTGACGGTGAGCCGGCAGAAATGGTCGGCCAGTGAATTGGGCCGCAGGGCCGCGACGATGCCGAGCGGCAAGGCGACGGCGATGGCGACGATAAGAGCCGCCAGCGTCAATTCCATTGAGGCCGGCAGGCGTTGGAGCAGATCGCTCGTTACGGGCTGGCCCGTCGTCAAGGAGTGCCCGAGATCACCCTTTGCCAAATCCAAGAGATAATAACCGAACTGGACCGGCAGGCTGCGATCGAGCCCGAGCGTCCGGCGTACCTCCGCCACCGATTCGGCGTTGGCGGCGGGGCCAGCGAAATAGGCGGCGGGGTCGCCTGGCAGGGCGTGCGAAAGAAGGAACGTCACGATTACGACGCCCACAAGGCTGGGCACCGCCTCGGCGAGCCGTCGAAGCACGATCATCGAAGTGGACGTGGCTGGACTTCCTTAAGCGGACGGCGGGGTGCCGCCAGAGTAGCAATGCCCATGCCAACTTGAACATTCGTTGAAGGATCGCGGCACCCTCGTGGGGTCTGCCCATAGGACGTTCATCTTAATGGGGCGGATGAGCAATCCTTGACCATCTTCCTGCCTAGGCTGCCTTTCGGCTGGTGAGCGCTTCAAGGAGAATGCCGCTCGTTGCGACGGCACCGAAGACGCCGCCCTGCATGGTCACCATGTTGATTGCCGCCTTGTGATTGGCGGGATCGGTTGCAGCGCAGCAGTCTTCGAGGATGAGGCACTCAAAGCCCCGGTCGTTGGCCTCGCGCATCGTCGTCGAGACGCAGACATCGGTCGTAATGCCCGTAAGGACTAAATTAGAGATGCCCTTCGTGCGCAGGATGAGCTCGAGGTCGGTCGCGCAAAAGCTGCCCTTGCCGGGTTTGTCGATGATGATCTCGCCAGGGAGCGGTTTCAACTCGTCGATGATCTCCCAGCCGGGCTCGCCGCGCACCAGGATCTTGCCGCAGGGTCCAGGATCGCCGATGCCGGCACCGATCTGGCGCGAGCGCCAGCGTTTGTTGGCCGGCAGATCCGAGAGGTCCGGTCGATGGCCCTCGCGGGTATGAATGATGTGGAAGCCCTGGGCCCGCATCGCTTCTAACAGCGTCCTGATCGGCTCGATCGGCGCGCGGGTGAGCGCCAGATCGTAGCCCATGCGATCGACATAACCGCCAATGCCGCAAAAATCGGTCTGCATGTCGATGACGATCAAAGCTGTGTTGGCGGGATCGAGACTGCCATCATAGGGCCACGCATAGGGCCAGGAGGCGATCGTTTGGGACATGCCGCGTTTCCCCGGGTGCTGCCATTATCGGCCCCGTTTCAAAGCAACAGGTGGGCCAGCCGACCACGGTTGCGCCGCTGGCCGGCATGTGGCTTGCTTTCACTCGGTCTAATGAACTGAAATCGAGCGGGGGAAGCGCCATGGGTCATCAACAGGACGATCGCGACGCTCTGCGGCGGCGATGCACCGAGGTCGCGAACCATCTCGTCGACGAGTTCAACGCGGGCCGGCTTAGCCGCCGAGGCTTTTTCCAGCGGGGTGCCGTCCTCGGTCTGTCGGCCCCTCTCATGAGCGGGCTTGTCGGTGGCGGTCTCTCGCTCTTCCCCTCCGCCGCCCGTGCGGCAGGCAATCCGGGTGGCACGATCCGCGTCGGCCTGACCGTGCCCACCGCCTCGATCGATCCGGTGGCAATCGCCGATGCGGGTGGGCTCATCATCATCCAGCAGCTGGGCGATTTCCTGATCTATGACGGTCCGGACTTGATCTTGAAGCCGATGCTGGCGGAATCCTGGAAGCCCAACAAGGACGGCTCGGTCTGGACCTTCAAGCTGCGCCAGGGGGTCAAGTTCCACAGCGGCAAGACGCTGACGGCGGACGATGTCGTCGCCACGTTCGACCGTCTCGCTGATCCCGCCAACAGCTCGAACGCGCTCTCGGTCTTCAGCGGCGTGCTCTCCAAGGGCAACACCAAGAAAGTCGACGACCTGACGGTCGAGTTCCACCTGGATGCGCCCAACGGTAATTTCCCCTATTCCGTCTCGACCGACAATTACAACGCCATCATTCTGCCGGCCTCCTTCGATGGCGGCTATGAGAAGAGCTTCGACGGGACGGGGCCCTTCAGGATGGAGAAGTATACACCCAAGGTCGGAGCAAGCTTCGTCAGGAACCCAGATTACTGGGGCGGTGCCGTTCTCCCCGACCGGCTGGAGTTCAGCTTCTACGCCGACCAGCAGCCGCAAATCCTGGCCCTCATGGGCGGCCAGGTCGACGTGCTTCAGCAGGTCGTGGTCCAAGGCGGCCAGGCCATCTTGAGCAACCCCGACATCGAGATCAACCGGATCAAGGCCGCCACGCACCGCCAGGTCCACATGCGGACCGATTCCGCCAACTTCAAGGACAAGCGGGTCCGCCAGGCACTGGCCTTGGCCCTGGATCGACAGGCCATCGTCAAAGGCCTGTTTCGGGGCATGTCCGACCTTGGCAATGACAGCCCGATGGCGCCCGTCTATCCCTCGACCGACCGGAGCGTACCGCAGCGCCAGAAGGACATCGCCAAAGCCAAGCAGCTCCTGGCCGAGGCTGGCGTGCCGAACGGCTTCGAGGTGACGCTGACGACGGAGCAATACCAGGAGATTCCCACCTACGCCGTGCTCATCAAGAACGCGGCCGCCGAGATCGGCATCAAGATCAATCTCAACGTGATGGATCAAGGTGCCTATTATGGCAGCGCGACCTATGGCAACTCGCCCTGGCTGGATAGTGAGCTCGGCATCACGGATTATGGTCATCGAGGGACGCCCAACGTCATCCTCTCGGCCCCACTTGTCAGCAATGGCAGCTGGAACTCGGCGCACTTCAAGAATCCCGCCTATGACAAGCTGGTGGCGGACTATGTGGCGGCCGTGGATCTCGACACCCAGCGCAAGACCGCCAAGCAGATCGAGACGCTCCTCAATGACGAGGTGCCGGTCATCTTCGGCTATTTCTACGACTTCCTCATCCCGCAGACGAAGAAGGTCAAAGGTATAACGGGAACCGCCCTATCGCAGCTCTTCCTGCAGAACGCATCGGTCGTCTGAGGCATGGGGAAGGCGATCGGCCGCTTTGTCCTGAAGCGACTGGGCCTGGCTGTCCTGACCCTCTTCCTTTTGAGCATCGTCGTCTTCGCCGGCTGCATGGTGCTGCCGGGCAACGTGGCGCGCGCCATCCTTGGGCCCTTCGCCGACCAGCGCGCCGTCGACGCCCTTAATCACCAGCTGGGGGCCGACCGGCCCGCTTTGTCGCTCTATTGGGAATGGATCACCAAGCTGCTGCATGGCGACATGGGGACGTCCTACACGTTCAGGGCCCCCGTCGCCCCCTTCGTTCGCGATGCGCTGGTCAATTCGCTCAAGCTGGCCGCCCTGGCCTTCGTCATCGTGGTGCCGCTCAGCATCCTGGGCGGCATCGTGGCGGCCCTCTTCGCCGGTCGCTGGCCCGACAAGCTGATCAGCCTGACCAGCCTGTCGCTCACCGTCATTCCCGAATTCGTCTCCTCGATAGCGCTGTTGCTGATCTTCGCGATCTGGCTGCGCTGGCTGCCGCTTTCCGCCAGTTTTCCGGCGGATGCGGGCGCGCTTACGCAGATCTATTATCTGCTCCTTCCCTGCCTGCCGCTCGTCATCGTCCTTTTTGGCTATTTCGCGCGGATGACGCGGGCCGGCGTGGTCGAGGCGATGGCTTCGGACTATACCCGCACGGCGATCCTCAAGGGGCTGCCCCGACGCACCGTCATTATTCGCCACGTCCTGCGCAACGCGCTCTTGCCGACCATCACCGTCATCGCCAGCCAGACCAGCTACCTGATCGGCGGCCTCGTCGTCGTCGAGGGCCTGTTTCGCTACCAGGGCATCGGCAGCCTCATCCTGACAGCCGCGCGCGGCAAGGATTTCCCCATGCTGCAGGGCGGAATCCTGACGATAGGCGCGCTCTTCATCGCCGCCGTCCTGATTGCCGACCTGATCTTCCTTCTCGTCAATCCCCGCACGCGGACGAGCCTGCGATGACCGCCCAGACCACGATGCTCGATGCCGAGCCCGGCTCGACGCCGATCGTCTTCGAGGAGCCCCGGATCCGCAGCCGTTGGAGCCTTCTGTTTCGTTCCGGCACCTTCTGGGTCGGTGCGATCATTACGGGTTTTTGGGCTTGCTGCGCGATCTTCGGCCCCTGGGTCGTGCCCCTGGACCCCTTCGCCGACGACCTGATGAACACGCTAGGGCCTCCCGATGCTCTCCATTGGTTCGGCACTGACCAGCTCGGCCGCGATGTATTCTCTCGCGTCATTGTCGGCGCGCGCGACATCCTGACGATCGCGCCGCTTGCCACCATCGTCGGCACGATTTGCGGTACGATCGTCGGGCTGGTGACCGGCTATTTCGGCGGCATTGTCGATATGCTCGTCAGCCGCGTCATCGAGGTCATGGTGGCGTTGCCGCTCATCGTCGTGGCACTTCTGGTCCTGGTGGCGCTGGGACCCTCCACGCCTGCCGTCATCGTCGTTATCGGCCTCGTCTTCACGCCCCTCATCGGCCGAACGGTGCGCGCGGCCGTCCAGAGCGAACGCGATCTCGATTATGTGGATGCGGCTCAGATTCGCGGCGAGAACGCCCTTCACATCATGTTCGTGGAGATTCTCCCCAACGTCCTGCCGCCGATCCTGGTCGAGATGACGGTCCGTCTCGGCTACGCCATCTTCTTTGTCGCCTCTTTGAGTTTCTTGGGCTTTGGCATTCAGCCGCCTTCGCCCGACTGGGGCCTCGCGATCTCGGAGAACTATGGCGTGATCGCTGGCGGCTACTGGTGGACGGTGGCCTTTGCCGCCGGGGCCACCGGCTCTCTCGTGGTGGGCGTCAATCTCCTGGCCGAAGGCATTCACGGGGCGTTGACCGGATGAGCATGATCCAGATGGAGCAGAGCCCGCCGCCCGCTTTGCTGCTCGACAAGGTCGATGTGGCCTATCGCACGCGCGGCCGGGACATGCGCGTTCTCTCTAAGGTCTCCATCCGTATCGAGCCCGGCGAGGCCTATGGCCTGGTGGGCGAATCTGGCTGCGGCAAGTCGACCGTGGCACTCACCGTGCTCCACACACTGCCCGGCAACGGGCATGTGCTGGGCGGCAAGCTCGAGGTCGCCGGGCGTGACCTGCGCCGGCTCGATGCGCCGGCCCTCCGCCACATGCGCGCCCACGATATCTCGATGGTTTATCAGGATGCCGGCCGGGCGCTCAACCCATCCATGACCGTCGGCCGGCAATTGCTCGAGGTGTTCGAGGTGCTGGGTCAAGGTGGCCAGGAAGCGGTCGAACGAGCGCACGCCATGCTGGCCCGCGTGCAGATCTCAGGGCCAGCCCGGGTGATGGCCAGTTATCCGCATCAACTCTCGGGCGGCATGCAGCAGCGTGTCGTCATCGCCATGGCGCTGGCCAAGGATCCCAGTCTCCTGATCCTGGATGAGCCCACGACGGGCCTCGATGCCACGGTCGAGGCCGAGGTCTTGGACCTCGTGGCGGACCTCAGGCGCGACTTCAACAGCTCGATCCTCTTCATCAGCCATAATCTGGGTGCGATCGCCAGCATCTGCGATCGCGTGGGCGTGCTCTATGCCGGCCACCTGGTCGAGGAAGGGCCAGCCCAGCAGGTCTTCAGCGACCCGCGCCACCCCTATACGGCCAGCCTGCTGCGCTGCCTGCCCAAAGCAGGGCTCACCAAGCGGAAGAGTGCGCTGGAGACGATCCCCGGCTTCCTGCCGCCTCCGGGGGCCATCATCAAGGGCTGTTGCTTCGCGCCGCGTTGCAGCATGGCGCGCCAGCGCTGTCACGACGAATCCCCGCCTGCTTATGACCTGGGCGGCCGGCAAAGCGCCTGTCATTATCACGACCATGTCGACTTCATCGCGGGCAAGGATCTGCGGCCAGTCGTCGTCTCGGCCCCTGCCGCCGCGCGGCAGCCGGCACTGGCACTCGATGCCGTGTCCAAGACCTATCATGTCGGAGGCCAGCCACTGCATGCCGTACGCGACGTGTCGATGACGCTGCAGCCCGGCCAGACGTTGGGCCTGGTCGGCGAATCGGGCAGCGGCAAGACGACTTTGGCCCGGCTGCTTCTGGGTCTGGTCGCTCCCGACGCCGGCGGTCGCATCGAGCTCGACGGCGAGGCGCTGGCGCCGACGGCCGCCGAGCGGCCGACCGAGCACGTCAAGGCGATGCAGATTGTCTTCCAGAATCCGGATTCGGCCCTGAACCGCGCGCATACGGTCCGCCATCTCATCGGTCGCGCGCTCAGCCGGCTGGCGGGTCTGCGGGGCCGCAGGCTGCGCGAGGAAATGATGCGCCTTGTTGGCGCCGTGCGGCTGACCGAGCGCCATCTGGCCTTGCGGCCCAGGCAGCTCTCGGGTGGCTTGAAGCAGCGCGTGGCGATCGCCCGCGCCTTCGCCGGCAATCCGCGCATCGTCGTCTGCGACGAACCCACCTCGGCCTTGGACGTCTCGGTCCAGGCGGCGATTCTCAACCTTCTGGCCGAGCTCCAGGACCAGCGGCAGGTGAGCTATGTCTTCATCTCGCATGACCTGGGCGTGGTCCGTTATCTCGCCGATCGCATCGCCGTCCTTTATCTCGGCCGCCTGATGGAACTGGGTCCGGCGGAGGCGGTCTTTACCGGGCCACATCATCCCTATACGGAAGCGCTCCTTTCGGCCGTTCCCTCCCATACCGGGCGCCGCAACGAGAGGATCAAGCTCAAGGGCGAGATTCCGAGCCCGCTCAACCCACCTTCGGGCTGCGTCTTCCAGACGCGCTGTCCGCGCAAGGTTGGTGAAATCTGCGAGACGACCGAGCCCCCCATGCAGAGCGAGGATGATCACGGCATACGCTGCCACATCCCGCGGGCCGAACTCGGGCGGCTGACGCCGGCCCACCCATAAGATCGCCTCGACCCTGCCCGATCTGGTCGTGCAAAGACCGGAAGTTCAAGCCATCCTGTCCTGCCTCGAAACGAAAATGAGATCAGGAGGCCGTAACGGTGGTTGACGTGATGTCCCTTCAGATGCCGGGCCTGACCCCTTGCGTGGAGTATGCCATCGCGGTGGAGGCGCTGCCGCAAAGCCTGGCGTTCATGCTGAACGTTCTGGGAGCCGATATCGTCAGGCGTGAGGACGACGCCTCGGGCCGCATGCGGCAGGCGGAAATACGTCTGGGTCACAGCCAGCTTGTGGTCAGGGACGCCGACGGCATCGCCGCGCGACCGGTTCTGCAGGTCAAGGTCAGGGATGCCGGCCGCACCTTCGCACGCGCGGTGGCCGGCGGTGCCACGCCGCTGCGAGCTCCGCTGACGATGAGCGGCGGCGAGCGCTGCGCGGTGGTGCAGGACACGGGCGGCGTCATCTGGCATCTGGCCAGCTCTGCCGGCTGCCGGGGCCGCTCGGGCGACCTCCCGGCGGCCCGCATCATGATGGCAGGCTAGACCCTCGCGGGCGTTCCCGGCGGGCCCGGGCGAAACGCTCGATCATCCAGGAGCGAAACAGGGCTATCGCCGGGTCGGCCATGTCTTCGGGGTGCAATGTGAGATAATAGCCATAGCCACTCTCATAAGTCTCGGCGAACGGTGTGACCAGCCGGCCCTCGGCAAGTTCGCGAGCGAAGAGATCGGTATCGACGAGGAGTACGCCCAGGCCGCCCATGGCGAACTGCACCGCCAGTGTGGCGGTCTCGAAGGCAAGGCCGGAGTCGGTGCGCAGTGCAAGCCCCTGGCTGCGGGCGAAGTTCGCCCAGTGCAGGCTCGAATCCATGCCCTCCATCTTCACGTGGATGAGTTGCTGGCCGAGAAGGAATTCCTGTAGGCTCAGGCCCTCCGCCTGGCGGCCAACGTCGGGTGCACAGGCAGGCTGCTCGCGCGTCATCCAGAGGAGATCACGCACGGCATCGCCGGCCTGCGGCCGGTCGTAGACGACGGCGACGTCAAGGTCGCGGGTGGGCAGGCCGGTGCCGTTGCTGCTCGAGACGTCGATAACGATATCGGGCACCAGGGCGCGGAACTCCCTCAGGATCTGCAGGCCCTGCTGGTGGAGGAAGGAGGGCGGCATGTGCACCCGCAGCGTCCGCGGCTTGCCTTGGCCCTCCTGCTCGATCGTGCTCAAGACCTCTTCCAGCCGGTCAAACGATTTGCGCAGCACGGGCAGGAGCGAGGCGCCGGCTCTGGTGAGGACCAGCCCGTGCGGCCGGCGCTCCAGTAATTGCTGTCCGAGCAATTCCTCGAGCTTGCTCACATGGCGGCTGAGCGCGCTTTGCGAGATGTGGAGCGCTTTGGCGGCACCGGTGAAGCTGAGCTGGCTGGCGACCGCCTCGAAGGCGCGCAGGGCGTTCAGGGGTAGGAGATGGCGGCGCAGCAAAATATTTGAGCCTCCCTCGAAGGATCGCCCTCGCATTGCTGCCCGGACGGCCAGCCTAAATAATGCGCAGGCTGGCCGTCGAGTGCACGCTTTGATCAGATTCGATGGGCCGATCTGAAAATACGATTTTTTCTAAGATGGATCTTGTGACAATGCCATCGTCCAGCCTTGCTGGAGATAGGTATGGTCGCTTTTGCCAAAGTCGCCGCTTTGCTGGATCAACGCCGGACGGGCTACAGCCTGCCGCAGGCGTTCTATAACGATCCCGAGGTCTTCGCCTTCGATCTCGAGCACATATTCAGGCGCACTTGGCTGCTGGTCGGCTTTGAATGCGAACTGCCAACGCCCGGTGCCCGCTTAGCGCTCACGGTTGGCAAGTCGCCGATCGTCATCGTCCGCGGCCGCGACGACGTCATTCGCGGCTTCCATAACAGCTGCCGGCATCGTGGCGCAGAGCTATGCGCCGAGGGGCACGGCAAGGGCTCCCGGATCGTCTGCCCCTATCACCAATGGACTTTCGATCTCGACGGCAGGCTGATCCATGCGGGCCGCATGCCGGCCGATTTCGACAAGGCGCAGCATGGCCTGGGAGCGATCCATGTCGAGACGGCCGGTGGCTGCATCTATGCCTGCCTGGCCGAGGAAGCGCCTGACTTTGAGGCCTTTCGCCGCGAGGCCGGGCCGATGCTGGAGGCCTGCAACATCAAGAACGCCAAGGTCGCGGCCACGGTGACGCTGGTGGAGAAGGGCAACTGGAAGCTGGTGATGGAGAATGCGCGCGAGTGCTATCACTGCGCGATTGGTCACCCCGAGCTGGCCGTCACCTTCCCCGTACTTACCAAGCGGCATTTCGAGGCTGGGGACGATCCGCGCCTCCTGGCCTTTAATGCCCGCATGGAGGCAGCCGGGCTGCCGATCGGTCCCGCCGAGGGCGAATGGTGGCAGGCGGCCCGCTTCCCGCTCAATGCCGGCATGACGTCGATGACCATGGACGGCGAGCCAGCCGTCAAGAAGCTTCTGATCGAGAAGGAAGGTGGCGATGTGGGCTCGCTCCGCTGGACGAGCGAGATCCACAGCTTCGCCCATGCCACCGCCGACATGGTGTTTTACTTCAGCTCCATGCCGACTGACGTGAACGAAACGGTCGTCACCGGCAAATGGCTCGTCCACAAGGATGCCGTCGAAGGCCAGGATTACGCCGTCGATCAGCTGATCGAGCTTTGGGACATCACCAATCGACAGGATCGCGATCTCGTCGAGACCAACCAGCGCGGCGTCAACTCGGTGGGCTACAAGCCCGGCCGCTATTCCGACGAGGCCGAATCGTTGGTCCAGCGTTTCGTCGACTGGTATTGCCACGAGGCGCGCAACGTGGTGACGGGTGAGAATCGGCCCTTCGTGCCGACGATCCATGGCGCGGCGCCGGTCGCGGGCGGCGTTTGCGCCTTGCCACCGCCGGCCGACGAGACCGAAGGCAGCCCGGCCTCGCTGACATGAGCGGCCAGAGACACGACCGGCCGCTCCGGCGCGAGACGCTGGCGATCTCGCAAGGTTACGATCCGGCTTATGGCCATGGCGCGGCCAAGCCCCCCATCTATGCCTCCTCGACCTTCGTCTACCCGAACGCGCAGGCCGGCAAGGACGCGCATGCAGCCTTTTTCGATGGCGCGGTACCGGAGAAGACGGGCGATGCCACGAGCTTCATCTATGCGCGGCTCGACCATCCGAACCTCGCCATGGTGCAAAGCCGGATGGCGGCGCTGGATCAGGCCGAGGATGCGGCCGTCTTCAATAGCGGCATGGCGGCCGTCACGGCGACGATGCTGGCCTTCCTGCGGCCGGGCGACACGGTGCTCTACAGCCGGCCGATCTATGGCGGCACCGATGGTCTTTTGAATAATCTCTTGCGCCAGTTCCAGGTCAAGGCCGAGGGCTTTGCCGATGGTCAGGACGAAGGCGTGGTCATGGCCGCTGCCGAGGCGGCGATGCGCACGGGGCCGATCGGCGTCATCATGGTCGAGACGCCGGCCAACCCGACGGCCGGCCTGTCCGACATCGCGATGACCGTTCGCGTCGCGGATGCCATCCGGCTGCGCCAGGGCAGGCGGCCCGTTCTCGTCGTCGACAACACCTTCCTGGGCCCGCTCCAGCAATCACCTCTGGAGCAGGGGGCAGATCTCTGCCTAACCTCGCTCACCAAATACGCGGGCGGCCACAGCGATCTCCTGGCCGGCTGCGTCTCTGGCCGCGCGGAGCTCGTGGGTCAGCTCAGAAAGCTGCGCACCACGCTTGGAAGTCATCTCGATCCCTATAATTGTTGGCTCTTGTTGCGCTCGCTCGAGACATTGCCGCTTCGAAGCGAGCGGGCGAATGAGAACGCTGCCAAGGTCGCAGCCTTCCTTACTGCCCATCCAAAGGTCAAGAGCGTTACCTATCTGGGACTGCTTGAGGAGGGCCAGGCCGGCCATGCGCTCTTCAAGCGCCAATGCGCCGCCGCCGGCTCGACCTTCAGTTTCAAGATCGCAGGCGGCGAGGCCGAGGCCTTCGCCTTCCTGGATCGATTGCGCGTCTTTCGCATGGCGGTCAGCCTGGGCGGCACCGAATCCCTGATCTGCCACTCGGCCACCACGACGCATTATGCCGTGCCGCGCGAGCGGCGCGAGGAAGTGGGGGTCGACGATTCCTCGCTGCGTATCTCCGTCGGTATCGAGCATGTCGACGACCTGATCGCCGATCTTTCAGAGGCGCTGGAAGCCATCCAATGACCTACCCCTTCTTTCCGCTGCCCGACGACCAGCGGCCCGATTTCAAGTCGATCGCCGGCAAGTACAAGGCCCCCGAGAAGCACGCCCAGTTGTTGGTCATCGGCGCGGGGCCAGCCGGGATCGCGGCGGCGATCGAGGGTGCGCGCGCCGGCGTCACGGTCATGCTGGTCGACGAGCATCCAATCTCGCCAGCCCTCATGGGGATGGACGTGCCCTTCCAGTTCGGCGGCCGCATGGATGGCTCGGTGCAGAACCAGGAGCGCATGCTGGAGCAGGTGCTGGGCAGCAACGAGGAACTGGCCCTCGCCTTCGAGCTCGGCGTGGAGATCGAGCTCTCGACTTATGCCTGGGGCGCCTGGATCGAGGCCCCGGGCCTCCACTCGCTGCCTTGCCCGATCGTCGGTCTCGCCAATGAGAGCCGGAGCTGGCTCGTAAGCTTCGACCGCCTGGTGCTGGCGACGGGTGCTCGCGACCTCAATCTTTCCTTCGAGGGTTCCGATCAGCCGGGGGTCATGGGTGCCCAGGCGCTCCATGCGCTTCTCATCCGCTACGATGCCTTCGCCGGGCGCCGGCTGGTCGTCATCGGCAGCGACGAGCTGGCACTAAAGACAGCCTTGCTGGCCATCGCCCGCGGCCTTGAGGTCGCGGCGATCATCGAGGCGCATTCCGAGCCCGCCGGTCCGGCAGACCTCTTGGCGGCATTGGCGGCGAAGGGGGTCGAATTGATCACCCGCCATGTTCCGCTCAAAGCGCGAGGCAATGCAGAGGGTGTGACTGGTCTCACAATTTCGGCGGTCGATGGCTCGGGTACCTCGCGCGAGATCGCCTGCGACACGGTCTGCCTGGCCCTGGGCGTGGTCCCCGTGGTCGAGCTTCTCGACGTCCTGGGCCTCAAACCGGTTCTGGATGCGACACGTGGCGGCTGGATCGGCAAGGCCGGGGCCGACGGCGCCACCGACGCGCCGCAGATCTATGTCGCCGGTGACTGCGCGGGGCTGGGCGGCGACGCCGTAGCGCAGGGTAAGGCCGCCAGCCTCGCGGCATTGCGTTCGCTCGGCCGGGAGGTTGAAGCATCCTCGGCAGCCCCGGCACCGGCGGGCCCTGATGTGCTTGCCTATCGCAGCTTTTGGATGCGGACGATGCTGGCGACGGGTGGTCGCGACGTCTTGGCCTGCGTCTGCGAGGAAGTCACGCGCGGCGAGCTTCTGGGCGTGCAGCCGCCGCGCTACCTGGGCTGGCGCTGGAATGCCATGGGCAGACGCGATCTCGGCACGCTGGCCAAGGACGGGCCTTTGAATCAGGATCAGGTCAAGCGGCTGACCCGGGCCTGCATGGGCCAGTGTCAGGCCAGGCGTTGCCGCGAGCAGGTGGCCATGCTGCTCGAGATCGAGAGCGGTGCCGAGGCCGGCTCCGTGCCGCTTGCCGGCTATCGAGCGCCGGTCCGACCCTTGCCGCTGGCGACGCTGGCGGACATGGAGGAGCATCCGGACATGGGGCCCGGCTGGGACGTCTGGTTCGGCATTCCGACGCAGTGGATCCACTTCAAGGACATCGGCACCGAGCGAGAACGCGAGCAGCTCGGCGAGAATGTCCATCTCTGATCAGTCTTCCTTGGGAATGGCAGCCATGTCCGGCAACGGGGCTTCGGTCATCATCATCGGCGGCGGCGTCACCGGGCTTTCGGCCGCCTGGTGGCTCGCGCGTGAGGGCGTCGACGTGCTCGTCCTCGAAAAGGGGATCGTCGGCTGGGAGGCTTCCGGCCGCAATGGCGGTGGCTGCACCCACTACATGAGCCCGCTCTTCGAAGAGGAGCAGCGCCTTTGGCCACAGATGGACGAGCTTTTGGGCTATCCGACCGAGTATCAGCGCGAGCGGATCATCTTCTCGGTCGATTCCACCCAGGTGACGTTCTACCGGCGCATGATCCAGGGCAAGATGCCGCCGCAATTCAAGTGGGACGAGCTCGACGCCCGGCAGGTGCGGGAGGCCGTGCCATTGGCCGGCGACAATGCGGCTGGCGGCGTGCATCTCCATTTTGGCGGCCATGCCAATCCGCAGCGCACCGTTCAGGCCTATGCCTTCGCCTTGCAGGATCTGGGCGGCCGCATTCTCCAGCACACCGCGGTGACCGGCCTCGAGAGCGAGGGCGGCAAGATCAAGGCCGTGCTGACGACACGCGGACGATTTGCCTGCGACCAGCTCGTCGTCGCCGCCGGGCCGCAATGCGGCGGCCTCCTGGCCATGGTCGGCGTGGACCTGCCAATGGCGCCGGCACGGGCCGAGATGATCGTCACCGAGCCCTTGCCGCTCATGCCCCTGGGGGGTGTCGATGGCAACGGGCTCTATGGCCGGCAGACGCTGCGCGGCAATCTCGCCTATGGCGGCGGCCCGCATGAATGGCTGGAGAACGTGCCGGCCGAAGGCGAGCCGCCGCGTCCCTCCACGCCCGTTCTGCGCAACCTCGCCCGCCGACTCTACGAGCTCTTCCCCAAGGCCGCCCATGTCCGGGTCATCCGCTCATGGGCGGGTGTGATCGAAAACACGCCGGACGGCCGGCCGGTCCTTGAACGGCTGGGCTCGCCCGAGAATGTCACGGTCGCCACGATGTCGAGCGTCGGCTTCGGGCTTTCGCCTGCCACGGGCCACGCGATCCGCGACCTCGTCATGGATGGCCAGTGCGGCTTCGCCGACCTCTCGACCCTGAAGCTCGATCGATTCAAGGACGTCCCGGCCGACTGGCGGCGGCGCCAGGGTTGGTACCAGCCGGGTGCGGAGGCGGGGCTCGAGCTCGCGGCCTGACCCTATCGTCATGGCGCGTCCGACATTGACGCCGGAGCTCCCACACCCCTCTTTCTTCCGTTTGATACCAAGGAGGAATGCATGATGAGCGGGTCCGAGCAGGCGAGCCCTGTTGCCATCGTTACGGGCGGCGGCCGAGGCATGGGGGCGGCGATCGCCCGTGAACTGCACGCGCGCGGCTACAGACTGGCCTTGATGTCGCCCTCGGCAAGCGCCAAGGAGCTGGCGGCGGAAATGGGCGGCGTCGGCATCGAGGGGCGGGCGGAGAATGCCTTCGACCTGGAGCGGCTGGTCGACGCGGCCAGGAGCAGCTTCGGGCGCGTCGACGCCGTCGTCAACCATACCGGCCACCCGCCCAAGGGCGACCTCCTCGCGATGGACGAGGCAAAATGGCTAAGCGGCCACGAGATGATCGTCCTCTCCGTCCTGCGCATGGCCAGGCTCGTCACCCCCATCATGCTCGAGCAGGGCAAGGGGGCCTTCCTCAACATCACGACTTTTGCGGCCTTCGAGCCCACGAACGCCCTGCCGGTTTCCTGCACCTACCGGGCGGCCGTCGGCAGCTTCACAAAGCTCTTCGCCGATCGCTACGCGGCAGAGAATATCCGCATGAACGCGCTCCTGCCCGGCTATATCGACAGCCTGGAGCACAAGCCCGGCACGGCGGAAGCCATTCCGATGCAGCGTATCGGCAAGATGGCCGAAATCGCGAAAACGGCGGCCTTTCTTCTCTCCGACGATGCGGGTTACATCACGGGGCAAAACATCCGCGTCGATGGCGGCGTCACCCGCCACGTCTGATCAACCCAAGACAGGAATCCGGCCCAATGCAGTGGGAGCGCACGCTCGACCTTCTTCTGGTTCATTGCGAGGGCGAGATCGGCAAGGTGATCGTCGGCGGAGCCCCGGACATTCCGGGTACGACGCTGCTCGACAAGATGAACCATATCAATCAGGTCGATGACAGCCTGAGGCGCATCGTCACGCGTGAACCGCGCGGCTTCGCCCAGATGTCGGTCAATCTTCTGACCCCGCCCGCTTCGGCCGACACGCATGCGGGCTTCATCGTCCTTCAGGCGGACCGGGCACACCCGATGTCGGGCAGCAACTGTATTTGCGTCGTCACGGCATTGATCGAGAGTGGCCGGGTCGAGGCGACGGGCGAAAAGACCGTGGTCCGCCTCGATACGCCGGCCGGGCGCATCGAGGCCATCGCCCATGTCGAGGGCGGCAGCTGCCGATCGGTCAGCCTGGACAATGTGCCGGCCTTTGCCGAGTCGCTGGACTTGCCGGTCGAGACGCCGGAATGGGGCAGGATCAAGGCCGATATCGCCTTTGGGGGAGTCTATTATGCCATCGTCGACGTCGAGCAGATCGGCCTTGCGATCGACGCCGGCAATAGTCGAGCCCTGGCCGAGATCGGCATGCGGCTGCACGCTCTAATCAGTCAGCAGGTGAAGGTCCAGCATCCGCTGCGGCCCGGTATCGACAAGATCGCCTATGTCATGTTCCGCTCCACGCAGCCTGATGGCGTCATCAGTACCTGCACGACGCTGGCCAGCCGCGTGGACCGTTCGCCCTGCGGCACAGGCAGCTCCGCCAACCTTGCCACCCTCTTTGCCCGCGGTCTTGTCGGCATCGGCGACACGCGCTGGTCGCGCTCGGTCACGGGCGGCATGTTCAAGGTCGAGGCGATAGGCCAGACGACGGTGGCAGGCCGGCCCGCCGTCATCCCGCGCATTACCGGCCGGGGCTGGGTCTATGGCAAGGAGACGCTGCGCATGGATGCGAGCGATCCCTTCCAGACGGGGTTCACCTTATCGGATGCCTGGGGCCTGCAGGCGGACGAGGCTTAGGCGCGGGCGGCTAGAGCCATCTCCGGCGTCTCGATCGCCATGCGACTGGGTGCTGGGTGTTCGATCTAGCTGTCGGTCGGCTGTTCGAGGAAGAAGCGCAGCATCTCGCGACTGGCATCGGGACCGCGCGGGTCCGTGTGGCTGGCAAGAGTCTCGCCGCCCGACCAGGCATGACCCAGCCCTTCGACCAGCCAGAGCTCGGCCCGCAATCTGCCTGCCGAATCCAGATAGCGGGTCCGCTCGACCGGGCGCCTGGTTCCCGTGCCCAGTTCGTCCACCACGGCGCGCACGCCGGGATTGGGGCCCAGCGCCTGAGCGATGATCGCGCGGGCATTGGCGGGATTGACCGTCTTGTCCACGGCCCCATGAAAGACAATTGTCGGATGGCCGACGCCCGGTGGCAGGTTCGCGAGGGATGGCCCCTCACGCATGACCGATAAGGCTTGGGCGGCATTGGTCGCCGATTTGAAGGGCAGGCCGGCATTCACCCCGACCGCCGCGAAGAGGCTGGGATAGGTCTGCCCCAGGACCATGGCGGCAGCACCACCGGCGGAATGGCCGGCGGCGAAGATGCGGCGGCGGTCGACGCCATAGTCGCGCATGATATCCTCGACAATGCCGGCCATGATGGCGGGCTCGCCACTGCCTTGCGCCTGATCTTCCTTCCGAAACCAGTTCCAGCAGCGTTGCGGGTTGGCGGCGCCGGCCTGTGCCGGATAGGCAACCAGGATCTGCAAATCCTCGGCTAGATGGTTCATGCGCGTGCCCTCGGCGAAATCGTCGGGCGCCTGAGTGCAGCCATGCAGCATGAGCAGCAGCGGCATCTCCTGACCGCGATAGCCGGCCGGCACATAGAGCTTGTAGCGCCTCGTACCGGTCGGACCGTCATGGTCGCGCCAGAGAAAGCGCCCCGGCGGGGCGGCCGGCCGTTCACGCGTACGCGGCATGGACGTGGCCGTGCCCAGCCCCTCCATCAAGGCAGAACTCGCCTCCTTGAAGTTGCCGGACTGGGTGAGCTGCGCAGCCTTGCGCAGAATCTTGCCGAACTCGCGCATCATTCACCCTCGTTCTTGCCGTTGGCCGCGTCAGCAAACGGTTGGGGCAGATTTTGTCACGCGGCAAGGTAGGACGTCATGGTCGCGCTGTCGCCAGCCGCCATGGGCTGCACCATGCGGACATGGATATTTCCTATCCTGAAAATACATATGATGACCTGAAAGGGAGGCAATCTTGATGGAAAGCGCGGTGCCGGGCTTCTTCACGCATTTCGCCATGCGGCCAGTATCCAGTGCCAACCTGGAAGAGATCCTGGCCGAGCCGAATGCGCCTCGCTACGCCATTCTCTTTCTCTGGGGCCGGAACTGCCCGAACTGCGAGGTCGCCAAGCGCGCCTTGATGCAGCAGCCGGAGCGCTTCCAATGGCAGGACGTGCGCTGGCTGCATGCCAATGTCTATGACGACCTGGACATGGCGACCCGTTTCGGCCTCCACGGCATTCCGACCTTCTTTCTCTTCAAGGGGGCCAGGAAGGTTGGCCGGATCACGAGCTGGCCCGGTATCAGCGAGTTCATCGCCGGCATCGATCGGCAGCTGACCCAGCCCTTGAGCTGAGCTCGGGCTTCAGGTCCGGTAGTCGGGCTCCAGGCGGTCCAGCGTCCGGCGGACCGAAGCCAGATGCAGCCTGGCTGATTCGTCGCCACCGCCCTGCATCTGGCGTGCCGTCGCCTCGGCGACCTCCCTGTCGACCGGCAGAACCTGGCGGCCGGTCGAGAGTGCCAGCGTCTGCACCTCGCAGGCGCGCTCGAGATAATAGAGATCGTCCCAGGCAACGGCGATTGAGGGGGCCAGGACCATGACCCCGTGGTTCTTCATGAAGACGATATCGGCATCGCCCGCCGCGGCGGCGATGCGGTCGCCTTCGCGCTCGTCGAGGGCAAGGCCGTTATAATCGGGATCCACCCTGGTCCGGCCATAGAATTTGAGCGCGGTCTGACCGGCATAGATCAAAGGATCGCCCTCCGTCATCGAGAGCGCGGTGGCGTAGGGCATGTGTGTGTGGAACGCGACCTTCGCCCGCGGCAGGGCCTTGTGGACGCGGGCGTGGATGAAGAACGCCGTGGCTTCGGGCTCGCCGTCGCCGGCTACCACATTGCCGTGAAAGTCGCAGACCAGGAGCCCGGACGCGGTGATCTCGCGAAACGCGTAGCCATAGGGATTGACGAGGAAGAGGTCGTCATAACCTGGCACCAGGGCCGAGAAGTGATTGCAGATGCCTTCCTCCAGCCCATGGCGCGCGGCCATGCGAAAGCAGGCCGCGAGATCCCGCCTTGCCTCCCAGACGGCCTCGGTGTCGAGATCGGGTTGGTTGGAGCCGTGCGGGCTCTCCGCCGACAGGGATCGTGCCATCTTGCGGGCTCCTGGCTTCCAGCTCGAGATTGCGGCGAGCGCTCCCCGTCCGTGCGGGGAGGCTCCAGGGATCAGCTATGACAGCAGCTGGATCCGCCTTTGTCGTCAAAGGCGCTGCAGCTTGCGTGATTGACCGAGGGCGGCAGGTCGATCACGGGATTCTGGTCGAAGAAGCCGGCGGGCATCAGCTTGAAACCGCAGACGACGCAGGGCTGAACCGGGTGATCCTCCTGACGCGGCAGGTGATGCAGGCCGAAGGAGTGCCAGAGCACGATATCCGTATTCTCGACTGGGCGATCCTTCTGCATCCAGGCCTCGAGCCCGTCGTCGCCCGTCGACTGATTGACGAACTCGCCGGCGGGGAAACGCTCATTGGGCGCGAAGGGCGTCACCCAGAGCTGGTGCTGGATGAAGCGGCCGCGTTTGCCGGAGACGCTGTCCGGGTGGGTGAAGGCCTTCACGGGCGAGGTCGCCTCGAGCTTGAAGCCGACCGGCGTGCCGACCCAGTTGGTCTTCTCGGGGTTGATCACCTTCCAAAAGCGCATGCGGTCGAAATCGACGTCCCGCATTGCCTCGAGCTCGCTCTTGAGCACCCGCTGCTCGACATAGAAGGCATTGCCGTAGGGGTTTTCGGCGCTGCCCATGGGGGGCACGATGGTGTCGCATTCGACGACGGTGTTGTTCGGCCCGTCGATCTCGACGTCGAGCCTGGCACAAAAAATGTGCTGGTGGATGTGACCGACAATGCCGGGGGCAACCTCGGTGCCGAACTTGCCGGGCTGGCCCGGGTGGCAGGCGGCCGTGTTGATGATGCCGGTTGCCTTCATCTCATATTCGATACGGCCGTCCTGGTGGAGATACCAGTAGGAGGCATATTCGTAATTGCCGATGGTCGAGATCGACGAGATGACGAGCTTCCTTGCCCGGCGCACGTCGGTCCGCTCGGTGCGGACGTCGAAATGCTTCCAGGCCAGGCCGTCGTCTTCCTCATGCAGGCAGATGCAGTTCTCGATGGTGCGCGGATCGCCGAACAAGGTTGGCACGACGGCGTCGAAATAATGGATGACGCCCAGGCAGTCGCAGCCGAGCTTCAGGGAATTGGCCATGCGGCCAAAGCCGATCTCGCCGCTGTCAAAGACGTTCTTGCGGTAATGCGAGCGCTCCGGCGTGCCGTAGGGCACGACCATTTCCGCGATCGAGGCGCGATAGACGAGCGGCCGCCGCTGGCCGTTGTGGGTGTAGCCGATCGTGTTCAGGACCAGACCCTCGCGGCCGTTGAAGCCCACATGGAAGTCCCAGTTCTCCCAGGTGACCTTGTTGCCCTCGACCTTGAAGCCCGGACCTTCGGGTTGCACGACATTCAAAGGCGCCGAAGGTTCGCGAAAGGCAGTGAGCAGCGATGCGTCATAATTGAGCGGCGTCATCGGCACGGGAATATAGTCGCCGTTCTCGGCGAAATGGTCCGTCACCTCGAGGATCGTCAGATCCGAGAGGTCGACCAGGGCGTGCAGCCCCTCGACGGGATGGGCATAGTAATTGTCGAGCTCGAAGGCGCGCATCCAGATGAAGCAGTTGAGTACCCGCCGGCCGCTCTCGATGGTATGGCCGAAGCTACCCACGGTCCATGGGTCGACGCACATCAAGTCGAGCTTGTCGAGGATGCCGCGTCTTGCCAGGGCAGCCTGGAAGCGCGAGTCGGCCTTAACAGTAGCCTCGATCGCCAGGACTTCCTCGACCGCGACCATGGCGCGCGCCTCGGGCAGGAAATGCTCGTCCAGGATCTCCCTCTTGCCGAGATCGATCCGGCCCTGATGCACGCCCATGACGCCACGCCGATAGACGTTGTAGGTGGCGATTCGCTGGATCGGCGCGCCGGGCTTGAAGCCGCGTACGACGTCCTTGGCCGCTTCCTCGAGATCGATCGTCTCTACCCGCAGGTCGTCGCCCCAGTTGTAATGCGCGCGGATGATAGACGCCGCATTGCCGATCTCTTCGACGCTTAGGGGATCGAGGGGATGGGCAATGCTCGTGGACGGGCGGCTGCCCGCATCCAACGACAACGACATGATGGAGAGTCTCCGGTGCTTACCATGGCGGCCAAAACCACGCCGCGACCTAGTGGACGTTTAATCAAACAAGAAGCGTGCCGCCTGCCAGCCTTCTGCGCCGGCGGCGCGCAATCAGCCCCGAGGGCCGGCTTGATGACCCGGCGTTGAGCAGCTCTGGCTAATTCTTGTCCAGGGCGGCGCTCGTCCGGAGAGCGAGCTCTACCTATCTTAGAAGGGCGGGGATGCGGCAAGGGGCGAGGACAATGCGACAGCTGGTGCTACTGCGGCATGGCCAGAGCACGTGGAATCGGGAGAACCGTTTCACCGGCTGGACGGATGTCGATCTGTCCGAGCAGGGTCATCGCGAGGCGGAGCGCGCAGCCGAGCAGCTAAGGCGCCATCATCTGGCACCGAGCATCTGCTACACGTCCTATCTCCGTCGGGCGATCCGCACCCTTTGGATCGTGCAGGAGCAGTGCGACTGGATGTGGTTGCCGACACGGGCGCACTGGCGATTGAACGAGCGCCATTATGGCGCCTTGCAGGGGCTGAACAAGGCCGAGGCCGCGCGCGATGTCGGCGAGGCCCAGGTGCATCTCTGGCGCCGCAGCTTCGATGTCGCTCCACCCCCCTTGCCCGACGGTGATACGCGGCTGCCGGATCAGGAGGCGCGCTACCGTGCGATCGGCAAGGAGGCTATGCCGCGAGCGGAAAGCCTGAAGGACACGATCGCGCGCACGCTTCCCTACTGGGAGGAGGCCATTGCCCCGGCCCTGCGCGCAGGTCAGACACCCCTGGTGGTGGCGCATGGCAACAGTCTGCGCGGCTTGGTGAAATATCTGGACGGGATTGCCGACGATGCGATCGTCGATCTCGAGATCCCGACGGGCCAGCCTTTGGTCTACGAGTTGGATGATGCGTTGCATCCGCTCCGTCACTATTATCTTCGCGACCTTGAGGATGCCTGAAGACGATGTGATCTGGGCGCGGCTGCGCGCCAGCCCGTTTCGCGCCAAATTCAAGCTCTCGGCTCACGATCGCGATTATCTGTACGCGAAAGGGCTGGCGGTTGTCCTGGCGCATGCCGCGGAGTTCATCGACCGCCGGTTGGCGCCAGGCAAGCCAGCACGGGATGGCCGCCAGACGCCTTGGCAGGGTCACCCCGTCTTCACGGCTCAGCACGCCACGGCCACCTGCTGCCGCTCCTGCCTCGCGAAATGGTACGGTATTGAGAAGGGCAGTGCCCTGACGCCCGCCGATCGCGCGCGTGTCCTGGCCCTGATAGAGCGCTGGCTTCGTGCACAATCCGCGGGCGAGGAAGCACCGACGGCGCGCCAGCTCGACCTGCTCGGCCAGGAACCGGACGACTAGGCGCCAGATCGGTAGGCCTCAGGCTCGATCAACCTTGCGTCGATATCAGAGGCTAGCCAGAAGGGGACGGCCGAAGGAATAAAACCACGACGTTAGATATCGGTTATTGATGTGCGGCATGCGTCGCCGCTTGTTGAAAATGCGGAGCCCAACCAAAAATTGGACTTATCCGGCGTGTATTCAGAATAAAATCCTATAATTTCCATATATTGTCGACATTTTGAGCTGAATCATTTTTTCTTTCGCTATCAGAGGTTGCTTACGTTATTTGTCGAGCATGTGGATGATCAGCGCATTGAGCGCCGTTCCGATATCGTTCTTTGCGCTTCATGGTTGATGGACGAGGACGGAGAAGGGCTTTGACGGCTGATAGATTGACGCTGTCGCAGACGTCGTTGTTCCGACGCGTTCGCGCGCGGGCTCCGGCTTACATGCGATACGTGCGGGAAAAGCCCTCCTGGCTTGTGATGTTCATCTGTGCGCGGACCCTGGCCGGACGGCGTCTCGAGCGCCTGCTGCACCGGGCTGCCTATCGTCATCCCCGTCCGGCAACCAGCCACCAGCTCTCGCCCATCGATCTGGACAAAGCGGTCGACGGACTGGTCACACAGGGCGTCTTCATTGGCCTGCGGCTCGAGGACCAGACGGTCGCGGCCATCAGGAACTTTGCGCTCGCAAAGCATTGCTATGCGCGCGACCGGCAGGACCAACCCTTCCTGCCCGAGGATGTCGAGAGCGTGAACAGGACACGGGAGCGCGATGTAATCGCTGCCTATTATTTCGAGGCCGTGGAGGAATCTCCGGAGATTCGGAGCCTGCGGAACGATCCGGTGCTCTTGAGCATCGCCGAGGCTTATCTGGGGCAAGAGCCGATCTGGAACCGTACGCGTCTCTGGTGGAGCTTTCCCGCCAAGCGGGTGTCGGACGCGGATCTGCATGCGGTGGCGCAGGACAAGTTTCACTTCGACATGAACGAGTGGCGCACGCTCAAATTCTTCTTCTACCTGACGCCCATCGACGAGAAATCGGGCCCGCATCGATGCATTGTCGGTAGCCACAGGCGACGGCCGTTGCGCCAGCAATTCACGGTGACCGTCGGTCGTCCCACGGAGGAACTGGAGGACGTCTATGGCGAGGAGGCCTTCCGGACGATCATCGGGGAGGCCGGGACGGGTTTTGCCGAGGACCCGTTCGTCTTTCACACGGGTTCGCTATGTGAGGACAAGCCGCGGCTGATCCTCGAATTCGAGTTCGGTGCCAGGCCGGCCAATCCCAGCTACGAATATGGCCGATTGGGATGATCGGCCGCGCGGCCTGATCAGGATGGGTCCAAGGGCAAAAGGCCCAGATTCTCGCGCAGCGTGCGGCCCTCATAGGCTTGGCGAAACCGTCCCCGCCGCCTGAGTTCGGGCAGGACGAGCTCGATGAAGTCGTCGACGCCCGGCGGCACCGTGGCCGGGCAGAGATTGAAGCCGTCGGCCGCGCCTTCGTCCATCCAGCGTTCCATGTCGTCGGCGATCTCGTTTGGCGTGCCGACCAGGATCCGGCCGCCATTGCCCGCCGCCGCCCGCTCATAGAGCTGGCGGATAGTCAGATTTTCCGTTTGCGCTACCTTGTAGAGATCAGCCGCCATGCTGCGCATGCTGGGATTGACGGGTGGCGGGACCGGTCCGTCCAGATCATGGTCGCGCAAGTCGCCCATATGGTTGTAGAGCGTGGCCAGGCCCGTGAGCGGATGGATCAGGCGCTGCAGGAAGGCCAGCTTCTCCGCGGCTTCCTCCCGGGTGTGGCCCACATAAGTCGTGATGCCGGGTAGGATCAGGAGATCCTCCGGCCGCCGGCCGTGCCGGACCGCGCGCGCCTTGAGGTCGGCGTAGAAGGCCTTGGCTGCATCCAGCGCGTGTGGCGCCGAATAGATGACGTCGGCATAACGGGCGGCGATCTCGCGGCCCTGCTCGGAGGCACCGGCCTGGACGATGACCGGGCGCCCCTGCGGCGTGCGCGCCGAGTTCAGCGGTCCGCGCACCTTGAAATGCTTGCCCACATGGTGCGGCACATGCAGCTTGGCCGGATCGTAGAAGACGCCGGATGCCTTGTCGCGGATGAACGCGTCCGGCTCCCAGCTGTCCCAGAGCTTGGTGACGACCTCGACAAACTCCAGGGCCCGCTCATAGCGCTCCTCGTAGCCCAGATGCGCATCGCGATTGAAGTTCCAGGCCTCCTGCTCCGACCAGGAGGTGACGACGTTCCAGCCGGCCCGACCGCCCGAGATATGGTCAATCGAGGCAAATTTGCGGGCGATATGGAAGGGTTCGTTATAGGTGGTGGAGGCAGTCGCCACGAGGCCCACATGGCTGGTGCAGGCGCCAAGGGCCGCCAGCAGCGTCAAGGGTTCAAGCTCGGCATTCTTCATGTCGCGACAAAGCGAGCCCTCGGGCTTGTCGTCGGCGCGCACGCCGATGCCGTCGGCAAAGAAGACCATGTCGAACCTGGCGGCCTCGGCCTTGCGGGCGCTCTTGAGGAAATAGTCAAAATGGATGGCACCGTCGGCCGGCACGTCCGGATGGCGCCAGGCCGCCATGTGATAGCCCAGATAGCGGAGCGACAAGCCGAGCTTCATCTGGCGTGGGTCGGCCAAGGGTGGTCTCCTTCGAATGACCTGCCAAGCTCCGAGGGTGGCGCCTTAGAGGCGGCGGGAAAAGGGGTGTTCGCGCATGGAAGCCGCGATCCTTGCAAAGGACGTCTCCTTGCCGGGATTGCCAAGCCTGTCGCAAGGGAGGAAGGGAGTGGGGAAGTAGGTAAATCGGGAAAGCCTTTGCCCATGAGCTTCGACCCCAAGCCCGCCGCCGCCCGTCTCCTCCAGGCCCGTGCCGATGGCGTCTGGCTGACCAGTCTGCCGGCCGGGGAAGCGCCGGCCAGCGACCTTGAGGCCTATCAGGTGCAAGACGAGGTCGCGGCCGGGCTGGGCGGCCGGATCGTCGCCTGGAAGGTGGGAGCGGCCAGTCCGACCGCCGAGCCCAATTGCGCGCCCATCCTGGCCGAGACCTTCTTCGACGACGTTGCACGACTGCCGGCCGCGATGTTCCACAAGATCGGCATCGAATCCGAACTCGCCTACCGTTTCGCCAAGGACCTTCCCGCGCGCGAGGCGCCCTTTGGCGAGGAGGAGGTCCGGGCTGCCATCGGCTCGATCCACCCGGCGATCGAAATCGTCGATCTGAGGTTCGAGGTCTTCAAGAGCCAGCCGGCACCGGTCCATTTGGCCGACCAGGGCAATCACGGCGCGCTGGTCATCGGCCCGGGGCTGACCGCCTGGCAGGATGTGGTCTCGATCGCCACCCATGTGCACCAGGAGATCGACCACAAGGTCACGCATGACCAAGTGGGCGGCAATTCTGCCGGCGAGACGATGCGGCTCCTCGTCTGGCTGGCGAACCACGTGGCCGCCCGCCATGGGGGCCTGAAGGCCGGCGACGTCGTCACCTCCGGCTCGACCACCGGCACCATCTTCGTCGACGCGCCGGTCGAGATCACGACCGTCTTCGACGGCGTCGGCTCCATGGAGCTGCGGATCGACTGATCGCCTGACGCGCCGGCGTGACGGCAGAGGTCCGGCCCCCTCGTGATCAGCGGTGCCATGCGAGGTGCTGGAAGTCGCGCATTCTCGATCCGGAGCCCGCCTTGGACCGCCATCGGCTTCAAGGCAAGGCCTGAAGTCCACCATGGGCTTGATGTACAGGAAGGGAACGCTTCGATGATGGCCTTTCATATGATCGCCGGCGGTCCCCGGCCGGTGGCCCCCTTCAGCCACGCCGTCGAGGCGGAAGGTTTCGTCTTTGTCACCGGCCAGATGCCCGACACGCCCGAGGCGCCGGGCGTGCTGCCGGAGGGCATCGAGGCGCAGACCCGGGCGGTGATGGCCAATCTTCGCACAGTGCTGAACGGGCTGGAGCTCGATCTCGAGCACGTCGTCATGGCCAGGATCTATCTTACCCGCTTTAAGCAGGACTACGCCGCCATGAACGCCGTCTGGAGTTCCTTCTTTCCCGCCGGCCGCCTGCCGGCCCGGACCTGCGTGGGCGTCACGGGCCTTGCCTATGACGCCCTGATCGAGATCGATCTCGTGGCAAGCCGGCCCGGCTGAGCCCGCCTTATTCCGCGGGCTGGGCGAGGCCGCTGCTAGGCACGTCTTGGACCCGGCGGCGGCCCGCCAGCTTGCGGATCACCGCATAGAAGACGGGCGTGAAGATGAGGCCGAAGACGGTGACGCCCAGCATGCCGGCAAAGACGGCCGTGCCCAGCGACTGGCGCATCTCGGCACCAGCACCCGTCGCCCTGACCAGCGGCACCACGCCTAGGATGAAGGCGAACGAGGTCATCAAGATCGGGCGGAGGCGTATCCGCGCGGCGGCGATCGCCGCCTGGCCCGGTGCGGCACCTTCATCCTCGTTCTGCTTGGCGAACTCGACGATCAAGATCGCGTTCTTGGCGGCCAGGCCGACGAGCACGACGAAGCCGACCTGGGCCAGGATGTCGACGCTCATGCCGCGTATCAAAAGGCCGGTCACCGCGGCCAGAAGGCACATGGGCACGATCAGGATGACGGCCAGCGGCAAGGTCCAGCTCTCATACTGGGCCGCCAGCACGAGGAAGACGAAGAGGACCGAGGCCGCGAAGATGAGGAGCGTGGTATTGCCCGCCACCTTTTGCTGGAAGGAGAGGTCGGTCCACTCGAAGCTCATGCCCGGTGGCAGCGTCGCCCGCGCCGTCTGCTCCATGGCCGATAGGACGTAGCCCGAGGAGACGTTTGGCAAGGCATTGCCCTGGACCTCGGCCGCCGGATAGAGATTGTAGCGTGGCACGCGGTAGGGACCGGTGACGCTCTTGAAGTTGGCGATCGACCCGATCGGTACCATGGCCCCGCTCTCGTTGCGGGTCTTGAGGCGGCTGATGTCCTCGGGCGAGCGGCGGAACGGCGCGTCCGCCTGCGCGGTCACCTGGTAGGTGCGGCCGAGATAGTTGAAATCGTTGACATAGGCCGAGCCCAGATAGACCTGGAGGGTTTCGAAGAGCTTGGCCGGCGTGACGCCCAGTTTCTCCGCCTTGAGCCGGTCGAGATCGGCGTAGATCGTGGGCGTCTTGGTGCTGAAGAGCGAGAACACGCCGACCAGTCCAGGCACCTGATTGGCGGCAGCGCTAAGGCGCTGGGCGGCTGCCTCGAGGGCCTGGGGCCCGGCGCCGTCGCGGTCCTGGACCATCATCTTGAATCCGCCGGCCGTGCCGATGCCGCGCACGGGCGGCGGCGGAATGGTGATGATGAAGGCATCGTTGATGCCCGCCAGGCGCTGGCGCAGGCTGGCCAGGATGACGTCCGCCGTCAGCCCCTGCTTCTCCCGTTCCTCGAAGGGGGCCAGCGAGGAGAAGATGGCGCCGGCATTCGAGGCGTTCGTGAAGGTGGCGCCATCGAAGCCCGAGAACGGTACGACGTGGCGAACGCCCGGCACGTCCAGCATGTCGCGCGCTGCCTTGAGGACGACCTCGTCGGTCCGCGCCAGCGAGGCGCCCGGCGGGAGCTGGATGACCGTGATCAGGTAGCCCTGATCGAGATTCGGGATGAAGCCGCGGGGCGCGCGGTTGAACTGGTAGCCCGTCAGTGCGATCAGGCCGGCATAACCCACAAGCACGATGATCGAGAGCCGGATCAGGCGCGAGGTGAGGCGCCCATAGCGGTCCGAGAGCCAGGCGAAGACGGCGTTGAAACCTTTGAAGAAGAGGGTGATGGGCCGCGCATAGATGGGCGTCTTGCGACGATGCGCCTCGTGCACGTGTGGCTTGAAGAGCAGCGCGCAGAGAGCGGGGCTCAGCGTCAACGAGACGAAGCAGGAAATGACGGTCGAGGCCGCGATCGTGACGGCGAACTGACGGAAGAACTGGCCCTGGATGCCGGATATGAAGGCCGAGGGTATGAAGACGGCGCAAAGCGTGAGAGCGATGGCGATGAGCGCCCCGCCCACCTCGTCCATCGTCCGGTGCGCCGCCTCCCGGGGCGAGAGCCCGGCATGCAGGTTGCGTTCGACATTCTCGACGACGACGATGGCATCGTCGACGACGATGCCGACCGCCAGCACCAGGCCGAACAAGGAAAGGTTGTTCAGCGAGAAGCCCATCGCCAGGAGGACGGCCAGCGTGCCGACCAGGGAGATCGGGATGGCGATGATCGGCACGATCGAGGCGCGCCAAGTCTGGAGAAAGAGAATGACGACGATGACGACCAGGACGATCGCCTCGATGATGGTCTTGAGAACCTCGTGCACCGATTGCGCGATGAACTCGGTCGGGTTGTAGATGATGTCATAGGCCAGCCCCGGGGGGAAATCCTTGGCAAGCTCGGTCATCGTCGCGCGCACGCTGTCGGCGGTCGCCAGCGCGTTGGAGCCTGGTTGCTGGTAGACGAGGATCGGAACGGCGGACTGCGTGTCGAGATAGCCGTTGCTGCCATAGTCCTGGGCGCCGAGTTCGACCCGGCCGACGTCCCGCACGCGGGTGACGCGGCCCTGGCCGTCGGACTTGATGATGATGTCGGCGAATTGGGCGGGCTCGGTCAGCCGGCCCAGCGTCTGGACGTTCAGCTGGAAAGCGCCATCGTCGGCGCCGCCCGGCATGGGTGGCTGATTCAAGATGCCGGCCGAGACCTGGACGTTCTGCGCGCGCAGCGCGTTGACGACGTCGCCGGCCGTTAGATTATAGGTAGCGACCTTGTCGGGATCGAGCCAGACGCGCATCGCATAGTCGCGCGCGCCGAAGACCTGCACGTCGCCAACGCCCTCAAGCCTCGCCAGCACGTCCTTGACGCGCAAGGTGGCGTAGTTCGACATATAGAGTTGGTCGCGCGAGCGGTCGGGCGAATAGAGATGCACCAGGATCAGCATGTCCGGGCTGCTCTTCTTCACGACGACGCCCTGGCGCTGGACCTCGTCGGGCAGGCGCGGCAAGGCGATGGCGACCCGGTTTTGCGTCAACACCTGGGCGGTATCCAGGTCGGTGCCGAGCCTGAAGGTGACGGTGATGGTGAGCTTGCCATCGCCGGTCGCCTGGCTGCTGACGTAGAGCATGTTCTCCACGCCGTTGATCTGCTGCTCGAGCGGCGTGGCGACGCTCTTGCTGACGGTTTCGGCCGATGCGCCGGGGAAGGTCGTGGTGATCTGCACCGTGGGCGGCGCGATCTCGGGATATTCGGCCGTCGGCAGCGCGAAATAGGCGGCGGCACCCACGATCGTGATGAAGACCGAGAGGACGGCTGCGAAGATCGGCCGGTCGATGAAGAAGTGGGACAGGCGCATGGGGGCTCCTCAGCCTTCCGGTTGCGGCTCGATCGAGCCTGGCGCCGGTGTCACCTTGGTGCCGGGACGCGCCAACATCAGGCCGTTGATGATGACCTGGTCGGCGGGGGCCAGGCCGGACTTGACGACCCGCAGCCCGTCGACCAGTTGCCCGAGCTCGACGGGCTTGGGGACGACCGTGCCGTCCGCCTTGACCGTCAGCACGAGCTGCGTCGACTGATCGAGCATGACGGCGGCATCGGGAACGAGGAGCGTGCTCCGCGCGGCCGAAGTAGGCAGGCGCAGCCGGGCGAATTGTCCGGGGGCGATGAAGAGATCGGGATTGGGAATGTCGGCCCGGGCGTGGATGGTGCCGCTGGCACGGTCGATCTGGTTGTCGACGAAGCTGAGCATGCCCTGGCGGGGCCAGCCTTTCTCGTCGCTCAGGCGGACATCCACCTTGCGATCGATCGCCGTCGGGCCGACGTCCTGCTGGTAGCGGCGAAAGGCCAGATAGTCGCTCTCGCTCATCTCGAAATCGAGATGGATCGGATCGAGCGAGACGATCGTCGTTAGAAGCGTCGAACTGGAAGCAGTCTGGCCACCATTGACGAGGCTGCCGATCGAGGCCCGATGCGTGCTGATCTTGCCGCTCAAGGGAGCGATGACATGGGTGAACTCGACGTTGAGCGCCGCTGCCCGGATGGCGGCCTTGGCGTCGTCAAGGTCGGCTTGCGCCGATCGCTGCCCTTGGGTCCGCTGGTCGAGCAACTCGCCCGAGGCGAAGTCGCTGCGCTTCAGCTCGGTGGTGCGCGAGAGCTGCTTGTTGGCAAGTTCGAGGTTGGCCTGGGCCGTCTGTAGCCGGGCCTGCGCCTGCTGCAGCTGAATTTCATAGGGGCGGGGATCGATGACGAAGAGCAGATCGCCCTTCTTGACGATCTGGCCGTCGGTAAAATGGATCTCGGTCAGGTAGCCGCTCACCTGCGCGCGGATCTCGACATAGTCGACCGCCGAGAATTGGCCGGTGAATTCCGTCGAGCCGGCAACCTGGCGCTCCAAGGGGTGGGCGACGGTTACCTGAGGGGGTGGAGGTGCTGCGGCGGTCTCGGCCGCATCGGTGCTTTGGCTGAACTGCTCGAAGCTCAAGACACCGCCGACGGCCAGAAGAGCCAGGAAGCCGGCTCCCAGCCAGCGACGGGCATGTCGGGGGCTGGTTCGGGCCGCGACAGGGGAAGAGGGAGGGGTCACACTCATCGTGCCTCGCGGATCGAGAACACCGCGCGGCAGCAATAGAATTACTTACCAAGCGGTACAGATTAGCGCGAAGTAAGAATGGTGGTGCACTGCGTCAAGGTCGTGCCCACGAAAATCATGAGAGGCCGCGTGCGACCTTTAGGCGGCGACGGATTTTCCGGCGCGCTTTGGCGTTGTGGTGGGCACTGGCCAAGCCCGAATCGCCAAGGCGGCGATACGCTTCAGGTCGGCGGCATCCGCGCCGCCCGCGGCCTGGATCGACATGCCCTGGATCACCGTTGCCAGATAGCGGGCGAGGTCACGGGGCTCGATATCGGGCGGCAGGTCGCCCTCGGCCCGAGCCTTGGTGAAGCGCTCGCAAAGCCGCGCCTCGCCGCTGATCCGGCAATCATCCAGTGCACGACGGATCGCCTCGGTCTTCTCGCTGCGGCATTGGACGATCATGCAGCCCGAAGGGTTGCATGGGTCGGCGATGCGTTCGATGACGATGGCCAGAAGGCGTTCGGCGACGCCTCGCGTCGTGGGCTCGGCCAGGGCGGTATCCATCTTTTCCCGGGCGCGCGCGTAATAACGATCCAGCGACTTGCGAAACAGCGCTTCCTTGTTCCCGAAGGCGGCATAGAGGCTGGGACGATTGATTCCCATGGCCGCCGTCAGGTCGGAGAGCGAGGTCCCCTCATAGCCCTGTTGCCAAAAGACGAGGAGTGCCTTGTCCAGGGCCTCGTCAATGTCGAACGCGCGCGGTCGACCGATGGCCACGACCGATGCTCCCTAACTAGACGATGGTGTATATACGCAACAGTTGGGCGTATATAAAGTCCCCCGAGAGGCAAAGGTCGCCCATGGTCTGTGCCGGGATCATAGGCGGCCTCGCTTGGCTGACTTAATCGGCGATGGTCAGCCGGACGGGGACGTTGTTGCGGGTGGCATTGGAGTAGGGGCAGACTTGGTGCGCTTTTTCCACCAGCGTCCGCGCGACTTCGGCCGGCACGCCCGGAAGTTTGACGTCGAGCGCGATGTCGAGCCCGAAGCCGCCTTCCGACCGCGGCCCGATGCCGACTGAGGCGGTGACACTGGCGTCGTTCGGCACCTTCGCGCCGCCTTCCGTCGCCGCTACGAACTTCATGGCGCCGATGAAGCAGGCGGCATAGCCGGCGGCGAAGAGTTGCTCGGGATTGTTGCCCGGGCCGCCGGCGCCCCCCAGTTCCTTGGGCGTCGTCAATTTGACGTCGAGGCTGCCGTCATGCGTTGCGGCATGGCCGTCGCGACCGCCGGTGGCGGTGGCCTGGGTACGGTATTTCACATCGACTGACATTATCGTTTCTCCTTGGAGGAGTCGCCGTGGGATCGGCGGCCCTGGGGTGAGGTCAAAAGACAAAGCGAACGGCGCGCTCAGCGGGCGAAGGCCTGGCGGAGCACTGTCGCTGCCTGGTCAATCGCCGCCTCGCTGGCCGGTGTTGCCGCCAGCGCGTTCAGCATGACGAAATCGTGGATGGTGCCGTTGTAGCGGGTCGAGGTGACGCGCACGCCCGCTGCTGCGAGCTTTCTTGCATAAGCCTCGCCTTCGTCGCGCAGCACGTCGTTCTCATCGGTGACGACGAGCGCGGGCGGCAGGCCCCGAAGTTGCTCGATCGTGGCGTTCAGAGGCGTGGCGATCGGATTCTGCCGTGCCGACGCGTCGGGCAGATAGGCATTCCAGAACCACTCCATGGCAGGCTTCGTCAGCCATGGTCCGTCGGCGAACGTCTGGTAGGAGCCATTGTCGAAATTCGCGTCCGTCACGGGATAGAACAGGACCTGGCTCAAAAAGCGAGGGCCATGCCGCTCTTTGGCCAGGAGCGTGAGGGCCGCTGCCATGTTGCCGCCGACGCTGTCGCCGGCGACGGCCAGGCGGGTGGGATCGATGCCAAGCGACCGGGCATGGTCCTGGATATGCACCGCCGCAGCATAAGCCTGCTCGATCGCGACGGGGAATTTTGCCTCGGGCGAGCGATCATAGTCGACGAAGACGATCGCCGCCTTGGTCTTGTCGGCGAGCTCGCGCACCAGGCGATCATGGGTGTTCTTGTCGCCCAGGACCCATCCGCCGCCGTGCAGGTAGATGACGGCCGGCAGGTCGCCCTTGGCATGCTGCGGCCGAACGATGCGGATCGCGACCTTGCCGGTCGGGCCGACCGGAAAGCTGGTATCCTCGATGTCGACCGCTGGCTTGGCGACCTTGCCCGCCTGCGCTCCCGCCAGCACATTGCGGGCGTCCGCCGGGCTCAGCTGGTAGATTGGCGCGCCGCCGCCCTTGGCGAGGGCGTCGATGAAGGCTTGCGTCGCGGGTTCCAGGACCGGGGCTGCCAAGGCCGCCCCGCTCGTGACGGCAAGCAGCGCCGCCGCTGCCACGGTTTTGCCGATGATGCTCATTGATTGATCTCCTTTGGCTGACGTTTCGCAGCGGTCCTCGTAGGTCGTTGCGCCGTCGCCAATTCAGATAGTGCGCAATTAAATTGCTCACAATTTAATTCATTCGCATGCCAGGCATGCGCTAATAAATTGCGCGCAATCCCTTGGCCGTCCCCATTTCTTCAAGGATTCGAGCTGGGAGAGGACGCATTGGTGACAACGAAAGAGATCGCGCTCGAGGAGATGCTCTGCTTCTCGCTCTATACGGCGGCACATGCGATGAACCGGGTCTACAAGCCCTTGCTGGAGAAACTGGGCCTGACCTATCCGCAATATCTGGTGATGCGTGCGCTCTGGGCCAGCGAGGGGCAGACGGTCAAGGCGCTGGGGCAGACGCTGTTTCTCGATTCCGGCACGCTGACGCCGCTCTTGAAGCGGCTGGAGGCAGCGGGTCTCGTTCGCCGGATGCGCAATCCTGCAGACGAGCGCGAGCTGAGGCTGGAGCTGACCGAGGCCGGCAGGGCATTGCAGGACAGCGCGCGCCCGGTGCCGGCGCGTGTCGCCCAGGCCGCGGGCTGCGGGTCGACGGAGCTGGCCAGGCTCACTCGCGAGATCCGGGATCTTCGCGCCAGGCTGGACACGTTCGCCGATACGGCCGAAACGGCAGCCGCGAGTTAGCGGGACGATCTTTTGACAGGAAGCCGGCCCGCCGATCCGAGCGCGGAGTGCCTTGCATGATCGATGATACCGCCGGCGAGGGCCCGCCGCTTGCGGGCCACGTACCCTTCCTCCTCTTCTGGGTGGCACGCGTGCTGGCGGGCATGGGCTTGCAGATCGTTGCCGCTGCAGTGGGCTGGCATGTCTATGACCTGACCCACAGTGCCATGGCGCTGGGGCTCGTCGGCTTGGCGCAGTTCGCGCCGATGGTGCTCTTGACCCTGCCGGCCGGCCAGGCCGCGGATCGCTTTGATCGCCGCTACGTCGTCGCCGTCTCGCAGACCTGTGCCGGGCTGGCCGCGCTCGTTCTGACGCTGGGGAGCCTGGAGGGCTGGCTGACGACGGGCTGGATCTACGCGGCCGTCATGGTCGTCGGGGGTGCGCGCGCCTTCCTCAATCCGGCCATGGCGGCCCTTCTGCCGGGGTTGGTGACGACCGAGCAATTCCCGCGCGCCTCCGCGCTTTCGAGCTCAGCCAACCAGGCGGCCACCATCGCCGGTCCGGCGGCCGGCGGCGTGCTCTTCGCCTTCGGTGCCGGCGTGCCCTACGCGCTCACTGCCTTCTGCTTTCTGACCGCGGCGTTGCTCATGCTGGCGATCCGACCCTTGCGGCGGCTTGAGGGCGTGAAGGGCGCGCGGCTGGCGGATCTGTTCGGCGGCATCGCCTTCATCAGACGGCAGAAAATCGTTCTGGGCTCGATCTCGCTCGATCTCTTTGCCGTGTTGCTGGGCGGGGCCACCGCCCTCCTGCCCATCTATGCCGACCAGGTGCTGCACGCGGGCGTGCTTGGCCTGGGATTTTTGCGCGCGGCACCGGCGGTGGGCGCCATCGCCATGGCGACTTGCCTGGGCTTCAGACCGCTCCGCGCGCGGGTCGGCCGGACGATGTTCGCGGCCGTCATTGCCTTCGGTTTGGCCACCATCGTCTTTGGCCTGTCGCGCGATCTCGTGCTTTCCCTGGTGGCCCTGATGGTGATGGGGGCGGCAGACAATGTGAGCGTGGTCGTGCGCAGCTCGCTCGTGCAGCTGGCAACGCCGGAGGCGCTGCGCGGGCGGGTCAGTGCCGTCAATTTCCTCTTCGTCGGCACGTCCAATCAGCTGGGCGAGTTCGAATCGGGCCTGCTCGCGGACCTCATCGGCGCGGTCCCGGCCGTGGTCCTGGGCGGGATCGGGACGATCGCAGTGGCCCTGTTCTGGATCCGCCTGTTCCCCGGCCTGGCTCGCCTCGAGAGCTTTGCCGAGGCAGCCAGGCTTGGCGACAGCCAGCCGATCGGCTGACGCATTCAGCGCTACATGATGCCGGTTTCGCGGAATATGGCCTCCGTGCTCTGACCGCCCTGGATCCGGCGGCGTACCTCGTCCTCGCCCTCCACTTTCGCGAGCGCGGCCAGGACGATCTCCTCGACGCGGTCCCCGGGGATCGCCAGGACACCGTCGATGTCGCCGACGATCATGTCGCCTGGCTGGACGACGGCGCCGTTCTTGAAGCCGATGGGACAGCGGAAATCGATCACGCGGCCGCGCAGGCGCTGGTCCTGGGCATAAGCGCCCTTCGAGAAGACAGGGAAATCGAGGGCCAGGATCTCGCGCGTGTCGCGGTGAAAGCCATCCAGGACGGCGCCGGCGGCGCCGGCTTGCTGCGCCTTGCGGCTCATCAGGCCGCCCCAGAGGGCATAAGTGGGCGAAGCACCGGTCGTGACATAGACCTCGCCCTGGCAAAGATCATCCAGTGCCTTGAACATGAGGCCGAAGGCTGCGGGTGAGCCATCGTTGCCAGTGGTGTCGCCGTGGCAGTCCGCCTCGAGAACAGGCATCGCGCGCCCGATCAGCATCCGATCCTTGAGCCCGCGAATGGTGGGCGGCAGGAACTGATGGAGCAGACCGAGCTGGTCCATGACGTCGCCGATGACGGCGGTGAAGAGCTTGGCCTCGATCCGTTCGCGCAGTTTTCGGTCGTCGGGCGGCATGGTTGCCCCTCCATTTTTTGTCAGCCTCGGGCGCTATCATGAAAAGCGTGGGGGCTGAGGTCGAGGACGGCCTTTTCGAAAAACTGTCAAAATTCTCCCCCATCCCTCTTGCGTTGGGTGAGAGTGGGGGATAGATAGCTCCACACCAACGCGGCGGTACTCGCTGCCGCGAAGGAAAAAGTCGTCT
>NZ_FYEH01000010.1 GCF_900187945.1 Arboricoccus pini | reverse complement strand
GCGCCATAGCTAACCTCAACACCGCCATCGTCGATCGCTACCCGCGACGGAAACGCCGACGCCACGGACGAAACACGATCCGCCAAGCCAACAAACAAGCCCGATAACCAAACACAACCCATCCCAAGAGCATCACGATCGGCAACACTGAGCATCGAGGCGTCGCCGATCGCAGCGCCCGGTGAGGCAAGCAAGGTCGTCAACAGGCTGGTGAAGCGGTCCGCCAGACGCTGGCCGGCCTCGGGGCTGAAGCGCGCCGCCGAGAGGATGAGTGCCCCTTCCAGGGTACCGTCCTCGCTCTCTTCGATGCCGAGCACGACGTCGAACTTGGCGGTCTCCGGCGGATTGGCCAGCGGCCTGACGACCAGACCCGGAAAGGATGGAGCCAGCGGCGTGCGCTGATGGCCGAACATCGCCTCGAACGGCGCCTCGCCGGCACTGGCCAGCCCCTCGGCGATGCGCTCGAAGGGCAGATCCTGGCGGGCCAGTGCGGCGCGCGAGGTCGAGGCCGCGACCTCCAGAAGATCGGCAAAGCTGGTGCGTAGATCGATGTGGAAACGCAGGGCCACCGTATTGACGAACGGGCCGACCACGCCCTGCACGACGGCCCGGCCCCGATTGGCGACCGGCAGGCCGATTCGGATATCCGCCTGCCCGGAGCTGCGGCTGAGAAAGACGGCGAAGGCCGCCAGCAGGACCGCATGCGCGGTCAGCCCCCGCTCGCTCGCGACCTCGCGGACCCGCACGCCCAGCGTGGCGGGGAAATCCAGGCCCAGCCGTACCGCCAAGGCGTTGCCCGATGCCGGCCTCGCAATGTCGCTTGGAAGGTTGATCGAGCTTGGGGCCTGCCGCAGCTCGGCGCGGATGGATTCGATGGCGGCATCATCGATGCCGGCCTCGGTCCGGAGGGACTGCCAGCTGGCCCAATCGGCAAACTGCAAGGGCGGTGCCGGCTGGTCGTCAGCCCGGCCCGAGGCAAGCGCCGCATAACCGGCCGAGACGTCGCGCGTCAGCACGTCGAGCGACCAGGCGTCGCAGACAATGTGGTGCAGCGCCATCAGAAGGACATGCTCCTCCGGGCCGAGGCGAATGAGCGCCAGCCGCAAAAGCGGCCCCGCCTCGAGGTCGAACGGCTGCTCGACCATGGCGCGGGTCAAAAGGGTGAGCTCACCCTGGGCTTCGTCCTTGGGCCTGCCCGCTAGATCGTGGACGACGAAATCGAGACCGGCGGCGGCATCGACGATCTGCAGGAGGGATCCGTCCTGGTCTTCGCGAAATCGAGTTCGCAGCACTTCATGACGGCGCAGGGCGCCGGCGAAGGCGCCTTCAAGTGCTGCCGTGTCGAGCCTGCCTTCGAGGCGAAGGCCGCCGCTCACCGTGTAGGCCGGGCTCGTAGGATCGAGCCGCCAGAGGAACCAGAGGCGTCTTTGCGCATCGGATGCCGGCAGCGGCCGGGATCGGTCGGCGCGCGGAATCGGAAGGTCGTCGAACGCGACCTCCGCCTGCTCGAAGCGGGTCAGCAGGTGGCGCCGCTGCAAGGTGGTGGCGGCGGCATAACGCTCGGCCAGGGCCGCCAGGCGATCGGCGAAGGCGCTCATGCGTCGAACTCGGCCAGGAGATCATCGAGGCGCGCCAGCTTGGCGTCACTGCCCTGCGTGGTACCGACCGCGGCCGCGAACGCCTTGAGCGTCGGCGCCTCGAACAAGGTGCGCAGCGGCACGACGACGCCCTGTTCGCTTTCGAGCCGTGCGATCATCCGGGTCGCCGTCAGAGAGTGGCCGCCCAGACGGAAGAAATCGTCAGCCCGTCCGACCCGGGGGACGCTCAGAAGGTCAGCCCAGATCGCCGCGATGGCGGTCTCGATCTCACCTTTTGGCTCCTCATGATCGGCGGCAACGCGTTCGGGCGCCGGCAGTGCGCCGCGATCCACCTTGCCGTTCGGCGTCATCGGCAGGCGGTCGAGGCGGATGATCGCCGACGGCATCATGTAGCCGGGCAGCCGGCTCTCGAGATGCGCCTCTATTGCCGCATCGCTTACTTCATCGGCCGTAACGACATAGGCATGCAGCGCTGACCCGCCGAAGGCGGCAACGGCTGCCGCGGCAATGGCCGGATGCGACAGGAGGGCAGCCTCGACCTCGCCGGACTCGACGCGGTGCCCTCGGATCTTCACTTGCTGATCGATGCGCGCCAGGCACTCGATACGGCCATCCGGCAGCCAGCGTGCCAGATCGCCCGTCCGGTAGAGCCTGGCCCCAGCCTCGCCGAAGGGATCGGGCACGAAGCGCTCGGCGGTGAGGCCCGGGCGGCCATAATAGCCTCGGGCTAGCCCCGCCCCGCCGATGAAGAGCTCCCCGGGGCTGCCGAGGGGGACGGGCTGCAGCGCGTCGTCGAGGATATGGAGACTGGTGGCGACGATCGGCCTGCCGATCGGCACCGCACCTTCGACAGCATCGACGCGGCCGGCCGTCGACCAGATGGTGGTCTCGGTCGGGCCATAGACGTTCCAGAGTTCGCCCACGCGCGGGCGGAGCCAGGTCGCAAGGTCGGGCGGCATCGCCTCGCCGCCGCAAAGCGCCTTGAGCCCGAAGCGGCCGGGCCAGTCGATCGCCTTGAGCTGGCGCCAGGTGGATGGCGTCGCCTGCAGGATCGTCGCCTCGGCCCGCTCGAGCAGACCCGCCAGTTGGCGGGCATCGGCCGCCTGCTCCCGCGAGGCGATCGTCAGCGTCGCCCCCACGACCAGCGGCAGGAGCAATTCGAGCCCGGCAATGTCGAAGGAAAGCGAGGTGACCGCGACCAGACGATCGCTGGCGGTAAAGCCGGTGATCTCGCGAAAGGCCTGGAGAAGGTTGGCGAGCGCGCCATGGCCGATCATGACCCCTTTCGGCCGGCCGGTGGAGCCGGAGGTATAAATGACATAGGCGAGGTCATTCTCGGTCAGCGCAACCGGGTCCGGTGCCTGGCCCTCCGTCAGGCGCGCCTGGGCGAGGTCGATGGCCGCCCAGTCTCCGGTCGGCGCCTGCCGGTGCAGTTCCGCAGTAAGGAGGAGCGCCTTCAGCCCGACGTCGGCTGCCATGAAAGCCAGGCGGTCGGCTGGATAGTCCGGATCGAGCGGCACGTAGCCGGCGCCGGCCTTGAGAATGCCCAGCAGGCCCACGACCATGGCAACGCCACGCGGCACGAAAAGGCCCACGCGATCGCCGCGCCCGACGCCGGACGTCGCCAGCCTGGCGGCGACCCTGTCCGCCTGAAGCACGAGCCCGGCATAGGAGAGCTGGCCGTCCGGGCCCGACAGCGCGGTCCTGTCCGCAGCGTCGCCGACGAGATCGCCCAGTCGCGCAAGAACCGATCGGAAGCTTTGCCGCTCAGCCCCCCGCGCCGCCAGAACGTCGTCGGGCGCGGCCAGGCAAATGCTCCCCAGAGGCCGCGTCGGGTCCTCGATCATGCCAGAGAGCGCCCGCTCGAATTGTGCTGCCAGGGCCGCAACCTCGATGGCCGTCAGCCGATCGGTCGCGTAGCCGAATGTCAGCCTGGCGCGCGCGCCGGCCTCGACCATCAGCGTCAGGGCGTAATGCGTATCCTCGTCGACCAAGGGATCGCTGAAGGCAAGGGCACCCGGCGCTGGTGCCGCCAACTCCTCGTCGATCGGGTAGTTCTCGAAGATGATGACCGAATCGAACAGTTCCTCGCGGCCGGCGGCCGCCGATGCCTGGATGTCGAACAGGGGTGTGTATTGATGCTCGCGAAGCGCAATGTTCTGGGTCTGCAGCCCTGCCAGATAATCGGCGACGATGATGTCCGGGCGGGGTTCGCTCAAGACGGGCAGCGTGTTGATGAAGAGGCCCAAGGCTTCCTCGGCTTCGGGCAGGTCCTCGGGCCGGCCGGCCACGGTGACGCCGAACAACGCCGCTCGGCCGGCACGCCGCGCCAGGGTGAGCGCCCAGGCGGCCTGGACCAGCGTGTTGACGGTGACACGCAACGTGCGCGCCGCGGCACGGATCGCCGCCGCACGGTCCTCGTCGATAAGCACGACATGGCGGGCATGGCCGGCCTCTCCGACCCCCTCGCCGGCCAGGCGGAAGGGCTCGTCGACGCTCTTTAGGGCCTCGCGCCAGAATGCCTTGTCCAGGCTGGCGTCACGCGTGTCCAGCCAGTCGATATAGGTGCGAAAGCGCGGTGCTGGTCGCGCCGGCTGCTGGCCGCGATACAATGCCGCCACCTCGGCCAGCAGCCTGGCCGAGCTCCAGCCATCGAGCAGGATATGGTGCCGCACCCAGAAAAAGCGCCAGGCATCGTCGCCGATGCGCACGAGCACGAAGCGCATGGGCGGTGCCAGGGCGAGGTCGAAGCTGCGCCGGCGCTCGTCGGCACCCAGGCGGGCGAGGCGATCCTCAAGATCGCTGGCACCACGCCAATCATGCTCCGCGAAGGCCGGCTCCGCGACTGGCCACACGATCTGGCGCGGCGCTGCCCCGTCTTGCCACTGGAACGTCGTGCGCAGGATGTCATGCCGGGCAAAGGCGGCGCGCCAGGCCTGCTTGAAGCGCTCGACATCGAGATGCTTGAGGGTGACGGCCAGGAGATTGACGTAGGCGGTATCCTCGGGGCTGACCAGCCGATGGAACAAGAGCCCCTGCTGCATCGGGCTCAAGGGGTAGGTTTCGAGAGCGGCCACACTGGCCTCGATGCCGGCTTTGGCAGGCTCGACCAGGAATGAGCGCAGCTCGCGCTCGAAGGCCGCCGTCAGATGCCGCGCCGCTGCCTCGTCATAACGTGCCGGGTCGAACAGCCAGTCGATCCGAAGCGCGCCATCCTGAACGCGCGCATCGATCCGCAACGGATCGAGCATCGGCGCTTCGGGATCGCGCTCCGCCCCCTTGTCCTCAACCGCCAGCGCGAAACCGGACGGATCGGCAAAGCTCGAATCGAAGCGGCCCAGATAATTGAACACCGGTCCGGGCGGGGCCGCCACGGCCGCACGCAACTCAGGAGCGCCTAGATGGCAAAGCAGGCCATGGCCGATCCCGCCATGCGGCACGGCCGCCAGCACCTCGCGCACGCCCCTCAAGGTCGTCTCCGCATCGGTGCCGACGCCGATGCGGACGGGATAAATGCTGGTGAGCCAGCCAACCGTGCGGCTGAGATCGAACCCGAAGGGCGTCTCGCGGCCATGGCCTTCAAGCCAGAGCCGCACATCTCCAGATCCCTCTCCCAGGGCGCGAACGAGGGCCGCGATCATGAGCCCGTGCAGTCGCGCGCCGTCGACGGCATTCGTCAGGCGGCGCGTCGTCTGATCATCGATCCGCTGGGTGCGCGCGTATGCATCCGCCAGCCTGGTCGAGGAGGGTGCCGTGGCAGGTCCGGCGCTGGCGCGCCAATAATCCAGCTCCTGGCGCAGATCCTCGCCATGGGCATGAAGGAAGAGACGCTGTGCCAGGCTGGAGAACGTCGTCTCGGGCGGGGCCAGCGTGATCGCCTGGCCGTCCGCGCGCTGGGCCAGCGCCAGGGCAAGGTCGTCGAGGAGGACCCGCCAGGAAACGCCATCAACGGCCAGATGGTGGATGGCGATCAGAACCCGGCGGCTCCCGTCCGGTGCCTCGGCCAGGAGGGCCCGCAAGAGCGGCCCTTTCGTGATGTCGAGGCTGCGCTGGACCTCGTCGCAGGCGGCACAAAGGCCGGCCGCGTCGGTGAAGCTGCGGCGCCAGAGGAGATCGGACGCTGCCGAGTCCGCTGCCAGACGCTGCGTCCAGCGCCCGTCCCGCTCGCTGAAGCGTAGACGCAGCGCCTCATGGCGCGCGACGAGTGCGCCTAGCGCCGCCGCCAGCGCGTCCGGATCGAGGGATGAAGGCGGCGTCAGAAGGACGGACTGGCACCAATGCGCGCGATTGGGCACGGGGCGCGCGAAGAACGCCGCCTGGATCGGCGTCAGCGGCACTTCGCGACCGCCATCGGCCGCCGCCGGCTTCGGCGCTATCGCGGCCAGCGGCTGGGCGACCTCGGCCAGGCCCGCGATCGTCTTGCACTCGAAGACCTGCCTTGGCGTCAGTCGAAAGCCCTGCCGCTTGGCCCGCGCGATCACCTGCAGGCTCAAGATCGAATCACCACCGAGCGCGAAGAAATTGTCGCCAGGCCCGACGTCGGTCCGCCGCAGCACCTCGCCGCAGACCGAAAGCAGTACCCGCTCGGCATCCGGGCGGCTTTCGACTGCCGCCGGCTTCGGCGCCGTCGCAGCCAGCCGCTGGGCGACCTCGGCCAGGCCCGCGATCGTCTTGCACTCGAAGACCTGCCTTGGCGTCAGCCGGAAGCCCTGCCGCTTGGCCCGCGCGATCACCTGCAGGCTCAAGATCGAATCGCCGCCGAGCGCGAAGAAATTATCGCCAGGCGTGACGTCGGTCCGCCGCAGTACTTCGCCGCAGATCGAAAGCAGCACCCGCTCGGCCTCCGAACGGACGGCGGCCGGGCGCGCCGCTGTGACCCTGGCGGCGGGCAATGCCGCACGGTCCAGCTTGCCGTTCGGCGTCAGCGGCATGTGCTCGAGGGCAATTACCTCGGCCGGGACCATGTGGTCCGGCAAGATCGTGGCAAGGGCTGCGGGCGCGCCTGCCGCCACGGCCTGGCTGGCGACGATGTAGGCGACCAGCCGGTCATTGCCGGCCTCGCCCTTGGCCACCACCGCCTGGGCGGAGCTCACGCCTTCCAGCGCACGGAGCGCCTGGGCCACCTCCCGCAGCTCGACGCGATGCCCCCTTATCTTGATCTGGTCGTCGCGGCGGCCAATGAAAGTGATGGCACCTTGCGCATCGAGCCGGACGACATCGCCGGTGCGATAAAGGCGCTCCCCCGGCCGCTCCGGGTCGGGCACGAAGCGCTCGGCCGTGGCGGCCGGCCGGCCAAGATAGCCGCGTGCCACCTGCGGGCCACCGATATAAAGCTCGCCTAGCGCGCCTGGCAGCGCCGGGTTGAGGTCGCCATCCAGGATCACCGCCTCGACATGCGCAAAGGGCCTGCCGATCGGCACGCCGCCGCCTTCAAGCGTGGCTGGCTCATGCGCCAGTACCCCGACGCTGGTCTCGGTCGGACCGTAATGATTGATGACGCGGCAGCCGGGCTTCAGGCGGCGAACCGTCTCGACCAGGGCCGTGGAGAGCGCCTCGCCGCCCAGGATCACCGCCGTCTCGGGCAGCAGATCGGCGCCGCGCGGTGTCGCCAGCAGGCCCTCGAGATGGCCGGGTACCAGCTTGAGCACGCCGATCCGCCGGGCTTGCACGATGTCGGCTAGGCGATCGGCGTCGAAGGCGGCATCGGCCTCGATCAGATGGAGGGTACGGCCCGAGACCAGCGCGCCAAAGAGCATGGTGTGGCCAAGATCGGCAGCTGGCGTCGAGAGCAGGCCGAAGCTTGCCTGAGGATCAATCGCAAGGCGCGCCAAAGCCGACTGGACGTAGCTGGCAATGGCCCGATGCGGCACGACGACACCCTTGGGCGCCCCCGTCGAGCCTGAGGTATAGATAAGATAGGCGGCCTGCTCCGGCAGGGGCGCTGCAAAAGGTACCCTGCCCTGCGGCAGCGGCCTGGCCGCTCCTTCGGCGATGGCGAGGCCAGGCAGATCGAGTCCCGCCGCGGCCTTGGCGCCCTCGGCGTCGAACAAGCCAAGCACCGCCTTGCTGTCCTTGGTCAGGCGGCGCAGGCGCTCGATCGGATAGCCCGGGTCGAGCGGCGCATAGACCCCGCCCGCCTTCATGATGCCAAGCAGGGCCACGACGAGATCCTGGCTGCGGCCGCAAAGAACGAGGACGACGTCCTCGCGCTTGATGCCCCGCGCGACCAGCACATGCGCCAGCCGGTCGGAGGCGGCATCAAGCGCGGCAAAGCTCATGGCCGCCGCGCCGGCCTGAATCGCCGAGGCGTCCGGCCGGGCGTCAACCTGGGCCGCGAAGGCCGAGAGTATGTCGGATGCGGGGCACTCTAGCGTTCCTCCCGAGAGACGGGCGGGCTCGGCCGGCCGCCAGTCGCCGAGCGGTCGCCCTGGATGGCGCACCAGATGGCCGACGAGATCGGCATAGTGCCGGACGAAGCGCTGGGCGGATGCCTTATCGAACAGATCGGTCGCATAGGTGAGCGAGGCCGCCACGCCATCGGCGGTGTCGGTCACATCCAGGCTCAGATCGAAATGGGTCGCGTTCTCGACGAGGGCCACGGGGCTGATCTCGAGCCCGGCCACCCGCAGGCTGCGTTGGGCAAGCTGCTGCGTGAACTTCACCTGGAACAAGGGATTGTGGCTGAGCGAACGCGCGGGCTGCAGGGCCTCGACCAGCGTATCGAACGGCACGTCCGGTCGTGCCTGGGCCGCCAGCGCCTTCTCCCGCACCGTAGCCAGCAGTTCGCGGAAGGTCACATGGGCGGCAGGACGGGCACGCACGACCTGGGTCGTGACGAAGAAGCCGGGCAGTCGCTCCGTCTCCGGCCGCACGCGATTGGCGCTCGACACGCCAATCCGAATGTCGTCCTGACCCGTCAGCCGGCCAAGAAACGCGTGCAATGCCGCCAGGAGGACCATGAACAAGGTAGCGCCCTCGGCGCGGGCAAGGGCCCGCAAGGCTCGGCTCGTTTCGTCGTCGAGCGAAAAGTCGAGCCGCGCGCCACGAAAGCTCTGCGCCGATGGCCGCGGGCGATCTGTCGGCAAGGCCAGCGGCGCATGGTCTGAGCCGAGCTCGGCCGTCCACCAGGCCAGTTGACGCTGCAATTCGCCCGCTTCCATGCGGACCTGCTGCCAGGCCGCATAGTCGGCATAACGGATCGGCGGTGCCGGGATGGAGGGTGTCTGGCCCGAGCGGAAGGCGCCGTAGGCACTCAGCAACTCGTCGATGAGGATCTCCATCGACCAGCCATCGGCGACGATATGATGAAGGGCCAGCCAGAGGAGATGTCGTGTCGTGCCGACGCGGACCAGCCCGACACGTACGAGCGGCCCCGCCACGAGGTCGAAGGGCCGACGGATGCCTTCTTCCGCCAGCTCGCGGGCGGCGGTCGCCGCCAGGGTCGGATCGCGGTCGGCGATGTCGGCCCGTTGGAGGAAGACCGGAGAAGGCGGATGCACGACCGGTCGGGCGCCGCCATCGTCCGTGGACGCGAAGCTGGTCCTGAGCGTGTCGTGGCGGGCGATCAGCCAGGTCAGGGCGCGCTCGAGCGCGGCCTCGTCGAGCGTGCCCTCCAGGCGCAGGGCGCCCCCCAGGTTATAGGCATGGCTCTCGGGGTCCAGCCGCCAGAGGAACCACAAGCGGCGCTGTGCGGGGGCCAGCCGGTCCGGCGCGCCATCGGCAAAAGGCGTTATCGGCAGTCGGTCGAAGGGGATGCCACGCTCTTCGAGAGCTGCGAGGAAAGCTGGCCGCTGCTCAGGCGACAGGGCGACGAAACGCTGGGCCAGCCGCTGCCAGTCGCTGTTCGGCTCGCGGATCGACCGGGCGGCGCTCATGACTCTTCCCACTGCGCAAGAAGTGCATCAATGTCGGCGGTGGTACCGCTCTCGTCGTGGCGGTCGATCAAGGCGCCAAGCTCGGCCAGCGTCGCCACGCTATAAAGTTCCGCCAGCCCTATGGGCGATCCCCATTCTTTGCGGATCTGGGCGACGAGTTTGGCGGCGAGGAGGGAGTGGCCGCCCAGTTGGAAGAAGCCGTCATGGCGGCCGACCCTGGCATGGCCCAGGAGTTCGCCCATGAGGGCTGCCAGCCTCTGCTCGGTCTTTGTCTCGGGCGCCGCGTAGGCCCTGGCCGTCCAGGTCGGGGCCGGCAGGGCGCGCCGGTCGAGCTTGCCGCTGGCCAGCCGCGGCAGGGACGGCAGCTGGACGATCAAGGAAGGGCGCATGGGCTCGGGCAGCCGGCCCGCCAGATGTGCCGAGAGCTCCTCAGGCTTGGCCTCGCCCGCCACATAGGCCACCAGATGCGCCTGGCCCTCGCGCGAGGCCGCCACCACGGCCGCCTCCCGGCAGCGCGGATGCGCCAGAAGATGCGCCTCCACCTCGCCGGCCTCGATCCGAAAGCCCCGGATCTTCAGCTGCTGGTCGAGCCGGCCCAGATAGTCGAGCGACCCGTCCGCGCGGCGCCGAACCCGGTCGCCCGTCCGGTAGAGCCTGCCGCCAGGCGGACCGAACGGGTCAGGGACGAAGCGCTCCGCCGTCAGTCCAGGCAGGCCCACATAGCCCCGCGCCAGGCCCAGGCCGCCAATATGGAGTTCGCCCTCGACCCCGATCCCGACCTCGCCAAGCGATTCGTCCAGGACATGAGCCGTCCGCGCGCCCACCGGCCGGCCGATCGGCAGCCACGAGGCACCTTCCCACGCCGAGGCCGGCGTCGAGGACGTCACCGCCAGCAGGAGCGGCGTGATCACCGTCTCCGTCGGCCCGTAGCCGTTGATGATACGCGCCGGCCAGAATGCCTGCCGCACCCGCGCGAATGCCTCGATCCCGAACGCCTCGCCGCCGGCCGTCCATGAGCGCACCGGCAAGGGACCCGAACCCGAGCGCGAATGCGCCTCCGCCAGCGTCTCCAGCAGCGCCGGCGACATGCCGACGATCGTCGTCCCCGAACGGCGGATCTCCGCCAGCGCGTCCTCAGCCGTCCACGCCTTCGGATCGCCCAGAACCAGCCGGCCGCCATGCGCCAGCGCCGCCGCCCAGCACTCCGTCGCCCCGTCGAACGACCAGGCGATCACATGCAGCACCCGGTCCGCCTCACCCATGCCGTAGAGCGCGCCGATCGCCTCGATATGCATCGACAGCGCGCCATGCGTCACACCCACACCCTTGGGCCGGCCCGTCGTGCCAGAGGTGAAGATCACATAGGCCAGCTGGTCCGCGTGCACCGGCCCCGGGGCCGGCCGCGCCGCCTGCACCGGGGCCGCGAACACGTCCTCCCCGCCGTCGATCAGCAGAAGATCGACATCCGCCGGCAACCGCGACGCAAGCTCCCGCTCGCTCACCACGAGCACCGCGCCGCAATCCGCCACCATCCCGGCCAGACGCTCCGCCGGCGCTTCCGGATCGAGCGGCGCATAGGCACCACCCGCCTTCCAGATCGCCAGCAAGACCGCCACCATCTCCGGCCGACGGCGCAAAACCACGCCCACGACCCGATCGGGACCAACACCCAGCAGCCTCAGGCGATGCGCCAGAGCGTCCGAACGCGACTCCAGCGCGCCATAGCTAACCTCAACACCGCCATCGTCGATCGCTACCCGCGACGGAAACGCCGACGCCACGGACGAAACACGATCCGCCAAGCCAACAAATAAGCCCGATGACCAAACACAACCCATCCCAAGAGCATCACGATCGGCAACACAGTCTTGCTGCAAGCTGCTCATAGGACGGACCTCGTTTTCCTTGATGCGGCGCAAAGGCGCTACTCATCAACGAGACGTCCGAGCCTGTCCGAAATTTAGGCGACGTCTGGCCGCGATCTGCCGCTCGCCCGGGCAAATCGCGCATTCGACTAAATCGATGCGTCTTTCGAGCGTCCTTTTAGGGACAGGCGAAGGGGGCCTATTCAAGATGAGCGATGAGCAAACCCTGAGGGCCAGGCGGCGCCCCCTCTTGCGCATTCTGGCGCAATGCCCGCGACGGCGACTGGGCATCGCGCTAGCCGCCAGCCTGCTTGGCGCCACGGGCGCGGTCGGGATGGTGGCCGCGGTCAACCAGGCGCTGCAGAGTGGCCAGCATCTGCAGCTATTGGCCCTGGCCTTCACCACCTGCGCCATCGTAGCGATCGGCGCCAGGATCGCCAGCGGCATGCTGTTCGCGCAGTTGGGCGAGGGCGCGCTGCTCGATCTTAGGCGCCTGATCGCGCGGCGGATCGCCGCCGCCGAGTTTCGCAGCGTCGAGCGCCTTGGTGCTGCCAAGGTCCAGTCCGTCATGACGGACGATGCAAGGCGCGTCTCCGATTTCCTCATGGCGTTTCCCAACATCGTGATGAACGCCGCGATCGTCGTTGGCTGTCTTGGCTATCTGGCCTGGTTCTCGCTCCAGGCCTTTCTCCTCTCGATCGTCGTGACGCTCATGGGATCGGCCATATTTCTGTTAGGCAACGCGCGCGCGATCGGTAACCTAAAACGAGCCGGGCAGGCGCAAGACGAGCTGTTCGGCCATTTCGACGGCCTCTTTGCCGGAGCCAAGGAACTGAAGCTGAACCGGGCGCGGGCGGAGGCCTTTCTTGCCCTCTCGCTCGAGCAGAGCGTGAGCGAGACGCGCGTGCATCGGCTGCGCGGGCTGCGGATCTACGTGCTCTCCAGCAGCAGCGCGTTGTTCCTGGTCTATGCGCTGATCGGCGTGCTCACCTTCTGGACCGGCACGGCCGCCGCCGGCTCGACCATCATCTTTCTTTATCTGATGATGCCCCTGGAGGCTCTCCTCAACAACCTGCCCAATGCCCAGCAGGCACGGCTCTCGATGGGCCGGATCGATTTCGTCCTCGAGGCCTCGACCTCATCCGAGCCGCGCGCCAGCGCCGCCCCAGCCAAGGGCTTCAGCGAGCTGGTCCTTAAAGGCGTGCGTCATCGCTATTACCGTGACTCCGAGGAGGGCACCTTCGAGCTTGGTCCGATCGACCTCGTCTTGCGGCCCGGCGAGATCGTGATGTTGATCGGCGGTAATGGCAGCGGCAAGACGACGCTGGCCAAGATCATCACCGGTCTCTACCCGCCGGAAGCGGGCTCGATCTCGATCGACGGACGTGAGGTCGGCGACGGCGATCGCGACCGCCAGCGGTCGTTGTTCTCAGCGGTGTTCTCCGATTTCTATCTGTTCCCCACACTGGCGGGCGTTGCCGCCAGCAGCGAGCAGCTCGATGCGCGCGCCAATGCGTTGATCGAGAAGCTGCAATTGTCCCGTAAGGTCACCGTCAGGGAGGGCGTGCTCTCAACGCGGGAGCTGTCGCAGGGACAGCGCAAGAGGCTGGCCCTGGTGGTGGCCTATCTGGAGGACCGGCCGTTTTATCTCTTCGACGAGTGGGCGGCCGACCAGGACCCGGCTTTTCGCGAGATCTTCTATAACAGCCTCCTGCCCGAGCTCAGGTCGCGCGGCAAGGCAGTGCTCGCGATCTCGCACGATGACCGCTATTTCGACGTCGCCGACCGATGCGTGAAGCTCGAAAACGGCGCCGTCGTCGAGGTCAGGCGGCAACGATCATTGGCAGCGATCCCCGAATGAGGTTTCGGGTAGCGCTTGACCTCGAGCGTGCCGGAGGGCTCCACCGCCTTGCGGCAAAGGGCGGTCGCGTCACGGATGATGAAGTTGACCAGAGTAGGCGAGACACCCGCCTGGGCCGCGATCACCTTTTGCGGCACGCCCCGCAGGCGGTTGGCGATAAACACGTTACGGGTCCGCTCAGGAGCCGAGCGCAGCGTCGTCACGACCGTCCTCAGCGCCTCGCGCGCCTCCAGTCGGTCCTGCGGGTCGGTCGCCGGCGCGGCCAATTCGTAAGCGTCGGCTTCCGGCGCCGTTTGGCGGTACTCGCGCTGAGATCGCCGCAGGAAATCCACCGCGAGATTGCGAACCATGCGCTTCAGATAGATGCGCGGATCACGGACATCGGTGCCAATTTCGTTCTGGCAGATCTTGATTACGACATCCTGCACGATGTCGTCGGCGCGGACGGCGCAGCGAAGCACCGAACGGGCGGTCGCAACGAGTTGACCCCGACTGACCAGGAACACCTCGAGAAGTTCGCGTCGCCTCGTGTCGTCCAATCGTTCCCGCATGGAACTCCCCTCGCCCCCGCGCGACGACCAACAAGAAAAAGATCCGCTCTCACCAGAACTTAATCTTGCTGGACTTCACGCCATCAATAGTGATGACTGGGCAATACGAATCAATTCAGGAAAGCGCCGTAGCAAATGCATTACGGAGTTACAATAAGACCGCACGAAATAGGAAATGTAATAGTTTTACGGTTACGATAACTATTATATTATAGGTATTCTATATTTGATATAATAAAGAGGCACCGCCATGCTGCGCGATACCCCGGCCGACCAGAGGATGGCTGCGTGGATCGATATCCACGTACGTCTGCAAAGCGGCTGCTACGTCTCCGGCGTCGATCCTGGCCCGGACGGATCCCGTTTGGTCTGGTCCGAGACAATCGCCGATTTCGGCCTGAACTACGTGCTTGGCGCCAGCGATGCGGCCTGGGTCCGCGAGGCGGCGGCCCGACGCAATCGGGCACCCGTCCTCCTGGCCGCCGACATGGCCGAGGCGCGCGATCTGTGCCTGCGGTTCGATGGGGCGCCGACCGCCGCCGTGGCGTGGATGGTCCGCTCTGTCGAGCAGGTCGATGCCGACCTGGGGTCAGCGTCGGTCGAGACCAGCAGGGAGCCCGCACCCGGGGCGGATTTTCTCGCGGTGATGCGGCAGCTCTCCGACAACGAGGCGCTCAACCGGGCGACCGCCGATGCCTATGGTCCGACGCTGGCCGCGGCGACGAGCGGGCCCGGCGTCGCCGTCCGCCATCTGCTGCTGCGCGCGGACGGGCGACCGGCGGCCTGCGCCTCGGTGCACGCGGCCGACGGCGTTGCCGGCCTCTACAACGTGGGCGTCGCGGCCGACCTGCAACGGCGTGGCCTCGGGCAGGCCGTCACCCGGGCTGCGATCGCCACCGCCGTCAGCCTCGGTTGCGCCACGCTCTTCCTTCAATGCCTGCCGGGTGGTCATGTGGAGAGGCTTTATGCCAGACTGGGCTTTCGCCGCATCGCCCGCCCTCTCCTGATCGCGCTGCGCAGCTAGACCCACGGCTCGGCCTCAGGCCCTGTTCCGTCGCCGGAGTACCACGACCCTGCCGGTTCGATCCCGACGGGGCAAAGCCGCTCGCCGCCGCATGTCGAGCAAAAACGGCGATCCAGCGGCGCGCTTCATCGCACCCCAGCCGGAAGGGAGCAGCCCCGTTCGTTCTCACCCCCCGAGCCTCCGGCGCCAAAGAAAGCTTTGCCGCGAACGGCGCCGCATTCTTCGGATGCCGGACGCTAAGCAAAATAACCATTCCAGCTTATTTTATTCTAGATAATGTAAATCGCATGTCGAAGCCATGTAAGAGCGAACGCTCATGCTGAATACTGACTAAGTTTCCTATATCGAACGGCCATTGCTGCCTTGTTCGCTGGGCACCTGCATTCCGATACCGCAAAGGCCGGGCATGGTTCTTTTCAGCCGTCATCTCCCTGGGCGTTCACGGCCCGGCGAGATCGGCTCGGCGACGCCCCTTGCGATCGCCAAACCGTAGCGCGAGCCACCTGCTATTTCGTTGTGTAGCCGCCATTCACCAAGATGGTCTGGCCGGTCATCCACCAGCCGTCCGAGACGAGGAACCTGATCCAGGGCACGATGTCCTCGATGTCGGTAAGGCCGGTCTTGGAGAATGGCGACAGCGCTGCCGCTGTCTGGTGATAGGCGACCGCGTCGGCCCCCTCCGCAGGATAGAAGAAGGGGGTGTCCATCGGACCGGGCCCGATCGCCGTTACCGAAATGCCGCGCTCACCCAGTTCCTTGGACGCCGCGCGGGTATAATGCTCGACCGGCGCCTTGGTGCCGGCATAGGCGGCATAGAAGGGCGTGAACGCGCCCAGCAGCGATGTCACCAGAGTGCAGATCTTGCCGCTGTCATTGAGTTGACGTCCGGCCTCCTGGATGAAGAAGAAGGCCGTCTTGGAGTTGACGGCACTCATCTCGTCGAATTCGGCTTCGCTGATCTGGGTCAGCGGCTTTTTTAAGACCTTGCCAACCGTGTTGATGGCGATGTCCGGCTTGCCAAAAGCGGCAACGGCATCGGCAAAGAGCTTCGCCATGGCATCGGCCGTCGTCAGATCGGCCTGGAAGGCCAGGGCCTCGGCACCCATCGCCCTAACGGCTGCCAGCGTCTCCTCCGCAGCGCCTTTCGTCGCGGCGCTGTTATAGTGGATGGCCACGGCGCGTGCCCCCTGCGCCGCCAGATCACGCGCCAGCAATCCACCCAGATTTTTCGCCCCTCCGGCGATGATCGCGGTTTTGCCCTTGATGCCGTGATCGCTCATGCTTCTCTCCTCAGTCCCGGCCGAGCCATCAATGACGACTCTTTTCATTGGCACGAGCTTACCGTCTGGAATTTTCGGGCAAAGATGGTCATTCTGACATCACTTGTCAGGATTGACGGACAATCGGCGGGAAAGCTTCCTTGGACCGCATCGATCTCTTCCGCATGTTCGCGCGAGTCGTGGAATGCGCCAGCTTCACCCGCGCCGCAGATTCCCTGGGACTGCCAAGATCAACGGTCTCCGCCGGCGTCCTCAATCTTGAGGGACGCCTGGGGGCGCGCCTCCTCAATCGAACGACACGGAAGGTCTCACCTACCCAGGACGGCCAGGCCTTCTATGAGCGCTGCCTGCGGCTGCTGGCCGATGTCGAGGAAACCGAGCGCCTGTTCCGTCGCGACGATGCTGGCCCAGTCGGCGAGCTCCGCGTCAATGTTCCCGCCCGCATTGGACGGCTCGTCATAGCCCCGGCCCTGCCCGAATTCCTGGATCAATACCCGCATCTCACGATCGACCTCGGCGTCACCGACCGGGTTGTCGATCTGGTCGAGGATCGCGTCGATTGCGCGCTCCGCGTCGGCCCTCTCAACGACTCCAGCCTCATCGCGCACCGGCTGGGTGAGTTGTCGCTCGTCAACGTCGCCAGCCCCGCCTACCTCGCCAGGCATGGCAGCCCAGAAAATCCGGCCGACCTTAAAAGCCACTTCGCGGTGCGATACGCCTCTCCCTCCAGTGGTCGCGTCGAGGACTGGGAATGGGTCGAGAACGGCAGGCCATGCACGATACCTGTCCGTGGGCGTGTCACCGTCAATAGCGCTGAAGCCTACATCGCCTGCTGCCTGTCCGGCCTGGGACTGATCCAGATCCCGACCTATGACGTGGCCGAACACCTGCAAACCGGCCATCTCGTCGAGATCATGCCCGCCTACCGGGCCAGGCCCCTGGAAATGACCCTGCTCTATCTGCATCGTCGCCATCTCTCGCAGCGGCTGCGGGTCTTCGCCGACTGGCTGGAGGCTCTCCTGCGTCGCAAGCTGCTGAATTGAGACCCGGGCCGCCCTTCCCTCCTTCCCGGCCACCATGCCACCCGACGCCACCCCTGCCGGAAGGTGTCTGCCGCCTTCTCGCTCATGGACCGGCCGATGCTCACCATGGCCTGCCATGACCTTTCCCAGGAGCCGGCAGAGCGTAAATACGGGCAAGGGCTACCTCAAGGCGCCCCGTTGAACGCATAATGGCCCCCTGCCCAAGAGGCGGCGCATCGCATTGAGGCGATGCCAGGCAACAAGGCCTCGTGGTTCAACAAGGGAGATGACCCATGCCAGTCTTCATTATCGAGCGTCACATTCCAGGAGCCGCCAAGCTCACGAGCGACGAGCTTCGTGACGTCTCGGCCAGGTCCAACGAGGTCGTGGCCGGCCTGGGCGAGCCCTATACCTGGATTACCAGCTACGTGGCCGGCGACACGGTCTATTGCGTCCACGAAGCCAAGGATGCCGAGACGATCCGTCGCCATGCCACCACCTGCGGCCTGCCAGCGGACAAGATTACCGAAGTCGCTGCCATCATCGGGCCCGAAACGGGCAAGAACAGCTAGGCCGATCGCGCCAAGCCTGGACGAGGAAGAAGCCTTCGGCGACCAGGAGGCACCGCCTCCTGGACCTGGGGACGATGGGTGGGGCGGACAGCGGGTGGCGCATGAGATCTATTGTATAAGGACTATATTCCTTATACAGTGGGCCCCATGGACTGGACCGATAGCCTCGCCCCCAAGCCGCCACGGCGCCGCTACCCCTTCTGGGCCAGGCGCGACCGCAGGCGCACGGCCCAGGCCATGGCGGCCGGACGTACCGCCCAGGAGATGGCGCTCGTCAACCGCGTTCCCGTCATGGAAGTCGAGAAGCTGCTGCGGGATGAGGAGTTCCAGGAGCTGCTTCGGCATTACAGCGCGGTGGCATCGCTCCCTTATGAGGAGCGCATCGCCCGGCTGGCACCCCTGGCGCTCTCCATCCTGGAGATGGGTCTGGAGACGGGCGACATGCGGGTCGCCATGTTCGTCCTCCATGAGCAGCACCGGGGCCGCGATCCGGCCCGGAGCATGGCCGAGCGCTTCGTCGCCCGGGCCGAGGCCGCCGCGCGTGAGACGCAGCCCAGGCCCGAGCGTCGCGAGGCCGCACCGCCGGCCGAACCGCGCCAGCCGCCGGGCGACTGGAGCCATTGCGCGGCGATACCCGAGCACCAGGAGGAGGCGGAAGCGCTGGCCCTGGCCGATCTGCGCCGGGTTGAGCGGGACAACCGGGCTGAGTTGAACCGGCTGGCGGACAAGCTGGCGTCCGAGGCCGAGCGGATGGGTACGGGCCTTGGGCCCAGCGCGCTGCCCTCGCTTCGCCTGGAGGCGGTGGCGCGTGGTGTGGCGCGGTACTGGCACGAGCGGCCGGCGGAGAGCATGCAGGCGGCGATACGCTTGCAGGGTGCGAGGAAGATCGGCCGCTACGGAACCGGCCCGCCCTCGTGATGGTGGGAGGCTAAGACTCAATCCTCACCCGCGACCGACAACCCCACCCCAACCCGGGTCCAGGGGGCGGTGCCCCCTGGCCGCCGGAGGCATCCCTGCTTTCTCGCTAACGTGGGCATCGGATCAGTTTCGCGGACCGACGATGCGTTTCGCTTCCGCGACGGCACGTTCCAGGCGTTCGGCGATGGCGGGGTTGGTGATTTCGGTGCCGGCGAAGTCGGTTTCGGTGGCGTAGATGGCGGTTGGCAAAGTGAGGGCGTTGAAGAAGGCCATGAGGGGTCGGAGTTGGTGTTCGAGGACGAGGCCGTGGCCGGGGCTGCCGCCGGTGGCAAGCAGGAGGACGGGTCGCTCGGAGAGGGCCGGACGATGGACGAGATCGAAGAGGTGCTTGAGGGAGCCGCGATAGGAGGCGCGATAGACGGGCGAGGCGACGACGAGAAAGTCGGCTGTTTCGACGGCCTGGACGGCGTCCTTGCCCGGGCCATGGAGTTCCTCGCGCTCGGTGGCGGCGGCAAGCGAGCTCCAGACTTCGGCGATTTCGAGGACGCGGCCCTCGCCGTTCAGCGCGAGCGCCAAGGCATCGACGGCACGACGGGTGAGAGCGCCGGTGCGCGACGGTTTTCGCAGACTGCCGTTGATACCGAGGATGCGAAGCTGCGTCATGGCCTGAGGTCCTTTTATCGAAAGGGATCGCGTTGAGTGGCTTGGCCGGACCGATGCCAAAGACGATTCGCCCGGCAGCGGCAGATGGCCCTGCGGACTCATGTAGGGCAAGGCCCGGCGACGATCGGCCCCGCCTCCTCCACCACAGGGAAGAACGCCATGGGCGATCTCATGCAGCACGCGGAATGATGCCAGTGCAACAGCGTCTGGTAGCCATCCACCTCGCCGCTCAGACATTCGTGCGACGGATGATGATAAAACTCGACTCTGCATCGGCGTTTGCGCGACGGCGGTATCTGCGGCCAGGCCTGGAGATGCGCGCCCACGAAGGGGGCGATGAAGAGGAACGGGCCCCGCTTACCCTGCTTGGCACGCCAAACCGACGGGCCCGCCGCATACAGGGGCCGTTGCCCACAGTTGGCAAAACGCACATCCTAGCTCGCGACCGGAACGGGCGCGGACGCCTGCGGATAACGTTGGCACCGCCGCTCTCGCGCCCCTTTGCCGGACCGACGTCGTGCGCCGGCCCGCGATTGGAACGCCTCGCGAGCGCCGCGCGGCGGTGGTTGGCATGCCCGGCGGACGCCGAGCTAGAAGTCGACGCGCGCGCCGATCGCCGCCAAGGCCGCCTTTGCCACCTCGACGTCCTCGGCACCCTTGCCTGACCCGACGCCGATGCCGCCCACATACTCATCCTCGATCAGGATCGGCAGGCCGCCCTCGAGATTGGTCAGCCTGCCGCCGGAAGCGAGGGCGAACTTCACCTCCACAGCCGGGTCGAGGCGACCGGTCGGCTGGCGATGCGAGGCGGCGGTGATCGCCTTCGATTTGGAGGTCTCGATGGAGAGCAGCTTGGCCCCGTCCATGCGCGTGAAGCCGAGGGGATTACCGCCATCGTCGACGATCCAGACATTCTGCGGCACGCCCATCGACTCGGCCTTGGCCACTGCCGCCGCCAGCATGGTCGCAACGGCCGAATGGGTGAGTTTTCGGCTGGCTCGCGTCGTCATCATCATCTCCAAGCGATTCGGCCGGCCCACCCGACCGAGGTGCAGAAAGTTTTCGACCAAGGTGCCACGCATTGCCATGCCAGCGGCCCCGATAGCGTTCCAGCATGCGGAAATGGTGACGATACAACGGTCGGCGGACTTGATAGACAACTGGGAAAGACTAAACTAAGTAGACTTAGTTCATATGGAACGGCCTTATGCTGACGGTCAATATTCACGAAGCCAAGACCCATCTCTCGAAGCTGATCGAGCAGGCGGTGAACGGCCAGCCCTTCGTCATCGCCCGGGCCGGGCGACCGCTGGTCAAGGTCACGCCGGTCGACCCGCCGGTCGCCGATGCCGCTGGACGGCTGGGGTTCATGCCAGGCATCCGGGTGCCGGACGATTTCGATCGCCTGGGCGAGGCCGCCATCGAGGCGCTTTTTGACGAGGAGGCATGAAGCTCCTTCTCGACACGCATGTCCTTCTCTGGGCTGCGGGCCGGCCGGAACGGCTCTCCCCGGCGGCCCAGGGACTCATGGACGATCTGGCGAACACGCTGCTCTTCAGCTCGGCCAGCCTTTGGGAGATCGCCATCAAGCACAGCCTCGGTCGGGCGGATTTCCAGGTCGATGCGCGGCTGCTGCGGCGTGGCCTGCTCGACCATGGCTATCGCGAACTGCCCATCACGGGCGAGCATGCGGTGGCGATAGAGAGCCTGCCGCCCATCCATAAGGACCCCTTTGATCGCATCCTTGTCGCCCAGACCATGGTCGAGGGGATCACGCTTTTGACCGCGGATTCGCGGCTGGCGGCGTATCCAGCCCCGATCCGCCTGATCTGATGTCGACGTCGCGGCGGATCACGCCATGACCATCCGCTCATTCTCCTCCGCGGCGTCGATGGAACCGTGCTTGGCGCCAGGATCATGACGCTCGACCAGTTGCGCATCTTCCTGGCGGTAGCCGAGCGGCAGCACGTGACGCTGGCGGCGGCAGCACTCAATCTCACCCAGTCGACGGTCAGCGCCGCCATCAAGGCACTCGAGACGCGCTACGACACTCATCTCTTCAATCGCATCGGCCGGCGGATCGAGTTGACCGAGGCCGGGCGTGCGTTCGTTCCCGAGGCGGCGGCAGTGCTCGCGCGCGCGGAGGCCGCAAGATGCCTGCTCCAGGATTTTGCGCTGACGGAAGGCGGCACGCTGCGGGTCGCGGCCAGCCAGACGATCGCCAGCTACTGGCTGCCGGCACGCCTGGCGACTTTCCGGGCACGGCATCCGGGCGTTGGTCTCGAGGTCGCGATCGGCAACACGGCCAAGGTCGCCTCGGCGGTCCTCGAGGGGACGGCCGAGATCGGCCTCGTCGAGGGCGGCGTCGACGAGACCGCCCTGCAGGCGGAGCCGGTCGGCGCCGACCGGCTGGTCGTCGTCCTTGGCCGGGATGGCCTGCCGGGCGGCCAGAGGATTGACACCCGGCAGCGGCTGCTCGAGCTGCCCTGGGTCTCGCGCGAGCGCGGGTCCGGCACGCGTACCGAGTTCGAGCTGGCGATCGCCATGGCCGGCCTGGATCCGCAAGCCCTGCGCATTGTTTTGGAGATGCCCTCCAACGAGGGGGTCCTGGGCGCGGTCGAAGCGGGCCTCGGGGCCGCCGCCATCTCCGAGCTGGCGGCGGCGGGCGGTATCGCGGCTGGCCGGTTGCAGCGCCTCCCTTTTCCGCTGCCGCGCCGCCGCTTCGACTGCCTCTGGCACAAGGAGCGCTATCGGAGCCGGGCAGGCGAAAACTTCCTTGCCATCCTGCGCATGGGCGCCGACGGCATCTCAGGCAAGGCCGAGCGCGGCGATGAGCCCGAGGCTGATCGCGCCTAGGAGCAGGAGCGAACCGCCGGCCGCCAGGCACACGCGGGGGCTGGAGCGCACCACCGTGCGCATATCGACGCCCAGGCCCAGGGCCGCCATCGAGAGGATGGTCAAGAAGGTGGCGGTCAGCGCCATGCCCGATCGCGCGAGCTCGGGAAGGAGCCCCAGCGAGCGCAGCGCCGCCATGCCAAGAAAGCCCAGGATGAACCAGGGGAGGAGCTTGGCACCGGCGGGCCGCCGTCGGGCGGCGCCCATACCCTTCCCTGACCCGGCCAGGCAGGCGATCATCAGTATGACCGGTCCCAGCATGAGGACGCGGACGAGCTTGACGAGAGTGCCGATCTGGACGCTCAGGGCCGAGATGGGTGCGGTCGCCGCCAGGACCTGCGGCACGGCATAGACGGTCAACCCGGCCAGAACGCCATATTGCAGCTGGCTCAGCTGAAGGAGCGCCATCAAGGGCGGCAGGACGAGGACGACGAGCACGCCCAGGACGGCCGTGAACGCAATCGAGGCCGTCACCTCCTCGCCGTCGGCGCCCAGCACGGGCGCGATGGCGGCAATCGCCGAGTTGCCGCAGATGGCATTGCCGGCGGCCACCAGTACCGCCAGTCGATGCGGCAGGCCTAGGAGCCGGCCCAGGCCGTAGCCCAGGGCCAGCGCCAGGAAGACGACCAGCGCGATGCCGAGCAGCAGAGCGAGTCCGCTTTGCCTCAGGCTCGCCGCGTCCAAGGAGGCGCCCAAAAGGACCACGGCAATCTCCAGGAGCCGCTTGGCGGCGAAGGCGATCCCCGGATCGAAGGCGCGAGGCGGCCGCCAGGCCGTGCGCAGGCCAGCGCCCAGAATGATGGCCAGCACCAGCCATTCGAGCCACGCCCGGCCAAGAAGGGCCGACTCACCCAGGGCCGCCAGCCAGGCGACGGCGGCGACGACGAGGCAAAGCAGCATGCCCGGGACAAAGCGACGAAGCACTCGGGCGCCCTGCCGTCCGAGCGCTCGGCCCTGAATGCTGCTCCGCACATGTATGGCGCGGCTTGCCATGGTCCCCTTCCAAGCTTGACGAAGTGGAAAATGCTCCCGCGCATCTCATCGATCCAATGAAACGTTTCGAATTATATGATCGTCCTTTGCGATTGGATGCGGCATTCGCCGCTGGCAGGCTTGTGGCTTACCGGAAGCTGTGAAACGCTGCCCGCGGCCCCTATGCACTGGAGGAAGATGCATGACCGCCGACCTGATCGGGCTCTACACCGCGAGCGACGCCCTGGGGCTGGCGGAGAAGGTCAAGCGCAAAGAGGTCAAGGCAACCGAACTCGCCGAGGTGGCGATCGGCCTGATCGAGGCGATCGACCCCCAACTGAACGCCGTGCCGCTCAAGCTCTTCGAGCTCGCCCGCGAGCGGGCAGTGGCTCCGGGCGATGGCTTGTTCGCGGGCGTACCCTTTCTCTTGAAGGACATAGGCTCGCTCTGGAAGGGCACACCGCTCACGGCCGGCCTGGCCTATCGGCGCGACTATGTCTGCCAGATCGATACGGCGATGGTGACGCGGATGAAGGAGGCGGGGCTGGTGCCGCTCGGGCGCAGCAACGTGCCGGAGAATGGCTGGTGCATCGCCACCGAGCCGCCAGCCTACGGCCCGACTCTCAATCCCTGGAACCCGGCCGTGACGCCGGGCGGGTCGAGCGGCGGCTCGGCGGCGGCGGTGGCTGCCCGCCTGGTACCGCTGGGCGAGGCCACCGACGGCGGCGGCTCGATCCGCGTGCCGGCATCCTGCTGCGGCATTCTGGGACTGAAGCCCTCGCGGGGGCGGATCAGCTACGCACCTTATGCCGATTTCTGGCATGGCAGCGTCTATTCCCTGGCGGTGACACGCAGCGTGCGCGACACGGCGGCCTTCCTCGATGCCACGGCGATCAACCTGCCGGGCGATCCCTATACGCCCCCCGTGCCCGACGGCACCTGGCTGGCCAGCATCGCCACGCCCAAGAAGAGACTACGCATCGGCTACACCACAAAGGCACCCTGGGGCCCGCCATTGGCACCCGAGGTGATGGCCGCCATGGAAGCGATGATAACGCTCTTAAAGGAGCTCGGTCACGAGCTCGTACCCCACGACATGGCGGGCGACCTCGAGGGTGCCTGGTCGCATTATAACGATGTCATCGCCGTCGAGACGGTGCTGGGCTTTGAGGAACTGGCCAAGGAGGTGGGACGGCCGGTCAGGCAGGACGACCTCCTGCCCTATAACTGGGCGCAGCTCGAGCGCGGCCGCTCCCTGGACGCGCTGCACTATGCGACCAGCGTGCACGTGATGCGCGACACCGCCAAGGTGATCGCCATGGATCTTGATCCCTTCGACGCGTTCCTCACGCCGACCTTGACGCAATTGCCGCGCCCGGTCGGCTATTGGGACATGAAGATCGCCGATTACGAGCGCTACAATGCCCTTTGGACCGATGCGGCCTATATGTTCGCCTTCAACATCTCAGGCTTGCCGGCGGTCTCCGTGCCGACCGCCTGGACCGACGACGATATCCCGATCGGCACCCAGTTCGTCGGCCGTTTTGGCGACGAGGCGACCCTCTTGAACCTCGCGGCCCAGATCGAGGCGGCCCGCCCGTGGACGAACCGCCGCCCGGCGATCTGTGCTGGCGGTTGAGCCGGAGCTGCGCGGCGCCTAGCCCTGGACATCACGCATGAAGTCGAAGTCGCAACCCTGATCGGCGCCGGTGACATGATCGGCATAGAGTCGGTCATAGCCGCGCCGCCGAGGGGACGGCGGCACGGTCACGGCCGCCCGCCGCTTCGCCATCTCGTCCGGCTCGACGAGAAGGTCGATCCGCCGGGCGGCAACGGAGAGGCGGATCCGGTCGCCATCTCGCACCAGGGCCAAAGGCCCGCCCGAGGCCGCATCCGGCGTGACGTGCAGGACGATCGTGCCGAACGCCGTGCCGCTCATGCGCGCGTCCGAGATCCGCACCATGTCCTTGACCCCTTTGGCCGCCAGCTTTTTGGGGATCGGCAGGTAGCCTGCCTCCGGCATGCCGGACTGGCTGTGCGGTCCCGCCTGCTGCAGGACGAGGAAATCCTCCGCCCTGACGTCAAGCGCCGGATCGTCGATCCGGGCGGAGAGGTCCGCAAGCGAGGTGAAGACCACCGCCCTGCCCTCCCGCTCGAAGAGGCTGCTGTCGGCAGCCGAGCGCTTCAGGATCGCTCCGGCCGGCGCCAGCGAGCCGAACAGCGCCACGAGCCCGCCCACCGGCTCCAAGGGCGCCGCCGCACTGGCAATGATCTCGCGGTCGACCCAGGGCGCACCCTCGGCGTCCAGCCGCTCGCCCAGCGTCTCGCCCGTCACCGTCAGGCAGTCCAGATGGAGGAGCGGGCGCAGCTCGCGCAGGACCGCCCCCATGCCGCCGCCGGCGTGGAAATCCTCCATGTAATGCCGGCCGACCGGCTTCAGATTGACGAGCACGGGGGTTGTGTCGCTGAGCTCGTTCAGCCGATCCAGCGTCACCTCGATCCCGGCACGGCCTGCGATCGCCGTCAGATGGATGATGGCATTCGTCGAGCCGCCGAGCGCCAGAAGCACGCGCAGCGCGTTCTCGACCGACTTTGCCGTGATGATCCGCCTTGGGGTACGGCCGCTGCCTATGAGCGCCACTGCGAGGCGCCCGGTGGCCTCGGCCGCCCGCAGCCGGTCGGCATGGACGGCCGGAATGGCGGCGGTGCCCGGCAGGATCATGCCCAGCGCCTCGGCCAGACAGGCCATGGTCGAGGCCGTCCCCATCACGGCGCAGGTCCCAGCCGTGGTGGCAAGATTGCCCTCGATCGCCTCGATCTCGGGCTGGTCGATCTCGCCCGCCCGATAACGCGCCCAAAAGCGCCGGCAATCGGTGCAGGCACCCAGCCGCTCGCCTTTGTAGCGGCCGGTCATCATCGGCCCGCCGATCAACTGCACGGCCGGCCGGTCGGCCGAGAGGGCGCCCATCAGCTGGGCTGGCACCGTCTTGTCGCAACCGCCCATCAGCACCACCGAATCCATGGGCTGGGCGCGGATCAACTCCTCCGTGTCCATCGCCATGAGATTCCTGAAGCGCAGGCTGGTGGGCGAGAGAAACCCCTCCCCCAGCGATGTCGTGGGGAAGTCGAGCGGCAATCCGCCCGCCGCCAGCACACCCCGCTTCACGGCCTCCAGCAGCTCGGGAAAATGCCGATGGCAATTATTGAAGCCGCTCGCCGTGTTGGTGATGCCCACCACCGGTCGCTTCAACAGATCGACCGACAGCCCCATCGAGCGGGCGAAGGACCGCCTGAGATAAAGCGAGAAATCCGGATCGCCATAATTGGTGAGCCCATGGCTGAGGCCACTTGGCTTGCCCGTCATTCTTCGCACCTCCCTCGCTCAGTCCGGCGCGCTCCGTCACCGGCAGGGGGCACCTAAGAACAATTGCAACATGAGTGCAAACCCCGCTCTAGCCGTAGCTCTCAGGCCGGCGAAGGCCGCGGCGCCATTGCCGGCTCGTCCTCCGCCACCGACAGACCCTGGGCTTCCTCGACGGGGTGGCCCACCGGCCGCAGCCCAAGTGATTGGGTAGGGTCCGGCGCCGCCAGGTCCTGCTCCTCCACGTCGGCAGGCAATTCCTCGATGCCGGCACCGGGACGCTCCTCGGCCAGCCTGCCGTCGAAGGCCTGCTTGAAACGGATCAACGCCGCCTCCAGCCGCGCGATGTCCTGGGGCGAGAGCGGCGCTGCGCCATCCTCGGCCTCGTTGCCGGGCGCCGCTGTCAGGGCCCTCGGATTTTTGCCCAGGAGATGCAGCAACCTGGTCGTGCTCAGCGCCACGACCTCGCCCATCCGACCGCTAGCCAGCATCACCGTTAGTATCTGATAGGCGGCAAGCAGTCCGAAACCCACCGCCCCGTCGCCTGGATGCAGCTCCGGATGCCGCGTGATCTGGCGGCTGGGCACCGTCGTCGTATGCGTCGCATTGGCCGGCAGGCCCACCGGCAGCTCGCTCGCCACCAGATCGAAGGCTCCCTCGTTGAAGGCGAACTCGAAGGCGAGATTGACCACGGACGGCGGCACGCCCAGCAAAGAGCCGCCATTATAGAGGCCGAAGGTGCGGATGACGGAATCGACACCTTGCGAATTGTCGTGCAGCTTGCCGAGGATGACGAGGAACGCGGTTAGGTAATAGGGAATATAGTCGGACAGTAGCGCGGGAATCCGGATGGCCCCCAGCGAATTGACCGCGCCCACCGTGGCCGACGTCACGAGCAGGCCGATCCCTGTTATCTTCTTGACCCGCTTCTCGTCGTCATCGATGAGCTTGACATGGCCCAGTATGTTTTCGACCAGGGGTTCCAACATCTGGCCCATCCGCTGCAGGCCGCTGCCGACCTCGTCCAGAAGCTGGCTCTCCGCATCGCCGATCCGCCCGCCCATTTCATAAGTCTCGCGTGCCGCCCTGACGACGCTCCAAAGCCCGCTTGCGAGCTTGAAGTCGTTTTGGATGAGCTCGGCCAGATCATACCGCTGCCGCCCGTCATCGACTTGCCCGTCCGGCAGTTGAACAGTGCCACCATGTAGCCTGTCCCGCCGGATGGCTTTCTCCGTCAGCCAGCGACGAATGTCGCCCAGAGTCGCCGGATCGCTTCTGCCAGTCGCCCCGGCGAACTTAAGCGCCGTCCAATCCTTGAATTTCTGGTATTCATCGGGAAAATTGGCGTAGAGGAAGAGGCCGAACTCGGCGACGCCGACAACGGCCGGCCACCAGACGCTTTCATTGACCGCGATGGCCTGGTCGGCATGACCCTGCAGCGGCGCATTGTCCGGCCGGTCGTCCGAGGCCGCCTTGAGGAAGGTCTGCGCGGCGTAAAAGACGGCCGGCAGGAACCAGATCAGATGACGATCGCGGAAATTGTTCTTCACCAGCCGTATGCTCAAGGCCGGGTTGAAGACGAGGCCGCCCATTTGCGCCAGGGTCCGCGCATACGCGCCCGCCAAGGCACCTGTGTAGAACCAGCTGGCGGGCTTTGTGTAGCTCGCATAGGCAAAGGGCATGGCGGCGGTGGCGAGGCTCGCAACGTTGCCCATGATCGGCAAAACCCGCTCCTTGAGCGGCCGGTCATAGGCGATGCTGCCAAGGTCGCTGATCGTCTGCTGGGCCTGCGCCTTTATCTGCTCCTTGGCAAAGAGCACATCCGGATCGTCGCTCTCCAAGACGCCCGTCACTAGGTCCTGCAATTGCTGCAAGGCATCCCTCATGGTGGCGAGGAGATTGCGCGGTTCCGGATTCTCCGCCGTTCCCAGATCGATCTCGAGGCGCTGCAGCTGCGCGCGAAAATCCTTGGACGCGATCAGATCCGTATAAAGCGTCGTCCCTTGCCAGAAGCGGCCCGCCCGGCTGGCGGGCCGATCCGGCGGCACGATCGCCGCCGCCGCTTCCGCCCTTGCTCGCTCGATCAGACCGCGCGGATCGCGCATATAGGCGCTCAGCAAAGCGGCATCGATGCCGTTGACCTGTGCCAGCCAGGCCGCGAACCCCGCGGGCAGGCCTCCCCGCCCGTCCTCGACATCGCCCGGATCAACCTCAGGCTCCAGGACGGCCGGCGGCAAGGCGGCATCGCTCATCGCGGCTATCACAGCCGGACCTTCGTCAAGTCCAGCGGGCGGTCGCGGGCTCTGCTCGGACATGGTGAAAACTCCTCGGTCGCCGCATCCGATAGCGCGTGAAAAGAAAAGCCAATCGCCATCCCGGATCGACTGCGGACGCTCGGTTGACGAACTGAAAAGCGCAGCGAATGACCGGATCCTAGTTAATAGGCCTCGTCCCTCAATGATAATGCAAAACACGAAATCCGATATTCGTCCAACGAATACCATCTCATTCCATCGAAGAACGAAATGAGATCGCCTCAATACTTGGGTTGGACGCGCGAGACAGGAAAAGTCTCCGGCTGCCAGGAGATGCCTTCCCTGGACTCAGGGGGAGCATTGCGGCGAACCGGGTCGGGCGCCGCAACAAATCATTGTGGAGCGCAAGATTCATTATGAACTGGCGTTCGGCATCCTAAATTGGCGGCTTCGCCGCGCCACTCCTCCCGCTGGTGCAGATCCCATCGTTACCATGTCGCCGCTCGTCCCATCCAAGCTGGCTCCGTCCGTAATCCTCAAAGCGGCTCAGATCAGTTTTGCCGCCGGCAGAACGAGACCGCGGAAGCATCACGCCGCGCATCGATCAGCGGCGCATCCAACTTCCTCCTTCGCCGCGCCAGCGCTGTTCCCCATCACGGGCTTGCTCCCGATTGCGCCGAACTCCACGACTTGCGGTCTGCGGGCCAGGGTCTGGTCGCAGGGATTGGCTAGCCGGGCGCGCGGATAGAACGGGGCCGGCGTCTTAGCCACGCGCTTGCCCTCAGCCGTCGACGTCGTCACCTCCAGGGCGCAATCGTTCAAGTCCTAGTATGGATCATGTATCTGGCATGGATGTTGCTTTGCAGAAACATCGACCTGTAGGACAAGGGACCCGCCGGATGGCTGTCGAATACTTCGAGGCACATAACTTCTTCTTGCAGAAGGGCGGCTCGTTACCTGTTGCCCGCCTGGCCTATCGAACCTCCGGGACCTTGTCGCCCACCGGCGACAATGCGGTCCTCATCCCATCCTGGTTTTCCGGCAATGACGAGGCCAGCGAGACCTACCTGACAGGCACAGGCCGGGCACTGGACCCGGAAAAATATTTTCTCATCTTCACCAACCTTCTGGGCGGCGGACGTTCATCCTCGCCATCCAATTCCCCCGCGCCCAGCGAGCAAGGCCGCTTTCCGACCGTCACATATTACGACAATGTGCGATTGCAGCACGCCCTCCTGACGCAACGATTGGGCGTAGAGCACCTTCGCCTGGTGACGGGCTGGTCGATGGGGGCCTGTCAGGCCTATCAATGGGCGGCGCAATATCCAGGCATGGTGCGATCCGCCGTGCCCATCGCGGGCTCGGCCAGGACCGCCTCCTACAACAAGATCTTCCTCCTGGCGCTACGGCGCGCCTTGACCCTCGATCCGGTCTATGCGGACGGCTTTTATGCAAGCCCGCCTATCCGCGGCCTGAAGGCGTTTGCCGCGATCTATGCCGGTTGGGGCACCTCCGAGCCATTCTTCCGCCTTGGGCATTATGAGCGATTCGGCGCCAAGAACCACGCGGAATTCCTCGAATATTTCTGGGAGCCCTTCTACCTCGGGCACGACGCCAATAATCTGCTCACCCAGCTAAAGACCTGGGAACTCGGCGATATTTCCGACAGCCCGGCCTATGACGGCGACTATACCAAGGCACTGGCTGCGATAACGGCAAAGCTGATCACGGTGCCCATCGACAAGGATCGCTATTTTCCGCCTGAGGATGCGGAATTCGCGGCCTCGCACATTCCCAATGGTCGCTGCGCAACGGTGGAATCGACCTGGGGGCATATGGCGCCAATGGACCCGAACCTGAAGGAAACATTCGACGCCTTGTTTCATGAAGCGCTGTCCTAGGCCGTATGGACGAATTTCACCAAGCATAGACTGCCTGCGATGCTCACGATCGGCCTTTAATTTTTGGCGATTTTCTCACATCCCAGGGCGACGCGCTTGAGACGTTAGGCGCGGACGAAGCCTTGCGCGATACGCCTTCTTCGCCCTGACGAGCGTCCGGGCGAAGAAGGCGTGGTCGTTCCTTTCGCCGGCCTCCTGCGGACTCGACCGGGGCAACGCCCCGCGCCCTTGCGGCAGCCTGGTTGGCCTTGCTGGAATAGCCCTCATGACAGGCAAAAGCCGATGAATCCGAACAGATTGAACCTAGGAACCGGCCAACCTGCTCAACCCCAAATTGGTCCACACGGCTTGCTCGTACGAATCTTACCGCATGCGGTCCCCAGACGGCGCAGACCGATCGCTGCGACCTTCCGGACTCAGCCTCGCAGCACCCTCTGCACCTCAATCCGCGCGACCTAAGCGATCCGGATTAGCCCCGCCACCGGCCTGTTTTGCATCGCCCAAACCGGCCGGCGACCGTACGTGATCGGAAAACGCTATTTCCCAACGATCAGATCGGCGATTTCGCTTGGATCATCAGTAAGCTCGGTTTGTTCTTTAATTTCAGGAGCCCATTTCTCAATGATTGAATGCCATACTTGACCAAGCTCCGGCCCGACGAGCCTATCTAATTGAGATTGCGCATAAAAATATCCTCCGATCAAAAACGCCAGAAGCAACGCTCCGCCTATACCTAAAGTATAGGCAACTTCCATAAAGTTAGATATCATAAATTCTTTTAAGCTATTTGTAATTGCTTCTAATGATTGGATCTTAGATATAAGAAAAATACTCAAGGCGGGAATGATAATAACAATTGCCAGAATGATTAGTATTTTTCTCGTTATTGAATATCTGCGAAAGCAACGCTCGAATCCTCCGGTTCCGGCAAGCCTATCAAGAGCGATGGTTTGCTTATAAAGATCATCTATCTTGTTAACTGGAACTTTATTGGAATCAATAAATGCATGGAATGCTTCGATTTGGCGCATAGCAAAGTTATTAAAAAGAACATTAGATCCAAAAGTATATAGAAAGTTCATAGACATTTTTTCCTTATAATATTTATATGTATATTTATTCTGTTATTTACATGTGGGTTTTTTGCGATGCGTAATTGTTGTACTGTTCTTACATGTGCGAATGCCAGAATCCTTTGCGGGGATTGCGGTTGCTTACCTCTAAGCCGCGTAGACGAATTTGGTCAAGCGTAGCCCTGCGGCGAAGCTGACGACGAAGCGAACGTTTCGCGCTGATTTCTCGCGTTGAAGGGCGACTCATTTGACTCGCTTGAGCCGTCCAAAGCGCTGCTCGATGCGGGCGCGCGCTTTATAGAATATCTTCGTGAATAGGTCGGTGTATTTTCTCGTTGGCCTTGTTGGGGATCACGGAAGCAATGCTCCTAGCCCCGGCGGCGACGCATTTGGATTTACTGGCCTGTCCCTTATCCTTGAGGGCGGCACGCGGCGCTATGTCAGGTTCGATGTCTAGCAAGGTCGCAAAACGAGCGAGCCCGAGGCTCAGCCGCCGGTGCGATCGAGAGCAATCATATCGCCGGAACTGTTCGCCTTTGCGTGTATCTTGGTCTTGAACCCACCACGCGAGCGTCCTAGCGCCTCCGCGTGTTGCCCCTCCGTGCCCGCTGCCGAGACGTCGACATCGATCCCTACCTTCCATCCAGTCGGATACCGATGAGATGAGCGGGATTCTGCTTAACTATTGAAAAATTGCCATTCAAGTCGATCGGTCCGCACCGCCTAGGCATATCGGTATTTGTACCAGCGGGTCATGTCCTTGGACCGCACACGTCGATCTTGCCCGTCATTCCAGCGCGTGAAGGTAGGATTCTCCTTGAATTACGCTTTCCGGTCAGACGAATTTGGGCCCTTCCACTACGGGGCTCGCTCCTACTGCCGCCGCCCGAACGACACCGCATAAGCATCATTCCGGGCGTCGATCAGCGGATCGTCCGACTGCTCGATGCCCTCTTCCAGGTTCGCCGGCAGATACATAAGCTCCTTCTCCGCCGCCGCGCTGTTCGTCACCACTTTCGTGATCGTGATCGTGCCAAGGTCCACGACCTTGCGGTCCGCCGGCCAGGGTTGCGTGGGATCGGCCGTCTGGTCGCCCGGATTGGCCAGCTGGGCGCGCAGATGGAACGAGGCCGGGGCCTTGGCCAGCCGCGCGCGCAGCTCCTCGCTGAGGAAATTCGGCGACTTCACCTTGGCCGCGTCGGGGGACAGATGATCGTCGCCCTCAAAGGGCTCGATCTTGAAACGGAAAGGCTGCCGCTTGCCCGCCGCGTCGACGAAAATGAACGCATCCACCCCATTATATGTCTCGCGCGCAAAGCTGGAGGGCGTGCTTACCCCGGCCCCCGCCGCGGCCACCCTCGGATGCCCGGCGATGAACGTCTCGAGCGGTGTCGGATGCGGCGCATCCGGCCCGCTCTGCGATACGGCCGTCAGCAGATCGCGAAACTCATCTCCATTCTTCACCGGAAAGAACGGCAACGAATTGGTAACCGCATCCACATCCGTCCCGTCCGCCTGGTGAAAGCGAATGGCCATCCCATGCGGATTGGCGTTCCGATCGCCGTCGGGCAAGGTAGGTAGCCCCGTTGAATTCGAAAACCTCACCGTCACCGGAATGGTCCCGCCGGCGAAAATCCCAGCCATCGACAAGCTCTTGCCGACCTCGGACGGCGTGAACTCCCCCTCCGTCACCAGCCCCTTCGCATGGTTGGCCCGCATCCCCGCATGCGACCCCCAAAGCTTGTTCATCACATCGACGGTCTGCTCCGCCGTCGACTTCTCCTGCGCCCCGGCCCCGGACAAACCCGCGAGCAGGATCAGCCCCGCCAACACCCAAACCCGCAAATCATCGAAACCCATGGCGCCCTCGGCCTATCCGTTCGCAGTATGTAAACGTACGAAGAATACATGAAATAGAATAGGATAAATGAGCGGAGGAAGCCTTCGGCGACCAGGAGGCACCGCCTCCTGGACCTGGGGGGCGATGGGTGGGTCGGACAGCGGGTGGCGTATGAGATCTATTTTATAAGGACTATATTCCTTGTACGGTAGGCCCCATGGACTGGACCGATCGCCTCGCCCCCAAGCCGCCACGGCGCCGCTACCCCTTCTGGGCAAGACGCGACCGCAGGCGCACGGCCCAGGCCATGGCGGCCGGACGTAGCGCCCAGGAGATGGCGCTCGTCAATCGCGTCCCGGTCATGGAAGTCGAGAAGCTGCTGCGGGACGAGGAGTTCCAGGAGCTGCTTCGGCATTACAGCGCGGTGGCATCGCTCCCTTATGAGGAGCGCATCGCCCGGCTGGCACCCCTGGCGCTCTCCATCCTGGAGATGGGTCTGGAGACGGGCGACATGCGGGTCGCCATGTTCGTCCTCCATGAGCAGAACCGGGGCCGCGATCCGGCCCGGAGCATGGCCCAGCGCTTCGTCGCCCGGGCCGAGGCCGCCGCACGGGAGACGCAGCCCAGGCCCGAGCGTCGCGAGGCCGCACCGCCGGCCGGGCCGCGCCAGCCGCCGGGCGACTGGAGCCATTGCGCGGCGATACCCGAGCACCAGGAGGAGGCGGAAGCGCTGGCCCTGGCCGATCTGCGCCGGGTGGCGCGGGACAACCGGGCTGAGCTGAACCGGCTGGCGGACAAGCTGGCGTCCGAGGCCGAGCGGATGGGTACGGGTCTCGGGCCGAACGCCTTGCCGGCGTTGCGCCTTGAGGCGGTGGCGCGAGGTGTGGCGCGGTACTGGCACGAGCGGCCGGCGGAGAGCATGCAGGCGGCGATACGCTTGCAGGGTGCCCGCAGGATCGGCCGCTACGGGACCGGCCCGCCCTCGTGATCCTGGCCGGGGAAGACTCGATCCTCACCCGCACTGGCAACCCCACCCCAACCCGGGTCCAGGGGGCGGTGCCCCCTGGCCGCCGGAGGCATCCCTGCTTTCTCGCAGCGAGGCGGCGATCATCAGATCGCCGGGGGCCGGCGGAGGCCGTTTCCTCTGACATTCTCCTTGGCGGGTCTCGCTAAGCTACATGATTTGCGGGGTGGCTCGCTAAGTTACGCATTGTCGGGAGATGGGCGGGTGTGGTCGCGTGTCGTCCGGGGAGCTGACGTTAAGGGCGACGGGAAAAAATCAGGCGCTGACGGCATGTAGGTTAGCGAGATCAGGCGCTGACAGAGGTGTGTAAGTTAGCGAGGCTCGGAGAAAGCGTGAAGCATGGATTCGCGACGAAAAGGGATATAGCGTTTGTTGATCAGTGAGTTGAAGGATCTTACTCGCGTGAGAGTCGAGGTCTGTAACTTAGCGAGCGGCAAAGCTGTGGATGAATGCGTTGTCCGCTGTAACTTGGCGAGGTGGATGCGTAGCTTGGCGAGGCCAGCGTGTAAGTTGGCGTGCCCTACTAAGGAATCTAATAGAATCTAATAATCTGCAACTAGGAGAAAGCCTCGCTAAGCTACACGTTTCAAATTCCCATCCGATCGGTTATCGGTTCTCCTGTTGGGTGGAGAACATAATGAGCGATCTACACGAGAAAGTGCGCTTGCACGGTCGCGCGGTGCTAGCTAGTGCCAGCAGCAAAGCCGAGAAGAAGGCGCTGCAGCTGGCCATGAACTTCCTGGCGGATGAAAATCTGGATGCCGGGTTCGTTCATCCTTCCATGTGTCTGACGACTCTGCCGCACCGGGCGACGCCGCAGGACGAGATCTGGAGCCGCCAGGGATCGTTCGCCTCTCTCGAGGTGGTGCCCGTGCGCCAGAAGGATGGCAGCTACATGGGCGTACCTTACGGACCAAAGGCGCGCCTGATCCTTCTCTACCTACAGGCCGAGGCGATCAAGACGGGATCGCGGCAGGTGAGCCTGGGCAAGAGCATGCGCGGCTGGCTGCAGGCCATGGGCGTGGCGCTTTGCGGGCCGAACTACAAGACGGTGCTGGAGCAGGCACGGCGGATCGAGAATTGTTTGATCCGCTTTTCCTATGCGACCGAGGACGGCAATGGCCGGTGGCAGGATTCGATCATTCGCGGCTCATTCGACCCTTATGAGGGCGATGGCAGCGTGGAACTTAGCGAGGGTTTCTACCGGGCGCTGAACGAGCATCCAGTGCCGGTCGCCGAAGCAGCGATCCGACATCTGGCGGATACCTGCATGCCGCTCGACATCTATCTCTGGCTGGCCTACCGGCTGCACGCGTTAAAACGGCCGACGATGGTCTCCTGGCAGGCTCTGCATGCGCAGTTCGGGGCGGCCACCAAGGAGCTCTATCATTTCAAGCCGCGCTTCCGTCGCGATCTGGAACTGGCACTGCAGGTCTATCCGGATGCGCGCGTGGAGCTTGATGACAATGGCGCCAGGCTCTGGCCGTCGGCTCCGGCCGTAGCCAAGCGCACGTCGGGCATGATCACCGCCGCCTGACCCCCCTGCCCGCGGTTCTGCTGGCGGAGGCGTCCTATCTCGCTGTCTTACGCACCGCGCGGTGCGTAAGACAGCGAGATAGGACAGCCGAAAAGCCCGACTTCATCCCGTTTGGCGATGGATGATGGGCGGAACGGTGTGAGCGTCCTCACCGGTACGCGCGTGGCACTGCCGTTCGAGGGTTGCGGATAACACCGGTCCAGGTGAGTTCGATGTCGACCCTCGCCTCGTCGCGCACCGGCGGGTCTGCGGCAGCGGGCCCGGGAGCGATTAGTCCGGGTTGTTGGCTTTGACGTAGAGCGCCCAGGCGTCCTCGATGACGACGCCCTGTTGGACGCCGCGGCGACGGGCCTCGTTGCCGATCTCCTCGGCCACGTGCGGGAGGACCTTGGCATGCACCTGGCCGGTGCGCGGGCTCGGCCGACGACCGCGCTGCTTCTTGGCGCTGCGATCGACGAAACCCAAACCCTCGCCGGCGGCGTCGACGCGCTGCACCACTTGCGGCGAGCCGTCTTTGTTGCGGCTCTTGAGTTGCCGCAGATCGATCGTGAAGGGTTTGTCTTCGTTGCTCATGCGGCTTTCTCGACCAGTCGCTTGTAGATTTCAGCGGCAAACAAGGCGGCATTACCGATCGCCGCTTCCATGCGCCCTTGGGCGGGGATGCTGCGCAGGTCGCCGCCGAATTCGAACAGCGCTGAGAAGGCGGAGCGCTCCATCAAGGGTGGCTGGACGACGTCGACCCCCTGCCCCAGCAACGACGCCTCGATGGCGGTATGCTGCTTGGATTTGACGGCACGCGTCATGGTGAAGACCACCGCTTGGCGAATGGGTCGGCCCAGCGCCTCCTCCTCTTCCGCTACCAGCGAGAGTGCCCGGATTCCGATCGTGGCATCGAGAGTCGTTGCCCGCATCGGCGTGAGGACGAGATCGGCCTGCGAGATGGCGCGCGAGACCAGCCGCGAGGCGACGCCCTCGAGATCGACGATCACCACCCGTCCATCGGCGTCGTAGCGCTTGATCGTGCGCACGATCTCGGCTTCGCTGACATCGGACTGGACCGTGATTCGAGGGGGCGGCGGCCGTCTCTCGGCCCAAAGTGAAATGGAACGGTTTGGGTCGCAGTCGAGCAGCACGACCTCCGCCCCAGCATGCGCCATTTCGGTGCCTAGGACGACCGCCGTTGTCGACTTCCCTGCCCCGCCCTTGGGCGAGGCCACCACGATCACGGGCATTCTCTACTTTTCTCTTACCTGGTCATACGGATAACCGGATATCATCGCTTATCTAGAGTTGCAATTTATTTCTATAACCGGATTTTCCTAATCATCCGGTCATAAAGCGGTTGTGGCGAGAAACCCCTGTGTACGCGGTCCGATCGGCCCTGGAAGAAATCCGCCTGGAATTTCGAGATGCTTGAGTCGGATAGGGCCGCCTGCACACCTCGCGTGTGTACTCATTCATTTTTTCATTGGCTCTATATCATTATCGGATTACCCCAATTATCCGGTTTGACCGGATAATGTGGAATATCAGATAATGAATCGGTGTCGTCTGATCTGGTGACAGTTGTCTCTGTGGTCAAATCCACGCCCTCCGCAGAGCAGGGCATGTCGCATGTCTGCTTGAAGGATGCTCACCAGTATTCCCATCGCAACCTGATAACTGGGTTAGGCGTATTATACGATAATAACGAAAACCAGATAAAGATAGCATGATATCGCTCGTTCGGTCGGCATAAGACCGGATAATAAGACAAACCGGATAATATATAGGCTTGGTGAGCGCGGCTTTATTCGAGGTCTCTCACCAGAGTGGTCGGCGGTGGGATCCTCAACGGAACTCAGAGGCTTACAGCGCCACCATGGGTCATCGTGACACGGCGTATCATAACCGGATCATCATACAGACCGAATGAATACAGAAACCGGATAAACAGACGAATAATTTTTGACCGAGAGACAGAGCCAACAAGGACGGGGCCAGGGGCGCTGAGTTAACGACGCTTCAAGTCACCCATCACCCGAGTTTGCCCTGGAAATGGCGATCCGGCTGGAGGTGAGAGGTCGGGAAAGCCCGCCGAAGCAACCGGCAATGCAAATCTCGCCTTATTCTGTCGCGCAGAGGATCAGGAACACGCTGTAACTCGTGAAAGCAGGCATGCCGACGCCGACGTCATGGGCGCCACAAGGCGCCCGGGGTTCTGTGACCTGAACGGTGCTGGGGCGATTGGTATGAACCAGGTAGGCATGGCGAGCATCACCTCATGCGCCAACCAGCTACAGCCAATCCAGATCTGCGGCCGTTCCATGAAACCGTTTGGCGCCAGCGGTCTCGTCCGACAGACATTTGGCAGGGCAGGGCAGGGCAGGGCAGGGCAGGGCAGGGCAGGGCAGGGCAGGGCAGGGCAGGGCAGGGCAGGCATGATGGAACGCCCACGTCGGCCGGAGCGTTCCCGCGTGCGCGGACAGGCGTCGTTCGCACAAAGTATTGCAGACTGGCGCCTGTTTAGCGGTCGGGGATAAGTGTTCGCGGATAGTTGACGCTGGCCAAGCCGCCGACATCATAGCCGAACAAGCCGAACAAGCCGAACAAGCCGAACAAGCCGAACAAGCCGAACAAGCGCGTGACCGTCCAACGCGTACCGGCAGGCCAGATCGAGGCTGGCGGAGGTCTTAGTTGGCTGCGCTGACCGGCGCCTGATGGCCCTGGATGGAGCTGTTGGTCGAGGGCCTGAAGCTAGTTCTGGTAGCTGCCTAGCCTTGCGCCGTCGATCTGCAATCATGGAGCAGGGACTTAGCGACAAAGGCCGGTTTGCTGTCGAAGCCGACCGAGAAGACGGCGCATTGCTGAACGACGGAGGACCGTATGTTCGACGATCCGCTCTGACCGGTCGTCCCGTCTGCCGCGAGGAAAGACACGAGTCTCCTTGGCGACGCCTTCAAAGCTCGCCTATTATCGGTTTTATTCGAGACCCTTTGCCTCGTCTGTGCCGCGTTCAGACATAGACCGCGTAGTCGCGAACAAGATGGCGCCTGCCATCTGGCTGCCTGCAAGCTTGTCGTTGATGGCGGGTGACCGGAAGCACAGTCGTGCAGCAATAATGGCGTCGAGCGTGCCCAAGGGCGTCATCGTAGCGGTCCGGGTTAGCCGCTGGAGGACGCAACCGTGGGGAAGGACGCATGCCGGATTAACATCGCCCTTTTACACGTCATCTGATCCAGCGCCGTGGAATATGGTCCAGGCGGCGGGCCGCGGCAGCCAGGGATGGCTTATGGCCACACCTGAATAAGACAAGGACGGGGGCGCGCACTGCGGCGCCGTTTGCCGCGAATTCCTGGCTTTAAGAGCGAGGCAGTGCGTAGGCTATGACCTGATCGCCATTCCTGGTCTGCAGTCCGCCATGGCCGCCAGCCGCCAGCACCACGTATTGCCGGCCGTCTTTGCCCATATAGGTAAGCGGCGTGGCATTGCCGCCGGCTGGCAGATGCGTCTCCCAGAGGATATTGCCGGTGCGACCATCGATCGCCCGGAAGGCCTGATCCGAGGTGGCGGCGATGAACATGAGGCCGCTGCGCGTCGCCACGCTGCCACCCATGCCGAAGGCGCCGACCGGCAGGCCGAAGGGCATGCGCAAGCCATAGGGACCCATGTCGCGGGTCGTGCCGATCGGCCGCTGCCAGATCACCGTGCGACTGACGAGGTCGATCGCCGACATCTGGCCCCAGGGCGGCTGGTTGCAGGGAATGCCCAGCGCGTTCAGCCAAGCCGTGACGCGAATGGCATAGGGTGTGCCATATTGCGGATTATTGTCGAAGGATGGTTGCGGGTAAGGCTGCGACCAGCCCTGCCAGGGCTGAATGAGCCCTCGATCCAGCGCCTCCTGATGCGGCATCAACTCGAAGATGAACGGGATATAGGTCGTGTTGGTGTAGAGGATCTTGCGTTCCGGATCGATCGTCCCGCCATACCAATCCATGACCCCGTCGAAAGCTGGAAAGCCGATGGTCTTGTAGTCGAGCGAGGGCGGCACATAGAGCCCGCCCTTCATCCGCTTGAAGGCGATCCGGCAAAGAAGCTGATCGACCGGCGTGGCACCCCACATGTCGGTTTCCGTCAGATCCGGCTGGCGCAGATTCGGCATCCCGACCGAGAATGGCTGGGTCGGCGCGTAATGCTCGCCCGGCACGTTGCCGGCCGGCACGGGCCGCTCCTCCACATCGGCCAGTGGATGACCATCGCGTCGGTCGAGCACGAAAAGCTCACCCTGCTTGTTGGTCTGCACTAGGCCCGGAATGCTCTTGCCATCCGGCCCCGGGAGGTCGACCAGGGATGGCCCGATCGGCAGGTCGAAGTCCCAAAGGTCGTGATGGACCGCCTGGAAATGCCAGCGCTCCTTGCCCGTGGCGATGTCGAGGGCGACCAGTGCCGAGCTGTAGGTCTCGTCGAAGGGACGCCTTTCACCACCGAAATAATCGGGCGTCGGATTGCCCAGTGGCACGTAGACCAGGCCCAGCTCGGGATCGGCTGTATAGACGCCCCAGCCATTGGGCGTGCCCCTGGTAAACGTCTCGCCGGCGGCGGGCTTGGAATTGGGATTAGCTCGGCCGATGTCCCAGGACCAGGCGAGCGTCCCCGTCGTGGCATCGAAGGCACGGATGACGCCCGAGGGTTCGCCCTCCGTCTGGTTGTCGTAGACCCATCCGCTCAGCATGATCTTGTTGTCGAGGACGAGCGGCGGCGAGGAGATGAAGTGAAAACCCGGGGGGACAATCCCCATGTCCTGCCTGAGGTCGACCATCCCGTTGTCGCCAAACGAAGGACAGAGCTTGCCGGTATCGGCGTCGAGTGCGAAGAGGCGCGGCAGATCCGATGCGGTCGAGATGATGCGGTGCGGGCAGGGAGCTCCGGCCGGCGCCTCCGCATAGGCCACGCCGCGACAGGCTTGATAGACATTTTGGCTCATGTCGCCGCCCGGCGAGAAGCGCCAGCGCTGCTGCCCGGTCGTGGCATCGAGTGCCACGACGTCGCGATGCGGTGTGCAGAAATAGAGCGAATCGCCGACCTTGATCGGGGTCGCCTCGAAGCTGAATTCGCGGCCGTCGCTATTTTCACCCGGTCTCGGCAGGTCGCCGGTGGAGAAGGACCAGGCTTCCTGGAGTTGGCCGACATTCGCGGGGGTGATTTGTCCGAGCGAGGAGAAGCGGTCGCCTGAAGGCGTATGTCCGTAAAAACGCCAGTCGCCGTCATCAGCCGGTTGATCGGCGGGCTCCGTCGTCGCGGCGTCCCAGCGTGTGGGCTCGTTAGGGTGGATGAAGCGCGCCGCGGTCGTGGCGTAGCCAGAGGCAAAGACGAATATCAGGCAGGCGAGGCAGAAGGCCATGCCGCCATAGGCAAGCCCGCGGCCGCCGCGGCCCAACCGGCCGGACACGAAGGGGGCGAAGACCAGAAGGCCCAGGACTGCAGGGGCGACCAGACGTGGAATGAGCGCCCAGCCATCAAGCCCCACCTCGCGCACGGCCCAGATCAGTGTGCCAAGGAGGATCAGGCCATAGAGCCAGGCTCCGGCCCGGTAGCCGCGGACCACCAAAAGTCCGCTGAGAAGCATGAGGATGCCGGTCACGAGATAATAGGGTGAGCCGCCCAGCTCGTAGAGCCAGGCGCCTAGGCCGCCCACCGCCACGCCGAGCAGGGCTACGATGATACCCGTCAGGATGACGAGCACCGATCCTTTCCTAGTGTCGATCGCCATGTCGCCTCCCCCCGAAGCCTGATGTCCCGGATAAATCAATTAGGGTATTTAGGCTCCCGGAACAGGTGGCCTGACAGATTGGTCATGTTCGCCTGACGCAAGGAACCATTTCCCTCAACACATCCGACGTTGCCCGCTTTCGGCAGCGTCGACTGGTCCGTGACCTCATCGTCCGCCTAAATGGAGGGTGCGTTTCATTGTCCGCTTTGCCCGGCAGCAAATTTTCGAAGATCCAGCTCAACATGAGCCGCCGGCAGGTCGACAGCCTGATCGGGCAGCCCGATGACGAGACTGGTTATGTGACCGGCAAGGCCTTCATCCCGTTCTCCTTCGGTGGAGATTCGTATCGCACGGAGGCTTTTGATAAGGGTGAGGGCCAGCCGACCTACTCGCGGGGCAGTATTGGTGCCGAGCCCAACCAGCTGATCAAGATGGAGGTCAACCCGGCCGCCACCGGATTCTCGAAATAATTATAGATGAATTGCGATGGAGAGCCCGCTCGTCTATCAATCAATACCGGACAAGACAGAGACCTGGTGAATTTTTCATGGCGCACTTACGAGTAGAGATGCAACGCCGTGCCTCATATGACTTTGCGATATGGCGGTCTATCATCTCAGTATGAAGCCATTGGCGCGGTCATCTGGCCGCAGTGCTGTTGCAGCCGTGGCCAATCTGGCCGGCGAAAACCTGCAGAATGAACGTGATCGACTGCTGCATGACGGGAATCGTGCTGCCGGATGCCACCGGCGTGGCCAGGATCTTGACTGATCAACGTTGCGGAACGTGGCGGAAGCCGCGGAGAGCCGTGAGGACGCACGGGTTGCCCGGGAGATCTGAGTGGCCTGCCGCATGAGATTCGGCCAGGCCCCGGTACTGTCCTTCGTTCAAGGCCTGGCCGGGGCGTATGGTGTGATGGTGGATGTGGCAGTTTACAGTCCGACGGGAATACGGATTCCCTTAACCACCATGCACATCTTCAGCTGACGCCACACAAGGTCGGCCGACTAGGTCTGGGGGGCCTGGTCGGATATCAAGCTGAAGAACAAAACGCTGGCTCTGGGGCCGCCGAGTTCGCATGAGAAGCTGTGGGCGGACCGGACGAACCGCGAGCGGAATGCCTTGCGGATTCGAGAGCAACGCGAGGATATGCTGACGCTGATCCCGGAAGCATCCGCTCATAGGCGGCCACCATCCCGGCCATGCCGGCAGCGACCACGGCTACTTCGGTGCCGAACTCGGAAGCCGGCCCAACCCTGCCGGGTGGGCAATCCAGCGATCGAAGGCGAACGGGAAGTCGGGGGCGAATGCCGTGACCGGCGCTGGGTGGTCCTGGTGGAGGAGGCTCACGCGACGAGGTTACGATAGAGTTCCGGGCGCCGGTCTTGCAGATAGGGCGAGACGCTGCGGGCACGGGCGATGGCGGCGTCGATCTCGAGCTCGGCCATGATCATCGTCGGCAGCGCGTCGGCCTTGGCGAGGAAGCGGCCATCGGGGCCGACGATGCAACTCTCGCCCAGATAGACGAAGTCACCCTCGGCCCCTGTGCAGTTGCAATAGGCCATGAAGACGCCGTTCTCGTAGGCGCGACACGAGATCATCGCTCGCGGCACGATCTCGAAGGGTCGCATCAAGGCGGTTGGCACGAGGATTAATTCCGCTCCGGCCAGAGCCAGGGCTCGGACCGCCTCGGGAAATTCGACGTCATAGCAGATCAGCAGACCAACCTTGATGCCATCCAGGAGGGCGATCGACGGCTTGTCGCCGGCAGCGAATACCGCCCGGTCGACATCGCCGAAGAGATGCTGCTTGCGGTAATTCAGCCGGATCTGGCCCGCGCGGTCGATGAGCACGGCCGTGCTATAGATGCCGTCTGCCGCCCGCTCCGGGTAGCCCAACAGCAATCCCAGATTCGCGGTCCTGGCGATCGTGGCGACCTCGGCCATTAGTTCGCCGTCGACCGGGAAGGCAGCACGCTCGATGGCCTCCGCGCCGATATTATAGCCCGAGACGACCATTTCCGGCAGCATCAAGAGGTCTGCACCCAGCCGCGCCGCTTGCTGGGCCTGAGCCCGCAAGGCTGTGAGGAACGCTACGGGCGGCAGCATGCCCAATGGCCGCTGATGGAGAGCCAGGCGAAGGCGTCGTGGCGCTGGATCGGACATGCAACAGCCTTGCGATCATAAGGAGCGGCGTCGAGGGTGCTTCGCGCTCTTAGGCCATCTCAGGCGCCGCCGTCGAGGGAGGATAGGCACCTGTGCCTTGCCGTCGCCCACGATCCGCATCAGGTTTGGATCCGCAATCCCGGAATTCTGGAGCGCAAACGGCATGGCGAAAAAAGAGAAGCAGCAGGAAGAAATTGACCTGGCCAAGGAGGCGCTGGCAGAGGGCAAAAACAAACTCGGGCGCAAGGCCTATGAGCGCGAGCTGGCAAGGCTGCAGGTCGAGTTGGTCAAGCTTCAGCTCTGGGTCGTGGCCAAGGGCCTTAAGGTCTGCCTGGTTTTCGAGGGCCGCGACGGCGCCGGCAAGGGAGGGACCATCAAGGCGATCACCGATCGGGTTAGTCCTCGCGTCTTCAAGGTCGTGGCCCTTCCGGCACCAACCGAGCGGGAGAAATCGCAGCTCTATTTCCAGCGCTACATTCCGCATCTGCCGGCGGCCGGCGAAATCGTCATCTTCGATCGCAGCTGGTACAATCGCGCCGGCGTCGAGCGGGTCATGGGCTTTTGCAGCGAAGAGGACGTCAAGAAGTTCCTCATCGCCACGCCCGACAATGAGCGCGCGATGACGGACTCCGGCATCATCCTGCTCAAATACTGGCTGGAAGTGAGCCAGGAGGAGCAGACTCGCCGGCTCAAGGCGCGGATCGACGATGGCCGCAAGATCTGGAAACTTTCGCCGATGGACCTCAAATCCTATAATCGCTGGTACGATTATTCCCGCGCCCGCGACGAGATGTTCATGGCCACCGATACGTCATGGGCACCCTGGTTCGTGGCCTTCTCCGACGACAAGCGCAAGACGCGGCTGAACGTCATCTCCCATCTGCTGCGCCATATACCCTACGAGGAGCTGCCCCGGGAAAAGGTCAAGCTCCCCAGGCGTCAGGATCCGAACGGGTACCAGCAGCCCGACTATCCCTATCGCATCGTGCCCGAGTTGGCATGGCCCACGGTCTAGGGCGCGGCATGCCGGCTAGAGCTGGAGCGCGCGCAGCCGCAACGCGTTGGCGATGACGCTCACTGAGGAGAGAGCCATGGCGGCGGCGGCGATGACGGGCGAGAGAAGGATGCCGAAGAGAGGGTAGAGCAACCCGGCCGCGATGGGGATGCCGGCCGCGTTATAGACGAAGGCAAAGAGCAGATTCTGGCGGATATTGGCCATCGTCACCCTGGCGAGGCGCCGCGCGCGCACGATGCCCATGAGGTCTCCTTTGAGGAGGGTGATGCCGGCGCTCTCGATCGCGACATCGGTTCCCCCGCCCATGGCGATGCCGACATCGGCCGCGGCCAGGGCCGGCGCGTCGTTCACGCCATCACCCGCCATGGCGACCACGCGGCCCTCCGCGCGCAACCTCATGACAAAGGCGCTCTTCTTCTCTGGCAGGACGTCCGCCTCCAGCGTGTCGATGCCGAGGGCGCGCGCCACGGCCTCGGCGGTCGTCCGGTTGTCGCCGGTCAGCATGGCGATGCGGATCCCCTGGCCATGCAGCGCCTCGAGGGCGGCCTTGGCATTTTCTTTGATCGGATCGGCGATTGCCAGGATGCCGACCGGCCGCGCATCGGCCGCCACGAAGATCGCCGTGGCGCCATTCTCGCGCAGCCCTTCCGCCACCGCCTCGGCCTGGCCCAGCCTCACGCCGTTATCGCGCATGAAGGCGGCGTTGCCGAGCTGGATCGCGCGACCGTCCACCCGGCCGACCACGCCTTTGCCGGCGGGCTCGTCGAAATCCGCGACCGCCGCCAGCTCGACTCCCCTTGCTTCCGCCGCAGCGACGATGGCTCGCGCCAAGGGATGGGCAGAGCCCCGCTCAAGTGAGGCCGAAAGCCGCAGGATCTCGTCTTCGGTCAGGCTGCCGACCGGGCGGATTTCCTTGAGTGCCGGCCGGCCTTCCGTCAGGGTGCCGGTCTTGTCGAGGACGATCGTGTCGACCTTGGCCAGCCGTTCGAGCGCCTCGGCGTTCTTGATGAGCACACCTGAATGAGCGCCCTTGCCGACGCCCACCATGATCGACATGGGTGTGGCCAACCCAAGGGCGCAGGGGCAGGCGATGATGAGGACGGCGACCATGGTGACGAGGCCGTGCGTCAGCCGCGGTTCCGGCCCGAACAGTGCCCAGCCGGCAAAGGCAAGGATGGCCACGGCGATCACGGCCGGCACGAACCAGCCAGCTACCCGGTCTGCCAATTTCTGGATCGGCGCGCGCGAGCGCTGCGCGTCGGCCACCATTTGTACGATTCGGGCCAGCATTGTCTCGTTGCCGACCTTCTCGGCCCGCATGACGAAGCTGCCGGTCTGGTTCAGCGTGCCGCCGATCACCTTGTCGTCAACGCCGCGCGTCACCGGCATCGATTCGCCAGTGACTATCGCCTCGTCCAGCGTTGAGCGACCCTCGATCAGCACGCCGTCGACGGGCACCTTCTCGCCCGGCCGCACGCGCAGTCTATCGCCAGCACCGATGGCGTCGAGTGCGATCTCCTCATCCTTGCCGTCCGCTGTCAGGCGCCGTGCCGTTCGTGGTGCGAGGTCGATGAGCGCCCTGATCGCGCCAGACGTCTCCTCGCGCGCGCGCAGCTCCAGGACCTGGCCCAGGAGAGCCAGAACGGTGATGACGGCGGCGGCCTCGAAATAGACAGGTACTGTACCGTCGGCCGCCCGAAGGGAGATTGGAAACAGGGCAGGGGCCAGGGTCGCCACCAGGCTGTAAATCCAAGCGACGCTCGTGCCCATCGCGATCAGGGTGAACATGTTGAGGTGTCGCGTCTGGAGCGACTGGAAGCCGCGCACGAGGAAAGGCCAGCCGGCCCAAAGGACGACCGGCGTTGCGAGGACGAGCTGGATCCAGGCCGAGAGGTTCGGATGAACGATCTCGTGGAGCGAGGGGACAATATGACCGCCCATCTCCAGGACGAAGACCGGGAGTACCAGGAGGAGGCCTGCCCAAAAGCGCCGCGTCATGGACGCAAGTTCTTCGTTGGGAACGGCGTCGGCCGTCACGTGCAGGGGCTCCAGCGCCATGCCGCAGATCGGACAGCTGCCAGGCCCCTCCTTGCGAACCTCCGGATGCATCGGGCAGGTGTAGATCGCGCCGGCATGTGCCGGCGGGGGAGGCGGAGCCGGCGCAAGATAGTGCTCGGGATCGGCTTCGAACTTCGCCTTGCAGCCGGCGCAGCAGAAGAAATAATCCTGGCCGGCATGTGTCGAGCGATGCTTGGCGGTCCGCGCATCGACGCTCATGCCGCAGACCGGATCCTTCACCGTCAAGGCGTTCTGCGGGGCGGCATGACAACAATCATGGTGGCTCTTAGGCGCATGGCCGTGAGGCGCGTGATCGTCACCCATGACTGCTCCCTCGTCGCTGTTCGTCATCAAGCTTCGATTTCGGATGTGGGGATTACCATCATGGTAAGGTCAAGATGTCGCGCTGGAGAATTCGGCACCCGCCAGTTGGCATTCAGCGACCGGTCTGACGGAGCAAGGGCGCCCTTGCCAGCGCGAACTCCGCAACCGCGCCCGTGAAGCGCTCAATGTCGGCTGCGTCGACTGGCAGGCTGAGCGCCACCATGCCACGCCTTGCGAGGTAGATGCCGGTCTCGAGCATGTCGAGGAAGAAGAGGCCGCCCTGCATGACCGCCAGCGTCTACTCGTGCAGGGCCTGGCTCCCGGACCGTGCTGCCACATAGCGGGCCCGCGCTTGGCGATGGCCGAGGGAGATGTCCCTGTCACCCCGCCGCGTATCGAGGGAGGACGGCGAACTCCTCCCGGCGTCGCGTATAGGTCTTACTTCCCGGCGAGGGATGCCGGAACGGGTAGGCAGGATTAAACCAGGCTGGCAATGGCCGCCTCGGAACCGTCGACATCCCGCTCATGGCACGTGGTTTCGCGCACGAAGTCGATGAAGCTACGCCCCAGGACCGGCGGCCGATGGCGGGAGCGACAGATGGGGAGTACGCTCCTTGTCCGAATGTGAAAAGAGTCCGACCAGCCGGTTGGTGCAGGAGGGCTCGGGACAGGCGGATGCGGGGTTCCTGTAGCTTGCTGGGCTACGAGGTCGTGGGCTTCCGGCTCGCCGAAACGGATGGCCCCATCGAACCGCCTGGGCGGCCCTCCCGCCCAGGCGGTTCCGGACGATCAGGGCATGGAGGCCAGGGATGGCGCTCCGGGAAGACGCCGAGCTGGCCGCCGGGATCAGGTGCGCAAAGCAAGGATTGCAATTTATCCGCAGGTGTCCTGGACTTGCTCGGCTCAGCGAGGTCAGCCCTGCGTCGGGATCGACGAGGCGTGCGCTCTGCCGACTTCGAGAGCCTGGCGGCGGCATGGCTCACGCCGCACGGTCATGGGCCCAACTTCTTGCCCGAACGGCAAAATTCCTCGCGACCTCGCGAGGGAGATGATGACCCCGGTTCCGCCAGGAGACGCGCATCGCGCGGCGCGCGTATCAGTCGCGGCCTTGCGCGGCCATTTCCTGATGGTCGAGCTCGCGCTCAAGACTGGCCAGCACGTCATCGTCGATCCGATCGTTTCGGTGCAACCGCAAAAGTTCGTCGCGCCCGGCCGCGATCGAATCACGCACGATCTTGTAGTGCGCCTGGCGGTCGGCGCTGAAGCGTTCCGGTGCCGCCTCGAAACGCGCGGCCGCCTCGGCACGGTACTTGGCCTGGTCCAAGAGCCGCGGATGGACAAGCTTGCCCGCGGCATCGAAGGCGCGCTCCTGCACGAGATGGAGTTGGGCTGCCGCCATGCGGGCCCTGGCGCTGGAGAGGCTAAGATGTCGACCGTCATGGGCATCGCCGTTCGTCAGGCCGGTCCAGCGAATGATCATGCCCATGGTCGTTCCCTGACCGAGCACGGTCACCAGGATGACAGCGAAGGTGGCGACCAGGGCCAGATCGCGCCCCGGCAAGTCGGCCGGCAGTGACAAGGCGATAGCCAAGCTGACGACGCCCCGCATGCCGGCCCAGCTGAGGACGACGGATGTCTTAAGATAGCTGACGAAAGTGGGCCGGCGCCGGACCAGCAGATTGGTGAGCGGACCATCGATGCAAAAGACCCAGATGAAGCGCGACAGGAGCGTCGCCGCGACGATGGCCAGTGTAGGCAGAAGGAAGAGCGGGCCATCCAGCGCACCATAGCCCACATGCTCGATGACGCCTTTGAGCGACAGGCCGATCAGGACAAAGATCAGCGACTCCATCAAGAAGACCATGACCTCCCAGACTGCCTCGGCGCGCAGCCTGATGTCGGAGGTGAAGATCACGTGCTGATGCCAGCCGAGGACGAGCCCCGCCACGACCGTGGCGATGACGCCAGAGACATCGAGCCGCTCGCCGCCGATATACGCCGCCCAGGGAAGAAGGAGGGTCGTGGTGATCACCAGGAGCCGGCCGTGTAGGCGCTTGAGGAGCTGGAGGCAAAGCCAGCCGAGGGCGGCGCCGACGATGACTCCGCCTATGGCCAGCATCGCGAAGTCGAGGGCGGCTTCCTTGGCATCGAAGCTGGTGGTGAGCGCTGCCGCAACCGCGAAGCGCACCAGAACCAGACTGGCTGCATCGTTAAGGAGGCTCTCGCCCTCGAGCAGCACCTTGATCCGTTCTGGCAGTGGTGTGCTGTCGAGGACCGCCTTGGCCGCCACCGCATCGGGCGGCGCCACGATGGCGCCGATCGCAAAGCAGGCGGCAAGCGGTAGGCCCGGCACGATCCAATGGACCACGAGGCCTACCAGGAGCGTGGTAAAAAAGACGGCACCCACAGCCAGGGAAAGGATGGGCAGAAGATTAGCTCTAAAGGCCCGCCAGGAGGTCGTATAGGCGCCGGCCAGCAGCAGCGGCGGAAGAAAGGCCACGAGGATAAGGTCGGGGTCGAGATCAATCACTGGCAGTCCAGGTACGAGGGCGATCGCGAGTCCGCCGATGATAAGGGCGGCTGCCGGTGGCAGACGCAGCCGTCGTGCCGCCAGTTCGAGCGCCATGACCAGGACGACGAGCAGCAATATGAACTCGAAGGCGCCAACGCTCGTCATTCTTTCCTCATTACTGATGGGAGCGGACATGCGCCAAGGAGCGGACATAATTTACGGCGCAAATCAAGTCCGGCCGTGGACGATGAGCCTGCCAGTCTCGATCAGCGCAAGCCGATTGGCGACGCAGCGCGGCGAGCGCTCGACGCTGCGCGTCTTTGTGAGCGTGGCGAGTTCTCGTCTACATCGGCGGCTAGGACGATCTGCCGATCGACGGCCAGATGGAAGCGCCCGGGTTCGGCGGTTTCGATTACCCGGCAGTAGTCAGCGGCCTTGCCGCTGCGTGCGTTCTCTATACCTTCAATAAGCCGCCCATCGTCCTATGGGGTGAATGCGGGGCGATGGAGGCAGCGGTGTGCTACCTCAGGAATCTGAACATCAACCTTACGGTGGTGCTCGCGGCTGGCATGGGGAAGACCCGCATGGGGGCGGATCCGGCCGTCAGCCTGAACACGCCCGAGATCGGGTTGACGTGCGCTGCGGGCGATGCCTTTCGACGCATTGGCAACCGAGGCAACCCGCACAATCCAAAAATCTTGGTCGTCGCCGGTTCCAGCCGGGCCGCCAGCGGCCGGCGCTGCTTCGCGCCGCTAGCCCCGTCTAGGCCCTCTGCATGGGGGCGCCATGTTTTCATCTTCGGTGCCTGCATCGCGGGGCTGGCCTGCGCCGACGCGCTGCTGGCCGACGGCTGGACGGTCACCATCGTCGATTGCGATCCTGTGGGCGAGAAGGTTTTCTTTGGCAAAGCGAGCGGCCGTGGCGCTTCCGAGATCGCACCGGCGTCCTCGCCTGGCCTCTTCTGGCGCATCCCGGGCTGGCTGCCGGATCCACTGGCCCGGTCTCGCTCGGGCCCGCTCATTTTCCGGCCATGCTGCCTGGCCCGCCCGCTTCCCGCGGGCCGGTCGGACGGCCGAGATCCATCCTATCACCGTGGCCCCGGCAGCCCTGGTCGAGCGTGCGACAGACGACCATCTCCCGCTGCTCGCCAGGCTCGACCTCGAATAGGCCCTTCATCGGGTGCCCTGACCGTTCACGAGACTGATTCCGGCCTGGCGCGCGAGCAGACCAGCCGGGTGTTGGAGCGTCGGCATGGTGTGGCCGTTCAGACAATTAGCGGTGATGCGGCACGGCAGGTCGAGCCCGCCCCGGGCTCCTCGACACGCCACGTCAGGATCCCGACATCGTCGCATTTCGACGATCCCAAGCAACTCGTCCACGGCCTGTGGCTGGACATCATCCGGTGCGGTGGCGAGATGATCGTCGGCGAGGCGGTCGCGATCAATGCTGGCAATCTGGTGCCGGGCGAAGGTTTTGCACTCTCTGCCATGGCGTTCAGCTGCGCTGAGCGATTGTCCCTTCAGGCTCTCAAAGGAGATACGGTCCATGCGCTTTAGCCGGATGGTCAACGTCGTGGGCGCACACGCCGCCGGCGAGCTCAACGAGGTGATCACCGGCGGCGTCCTCGACGTGCCGGGCGCCACCATGTTCGCCAAGATGCAGCATCTTGAGCGGCATGCGGACGACCTGCGCCAGTTTCTCCTGCATGAGCCGCGTGGCCGGGTGTCGCAATGCGTCAACCTGATTCTGCCGCCGACATTGCCCGAGGCCAAGGCCGGCTTTGTCATCATGGAATCGGAATATTACGTTCCCATGTCGGGCTCAAACACGATCTGCACCGCGACCGTGCTCCTCGAGACCGGGATGATTGCGATGCAGGAGCCGGTCAGCGAATTCCTCCTTGAAGCACCGGCCGGACTGGTGCGGATCAGGGCGATCTGCGAGGGCGGCAAGGTCAAGAGCGTCACTTTCGAGAATCTTCCGGCCTTCGTCTTCGCCCTCGACCAGATGATCGAGGTCGAGGGGTTGGGCAGCCTCAAGGTCGATGTCGCTTATGGCGGGATGATCTACGTTCTCGTGCAGGCGGCGGACGCCGGTTTTGCGGTCACGCCGGACGAGGCCGCCCACATGGTCGAGATGGGCGAGCGCATCAAGGCTGCCGCGGCACAACAGCTCCCGGTCGTCCATCCCGAGAACCGCGACATCCACACCATCAATCAGACGCTCTTTGCCGGGCCGTTGCGCGATGAAGGCGGGCAAAAGCGCGCCCGCAACGGCGTCATTGTCTCGCCGGGACGCCTGGACCGCTCGCCCTGTGGCACGGGCACCTGCGCGAGGCTGGCGGTCATGCACGCACGCGGCCTCCTCGATGTCGGCGAGCGCTTCGTCCATGAATCGATTATCGGCACGGAATTCATCGGCGAGGTGCTGGGGAAAACCGAGGTCGGTGGTCTGCCGGCGATCCGCCCCGCCATCACGGGAACCGCCTGGATCACGGCGTTCCATCAATATGTCCTGGACCCAAGCGACCCGTTCCCGACGGGTTTCACGCTCGGCGACATGTGGCGGGCCCATGACTGAGCCGCAGCGCTGATCGTTTGCGCCGCCAAAGGGGCGTCTGGCATGCCGACATTCAAGGCGGGGCGGGAAGACGCTCCTCATAATGCCGCGCGAGGACGGGGAGGGACGCTTCTTCGCGTTCAGCGACCAGGCGATGTTCGCATCTGGCCGTTTAATCTCAGCGTGCTTCCGGTCGGCGGATGGTCATGGGGATGCCATAACCATCCTCGATACCGGTACCTCAGTCGCTAGGCGGTAGCCGGGGACCGCTCGCGGCAAAGGCGTCATGTCCTTCTTTGTCCAGGGCCGCGAACTCGTCGTCACTCAGCTCGATGGCAACGGCCCGGACATTGTCTTCCAGATGCGCCACCTTGGACGTGCCGGGAATGGGCAGCATGACGGGGCTGCGCTTCAAGACCCAGGCCAGCGCTACCTGTGAGGGACTGGCATTCTTTTGCTTGGCAATCTTGTCCAGTACTGTCCCCGGCCGCGCCAGGTCGCCTGCGGCCAGCGGGAACCAGGGGATGAAGCCGATGCCCTGCTGTTCGGCATAGTTCAGCACGTCCTCATGGGCGCGGTCGATCAGGTTGAAGCGATTTTGCACGGTGGCCACGGGGAAGAACCGCTTGGCCGCCTCGATTTCCTCGGCCGTGACCTCGCTGAGGCCCGCATGACGTATCAGGCCGGCGTCCAGCATGGAGGCAATAGCGCCGAATTGCTCGTCGCGCGGCACCGCTGGATCGATGCGGTGGAGTTGCCACAGATCGATCTGCTCGACGCCGAGCAGCCGGAGGCTCATATGAACTTCCTGGAGCAGATACTCCGGGCGCCCGACCGGGTGCCAGAGATTGGGGCCGGTTCGTACGAGACCACCTTTGGTCGCGACGGTTATGCCCTTGTAGGGATGAAGGGCCTGTTTGATCAGGCGCTCCGATACATCGGGGCCATAGGAATCGGCCGTGTCGATGAAATTGATCCCGAGTTCCGGGAGGCGCTGCAAGGTCCGGATAGCCTCGGCCTCGTCGGCGGGCTCGCCCCAGATGCCAGGACCGGTAATTCGCATGGCGCCGAACCCGAGGCGGTTAACCTCGAGGTCGCCACCAATCTTGAACTGTCCAGACAGGCTCGCGTTGATGGTTGGCATGCGCTGATTGTCTCGTTTTGGAGGGTAGCCCGGCTGCCTTTCCAGGGTTCGCACGAGGAACGGGCAAGGCGGGCCTATCGGCGATAGCAAGGCGAATCGCTCGCTGTCGCCATCCTGAGATAGGCCTCCCTCCGTTCCTCACAAGAGATGTCGGCTCAGCATCATTCGATGAGGTGAAAATTCCTGGTTGCAAGATGAACCGTATTGTCGAGGTCGGCGAAATGGGTAGCGGTGGCTATCTCCTTGCCATTCTTGTCGAAAAAGAGGCGGCCAGCGTTGGTTCCGGAGGTGTCGCAGGGCAATCGGCCCGATCGTAGTCCCTGGAGCCGGCGGCGATGCCGTCGGGGAAAGGATTGCTGGTGTGCGCCCCCAAGTATAATCCCGCCATCGCTACCCAGGTCATGTTGCTGCTGGCGTCGTGTCGCAAACGTCCCGGCTGCGCTGGTCGCGCTCGATCTGCCGATAGTCGACATGGCAAGCCCTCAAGAACATGGTGGCGTCGAATCGGCCGCTCGGATGAGCTCCCTTTCAGTGCTGGCCGGTCATGTCAGGGGATTGCCATGAGCGGCGATCTCGCGCACGAGATCGGCGCGCCGATGAGTGCCGGTCTTGCCGAACAGCGCTGTCAGATGGGTCTTGACCGTGCCGGCCGAGATGCCCAGTGCCCGCGCTATATCCTCGACGCTAGCATATACTGCCACCGAGCGCAGAACGCGCATCTCGGCAGCCGTGAGGCCGTAGATCCTGGCGATCGTCTCGATCCCGGAGGCGACATGGATCTCGGCCCTGCGCACGATGATCGCGACGTCGGCATTAAAGCCAAGTCTGGCCTTCAGCCGGGCCCCGGTAGAGAGCGGAAGAAACGTTGCCAGCCATCGCGGTTTGACCGTCACCGGCGTAAGGGCCAGCGCTGCCTCACCGTCTATGGCGGGCTTGCCGGTGGCGGCAGAACGGAGCGCGCAACGCAGGGCGTGATCGATCTTGGGATGAGCCACCGATAGCGTCTCGCCGCGCAGGCGAAGGAAGCTACCCTCCTCGAGGAGTTGGCGGCCCTTCTCATTGGCAAGGCTTAGCCTGCCTTCCTTGTCGACCAGAAAGATACCCGTAGAAAGGCTCCCCAGCGCCTTTTCAAGCCCGTCCGACCGTGCCTTTTGATGATCGAGCTCGCGGCCGGTCAGGACGGCCCGCCGGAGATGGGGCACGATCATGTCCATCCGTGCGCGGGAGCTTTGGTCGACCACGCGCTGTTCGACGCTCCGCTGAACGGCGAGGCAGGCGGAACTGGTCGGATGACACTGCAGATTGGCGCCGACGGCGTCGAAGATCCCTTCGGACTGAACCCACTCCTTGAAGAAGCGCGTTTCGCGAAATTCCGCGTGCGGAACGACGTCGCCGCCGCCCATGACGATGCCGGACTCGACAAACGACCTGGCCGGAAATAGCGGGTTCGTGCCGGCGTAGGTCTGAAAATAGCGATCGCGACAGTGGGGATCTTCACCGTGAAAATAGAAAACCGACGCCCATCTGACGATGGCGTCCTGCCAAAAGATACTGGGCATTACGCCGCCCACGAACTCAGCGCAGCGCTCCAGGACCACGGGCCAGGTCTCGGGATTGGCGACCGTATCGTAAATCTGCCCGATCAGCCGGGACAGGTCGTCGGGATCGATGTCATCCACTGCCACGCAAGCATCCGCCCTTGCCTGTTCATCCTGTCTGGTTCGAAGGATGAACAAGCCCCGTGGGCGATTTATTCGCAGTAACTCGACAATTCATCTGCGGAAGACACCAAAGATTTCTACCACGCGGCGTCCGGCAGCGCGTTAAGCGGGAAGCGCAGATAGCGACGGCCATTTGCCGCCGGTGCCGGGAGGCGACCGGCCTGCAGATTGACCTGCAGGGCGTGCAAGATGAGCTTGGGCATCGGCAAAAGGCGGTCGCGGGCTTCCCGCGCGGCGATGAAGGCGGCCTCGTCCTTGCCCGTTACATGCGCATTCGTTCGTTTTTGCAGGCTGACGCTACTCTCCCATCGGACCTCGCGACCGCCCGGCTGATAGTCGTGGCCCGTGAACAGCCTGGTCTCGTCCGGCAGGGCCAAAATGGCCTGGATCGAGGCCCACAGGGCCTTGGCGCTGCCGCCGGGAAAATCGGCCCGTGCTGTGCCGCCGTCCGGCATGAAGAGCGTGTCGTGGATGAAGGCGGCGTCGCCCACGCGATAGGTTACCGAGGCCAGCGTATGGCCGGGCGAGAACATCACGCTTGCCTCGATAGAGCCGATCAGGAAGTGGTTACCGGGTGCGAAAAGTCGATCCCACTGCGAGCCATCGGTGGCGAGTTCTGGCCAGCCATAGATTACCTGCCAGAGCTTTTGGACGTCGACGACCCGCGCTCCGATACCCGTCAGTGCCCCGGTCCGCTCCTTGAGATAATGGGTGGCGGAGAGATGATCGGCATGTGGATGCGTGTCCAAGATCCACGCGACCTTAAGCCTGCTGTCGGTCACGTGGGCCAGGATCGCATCGGCGCTCCGCGTGGCAATGGAGCCGGATTTTTCGTCGAAATCGAGAACCGGGTCGATGATAGCGCAGACATTCGTGGCGGGATCGCTCACGACATATTGCAAGCTCGAGGTGCGTTCGTCGTAGAAGGCCTTGACCGTGGGACTCGGTGGCAGCCTGCGCGTCATCCCTTCTCTCCTCCGGCATGCGGCGGCGGAACGGCAAGCCGGCACATGCACTAAATCCGGTGTCTCGAAAAACCGGGTTATCGTTCTGCCATCGCCGCGAAGAGGGCGGGGTAGCGCCCGCCTGAGACGTTGTCAGCCGTGAACGTTACTTCCAATTCGCGGCACTCTTCCAGGCTCAGGACGATGTCGGTGGCAGTGACATTCTGTTCCAGATGCGCGAGTTTTTTTGCTCCTGGGATTGGCACGACGTCATCGCCCTGGGCCAGCACCCATGCCAGAGCGATTTGAGCAGCGGCGACGCCTCTGGCCGATGCGATTTTCTCGATGACCGACACCAGTTGGCGGTTCGCCTCGATGTTTCCCGCCTGGAAACGGGGCAGGTTGCGGCGAAAATCGCCAGCTTCGAGCTCGGTTGTATCTCGAACCTTTCCCGTCAGGAATCCGCGCCCCAGGGGGCTGAACGGGACGACGGTGATCTTAAGCTCCCGACATGTCGCAAGAACGCCGTTTGTTTCAACATCGCGGGTCCAAAGCGAATATTCGCTCTGCAGGGCGGCGATAGGATGAACGGCATGCGCCCGACGCAGCGTCGCGGCCGAAACCTCCGAAAGGCCGATCATGCGGACTTTGCCTTCGGCTACCAGATCGGCCATCGCACCGACACTATCCTCGATCGGCACCGCCGGGTCCGCCCGGTGTAGATAATACAAATCGATCACGTCGGTCTGTAAGCGCTTCAGTGAGGCCTCCGCCACGGCTCTGGCATTCTCGGGTCGACCATCGGTCCCGGTGATCTCGCCAAAATCGGTTCGCTTGCGATTATAGATAAAGCCGAACTTCGTCGCGATGACGACCCGCTGGCGATAGGGCTTGAGCGCGTTGCCCAGGAGAATTTCGTTGCGATACGGGCCATAGACCTCGGCCGTGTCGAAGAAGGTCACGCCAAGATCCACCGCCCGGTGCAGCGAATGGGTCGAGGCGGCCTCGTCCTGGAACCCGTAGGCCTGGCTCAGGCCCATGCAGCCCAACCCTATGGCCGAGACCTTTTCTTTACCGAGTTTGCGACGCTGCATTGGATGCTCCTTGCGTGATGGGCTTGGCGACCCCCAGGAGCATAGGTTCAGCGGATAGAGATGATTATCCGTGCAATCCAGATCAGGCTGATCTAATTAGTCGATCAATGGATCGAAGGCAGCTTTCGCAACTCGCTATCTTCGCCACTGTCGTCAGGGCGGGTGGTTTTCGCGCTGCGGCCGATCAGCTCGGGATCGCTCCCTCGGCGGTCAGTCATGCCGTCTCGGCCTTGGAGCGTAGTCTTGGGCTTCGGCTTCTGGCGCGGACCACGCGCTTCACACGTCCGACGGAGGAGGGGGCGCGGCTGCTCGCGCGGGTCGTCGGCCCGCTTGCCGAGATCGAGATGGGCCTGACGGATGCGGTGGAGGGCGGGGCCACGCCCCGTGGCCCCTTGAAGGTTACCATGCCCTTCCTCGCCGCCGAGGAACTTATCATGCCGCGCTTGCCGGGCTTCGCCGCGCTCTATCCGGCGATCGAGCTCGATATCCGCGCTTCGGACATTTTCGAGGATATCGTCCAGAGCGGTTGCGACGCCGGGATCAGGCTGGGCGAAAGCCTGCAGGCCGACATGATCGCCGTGCCCGTGGAGGGCTCGCGGCGCGCTCTCGTCGTCGCCGCACCCAGTTATTTCGAGAAATATCCAGCACCCCTGCATCCCCGCGATCTCAGCGCGCATAACTGCATCCGGCGCCGGTTTGAAAGCGGACGCATCTACCGTTGGGAATTAGAGCGCGACGGGCACGCCATCAGCGTCGAGGTCAAGGGCAATCTCGTCCTGCCGCAGCAGGAACTGATAAGGCAGGCAGCCTTGGACGGTCTGGGTCTGGCCTTGCTCTTCGAGGCGACGGTAGCCGAAGATATTAGCGCGGGGCGTTTGAGCACAGCGATGGAGGATTGGTCGCCTTCCTTTAGTGGCTTTCACCTTTACTATCCCTCTCGGCATCAAATGCGGCCGGCCTTACGGGCCTTCATCGACTATTTTCGGCACGAGGGAACGTAGTGCATTCATGCGCTTGCCCGAGACCATCCACTGGCCGCGATCAGCCGTGGCTCGGCAGAGCCTCGCGCTAAAATGGCGGAGCGACCGAACGGCTTCGCGCATGCGAGAGCGCATTGCCGCCTAGGTCAAGCCTTCCTGTTGCCGGATCCAGCCGCATCTCTTGTTGCACCATGCGGAGTCTGCCTGCGTGGACGCATATGTTGAATGCCACGGACACTCGGCCATGATGTTCACGTTGACTGTAGCAAAAGGCTCCATCGCAAGCGGTCGCGATCGAGCTGACAGAAAAACAATGATCAGGGAACAACAAGAATATCGGCAATCAGAGCGCCTGTGGGCGAGGATCCGGCGGTCGCCACCCCGAAGTGCGCCTCCAGCGACGTCGCGCCGTCATTGCCGCCACGACCGATTGAATGGTATGATTTCTTCCTCTACAGCACGGTGACTGGTCTCGTCTTCGCTCTACTCTATTTCCCCCGGGTTGACCGCTGGTCGGAACGCTGCGGGCTTTTCTTGTCTATGTGCTAGACTTTGTCGCAAGACATATCGGTGCCGTTTTTTGGGCCATTATGGCAATCGCATCGGCCGCAAGGCGGCGCTGATCGCCACTTTGACTCTCCTGGCCATCGCGACCTCTCTCGTGGCGCTCCTGCCCATCTATGCCCATCGGCATCTCAGGCGCCGTATTCTTAACCTTGCTGCGCTTCGTTCAAGGCGTAGGTGGCGAGTAGGGCGGATCGGTCCTCCTCGCCCTGGAATGGACCAAGAGCGACGATAATCGAGACTTCGTCGCCGCCTGGCCGCAACTAGGCGTCCCGACCGACCTCTTCATGGCCAACCTAGCCCTGCTGGCCTGTGGCTCCGTCTGCGGCGTTCAGTTCCTGGTTTAGAGCTGGCGCATTCCCTTCCTGCGCAGCATCGTTCTCTTTATCCGCCTTGGCATCCACGAGAACCCGACGTTCCGTTGGCTCGTCGAGGAGCGGCGCGTGGAACGGCGCCCCTCGCCACAGTAATTAAAAAGAACCCTGAGGGCTTCACCAACCAGGACATCTCCAAGGAGTATGACGATCTGGTACGAGCGCCGGACCGCTGCACGTTTCTGGGGCAGCTGTGCGTTGGCCGCATTGGCCGGTCTGAGGCAGGCTCGCGCATATTTCCGCGCACAAGGGTGCCCGGCCGGGCTGGACGTGGATCGCCCCGGGCCGGCGGAGGAAGTGCCGTGACCCGGGCTCAGTCGTCCGGCCTCATGCTCTGCGGGCTTCACATCTTTTGCATCTGGCAATGGCGCCAAGATGAGCGTCGTCGGGCCGAGCGCGCTCGGCGCTGGCGCGCCCTGAGAGCTCGCGGGCCTCTCCCTCATCAAGCTCAGGCCCTATAGTGACCATGATTTTCTAGCAAGGCGAACGATCGCTTACCCCTGGCCCGCGAGCGGCGGCGCCATTGCGATCGCACTTCAAGAACAGTGTCTTGAGACGCCGACCGCCCCCTGCCGGCAGCTTGCGAGCCGCTAGCGCCAGGCGTTGGCGAACTGGGCGAGTTCCTGACTGTTCAGATCGGAGACCGCCCAGAAGGTCATGCCGCCCGCCTGCCAGCGAAAAAAATTGTAGCCCTCGCGGCTGCCATTGGCCGGGGCCTTGTCCGGCGTCGGTGGCGTGGGCCAGACGAAGAGGTCGATCAGATGCTGGCGACGTTGATAGATGAGCGTGGCCGCGGTCTGGCCGGGCAGATAGTCGAGGCGGCCGCCGACCAGCTTGAAATCCTGGGCGGTCAGGTCCTTGACCGGTGGCGAGAAGGGGAGGCGACCGGCAAACCAGGGCTTGACCGTATGCTGGTCTGTCGAAACGACGTCCATGAGATGGCTGGGCTGGAGGGCGCGGATATGGGCGGCCACGACCACGTCCGGTGCCATGTCAGCCTTAGGCAGCCAAGCGAAGACGAGAAGGCTGGCTGCCAGAGCCACCCCAAGCGAGAGGCCGCCCGCGAACCATGCGCGTCGTCCCGCAGCCGGTCGTCTCGGCGCTGGGGCGCCCAGCCTCTCGGCAATGGCGGCCTTCAGGGCGGGCGGCGCCGTTGGCGAGCGGATTTCGCGGATGCGCCCTGAGAGTTCAAGCAGATCTTGTTGTAAGGTGGCGCAAGATGGGCAAGCCTCGACATGCTTGGCTACGTTCGCAGCTTCGGCGGCCGGCAGTTCGCCATCGATGTCGGCCTGGATCAAAAGCGCCAGTTCGCTGCACTGTTCAGGCGTCATGGGACGCGCCTTCCAACATCCGGTCTTGCAGTGTACGGCGGGCGCGCCAGAGGCGCGACATGACGGTACCGATCGGCACGCCCGTAATCGTGGCGATCTCCTTATAGGACAATTCCTCGAATTCCTTGAGCACCAGGCATTCGCGCAGCTCGACGGGGAGGGCCAGGATAGCCTGTTCGAGTGCTGCCCGCTCGGCCTGGCGGATAAGAGCCAGCTCGGGATCGTCGCCGGGATCCACCACCTCCAATGCCGCCGCGTCGTCCAGGGATTCATAAGACGAGACCGGCCGGCCCTTGGAGCGGGCTCGGGCGGCAAGAGCCGAATACGCGGTATTACGCACGATACGCATCAGCCAAGCGCGTTCGTCGCCGCCACGAAAAGAGGCGAAGTAGCTAAGCCCGCGTAAAATCGCGTCCTGCACGACGTCTTCTGCTAGATGCGGATCGCGGACCAGCCAGCGAGCGAGTGCATAGGCGCTGTCCAGGTGCGGCATGACGACATCGCGAAAACTTCGCTCCGAAGTTTCGGTCGCGGGGCTGGTCCGGACACCGAATGGCCATTTCACGCGCGCGCCTCATCGAGACCTTCGCTCACGATCATGAGCCACTTTCTATTCGACGACGATCGTGCCTTGCATGTGGGGATGCAAGGAACAGAAATAGTCATAGATCCCGGGTGCCGCGAACAGGCGAGCATAGGAATCGCCGGTGTCGAGCGGCGGCGATCGGATGACCTTGGGCTCGGCGGCGTCGACAACGGTGTGCGGAGTATCGTCATGGTTGGTCCAGACCACGCGGGTGCCGGCAGGCACCGTGATCGAGGCTGGATAAAATGTAAAATGTTTAATGTCGACAGCTACGTCGTCGGCATGAGCTGGCAGCGCCATGACGACGAGAAAAAGGCAGGTTGACGCGATCACGGGATAGGAATGTCGCAAATTCGTCTCCAGGTCGGAGGATTCAGGCGCCAAGCGGCGTATCGATGATTGCCAACGGACTCGACGTCCGAACCGCCTGGATGCGCGTGATGCCAAGTGTCGATCTGAGCCGCCCGGGCGGCAGATCCTTGATCGGACCAGGGTATGCGGCGGTGCCGGGAGCGGGCTGCGGAAAGGCGGTCGAGCGGGCGGTATGGAAGGCGACATTGCCCTCGACCTTTTGCATGACCTGATGAATATGCCCGTTCAGGACCGTGACCGAGCCGAAGCGCCGCAGGAGTGCCAGCGCCTGCAGGCCATCGTCGGTCCCCCAGCCCCATTCCTGGCTGACGGTCCAGAGCGGCACGTGCGCGCAGACAACGATGGGCTGGCTGTCGGCTCGCCTGCTCAGATCGTCCTTGAGCCAGGCCAGTTGCGCGGCGCCGAGATTGCCAAGGCCTCCTGGCTTGAGGTCCTGGACATTGTTAAGGGCGATGAAATGCACGCCCGCCTGATCGAAGGCATACCATCCACGCGAGCCCGCGGGCGTGAAACGGGCGAAGAACGCCTTGCCGTCATCCACCAAGACATCATGTTCGCCCGGCACATAGTGCGTCTCGAGGCCGGCTGCCTCGACCAGTGCCGCTGCCTTGTCGAACTGCTCCGGCTTCGAGAGCTGGCTGACGTCCCCGGTATGGATCATGAAGGCGGCGTCGGCCTTTTGCGCCCGCACCAGTGCCATTGCCTCGGCTAGGGTCTGGCTCGCATCCATGTTTGGCTGGCTGGCAAAGCCGATATGGCTGTCGCTGATCTGCATGAAGCTCAGGCCAGCAGGTTTAGTCGCCATGGCGGCGTCCCCATCCAGCATGCGAGCCGTGGGCACGCCGCCTATCACGGTCCAGCGGACGCCGCAGCCGGCCCATGCCATGCATCTAAGCAGCCCCCGCCTCGAAGACGAGGTCATCTTACGAGAGTCCGGCACGCTTGAGCCTCCCATGGTTCATGGATGAGAGACAAGGATTCCAACACGTTTATTCGCGCATGCCGGCGAATTCATTTATCGTCGTCAAGTCAGCCTGCCGCTTCTTCCCCATCCTTGCGATCGCAGGCGCGGCATGCACTCGAGCAAACCGCCTGCCAGGTCGCAAGCGTGGCTGGCGACGCTCATGGGCCCCCGGCCAGGCTGGGCCTTGCATCAAGATGGCAAGACCGATGCACGTCAGCTCGGCCATCGCGGCTGTCGATCCGATGCCGGCGGCGATCGCACCAGGGTCGGGCGTGACGGCGGTTCCGATGCCGGGTGAAAGAAGAGGGCTTCGCCGCGGCGCGCCGCGCTGATCGAGCCCGGGGGTGAGCTTTTCATCACGATATATTCAGTCGTATATAGCGAGCGACACGGTACGTGCAGGCCGGCAGGCCGACCCCTTCATGCGGCTGGTATCAACAAGCTTAGATCATGTTCATCCGCCAGCTTGGCTATCTTATCGCTCTTGCCAGTGAACGGCATTTCGCCCGCGCGGCAGCATCGTGCCATGTGGCGCAACCTACCTTGTCGACCGGCATCAAGCAGCTCGAGGAGCAACTGGGGGTCCTGATCGTCGAGCGGGGGCAGCGTTTTCGCGGCTTCACGCCTGAGGGCGAGCGCGTGCTGCGGTGGGCGCGCGGCATCTTGAACGACTACCAGGCGATGCGAGACGACCTGAAGCAGGCGGATGGCTTCACCGGCGCGTTACGGCTGGGGGCCATCCCGGTGGCGATGCCGATCCTGCCTTGGCTGACGGGACCGTTCTGCGCCGCCCATCCGCACGCGCGCGTGAACCTGGTCTCAGCATCCTCGCTGGAGATCGAGCGCGACCTTAGAACCTTCGATCTCGACGCGGGCATCACCTATATCGACAACGAGCCGATCGCCCATGTCCAGCATGTGCCCCTTTATCGCGAACGCTATTTGTTGCTGACGCCGGCCTTGCAGGCTGGTGGGCTGCAAGGTCCGGTTCACTGGGCCGATCTTGGCCAGTTGCCGCTTTGCCTGCTGACGCAGAGGATGCAGAACCGTCGCATCATCGATCTCAATCTCGACAAAGCGGGCGTGGCGGTGCGCCCGCGGATCGAAGTCGATTCCCTAACGGCTCTTGCCGGCCATCTAAGGGTCGGCTGGCTCTCCACCATCGTGCCCGAGAGCTTCCTTTTGACCTTCGACCTGCCCGAGGGCATAGCGGCCCTGGAACTGCATGACGAGGCGGTCGGATTCACGATCGGCGTCGTCTTTACCGACCGGATGCCATCGACGGCCGTCCAGGCCTTCCTCAAGGCGATCGATCAGGAACAGCTCGGCCATGTCATGGCCGACCGTCTCGCCGCATCCACGCGTCACGTCATCTTGAACGGTCATCATAAATTTGAATGAGGTGATCCAAAACTTTTATTTGAATAAGATAGCGATCAGATCATTTTGCTGAAGCCCTAGAAGAAGGGGTCAGACGCGGAGTTCTCTAAAGAGAACGTCATGTGCGTCTGCAATTTTCTTTTAAATAAAAAGGAGGCTGGACATGGCAAAAGTACTATGTGTCCTTTATGCTGATCCTGTCGATGGTCAACCAAAGACCTATGCGCGCGACGATTTGCCTAAGATCGATCACTACCCCGGCGGCCAGACGCTGCCGACCCCGAAGGCAATCGACTTTCAGCCCGGCGCGCTGCTCGGAAGCGTCTCAGGTGAGCTAGGCCTGCGCAGCTTCCTCGAGAAAGCAGGCCATGAGCTCGTCGTCACCTCCGACAAGGAAGGCCCGAATTCGGTCTTCGAGAAGGAACTCGTCGACGCGGAGGTCGTGATCTCGCAACCGTTCTGGCCGGCCTACCTGACGGCCGAGCGAATCGCCAAGGCCAAGAAGCTGAAGCTGGCACTGACAGCTGGCATCGGTTCGGACCATGTCGATCTCGACGCGGCCATCAAGCACAAGGTGACCGTCGCCGAGGTCACCTACTGCAACAGCATCAGCGTGGCCGAACATGTGGTCATGATGATCCTGGGACTCGTGCGCAATTATCTGCCGTCGCATGAGTGGGTGAGGAAAGGCGGCTGGAACATCGCCGATTGCGTGGCGCGCGCCTACGATCTCGAGGCAATGCATGTGGGCACGGTCGCGGCCGGACGTATCGGCCTTGCGGTCCTGCGTCGTCTCAAGCCTTTCGACGTGCACCTGCATTACACCGATCGTCACCGTCTGCCGGCAGAAGTGGAGAAGGAGCTGAACCTCACTTTCCACCCAACGGCGGCCGACATGGCGCCGCATTGCGACGTCGTGACGATCAACGCCCCACTGCATCCGGAAACGGAAGGTCTGTTCAACGACGCGCTGCTCGGCAAGATGAAGCGCGGCGCCTATCTGGTGAACACAGCGCGGGCTAAAATCTGCGATCGTGATGCCATCGTCCGGGCGCTGGAAAGCGGCCAACTTGCCGGTTATGCGGGCGATGTCTGGTTTCCACAGCCAGCGCCGGCCGACCATCCCTGGCGCACCATGCCGCATCAGGGCATGACGCCGCATATCTCGGGGACGACCCTCTCGGCCCAGGCGCGATACGCGGCTGGCACACGCGAGATCCTCGAGGATTATTTCGCCGGCAAGCCGATCCGCGATGAGTATCTCATCGTCGACAGCGGCAAGCTTGCCGGTACCGGCGCTCATTCCTATAGCGTCAAGAAATAGCTCGAACGGGCTTCATCCCGGGCAGCCGTGGCTGCCCGGGATGCGACGCTCTATTGCAGAGTCTGCATGTCGATGACGAAGCGATACTTCACATCGCTCTTGAGCATGCGGCTGTAAGCGGCCTCGATGTCCTGAATGGCGATCATCTCGATGTCCGCGGTAATGCCATGCTCGGCGCAAAAATCGAGCATCTCCTGGGTCTCGGCGATGCCGCCGATGAGAGAGCCCGCAAAGCTGCGGCGCTTCATGATCAGATTGAATACCTGCACGGCCAAAGGCTCACCGGGTGCCCCGACCTGAACCAGCGTCTTGTCGCGCTTGAGAAGCGCCAGATAGCTGTTGATGTCATGGGGCGCTGCAACGGTGTCGACGATGAGATCGAAGCTGTTGGCATGCGCCGCCATCTGTGCCTCGTCCTTCGAGATGACGACCTCGTCCGCGCCCAGGCGTCTGGCATCCTCCGACTTGCCGGGTGAGGTCGTGAACAGTACGACGCTGGCACCCATGGCGTGGGCCAGTTTGACCCCCATGTGACCAAGGCCGCCCAGTCCGACGATGCCGACTTTCTGGCCTGGTCCCACCTGCCAATGGCGCAAAGGCGAGTAGGTTGTGATCCCGGCACAGAGCAGGGGGGCCACGCCGGCCAGATCGAGATTGGCCGGTACCTTCAAGACGAAGTCCTGGTCCACGACGACGGCCTTGGCGTATCCGCCGAAGGTCGGACCGCCCGAGGGATCGTTGCCGTTATAGGTTGGGGTGAAGCCCTGCTCGCAATACTGCTCCAGGCCTTCCTTGCAAGCCGCGCATGTCCGGCAGGAATCGACCATGCAGCCGACGCCGGCAAGGTCGCCTTCCTTAAAGCGGGTAACCTCCGCCCCGACTCTGGCCACCCGGCCGACGATTTCGTGTCCGGGCACGCAAGGATAGATGGTATTGCCCCACTCGTTGCGGGCCTGATGCAAATCTGAATGGCAAACGCCACAATAGAGTATATCTATCTGCACGTCGCGCGGTCCGCAGTCGCGCCGTTCGAACGAGAACGGTCCGAGTGGCTGCTCGCTCGCCTTTGTGCCGTAGCCGACGCAGGAGAACATGGGCATGTTCCTTGATCACAAAGAGAATGACTGAAATTGGAGGCATAACCGCCGGCGTCGGCCGAGTGTGGACGTCGCCACACTAACGCGACGGCGGAAAGCCGGGTCCGAAACGGGCCCATTTCGCTATATAAAACTGTATATCGCGAATGCGAGAGTGGTCGCACGGTCGTTGGTGAAAAACCGGCTGCGTGACGCGAGGATTAGCCGAAGGACGCGTGTGATGCGATATCTTGAGCTTGGACGCACGGGGCTGTTCGTCTCGGAGCTTTGCTTGGGGACGATGACATTTGGCGGCAGGGGCTATTGGACCGCGATTGGCCAGCTCGACCAGGGGGTCGCCGATAGCTTGGTTAGGCGTGCCGTCGACGCCGGCATCAACTTCGTTGATACGGCTGACGTCTATTCCGAGGGGCTCTCGGAAGAGATCACGGGCCGTGCCCTGCGCAATCTCGGCATCGAGCGCTCGCAGGTCGTGCTGGCGACCAAGGTCTATGGCAAGGTCGGGCCAGGGCCCAACGGCCGGGGCGCCTCGCGCGGTCACATCATGGACGGCGTCAAGGCCAGCTTGAAGCGTCTCGGCACCGACTATATCGACCTCTATCAGATCCACGGGTTGGACAAGGTCACGCCCGTGGACGAGATCGTGCGCGCGCTGGAGGATCTGACCCGGGCGGGGCTGGTCCGCTATGTCGGTTGCTCGAACTGGCCAGCATGGCAGATTATGAAGGCGCTGGGTATCGCCGAGCGCTTTGGTTGGTCGCGTTTCCAGTCACTCCAGGCTTATTATACCATCGCCGGTCGCGACCTTGAGCGCGAACTCGTGCTGCTCCTGGCCGACCAGAAGGTCGGGTTGATGGTATGGAGTCCGCTGGCCGGTGGCCTGCTCACGGGCAAATATGATCGCGATGGGCAAGGCCCGACAGGTGCCCGGCGGCTCGACTTCGACTTCCCGCCCGTCGACCGCCCTCGCGCCTTCGAGTGCATCGACGCCATGCGTCCGATTGCCGAGGCGCATGGCGTCTCGATTGCCCAAGTGGCGCTAAGCTGGCTCCTCCATCAAGAGCAGGTAACCACGGTCATCATCGGCGCCAAGTCGGTGGAGCAGCTCGACGACAATCTGGCGGCCACGCGCCTGCGGTTGAGCGAGGCCGAACTATCACGCTTGAACGCGGTCAGCGCACTGCCGCCCGAATATCCGGGCTGGATGATCGAGCGCCAAAGCCGCGATCGTCGCCCCGTTGATTTCAACCCCGGATCGTGAACCGATAGCGGAGCCCTGCCTCGCGAAGGCCGACGGATGGCGCCGCTTTGCCAAGCAGCGCCATCCGTCTTCGTCTTTCCTTGTCAATGGCACGATCTGGCGAAAGAGGGCTGGCGGTCTTTCAGGAGAACCAGGAGGCACCGAACGTCGTAAAGCCGTGAATGCGGATCGTCGTCATCGAAGTGATAAATGTCCTTGCCTCCGATGCCTGGGTGGGATCGACGTCGTATGGACCGGAGACTCACTTTCTTCGGTTAATCAAGAGCATGACCTAGTCTGTGTAAATGCAATACACAAAGGTAAGTCCTAATAAATACTGACGTAGACCAAGTTATTGTAATTAATATTAACGAGTAATAATGCCGTATAACGGCAGTGGCGTAAGTAATATCGGCGGCTCATGGTCGGCGTGAAGGTAGCGTGACGCATGATATCGCTATTGACCAATTAAATCGGCTATAAATCTATAGTCCTGTATAATTATTGGTAGTTTGTATTGTGCTGTTCATAAAAAACCGGCTATTATAATAGAAAACTATTATCGCGATATATAATACTATTTTTGTCTGTAAATTCACTCGATTCACATGCCTGGAACGTCTTTGTAGGCCTGATCTTTGGTCAAAAGTGACAAGCATAACGCAAACCCAGTTGGCCTGTCTGACCTTGACCAGGGGAACGCGCGCGTCCGGTGATTTGAAGCGATCCTGTCAAGCTAGCATCGCCCATGCCGCGCACCTCATGCCATCAAGGATGCGGACACTGGCCATGGTGACGGGGTGAGGCCAGAATTGATCGGCTGAGCTATCCTGCCTTGCAAGCCGGAAGTAGAGTGATCGATATCCGCTGTTTGGCGCTAACGCGGCACAAAACGATAAGTTAAATAGGGAGCAGGAAGATGGGCATATCACTGGCTGGCAAGATCGCCGTCATCACGGGTGCCGCTTCAGGCATAGGCTTGGCGACGACCGAGGCTCTGCTCGCGGCGGGTGCTCTCGTCGTCATGGTGGACTGGAACGAGGCAGAGCTGAGCAAACTGGCGACGCGGCTGGGTGACCGGGCCATCCCCCAGGTCACCAATCTGATCGACGCTGACAGCTGTGGAAAGATGGTGCCCGAGATCCTGGGCAAGGTCGATCACATCGATATTCTTTATTGCAACGCCGGTACCTATATCGGCGGTGATCTCATCCAGACGGATAATGCCACGATCGATCGGATGCTGACACTCAACGTCAATGCGGTGATGAAGAACGTGCACGACGTGATCCCGCATATGTCTGAGCGCGGATCCGGAGACATCGTTGTGACATCGTCGATCGCCGGCCATTTCCCGACCTATTGGGAGCCAGTCTATGCCGGGTCGAAATGGGCGGTCACCTGCTTTGTTCAAACCATGCGCCGGCAGCTGATCCCGCATGGGATACGGGTTTCTCAGGTCTCGCCCGGCCCGGTCGTCTCGGCGCTTCTGGCGGACTGGCCTGAGGAAAACCTCCGCAAGGCAAAGGAGTCGGGTAGCCTGATCGAGCCCAGCGTCGTGGCCGATGCCGTTCTTTATATCCTTACCCGTCCGCGCAATGTGACAATCCGCGACATGCTCGTGCTGCCGACGAATTTCGATCGGGTCTGATCGTCGCCCGACCTCGTTGGCGCAAGTATCCTCGTCGACGAGGTCGGCTAAAAAACATCGGTCGCACTTGGTGGCAGCTTTGATCCGGCATGCGGACATGCTTATCGCAATGGGCCGTCCGCGACACCGCGCGGCTCAGTGCTTAGCGCGGCGCCAGCCGCCATCAACGAGTAAAGGCGCCCGTCATTGGACGCCTTTACCCGGGAACCACAACATAGTTTGTGGAAACACGACCCTTCCAGGCGATCGGTAGGCACGTCAAGCGAAACCAGAGCGAGAACGAGGCGGTAATACGCCATCGGGTCGGTCCCTATGCCCGCATCAATGCGGGGGCATCGTGTGGGCGGGAGAGAGCTAGCGACGCCACGGCCAAAACAGACGTCGCAAATGGTTGCCTTCGTCGGTGTATCGGACAGCGACGCTGCCCGGCGGGAGCTTATGACGTTGTTCAACTGTGATTTGCCCGATGGCCGCGCGGACCGACCATGACAGGTGCGAGAGGCGGGAAATCTTTCCACTCAGGTTCGCCGTGGCTTTGCGGGTCCAGTCGTGGCCGACCTTTGTGCGGCTCCACTCGATCTCCGCTCGGCCTTGATACAGCCCGGCGCCGCTCGTGACCTTTTTCGTTATCAAAACGTTCGATGATTGAGTCGGCGACGACGTCTAGAAAACGCTGCGACAGCGTGGCGTGGTTGACGATGTGTGAGACCAGGATGTCGCCTGGTAAAATCCATAATGTGAGTTATGACTAGTATAAGGCCTATGCGGCAAACTCGCTTCGATTGAAGCGATCGCCATCCAACAATTCCACGCCACCTATTGAGGCGTGCCCTACGGGCCGTGAGCGGAATTGAGGCTGCTTTGCCTGCAGGCCGAAAGGACCGGCGCGGGTCCTCGCCGCGTCACGCTCGGACGATCAGTGCGGCAGCTGCTGTTGCTCCAAGGGCCTAGCGTCGGCGGTCGTAGGGTATCGCAGACCAAACGAGCCGTTCTAGGCCCGCTTGAACCGCTTCGCTTAACGACGAGACAAAGCAAGCTTGTAAGGTAGGCTAGGTCTTCAGGGCGATCCCCAATCGCCTGATCGTGGGATCACGTCATAGGGTCCATGCGCGCCATTCTTTCTTCGCCCTGAAGGCTTCAGATTGCTTGAATTGCATTTTGGATATTGTATACAGGATACATGCAGTATGAAGGAACAGGGGATCTCACCCAGGCCATTCCAGAGGCTCTCGCGAGCCGTCTGGAAGATGATATCATCTTTGGCCGACTTGAGCCCCGCGCCCGCCTGACAGAGGAAGAAGTGGCCGCCCATTATGGAGTCAGCCGCTCGCCGGTGCGTGAAGCCTTGCGGCTCCTCGAGCGCGACGGCCTGGTCAACCGCGCGGCCCGACGCGGCATCTGGGTCGCGCCGCTCTCGCTCAAGGATTTCGACGAGATCTATTCCTGCCGCATTCCGCTCGAAGGGCTGGCTGCTGGGGCCGCTGCCGGCAACGACGGTCCTGAAAAGGCCCAGCTTTTGTCTCTGCTTCCCGAACTGGAGCGGGCCTTTAACGACAATGACGCCCAGGCCTTCTTCCAAGGCGACGTGAAAGGCTCAAGGCTCATCTACAGCCTGGCCGCCAACCAGACATTGACCCGGCTGATCAACAGCCTTGGCAAACAGGCACTGCGCTACCGCTATTTCGCCTATGTCCGCGAACCGCGCATCCTGGCCATTACCGCGCCCGGGACGCAGGTGATCTGGCGCCACATCGTCCAAGGCGATGTCGCCCGTTCCAAGGCCCTGACCGAGGAACTGATCCACCACATCTGGCAGATCATGCGCGACGTCATCGCCGAACGCTACGGAGAGGCTTGAACGATGCTGGCAAGCTCGGCGAGCTACGCATTTATCGATTCGCACACGGCAGGCCATCCAACGCGTGTCATTCTAAGCGGCATATCGCCCTTGCGTGGCGAGAGCGTCCTGGCGATGCGTGACGACTTCAAGGCGCGTTTTGACCATCTCCGTCCTGCACTCCTGCACGAGCCGGCCGGTCACGCGGCCATGGTAGGCCTTATTCCGGTTCCAAGCCGCGTCGCCGATTACGGGGCCTTCTTCATCTCCAGTTATGTCTATCTCGACATGTGTGGCCATGGAACGATCGGCTACGCAAAGACGCTGGCTGCCAACGGCCAGATCACGGCAGCCGACGGCTCTTCTTTCACGCTCGAAACCCCGGCTGGCATCGTCACGGTCGGGCTGGACTGGAGTGACGACGGCACGCTCGCCAGTGTCCGGGTGAAGAATGTTCCCTCATACGTGGCTATCGACGGGTTGATCGTCGAAGTTCCCGACATCGGCACGGTCAAGGCCGATATCGTCTATGGCGGGATGTGGTATGCGCTCGTCGATGCGCGAGCCTTGGGTCTCGACCTGCACGACGGAACAGTCGGTCAGGCGCTGGCCAAGGGAGCGGCCATCAAAGCCAGCATCAAGGATGCTCTACGCGCGCATAGCGCTGCGGTCGGTACGGATGCGTCAGCCAGCGTTCTTTTTTATGCGGATGAGGCTCGCCAGAGCGAAACCCTGAGCGCTCGTCACATCCTCGTTCTCGAAGCCAATAAGTTCGACCGCAGTCCCTGCGGGACCGGAACGTCAGCGAGGCTGGCTCAACTGGTCCACCAGGGTCGGATTGGTGATGGCCAGTCTTATCGAGCGCTCAACGTGCTGGGCGTGCCGTTCGAGGCCAAGATAGCCGAGCGCACCTGCATAGGGGACAAGCCAGCCGTCATCGCGGAGATCAGCGGCCAAGCTTTCATCACGACGATGGGCACGATTTTCAAAGAAAAGAATGACCCCTTGCATGGGGGGTTTCTCTGCCGTTGAGCACCGCGGCCTCGGGATAGAACCAATCAATGCATCAATTCCGCCGGGATACCCATCGATGTCTACAACCAAACGCCAATTTTTCGCTGGCACCGCAGCGCTCTTTATAGGCCTCCTCCTGACGGCGCCGGCGCCTGCTCGCGCCGATGACGACCCATCCGCCGTCCTTAAGCAGATCCAGTCTAGCGGCGAGCTGCGCGCGCCGGTCATGATTGGCGAGGAGCCCGGCTACATCAAGGATCCGAAGACCGGCGAGTGGAGTGGGTTCTACGTCGATTTCCTCAAAGAGATCGCTGACGACCTGGGCGTCAAGCTGCAGCCTGTCGAGACGACGTGGGGCAATCTTGCTGCCGATTTCCAGTCGAACAAGATCGATGTGGCGATCGGTGTGAACCCCAACCCAAAACGAGGGCTCGTCGTCGATTATCTCTGGGAACCCCTATTCACCGATGCCTGGGCCGTGGCCACTCCGCCTGGCAAGCCGGTCAAGACCTGGGCGGAGCTTAACGACCCGTCCAAGCGGATCGTTGTCCAAAAAGGCAGCACGATGCAGGTCGTGGCAGAGCAGCTTTTGCCCAAGGCCAAGATCACGACGGTCGAAGACCGTAATCTCGCGCTACTCGAGCTCCGCTCGAACCGGGCCGACGCGGTGATCCTGGCTGTTTTCGACGCGCTCCAGGTGTCCAAGCAAGGCATTGGCGAACTCTCCGTTCCTGAACCTATGCTGCGCAATCCAGCCACGCTGGCCGTTGCCCGCAAGCCTGGGAACGAGGGCTTCATCAACTTCCTGACCAACTGGATACTTCAAGAGCGTTCGCTGGGCATCGCCCAAGGCCGCCTGGCGCGGTCGTTTGAAGCGCACGGCTTCGATCTCTCCATCCTGCCGCCGAACTTCAGCTTCTAAGTGTTAGGGGCCGGCAAGAACCGGCCCATTTCCGTTTTGTCCAACGCCGAGGTCAGCTATGTTTGACTATACGGTGATCACGAGTAACTGGCAGCTTATTCTCCAGGGCTTGTGGGTCACGCTCTATTACACGGTCGGTAGCATCGCTGTTGGGCTGGCCATTGGCCTTGTCATGGGCCTGATTCAGCTCAGCCCATTCAAAATTCTGACCTATATCGGTCGTATTTATGTCGAATTCTTTAGAAACATTCCGCTTCTTGTCACTCTTCTTTGGATCTATTACGCGCTCCCGATTTTCTTGGGCGTTAACATTACTAAGGGATGGGCGGGTTTTGCAGGTCTAAGCCTCTATATTGGCTCGTTCTACGCCGAGATCCTTCGAGGCGGTGTGCAATCTGTGGACCGCGGCCAGACTGATGCCTCAGTGGCGCTCGGCATGTCCTATGTCCAAAGGATGCGCCGGATCATCCTGCCCCAGGCAATCCGGCGGATGATCCCGCCCCTAGCCGGCCAATCGATTATCCAGATGAAAAATACGACGCTGCTTTCGGCGATCACGGTTCCCGATCTGCTCTACCAGGGCAGCTATATCAGCAGTTTCACCTACAAGCCGATGGAGATTTACACGGCCATCGGCGCCATCTTCCTCATCATCCTGGTTCCGCTCACCTTGATTCTACGCAAGGTCGAACGCGGCCATGTCGGAGGCCACTGAGATGGCAGCCAGCAGCCCACGGTCATCCGCACAAATCCTTGATCTAGCCGGCATCAGGCTCCGGTTTGGCAATCACGAAGTCCTCAAAGGCGTCGATCTTAAAGTTGAGGCCGGCCAAGTCGTCGTCCTGATCGGCGCGAGCGGCTCGGGTAAGACCTCCCTGCTCCGCTGCATCAACCTGCTGAACCAGCCCTATGCAGGGCGGATCGATATCGACGGCGAACGAATCTTCGATCACGACAATCACGGTCGCGATCGAATCCGTCTGCCGATGCGTGAGATCAACAAGATCCGCTCGCATACCGGTATGGTCTTCCAGCAGTTCAACCTTTTTCCCCACATGACGGCTCTTGAGAATGTCATGGAAGGGCCAGTGATCGTCCAGATGAAGTCCAAAGCCGAGGCACGTGCCCGGGCAATGGAACTCCTGGCCAGCATGGGCCTGGAGCAGCATGTAGACAAACGGCCAGCCCAGCTCTCTGGTGGTCAACAACAGCGTGTCGCCATAGCTCGCGGCATGGCCATGAATCCAAAAGTCATGCTGTTCGATGAGCCGACTTCGGCACTCGACCCCGAGCTAGTGGGTGAAGTGCTGAAGGCGATGGTGGCGTTAGCCAAAAGCGGCATGACCATGGTTGTCGTGACCCACGAACTGGGGTTCGCTTTCGAGATCGCAGACCGGGTCGTTTTCCTCGACGCGGGACGCATCATTGCCGACGGCCCACCGGCCGAGGTCCTGCTGCATCCCGAACATCCTCGCCTCAAGGGGTTTGTCACCCGCTTCCACGAAAGTGCCGAAATGCTCCGGCCCTTCCTGGACGCACGCTGACCGTCCCCTTTTCGACAAGTGGCCGGCCCAGGCGTCGGCTCGCCGACCGCATGGCCGCATTGCGGACGCATGATTTAAGGACTGCCGATAATGTCTCTGGATTTCGACCCCTCTTCGCTCAGCATCCCCAAGGGCCACCATATTGGCGGTCGCTACATCGATTTCGGTGGTGAGCCGATCGAAGTTCGCCGTCCCTCGGACCTTCAGGTGATGGGTACGCTCGAAGATGGTGGCGAAGAAGCAGTCGAAGCAGCCGTGCAAGCGGCACGCCAGGCCCTGAAAGCCAGCAATTGGTCCAAGATCGCACCGATCGAGCGGGCCCGGGTGCTCACGCGGTTCGCTGAACTGGTCGAGCAACGCAGTCTCGATCTTGCCAGGCTGGAGGCCGCTAATTCGACGAGGCTGATCGCCGAGACCACTGTTCGCGATGCCGCGCGTACGGCAGGTACGATCCGTTTCTTTGCTGAATATTGCGACAAGCTGGAGGGTCAGACGACCCAGACCCAGTCGGGCATTCTCAGCATGGTTCGCCCCGAGCCCTATGGCATCGTTGCGGCGATCGTGCCCTGGAATTTTCCGATGATCACGGCTGCCTGGAAATTTGCTCCGGCCCTGGCGGCAGGCAATGCCATCTTGATAAAAACCTCGGAACTCACGCCCTACACACTCCTCCTCTTGGCTGAGATCGCGACTGAGGCGGGTCTGCCTAAGGGGCTTTTTAACGTCGTCAATGGTTATGGCCAGACGACGGGTGCCGCTCTCGTTCGACATCGGTCGATCGGCAAAATCTCCTTCACAGGATCGACCGCCACTGGCGTCGCCATCATGACCTTGGCGGCCAGTCACGGCACCAAGCCGGTGACGCTGGAGCTGGGTGGCAAGAGCCCGCAATTGATCTTCGCAGACAACGAGGACCTGGATGCCCTGGCCGCCAAGGTTGCCGCAGGCTTCATGGGCAATGGCGGTCAGGTCTGCACGGCCGGCTCCAGGCTCATCATCCAGCGGAAAATCGCGGACGAGTTGGTGGAGAAAATCGAGGCACGCTGCCGGGCCATCACTCCTGGCCCGACCTGGAGAGAGGCAAGCGATTTCCCCCCGATCATCAATGAGAAGCAATTGGCTCGGATTGACAGTCTCGTGCAAAAGACTCTGGCCGAAGGCGCAACCGCACGTGTCGGTGGCTCGCGGCTCGAGACCCGCAACGAGGGCAGCTTCTACGCTCCGACGCTCCTTGAGGGCGTGACGCCAGAGATGACGGGTTATCAGGAGGAGTTCTTCGGCCCGATTGCCTCCATTCACCGCTTCGACGAGGTGGAGGAAGGTATCGCGATGGCGGACCATCCAACCTATGGGCTCGCCGCCAGCATCTTCACGACCGATATCAAAAAGGCGCTCCTTGCGGCCGAGCAGATCGAATCCGGGATGGTCTGGGTCAATCAGAATGGCCGCGGACCTGAATTCACCTTCCCGGCTGGCGGTTTCAAGGGGTCGGGTTTCGGCAAGGACATGGGTCGAGTCGGCATCGAGACATACACGCGCCAAAAGGCTGTCTGGATCAATTACGCGGCCTGACCCTAGAGCTTTGGCGCATCCGATGACTTATGATTATGTAATTGTGGGCGGTGGGTCGGCTGGCGCCGTTCTTGCCAACCGGCTTTCAGCAGGCAGCGCTACTGTGGCGCTGTTTGAGGCCGGCCCCGACACGCCACCGGAGGACGTCCCAGACGTCATCCAGGACAGCTATCCGGGCCGATCTTACTTTGATCCTCGTTTCCACTGGACCAATCTGCGGGTCTACACCCGCTCGCCCAAATGGAACGACGGTCGAGCCAAGCCCTCCAAGCTGGAGCAGGCCCGGGTGATGGGTGGCGGCTCCAGCATCAATGGCCAATTTGCCGTACGCGGTCTTCCCGCGGACTACGACGATTGGGAGGCCATGGGCCTCAAGGGGTGGGGCTGGGAGGGCATGCTGCCCTATTTCCGCAAGCTCGAGCGGGACCAGGATTTTAGCGGGGAATTGCACGGACAAGACGGGCGGATTCCGATCCGTCGCGTCTTTCCAAAGGACTGGGCTCCCTTCACCCAGGCCATGTTGGCCGCAACCAACGCTCAGGGCTACGGCTACGGCTACGACTATAACGGCTCCTTCGAGGATGCGGCCTATCCGATGCCGCTCTCAAATGAGAACGACAAGCGGGTCTCGACAGCGCTCGGCTATCTGGACCGTACGACACGCTCGCGCGGCAATCTTAGAATCTTTGCAAATGCCGAGGTCAAGCAGCTGATCTTAGATGGCCTGCGGGTGACTGGGATCGAGGTGCGCCTCGAGGGTAAACTGCAGAAGGTCCAGGGAAAGGAGGTCATCGTCTCCTCGGGTGCTCTGCACTCGCCGGCCATCCTGCTTCGAGCCGGCATCGGTCCAGCTGCCCATCTCCGCGAACGCGGCATCGAAGTGGTCAACGATCTGCCGGGTGTAGGCGAGAACCTGACCGACCATCCCCATCTGGCGTTCGGCGCCCATCTCAAGCCCAATGCGCGGATTGGAAGAACCCAGCGGCGCCACATCTATATGGGTGTTCGCTACTCCTCCGGCGTTGCTGACTGCCATCGCGGTGACATGCTCCTGATGCCGGTCAATCGGGCTGGCTGGCATCGCTTGGGCATGACGATGGGTGCCCTTAATGTCTGTGTGAACAAGTCTTATTCACAAGGCACGGTGCGGCTGGCTAGTTCCGATCCTGGAGTCGAGCCGATCGTCGATCTCAATTTGGCCTCGGACTATCGCGACCTTGCCCGTCTGGTTGACGGGTTCAAACGCATGGTCCGCCTCATGGACAGCCCCGAGGTCAAGCCGTTCGTCAACACCTGGTTTCTTGCAGGCTACACAGATGAAGTGCGTGCATTGAGCGTGCCGCGTTTCTCGACCTGGGTGAAGACGGCGGCAGCTGCCTTCATGCTCGATCTGTCGCCTCTCACGCGCAATCTCGTCACGCGCATGAAGTTCCCACCCTATGGTCGGGCGCAGGAAATGAGCAAGGATGACGAGGTCATCGCCGAGTGGGTCAAGGACACCGTCTGGTCGGGCTGGCATGTCTCAGGCACTTGCAAGATGGGTTCGGGGGGCGACCCGATGGCCGTCCTCGACGAGCGTTGTCGCGTGCGCGGGATGCAAGGTCTTCGCGTCGTGGATGCATCGATCATGCCGTCGATCGTCGCGGCCAACACGAACATCTCGACGATTGCCATCGCTGAGAAGGCAGCCGATCTGATCCTCGAAGACCGCCGAGCTAACGGTTAGCCCAAATGGTCGGACCGGACGCGCTTAAGGTGGGCGTACGCAAGTCAAACAAAAGCCAGCCTTCATGGTTGGCTTTTGTGCCTTTAGCTCTCCAAGTCGGCTCCATCGTTGCCGCTAAGGCGTAAGTGCCGCTTGGCTAGCTGTCTTTGTGTCCAACGAAAGGGACTCGGTCGGCTCGAATGAGGACTGCTGGATGGCGGTGGTCGACAGGCTAGCCGCATCCGAGGATGCGCCAAGCGCGTATGATGTTCTCATCGGCTGCTTATCGAGTTCAATCCGTTCTGTCAGTCCGACGTCCACGCCTGCCCTGCGCTCCATGGATCAGTCGGGACCGAGATCGGCATGCAGCGCGAGTTTGCGCTTGATGCGCGGAATGAAATAAACCCAGCGACGATGAGAAGAATGCCGGCGCAGCGAAGATGATCGCGCCGCTGAAATTAAGTTGCGAACCCGGCCACATGGCTTGATCCTTGGGAGGCGGCAGCTTGCGACTGGGCAAGGTTCCGACCGCGAAGGATACGCTTCCGGCGAGCAGGGACCGCGGTTCCGATCATCATCCCTTCCCCATATCCGCTTGCACCCGTGATCAGTGCTACCACGGCCAGCGCCAGTAACACCGTACCGACGCTCGTCGAGCTAAGCCGCCACGTCTTCAGGACAAGCGCCTCGGCCAGACATATCCAGTTCTGAACGGTTGCGGTCATAATCGCCGCCACGCTCGAGACGAGGCGCCCTTCCGTCCAATATATTCAAGGATAGTTGATACCGACGATCAGCCCCCTATGACGGAAAGAATTTCGGTCTTTCGCTTGGTCGGCCAATCCTCGCCGCGGAAGAGCGCGAAGGCGCATAGGATCAGGCCCGCCGAGAAGACGGGGGCCATGGCCTGTACAATCTTCCGGATCGCGAGGAACGCCCTGTCCCGCAACAGATAGATCGACGCATAATGGAGCAGGAACAACCAGGATAGCGTCGCCTAGGCGCGGTTATATGGGTCAAGGCAGAACTTGTGAGCGCGTACGCGCGACGTGACGGCCTGTTCCCGGCGTGCCGACCAACTGCCCTTCGTTCACCATCGTGTGGCCGCCAAGAATGACCGTCGTAGGCCATCCTTGGACCTCGAGACCCTCATAGGGGCTGTAGTCGGCGCCGTCGTGGAGATCGGCATGGCGGATCGTGCGGCGTTCTTCTGGATCCCAGATCGCAAGGTCGGCGTCCATGCCAATGGCGATCCCACCCTTGCGCTCCAATCCATAGGTGCGGGCATGGTTGGTGGCGGTCAGCGCCACGAAACGCGGCAGCGTTATCCGTCCTTTCATGACCCCCTCCGAAAACAGGATGGGTAGCCGCGTTTCCACCCCGGGAATGCCGTTGGGTATGTGACGAAAGCTGGACCGCCCGCGCGGGTTGAGTTTGCCTTTGGGGTCATTGTAGCGAAATGGGCAATGGTCGGAGGAGTATAGGTCGAACACGCCTTCCTGCAGCCCTAGCCAGCACGCAGCCTGCTCGTCCTTGTCGCGCGGTGGAGGCGAGCAGACGAATTTTGCCCCCTCCCAGTTCATGCCGTCCAGGTCATCGGCGGTCAGCATCAGATATTGCGGGCAGGTCTCGCCGACCACACGCTGGCCGCGCATCCGTGCAGCCCTTATCTCGTTGATGGCCTGACCGTTGGACACATGGACGATGACGACTGGCACGTCGACGATCTCGGCCAAGGAAAGGGCGCGGTGGGTAGCCTCACGCTCAACAGCGACCGGGCGGGTCATTGCGTGCGCCTTTGGCTTGACATCCCCGGCCTCCTCGTGACGGCCGATGAGATAGCGGATGGCGTCTTCGTTTTCGCAATGGACCATGACGAGAGCGCCAGTCCGGCGTGCGGCGTCCATCGTGGCCAGGATCTCCGCGTCATTCAGGCGGAGATTTTCATAAGTCATGAAGATCTTGAACGACGTATAGCCATCGGCGACGAGTGCCGGCAACTCCTGACCAAGCACGGATGGTGTCGGATCGGAAATGATCAGGTGGAATGACACGTCCGTGTAGCATTTGCCCGCGGCCTCTTCGTGGTAAAGCTGGACCGCCTTCCGAAGCGACTGGCCCTTTTGTTGCAGGCAGAAGGGCAAGACGCACGTATTACCGCCGAACAAGGCCGAGAGTGTTCCGCTGGCAAAGTCGTCGGCCATGGCGATATTGTCGCCCGAGGGCTGCGAGAGATGCACGTGGCTGTCGATGCCACCCGGCAACACGAAGCGGCCTGTGGCGTCGATCTCCTCAACGCCTTTTTCCAGCCCTTCACCGAGCTGAACGATGCGTCCGGCGCGGATGCCGATATCGGCTTTGAAAACGTCGGCGGCCGTAGCGACGGTGCCGTTGCGGATCACAAGATCGAACATGAGGCGGAGACCTGTAGGGCAAAATTCAGTTAAAGGAGAATATCGCCGCCATTGGGCGAGAGCGTCTGGCCGACGTAGAATGAGCCCGCATCCGAGGCGAGCATGAGGGCCGTGGGTGCGATCTCCTGCGGATTGCCGAAGCGGCCGAGCGGGATTTCCGCCTGTTTCATCGCACGCCAATCGTCGGTCAGGCCCATCAGCATGTGGGTTTCGGTGGCGCCGGGCGCCACGGAATTGACGGTCACGCCGCGCGGCGCCGCCTCGTAGGCAAGTGCACGCGTGAAGCCGACAATGCCGCTCTTGGCAGCACAGTAGTGCGCCAGACCGGGGGCGCCCTTGTAAGCCAGTTGTGAGGAGACGTTGATGATGCGGCCCCAGCCACGTTCGGCCATGGCCGGATAGAATTTCCGTGTCACCAGAAAAGTGCCGCGGAGATGCACGCCGATCATCCTGTCGAACGCTTCGACGGTGATGTCCTCGAAGCGAAGATCGCCGCCGATCCCGGCACAGTTCACCAGGATATCGACGTGGCCGAGCGTGGAGGCGCTCCATGCGGCCAGTGCGTCGACGTCATCCACCTTCGCGACGTCGCAGACGGTATGATGAACGGTATAGCCCTTTTCCTTCAATCGCGAAGCCAGGGCTTCTGCATTGTCTTGGTCGTCAACTTGGCAATAGCCGACCTTGGCACCATGCTCGGCGAATAATCCAACGATGGCAGCACCGATACCCCGGCTCCCGCCGGTAACGAGAGCGGTCCGGCCCGCAAGGCTAAAGAGATCCAAAAGCGTCTCCAATCATTCGACTCAGTGACAAGAAAGCCAGGTGGCGTAGGCCTTAATTCCCTGCTCCAGGGTCATCCGCGGTTCGAAGCCGAGGTCCCGGGCGATGGCGGTGCTATCGAAGCGATGCTGGTAGGAATCATGTGGATCCGCCCCAGGTGCCACCTCGATCTGGGCCTTGGGCCAGATTTCGACGACCAGGTCGCGTACTTCCCCGATGGTGAGGAAGCTTCCGCCCGTGGCCGTATAGACCGGCTGCGGGCATGTCGATGCGTCGCGGGCCCGCAAGAGGGCCTCCACGGCATCGTCCACATAGATGAACTGGCGCGGGAAGTCCGCGCCATATGGAATAAGAGCCTTCTTCCCTGAAAGCGCACTCTCGATCATGGTGCGGATGACGCATTCCGTCGTGCGCCCGGGCCCGTATACCCAGCAAAGTCGCACCGAGACGGCATCGAGACCGTGCTGCTGGCGGTAGCCGGCGAGCAATGCCTCGCAGGCCACTTTGGTCGAAGCATACACACTGTCTGGCGCCAGCAGGGCTTTCTCGGGAATCCCCTTGGAGTCTGACGCCGGCGGTTCCGTCGGCCCGTAAGCGCTTGTCGAGGAACAGAAGACCAGCCTGCGCATGCGTCGGAGGCGCGCCAGCTCCAGCATGTTGGCGGTGCCGACGACGTTCGTCTGGATGATGCCGTAGGGATTGTCCACCATCACCATCGGACCCGAGACCGCGCCGCAATGGATGATTGAACCGACGGCCTCGCGCTCGGCCAAGGCGTGCAACTGGTGGATGTCGCCAAGATCGACGATCTGGACGGGAAGCTGCCCCGGCTTTAGACGAAGATCGATACCGACCGCCTTGCGGCCCTCCTTGAGAAGACGGGCGAGCACGGCCTGGCCGATAAGCCCGGAGGCGCCGGTGATGAGCGTCGTGTCGTTGCTCAATCGACTGTTCCCTTCTTCTTCGCCGCGGCACTGCCTTGCGGGCCGTGGATGCCTTCGATCCCGAGCTCGGCCGCCAGAAGCTTTTGCGTGTAGGGATCTTTCGGGCGCGCGAAGACCTCTTCCATGGAACCCATCTCGACGATGCGCCCGCGGTTCATCACAGCCACATTGTGCGCAAGCGAGCGCACCGAATTCAGGTCATGGGTAATGAACAGGGCGGAAAGCTGCATGTCGCTCTGCAACTGCCGCACGAGGTCGATGATCTGGGCGCGCACGCGAATGTCGAGTGCTGTCGTTGGTTCGTCGAAGATGACGAAATCCGGCCGAGAGATCAGAGCACGGGCCATGCCGACGCGCTTTTGCTCGCCGGCCGTCAACTCGTAGGGATAGAGCTCGGCGTATCGCGCGGGCAGCCGTACTAACTCCAGCATGCCGTGCACCCTCTTCAGCCGCTCGGCCGAGGTGAGCTTGTCGAGCATGCGGAGTGGCTCATCCACAAGGTGGCGCACGCGCCAACGCGGGTTCAATGCGACGTAGGGCTCTTGAAAGACCATCTGGATCCGTCGACGCAAAGGCCGAAATCGCGCCTCGGACAACGTCGTGATCTCCTGGCCGTCGAAGAGCACCCGGCCGGAATCGCTTTGCAACAGACGGACGAGGCATTGCCCGATCGTCGTCTTGCCCGAACCGCTCTCGCCAACCAAAGCCAGGGTTTCGCTTGGCGGGATGAGGAAGGACACGCCATCCACAGCCCTCACCTCCTCGCCGGGCCGCTTGCCGGGAAAGATTTTAACGAGGTTGGAGACTTCGAGGAGCGGTGTGTCGGCCTTGCCTATCGACCGCACCCAGGGGATCGGCCGGGCCTTGGCCGCCTCCAGGAGATCTTGACTGTAGCGATGGTCGGGACGTGCCAGAAAGTCTACCGTGTCACGGATCTCTTCGATTCGGCCGCTGCGCATGACCGCCACCCGATTACAGTAATGCGCGACGATGCCGAGATCGTGGGTGATGAGGATCACCGAGACGCCCATCTTGCGGGTCCGCTCGACGAGCATGTCCAGCACTTGCACCGAGACGGTGGCATCGAGGCCGAGAGTGGCATCGTCGGCCAGCACCACTTTGGGCTCGCTGATCAGCGACATCGCGATCACGACGCGCTGCGCCATCCCGCCCGAAAGCTCGTGCGGGTAGGCGTGCGCCCTCTCCTTGGCGTTGACGATCCCGACTTCGGCAAGGAGGCTGACGGCCCGCGCCCACGCTTCCCGCCGCGAGACACGATGGTGGCTGCGCAAAACGCGCACCAGTTGGCTGCCGACCGTCACCACGGGGTCGAGCAATTCCTTGGCATTGGTGCCAATGAGCGCGACCTCGCCACCGCGAAACGCCCGTCGCTCGGCTGGGCTGAGACGGCTTAGAGGCCTTTCGCGCGAGAAGATCTCGCCCTCGGTCACGCGGAGGTCTTCAGGCAAAAGATCGAGGATGGCTCTTGCCAGCAGCGACTTTCCGGCTCCGGTCTCGCCGACCACGCCCAGAATCTCGTTGGGCATGAGACGAAGGTTGATGCCCTGTAGGAACGGCGGCGCACTTGTAGGGGTGATCGATTCGACGCGCAGGGAGTCGATCCTTAGGAGCGGCACGGAAGGCACTTCTTGCATCAAAGCGGACCTCCGATGCCGGGTATGATGTCGGTGCTCGTGCTGACCGCTCGGCGCGTCTTGGTCGGATCGAGCAGATCGCGGATCACGTCTCCCAAGAGCGCAAAGCACAGAACGGAAAAGACGATGGCAAGGCCCGGAAAAAGGGAGACCCACCACACCCCGAGGATCATCTGCTGGGCACCCGATGAGACCATCAATCCCCACTCAGGCACAGGCATACGCACGCCCGCCCCGATGAAGGAGAGGCCGGCTGTCAAAAGGATCGCCATGCCGATGGAGATCGACACCTGCACCATGGCGGGCAACAGCGCGTTGAGCAGCAGATGGCCGAACATGATGTGCAGGTCGCTGGCACCGCTGCACCTGGCGGCGGCCACGAAGGGGCGCTCCCGCAGCGAGAGAACCTCGGCACGGATGAGGCGGGCGAAGACCGGCGTGAACAGAATGGCAAGGACGATCGCCACGTTCCAGATCTCCTGCCCCATGACGGCAACGAGTGCCATGCCCAAGACGAAGATCGGAAAGGCCTGGATGAAATCGAATAGGCGCATGACCAGGCTGGATACGATGCCTTTATAGTAACCGATGAACAGGCCGAGAGGCACACCAATCAAAAACGCCACCGCGACCGAGACGACACTGATGAGCAGATTGATGCGCGTTGCGTAGATCACCCGCGAGAAAACATCCATGCCGGTAATGTCGGTGCCGAACCAATGGGCGGCAGAAGGGGGCTGGAGGGAGGCCAAGGCGTCGGCCTCCACCGGGCTGTAGGGGCTGAGTAGCGGGGCAAACAGGATCAGCAGGATCTGCAGGAACAGAAGGGCGAAACCGATCACGGCTGCCGGGCTCCGCAAACTGTGTGGAATGCGGCTCATACCCGGATCCTTGGATCGACAAGTTCGTAGAGAATGTCGACGATCAGATAGACTACGAGGATGAACGCGGCCGCGACCAGGATGAAGCCTTGCAATGCGGGATAGTCGCTGTTCATGACGGCCTGTACGGCGTACTGACCAAGCCCTCCCCATGAAAATATCGTCTCCACCAAGACTGCAGCGCCCAGGAGGAAGCCGACGAGGAAGCCGACGATGGTTATGATTGGCGGCAGGCTGTTACGCAGTGCTGCCCGTATGATGACGCGCTCGGGCACGCCTGAGGCCCGTGCATGACGGACGAACGGGCTGGCCCATACCTTGCCGAAGACGCTTTGCGTCATTTTCATCAGGGCACCGGCATTGACGACAGCCAGCGTGATCACGGGAAGCAGCAGACGTCCGGCTGCGGAATGCAGGACACCGAAGTCGCCAGCCACGAGCGCGTCAATCGTATAAAAGCCGGTAACGTAGGGTGGTTCTGAGAGCATGGCATCGATGCGCCCAAAAGGAGCGGCGGCCCAGCCCAGCTTCGAGAAAAAGACGAAGATGAGGATCAGGCCGATCCAGAAATCGGGAATGGCGCCGGCGGCCAGACCATAGATGCGCGTTGCGACGTCGGTGAAGCCCCCCGGGCGGACGACCGAGACCACCGCGAGCAACAAGCCGATGGCGACGGTAAGGATCATCGCGTAAAAAATGAGCTCTAATGTTGCCGGCGCGCGCTCCATCAGATCGGTAAGCACAGGGTGAGAAGTAAAGATGGAGATTCCGAGGTCGCCGTGCAGCACGTTCCGGCAATAGGCAATGAATTGCACCCATATGCTGTCGTTGAGGCCCAGTCGTTCTCGCAGTTGAGCGACCGCCTCCGGTGTCGCCATGTTGCCGAGCAGCAGTACGGCCGGATCTCCCGGCAGCAACCTTATGAGAAAGAATGTGACGAACAGCACGCCGAACATCTGCGGAGCGAGCAGCAAGAGGCGTGGAAGGATGATCTGCAGGCTGCGTGGGAGCATCTGCTGGAACCGTCGCAATCCGGTAAGCATACGCGCGTCCATCTTGTGAGATGCGAGAGTCTCTCTAGTCCGGCGATAAGCTCGGGCCCGGCCGCCTGGGCGACCGGGCCAACGGCAATCCTGGTAAAAGAGGTCGTTAGAACAAAGCCGATCTCGAGCGCTTACTTGCTGAAATCGTACCAGCTATTGCTGTTGGGTGTGTACCAGGAGAATCCCTTTACTTTAGCGCTGGTTGCCAGCTGGTATCCAGGATTGAAGAGGAACACCCAAGGTGCCTCGTCAACGACGACGCGCTGGACCTTCTTCATGTCTTCCTCGCGCTCTTTTTCATCCGTCGAGATGAGCGCCTTGTTGATAAGCGCATCGACTTCCGCGTTCTTATAGTGCGAGAAATTGACCATCGACTGGCTGTTGATGAAAAGGTTGGCGACATAGGCGGCATCGGGCACGATCGCCATGTCGCGGATGAAGAACATCGGCATCGTGCCCTTGGTGTAGCGCTCCACGAGGCTGGATGCCGGCAGTTGCACGAGATCGACGGTAACGCCGGCACGAGCAAACGCCGTCTTGAGGATCACCGCCATCTGCTCTTCGAGAGGCTCGCCCGTCCGATAGCCCAACTCGGTCTTAAAGCCGTCCTTGTAACCGGCCTTCGCCAGCAGTTCCTTGGCCTTGGCGACATCTTCCTTATAAGGAAAGCTATCGTCGGTATAAGCCGGATAGATCTCGGACACAGGACTCTTTGTCGGACGCGCCGTGTTCATGTAAACGCTCTGCGCGATCTGCGGCCGCGGCACGAGATAGTTCAGGGCCTGACGTACTTCGACCTTGTCGAAAGGCGCCATGTTGTTGTTCATTTCGAGCCGGTGCGTGTAGTTGCCGAAGACTTCCCAGACCTTGATGGTGGGAATCTGCTTGGCGAGGGCGATTTCACGTGGTGTCAGCCATTCAGCCACATCGATCGAGCCGGCCTGCAAGGCAGCCAGACGATTGGAGGAGGTCGGCATCTCGCGGAAGATGATCTTCTTCAGCTTTGCCGGGCCGCGATAATAATAAGGATTGGCATCGTAGATGACTTCCTGGCCCGGCGAGAACTTGGAGATGTAATAGGGCGCGAACGATGCGGACCCGGTCGAGAGAAAGCGCGTGGCCCAGGGATCGTCGACGGTAATATGTTTCTTGGCCTCGACCGAGTCGATGATACCCAGGTCGTTATTGACCCAAAGTCGAGCGAGCAGCAATGAAGGGTTCGGAACGGACACCTTGACCGTATAATCATCGATCCGCTGGAAGGCATCGAAGCTCTCGATCTTTAGGATCTGCGTCATGTACCAGTGAAATGTGGCCTTCATGTTCCAGCCGCGCTGGAAGGTCCACATGACGTCGTCCGCTGTCATCTCGTTGCCAGCGGCGCTCTTGACGCCGTGGCGCAGGTGGAAGGTGATCGACTTGTTATCGGGGGCTATCTCGTAGCTTTCCGCAAGTCCGCCTTCGATCTTGGTGAAGTCCTCGACCCTCGCACCATTCGGATCCGTCTTCATAGCATAGACGAGCAGCCGCTCGAAAATGTTGCGCCGCGCCTCATGGCCGGCTTCCGTCGGCGGATATTCCTGGTCGAGCGATTCAGGCGTGCGCGGCCCGGCGACGAGCAGCGTCTCGCTGGCACTCTGTGCAAAGGCTGGGCCGCCGGCGATTACGAGAGCGAGCGCAAGGAGTGAGGCTTTCGGAAGCCCCCATGTCATCCGCATTGCAACAATTCCTCTAGGCGTAACTTGTTCGATAAGGGCTTTGGCGGGCAGAGTTTGTTCAGCGAGGCTGCTTTTCTTCCAGCCGTACGCAGATCGGGGACACGTCAACGAACTCGCAGTCTGCGCTCGAGCCGTCCTTGTGGACGTGAAGAACAAAGCGTCCGGGCGGACGGAGTGAGGTCATCGGCGTATGCCAGACGGCGACGCGATACTGGATGGCACTGCCGCCGGGGACGACGAAGGCGTTTACGCGGTCGAGGGCAGGACCGCCGTCTTCTGCATCGGGAGCCACGACGACGAGATAATCGGTTGCATCCAGCGAGAAGAAGGCTTGAGTGGAATGGGGGTGTCGCTCCATCACCTTCACGACATGCGCGTCCGCGCCCGATGGCCCTGGCGCTGCGACCAGTTCGAAGATCGGTAGAGCCTCCGGGCGTCCGCTATAAGGGCAGGCGGTCGCACCTGGCCCGTCCAACAACGTGCCAAAAGGTGCAAAGGCCTGGGCGGTGATGGCGCGCGCGGCGATTTTAGTCATTGTCATCCTCGCGGGCGAGCCAACTCCGCGCAATGTCTTCGCGCGTCGCAAACCAGACATTGCCGAACCCGCGGGCATAGTCGAAGAAGCGCTTCAGGGCGCCAATGCGTCCGGGCCTGCCGATCATTCGCGGATGGAGCCCGATCGACATCATGCGCGGGCCACGCGCGGCCTCGGCGTAAAGCACGTCGAACGTCTCGCGCATGTAGCGGAAAAAATCGTCGGCTTGGGAGAGGCCTGGTGAATTCCAGAAGCGTATGTCGTTGACGTCGCACGTGTAGGGCACAACGAGGCGGCGTACGCCGTCCACCGTGACGAAATAGGGCACGTCGTCGTTATAGGCGTCGGAATCGTAGAGAAATCCCCCCTCTTCGGTAACCAGTCGCCGCGTGCGGATGCTAGGCCCATAGCGGCAATACCAGCCGACAGGTCGCTTGCCGCACGTCTTTTCAAAGGAGCTTACGGCCAGCCGAATATGCTCGCGCTCCTCTTCCTCGGAGAGACGGAACACTTCCTCCCAACGATAACCGTGGCTGCAGACTTCGTGGCCGGCCGCCACGACTTCTTGTGCCACGGCCGGATTCTGCTCGAATGCCACGGCACAGGCGAAGAAGGTCGCTGGGATTCGTGCATCGGCCAGCGAATCGAGAATACGCCACACGCCGACGCGCGAGCCATACTCATACATGGACTCCATGGCCAGATTGCGGATGTCCTTGGGGAAGGCATAGCTCCCCCATTCGGTCATCGGCTCCTGATCTGCATCGCCCATGGCGAAAGAGCGCTCCGAGCCTTCCTCATAATTGACTACGACGTTGATCGCCAGCCGAGCGCCGTTCGGCCAGGCGCCGGTCGGTGTCTGTCTGCCGTAGCCGACGAGATTGCGCTCGGGTCGCAGGTGCGGAGAAGGCGGCATGCAGATTTCCGGCAAAAATGTATGCACGATTGCGTGCAACCACATCAAGCAAAAGACGTGCCGAAAATCTTTCTGCCTCTTCAAGAGTTTGATTGTTGGCTAGCTTCGGAGGAACTCGTAGACGTCGGCTTCCTGACGTCGGGCTTCGGTCAGGTCGAGGCTCGAGAGAATATTGTTGAAATGATCTGCCATCTCGCGCGCCGCATCGTCCGGGCGATTAGCGGCGATATGCGCGACAAGTGCCTTATGCTCGTGCGTTAAGCATAGAATGCCGCTCTTACGCTCATAGACCGATTGAATGAGCACGCAGCGCCGGATGAGACCTGAAAGCATTCGGGACAGGACGGGGTTGCCGGCAATATCGGCGATCAATGTATGGAAGTTGCTCGCAACACGGTTGACGCTGGGATCCTGCTTGTCGAAGGCGGCGTGCTCTATATCTAGATGCTCGCTCAGTCGGGCTATATCCTCAGATGTGGCTCGCTGGCATGCCAGCCTTACGGCGACGCACTCGAGCTCCCGGCGCGCTTCGTATACTTGGTACGCATCTTCGATCGTCGGTCGGCTGATGAATGCTCCGCGGTGGAGCTCGAAAACGACAACATCCTCATCACGCAGCCGCTCCAGGACGCGACGCACGCGCGAGCGTGGTACTTGGTAGGCTTCCGCCAGCCTGACCTCATTCAGATGCGCACCGGCGCGTAGATGCTTGTCGATGATGGCGTCGACAAGCCGCTCATAGATGACATCCTCGATCGGGTGCTTGCCTCTGAGCTTCACCGCCATGTCGTGGTCATTCATCGAGTGCTACCTCGACGGGGAGCGCGCCAATGACCGGCCGGATGGTCAGGGTCGACGGGCCAGTCGGACCCGTTGCTCCGGGGCAGGCGACAGAACAGATCGCCCAAGTGCTTGGCCGCGCTTGACATCCACCCTCCTCAACAAACACCTCCCAAGCGGAACACCTGTGCCGACGCATGGTTTTCGATAGTCCATCGCGCAAAGATATAAGTCCTGTTCTTCAGGCGGCGCTGAAAATTGTCTATTGAAGCGTCGATCCCGTTGCCCATGACGTCGTTGGATTTCTGTCTGCTCGGAGCCGGGATCAGATCCATTAAAACGAGGGGTGACGAAGCCGCGATCAAGTTTCAAAAGAACGTGTCATGCCAAAGGCAAAACGAGTGTGTTGGCGACAAGGGCTGACATCAGCATGGAATGTCGTGCGCGACCTACTACACGGTTCAGGCGAAGTATAGCGGCAGCGAGCTATCCTCGCCGCTAAGACGGCGGGCGTGACCACGGGAAAGCCGGGGCAAGGCGGTTGCTGGCCGAGCAGAAAGAACATCACAAGAAAGCCGGGTCCTCCCAGGGACGGGCTGTCCACGACGCCGCAAGCGGTATTTCGGCGGCGTCACCCCGCGGGACTTGATGAGCGAGAAGCGGAGGCTGCGCGCCTAGACCAATCCTTTGATGGACCGCCGACCAGATTGATCTTTTTCGCCGCCCGGCATCGCGGGGAAGGCGCCGGGCGTGCGATGCATGGCCTTGTGGACGAGCTGGTTGAGAAGCGGTTTCAGCAACTAAGACGGTGCGACCGTGTAGCGATGACCTCGTGCTCCGGCTACGCCTTTCTGACGGTGAAGTTGAAGGACAGCACCCTCTATCGCTCGTTGAAGAAGAATTGATCGGGGCGCAAGAAGCTTGGAGACGAGGCGCGGAATCAGCCGCCGGGTGTCCTTAAACCGCTCGTCGACGGCGAATATTCCGATGTAAGTTTTGGTCCTTATGCGTGGCGGCCAAGGGATTGCCGAAGCACTGGCCGGCACGACAGGCCAGGGTGATCCGCCAGGATCTCCTGCATGGTCCAGGCGTCAACAAAATCAACATTCTCGACGAGCTTTCCGGGCAAATTCGCGTAGAGTTCGCCTATGCCAAGCCGGCCTTGGCCGGGGTCTCGGCGCAGGGTATGGCCTGTGCGAACGTCGTGATCCATCCGGCTAGAGGCATTGACCAGGGTGGTTGGACAGGCTCGGCGCGCGCGGTCGCTAGAGGAGAAGGGCGCTCGTCAGATCCGATGGCGGCGATGGCTCCTCCGTGATAGCCAGGGCGCGCAGGTTGCGCGTCAGATGCGTGGTCATGCTGGAGGCAGCGCCGACCTCGTCGCCCTGTGCCATCAGCCCGACAATCTCCATGTGGTGGTCCGTCGGGCAGGCGCCGCCGCCCTCGCCCGCCGGCTGATAGAGCGCCTGCATAAGGGCGGTACGCGGGAGGAGTTGAGCCAGCAATTCACTAAGGACGACGTTGCCGCCGATTTCGGCGATGAGGAGATGAAATTCGGCCAGGAGCCGGATGTAGCGTGGCTGGTCCGCCCTCGCCGCCTCCTGGGCCTGGCAATGGGTGCGCAGGCGGCGGATATCGTTGGCCGTGCAGTGCCGCGTTGCCTCGCGCACCGTCTCGCTCTCGATCAGGCGTCTGGCCGCATAGACCGCCTCGGCCTCCTCAAACGAAGGGGAGGTGACGAAGGCACCGCGATTGGGTTCCAGCCGGACAAGCCCGGCGAAGCTGAGCGCACGCAGGGCTTGGCGCACACGCGTCCGCCCGAGGCCAAACAAGGCGCCCAGTTCCTCCTCGCCGAGCTTGGTCCCCGCGCGTAGCCGTCCGGCGGAAATGGCATCGACGATAGCTCGGACGATCGGGTCGTTCTGGGCCGCTGCCCAAAACCCGGTCTCGTTGCTTGCCAGCCGGCTCGGAGGCAATTGGCAGGCTCCCTTCCGGCCGGTGCGTTTGCGCTGAGCACCTGGCCGCAACGCTATAATTCCCCATGATTAGAATGTTTTGATGCCTGTCGGATAGCAGGCCCCACGCTTGATGCCCAGCCATCAGCCTATGAATCGGCCGGCAACTGGCTAGATTGCATACAATATGTGCTTTTTGTCGCCAATCTGCAAAAATTGTCTACAATATTTTGATCGAAAGCATCTAACTACCTGTAAAACCTGCACTTTAAATAATGGCATGCGGATTGCTTTATGGCCGCTGTCTCGACGGCGGCCGCGGGGTCGCAGCCCGAAACATTCAATCGAGACGAAGGAGACGCGCGTCATGTGCCAATTCTGCGATCGCGGATTTCCGAATCCGAGCCATATGCGTCTCGGCCGGCGGTCTTTCCTCAAGACCACCGCAGCCGGGGCGCTGACCATTGGGCTGCCTTTCGTTCCTTCGGCCCAGGCGGCGGAGGATACGGTGTTCAAGGGCACCCATGGCACCGGCTTTTGCAACAGCGCCTTTTTCATGACCCATGCGCGCCAGCTGGCAAAGCAGGAAGGCGTTACCCTGCAGTTCGTCAACACGCCGACCAACGCCGATCAGGTGACCTTCTTCGCCACTGGCCAGGTCGATGTGAGCGTGCTGCCCTATACGAGCTTCTTGGCACTCTATGATGGCGGCGCGCCGGTGCGGATCGTCGGCGGCGGCGGCATTCAAGGATGCTCGGTCGTCGCCCAGCCCGGCCTCGACACGCCTGCCAAGCTCAAGGGCAAGACCCTCGGCACCTTCCAGCTCGATACGCTGGAAGTGTTGCCCTACGACTGGCTGAAGAAGAACGGCCTGTCCTTTTCTGACATCAATGTCCGCTATCTGGGCTCGACACCGGAGCAAGTCGAGGCCTTCAAGGCGGGCGCCATCGACATTGCCGGTGTCATCGAGCCCTACGCCTCCGCTCTTTTGCAGGATGTCAAGGGAGCCGTGCTGCTGTCCGATGGCATCGACGTATACGGCCCCGAATATTCCGACTGTGTGCTGGCCGCCCGCACGGAGGTGATTGAGAAGAACCCCGACGGCATCAAGGCCCTGATCAAAGGCATGCTGCAAGGACAGTATCTCTTCGAGAGCGAGCGCGAGGAGACGCTCAAGCAACTGGTCGGGCCTTACTACAAGCTCTCGCTCGAGAATGCCCGGATCGGCGCCAGCAAGCAGCCACCCAAGGTCGATCAGCGCGCTCAGGAAGACTTCATCTTGACCCGCGTCGAATCGGTGATGGAGATGGGATATCTGAAGAAGAAGCCCGGGAAGGACGCGATCGATTGGAGCCTTCTGGAAGCGGCGATCAAGGAATCGTCGGAGGTCTATGGTAAACTGAAATACAAATCGGCCTGAGGAAACAACGTATGGGCACGACGGCGACGGCGTCTCCGCGCGCTGGCCGAACGAATGCGCCGAAACATGCGCCGTCGCGCATGTTTCGGCTATGGGCCGCGATCCTCGGGGCATTGCCAAAATTGTTCTGGACATGCCTGTCGATTGCATTCTTTGCCGGAATATGGGAATTCTTGTGGTATATTGGCTGGGCTGACCCCAGACTTCTGCCGCCACCACACATCTTTCTCGGAAACTTTGCCGAGCAGGCTCAGTTCTTCAACACAGCCGAGCGATGGACCATTGGCGTCGATGCCAGTGCTGGGCCGTCGCCGACCATGGCGGTGCTCTTGACGATCATGGCCACGATCCTGCGCGTCCTAGCTGGCCTCCTGCTGGCGACGGTGGCGAGCTTGATGCTGGGCATCGCCATTCGCTACTGGGCGCCGGTGGAAAAGCTGGTTCTGCCGACGGTCACCCTCCTGGCACCGGTCTCGCCGGTGGCGTGGCTGCCCGTTGCCATCTTCCTATTCGGCATCGGCAACAAGCCGGCCGTGTTTATGGTGTTCGTTGCCCTCTTTTTCACCATGGTGCTGGCGACGATCAGCCAGATCGATTCGGTCAATCGCAATTACATCAATGTGGGCCGCATCATGGGTGCCACACGCCGGCAGATCTTCCTGCGGGTGATTCTGCCGGCAATCTTGCCGGGGCTCCTCGTCGTCCTTCGGCTAAACCTGTTCGGCGCCTGGATGGTTGTCCTGATCGCCGAGGCAACCGGAGTCGGCTACGGCCTGGGCCAAGTCATCATGATGGCGCGCAACACCTTCAATCCGGGTCTGGTCTTTTTCACCATCGTCATTATCGGGGTCATTGGCTCGGTGTTCGATTTCACTCTGCGCGCCGTTCAGGCACGCGTCCTTTATTGGGTGCCCAAGGGGCAGGCCAGCATGGGGGGCGGCTGAAATGGGTATTGCAATGACTTCGTCCGCCGTTTCCTGCCGGGACGTCGGCAAGACCTGGGCCGCAGGCTCGCCACGGGCGCACGAGGCGCTGCGCGGTGTTGACCTCGACGTGGCGCCGGGCGAGTTCGTCTGCCTGCTGGGACCGTCGGGCTGCGGCAAGAGCACGCTGCTCTATCTGATCGCCGGTCTCGAGAAACTGACCTCCGGCGCGATCCTGGCGCATGGCCAGACGGTGAACGGCCCGGCACCGGAGCGCAGCCTTATCTTCCAGGAGGCCGCCCTCCTCCCCTGGCTGTCGGTCTGGCAGAACGTTACCTTTGGCCTGTCCCTTCACGGCGTCTCCACCGAGGAGCGTCGCCAAGTGGCCCGCGAGGTTCTGGCCCGGGCCGGCCTGTCGGAGGCGTTCGACAAGCGCCCGGATGAACTTTCGGGTGGCATGCGCCAGCGCGTCTCGGTCGCCCGCGCCATGGCGATGCGGCCGCGCGTGCTCCTGATGGACGAGCCGTTCGCCGCCCTGGACGTGCAGACGCGCGCCAAGATGCAGGGCTTTTTGCTCGACGTGTGGCACGCCACCGGCGCCTCGGTGATGTTCGTCACCCACCATATCGACGAGGCGGTAGCCCTGGCCGATCGGGTCGCCGTATTCACCGCCCGGCCTGGGCGCATCAAGGCCGTGATCGACGTCGACCTTCCGCGTCCACGAGACGTGGAGGCGCCCGAGGCGATGGCCCTGCGACGCGAGCTGACCGGCCTCCTGCGCGACGAGGTCGACCGGGCCTTCGCCGAGCAGGAAGCGTTGACCTCCGCCAATTGACGATTTTTTCTAGGACGAAATCCCGATGCAAAGCATCATTCGCGGCAAGTATGTCATCACGCGCGCCCTTGACCGGCACGGTTGGGAGCAGATTGAGGATGGCGCTGTCCTGCAGAAAGACGGTGTGATCGCGGCGATCGGCCGGTTTGAGGATCTGGCGCGTCAGAATCCCGAGACATCGGTAATCGGCACCGGCAACGAGGTGCTGCTGCCGGGCTTCGTCAACGGTCACCACCATGTAGGTCTGACCCCCCTACAGTTGGGCTCGCCCGACATGCCGCTGGAACTCTGGTTTGCCACACGGATGGTCACGCGCGATGTCGATCTCTATCTCGACACGCTCTATTCGGCCTTCGAGATGATCGCGTCGGGCATCACCACCGTGCAGCATATCCACGGCTGGATGCCGGGCAGGCTGCCGGAGGTTGAGGCAAGTGCTGACCAGGTCATCGCGGCCTACGAAGCCATCGGCATGCGGGTCTCCTACTGCTTCGCGCTGCGAGATCAGAATCATCTCGTCTACGAATCCAACGAAGATTTCCTGGCCCGCGTCCCGGATGACGTTAAGCCGCTGCTGGCGAAATATTTCGATCGTTTCCAGCTTGGCGCCGAAGAGGCTATCGAGCTTTTCGGCCACCTCCACGGCAAGCATCAGGCGAAGGAACGGGTGAAGATCCAACTCGCACCCGCCAATCTGCACTGGTGCTCCGACCGGGCGCTGGAGATGCTGGCCGAGACGTCGGAACGCTACGATGCCCCGTTGCACATGCATCTGGTGGAGACGGCATATCAGAAAGAGTATGCAAGGCGTCGTGGCGGCGGCACGGCGCTCGACTACATCGCTCGTTTCGGCCTGCTCGGCCCGAAGCTGACCCTGGGCCACGGGGTGTGGCTCTCGGAGGGAGATATCGAGCGCATCGCCGAGACGGGCACCTGCATCTGTCACAATTGCAGCTCGAATTTCCGTCTGCGCTCGGGTGTGGCTCCCCTGAACCGCTTCGAGGCCAAGGGGATCAATGTCGCGATCGGCATCGACGAGGCTGGCATCAATGACGATCGCGACATGCTGCAGGAAATGCGCATGGTGCTGCGCGCTCATCGGGAGCCGGGCATGGACGATAGCGTGCCCACCCCGGCCCAGGTCTTCCGCATGGCGACCGAGGGCGGAGCCATGACCACGCCTTACGGCTCGACCTTGGGCCGGCTCGAGGTGGGACGTGGGGCGGACATGGTCCTGATCGACTGGCGCCAGGTGAGCTACCCCTATCTCGACCGCGAGGTTCCGGTGCTGGATGCGGTGATCCAGCGGGCCAAGACCGAGGGCGTCAACACGGTCATGGTCGCGGGCGAGGTCGTCTATCAGGGCGGCAGGTTCACCAAGGTTGACCGCGACGCGGCGCTTGGCCAGATCAGCGACCTCCTGAGTCGGGAGTTGAGCGAGAGCGAAAAGGATCGCCGGCGGCTGTCCAAGGCCGTGCTGCCGCACATGCGTGCATTCTATGAAGGCTATATCGATCCTGAGGGCCACGTGCCCTTTTATCGGCAGAGTGCGCGCTTCTAGGCGGGGATGCCAAGTTCCATGCTGGTCGCCGCCCTGCAGCCGAAGGGCTGTATGGAAGATTTGGCGGTGAACGAGGCGGCGGTCTGCGCCGCGCTCGCAGCCGCCGCTGCGGCATCGGTCAAGCTGGCAGTCCTGCCAGAGTTGGCGATGCTTCCCTATTTCTGTGCCGAGCCGGCTGGGTCGCGATGCGATTGGGCGGTGTCCATCGATGCTGACGTGCTCGCGCGCGTGGCGGCGCATTGTGCCAGCCTTGGCATTGCGGCGCTATTGCCGTTCTACGAATGGGACCCCGATGGGCCAGGCTATAACAGCGCCGTGTTGATCGGAGCCGATGGCAGGCTCGTTCCTGGCGCCGGCTTGCAGGGGTCGGGCCGCGTCGCCCGCAAACTGCATCTCCCAAGCGGTCCCGATGCCGACGAGGCGGGTCATTTCCGCCCCGGGGCCGATCTTCGTGTCTTCGATCTCGGTGGCCTGCGACTCGGTTGTCTGATCTGTTACGACCGCCGTTTTCCGGAAGCATGGCGAGCGCTACGTGCGCTGGGGGCGGATCTGGTCGCGGTGCCGGTTGCCGGCCTGAGCGGGGAGGATGACGCCTTTGTCCTGGGCGAACTGCGCACGCATGCGCGGGAGAACGGCCTGGCGGTGATCTATGCCAGCCGTGCAGGAGAGGATCGGCTGGCCGGCACGAGCATTCCGCAGCCCGGCGGCAGCTGCGTCATCGCTGCGGACGGCACCGTTCTGGCCCGCTCTGCCGTCGGCGCGGCGGCAACGGCCGGTATGGCCGTGGCGGCGATCGAGCGAGCCGACATCGAGCGGGCGCGTGCCACCCTGCCCCTGTTCGAGCGGCGCCATCCCATTCTCACCCAGGGCTTCATCACGCCTGGCATAAGGATCGAAGCATGAGGCTATTGATCGTCAATCCCAACACGTCGACGGACATAACCGCGCGTATCGCGGCTACGGCAAGGCGCGCTGCGTCGCCCGATACCGAAATCGAGGCCGTCACCGTGACCTGGGGTGTTCCCTACATCGTCACCCGCGCGGAAGCCGCGATCGCCGCCTGCGCTACCTTGGAAATGCTGGCCGCCCACGCTGCCGACTGCGATGCGGCGGTGATCGCGGCGTTCGGTGATCCCGGGCTGGATGCCGCGCGCGAGCTATTGTCGGTGCCGGTGCTGGGTGTTGCCGAGAGTGCCATGCTGACGGCCTCCATGCTGGCACGCCGCTTCTCGCTCGTCTCCTTCGCAGCGGAATTCAAGCCCTGGTACGAAGACGCCGTCGAACGGCTGGGCCTGCGCTCGCGGCTGGCATCGATCCGCTGCCTGCAGGACGGGTTCGGCGACATCACCCGTATCCAGGAAGAGAAGGAAACGGCCCTCCTGACCTTGTGCCGCGAGGCCGTCGAATTGGACGGTGCCGACATCATCATTCTCGCGGGCGCGCCGCTGGCCGGGCTGGCCGAGCGGCTCGCGGAGCGCGTGGCCGTGCCGATCCTCGACTGCGTGGCGGCGGCGACCCGCCAGGCGGAAGCCCTTGCGGCATTCCCGCCCAAGCCCGGCGGGTCCCGTCGTCCTCGCGGCTCCGCGAGCAAGCCCGTCCTTGGTGTCACCCCCGAGCTTCGCGCGCTCTTCCAGGCCGGTTGACCTTGCCCATGTCGCTGGCCTCGGAGCGTGAGCGGCTCTAAAACGGAACGATGGGAGCCCGCTATGACGGCATCCTTGAACCCGGGCAACTCGCCCGGCCGGTCCCTTGCGGATCTTCTCCGTGCTCTTCGCGATGGGGATCTCGAGGCGGTCGACCTCGCCGCCGCCTGTCTCGCGCGCATTGCGGCGGAGGAGCCCGAGATCCGGGCCTTCGTCCATCTGGACCCGGCCGGGGCGTTGGCCCGGGCCCGGGCGTTGGATGCATCGCGCAAGGCAGGAAAGCCGCCTGGTCCGCTGCATGGCCTGCCGGTCGGGGTTAAGGACATCATCGATACGGCCGACATGCCGACCGCCTATGGCTCGCCCTTGCACGAAGGGCGCCGGCCGGGGACGGATGCGGCGCTGGTCACGCGGCTGCGGCAGGCTGGGGCCGTTATCATCGGCAAGACGGTAACCTCCGAATTTGCCACCTTCGCCGCCGGTCCTACGCGCAATCCGCATGATAAAGGGCGCACGCCCGGCGGCTCGTCGAGCGGATCGGCCGCCGCCGTCGCGTCCGGCATGGTGCCGGCCGCGCTCGCAACGCAAACGAACGGATCGATCATCCGACCAGCTTCCTATTGCGGCATCGTCGGTTTCAAGCCCAGCTTCGGACTCCTGCCTCGCACGGGCATTCTTCCCCAGGCCGAGCTTCTCGATCAGCCGGGTTTCATGACGACGGACGTTCAAGGCGCGGCAGTTCTCCTTGCGGCTCTGACCGAGCCGGGCCTGCTCGACGCATCTCACATCGGGTCGCCGGCCCTGCCCCGCCTGGCCTTCGTGCCCGGCCCCTATTGGGACCAGGTCAGTCCTGCCTCCCGGGCGCTGATCGAGGCCTTTGTCCGCTCGCTTGGCCCCGAGGTCGAGCGCCTCGATCTGCCAAAGAGCTTCGCCGAGGCCAGTCCGGCATTGGGCGACCTCTTAATGCATGGTCTCGCAACCGAGCTCGACGTCGACTACCGGCGGGGAAGAGCGTTGATGTCACCCATCCTGGTGGATTTGATCGAGCGTGGCCAGTCGATCGGCGATCCCGCGCTCGCCCGGGCCCGTCGGCTTCGTGAGACGCTTCGGCAGGAATTCGCGGCGATCGCCGCTCCCTTTGATGCGTTGATCACAGCCGCGACCACTCATGTGGCGGGGCCGTTCGAGGCCGGCACCGGCGACCCCATCCTGGCCTCGATCTGGACCTTTCTCGGCGCACCCAGCCTCAGCCTGCCCGGACTGACGCTCGAGGGCATGCCGCTGGGTTTGCAACTGGTGGGACGCGAGCAAGGCGACGCCGATTTGCTGGCCGCCGCCACCTGGCTGGAGAAAAGGCTTAGCCATTGGCAGCCTTGAGGCCCGTGGCGTTGCCGGCCAGGCTATTCGTCAAGGTCGTCCTAGTTATGGGGCTCGGCTGCCGCCCGTAGAGGGGCGCTGGCCCGACTCGACCTCGAGTACTGCAGCGATGCGCGTGCCGCGGCAGGGTGCAGAGCACCTTGATCGTGTCCGGCCGGCTTGCCTCGCCTGCCATGCAAGCGCGCACGAGGGACGGCCCTTAGCATTCGTCTGTCCATAGGTGCCCTGCGCTCAGATGACGCCGCTCATCATGCTGGGGGGCGTGTTCAGGACCTCCGCCAGGAACTCCAGCGCGTGCCGGGTCTCGGCCCGGTTGGTGAACCCGCCGAGGCAGGCGCGCACGGCTTCGGGCGGCGTTTCGCCCACGGCGAAAGCGTCGCTGGCAACGACGCCGATGCGAGAAGTCCGCAACTGGCCGGTCAGGGCCGAGCGAGTCCAGTGCGGCGGCAGGGTGATCCAAAGATGGAAGCCCTCGGGATCGCTGGCCACCTCGTGACCGGCCAGGCTCTCCCGGGCCAGTTCCTGTCGCGCTCGTGACTCGACGCGGATCTGCTCCAGCACGTCATCGGCGATCCCCTCGGCGATCCAGCGCGAGGCCAAAGCGGACGTTATGGGCGAGGCCATGACGTTGGCGGCGCGCAGGGCCGTCGCGACCGCCCATGAGCGACCGCCTTCGGGCAGTACGAGGTAGGATATGCGCAGACCCGCCCCTAAGCATTTAGCCAGACCCATGACGTAGTAGGTGATGTCCGGCGCCAGCGTTGCGAAGGCCGGCGGCGGCTGTCTCGGAACCAACGCGTAGGCATCGTCCTCGATGATGCGCAGGCTATGTTTTCTCGCCACCTCGATCAGTTCCAGGCGGCGCGGTGCGGTGATCGTCGCCGTCGTCGGGTTCAAGAGCGTGGGATTGCAGTAAAGGGCCTTGATGGCACCTTCGGCACAGGCCGCTTCCAGGGCATCCGCGCGCATGCCTTGCGCGTCGCTCTCCACACCCACCAGCCGCACCCCCTGCTGGCCGGCAATCGCCTTCAGCCCCGGATAGGTCAGCATCTCGCAAGCAACGGCTTCGCCTGGGCGCGCCAGCGAACCAATGATGGCCAAGAGCGCGCTATGTGTGCCCGGACAGATGAGGAGGCGGTCGCGGGTGGCGCTCACGTGGCGCCGCGTCAACCAGCCAAGGGCCGCATCCTTGTCCTCCGGCGTGCCGCCGAAGCCCTGGTAGCGCAAGAGGGTCGTAAGATCGCCGCCAACGGCCGTGAATGCCCGCCGCATCCGCTCCAGGAGGGCCGGATCGTCCGGCTCGGGCGGCAGATTCATGCTGAAATCGACGAGATCGGTACGACGGATGCTACGCGCCGGAGCCGATGCCGTTGCCTGCGAGCGCACGAAGGTCCCAGCCCCGACCCGGCTCTCGACCAGGCCGCGCCGCTGCGCCTCCACATAGCCTCTGGCCACGGTCGTGAAGTTGAGGTCGAGCCGCGCGGCCAGATGCCGTTGCGGCGGCAGACGGTCCTCGGCGCGCAGCCGGCCAACTCGGATATCCTCGGCAATGGCATCGGCAATCGCCAGATAATGCGGTCGCGCATGATCGCCAAGGTCGGGCAGCCACATCGAGGATGTCTTCCTGGTGAAGGGTCGAGATAGATGCATTCAATTTCTGAATTGATCGCAGCAGTAACCCGGTGGCAGCCACTTGTAAAGCACGCCCCAATTGCCCGATCAGTAGGCATTTTGCCTCATAAAATGCACAAAATGGGTAATTCTAAGTCATTTGTCTTAGCGAATTGAATGCATTATTGAATGGATAATGACCATGGTCTGACATTCAAATTGACTGGCATAATGCTTGCGATCATTCAGCCTGCCAGGCGAGACGATGCCGCCGCTACGGAGCTGTGTCGTTGCGCTTGATCATCCCTTGATGGAGTTGAAGCCATGCCGGTCGTAAAGAAAGCCAAGCACCAGAAGGGCGATTATCTGGTCGATTACGAGTCGAAATTGTTCGAGGACGTGAAAGCCGAGCCCGGCGAAAAAGCGCTTGTCACCTTTCATACGGTGGCCTTTGAAGGCTCGATCGGCCTCGTCAACCTGCTGCAGGCCACGCGTTTGATCCGCAAGGGGTTCGAGACGTCTGTCCTCCTTTATGGGCCTGGCGTGACCCTTGGCATCCAGCGCGGCTTCCCGACCCTGGGTGACGAGGCTTTCCCCGGTCACCTGAACTTCAACAACCAGTTGGGCAAGATCATGAGCGAGGGCGGCAAGGTGTATGCCTGCCGATTCGCGCTGCAGGCCCTCTATGGCAGCGGCGAGCCGGCGCTTATGGAAGGCATCCAGCCGATCAGCCCCCTGGACGTGCTGGATCTCGTCCTTCTGCACCGCAAGGCCAACGCCTTCATCCTTGATACCTGGACGCTTTGATCCTGACCGACCGTCGCCTGGAGACAAGCCGTCAATGAGCGCTTCCCCGACGATCAAGGTGGCGGCAGCCCAGCTGGCCCCCGATCTCGACTCGGCCGAGGGCACCCTTGCCAAGGTTCTGGCGGCCATCGGCGAGGCCGCCGGCCAAGGTGCCGGGCTGATCGCCTTTCCTGAAACCTTCGTTCCCTATTACCCCTATTTCTCGTTCGTCCAGCCGCCCGTTCTGTCCGGCCGGGCACACGCCCGGCTCTACGAACTTGCTCCTACCGTGCCGGGCCCACTGGTCGATGCAGTAGCGGCGGCAGCCCGCCGACATGAGATCGTCGTCGCGCTCGGCATCAACGAGCGAGATCACGGCTCGCTCTTCAACACACAGCTTCTCATCGACGCCGATGGCAGCCTGCTTTTAAAACGTCGCAAGATCACGCCCACCTTTCATGAGCGCATGATCTGGGGCCAGGGCGACGGCAGCGGCCTCAAGGTGGTTAAGAGCCGTGTCGGCCACCTCGGTGCTTTGGCCTGCTGGGAGCACTATAATCCTTTGGCCCGCTTTGCCCTCATGGCGCAGCATGAGGAAATCCACATCGCCCAATTTCCGGGCTCAATGGTGGGCCAGATCTTTGCCGACCAGATGGAGGTGACGATCCGCCACCACGCGCTGGAAGCGGGCTGCTTCGTGGTGAACGCCACCGGCTGGCTGACCGACGCGCAGATCGTCGCCATAACGCCTGACCAGGGCCTGCAGCGCGCGCTGCGCGGCGGGTGCTGCACGGCGATCATATCGCCTGAGGGCCAGCATCTGGCCCCGCCCCTGAAGGAGGGCGAGGGCCTGCTCGTGGCCGAGCTCGATCTCTCCCTCATCGTCAAGCGCAAGCGGATGATGGATTCGGTCGGTCATTATGCCAGACCCGAACTCCTGCGCCTTCTGATCGACGATCGTCCGCAGCCGGTGATGGCCACCAGCCGATCGGACGCTGTTTCCTTTCCCTTCGCGGATCCATACGGAAGAGACGATCATGACCCCAGTTTGTTCGACGCCCCCGGGGCTGGAACAGCTGATCAACGAGCTGCAGTCCTCGGGTCTTAGACTGGTCGATCCGAAGGCCGGCATCGCCAGCCGCCGCGGCGGTGCCGGACCCTCCGACCACAAGGCCGTGACCATCGGCGACCGGACGGTCATGATACCCGTCCACACCGCTCAAGCCTTCGAGAGCCCCTTTATGGCCGAGCGACCCGATGCCTCGGGCCAAAGCGTCCTGCTTCGGGATGGCGTTCCGGTCGCGACAATCGCTTTTCCGGCGGGCCCACGCTTCTATCAGCTGCAGACGGCCGAAGGCGTTCCTTATTCGAAGATCGCTGTCATGCATGGCAGCGACGTTCTGGCGACCACCGTCTTGCAGACCTGCATCCGCTACCAGAGCCGGACCAAGACCTGCCAGTTCTGCGCCATCGGTCAGTCGCTGGCGGCTGGCCGTACCATCGCGCACAAGCAGCCGGCCCAATTGGCCGAGGTCGCCGAGGCGGCCGTGCGCCTCGATGGCGTGCGCCACATGGTCATGACGACGGGCACACCGGCGACTTCCGATCGCGGGGCGGCCGTGCTGGCCGAGAGCGCCTTTGCCGTCAAGGCAGCTGTGAACCTGCCGATCCAGGCGCAATGCGAGCCACCCGACGACGATGACTGGTTTGCCCGAATGAAAGCGTCGGGCGTCGATTCGCTGGGCATGCATCTCGAGATCGTCACGCCCGAATTGCGCCAGCGCCTCATGCCTGGCAAGGCCGGCGTGCCGGTCGAGCGCTACATGCAGGCCTTCGCCGCCGCCGTCCCTGTCTTCGGCCGGGGCCAAGTCTCGACCTATATCCTGGCGGGCCTGGGCGACAGCAAGGAGGCGATCCTCGGGATGGCCGAGCTGCTTATTAGCCTTGGCGTTTACCCCTTCGTCGTTCCCTTCGTGCCGATATCTGGCACGCCCCTGGAGAGCCATCCCACACCCGATCCCTCCTTCATGCATGCGATCCTCGAGCCTTTGGGGGCCATGCTCTGGTCGGCTGGCCTCCGCTCCTTGGATGTCAAGGCAGGCTGCGCTAAATGCGGCGCCTGCTCCGCCCTCGCCTCTTATGAGAAACCGGACCGCGCGGTCGGAGCCTTTTGAGCCATGCAGGATTACCGGGTCAAACTCGCCACGCTACCAGAGGAATGCCAGGGTGCGGCCGCCTTGCGGCGTCAGGTCTTCTGTCAGGAGCAGGGCCTCTTTGCCGACGACGACCGGGATGCGATCGACGCCATCGCCCTGCCGATCGTCGCCCTGGACGAGGCGGGCGTCGTTGTCGGCACGGTGCGCATTCATTCGAGCGAACCCGGCCTCTGGTGGGGCTCGCGACTCTGCGTCCATCCGGATCATCGCCGCGCCGGCCCGCTCGGGGCGGCCTTAATCCGCCTTGCAGTCTCGACCGCGCATGCCCGAGGCAGCACCCGCTTTCTTGCCCACGTGCAGCGCCGCAACGTCGTTCTTTTTCGCCGCCTACACTGGCAAAGCCAGGGCGAAGTGCTCCTGCATGACCATCCGCATCACCTGATGCAGGCCGACCTCGACTTCTATCCTCCGGATACCGCGGGCGAGGAGGGCTTCATCGTGGCCGGACGGCTGGTCGCATGACCCGCACCTCGCTCGATGGCCTGGCCCTGGCGATCAGCCAGACTTTGGGGCTGGCGCAAAAGCGCGATATCGCGGGCGTGGCGCAACGGCTGGGCCTCTCAGACTCGCCCATCGAGGTCGGCGACGACTGCGCCGCCATTGCCGATGGCGATGGCTTCCTTCTTCTGGCGATCGAGGGCTTTCTGCCAAGTTTCGTTGCCGCCGATCCCTTTTTCGCCGGCTATTGCGGCCTCATGGTCAATCTTTCCGACATCGCTGCCATGGGCGGGCGGCCGATCGCCGTCGTCGATGCCCTTTGGGCGCGAGATGCGGTCGCCAGCCTGCCTCTCCTCGACGGGCTGAAATCGGCCTCGTCGCGCTACGGTGTGCCGATCGTCGGCGGTCACAGCAACCTTCGCAGCCCGAGCGATCAGCTGGCCGTGGCCGTTCTCGGACGAGCGCGCCGCCTGCTCTCGGGCTTTGCGGCCGAGCCTGGCCAGCTATTGATGGCGGCCATTGATCTTAGAGGGCGCTTTCGCGAGCCGCACCCCTTTTGGGACGCCAGCACCGGCAGACCGGCGGAGCGGCTGCGCGGCGATCTTGAATTGCTGCCGAGCCTGGCCGAGATGTCCGCCTGCGGCGCCGCCAAGGACATCAGTCAGGCCGGCCTCGTCGGCACGGCCGTCATGCTTCTCGAGAGCTCTGGCTGCGGCGGTCGTCTCGACATCGACGCCATTCCGCGGCCGGAGGGGATCGACCCCTTGCGCTGGCTCACGAGTTTTCCAAGCTTCGGCTTTCTCCTGGCCGTGCCGCCCGCCGCGCGAGATCTGGTCGCCGGTCACTTTGCCAGCCGGGACATCGCCTGCGCCCCGATCGGCCATGTCGAGGCGGGATCGTCCGTCAGGATCGCCCAGGGTGGGCAGGAAGCCACCGTTTGGGATTTTGGGGTCCAGCCTTTGATCGGCTGTGGCCGGAGACCGGATGCATGAGGCTGCGCGTCGCCCTCTTCACGCATTCGGTCAATCCGCGCGGCGGCGTGGCGCACGCGCTGGCTTTGGGCGAGGCCCTCTTGGCACGCGGCGTCGAGGCGGTCGTCATTGGCCCTGACCAGGACGGGCGCGGGTTTTTTCGTCAGGCCGCCTGCGAAACCGTGGCCCTGCCCGTGGCCGCTGTCGGCAAGGATCTGCGCCAACTGGTGTCGCAGCGGATTGACGAGATCAGCGCCTATGTGGCGAACCAGCCGCCGGACCGTTTCCACATCCTCCACGCCCAGGATCCCATCAGTGCCAATGCCGTGCTGGCCCTCAGGCCCGCGCGGATTAAGACCCCCCTGGTTCGTACCGTGCACCATGTGGACAATTTCGCCGATCCGGTGCTGGCCTGCTGGAGCCAGCGGGCGATCGAGAAACCGGATGTCCTTTGCTGCGTCAGCGCGCATTGGCAGGCGATCTTACGCAAAACGCATGGTCGTGAGGCCTTCTGTGTCGGCAACGGCGTCGCCCTTGACCGCTTCAGCCCGGCGCCGAGGCCGCAGGACGCCGCCTTGCGCCAGGAGCTCGAGCTCGGACAGGGGCCGCTTTTCCTGGCCGTGGGCGGCATCGAGGCCCGCAAGAACAGCCAGAACATCCTTGCGGCCTTTCGCTGGGTGCAAGCGGCCCTCCCCGAGGCAAGGCTGATTTTTGCAGGCGGCGCCACGCTTCTCGATCACAGCAGTTATCAGGCTGCGTTCGCGGCGAAACTGGCGGCGTACGATCCGGATCTCATCCGGGCTGTGCAGGTCACCGGCGCGCTCCCACAGCCGCGGATGGAGAGTCTCTATCGCCTGGCGGACGCCCTGGTCTTCCCTTCCTTCGAGGAGGGATTTGGCTTGGCCGTCATCGAGGCGATGGCCTCGGGCACGCCGGTCATCGTCGCGGATCGACCGCCCTTTCGCGATTATCTGGGCGCGCATGAATGCCTGTGGGTCGATCCATCCGACCCGGCCGCCATCGCGGCCGCGATGCGTGCCTCCCTGGACCCGAAGATCGGGCCGGATCTTGCGCGGCGTGGACCCAAGGTGGCGGCCCGCTTTGACTGGCAAGACGTGGCGGACCGGCATGTGCCGCTCTACGCGCGTCTGGCCGCATCGACCGAGAGGAGTGCGCGATGCCGGAGATGACCTTCACGCTTCGCTGGCCCGACGGCCGGGATGAGGTCTGCTATTCGCCATCCCTGGTCGTGCAGGAATTTCTCAAGCCCGGCAGCGATTATCGTCTCACCGACCTGATGGATCGTTGCCGTCAGGCGCTTACCATCGCCAGCGCCCGCGTCGAGGCCAAATACGGCTTTGCCTGCAGCCGTGCCATCGGCCAGCTCGAAAGGCTCGAAGCCCAGGCCGCGCGCTTCGAGCCGGATGCCCTCGTCCATGTGGGCGCATTCAACACATGAGGACCAGAATGGAGAAGGCAGCAACGCCGCCTCATTACCCCGTGATCGTCATTGGCGGCGGACAGGCTGGCCTTTCGGTCAGTCATTATCTCATGCAGCAGGGCATCGCCCATCTCGTCATCGAGAAGCGGGAAACCGGGCATGCCTGGGCCAACGAGCGCTGGGACAGTTTCTGCCTGGTGACGCCCAACTGGCAATGTCAGTTGCCGGACTTTCCCTATCCGGGGCCAGACCCGGATGGCTTCATGCTCCGCGACGAGATCGTGGCTTATGTACAGGCCTATCGTGACAAGGTGCACCCGCCGCTTCTCGAGCATACGGCAGTCACGGCCCTGACGCGCCAGCCGGATGGCCCCTTCGAGCTTGCAACCGAGCGCGGCCCCTTTACCGCCGATGCCGTCGTCGTCGCGATCAGCGGGTATCACCTGCCGGTTATCCCGCGCATCGCCGAGCGGCTGCCAAGGTCGATCCACCAGCTGCACAGCCGCGACTACAAGAACCCTGATGCGCTGCCCGAGGGAGCCGTCCTGGTGGTGGGCTCGGGCCAGTCCGGCTGCCAGATCGCCGAGGACCTGCATCTGGCCGGCCGAAAGGTTTATCTCTGCGTCGGGCGGGCGCCGAAATCACCGCGCCGCTATCGCGGCCGGGATGCCATCGCATGGCTGCATGACATGGGCTACTACGATGTGCCGGTCGAGCAGCATCCCCTCAAGGAGGGGGTACGGAAGAACGCCAATCACTACCTGACCGGCCGTGACGGCGGTCGCGAGATCGATCTTCGCCGCTTCGCGACGGAGGGCATGGAACTCTATGGGCGCCTCCTTGAGATCGACGGATCGAGCCTGAGGCTCGGCACCGACCTCAAGGCCAATCTCGATGCCGCCGACAAGGTAGCCGAAGGGATCAAGTCCGTCATCGACAAGCACATCGCTGAGAAGGGCATCGACGCGCCGTCGGAGCCGCCCTATCGGCCGGTCTGGCAGCCGACGATCGAGCGCGACGCGCTCGACCTCGAGGAGGCCGGCATCAACAGCGTCGTCTGGGCGACGGGCTTTCGTAGCGACTTCAGCTTCGTCCGCCTGCCGGTCTTCGATGGCACGGGGTACCCGACGCATCGGCGCGGCATGAGTGCCATGCCGGGCCTGGCCTTCATCGGCCTTCCCTGGTTGCATAGCTGGGGTTCGGGCCGCTTTGCCGGCATCGCCCGCGATGCCGGCTTCATCGTCGAGCAGCTTGCCGCCTGGCTGGCAACGGGAGCTTCCTCCCGCCAGGGGCGGACCTTGAATGGAGCGGGCGCCGCACATGTCTGAGACCGCGTTTCCCGAGATGGCCTTTCTCGAGGGCCAGCGCCATCCGCTGCCGGCGAGGTATGCCGCCCCCAGCGTCGTGGTCGTCGGTATGCCCGAGCTTGCACCAGCCGGCCTGGCCGAGACATGGCTGCTCAAATATTGTGGCCACCGGCACTGGCTGATGCTTGCGGCAGCGTTCGGCCAACTCGAGCCCGCGTTTCAAAACAGCCGCGGCCAGCGCCTCTATCCGAGTTTCGTGTCATTGCGGCTGGCGGATCTTTGCCTGGAGGCTGTTCGCGAGGGGGCGAGGCTGATCTTCGAAGGCGAGCTCTCGCGGCTTTCGGCCACACGTTTTGCTAGCCGCCAGCGGGTGTCGTGCGACGGACGCGTGATCGCCTCGATCGAGATGATTTCGGTCTTCATCCATCGCCACGAGGAGGGCTGCAATGAAAGGGTGGCGCGCGACCTGCCCGCAGGCTGCCAGTGCGCGCTGGCTCCCCTCGAGGCATTACCCGACCTCGCACGCCGTCACCACACGGCCCGCGAGCAGGCGATGAGCGAGGTCAGCCAGCGATTCACCATCGAACCCTGCCCGCTCACCGACTTCAACGGAGCGGGCTTCCTCTATTTCGCCAGCTTTCAGGCCTTTCTCGAGCGCGCCGACTGGCACTGGTGGCATGAGCTCGATCAGCGCCTAGTCATGCGCGAGATCCATTACTTCGGCAATGTGGGGCCGGCCGTTCCGCTGGCGATCGAACTCCTGGCGCTGGAGCCGACTTCGGCTGGACGGATCGCAACCTGCGCTGTCCGGCGCCTCTCCGATGACGCCATCCTTGCCATTGCCCGCACCGAGAAACGGGGCGAAGCCAGCTAGAGAGCCCAGCTAGCGAGCAAGGAAGAGGCGCGGGGGTCACATTGTAGGCGTCAGCGCTATTTCCTTTCGACGCTGTGCTGAGTTAATCGGCCGGCCGGAACCGCCAGAATGTCGGCGCTTCAATGCATAAATCGCATGGCCGATCTTGAGGTGATCGTGCCCGCATGGGTAGTCGTGTCCGGCTTTCGTCACTGCCGAGCCAATGCAGCCTTCAGCTGAAGGTCGCGACCAGATCTCCGGGTAAAGACCTGCTGCGAGGCCTGGACGTTCCTGGAGGCTTTGACCCCTCGACTCGAGAGCCGACGACGAGATTGGCGACAATGCCATAGCTTCAGGCCGCGCCCGCGAGCAGCCCTCATAGGTCAGGCCGAAGCTAATGTGAGACCAGAATTGATAGTCGATACCGGTTTGCGGGCCGATCAAGCCGTAGCACCAGCGTAAGCACCCAGTCTCGCTTCAACCCCGTCAAAATGATGCGCGGCCAGCTGCCCGACAGGATCGCTCCTTGCCAGCAAGGTGGTCACTACGTTCCTTCGAACGTGTCAAATCTGATCCCTCCAGGACGGTCATGATCTCGACGTCCCGGTAGAAGCTCGCCGGTCCGCGTTATCTCGCCCACGTCCGGGCGTGACACCTGAGGCGATAGCCGTAATCGTACCGCTCCGGTGGGCCCCCTTTATATTCGCGATGACATATTCCTAATTCACGACTTGACCCATAGGGTTTGTGGTATAAACCTGCGGAAGCGATCAAGCGGGAACGCTATCGACGACGGCGATAGCCTGGCTTCTCATGTCGCGCCTCTTGAAGAGGAACGAATAATGTTCGAATGCAAAAATGGGAATAAACCCGAAGTACGCGAAAGTCATAATAAGATATGTACGTGTTGATCGCGAGGCGAATTGGGTGCCAATCATAATAATGATGGCGCCGACGACTTATAGTCTTCCTAAGTAAGCTTCGCCGTTTCGACGGGCCCGCTCGGGTCGTTAACGGAGATTGGAGCGGCCGACCCTTGTTTTCGGATCGTTTAGTCTGATCCGTCTGTTCTCCCTACGCTCGGATGAGCCCATGCCAAAATTTCCGGATTTCGCGGACAAGCGCGTGATCGACCGACATCTTGACCGTCTGGATACTCGCGGCGTAGCACGGCGCGACTTCCTGGCGCTGGCCTCCGCGGGCGTCGCTGCTTCCGCAGCCGCCACGGCGATGGGCTGGCCCGCGGTCGCCGTCGCCGACCCGAGCGGCAAGATTGCCTATCTCGCCTGGAGCGCAAGCACCGAATATAATCAATTGGTCGGCAAGGGGGCAGGCGCGGCTGCGGCGGCGCTGGGCATGGGCTATACTCTGCTTGACGGCCAGATCGATGCGGGGCGCCAGCTTAACCAGTTCGAGGAACTGGCGACCACTCAAGCGACAGGCGGCTTCTTCAATATCCTGGACGGCAGCGCTCTGCGCCGCGTCTCCCAGTTAGCCGACGCATCTAAAGTTTATTTCGGCGCGGTTTGGGACAGCTTGCCATGGTTCACACCGTTTGATGGTGCCGGCTACTACACGCTCTATGCCAACCCCGAGGAAGATGTCGCCCACCGCGGCGTCAGCGAGGCGTTGCTTCAAGCGGTCTCCGACAAATTCGGTGGTGGCAAGGTCGTAGCCCTTACCGGATCGCCTGGGGGTTGGTGTGAAACGGCCCGTAACCGGGGCCGAGAGGAAGCCCTGGCCAAGTTTCCCAACATCAAGCTGGTTGATCAGTTGCCCGGAAAGTGGCTGCGCGAGGAGTCGCTGCGGGCGACCGAGGATCTCTTGACCCGCAACAAGGACATCGTTGGAATCATCACGCAGAATGACGACGAGGCGCAAGGCGCGATAGCCGCTTTGCGCAACGTCGGGCTCAAGGCGGGCGAGGACGTCCTTGTTGCCGGCGCTGACGGCACGTCCCTGGGCGCCAAGGCCGTTCGAGCAGGCCGGCAAATCGCGACCAGCGGCAATTCCCCGGTCTTCACCGGTGCGCTGTTTGCAACACGCATCTTCGACGTGGCCCATGGCTGGGTGCCACGGGCGGCCGAGCGCCAACTGTACTGGCGCGCCACGGTCGTGACGAAGGACAATGTGGACGGCTACATCGACCGATACGTCGACAACGGTGATACCGAACCTTTCGACTATCGACGGATGTCCAAGGTTCTGCATCCCGACGACTGGGATCCTCAGGCCGACCTCTATCCTCTCGATCTCGAACGCCACTGGCTGGGCTATCCCAAGCCGGCCGACTGGTCGCCGCCAAAGGCTTATGCGGAGGCCAGGGCCAATGGCGAATTCGAGAAGGTCAAGGCCGAGTACGCCGATCACTACAAAATCAAATTCGACGGCCCCTCGCCCAACCGCAAGGCGTAGCTCGCGGGCCTGTCGAGCAATGGCCTTCGAGTTCACCGATCTCTCATTCACTGGAACGTTCATGAGCCGCGTCATCGACCCCCGGCGATTTCCCGACTTTACCGACCGGCGCGTCGTCGATCGTCATATGGACCGGCTGGACACCCATGGCGTCTCGCGACGGGATTTCCTGGCGCTGGCCTCGGCGGGTGCCGTCGCCAGCGTTGCCGCCGCCACCATGGGAATGCCCGCCGCCGCCGCCGTCGCACCTTCCGGCAAGCTGGCATTTCTGACGGCCTTCTATCGCAACGAATATAACATCATCCTCGACAAGGCCTTTGCGGATGCCACGACGGAATTGGGCTTTAGCGGCTATGTCGGCCTGGACGGAAATTTCGACAGTCAGCTTCAACTCAACCAGTTCGAGCAACAGACCGCTGCCGGCATTGGCTCTGCCATCTTCAATCTAGCGGATGGCAGTCCGCTGCCGCGCATCGCCAAGGGCGCCGAGGACAACAAGGTCTATGTCGGCAATGTCTGGGATACCCTGGCCTGGTTCACGCCCTTCGAGGCCGGCGATTACTATACCCTCTATGCCGTGCCGGAGGAATTCGCGGCCCACAAGGCGGTGACCGAGGAATTACTCAAGGCGGTCACGGAGAAATTCGGCGGCGGCGATATTCTGGGAGTGACCGGTTCCCCAGGCAATTGGAGTGACATTGCCCGCAGCGGGGGCCGCGATGCCGCCTTCAAAGAATATCCCAAGACCCGGCTCGTCGATCAGCTACCCGGCAAGTGGAACCGCGAGGACGCGCTGAAGACCACGGAAGACCTGCTCAGCCGCCACAAAGACGTTGTGGGGATCGTGGCGCAGAACGACGACGTGGCACAGGGAGTGATCGCAGCGTTGAATGCCGCCGGATTGAGGCCAGGCGAGGATGTTCTGGTTGTCGGCGCGGACGGTACCAGCCTGGGCGCGAAGTCGATTGCCAAGGGGACCCAGCTGGCGACCAGCGCCAACAGCCCGGCCTATGCGGCAGCGCTCTTCGCCGGGCGAATCTACGACGTGACGCATGGCTGGCAACCGCGCGCCGCCGAGCGCATGCTCAACTGGCGGTCGCTCACTACAACGAAAACGAATGTCGAAGGTTACCTGAAGCGGTTTGTCGATAATGGCGACGTGAAGCCTTTCGACTACCGCAAGATCTCCAAAGTCCTGCATCCGGACGATTGGGACCCCCAGGCCGAAGTCTATCCCATCGATATCGAAAAGCACTGGCAGGGAATAGCCAAGCCGCAAGGTTGGACGGTGCCCAAGGCCTATGCCGATGCGCGGTCGAACGGCGAGTTCGAGCGGGTCAGGGCCCAATATGCCGATCACTACAAGATCAGGTTCGACGGCCCCTCGCCGTACGCCAAGGCCTAGCCGGAACTATGAGCCCGCATAGTCAAATCCCGCCGGCACCCACGAGCGTGACCCCACTCTTCAAGGCTCACGGGCTGACAAAGTCCTTTGGACCAAACGTCATCCTGGACGGCGTCGAATTCGAGGTGCCGCGCAAGGCCATTGTCACGTTCGTAGGCGAGAACGGGGCCGGCAAGTCGACCCTCTTTAATCTCCTGAGCGGCATCGTGGCTCCAGACGCCGGCAGCATGCGACTGAACGGCCGGGACTACCGGCCGCATGGTTATGGCGAGGCGCTGCGTCTTGGCGTCTCGCGCGTGTTTCAGGAACAATCGCTCGTCGGCAACGTGCCGGTCTACGAGAACCTGTTGCTTGGCTATGAGGGCCGCTTCACCCATGCCGGCCAGTGGCTGGATCGCCGGGCGATGATTGCCGCGGCGGAAGGGATCATCGAAGCCGCGGGTATCGACGTCGACGTACGCAGGCGGACTGCCGACTACGATTTCTCCAAGCGCCAGTCGATCGAGATCGCGCGGGCTTGTCTCGCCACCTCGCACCTCGGAGGCATCGTCGAGCCCTTCGTACTGCTGGATGAACCAACCTCCGCCCTGGATCGTCGTGACGAGGACGCATTCTTTAAGTTGGTGACGCGCATCAAGGGCCAGGGTTCGCTCTTGTTTGTGTCGCACCGTCTGACAGAGGTGCTGGCCATCTCTGATCTCATTTACGTGCTGAAGGACGGCCAGTTGGTCGCGCGACTCGACCCGGCGACGACGGATGAGAAAACCCTGCACGGCCTGATGGTCGGCCGAGAGCGTGCCGCTGACTACTATCATGAGCGCCGCCAGCGTCCCGTCACCGATGGCCCGGCCCTTCTCGGCGTCCGCAAGCTCGGCCGGTCGGGGCATTTTGCGGACGTCACGCTCGAAGTTCGACCGGGCGAGGTGGTGGGCATTGGTGGCCTGCTTGATTCGGGCAAGAGTGCCCTGGGCAAGGCCCTGGCGGGGGTGGAACCAGCCGAGCACGGGACCGTGTCGTTCGTGTCGGGCCCTCCGGAAATTCCGGATATTCGCTCGCAAGTCCGCAAAGGGCTTGGCTACGTGCCGGCCGAGCGACTGACTGAAGGCATGATCCCGGCCTTCAGCGTGGCTTGGAACATCTCGCTGGCGAGCGGCGCCGATCTCTTCGCGGGACCTCTCGGTTGGTGGCGGCGACGGCGCGAGCTGGCGACGGCGGCGCGGTATGCCAAAGAGATGTCGATCCGCTCCGCGACGCCGGCTCAACGCTGCGCCAGACTTTCCGGCGGCAACCAGCAGAAGGTCGTGCTGGCGCGATGGCTTTGCCGCCAGCCCAAATTGCTGGTGCTGGACAATCCGACCCGTGGTGTCGACGCCGGCGCCAAGGAGGAAATCTATCGGCTCATCCGCGACCTGACCGACCAGGGCGTCGGTGTTTTGCTGATCACCGATGAATTGCTCGAACTGATCGGCCTCTCCGATCGCATTCTTATCATGCAGCGCGGCAGCATTGTAACCGAGGTTGCCGCGCCCCCAGATGCCAAGCCGACCGAGCGCGAACTCGTAACGTTCATGTTGCCGCGGAGTGGCACCCCCGGTCGTTCCGCCGTCCACCAAATCCCGGAGACCCTGCAATGAGCGCCCTAGCCGAGGCCGCGCCCCGTCGTGCCGCGCGCTTTGCCTTCGACAGAAATGCCATTGACGCCAGTCTTTGGCTGCCCGTTGGCGTCGTGCTTTTCCTGCTCGTTTTCTTTTCGCTGGCGACCGATTCCTTCGCGACGCTACGCAATTTCACGGCGATCAGCGGTCAGGCCGGGACTCTTCTGATCGCCTGTCTTGGTGGGACCTTTGTCATCTTGATGGGTTCGATCGACCTGTCCGTAGGCGCAGTCGTGCTGCTCGGTGGCGCGATGAGCGTGACGCTCTTGAACCACACGCCACTCGGCTTCGCCACGATTCCGGCGGTCGCATTGCTGGGCGGCCTGCTCGGCCTCGTCAATGGCACTATTTATACATGGGGCCGCATTCCCTCGTTCATCGTGACCTTGGGCACCTTGTCGGTCTTTAGCGGCCTCGCGCTGACCATTCTCGATGGAAGAGCGATCCAGTTCGACCTCGACGGCTTCGAAACGATCGCCATCGGCCAACTAGTGCCTCATCTCCCGAACATTGCTTTCTGGGCGCTGGTCGCATGGGCGGTGGTCGTCGTCATCGCGTCCCGCACGCGCTTTGGCCGCTACATGTATTTGATCGGCGGCGGGGAGACCGTGGCGCGTACGGCCGGTGTCCCGGTCACGCGCTACAAGATCTATGCATTCATGCTGTCCGGGGTGCTTGCCGGCATCGGGGCAGTCTTGTCCGTGGCGCGGCTCGGAGCTGCCGGTCCATCACTCGGCACGGACCTGCTGCTCAATAGCCTGGCTGCAATCGTGGTGGGCGGAACGTCGCTTTCAGGTGGAATCGGTGGCCCGCATCGTACCCTGATCGGCGTCTTGATCATCGCCATCCTCGACAACGGGCTGAACCTGATGGGCGTGTCGCAATATTCCCAAATGGTCGTGAAGGGACTGGTAGTCATCGCAGCGGTGCTGGTTAGCCGCGACCGCTCCCGCACCACCGTTGTAAAGTGAGACTCCTGCCGTGACCAAACGTCTTATCTTCAACGGCTTCTCGATGAATGCCGTCTCGCATGTCTATCATGGGCTCTGGCGCCATCCAGAGACGCGCCAGACCGCCTTCAACGACCTGCAGACCTGGATCGATCTCGTCAGACTGCTCGAGAAGGGCAAATTCGATGCCTTTTTCGTCGCTGACATTATCGGCGTCGATCCTGCCTATAACGGCACCTGGGACACCTATGTCAAAGAAGCGGTGCAAATTCCGATCAATGATTCCGGCGCTCTCGTCGGTGCGCTGATCTCGCAGACCGAGAATATCGGCCTGACCTTGACGAGCTCGATTCTCCAGGAACACCCTTTTAATTTTGCGCGCAAACTTTCGACGCTCGATCATCTCAGCAAGGGAAGGATCGGCTGGAACATCGTCACCAGCGTCAGTCATAACGCGGCGCAGAATTTCGGCTTCGACCGGATCGTGCCGCATGACGAGCGCTATCGCTGGGCAGAGGAATATGTCGACGTCGTCTACAAGCTCTTGGAAGGGTCCTGGGACGAGGACGCCGTAAAGGCTGACAAAGCTGGCAACTTCTATGCCGACCCCGCCAAGGTCCATCGCATTCACCACGAGGGCGAGCGCTACAAGGTACTGGGGCCGCATCTCAGCCAACCGTCCCGACAGCGCACGCCAGTCCTCTTCCAGGCCGGCTCTTCGCGAGCGGGCCGCGCATTCGCGGCGCGTCACGCGGAGGGCACGTTCATCGCTGCGGTCAACCCGGAAGGCGCGCGGCGTCAGATCGACGAGACGCGAGCCCTGGTACGCGCCGCCGGCCGCAATCCCGATGACCTGCTATTCGTGCAAGGACTGTCCTTTGTCGTCGGCGGGACGGAGGAAGAGGCGCAACGCAAGGCGCGTGACCTGGGCGAACTGGTCAGCGTGGATGGTCTGCTGGCCCATATCAGCCGCGATCTTGGGATCGATTTGGGCATGCTTGACCCGGGCAGGCCGGTCGACGAGCTCAAGGTCGAAGGCGTTCAAGGCATCGTTCGCGCCTTTGAGGAAGGCAATCCCGGAAAGAAGCCCACCGTGGCGGATCTCGGCCGCGCTTATGCGTTGTCGAACCAGATTGTCGGCACGCCTGAGACCATCGCCGACCAGCTGGCCGAATGGCAGGCGGCGGGGATCGATGGCGTCAATATGATTTATCATACCACGCCGGGTTCGTTCGCTGACTTCATCGATAATGTGACACCCGTGCTGCAACGACGCGGACTTGCCCAGACGGATTATGCCGATGGGACGTATCGCGAGCGGCTGTTTCCCGGGCGGGCCGCCCGGCTCCCTGCCCGGCATCCCGCCGCGCGCTATCGCGGCGCTTTTTCGGCTCGGGCCGCATCCCCGATTTGGCCGGCCGCCTGAAACGACCGTCTTCGTCTGCCTAAGGATAAGCGCATGGCCTCCCCTCGCCAGCTCAAATTGGGTGCCTTTCTCATGTCGCCCGGCCATCATGTGGCGGCTTGGCGCCATCAGGATGCCCAGGCCGATCTCGGTGCCGACTTCAAGGCCTATGTGCGGATCGCGCAGGCGGCCGAGGACGCAAAGTTCGATCTCGTCTTTCTCGACGACACATTGGCCATCAAGGACACCAGTCCACAGACTGGGCGATTTTCGGCGCGCTCGGCTTTTTTCGAGCCCATCACCCTCTTATCGGGCATCGCGGCGGTGACCGAGCGAATCGGGCTGGCCGGCACCGTCTCGACGACCTTCAACGAGCCCTACACGCTGGCGCGCAAGTTCGCCTCGCTCGATCTGATCAGCCAGGGGCGCGCCGCCTGGAATCTGGTCACCTCCAACACGGAGGCCGAAGCCAGGAATTTCGGCGACGATCCTCATCTGCTGCATGCCGATCGTTACCGCCGGGCTGAAGAGTTCATTGATGTCGTGACAGGGCTTTGGGCCAGTTTCGACGATGATGCCTTCGCATATGACAAGGCCTCGGGCACTTTCTATCAGCCGGACAAGATGCACGTCTTGAACCACAAGGGCGTGCATTTCAGCGTGCAGGGGCCGCTCAATGTGCGCCGTTCGCCGCAAGGTCATCCCGTCGTGGTTCAGGCCGGTTCCTCCGCTCCCGGCATGGAGCTAGCCGCGCGAACTGCCGAAATCGTCTTCACGGCCCAGCAGACGCTTGCCGACGCGCAGGCTTTCTACAGCGACCTGAAAGCGCGGATGAGCCGCTACGGTCGAGATCCGAGTGATCTGCTGGTGATGCCGGGCATCTTTCCGGTCATTGGCCGCACCCGTGCTGAAGCGGAGGACAAGTTCGCGCGCCTGCAGGATCTGATCGATCCAAAGGTCGGAATTCGGCTGCTCTCGGACATGATCGGCGGCTTCGACCTCAGTCGCTATCCCGCGGATGGACCGGTGCCGGACCTGCCGGAAACGAATGGCGGCAAGAGCCGCCAGCAGCTGCTGTTTGAACTCGCCCGCAAGGAAGGCCTCAGCATCCTTCAACTGGCGCGCAGGATCGCTGGCGCCCGGGGCCACTGGCAAGTGGTCGGGACGGCTGAGGACATTGTCGATCAACTCGAGGAACGGTTTACCAAGGGCGGGGCCGACGGCTTCAACATCATGCCACCAACCTTGCCCGGTGGGTTGAACGACTTCATCGAACTTGCCCTGCCGGAACTTCGTCGACGCGGTCTGTTCCGGATCGAGTATGAGGGCCGTACGCTGCGCGAGAATCTCGGGCTTCGTCGCCCCGCCACAAGTCGCTTCGATACAGGCCGCCCCGATGCAGCTTGCAATGATAGCGTCCTGGCCGCGGAGTGAGGCACATGCGCAAGCGCTTGGTGTTCAACGCCTTCGAGATGAACGCCGTGTCTCATGTCTACCATGGACTATGGCGCCATCCCGCCAATCGGCAGACGTCGTTCAATACATTGGCGTTTTGGACCGACCTCGCCCGCACCCTCGAGCGCGGCCGTTTCGATGCCCTGTTCCTGGCCGACGTCGTCGGCATCGATAAAGGGCACAATGGCGGGCGCGACACCTATTTCAAAGAAGGCATTCATCTGCCCGCCAATGATCCGGCAATCCTCTCCGCGGCGCTGATCGGCGCCACCAGCAATCTGGGGCTGATGTTTACGAGCTCCATCTTGCAAAGCCATCCGTTCGACTTCGCCCGACGCGTGTCGACGCTTGATCATCTGAGCGATGGCCGCATCGGCTGGAACATCGTTACCACCACCAGTCGCAACGCGGCGCGCAATTTCGGCTTCGACGAGCCGGTCGCGCATGACGAGCGTTATGCCTGGGCCGATGAATATGTCGAGGTGGTCTACAAGCTCTGGGAGGGTTCCTGGGAAGATGGCGCGGTGCTCAACGATCCTGCCGCGGGCGGCTATGCGAACTCTAGCCTCATCCATGAGATCGGCCATCGAGGCCAGCGCTATCGGGTCGAGGGGCCGCATCTGAGTTCTCCCTCGCCGCAACGCACCCCTGTCCTGATCCAGGCGGGCTCCTCAAAGGCAGGGCGGGCTTTCGCCGCGCGTAACGCAGAGGCAACGTTCGTCGTCTGCCTGACGCCCGAAGCGGCGCGTGTCGCGGTCAATGAAATTCGCCGCGACGTCGTGGCGGCCGGCCGCGATCCGTCCGACCTGCTCTTCTTCCAGGGTCTCTCCTTCGTGATTGGCAGCACCGAGGAGGAGGCCTGGCGGAAATCGCGTGCCCTTGACGAGTATGTCAGCACCGATGGCTTGGCGGCACATGTGGGGCGCGACCTTGGCATCGATTTCGGCCGGCTCGATCCCGAGCGGCCCGTGGCCGACTATGCGATCGAGGGCTTGCGCGGCTTCACCCAGTTCTTTGAAGAGGCTAATCCCGGCCGAAAGGCACGGCTGATCGATCTCGTCACCTCCATGTCCTATAACGGGCGGATCGTGGGGACGCCCGAACAGATCGCCGATTCCCTCGAGGCCTGGCAGGATGCCGGTATCGACGGGATCAACGTCGCTTATCAGACGGCACCGGGCTCATTCGTCGATGTCGTCGACCATCTCATGCCGGTGTTGCGGGCACGTGGCCTGGCGCAGATTGAATATGCGCCAGGTACGCTGCGGGAGCGGCTGTTCCCGGGCCGCCCCGCGACGCTCCAAGGCGCCCACCCAGCAACGCGTTATCGACGTGTGGCTGAAAACGCCTCCGCCGCCCTCGCAGCAACCGGTCGCGGCTGATGTGGACGGATTCCCACGCGGTCGATTCTCCAACGCGTATCGACGACCTGGCGAGCACGATCGCATCGTCTGGATGCGTTCTTTCGTTCGACGCTGGAGTTGAACGGCGAGCGCGACGCAGATCGTCGAGCGCGGAAAATCCACAAGGACAAGTTCGAGACGCCTTTTCTCGCGGCGCCTTCACCAAGCCGAGTTGGCCGGCGAATGCAGCCTCGTGGGACGAGAAAAGGTCAGGCAGGGTCGCGGCATCGCCGCCGCTCAATTCTGAAAGACTGAGGACATGACGCAGATCGACCGAGCCTGGGGCGGCGGCCCCAGCGTCAACTACGAAGCCCTGGCATCACGCTTCCGTCCGCTCTTTGCGCGTTTTCGTGAAGGGGCGGCAAAGCGCGATCTTGAACGGCGTCTGCCAGACCAGGAATTCGCCGACTTGAAAAAAGCAGGCTTTGGCGCCTTGCGTGTGCCAAAGGAATATGGCGGCGCCGGGGCCAGCCTGCCGGAACTCTTCGCGTTGCTCATCGAGTTGTCGGAGGGCGAGTCCAACCTGACCCAGGCCTATCGCGCGCATTTCGGCTATGTCGAGGATGTGATCAATAGTGCCGATCCATCGCGGCGTGACCGCTGGCTTGGCAGGGTCGGGCGTGGCGACGTCTTTGGCGGTGCCTGGAGCGAGACCGGCGAGAGTGCCAAACTCGACGCGTTCTCGACCAGGGTGACGGGCCAGCCCGGCGACCTTCGCCTGGACGGCCGCAAATATTACACGACCGGTTCCCTGTTCGCCGACTGGATCGATGTCGGGGCAACCAATGAAGCCGGCGAGGGGATCAGTGTCGTGGTCTCGCGGCATGATCCAGGTGTTGATATCCAAGACGATTGGGACGGTATCGGGCAGACGCTGACCGCCAGCGGAAGCGCGACCTTCCACCGTGTGGCCCTGGATCCGGCCGACATATCCAAAGCCGATCTTCGCTTTGGATATGCCCCGGCCTTCTTCCAACTCTTTCAGCTCGCCAATATCGCTGGCATTGGTAGGGCTCTTGCAACCGACCTTGCTCGTGCCGTCGCGGCGCGAACCCGTACCTATACGCACGCGGCTGCCTCACGGTCGTCGGAAGACCCGCAAGTGCTCCAGGTTGTGGGGAGGGTGAGAGGGGCGGCCTACGCGTCCGGCGCCATCGTCCTGCAGGTCGCTGAGGCGCTGCAACGGGCGGCGGACGCCAGGCAGGATGCGACGGCCTTCGAGACCGCCGTTCACATCGCCGAACTTGAGAGCGCGCAGGCTCAGACCGTTATCACCGATCTCGTCCTGCATGCCGCGACAATCGCCTTCGACGCCCTTGGCGCATCCGCAGTCAAGCGCGACGCTGGTCTGGACCGGCACTGGCGCAATGTCCGCACCTTGGCCTCCCACAATCCGCGCATCTACAAAGATCGCATCGTCGGCGACTATGCCGTGAACGGAACGGCTCCTCCGCCCCAGTGGCGGGTTGGACGACCCGCCGAATAGACGATGCCGCTTAAGACCCGCCAAGTCGCGTTCGCTGCCTGACGAAACCTGGGACATGCTCAATCGGGAACGTCCGGACTTGCGCGTCTAAGCCAGGGCGGCCGAGGGGCGACGGTGCTTCATCGCGCACCTCGTCGTCGTCATTGGCTTTGCAGGCAGGGGATAAACCCTCAGATCGAGAATTGACCGTGAGTGCCGTGAAAACGCCAGGCTGGAAGCATCAGTTTCTTCGGCAAGGGAACGGACGAGGGGCATGAGGGCCAAGATCTGGAAGACCGGCGATGGGCCATGCTGCGGGCCATCGCGATCGCGTCGACAGGCTGGCGTCGATTCAGCCCAGCCATCATCGGCCGGATGTATGTCGGGAAGGATGTCAGATCATGAATGAGAGGATCGACCGGTAAAGGCGCCTTCGACTTCGACCCGGCGATCGCCGCCGCCTCGAGGCTCCGCAGCCGGCAGCTCGGTTGGCCCTCGAGCATCAGAGGCCCGCGCCCTACCCGGCGACTAGACGAGATCACGGGGCTGGCCGGCAACCAGGATCGAGCTGAGGCCCTTGATCCGCAGTTCGGCCAGTATTTCGCTATCGCCCTGACGATCGGTGATCAGCATGTGGGTTTGCGCGAGCTTGCAGACCACGACGCGGCTGGAGGCACCAAGCTTCGTGTGATCAGCCAGGATCAGTGTCTGCTTGGCCCGGTCGATCATGGCGCGCGCCAGTTCGGCCTCGTGCAGTTCATAGTTCATGATGCCATGACGGGCATCCACCGCCACCGGCCCGATGACGGCGACGTCGGCGACGAAATGGTCGATCGCCTGGAGTGCAAGCGGACCGAAGGTCGCCGGCACATCGCTCGTCAGTGCGCCGCCCAGCAAAACGACCTCATGGCCGTCGCGCATCAGTATCCCGGCTATATCGAGGGAATTGGTGATGATGCGAAGTCCGCCGACCGAGCCTAGGGCTCGGGCGAATGCCAGCGTTGTCGTGCCGGCGTCGATAAAGCATGTCTGGCCTGGCTCGATAAGGCCGGCAGCCGCCATGGCGATTTCTTCCTTCTCCTGCCGCCGCGTTTGCGTGCGCGTCGAGAAAGGTTCTTCCGGTGCGACCTCGCGCGCCACGGCACCGCCGTGAACACGGCGCAGATGGCCTGCGGATTCGAGTTCGAGAAGATCCCTGCGCACCGTCTCCCGCGAGACTCCGAAAGCCTGTGCGACCTCTTCCGTCTTCAGCCTGCCCGCCGAATTGATGAGCGAGAGGATGCGATGATGGCGCTCAGGCGTCCACACGTTAACGATCGGCTCCGTGATAGTTGGGGTACTGTACGAGATAGCGGACCATAAGCCGCGCGGACGAGGCGGTCGAGGGCCAAAAAGACGAGCATATGCCGCATTCATAAGCAGCCAATGTGCATTCTTGTTGAGATTCGTGCGCTATTTTGCATTTGGCATCAGACTTGCGACGATGTGAGTGAACCGGCGCGTGAGCCCTATCCATGACTAATCCTCCTTCCTCGATGATTGCCGAACTGCAAAGTTTCGCGATGCAGCTGGCCGACAGTGCGGGCGCCTTGGCACTTCGCTATTTCCGCGAGCCGCTTGCGATCGAGAGCAAGGCGGATCTCTCGCCGGTGACGATCGCCGATCGCTCGATCGAGGAAACGATCCGCCGGATGATCGGCGAGAGATTTCCCGAGCATGGGATTTTGGGCGAGGAGTATGGCGCCGACGCCTTGGATCAGGAATTCGTCTGGGTGATCGACCCGATCGATGGAACGAAGGCGTTCGTTTCCGGCAATCCCCTCTTTGGTACATTGCTGGGACTTCTGCATCAGGGTCGGCCGCTCCTCGGCGTGATCGACGCACCCTTTACGCATGAACGCTGGCATGGGTTGCCCGGGCGGACCGAAGACAATCAGGGTCGCCCGTGCCGGGGGCGCCAAGTCGCTCAGATCCAGGAAGCCATTCTCTATACGACCTCGCCGGACAGCTTCACGTCGGCCGGCAGGACAGCCTTTGCCAGCGTCGCCGAACTTGCGAGCCTGACTCGTTATGGCGGCGACTGCTACGCTTACGCCCTGGTGGCAGCCGGCCATGTCGATGCGGTCATCGAGGAAGGCCTCCAGCCTTACGATTTCCTTCCGCTCATCCCTGTCATCGAAGGGGCCGGTGGTTGCATCACCGATTGGGACGGTTCGGCGCTTTCCTTGCAGTCGCATGGCCGGGTCATCGCTGCCGCCAACCCGATCTTGCACCGCGAACTCGTCGCGCGGATGCGCGGTTGTCCTTGACCCTCTCCCCCGCCTGCCGCGCCTCGCGGCCAATCTCGGAGCATTGATCGATGGTCGACCGTCGTGATTTTCTGAAGGGCGCTGCGTTGGGCGGCGCCATGTTCGGGCTGCCTCGCCTCAACCCGGATTTCCTGATCAACAGTGCATTCGCCGCCGAGAACAAGCCAATCGTCTTTCAGTCGGCCGAGAATATTACCGGCAACTGGGATCCGACCGCGCACACGACGCTCTCGCAAAAGAACATCGAGGGCTTCTGCATGGGCTTCCTGGCGCGCGCGCCCATGCGTCCCGAGAAGCCCGACGAGATCGTCATGGAATTGGCGACCGACATTCAGGTGCTGGATCCGCACAAGATCCAGTTCAAGCTTCGTCAGGGCATCACCTTCCACGACGGCCAGCCGTTCACGGCGGCCGACGTCAAGGCGACCTTCGAATATGGCAGCCTGCCCGACCGGCCGGCGCAATGGTATCCGGGCAACAACACAACCTTCGACGTGACGACACCCGACGACTTCACGGTGATCGTCGATACGACGAAGGGCGGCTATGGTTCGAGCCTCTTTGTCTTCCTCGCGGCCTTCCTGCCGATCATGTCGGCCAAGGACGTGGCGGGCGGGCCGAACGGGCCGCTGAGCCAGCGGCTGAACGGCACCGGCCCCTTCAAATTCGTCGCGCAGCAGGGCAATACGACCGTGCTCGAAGCCTTCCCCGGCTACTTCAAGGGTGCGCCCAAGGTGCCGGGCGTCCAGGTCCAGTTCGTCGGCGACGCGACGACGCGGCTGCTCTCGCTCCTGAACGGTCAGGCTTCCATCATCGAGCGGCTCGAGCCCGAGCAGGTGGAGACCGCCAAGCAGAACGCGAACGTCAAGATCTCCTCGCTGGTCTCCGTCGAGAACAAATATCTCTGGTTCCGCTGCTCCAAGCCGCCCTTCAACGATCCCCGCCTGCGTCTCGCCGCCTGCCATGCGATCGACCGTTCGCAGGTCCTGGAAATCCTGGGCGACGCCGGCCATGGCTCGAACAATTTCATCTCGCCCATCAAGTTCGGCTATAGCGACCTGCCGAACTATCCCGCCTACGATCCCGAGAAGTGCCAGGCCCTCCTCAAGGAAGCGGGCTTTCCCAATGGTCAGGGCCTGCCGCCCCTCGAATACATTACCTCGACCGGCTTCTACCCAAAGACCAAGGAATATGGCGAACTCATTACCGCTATGCTGCAGGAGCAGGGTTTCCCGGTGACGCTCAACGTCATGGAAGTCGCCGCCTGGAACGAGCGACTCTATGACCGCCCGGGCGGCGGTCCGGGCCATATGATCGACTGCGGCTGGTCGACCGGCTCGCCGGAGCCGGACCTCATTATCCGGACCCACTTCCATTCGAGCTCGAAGCGCATCTGTGGCATCGTCGATCCAGAGATCGATGCGGTGCTCGACAAAGAGCGCGGTGCCGGCAGCCTGGAGGAGCGCAAGCAGGTCTTGCAGACCGAAACGCTGCCGACCATCGCCAGCAAGATGCCGGCCCTCTCGCTCTTCACCTCTGTCCTGATCCATGCGATGCGCAAGGAACTGGACGGGCTTTTCATCAATCCCGCAGGCGACATGGACGCGTCCAAGGCAACCGACGCCTGAACCCTATCGCACCAAGGATCTTTAGGACCGCCCGGCATGTTCGTCTTGAGTTTTCTGGCTCGCAGGCTGCTTCAGGGGTTCGTCATCATCTTCCTGGTGATGTTCCTGATCTTCACGTTGCTTCGGGTCGTGCCGGGCGATCCTGTCCGATTGATGGCGGGCGGCATGGCCCCCGAGGCGCTGATCGAGCAGATCGCGACCCAAATGGGGCTCCGCGACCCGATCCTCGTTCAGTTCGGCCGCTATGCAGCACACGTGGTGCAAGGCGATTTCGGCCAATCCTTCGTCCGGCCGGCGGATGGGGCGGCAACGGGGGGCGCCGCCTTCAACGACGCCAGCCGCAGCGAGCGTGCTGAGGTTCTCACACTTGTGGCCCAGACAGCACCCCGCACCTTTCAGCTGGCCCTCACCGCCATCCTCATGGCACTCCTGATATCGCTCCCACTGGGCGTCGCGGGCGGCCTCTACCCTGGCCGCTGGCCCGACCGGCTGGCACTCTATCTGGGATCGATCTTCGTTTCCCTGCCGAATTTCTGGCTGGGCATCGTCCTGATCCTACTCCTTTCGGTGAAGCTCGCCTGGCTGCCCGCCATTGGCTATCAGGGCTTTGCCTGGACCATCCTGCCGGCCTTCGTCCTTGCCATCGAGATGGCCCCCTTCATGATCCGCACCCTCACCGTTTCGGTGGCGCAGGTCATGCAGGAATATTTTATCGCCGCCGGCCCGGTCAGAGGACTCAGCCGCTCCCGCGTCGTCCTGCGACATGGCTTGAAGAACGCCTCCGTCCCCCTCCTCAACCTTTTGGGCGTGCAGTTCAGCATGCTCCTGGGGGGCGTTCTCGTTGTTGAGTACATATTCGATTATCCGGGTCTCGGTCTCTTGACGATCAACGCGGTGCTGCAGCGTGACTTCCCGCTGATCCAGGGTATCGCCATCATCACGAGCGCCGCCTTCGTGTTGATCAACATCGCCGTCGACCTTTTGGCCACCACCATCGATCCGAGGCTCGACTACTGATGGCTAGCGTCGATCCAGCCCTCATGGGCAAGCTCGCGATGGCGCCTGATCGGGGAAGATCGCTTACCCGCCGCGTCTGGGCCGAAGCGTTCCGCCAGCCGGAGTTCAAGATTGGCCTCGTCGTCTTCCTGATCCTTTTCCTGCTTGCCTGCTTCTATCCCGAGCTCAGCTCGATCGACCCTTTGAAAATGAATGTGCGCGGGCGCCTCCTGCCCCCGCTCTTCCTGGGGCCTAACTGGAGCTTTACAAATCCGCTCGGGACCGATCAGCTCGGCCGCGACATGCTACTTCGCTGCCTGGTCGGCCTGCGCTATTCCTTTCTGATCGGGGTTTCGACAGTCATCGTCATGCTGCTGATCGGTTGCACGATCGGCATGGTGGCGGGCTACAAAGGCGGCTGGATCAGCACGATCCTCATGCGCCTCACGGATGCGCAGCTCTCCATTCCGATGATCATTCTGGCGATCGCTATCCTGGGTGTCTCGCGGCCGACGATTCCGGCGATCGTCCTGGTCCTGGGCTTGGCGGGCTGGCCCACTTATGCCCGGGTCACGCGCAGTGTCGTCATGGCCGAGAGTCGCAAGGAATTCGTGCGGGGCGCCAAGGTTCTAGGCGCTTCCGACATCCGGATCATGGCACTACTCCTGGCCCCGCTCGTCCTGCCGCCCATCGTCTTCGTCTCCGTGCTCGACATCGCGCGGATGATGATCTTCGAATCGATCCTGGGTTTCATCGGCCTGGGCGTACAGCCGCCGACCCCGACCTTCGGCAACCTCATCGCCGATGGCCGGAAATATCTCTTGAACGCCTGGTGGATCGCGACGATGCCCGGCATCTTCCTTTGCGTCACGCTGACCTCGGTCAATCTCATGGGCGCGGCACTCGAGCGAGCACGCAACCGGATCTTTGGAGGGCTCGCCTGATGGAAGCCCCGCTGCTTGGCGTCCAAGGGCTAAATGTCGACCTGGCACTGCAGAGTGGTCGCACGCGGCCGATCCTGCGTGACATCTCCTTCGAACTCCCTGCCAAACGCACCTTGGGGCTGATCGGCGCCAGCGGTGCCGGCAAGACGGTGCTGGCCAAGGCGCTCGTCAACTGGATCGAGCAGCCCTTGCACATCACCGGCGGGACGATCGCCTGGCGCGGCAAGGATCTTCTGGGCGACCGACAGGGCTTCGGCCGGCTGCGCGGCAGCAAGATCGCCTATGTGGGCGGCAATCCGGCGGGCACGCTCGACCCCACTCAGACGGTGGGCGCGCAGATCGTCGAGAAGCTCCTGTCGGTCCAGCCGCGCACCAGCCGGCGCGAAGCGATCGAAAAGGCGGTCGATCTTCTGGCAGCCGTCCGCATTCCTTCCCCGAGCCAGCGCTTCCACGAATATCCCTATCAGTATAGCGGCGGGATGATGCAGCGGGCGCTGATCGTGGATGCGCTGATCAGCGATCCGGAGCTGCTCGTCGCCGACAATGTCACCCAGCCCTTGGATGTCACGGTCGCCGCCCAGATCTTGAAGCTGATGCGCGAACTGACGGAACGCTTCGCCACGGCTGTTGTCTTCGTCTCCTCCTCCCTGCCGGTCGTGGCCGACATCGCGGACGAACTCCTGGTCCTCCACGAGGGGCGTATCGTCGAGCGTCAGGCCACGCGCCGCCTCGTCAGTCATCCTATCCACGCCTACACGCAAGCTCTCATCGGCGAGTTGCCGACAATCTGGCAAGGCCACGGCCCTGCCGAAAGGCCGCGCGGGCAGACAACGGAACCGCTCCTCTCGGTCTCGGAAGTCTCCAAGACCTACAAGGTCAGGAAGCGCGACAGCTTCGCCGGTTACAATCACGTCCAGGCGGTCCGGCGCGCCAATTTCGATATCTTCAAGGGCGACAATTTCGGCGTCGTTGGCGAATCGGGCTGCGGCAAGTCGAGCCTGATGCGGCTCCTGACCCGGCTGGAGCCGCCCGACACCGGCCGGATCGTCTTCGATGGCCAGGATCTGGCTACCTGCGGCGGCAGCGCGCTGCAAAAACTGCGTCGCCGCCTGCAACTGGTCCTTCAGGATCCTTTCTCCTCCTTGCCGCCGCGCTCGCCGATCGGCGCCATCATCGAGGAGCCCTTGCGCATCCATGGCCTGGGAGGCGCCAAGGAGCGTCGCCGCCAGGTCAGGGACGTCATGGGTGAAGTGGGGCTGGATGCAACTCTCATCGATGAGCTGCCGGCTGGACTCAGTGCTGGCCAGCGTCAACGGGTCAATGTCGCCCGGGCGATGATCCTGGAGCCGGCGCTGCTCATCATGGACGAGACGCTCTCGTCACTCGACCAGACCGAGCAGACCAAGCTCCTCAATCTCTTCGAGCGTCTCCAGGCGCAGCATGGCTTCACCTATCTCTTCATCTCGCACGATCTCGCGATGGTGCGGCGCGTTTGCAGCCGGATCGCCGTGATGTACCTGGGTGAGATCGTCGAGCTTGCCGCGAACGAGCGGCTCTTCTTCGATCCCGGCCATCCCTACACGAAGGCGCTGCTCTCGGCCGTGCCGACGCTGGAGGAACGTCGCTACCGACCGGAGGACTGTCTGCTGGAGGGCGAGCCGCCCAGCCCCATCGACCTGCCGCCCGGCTGCAGCTTCGCCAGCCGCTGTCCATCCGCCTTCGACCGCTGCCGCTCGCAGCATCCGGGCTTGACCGCCCGCTCATCGCATGACCTCGCGGCCTGTTTTCTGGTCGAGCCGCCGCGGGTTGCAGCCAGGGAGACCGCCGGTGCCTGAGGCCTTGTCCTTTCCAATGATCGATGGCGAGCGCCTGCGTCGTTTCATGGACGAGGTCTCCGCCTTCGGCGCCACCAAGGGAGGTGGCGTGGATCGTCCAGCGGGCACCCGCGAGCATGGAAGAGCGCGCGACTGGCTGCGGGGCCAGCTCGAGGCCGCAGGCCTTCGCGTCGCCATCGATCCGATCGGCAACCTTTTCGGCATTCTCGAATGGGCCGGCCCCGATGCGCCGCTCATCTTGACGGGCTCCCACCTGGACAGCCAGCCCAATGGCGGCCGCTTCGATGGCGCCTATGGCGTGGTGGCTTCTCTCGAGGCGATCCTGGCCCTCAAGGGGCACGCGCAGGCGCATGGCCTCAGCCCGCGCTGCAACCTCGCCCTTGTCGACTGGATGAACGAGGAGGGGGCCCGATTCCAGCCCAGCCTTCTGGGCAGCAGCGTCTTTGGTGGCCAACTGACGCTCGACTACGCGCTCAGCCGCAAGGACGGCGACGGCGTCAGCGTCGAGACGGCGTTGCGCGAGACCGGTTATCTCGGCAAGGACGAGGCACCCAATCCCGTCAGCTATCTCGAGATGCATGTGGAATGCGGCGGCGATCTCGAGGCCTCGGGTCGGAAGATTGGCCCCTTTGCCCGGCATTGGGGGGCGCTCAAGGTCAAGATCAAGGTGACCGGACGCCAGACGCATACCGGGCCGACGCCGATGGCGCACCGCCAGGACGCCCTCCTGGGTGCGGCCTATCTGATCGCCGCGATCCGTGACCTGTCGCCGCGCGCGGCCGACACGCTCTACACCTCGGTAGGTCGCATCGAGGTCATCCCGAACTCGCCCAATATCGTGCCCGGCGAGGCCCTCTTGTTTGCCGAGCTGCGGTCGCCGGAGATGGCTGTCCTGGAGTGGGCTGAGGGGGAGCTCAACGCCGCGCTCGGTCCCTGCGCGGACAAGGCAGGTGTACGCGCCGAGATCTTGAGCATCGATCGCCGCCCGGCCGGTCGCTTCGCCCCGGGCCTTGTCCGGCTCGCACAGGAGGAGGCTGAAGACCTCGGCCTCTCGACGCAAACCTTGGACACGATCGGCGGTCATGACGCCATACCTGTGCTGGCCCGCTGCCCCGCTATCGTCGTGGCCGTACCCTCGGTAGGCGGCATCTGCCATAATGCGGTCGAGTTCACGCCGCATGAGGATCTTGAGAACGGCACGCGGCTGCTGACGAGAATGCTCTGGCGGCTTGATCGCATGGATGGCCGCCCGAGCGGCACCTGAGAAAGAACGCTACCATGAAGACCGTTGGTGAGGCAGAGGGCAAACTCGAGACCCGGGTTGAAGCCATCTTACGCCAGCTCCCGGACGGCGAAGGCGAGCCTTATCGTTACGCGCCCGCTCTGGGCGGGGTCGTCTCACCCATCCATCGGGGTGTGGCCACCACCGCTTGGCTGGTGGCCAAGGGCGATGCGCCGCCCCATCTTTTCTTGAAGCTGCCCGAGCCCGAAATGGCGTCTTTCCTCGACCCGACAGGCGATTTCGCCGCCGCTCGGGTCGCGGCGGAGGCCGGCGTCTCGCCGGCGCCACGTTATCTGATCGACGATGCCATCCTCTTTGACTACCTGCCAGCTCCCTTTGCCTGGGCGCGGCTTCATCAGTTCCTGGATCCCACTGTCCGGGCCAGGCTCATCGCCGCCAAGCGCGCGATCCAGGCTGCGCCCTCGATGTCCAGGAAGCGGGAGCTGGGCCCGCGACTGGCGGCTTTCGCAGGGAAGATCGAAACCCTCGGCATCGCGCTGCCCCCCGACGGCTGGTGGCTGATTCGCCAGGGTGCCGGCATCACCGAGGCGATTGCCAGCGCTGGGCAGGATGTTTGCCCCTGCCACCTCGATGGCGTGTCGTCCAACGTCATGTTGCATCCGGACGGCCGGCTGCAGCTCGTCGATTTCGACCTCGCGGGCGACGCCGATCCGCATTGGGACCTAGGCACGGTGATGGCCGAGATCTGCCAGTTCGAGGACGAGGAGGCCGCCTTGGTCGAGCTGTTCCTGGGTGGCTATGATCGACGTGTGCACCATCGCGCCCGACTTCTGGGTGCCGCTGATGACATCGCCTGGGGTCTCTGGGGCTACCTCCTGGCACGCCTCAGTCCAAGATCGCATGTCGAATTCGTCAAATATGCCGAGTGGCGCTTTCTGCGCGCGCGCATGGTCCTCCATGACCCGCGCTTCGAGGCGATGCTGCGCCATGTTTGAGACGATCATGCCGGAGGACATGCCATGACACGTCGCAAGCTCGGTGAGGCCTCGAGTGAGGCCGAGCGCCGGATCGAGGCAGCGATCTTGCTGAAGCCGGACTGGCGCGGACGCGCCGTCGCCTACGAGCCCGTCTCGGGCGGCATCAGCAATGCCAATTGGCGGGTCGTCGTCGAGGGTGCTCCTATCGACTATTTCGTCAAGATTCCGGGCGATGGCACCGAGATGTTCATCGATCGGCGCACCGCGCTCGATGCCGGGCAGAAGGCCAGTCAGCTTGGGATCGGCCCTGCGGTGCATCCGATGCCGGACGGCTCGCTCATCGAGGTGACGACCTTCGTTACCGACCGGCGCTCCTGTACGCATAGCGATTTCCAGGACCGCGCGGTGCGGTTGGCGGCGATCGATACCTATCGGACGTTACATTCGGCCCCCCTCCTGCGCGCCACCAAGACGATCTTCGACATGATCGAGGAGCATATCGAGCAGGCGAAGGAACTGGACAGCTGGTTGCCGCCGGATTTCGCCTGGATCATGGGCGAGTATCGGCTGGCACGCGCGCGACTGGAAGCGTCGGGGCTCGACCTCGTGCCATGTTTCAACGATCCCATGGCCGGCAATTTCATGGTCGACGACAAGAAGACGATCATGCTGATCGATTACGAATACGCCGCCAACAATGATCGCTGCTACGATCTGGGCGTCTGGTTCGGCGAGATGTTCTATCCGGCTGCTGTCGAGCTCGAGTTGATCGAGGCTTATTTTGGCAGGGTCGATCCGAAGATCGTTTCCCGCGTCGCGATCCACAAGGCGCTTGCCGACGTCAAATGGGCGCTCTGGTCGTTCGTGCAGCAGAAAATATCGACGCTCGAGTTCGACTATTTCAAGTACGGCGTCTGGAAGCTGCTCCGCTTGCGAACTTTCATGCGCGACCCGGAATGGGTCGCTCATCTAAGTCGTATCTAGGAACCGGGTGTTTCGAGGCCTTGGGTGTCGCTCCGGCCTAAGTATCGGCTCAGGTCCGGTGTGTGGTCAGGGGTCTCCGAGCCCGGCTGCCGATCCAGAGCGACGCGCGACGTCGACCGGAATGCTGCGGAGGGGGACACGGTCCGGTCGCGCTCGATCACGACCGAGAAGATCGTCTGGACTGAGAGATGCTCCAAGCCCGGCACGGTCATGAAGGCCGTCAGGTCAGTGTGCCGGTCGCGTGGTGCTCCGGCGGGACGTCGACACAGCGTCCGGTATTGATGAGCGTTGCTACAGCCTTGAGGCTGCTGGCCTTGGCGGTCCATGCGCCGACGATCCGCCTTGAAGAGCATAGCCGGGCCCTTGGTCAAGAAACGCGGTTGCACGACCCCTTAGCCGTGGGACGACAGTCGCTCGAGTTGGGCGGTGTCTCGTTGGGCTACGGATAGCAATAGGGGCGCGACACCTCGCGAAAGATCGGCACCCCGGCCGGCCCGGCACCTTGATGCTCGGACGAGCCGATGCCCAGATGATGTTCGCGCCCGGCGATCGCCGACGTCAACCGGTAAGTTGGCTTCTTTCCGCGAGCTATGCCCGCCTGATCAGGAGCGCCCGCCAAGCGCGCGCTGACCAAGTACAAAAGCGACTCCATCAAGACGCAAGCAGCGCGACGGCCATCGAAGAGTTTGAACGCAAGCCTGAAAGCGAACAACGGATGGCTGGCCGGCAGCCCGGTAACGGCTGGACGACACAAAGGAAGAAAGCAACGAGGATCGCCGGCAACCGCTGATGGCGGCATTCCACGAGAAGGCCGAGCGGGGTCGTCAGGCCGAGCCAGAGCGTGGCCGATAATTGCATTGAAGACATGACATGACCGACGCGAAAGCCCGGATGGCCGAGGCGGAAGCAGGAGCATGCCAGGCGAAAGATTGGTGGCGTGACCTAGGTCATTACGACCGCATGCGTTGGGTGCGCCGTTATCAGGCTGCGGTGTATAGGACGTTGACGCCCTTGGAGGCTTGGCGGGTGTATCAACGCGACAAGGATCACGGCCAACGTCGGTGCGACTGGTACACCAATCCAGATAGTGAGGTCGGCCGATGGGTGGAGCGGGTGAGGCAGAGCTAGTTTTGGCCAGCCTTTGCCATCAAGGCTTCACATAGGGGCCCGTGCCAGGGTGGAAGGTCCATCAACACATAGCGCATGGCTTCGTCCACGAAGGCGGCCAGGCTAACCGGCGGCGGTGCCAGGGCGACAGATTCCACGGCGCTCAGACCCGCCGGCTCAGGTAGTGACGGGTTCCACCATGCGCGCAGCTCGCCGTAGGTGGTCATGTTGACTCCGAAGCCTGTTTGCGTGCCAAACGACAGCATGATGGGCCGAAGGCCATCCGTGTCCGGCCCGATCGACAACGCGAACCAATGCAGTTCGTCTCCATGCTCGCGCACCAGGTAGCCATCGGGCGGGGTCGGGTTATCGGGGCCAGTCGATAGCATCCGTACCAAGTGTGCGAGCTTGCCGCTAGCAAATGCTTCACCGGGTTCCAGCTCGTTCTGTGATTGGGTCATTTACGCAGTCTCCAGCGCTTTCACTTCATTCGACTTCATTGTCACCACCGAAGCTCGCGAACTCAGGCTCTTTAGCTCATGAACCGACTTCATCAATAAGGCGCTGCTTCTCGGCCTCTCCGAAGCCCTTGCACGCCATTCCGATGAAGTTCAACATGTCCCGTACATCCACAACACGGCTAACCCGCCTAGGGTCGTCTATGTAGTGGTGAAGCACGCCGGCCATTTCGCAATCGAGCGCCTAGAAATGCCCGCCATAGATAGCCTGCTCGATCGGCTCGACGTCTTTCAGGTAGTATTCATTGTCTTTCTTGTCCTTCCGCTCGCTAATCTAGTCCAGCCTGATCTGCGCGAGCATCCAGAGCATCAGCTTTTCAGATTTGGTCGGCCGAAAATCCCGTTGAGAATTGGCAGTCAGACACCCTCCACGAGAGGACAAACGGCCTCGGAGACAGGCGTTTCCGGTGCGGGTGCCGGCGGTGGCGTGACCGAGGACGACGGCGCCGCCAAAGCTTTGCCGCCAGCAGGGCTTGTCGTTGGCGGCCATAGCGGTAGCACGCACTGGGGAGAACCCGCTCACACCACCCGCTTTGGCGGTTCGATGCGACCGCCCTGCGTGTGGCGTCCCCACCGCCACCACAGGAATGGCCATCACCACCCATCGCATCAGCGAGCGGCGTCTCCCGACTAGCAGACGCGCCATCATTGGCGGCGTCGGCACCCCTAGCGCCGACGAGATCGCCGCCCGGCCTGCCACCGACGTCGCTCGCGCCAGCGCCCACCGCATTCATCAATGATCAAGTGCTGCGCCGGAACCGCCGACAGCCACCAAATGATGGGTTTAGGTTGTTTTAGCTGAGCCGCCTTTTCGCCGAGGACCGGCTGGCATGGCGGGAGAACGGGAAACGAGCTCGCGCCTGGGACAAGGCAGCGGCCGCCCAGTTCCTCGGGGATTGTGCGCGCTCTAGGACATGCAGGAACAACGCGGCCAGCCCTTCCGATGCCCCCAGCGTGGCGCCATGCGTCCAGCCGCGGTCGAGACGGGCAAGGGGTGAACGTTGGTGGCTTCGACAGTCGCGCCCGCAGCCACTGCTTCCGCCGTGGACCAGCCGGCGTACAGAGCGCTCAACGTCAGTCTGCTAGCCTCGCGCCGCGACGATCGAGTCGGCCATGATGGCCAGGCCTCGGTCGATCTCCTCATCCGATACGGTCAAGGGTGGTGCAATCCGGAACACGGCACCCATCGCCGGCAGCTTGACGATGTTCATGCTGAGGCCGCGCGCCATGGCCTGGGCGCCGATCCGCTCGCCCATCGCCAGATCGGGCGCGCGGCCGGATCGGTCGGCGACGATTTCCAGCCCCAGGAGCAGGCCGCGTCCCCGAACGTCCCCGATGCACTCGAAGCGCTGCTGCAGGTCCTCCAGGCCGGCACGAAGCCGTTGCCCAGCTTGGCGGGCGCGCTGGACCAGCCCCCCCTTTTCCACGACGTCCAGGACGGTGAGGCCGACCGCGGCAGGCAATGGATCGGAGACATGGGTCGTGTAGAAGAGAAAACCCTTCTCATGCGCCAGCTCCTCGCTCCTGGCGCTGGTCAGGGTCGCCGCCAGCGGCAGGCCGGCGCCCAGCGTCTTGGACAGGGTCAAGATGTCCGGTGTCACGCCATCGCGCTCGAAGGCGAACATGTGCCCGGTACGGCCGATGCCGGTCTGTGCCTCGTCGAGGATCAGTAGCATGCCGCGCTCGTCGCATTTCTTCCGCAGTGCGGCCAGATAGCCGGGCGGCAGCTCGATGATGCCGCCCGAGGAGAGGATGGGCTCGGCTATGAAGGCGGCGAGATTGCCGGTCGACTGGCCGTCGATCAGGGCGAACGCGTCATCCAGCTCGGTCTGCCAGTCGAGACTGCCGTCGGCATGGGTGAAGCGCGGTCGGTAGGCATTGGGTGCCGGGATCGCGAAGGCGCCGACATTGGCCGGGCCATAACCTTTGCGGTTGGTACTGTAGGTAGCCGAGGCGGCTGCCCCCGTCATGCCGTGCCAGCTCTTCGAGAACGCAACGATCTCGTATTTGCCGGTGACGAGCTTGGCCAGGCGGATGGCCGCTTCGTTCGATTCGGCACCGGTGGAGAGCAGCAGTACTTTCTCCAGCCCCTTCACCATCGAGCCCAGCCGCGCCGATAGCTCCACTACCGGGCGTGAGAGCATTCCGCTCAGCAGATGATCCAGCCGGCTCACTTGGTCCCGCACGGTTTGCACGATCGCCGGGTGCGAATGACCTAAAAGGGCGCTCATCTGGCCGGAGGTGAAGTCGAGGATCGCATCGCCGGCCGCATCGAAGACATAGCTGCCCTCCGCCCGCTCGATGATGCGCCGCTCGAAAGTACCGCCATAGCGGAGCACGTGGTCGGACACGGCGGACCAGAAGGCAGGGTCGGCATTGGCGTCGGGTGAACCAGTGGGCAAGGGCTGGACTTCCTCAAAATCGACCATGTCGAGGGTTGTGAGCGAGCGTAGGGCCGAGACCGGTCGCAAGCAATTTCATTAAGAGAACATCTGGAAAGCTGCGCCAGGCAGCCTTTGTCTCAGGGCGGCCGGCGACCAGCCTTCGACACGTCAAAGATTCAGTGGTCTGCCAGGTCGCGCAGCCTCGCTGGCGCCCAAGGCGGGTCGGGCTGGAATCGACCTGCCAGCCAATCGGAGAAGGCTCTGGTCTTGGTGGGCAGGCCTCCGAGTGAAGGCGTGACGACGTAGATCGCGCCCTCGTCGGCAATGCGCCAATCCGTCAGAACGCGGACCAGCAAACCCGAGGCGAGCTGCCGTGCCACCAGCCACTCGGTAGCATAAACAAGGCCCAGTCCCGCGACCGCGGCATCGACCAGGATCTCGGCGTCGTCGCTGGCGAGTGCCCCATCGATCGGCACCGTCACCAGGCGTTCCTCGGCATCGAGAAACTCCCACGCCGTCGGGTTCGCCTTGCCCGTGTAGCAAAGGCAGGCATGCTGCCTGAGGTCCGCCGGGGTTTTTAGAGCCGGTGCCCGGGCCAGATAGTCGGGCGCGGCGCAGACCAGTCGGCCGCGCCCGAGCAGCCGCCGTGCGACCAGGCGGGAATCGGGCAGGACGCCCAACCGCACCGCGAGATCGAATCCCTCGCCGATGAGGTCGACGAAACGATTGCTCAAGACCGCCTCGATCGTCACGCCCGGATGGGCCTGCAAAAAGGCCGCGATCATCGGCGAGAGCCACATCCGGCCGAAGCTGGTCGGCAGCGACAGGCGCAGATGGCCACGCGGCTGGCCGCGCGCGAAGGAGGCGGCGTCGCGATCGGCGGCGGCAAGCTCGCGTAGCAGCGGCCTGATCCGGTCGAGATAGGATCGCCCGGCCTCGGTCAGGGTGACACGCCGGGTGCTGCGCTCGGCCAGTCGAACGCCGAGCCGCGATTCCAGTGCCTGCAAGCGCCGGGAGACGATCGTCGGATCGCGGCCGAGCCGGCGTCCGGCCCGCGCGAAGCTGCTGCACTCTGCCAGCGCCACAAAGGCTTCGAGCGTTTCGATATCGGCCAATTGCTGCATGGAATGCAGTTATAAGCTGTACCCTCGCCTCATTCCAGCGTCATCTTGCATCAATTAGCGTCATCGTGAAGGAGAACCACGATGCACAGCATTGAGCCGCCCGGCCCCGACGTGGGCCGGCTTCGACGGGTTCGCGTACCCGATACCGGCCAGGCCACTGCTGCCGTCGCGCTGCATCGGCTGGAGCCGGTCGCCCACACCTTCGCGGCCGCCGACATTGGCGAGGCTTACGAGAAGCTGCCGACGGGCGATCGCTTCGGCAAGCTCGCCATCAGTCTCGACTGGTAGGGAAGCGCCATGCGGCTTCAAGGCAAGCATGCCCTCATAACGGGCGGAACCAGCGGCATCGGGCTGGAGACGGCGCGGCAGTTTCTCGCCGAGGGCGCCAAGGTGGCCATCACCGGCCGCTCGGCGACAGGATTGGCGGCGGCCGGGCGTGAACTGGGGGGCGACGTGCTGGCCATCCCTAGCGATGCCGGCGAGGTCGCAGGGCAGGAAAGGCTCGCGGCCCAATTGATGGCCGCGTGGCCAAGGCTCGATGTGCTCTACCTCAATGCCGGCGACGTGACGCACCGGCCGCTCGGCGACTGGGACGAGGCAACCTTCGATGCGCTCATGGCCACCAATCTTAAGGGCCCGTTCTTCCTGATCCGCGCCCTGCTGCGGCTATTCGCCAATCCCGCCTCGATCATTCTCTGCGGCTCGGTCTCGGCGCATATCGGCCTGCCACAGTCGAGCGCCTATGCAGCGAGCAAGGCCGGGCTGCTCTCGCTCGCCCGCACGCTGTCCGGCGAATTGAAGGATCGCGGCATTCGCGTGAACGGCCTCAGCCCTGGGCCCACCGAGACGCCGGCACTGGGCAAGCTCGGTCTTGAAATGGTGGCTGAGACAGCCTTGCGGGAGGAGATTGGCAGGCTCGTGCCGATCGGCCGCATGGGCACGCCGCTCGAGCTCGCCAAGGCGGCGGTTTTTTTGGCTGCCGACGAATCCGCCTTCGTGGTGGGCACGGAGCTGCTGGTCGATGGCGGCGTCGGCAATCTTTGAGTCTCTTTGCGTTGGCACGCTAAATTTCTCCGTCGGCGGAACGTCATGGCTTTGACGAGCGTGCAGAGACCAAGGCTGACCCGCATCATGAGTTTCGATCGAGACGATATCGAGTTTCACGTCGTGGTGAACGACGAAGAGCAATATTCCATCTGGCCCGACTTCAAGCCAACGCCGGCCGGCTGGTACCGGGTGGGCGTGCGCGGCAGCAAGGCTGTCTGCCTTGCGCATATCGAGACCGTCTGGACCGACATGCGGACGCGCAGCCTGCGCAACGCTATGGATGGATCCTCGGATGGCCGTGCCGCCTGAGGCGGCGACGGACATGGCCCTGGGCGGCGAGCCTGTCGCGCTCCCGGATCTCAGGTCGGCTGACGTCGCCGTCTGGCGCGTCGCCATCGATATCGGCCAAGACCCCGCTCCAGCATTGCTGGCCACCTTGACGCCCATGGAAGAGGCAAGGCTTGCGAGCTTTCGCCGGATGGCGGATCGGGCGCGCTTTGCCGCGACGCGAACAGCTCTGCGCCATCGCCTGGGCGAAAGGCTGGGCATATCGCCCGGGGCCGTGCCAGTTGCCCTCGACCGCCACGGCAAGCCGCGTCTCCCTGGCGGTGAGCTCTGGTTCAGCGTCTCGCATGCCGGCACGTGCGGCTTCGTGGCACTTTCCTCGGATCGACCGGTCGGGGTGGATGTCGAGGGGCCGGCCCCGGACGAACCGCTGGCACCCCTTGCCCGCCTTGCCTTCTCGCCGGCCGAACTTCATCTCTGGTCGGCTGCCGGCCCTGATGAGCGCGAGGCGCTCTTTCTGGCGATCTGGACCGCCAAGGAGGCCTTCTTGAAGGCCCAGGGTACCGGCTTCCTCATCGACCCGCGGGACGTCACCGTCATGGGTGGCGAAGGACCGGTGGCAAGCGATCCCGCCCGCACCGTGCTCGATCCGTCCCTCGCTTGCATACGCTCGCTGCCTGCACCGGCCGGCTATGTCGCCGCTTTGGCCATGCTCGCCGGAGCGTCGCCCCCGCGACAGCAGGACGCCGTGGCGTCCGGTATGGAGTTTTCTAATGCCTGATCATGCCTCCCCTCGCCTACCTGTCACCCTTTCCGGCGATGGCCCCCTGATGGAGGCGCTGTCCGACCGCCGGGCCGAGCTCGACGAGGCCCTCCTGACTGCGGGCGGCGTCCTGCTCCGTGGCTACACAGTCGACAGTGTTGAGACGTTTCGCGGGTTCGCCGCGGCCTTCGGCCATCCGCTCCTGTCCTACGAGTTCGGCTCCACGCCGCGGAGCAAGGTCGAGGGCGGCGTCTACTCCTCGACCGAGTATCCGGCGCATCGGGAGATCCCCTTGCACAACGAGCAGTCCTACACGCGGGACTGGCCGATGCGCATCTGGTTCCACTGCGTCACGGCCTCCCCCGAGGGAGGGGCCACGCCGCTGGCCGACAGCCGCGCCATCTACCAGGCGCTTGATCCGGATATCCGCGCCAAGTTCGCCGCGCGCGGCCTGCGCTATGTGCGCAATTTCGGCAACGGACTCGACGTCCCCTGGCAGCAGGTCTTCAACACCCAAGATCGCGCCGAGGTCGAGCGCTATTGCCGGGCCCACGAGATCGACTGCACATGGAAGGAGGATGGCGAGCTTCGAACCAGCCAGCTCTGCCAGGCCGTGGCGACCCATCCGCGCACCGGCGCGGATGTGTGGTTCAATCAGGCGCATCTGTTCCATGTCTCGGCGCTGGACGAGGACGAGCGGGAAGTCCTGATCGATGCCGTCGGCGAGGACGAGTTGCCGAGAAACGTCTATTTTGGCGATGGCGAGGCGATCCCGGACGCGGAACTGGCGGAGATCCGCCGCGTGCTCGAGGCCGAGAAGATCACATTTCCCTGGCAACCGGGCGATGTCTTGATGCTCGACAACATGCTGACGATGCACGGGCGCCAATCCTATGCCGGTCCGCGCAAGGTCGTGGTCGCCATGGCGGAGCCCAATCGCAAGGTCCCCGTGCCTGCGTGAGTAGCGCTGTCCGAGATATTGTCCTCGAGGGGCGCGACTTGACCGTGGCATACGGCCATCAGCGCGTGCTGGATGGCCTGAGCGTCGCGATCTCCCGGGGCGGCATCACCGCTCTTTGCGGGCCCAATGGCTGCGGCAAGTCCACGCTCCTGCGCAGCCTGGCCGGCCTGCAGCCACTGGCGGGCGGCCAGGTTCTGCTCGAAGGACGCCCCTTGCAGCGGCTGACACGGCGGGAACGCGCCCGCACCCTGGCGGTGCTGGCCCAGGCCAATGAAACGCCACCCGGGCTTACCGTCACCGAGCTCGTCACCCATGGACGACATGCGCATCGTCACCTGCTGGGCGGTCTTTCAGCCGAAGATCGGCGGGCCATCGCGGATGCCATCGAAGCGGTCGGCCTAACCGCGGAGGCCAGCCGGCCGGTCACCGCACTTTCGGGCGGCGAGCGGCAGCGCGCCTGGATCGCCATGGCGCTGGCCCAGCAATGCCGGGTCCTGCTGCTTGACGAGCCCACGACCTGGCTCGACATCCGCCACCAGGTCGAGCTCGTCGATGCCCTCAGGGTCTTGAACCACACGCGGGGCATCACGATCGTCTGCGTGCTGCATGATCTCAACCAGGCCGCGGCCATCGCCGATCGAATCATGCTGATGAAGAACGGCAAGATCCTGCATGACGGCACGACCGGGGCGACGTTGATGCCGGGCCCGCTGCGGGAGACGTTCGGGGTCGAGATGTGGCGGCTCGACCATCCAGCAAGCGACCTCCCGGTCTGCCTGCCATCCTTCGGGCCCGTCGTCGGCCAGGTGTCCGGGACGCAGGCGTGAGCGAAATCGCACGCTGGACATCGACGCGGCAAAGGCCCTCCAGGCCTTTCTACCCCCTGGTCCTGGCGGCCCTCGTCGTCATTGCCGCGGTCGTCTTACTCCGGCTCGCTGACCCCTTGAGCACTCTCATGCGGGCAACGGGGGCCAAGGAAGCGGAGAGCGCCTCATTCCTCCTCTGGCAACTCTCGCTACCGCGTCTCCTTGCGGCCCTGCTGGCCGGGGGTGCCTTCGCCCTTGCCGGAACGGTCTTCCAGGCGGCCACGCGCAACCCGCTGGCTTCGCCCGACCTTCTGGGCGTCACCGCCGGTGCCCAGGCAGGCATGCTGGTCGGCCTGGCGGTGCCGGCATTGCGACCACTCGCGGGGCCGCCTTTGCTCTTCGCCTTCGGGCTTGGGGCGGCAGCGCTGGCCCTGGTCGCGGCCGGAGGTTGGCGCGCAGCGCCGCTCAGGCTTCTACTGGCGGGGGGCGCCTGCTCGCTTTTGTTCAGCTCGCTGGTGACGATGACGCTGGCACTCTTCGAGCAGAACATCGCCGGCGTCGCCCTCTGGAGCCAGGGGGCACTCTACCAGCCGGGCGCACAGGGACTGAAGACAGCGACACTCTGGCTGATCCCGCCGATCGCTGTCCTTCCCTTCCTCCTTCGCCCGCTTGAAGCGCTGGCGCTCGGCGACGACGCAGCCCGATCGATCGGTGTGGCCGTTCCCTTTACTCGGCTTCTTGCGGCCCTGGCGGCAGCGGCACTTACCGCCGCCGCCGTCGCGATCGCCGGCCCCATCGGCTTTATCGGCCTGCTGGCGCCAAACCTCGTTCGCGCCCTGGGCCTGTACGATCTCAAGACCGTGGCGCCGCTTGCCGCCCTCACCGGCGCGGCTTTGCTGCTCGCGGCCGATGGCGCGGTGGCCGGCACCGGCTTGAGCACCGGTCTGTCGACGACGGTCGCCACTGCCCTGGTCGGCACGCCGCTTTTGCTGGCGCTCGTTGCACGCGGCCGCATGCCGGCACCTACCAGCCGGGGCGACGTGGCGACTGGCGGACGGACGGCACCGTTCCTGGTCGTGGCCTTGGCCTGTGCTTTGGCCCTGATCGCCCTTTGCGCCTTCGGCCTCGCCTGGGGCGAGGCTTGGCTGTCTCCTGCCCGCCTCGTGGACGCGGTCTCCGGTCGAGATCCGATCGCGGCCCTCATCCTGGACATCAGGGCACCCCGCATCGCGATCGCCGCCCTGACGGGCGCCATGCTGGCCGCCAGCGGCGTCGTGCTGCAGAGCGTGATTCGCAACGCGCTGGCCGGGCCGGAGATCATCGGCGTGACGCAAGGTGCCGCGCTCGTCACGCTCACAGGTTCGCTCCTTTGGCCGCTGCTCGGGAGACCCGGCGCCTTCGGGCTCGCCCTCTCAGGTGGCCTCGCCACGCTGGGCGTCATCCTGGCCATCAATTATCGTCAACGCTTCGAGGCCCTCCGCGTGGCCCTTACAGGCCTCGCACTGGGCGGCCTGTTCGCGGCACTCACCTATACGCTGATCGTCGAGACCAGCGCCCAGCCGGCGCGGGCGCTGATCTGGCTGGTGGGCGGAACCTATGGGCGAAGCTGGGCCGATGCCCTGGCCCTCCTGCCCTGGTTCGTCGCGACCCTGCCGGCACTGGCCCTCCTGGCCCGGCCGCTCGACCTTCTGGCCCTAGGCGACGACGCGGCGGCGGGACTGGGGCTGCCCATCGCCCTTATCCGGGGGCTAGCCCTCCTGTTGGCCACCATTCTCGCCAGCACCGCCGTGGCCATTGTCGGCCCGATCGGCTTCGTGAGCCTTCTCACCCCTCACCTCGCCCGCCTGCTCGGCTTCCACCGGCATGGCGCGCGACTGCCCATTGCCATGCTGCTCGGGGCGCTCTTGACCGTCACGGCGGACATCGTCGGACGCGCCGCCCTTGCTCCGACCGAGATCCCGGCCGGCGCGCTGACGGCCTTGATCGGCGCACCCTACTTCCTTTGGCTGATGATCCGCCGTCCCGCTACCCGGGACGATCATCGATGATGCCCTCCCGTCGCGACATCCTGACCCTGATCGCCTCGCTGAGCGTTTCGCCGGCAATGGCGGAAGACACCCTGGCCCTGCGCCAGTCGCGGACACTTCCGAGGGTCGCCACGCGCGTTGTGGCGCTGGAGTTCCTGATTGCCGAAACGCTGGCAATGCTGGACCGGCCGCCCATCGGCATGTCGGACCCGAAATATTATCCCGGCTGGATCGGCCTGGAGCTCGATCGACTGGCGGGCGTGACCGATGTCGGGACGCGGCAGCAGCCTAGCCTGGAGGCGATCGCGCGACTGAAGCCGGACCTCATCATCGGCCTCGCCTACCGCCACGCGCCACTCTTCGACGTTCTCGAAAGCCTGGCACCCACCGTGCTCTTGGAATTCGGCGTTGGCCAGACCGGCACGCAACTGGATGCCGTGCTCGAACTCATCGGCATGATTGGCGCCTATGTCGGCCGGGATCCAGAGGCGGCAAAGATCCGCGCCGAGGTCGAGCGCTCGATCGCGGAGGACGCGGCCCGTCTGGCTCAGGCCGGGCGGAGCGGGCGTCGGCTCGTGGTGCTGCAGGAACTGGGTGGTCTCGACACCTATTGGGTGTTTACGGCCAACAGCATGTCGGCGGGGTTGGCCCAGCGCCTGGGCCTGGATTTCTGGCCGAAGGATCGTGGCCGCGACGGGGTCAGGGTGCTGACCTCGCAGGAATTGCTAGCGCTGGACGACGTCGACATCGCCCTGGTCAGCTATTCCGGTCCGCAGGTCGACCTCGCGGCCAAGACCAAAAGTGCTGCCTGGGCCCATGTGCCGGCCCTTGCTCAAGGGCGGGTCACGCTGATCGAGCGTAATATCTGGAACTTTGGCGGTCCGGCTTCGGCCCGGCATCTCGCAACGCGGCTGACCGACATGGTCCTGGCGGCACCTTAAAGAGCCTGGCAACGGGCAGGAGAAGAGCTGGCAAGCTGACCATGCTCGTCCCGAGCGGTTACGACCGCATCTAGGCGGGTCAAAAGGGCAACCTGAATGGACCTGAGACCGTTGACCTAGAAGATTACCGGCGTCGAACACCGCCTCGAACAGCTTCTTTTGCGGATCGGCCGAGCATTGGCTGAAGGATCAAGATGGGAAGGTCGACCTGGTAGCAGATCGGGTCCTTCTTCGATCAAGGCGCGGAAATGGCGGGGGCGGGAAAGCTTCATGGATGTCCCCCACTTTCAATGAATGGCTGAATCACAAACAATTCATTGATGGCATTGGCCAGACGGCCCAACCTTTTTCAATCTGGCGCGTTCGCGGGATAGCAGAATGCCCCGCCCGGCCGCCGGTTGTATGGATCGCCGACTCGATCGACGGGCGGATCATCACTTTCGCCGGGGGGTACCGCTCGACTTTGGCGATAAGCTGGTGGGCAAGGTGGGATTGAACGGAGGATCTGGCTGGCAGGATCAGAACGTAGCCGCAGCGGTGGCGCAGTGAGCGTCTTGAACCTGCTTAATCCGGAACTCGGAAAGGACATACCATGACGACCGTACTCGTAACCGGCGCGGGCAGCGGCTTTGGCAAAGAGGTGGCACTCCGGCTGGCCGCCAGGGGTCTCGAGGTAATCGCCGGTGTCGAGATCGTCGCGCAGATCCATGCACTGGCGCAGGAAGCGGAACGTCGCGGCGTGAGCCTTCAGGTCGAGAAGCTCGACGTCACACACGATGGTGACCGTCGCAAGGCTTCAGGCTGGGACGTGGACGTGTTGCTGAACAACGCAGGCATCTCGGAAGGCGGTGCTGTCGCTGATATTCCGGCTGAAAATCTGCGCCGCCAGTATGAGGTCAACATCGTTGGCCCGGTGATGCTGACGCAACTGATCGTCAAGAAGATGGTCGCGAAGAAAAAAGGCAAAATCGTCTTCATGTCGTCCGTCGCAGGTCTCACTACAGACCCGTTCGCCGGCGCCTACGCCTCGTCCAAGCATGCTGTCGAAGCCATCGCGGATGCTTTGAGCCAGGAAATGCGGGAGTTCGGCATCGAGGTCGCGACGATCAATCCCGGGCCGTTCCTGACAGGTTTCAACGATCGCATGTTCGAAACCTGGAAGAGCTGGGAAGACGATCCATCGGAACGCCTGTACGACTATAGTCAGATCGCGTTCCCGCATGAACAATATGATCCAGAGCCTGTCTTCGAGACGACGATCGGCGTGATTACGGGAGACATCGTCAGTTATCGTAACGTCGAACCGAAGGAGATCATCGGCCAGCAGCGCAAACAGCTCGAGGCGGTTTGGACACGCAAGGTCACGGACGGACTCGGGCGGCGCCCGGAGATCGTACAGAAAGCTTACGACATCAAACCTGGAACGCCCGTCTGAGCAGGCTTTGCGTCCGGCCGATGTTTCGCTTGAGCCTCCATCGGATCGAAACGCATGTTCGGCTTAGCACTCTCTTCCCGTAGCTGCAGCGTGCCGCGTTAATCGACGCTTGCCGGTCCGGGCGCCGACATGGGTTGCCCCCGCCCGACTGTATGATACTGAGACTTTGTTTTATCCGCGCCCTGCGTCCGTCAACGGAATCTGGGCTTGGACCGCGGCAACGGTTGGTCCGGCTTTGCCGGGCAGCCGCCTGCTCGACATGCGGACGGCCTCGACAGCATTTAAACGCCACCCCAGGGCGGCCCGAAAAAGGTCTCGCGCTCGGCCAGGATGAGGGCGGAGCGCTTGTGCGGCAGATCGAACTCCTTCAACCGGACAAGGCCCTGCCTTTGCATGTAGTCGATCCAGCGCACATGGTCGATGCGTGGGTCACCGACGACGCGACGCGTCCTGGGGTCGTCGAGGAAGAGATAATGGTTGAGTGCGCGAAACCAGGCCTCGACCTTGCGAGGACCCTGATGACGTGGATCGCCGACCAGAAGATGGGCCCCCCGATCATAATCGTCGACGTCATAGAAAGGGGCGATCCGATCCTCCTTCGCCCAGTAGACCTCGAAATAGGCGAAGGGTTCGTCATCGAAACAGCCGAACATGCTGATCGTGTGGGGGTCGTCCATCACCTTCTGGAGATAGGCGCGGTGCTCATCGAGGGAGCCCCGCTCGTTCCAGAACTCGGCGACGCTGTCGAGATTCATCCATCGATTGAAGATCTCGACGTCGCGATCGATATCAATCGCCCGCATGGAGAATGTCGTCGCCAGCCGCGGCATGTAACGTCGATAGACGTTGCCGACGGGCTTTGCCGGTCGCCTGGGGTGCCGCTTGCCGTCCGTCATGACGTAGACAAGCGGCGTCGTGGCGCTGGTCGTGCCGGCGAGCCAGGGCTGTGGGAGCTGCCAGAAGGCTCCTCGGTCGACGCTGAGCGTCGTCATGCCGTCCGCACTCGAGACTGTCTGGAACACGCCAGCCCGCACGGCCTCCCTGGCCCAATCCACCGAAGCGGGCAGTGACAAGGTGATCTTGTCCGGTCGCTGGCGATGCGAGAATTTGTGGGCAAGAAGCGGCAGGAAGGCGGCGGCGGGAAACGCGCGGTCGGGCGCGACCCTGGCTTCGAAGCGGTCGGGTGCTGTCGTTGCCAGGACGAGGCTTGTCTGGCCGTCGAGCAGCAGGATCGCTTCCTCGCCACCGACGGCGACCGACACGCGCCGTCCGTCAGCCAGCATCAGGTCGAATGGCGAAAGCTGAGCAGCAGCACCGTCGGTCATTGGCACGTTCATCAAAAGGAATACCTCACGCTGCCCAGAATCAGCCGGCCGGGGCCATAGAAGCATGACGTCGGATCGCCGCAACCGGAGACGTAGGTCTTGTCGGTCAGGTTCGAGGCGTTCAGAGCAAAGCGCCAGTTCTTGATGTCGTAGGAAATACCCGCGTCAAACAGCGCGAAATCGGGGACCTTGACCTTCTCGCCGCTCGTGCTGTCGGTGCCGCCATTGGTGCTGCCGGTCCAGCGGACGCCACCGCCAAATCGAAAGCCCTTCAATAAGCCGTCTTGAAACGTGTAGTCGCTCCAGAGCTGGGCCATGTCGGAGGGTACGGCCGTCGGGTGGTTGCCCACGTCCTGCGGCCGGCTCTCGCTGTCGCTGACCTTCACGTTTTGATGCGTGTAGGAGGCAATGACGCGGACACCGAGGTCGAACTGCATGAGGGCCTCGAGTTCGAAGCCGCGCGAGCGCAGGTCCTCGGCATAGGCCGTTCGAGCGGAGCCCGAGACGACGTTGGTCTGATCGAGGTCGAAATAGGAGGCGGTGAAGGAATGGCGCGTGCCGGGCGGCTGCCAGCGCAGGCCGACCTCCCGCTGCTTACCGCTGCTGGGCGCGAAGGGATCGCCGTTCGTCTTGCGCGTCGAAAGGTCGTATTCCGAACCCGCGTTCATGGAGAAGGATTCGGTGTAGCTGGCGTAGGGCGCTAGACCGTTGTCGAAGAGGTAGACGGCACCGATGCGCGGCGACCAGTCATGGTCCCTGGCCTTGGCCTTGTTGATCGCGGCGCGATCACCCGGCAGCGAGGCATCGGTCACATCTTTGTAGTCATTGGTCGCGGCATCGAAGCGGATGCCGCCTGTGATCACCAGTTTTTCCCAGAGCTTGACCTGATCTTGAACGTAGACCCCCGTCTGCGTAACGGTCTGGTCTTCGCCGCGAATGCCGAGCGTCGGGTTTTTCAAGGGATAGGCGATCGACTGGCCCGTATAGAGATTGAGCGGGTCGCCGTAGCGGAAGTCTTGATGGTCGCTGCTCTTTTCTCGAAGGAAATCGACACCCAGCAGGAATGTGTGCCTGGCCGGACCCGTATCGAGCTTAGTCTCCAGCTGATTGTCGATCGTGAGCGCCTTCGACTTGACGTTGCCGCCGACGGCGTAGCGGTTCAGATAACTCAGCGTACGATCGTAGCTCGATGGCAGCAGGTCTGCGCCATAGACCGTCTTGATGTCCGAATCGACGCTGGAATAGCGAAGATTCTGCCTGATGGTAAACATCGAGTTGAAATGGTGCTCGAACTCGTAGCCGAGTGACCATTGCTCCTTCTTATACTCGTCGTAGTCCCGGTCGCCCGTCCATTGATTGCGCGAAATCCTGCCATTCGGGTTGGGCAGGACGGTGCCGCGCGCCGGCAGGAAGTTGGAGGAGATGCTGGTATCGTCGTGGAGATAGCTGGCAAAGGCCGTCAACGAGGTCTGGTCGTTAGGCTTGAAGGAGAGCGAGGGGGCGACAGCCACACGTTGCCCCGTATAGGGATCACCGCCACCCAGATCGCTCCGGCTGCCCAGGGCGTTGATCCGATAGCTCCACTTGCCGGCCTTGTCGATCAAGCCGTTTTGATCGATCGCTGTCTCCAGGCGACGACGATTGCCGAACTGTTGCTCGATGATGGTATGCGGCGTGTCCTCGGGACGTTTGGAGACGTAGTTGATGGTACCGCCCGGGCCCCCTTGGCCGTAGAGGATCGAGGCCGGTCCGCGCAAAATCTCGATGCGGTCCAGCATCCACGGATCGACACGGTAGCTGGCATAGGGCCTGGTCACGGGCAGCCGCAGCCCGTCCTGGTAGAAATTGCCGGGCAGACCGCGGATCGTCAGGTAATTGTCGGAGCGTGTATCGGGGCCGTAGACGTCGACGGCGATACCGGGCGCGTAGCGGATGGCCTCGTTGGTGCTGGTGGCCTGGAGCGTCTCCATCCGGTCGCGACCGATGACCGTGATCGCCTGCGGCGTCTCGATGATCGGCGTGTCCGTCTTGCTGCCGGCGGTCGAGGTCTTGGCGACAAAGCCGTCGACCGGGCCCTTGCCGCCGTCCTCGCCAGCGACGCTCTGGCCCTCCACCTTGATTTCGCCCAGCGCGCTCACGCCGGCCTCCTGCGCGCCCGCATCATCCAGGGCGCCAAATAATACAGATACCGGCAATGCGATGCCCCAGGCACCCTTGCGTAAAACGTCCCTAGCCAAATCCCGTTTCCCCATTGTTAACACTTGCACTTGGATTATTGTGGTTTATCCAAGTATCTTCTTTTTATTGTTTAGATTTTGTTTACCTGTTCATCGATGAAACCATCGATGGCATAGGTTTTTCTAGAACGTATTCTCCGATCATGTCTTCGACCATTTCCCCGGCACGTCGGGGAAGGATCGAGAGCAGGGTATCGGAGAGCCCATGCGTGTCCTCGTTGCAGCCCAGCAGGTAGATCCGTGAGCTGTAGGAAGGCGGCGTCTTCAGCCGATAGAATCGGTCGACCTCGAAGCCATCGAGATCGTCGGCCAGTCCTTCGAGAAGTCGTTGATGCGCGTCGTAGCGATATCCCGTCGCCAGCATGACGAGATCGAAACGATGCAAGGCGGCCTCGCCCGAGACTGTGTCCCTGAGTGCCAGGTCGATCTTCTCTCCTTCGCTCGCGGATTCGACCACGTGGCCGGCCAAAAGCCGATGCCGCTCGTTGCCATCCACCTGCTGGCGATAGAGGAGCGCGTAGATCCGCTCGATCAGATCAAGATTGACGACCGAATAGTTCGTGTTGCGCATCGAATCGAGCAGCGACCGTCGCCGCTCGATCGGCAGACCGTGCAGCACATCGACAAAACTCGGATCGAAGACCTCGTTGACGAACGGACTATCGTCGGCCGGCCGAAGCGCGTGGTCGCGCAGGACCAGCGTGACCTCGGCATGCGGGAAGCGCGTCGCCACATCGTAGAACACCTCGGCACCGCTCTGGCCGCCGCCAATCACCGCCACCCGCGTGGGCCGGTCATGCGCCGCGATCAGCCGCTGCGCGGCGGCGAGGTAGCCCGAAGTGTGCACCACGCGCTCGCGACCCAGCGCGGCGAAGGGCACGGGAAAATTCGGGCGCCCGCCCACCGCGACCACGAGATCGCGCGTCGTGAAGGCACGCACAGCGCCGTCGGCGCCATGAGATGTCACGCGCAATTGCGACACGCGACCCTGTCGGCGGACGGGCTCGATTCGCTGGACGGTCTGGCCGTAGCTTACCTGATCCTTGAAGGCCGAGGCTGCCCAACGGAAATAATCATTGAACTCGGCTCGGGTCGGATGGGATTGACCCAGGTTGATGAAGGCCTCGAGCCGCTTCTTCGCATGGAGATAATTGACGAAGGTGAAGCGGCTCGAGGGATCGCGCAGCGTGGCCAGATCCTTCAAGAACGAGATCTGCACCGTGCTGCCCTCGACCATCATGTCGGGGTGCCAGCGGAACTCATTTTGTCGCTCGAGAAAACGAAAATTGAGCTTGCGGGCGGCCGGCGTCTCGGCCATTGCCACCGCGACCGCGAGATTGGCGGGGCCGAAGCCGACGCCTAGCAGATCTAGATCCATCATCGACATTGCTGGCATCTCGCTTTCCGCGCGTTCAGGCGCCGACATTGTTCAGGGCTTCGCTTGGGTCGAAACCGGCTAATCGCCCGAGGGGCTGGCTTGGATCAGTCGCTGCGGCGATGAGTGTCCGGCGAAAATCGGCGGCCACGCCCTCGATCGTGGATGCGGCGAAGATCTCGCGGCGATAGCCCATCGAGACGTGGAGGCTGCCTTCCGGCCGTTCGTTGAAATCGAAGGCGAGCTCGAAGACCTCGAACGCATTCTCGACGGCAAAGGCGCTGGCCTCGACCCCCGGAATGATGTTCCGACCGTCAAAGCCTCGCCCCAGATAGCTGAAGGAGATCTGATAGGGCGGCGCGCCCGGTTCGAGCCGACCATCGGCCTCCAGGGCGGCTGTCATCCGTCTGAAGGGCACCGTGCCGCGTGCCTGGGACGCCAGTCGCTCCTCGCGAACGGCGGTCAGGACATCCAGGAAGGACTGCTGGGGCGCCCCCTGCACGATGGCGAACTCGGTCTCAAGCAGGCAGCCGAACACACGCTGGAACTCGGGCAATTCGCGATCGGCGCTCACGAGACCGATACCGATGGCGGCCCAATCGGCCCGCTTGCCAAGCGTGATGCCGAGTGCCGTCAGCGTCGCCATCGCCAGGGTCGCACCGTTCTCGGCGGCATGCCGCCGCACCGCGGCAATCGCTTCCTTGGGGATCTGGAAACGCAGCCTTGCTCCTGTCGTGCCCGCACGTTCGCGCGGGCGATCCGGCCTCAGCGGGTGGGTACACCAGGCGGAAGGCAGGGCCGCGCACGCCAGCCTCAGACGCCGCTGGATTTCGGGATCCCGATCCCGCTGCCGCCGCCAGGCCGCGTAGTCGGCCAGTTGGAGCGTGGCAGGAAGATGGGGCTCAACGCCCAGGATCAGCGCCTGATAGACACTTTGGATTTCCTCGCCCAGGATGCCCATGGAAAGACCATCGGCGAAGGCGTGGTTCAGGGTCAGCGTGAAGACCCAGTCCTCATCTCCCAGCCTCGTCAGGTGGATGCGGATCGGCATCTCGCGGCCAAGATCGAACGGGCGGGATGCCTGCTCGTGGGCGAGCTCGGCGGCTCGGGCCAGGGCCGCCCAGGGTTCCAGCTCCATAAGGTCGATGACGGCAAAGGCAAGCGGCTCCGCCTCGCAAATGACCTGCTCCAGACCGTCCGGTCCCTCGCGCACGAGCGTCCGCAGAGCCTCGTGCCGCTCGACCAGATAGGCAAAGCAAGCGCGCAGCATGCCGACATCGAGTGGCCCCTTGAGACGCGCCGCGCCACAAATATTGTAGGCGCCGCTCTCGGGATGCTCCTTTTGCCACTGCCAGAGCATGGTCTGCATGCCGCTTGCCGGCAGCGGCGCCGCGCGGTCCGCAAGGATGATATTCTTGGGCGCCGGAACCGGCTGGGCGGCGTCGATCCGCTCTGCCAGCCGGGCCAACTCTGGCGTCTCGAACACGCCCTTGAGCGGCAGGTTCCGGCCCCATTCTTTGCGGATCTGGGCGACGAGTTTGGCGGCGAGGAGGGAGTGGCCGCCCAGTTGGAAGAAGCCGTCATGGCGGCCGACCCTGGCATG
>NZ_FYEH01000012.1 GCF_900187945.1 Arboricoccus pini | reverse complement strand
GTCGCCATGTTCGTCCTCCATGAGCAGCACCGGGGCCGCGATCCGGCCCGGAGCATGGCCGAGCGCTTCGTCGCCCGGGCCGAGGCCGCCGCGCGTGAGACGCAGCCCAGGCCCGAGCGTCGCGAGGCCGCACCGCCGGCCGAACCGCGCCAGCCGCCGGGCGACTGGAGCCATTGCGCGGCGATACCCGAGCACCAGGAGGAGGCGGAAGCGCTGGCCCTGGCCGATCTGCGCCGGGTTGAGCGGGACAACCGGGCTGAGTTGAACCGGCTGGCGGACAAGCTGGCGTCCGAGGCCGAGCGGATGGGTACGGGCCTTGGTCCGAACGCGCTGCCCTCGCTTCGCCTTGAGGCGGTGGCGCGTGGTGTGGCGCGGTACTGGCACGAGCGGCCGGCCGAGAGCATGCAGGCGGCGATACGCTTGCAGGGTGCGAGGAAGATCGGCCGCTATGGAACCGGCCCGCCCTCGTGATCCTGCCCGGCAAGGCTCGGACCTCACCCGCGAGCGACAACCCCACCCAACCCGGGTCCAGGGGGCGGTGCCCCCTGGCCGCCGGAGGCATCCCTGCTGTCTCGCAGTGACGAGCCGCTGCCCTCTGGTCGCATGCCTGGGCGGCGAGCGTTGTGAAATGTTGAAAGGCGCGCTTGGCGCTAGTCTGAATTTCCTTGGCGCCGGACTCAGATCAGGAGGCGGAGGACGGAAGCTATGACGGCAAGGCCGAGGATGGTCATGGCCAAAGAGATCGACAACAGAGAGCCTTGACGGGTCCGCCGATGGCGACCATGGCGCCTATCGACGAGCCAATCGGACCAGGCGACATCGGCATGTTCAGGCATGGATGCCGTGGTTTTGACGAAATGGGCTTCGAGTTCGATTAGCGGACGTGAATTGCCGCGATGCAACATGATGCTGTTGACGACTGTCGGCGCCTTGCGGTTGAATGCGTGCGCGAGGGCCGGAAGTGTACGGCTCCTGGATAATTCGCTCGCTAGATCTGTCATCGCTCTACACTCGCTGATAGTGACAGACGCACTACCACAGGTTGAGGATTAAAAATAGGTTATCGCTATCCCGAAAGCCTCTCCAAGCGTTGAATTCACGCATTAGTGACGTATTTGCGCTTGTGGCGCGGAGCAACGCGCCCGGCGGATGAATTTGACAGCGAGCCGCGCGGCGGGCTACGCTAAAAGCTTCGATTTATTTCTTATATTTTTATGTGTATTTTCCCGGCAAGGTTCCTGCCGGCCGTTAGGGATGGGTAGTGCTTGATGAATGAGATCAAGACAGCCTTGGTACATTATTGGCTGACCAAGAATCGCGGTGGCGAGCGCGTCCTGAAGGCTGTCCAGGAAGAATACCCGCAAAGTGACATTTATACGCATGTCCACGACAAAGCGCTGACTGACCAGTTGTTTCCGGGTTCACGCATTGAGGACAGCATGATTGGCAGGCTGCCCCTCGCTAAGAAATATTACCAGTATTACCTTCTTTTCATGCCGTATGCTCTCGAGCAATTCGATTTCAACGACTACGACCTCGTCATCTCGAGCGAGTCGGGGCCAGCCAAGAACATCGTGACGAGCTGGCGAACGTTGCACATTTGTTATTGTCATTCGCCGATGCGCTATGTCTGGAACATGTATTACGACTATGTGCGCAGCAAAGGCTTTTTGACGCGCAAAGTCTTCGAGTTGGGGGCGCATTATCTGCGCGCCGCCGACCGGCTTTCCGCCGACCGGGTCGATCATTTTGTCGCCAACTCTTCGGAGGTGGCGCACAGAATCGAGAAATTCTATCGACGTGAGGCTGAGGTCATTCACCCGCCGGTTGATACGAAGCAGTTTTATGCAGTCGAGCATCCCGAAGATTTCTATTTCTATTGCGGCGAGCTCGTGGCCTACAAGCGCGTCGATCTGGCGGTCGAGGCCTGCAACCGCCTGGGCAAACGCCTGGTCGTCATCGGTGACGGCGAGGAGCGGGCGCGACTGCAGAAAATGGCCGGGCCGACGGTGACTTTCCTTGGCCGCCAGCCGCATGACGTCTTGAGCTGGCATTATGCCAATTGCCGGGCACTATTGTTTCCGGGCGAAGAGGATTTCGGCATCGTACCGATCGAGGTGATGGCCTCGGGGCGGCCGGTGATCGCCTTCGGGCGGGGTGGAGCGTTGGACTACGTGGTGGACGGCAAGACGGGCTACATGTTCGCCGAACAGACGGTCGAATCGATGATACGGGCGATCGGCGAATTTGAGACCACTGGCGTGGCGTTCGACGCTGCGCGGATGATCGACTTCGCGCGGCATTTCGACGTCGAGATCTTCAAGGATCGCTTCTCGACCTTCGTCGAGCGTAAATACGAGGAGCATCGGCGGCGGCTGCACCAGGATGGCCAGCCCACCCGGGCAGCCCGGATCGCGGCGGACATGGATGCGGGTGGTCAAGACGCCACTTCCGGCGTGTCATGACGACGATTTGCGTCATCAACGATCTGGGCCTGCCGCTGGGCGGTCAGACCACCATCGCTCTGGCCACGGCCGAAGGGATGGCCGCGCGCGGCTACAAGGTCGTCTATGTATGCGGCGCCGAGCAGGTGACGCCGATGCTGGCCGAGCGGGGCATTCGCTGCATCAAGCTCGATCAGCAGGAGCTGATCCGCGCCACGGACCGCAAGCGGGCGGCGATCAATGGGATCTGGAACAGCCGCGCCCACGCAACAATCAAATCGTTGATCGCGGAGTTGCCGCCCGAAACGGTTTTTCACGTGCATGGCTGGTCGCGCATTCTTTCGCCCAGCATCTTTGGCGCGCTCCGGCCTGTCATGGACCGGGTCGTCTTGACGATGCACGACCATTTCAGCTTCTGTCCGAATGGTGGCTATTTCAATTTCAAGACAGGCCAGATCTGTACCCTCAAGCCGCTGGGCGTCGCCTGCGCGCTCACCGACTGCGACAGTCGGAACCGTGGCTTCAAGGTCTATCGCTATGTGAAGCACACCGCGGCCCGTGCCCTGGTCGGCTTTCCCCAGACGCTACGCAACTATATCGTCTTCAGCGAGCGCCAGCGCGAACTTTCCCGTCCATTCCTGAATGGCAATGCCCGGTTCTTCGTACTCGAGAATCCCGTGGCGACGGCCCCGGCGGAGCGTATCCCGGCTGAAAGAAACCAGGACATCGTCTTCATAGGCAGGCTCAGTGCCGAAAAGGGTGCTGAGGTCTATGCCAAGGCTTGTGCCCTTTTGGGGGTGCGGCCGCTGATCGTCGGCGACGGCGAGCGTCGTGCCGCCGTGCTGGCCGCCGCGCCGGACGCCGATATTTCGGGTTGGGTCGACAAGGAGGAAGTGGCACGACGTTTCGCGCGGGCGCGAGCCATCGTGTTTCCCTCAGTCTGGCCCGAAACCTTCGGTCTATCGATGTTCGAGGCCGTCAGCCGGGGCATTCCGGCACTTGTCAGCGATGCCGTGCTTATGAAGGACAAGATCCTGGAACTGGGCGGCGGCATGGCTTTCAAGAGCGGTGACCCTGCCGATCTCGCGCGCAAGATGCAGGCGCTAGCCAGCGACGATGCAGTTCGTGCTTTAAGTGTGACCGGATTCGCGAAGTACCGGGAGGCACCTTTCACCAATTCGCGCTATCTGGACGGCCTGACCGATATATACCGCGCATTGGGTAGCAAGCTGCCCGAACGCATTGCCGCCTGAGTCTTGCAAAAGGCGAGGCGGCAGGTCGACGCGAGCGGGGCATTTCGGTAGCGACCGCAGTTTGTTCCGATATTATTTTCGTTGTCGTCCAAGATTACGTCAAATTTTCACTGGATCGTCTTGATGGCAAATCTCCAGCCGTACACGCAGCAAGGTTCCATGACGCTGCCCCGCCCCATACCGGAGGAGCAGGATTTCAAGATCGACCTGCCGGCGGCCTATGGGGCCCTGAAGCGGCACTGGCTCCTGATCTTGTGCCTCACCCTGCTGGGGTTCGTTTTCTCGACGATCTTCGCGCTGACGCGGGACCCGGTCTATACGGCCACGACCCAGATCATGCTCGAACCGCGTCAGATGCAGATCGTGACGCTGGACCGCAGCACGCTGGACACGCTGCCTGTCGACAGCGCTTTCATCGAGACGCAGATGCGGGTCATCCAATCCGATGCGTCGATCGGCAAGGTGGTCGACCAGCTCAACCTCCTGAATAATCCGGTCATCAAGAGCAAGCTCGATCAGCCGCCGCGCTTCTACCAGGCCTGGATCGCGAATCTGCAGAACTATGTCGCGACTGGTCCAAAGATCGTGCAGACGCTGGGCGGGCTAATTATCCCGCCGCCGACGCAGGACCCGCCCGAGACGGCGGAAGCGCGCCGTCAGCGCGTCATCGACATGATCCAGAACGATTTGAATGTCGCTGCAGTCGGCAAGTCCTACTCGGTCAGCGTCGCCTATCCCTCGATCGACAAGCAGCTGGCGATCGACGTGGTTAACGCCGTCTCGAACCGCTATCTGCAGAGCCAGGTCGACGACAAGGTCGCCGAGAGCCTGCGCGCCCAGGTCTGGCTTCAAGGCCGCGTCAATCAGCTCGGCCACGAGCTCGTGGACGCCGAGCAGGAGATCGAGGCCTATCGCGCGAACAACAATCTCTTGCAGCGCAATGACAATACCGGCGCCACGCTGGTCGACCAGCAACTGAACGACCTTAGCCAGCAATTGGCTACCGTCCAGGCCGCCCGCGCCACGGTCGAGGCGGAGATGGTCGAAGTCAATCGCGTCCGCAGCGGCGGCGGGAATTTCTCGGCCCTGACCCAGGTCGTACAGTCGGACCTGATCTCTCGGCTGCGCGAGCGCGAGGCGGACATCGATTCACAGGTCGCCGCCCTGACGCAGAGCCTTGGGCCCAACCATCCACGAGTCAAGGATCTGCAATCGTCCCGGCGCGATCTGGAGCAACAGATCCAGAGTCAGGTCAATCGCATCGTCAATTCGCTGCAGAGTGACCTTACCGTCCAGCGTGATCGCGAGGCGGCCCTGGTAGGCCGCATCAACGAGCTGAAGGCTGAAAGCCGGCGGCAGGAAGATGGCTCCGTCAAGCTGCGTGAGCTCGAGCGCCGCGCCGACGCCAGCCGGACGCTCTACGAGCAGTTCCTCGGCAGGCTGAAGGAAAGCGAGGATCAGGCGACCGTCCTGCAGCCGGATGCGCGCATTCTCGTGCCGGCGGCCCTGCCTTTGTCACCGAGCTCGCTCTCGCGCGCCGTCATCATTATCGCGGGCACCTTCATGTCGGCCCTGCTCGCCAGTGCCCTGGCCTTCGCGCTCAGCACATCCAGCAAGGTGATCGACAGCGCGACGGACATCGAGAGCCGCTTTCATCTGCCGGTGGTGGCCGTCTTTCCGCGGATGTCGCGGCTGGGATCGCGCAACTTCATGTCCGATCTGGAGCGCGGTCGCCGCTTCCCGATCTTCCTGACCGAGTTGCGGCGGCTCTACGTCGCCGCACGGATGAGCAAGCATGATCGAGGCAGTGCGGCAGTGGTGCAGCTGATCTCGAGCAATCCCAAGGAAGGCAAGTCCAGCCTGGCGGCGGCCCTGGCGGCCTTCGCGGTCCGCGCCCAGGAACGGGTCCTCCTTATCGACCTCGACTCGCTGAAGCCCTCGATCGGTCGCCTCTTCGATGCCAGGCTCGACTACGGCATCGAGGACGTAACGGCCGGCCGGGCGACGCTCGACCAGGCGATCACCCGCGTCGACTCGATCGGCATCGATCTCCTGAGCTACAAGCGCCCGAACCACGAGCCCACTTTGTTCCTGCAGTCGCGTGCCTTGGAGGAGCTTAAGGCCCGCGTCGAGCACGAGTATGATCTGGTCATCATCGACAGCTCGCCGCTCCTGGTCGGCAGCGAGCAGCTGATGCTCAGCAACTGGTGCGATCGGCTCTTCTACGTCTTCCGTGCGGGCGTCACGCGCGACCGTGATGCCCAGGAAGGCCTGCGCATGATGCTTGGCTCCAGCATGAGCAAGGTGCTGGCCATCCTGAATTGCGCGCCTCAGCCCAGTGCGCGCCGGGACTATGGGCGCTATGCCGGAACAAAAGGCGGCGGTTTTCCTGTCAGGGCCTGACGGCCCTGCGGAAGACCTCGCTTCGTCACGACAGCTGGGATTAGGAATGGCGGCAGGGGAAAACATGACCAACGACAAGGATCGCATCCTGGTCGTTGCCGTCGACGCGCTTGGCTGGCGCACGCAGCTGGCCTCGCTTGGACCAATCGTCGAGCAGCGTGGGGATATCGAGCTCGACATCCTCAAATACACCTCGCCCCGGCCCCTGCGCATCCTGCTTAAGGATATCTATCCGGGGCCCCTGCATCGGCGGCTCAGTCTGGTCAGCCAGGCGCAGATGGCGGGCTGGGTACTCAAGCAGCCGCTGGCCAGGCAGATGGCGGCACATCGGTACGAAGCGGCCCTGTTTCTTGGCCATTTCACCGCTGCCGCGGCCTTGCCTGCGTCCTTTTCATTGCCCTTTAGCGTCTACGCGGACGTGACCATCGCCCTGGCGCAACGTCGCTTTGGCGCACGCGGCTTTCGCCAAGCCGATCTCGACCTCGAACGGCGAATCTTCGAAAAGGCCCGCCATGTTTTCGGCTCCGGCGAGACAATCGCCCGCTCGATTGTCGAGGATTACGGCATCGATCCCCGGAAGGTTTCGATCTGCCCGCCACTCATTCACTTCGATGGCCTGAATGCGCCGCTGGCGACACAGCCCGGTCAGGACTTGGCTGGCCAAGCGAAGATCGGCTTCATCGGCAACGACTTCAATCGCAAGGGCGGCAACATCCTGGTCGAGGCCTTCGGCCGGCTCGGCGGCGGCTCGACGCTCGAGGTTGTCACCCAGGCCAGCGCGCATCGCGACGACCTGCCGGGCGTCAGTTTCCGCAGCAATGTGCCGCATGCCGAGCTTATGAAGGATTTCCTCCCCTCGCTCGACATTTTCGTTTTGCCCTCGCGCGAGGATCTATCGCCCCTCGTCCTGATCGAGGCTGCGGCCGCCGGCTTGCCCGTCGTGGCCTCGAACGTGGGCGCCATCCCCGATATCGTCCAGGACGAACAGACGGGACTCCTGGTTCCCTCGAACGACGTGCCAGCGCTGACGGCTGCCCTCCGTCGGCTGGTCGACGATCCAGCACTGCGCCGACGCCTCGGGCAGGCGGCCCGTCAGCGGGCCGTGCAATTTTATGACGTGAACCGCAATTCAGAAACGCTCCTGGATCGCATTCTTGCGACAACCACGGTCAAGAAGGTAGCCTGATATGAGATCCGAGGAACATCTGGCCTCCGGCAACGCCCGAGCGATGCCCGCTGCGCCGATGTCCCGCCGTAAGATTGCCATTTGCGGCTTGCCCTACAGCCCGAATCTTGGCGACGGCGTCATCTCCGAATGCCTGGCCCATCTCGTTGCCAAGCTCGAGCCGGGCGCCACGGTCGTGCGGATCGACCTCGCCGGGCGCGAGGATTTCATCGAGCGCGAGCATGGCCGGCAGCTATTTATGTCGGTCGCCCACCGCCTGCCGGCCTTCCTTCGCCAGAATCTCGTCCGCGCGATCTTGACGATCAAGGTGAAACGCAAGCTGGCCCAACGCTGGGCGGAAGAGCTGCGCGGCGTCGATGCCGCCCTGATTGGCGGGGGACAATTGCTCGACGATGTCGACCTGAATTTCCCGATCAAAGTCGAGACGATGGCTTCCTGTCTCGACAAGCTGGCAATCCCGTATACGATCGTCTGTGTTGGGGCCAGCCGGAATTGGTCGCGCGTAGGAAGCGAGCTTTTCAAGCGCGCCTTGACGTCACCGTTCCTGCGCAAGGTCACGGTCAGGGATGCGACATCGATGGATTCACTCACGGCGCAAATCTCGCCGGACAAGCTCCCGGCTTACGGGGTCATTCCAGACCCGGCGATCGTCGCGAACGAGGTCTACGGCCATCGCGCACCTGGCACGACGTCCACCACGATCGGCATCAACGTCGCCGATCCGATCAATCTCGGCTATTCCGGCAGCGTGTCCGAGGGCCTCACGCCCGAAGCTTGGCTCAGCGTCTACGAGGATCTCGTTCAGGCCAGCAGCGAATGTGGTCTAGAGCCCGTGCTCTTCACGAACGGCGCTTTCGAGGACGATGCCTATTGCGCCAAGGTGGCAGCCCATCTTAAGCGCATCGGCCATGACGTTCCCTCCACGGCCCGGCCGACCACGCCAGCGGAAATGGCAGCCCTGATCGCGCCGCACCGATTGGTTATCTCGCCGCGCCTGCATGCGTGCATCGTCGCTGAGGCATTCGGCATTCCAAGCATCGCGCTCGGTCCGGTGCGCAAACTCGAAGCCTTCTATCGAGCGCTGGAAATGCCGTTGCGCCAGCTCAAGCCCGATACCTTCAAGACGAGCGGCACGGGCGAGATCGTCGCGATCATCAAAGGTGCGCTCGCTGCCAACAACGATGCAGCAATGCAATCCGGTCGCGCCCGGGTCGAGCGCGGCATCACCGAACTTCTTGACCTCACCCGCGCCACAACCAAGAATTGAGAATGATCGTTAACACGACGCTTGCTCGCCTTCCTTCGTTCGGGCGCCGCTGCCGCCGCCTCGACCGCGCCTTGCGTCTGTCGGTCGGTAGTGCGCTGGCCATGCTGTCAGCCGCTTCGGTCGCCCAGGCCCAGACCCTGCGGCTGCCCGATCCGGCTAACACCACGGTCGACCAGAACCAGGAGGAGTACCAGCCGCTCGGCATCGTCGCTGGTACTTTCATCATCCTGCCCTCGGTCCGCACAGGTCTGCGCTTCGACGACAACGTCTTTGCGCGCGACCACAACAAGGACGGCGACACCACTTTAATCGTGACGCCGAGCATCACCGCCACCTCGCAGCTTCCCAATCGCTTCATCAGCATGCAAGCCGGTGGCGAGGTCGCGAGGTACGTCGATCAGACCGATAATAATTATACCGATCTCTACGCCCGGGCGTCGGCCATCCAAAACGTCTTCGATCAGGACCGTGTCGGGGCGACGTTCGGCGTTACGCGCTACCATGAGGATCGGACCTCCGCGGATCAGGAAGCCTTCCGCAAGCTTACGACCATCACCGCGACCGGTGGCACCTTGACCTATCACAAAGGGCTGGACCGGCTCTTTCTCGAGGGGACCGGCTCGGCCCAGTATCTGAGTTTCGATAATCCGAGCGAGGATGTCTCGGACCGTAATCGCATCCAGACGCAGGTCGGCGTTCGCGCCGGCTACCAGGTTTCGCCCAACATCGCCGCCTATGGCATCACGACGGTGCGGCGCAACGATTACGACCAATCTGTCAATAACAACGGCGTGAAGCGCAGCTCGACCACCTATTTCGGCGGCGTCGGTACGGACATCGACATCACCGGCCTGCTGTACGGCTCCTTCGATCTGGGTTTCGTCTATCGTGCCTATGACGGCACCGATCTCAATGACGTCACCGGGTTTCAGTCCGATCTCAACCTGACCTGGAATCCGACCGAGCTTACCTCGGTCATCCTGAACGGACGCACGACCCTGCAGGAGACGACGCTTACCGTCGATGACGACACAGCATCGACGGATTCCTACAAACAGTTAGGGCTGACCGTCATCCACGCCTTGCGACCGAACGTTTTCCTAACGGCCACAACTCGCTATATACGTGATGACTATCTGGACACCTCCCGCTCCGATAACACCTTCCAGGCCGGTGTCGGTGCACGCTGGCTTATCAATCGACGCATGTCGTATGACGCCAATTACATGTTTAGTAAGCGACTGACGAATGCCGATGACGCGGATTATGCCCGCAATGTTTTCCTGACCGGGATAACCCTGTCATTTTGACCATCCTTTGGCTGCAACAGAGACGGCAAGACCATGAAGAGCCTCGTTAAAACGCCGCCCGCAACCGGCATGTACCACCCGACGCGTCGCAGCCTCGGACTGATGCTTCTGGGCGCCCTGTCACTCGCGGCCTGCGCAACCCAGGACTACCCGCCCCTGGCCAGCGTGGCGCCTCCGGGCTCGACGCCCGACCAACCCTATACGCTGGGGACGGGCGATCGCATCCGGGTCAACGTCTATGGCTATGACGATCTTTCGGGCGAATATGACATCGATGCCACGGGTGCTTTCCCAATGCCGCTCGTCGGCACGGTCAAGGTCGCGGGCAAGACCCCGTCCGCGATCGAGAGCGAGCTCACCAAGTCGCTCAAGAGCGGTGGCTATCTGACCGATCCCCGCGTCGGCGTCCAGGTCGTGACATACCGTCCCTTCTTCATCCTGGGCGAGGTCAAGACGCCCGGCCGTTATCCCTATGAGAACGGCATGTCGGTGCTGGAAGCCGTAGCGACAGCCGGTGGCTACACCTTCCGCGCGAACGAGAACAAGATCATCGTCCATCGTGGCGGCGCATCGGCTCCAGGTGCACTGGCCCAGCCAACAGATGCAATCCTGCCCGGCGACGTGATCGACGTGCAACAGCGGTTCTTCTAAGCCCTGCATAAAACAGCGCTGACGATGCGCCAGCGTCGTCAGCCTGTCGCTGGATTTGTCGTCCAAAGGCGCGTATCCAGGCCTGACATTCAGTGTCATATTACTTTTTGGAGCCGGGCATTGATTCCCGGCCAGCCGGCTGGCGGAGTGACGAGCACGTAAGTCGCGTGCCAGCAGCGGACTTAAGGAATTTTTCCATTGAGCACGCCGCCTCCCGCTCCGCCGAGCGACGACGTACCCATAGGGACGCTCAAGCATAAGGCGTTCGGTTCGGCGATCTGGACGTTCGTCCGCCTGGGAACGGATCAGGCCTTCAACTTCGTGCTCTTCGCGATCCTGGCGCGGCTGCTGGGGCCCACAGCCTTCGGCGTGTTCGCGCTGGCCTATCTTTACGCCGAGGTCGGCAAGATCATCACGACCGCCGGCCTCATGGATGCACTTATCCGCGAGCCGAAGATCACAGACCGAATACGCGATTCGGTCTTCTGGGCCAATATTGGCTTCGCCACGATCCTGGCCCTGGCCGGATTGGTACTGGCCGATCCGATCGCGCGACTGCTCGAGGTCCCGGCAGTAGCCCCCCTCATCAAGGTGCTGGGTTTCATGCTGCCGATCTCGGCGGCCGGCGCCTCACATATGAGCCTGCGGCTGCGTGAGTTCGGCCACAAGACCGTTGCTTTGCGGTCGATCGTCAGCGGTATCGTCGGTGGCGGCGCTGCCCTTGTTGCCGCCTATCTGGGCTGGGGCGTGTGGGCTTTCGTCGTCCAGCGATTCGTCTTCGAGGTGGTGGGCACCATCCTGGCCTGGCGCGCCTATCCCTGGATTCCGGGACGGCAATTCTCGGCACACCAGCTCAAGGCTCTTTTCGCTTTCAGCTCCAACATGCTCATCACGCAGCTGCTTTTCATGCTGCTGATCCGCGTGCAGGACGTCATCGTCGGCAAGCTCATCGGCTCAGCGGCCGTCGGTATCTACCGCACGGCCTGGAAGATGACCGAGGTGATTGCACAGGGGACCATCCAGCCTTTCTCGACCGTGGCTCTGCCTACCCTCTCACGTCTGCAGAACGATCCGGCCGGCTTCGACGTCGCCTATCGCCGGCTGATCAGCACGGCTGCGATCTTCTCGCTACCGGCCCTGACCGGCTTCGGCCTGGTGGCCGGCGATGCCATCGTCCTCCTGTTCGGCCCGCAATGGACCGCCAGCGTCGACGTGGCGCGCGTCATTTCCTGCATGGCGCTCCCTTTCACGATCGGTTTCTTCACCTCGCCGGCGTTGGCGGCCCTCGGTCGTTCCGCCACGATCTCGAAGCTGGCCCTGGTCCAGGTCGTCCTGACCGTCAGCCTCTCGTTGCTGGCCGCGCCCTATGGCCTCGTTGCCGTGGCCGGCGCCTATGTGGTGCGTGCCTATGTGACGACACCGCTCCAGATGTATGCCCTGCAACGCGTCCAGGGCGTCAGCATGCTCAAGACCTTCAAGAGCATCGCCGCCCCTTTCTTCGCCTCGCTCGTCATGGGCGCGGCGGTCCTGATCATGCAGCTAATACTCCGCGACCGGATCAATTCCCCGCTCCTGTCGCTGGCCGTCATGGTCGGCGTCGCCGCGCTCGTCTACGCCTTGGCCCTCCTGGGCTTTGGCGGCGCCCAGATGCGAGGACAGATCGGCCAGATCAAAGGCTTCCTGCGGCGGAGACCGGCCACCACCTGATAATCACCGCCCCTTCGCCCCTGCAATAAGGATATGTCTCTTGACCACACGCGCGGTAGTCTTCGTTACCGACCGCGGCTTCGTCTTCCCGACGATGGTCGCGGCCTCGCAAGTGCGTGCGCAGGTGACGCCGGACGAAGCTGCGATCATCATCTATTTCATCGATATGGAATTGGCCGAGATCACCGCGCTGGAGCAGGATTTCGCCGCCCGCGGTTTTCAGTTCGTGCGGCTCGACAGCAAGGAATATCTTCGCGACGATACGAGTTTCAACAAGACGCACGTTCCAACATCGACGTTGGGCCGCTTGGCGCTCTACCCCTATCTGCCGAGCAACGCCGAGCACATTGTCTATATCGACGGCGATACGTTCATGGCCGGGGATATCCGCCCTCTCCTGGGCCTGGACGTTCCGCCCGGCATGATTGCCGCCGCCAACGATTCGCCCTGGATCTATGATGGCGACGGCGGTTCCTACTGGGAGGGTACCCGTGCGTATCTGGACGGAATCGGCATCGGTGATTCCCGTGACTATTTCAATGCTGGCGTCCTGGCGTTCCGGCGCGAATCCTGGAAGGACATCGCCGCCGAAGCCCTCGCCTATTTCGTCGAGAACTCGGAACGTTGCCGCTATCATGACCAAAGTGCCCTGAACGCCGTCTGTCGGGGCCGGCGTCTCGTCGTCTCACCTTGCTATAATTTTATCACCGACTACGCCCTGGTCGGCGCGCACAACCTTTGCCAGCCCCGCCTGCTGCATTTCACGGGCGGTATGAAACCTTGGCACTTCTTCGGCTTTCCCTGGTATGATCGTTTCAAGAGCGACTACGAGGCGCATCGTCGATCTTTCCCCTCTCTCGGCGCCTATTTCAAGCCGCTCAGCGCCCAGCAGCACGCTGCGCTCACAAAAGAGCGCAACCGCAACGTACTGACAGCCCGCTACGTCCTGCCCTGGCGTCGTCTCAAGCGCCGCGCGCGTTTCAAGGACTATCAGCAATCCGCCCATTTCGATTTACCGGCCACCGCGTCCGAGTCGGATTTGACATTACAAACTGCCCTATAAACGCGAGAGCTCACCCCATTGCAGATCATCACATTATTCGACACGAGCGTCGCGACCGACAATCTTGGCGACCAGATCATCATCGATGCAGTCAATGAAGAGCTGCACGAGACGCTGCCGGACGCCTATGTCTTCACCGTCGCCTCGCATGACTACCTCTCGCATGTGTCGCGGCGCCTGCTGAAGAAGTCGGCCTTCGCCATCGTCGGCGGTACCAACATCATGTCCTCGCGCATGCACCGGCACGCACTCTGGAAGCTGGTGCCCTGGGACGTCGGCTCGGTGCACGACGTCATCCTCATGGGCGTGGGCTGGCGCAACTACATGGATCCGCCCGACGCCTACACGCGCTGGCTCTACAGGAAGGTCCTCTCGCGGCAGGGCATCCATTCCGCCCGCGACGGCTACACGCAAAAGCGCATCGGGGAGATTGTCCCCAATGTCGTCAACACCGCCTGCCCTACAATGTGGAAGCTCAGCCCTGAGCGCTGCGCCGCGATCCCGCGCAAGAAGGCTGACACGGTCCTCTTCACGCTCACCTACTACCGCGCCAATTTGGAGGCGGATCGCGCATTCGTTGAACTGCTGCGCGCCAACTACAACCAACTGATTTTCTGGCCGCAGCAAAGCGACGACATGGCCTATATGGAAGGGATCGGTCTGCGCGGGATCAAGGTTGCCGATCCCAACGTCGCCTATTATACGCAGACCCTCAAGAATGAAGACCTCGATTTCGTCGGCTCGCGGCTGCATGGCGGCATCCGCGCGCTGCAGTGCGGCAAGCGCAGCCTGATCATGGCGGTGGATAACCGGGCGGCCGAGATTGGCAAGGATACGAACCTGCCGGTTGTCGACCGCGCCGACCTGCCGGCGATCGAAAGATGGATCCACGGTGACGATGCCACCGAGATCCATCTTCCTCTCGATGCGATCAAACAATGGCGTGGCCAGTTTCGAAATTGAGCCTTTCTGGTTTAACCGGTTTCGCAAAAGCGTATCATTGCGGGTGTTATGTCAATTCTCGAAACGCCAGTGCTGATGTGGAAATCGGATATACGTTGGCACTGCCAGTCCGGCGCGCTGCATGACAGACCTTGACGCCCGCCTGCCGCGCCTCTCTCAACATCTGGTCATCGTTCGCGCGGGCCGGAACTCCTTGCACGCGTCCTGGCTGCGGGGGAACGCGGCACCTGATTTCGACATGCTCGTCGCGGCCTATGACGATGCGGCACCAAAGGTCGAGCATCCGAATGTCATTACCATCCACCAACCCGGTCGCAAGATCGCCGGCCTAAACAAGCTGTTTCGTGCCTGCCCCTCGATCTTCTCGGACTATACCTTCATTGCCCTGATCGACGACGACATCGAAACCGATGCCGCGACGATCAATGAGCTCTTCGAGATCGGTGCCGCCTATCAGCTCGACCTTTGGCAGCCCAGTCTTACTTGGGACAGCCACCTTTCCTATGTAGGCCTACTGCAGAACGATCGCTTCAAGCTGCGCTACACAAACTTCGTCGAAATGATGTGTCCCTTCTTCCGGGCCAGCTACCTCAAGGAGGCCGCTTTCCTGTTCGATCGAGGCTGGGAAACCGGGATCGACTTGATCTGGTCGCGCGTGAGCGAACGGCCTCTCTATCGCAGCGCCATCGTCGACGCGGTGGCCGTCAAACACACGCGACCAGTTGGCACGACAAAGCAGCAGCAGGGATTTGCCGCCGACGAACGCTATGATGATCAGATGGCTCAGGTCCTAGACCATTTCGAAACCGATTTTCACGGCCTGGTCATTTACGCCGCCCTCGATCGCCGTGCCCGCTTCGTTCAAGGCCGCCTGCGCCTCGCCCTGGCGACGGCCCGCATATTTCGCGCCCTGCCCCTCTCGCCCTTGAACACGAAAGCGTTCTTGAAGCTGGCGCTGGCCGCCGTTCGCCACACGGCAAGCCGTCCCATCAATCTCGACCCCGTAGAGGAGCGCCGCCTGCCGCAGGTCGATCGGCAGTCCCGCGGTCTGGCATAACTGGAGCAAGGCCGATGAAATATTATTTCTACCGCGGTTCACATCGCAATTTTGGCGATGAGCTCAACGAGTATCTGCTGCCCAAGATCCTGCCCGATTTCTTCGACGAGGACGAAAGCGAGCTGTTCTTGGGCATCGGATCCATCCTTTTCGACTGGCACCCCGCCTCATCCAAGAAGATCGTCTTTGGCTGCGGCTATGGCGGCTACACGCCTTTGCCGAAGCTCGACGCGAGCTGGCAGGTCTATAATGTGCGAGGCCCGCGCACCGCGGCCGCCCTTGGCCTTCCAGCCGACAAGGCGGTGGCCGACCTTGCCGTCATGATCAACCGCTGGCGCGACCCCGCGCCGCAAAAGCGCCATCGCGTCTCCTTCATGCCGCACTGGGAAAGTCTGCTGCGTGGTGCGTGGGAAGAGGCCGCGAACGAAGCGGACGTTCATCTCATCGACCCCCGCCGGTCGGTCGAAGACGTGCTGGAGGATATGCAGGCGAGCGAGCTCATCATCGCCGAGGCCATGCACGGCGCCATCGTCGCCGACGCTTTGCGCGTGCCCTGGGTGGCCATGCTGCCGCTCGACCACCATCATCATTTCAAGTGGCATGACTGGGCCGAGGCGCTCGATATCAAGCTGAAACCGAACCGGCTGGCGGCATCCTCGCTCTACGAGATGGCCGAAACATTCTCGATCGCCGGGCGGACCGGCCGATCCCTCGTACGCCCTCACCGGGCAACCATCGAGCGCCTGGGTGCGGGACTCTTTCGTCGACGAGCGGCGCGTAGCCTCAAGACCGCCGCACGCACCACGCCGCAGTTGAGTTCAGATCATGCCCTCAATCGTGCGCTCGACCGGTTCGATAGCGATATTCAGCTGCTACGCCGCGACTATCACCGCATGTACGCCTAAATCGATTTTTCAACCCAATGCCGAAGCCCAGGTACGTGTTTCACTTGGCCGCCCCCAATCAATATGCCATCGGTTGATCACGGGTGGGACAAATGGCGCCGCCCAAATCCGTTCTGCGCCGTTGATGCGCGATATTTAACCGCCCGATAGGCCGACCTGATGCATCCGATCGCCCTGCTCTTCAATATTCCGTTCCTGGCGGTGGGCATCATTTGCGCCGCCTCCACGCTCATCCCCATGCTGTTTGCCGCCCTTGCCTTTCCAGGCAGCAGCGTGATCGAGGCGGGCCCGGTCTTTTTCGGTATCTATCAGCTGTCGCTGCTGGCGGTCATCGCTGGCGTCTGCCTGCGCGCCGTCTACGGCGGCCTGCGCTATCCGCCGGCGACGCTGGGCTTCGTGCTTCCCTATCTCGGCATGTTCGTCTGGTGCGTCGTGATCACCATCGTCGGGCCGCGAATCTTCCAGAACGCATTTTATTCGGTCAACGCCTATAGCAGCTTTCCGACCCCGGTCGCGCCCGGGACCTATAATATTGTCCAGCTCTTCGCGTTCGTGCTGCAGATGGTGGTCCTGCTGCTGCTCTACAGCCAATTTTCCAAGTTGAATGCCGCTAAGGTCGATTTGTGGATGAAGATCGGGATCGTCGTGACGGCGGCGCTTACGCTCTCGCAACTAGCTACGCCCGGCCTCTATCACTTCCTCAGCACCAATGTGTTCCACAATAAGACGCGTGGCTTCTTCGGCGTGCAGGAAGCCGCGGATTTCAGCCGTCTCTCCGGTCCCTTCTCGGAGCCATCCGCGCTGGCCAGTTGGTTTACGGCGGCGTTGGGCTATCTGGTCGGTACCTGGAACCCGAAGCTCAGCCACAAGCTCCTGGCCCTCCTTTGCATCCTGATCCTCGTAATCTCGACTTCCTCGACCTCGTTCGTGGGCCTAGCCATCGTCGCTGCCATGTTCATGGCGATGCAAGGGCGCTCTGTCACCTCCATGCTCGGGGTGGGCATTGCCATGATCGCGCTCGGGGTCCTGGGTTTTTTCGTCTTCGACTATGTTTATCAAGGGGCGGCCAACGAGATCTTAAATCGCGTTCTGTTTGAGAAGACGGACAGCGATTCCTTCGCCATCCGCATGGGCCTCAATATCATGGCCTTCAAGGTCTTCTTCGAGAGCTGGGGCCTAGGCGTCGGGGCCGGCACGCATCGACCATCGAGCGAGATTTGCATGATCCTCTCCAATGTCGGGGTCATCGGCCTGTTCTTCTATCTCGTCATCGTGCTGAAACGGCTGGTTTTTCCCTGGCTCAAGCTCCTCATGGAACGTCGTGCCGGTAAAGGCGAGGATTTGGATACCCGCGTGGCGATGGGCCTATTGACGATGGCCATGATAGGCACCGTGATCGCCATGGCGCTGGGCGGCGACATGTCCGCGTCGTCGATCCATCGCACGATGCTCTACGCCTTCGCCGCCTATATCCTGGCCCCGCATGCGTTCGGCGCCAGCAAGCGTTCATCAGCACGTCTAGGCCAGATTGACCGTGAGAGGGCGCATGTCGATTCCGGCATGACCGCTCTTGCAGCTTCACAGCGCAGCTAATCGAATACCAAAAGGCGACTTGCAAGCGGACCAAACTGATCCAATTTGGCTCAAATCGGATCTGTATGGAGCATTGCGTATGCGTCGATTACTCGTAGCCCTGCCATTCCTGACAGCCCTTTGTCTTGCGACGCCGTCCGTCCAAGCGGCGGAGCCAACCCTCCGCTCGCTTTGGAGCGTCCAGATGCTTCGTCAGCCCGCTCTCGACCGCCAGATCGCTGGCGCCCGCGATCTGGGGCTGCGGCACGTCCGCATCGCCGTTCGTTGGAACGAGGTCGAGAAAAGCATGGGCCGCTATGACTGGGGGGTCACCGACCAGCGCCTACGGCCGATCATCGCAGCCGGCCTATCGCCGCTGCTGACATTGATTGGCCCCAATGACAATTATGACGCCCCTAACGGTGGCAATGCCGTTGCGGCCGCCAGCAAGGATTCCGTCGCCGGCTTCGCCCGCTTCGCCGCCGCTGTCGTTCAGCGCTATAACGGACCTGAGTTTCGCTACGAGATCTGGAACGAGCCCAATCTGCGCACGTTCTGGAAGCCCAATCCCGACGGCAAGCTCTACGCCATGCTTGCTGCCAGCAGCTGTCAGGCAATGCGGGCCGTCAAGCCGGATGCCAAAATCTATGTTCTGGGCATGAACGGCACGCCGATCGATAAGGATGTCTTGGGTCATTACGGGACCTGGTCGAAGGCTGCCCTCCAGCCTGACATGATTAGCTGCGCAAGCGGCTTCAGTCTCCATCCCTATGGGCGAAGGTTGCCTGAATCCTACTTGTCCGATCTCAACCGGATCGATGACATGTTGGATGCGGGCGGGCAAAAGAAAGACGTCATCATCAGCGAATGGGGCACGCCGGTCGCCAAGAAGTGGAACCTGACAGCCGACGACCAGATCAATCACGACACGCGCATTCTTTTGACGGGCGCCATGGCCGGAGAATACACGAATCTCTTCACCATGATGGCGCCAGGCGCGAACAATGATGATTCCGAGCAGACATTCGGTCTTCTCGATTTCAATGGCAACCCAAAGCCCAGCTACGCGATCGTCAAGAACCTGCTCAATCGTGTCGGTGATCTGCCCTTCAAGTCGATCTGCTCGCCCTGCGAGGGCTCGGTCTACGGTCTTCGCTTCGAGGGGCCAAAGCGCGAGGCCTCTTATGTCCTCTGGACCAACGACGGCACGGGTTCGATACCGCGACCGTCCGACCTTGGCAGCAAGGCGCAAATCGTCGATCTGGTGACGGGCCGGAGCCAAGCCCTGCCGCAAGGCCCCCTGGCGGCCTCTGTCCGGCCCGTGCTCGTCGTGGGCGGTCCGTCCTAAGAATTAATCCGCCTCGCGCGTTTCAGGCAAAACGCAAGGTTTCATAGGCGCGCTCGCGAAGCGCGCCTTTTTTTGCCTCTGGCCTCGCCGCATCACCTCTATCTTAGCCTGGTACCGCCACACATAATTAGTGCAACTTGGTTCGTTGTTAATGGTAGGAAATACGCCTGATAGTGGATAACATTACTGTGAATTAACAGGATAAAATAATCTGTGGTTGGGCCCTCGCCATGAGAACGGACACTGGCCGTTTCGATGTCATCATCCTAGGTGGTGGCGTCACCGGCCTCACCTACGCGCGGGACCTCGCGCGTAGCGGGCAGCGCGTCTGCCTTGTCGAACCGGAGGATCGGCTGGGTGGCAATCAGCGGTCCTGGAGCCAGGGGGACTACACATTCGATATCGGTGCGTTCTTCTTCACCCGCGGCGGCCCATTTCTTCAGACCTTCGCCGAGGTGGGTGAGATGTTCGAGGACGTCAAACCAAGCTTTGGTCGCATCAACCCGCATGGGGCGGTTTTGACCTATCCCGTCAAACCCAGAGAACTGGTCCGAGACCTAACTCCACTCGAACTCCTAGCACTACCCGTCGATCTCTTTCTTAGCCGAATTCGCTACGCGCGCATGCGCTCGGCTGGCGACTTCGCCCGCTTCTATTTGGGCAACCTGATTTATGCGCGCACGGGCCTCAAGGGCTATATCGAGCGCTTCTTCAGCAGCTCCGATCACACCGTGGACGTCGATTTTGCCCGCAAACGGATGCGTTGGATAGCGGACGCCGCTTCGCTTCGTGGCCGCTTTCAGCGCCGGCGTGTGCGCCGGGTCGAAAGCGGTGCCGTACAGGCCTGCGTCCGGCCGCGCCAGGGTTTTGAAGCCCTCTATGCGCGGATCGGCGAACTCCTTGGCCAGGATGGGGTGACGATCATTACCGGTGCAGACCTGCAAGACCTGCAACGGACTCCGGACGGTTTCGCCCTCCGGGTGAACGGTCAGCAGATCCAGGGCGATCGCGTCATCGGCACCATTCCGGGCGAGGCCATGGCCCGCTTGATCGGACTGACGCCGATTGAGACACCCCCTACCCTCGATCTGGTCACCCTCTTTGCCCGCGCACCGGAACGCCTGAACACGCCGCATGGCGTCCTTTTCAACTTTACAGCCGAGGGCCGCTGGAAGCGACTGACGATGCATTCGCGTTTCTACGCGGGTTACGATCACGACCATATGAGCATCGAGATCACCAGCAAGGACGGCGCAGCGGAGCCCGTGGAAGAACATCTGGCGGCGATCAGCCGGCAATTGCAAGCGACGGGCCTCCTCAAGGCACCGCTGGAACTTCTGGGGCATAGTCTGACCGGCCACGCTTATCCTCTCTACCGGCAGGGAGTCATGGCGGCCAGTCAGCGTCTACAAGCGCAACTCAAGGCCTTTGGAATCGAGCTAGCAGGACGACAGGGCAATTTCGACTATATTCCATCAGCCGATCTGGCCGTGAAGCTGGTACGCGCCCAGGCTGCCGCCCGCCAGACGCCTGCGCCCGACATCTCCATCACCAAGCAGACAACGCAGCTACCCGCGGCCCCGCTGACCAGTTCCGGGCTCGTCCCACCAACGCAAGGCGCGACCTGAAATACTCTCGCCTGACGTCAAGTTTGATTTCTTTCGCCTTCTTTGATGACGATGCGAAGTTCTTGCCTCGCATGATGGTAATCATAACCACCACATCGACCTGATGCACACGGCCGACTACCTAAACCTCAAGCCCGATGCGATGGTCTGGTTCGGACAGGACGGCGTCCGTCCTATGGATTCGCATCGAAGCAAAACACCCGCCGAGCCGGCCGAATTCATTAAAAATATCCTGGGCAATAATTATACTAAATATACAGGTAGTAACGGCCGGTATTATGGTGACGCCATTACCGGTATTTCCACCATCGAAGCCAAGCTCGGGTGGGACTCCGTGTCGGAAACGACCGCGGCTGGCCGTCGTGGTCTCGATTTCGCCTATCCGGCCGATACCGGAACCAAGCACGATCTGAAGATCAACGGCGGGGTTACTTCCTTCGTGGGCCATAGTGCGTCTTTAGCCATTCGTGATCGCGCCTTAGTCGCCCAAAGATCTTTCAGTGGACGCCATGACGGGTCTATCGATCTCGGCCACCTCCGATTCTTCAGGAGATCTAAGCCCGGTTCTCCCGGAAAGATCATGCGCTATCTGTGCGATTCGCCACGGTAGCGTAAAACCCAGGCAAATATCGCAAAACAATCTCAATACATCTATGCCAGAATTTATGGGATAGGTCCTTTTGGTTCCAATCACGGTGGTCGAGGCTGAAGTCGTAGATGATTAGAAAAAAGCGCGCGAGCCCTACCCTATTTGTTGTTAGTCGTCAGCCAATTACTGCAATATACTAGGATGTCTAAGACCCGGAGAAACGGGTATTAGTGATCCCAAAGCATCTGGGAAACGGCAGTGTCACTCATCCACAAACAAATACCACCGATGACATATTCGATGGATATCAAAGAGCGGTTACTCGCTTATCGAACATTGCTTATTTTACTGGTAATTCTTGGGGTCTCGCCAGCGAACGCCGATCCCTTTGCCACACAACAACAATGGATCCAGGCCGTCGCCAGCAAGCTGACCGAGCATCTGCAAATGCCGCGCGGGACAGAGACGCTTAAGGGCGATCAACTGGTCCATCTGCATCTGGTGGTTTCACCTGATGGATCAATCAGGGAAACGAGAATTGCGAAATCCTCCGGCCATTCGAACGTGGATGAGGCAGCGCTCGATATGGTAAAGCGTGCAGGACCGCTTCCTCCCTTCAGTCGTGACATGGAGAAGAAAGATACAAGTATAGTCTTACCGGTTCACATCAATATAACACCGCCAATCGCCACGCAGGAGGCTATTCGCCCAGTTTCGGACAAAACCCGCTATGTTGACCCTAAAACTGGTTTCACCGTGGAAGTATCATTTCCTTTCCAGATTGAGAGGCCGCGCAGCGACAGAAATTACGACCGGCTTATCAGCGTTGTCAGCGTCCTGAAAACTCCGCCGGTTGCTGGAAGCAGCAATGAATTGTGCAGTGTCGGCTTCAAGGCGTCTCCTGGAAATATACAAATGACGCAGGCCGAACTGAATGCGCCCGAAGCCCTCAGGGCCAGGGCTGACGCGATGGTAAAAATCCAGTCGACGTTGCAGGCGAAAATTGAAACGATCAAAACATTCCAGCAAGACCAAGCAACAGGAATTGAGTTTGTGATCGCACCGGGATTTGGTCCCGAACATGAACGTATTCGCCAGTATATCTCAATGGTAGATCGGCCTGCTGGGCGCATCACTGTCGCTTGCGCAACCGATGTTGATGCCATGCCCGAGGCGCTCGGAACATTCAGGAACCTTCGCGATCAGGCGACGATTGACCCAAAATGACTCTGCTGCTGCACGGTTCGTGGTTCATAGCTCGGCGGATATGGGCCGTCCCTCATACCGAGCCGCAAGATAGTTTCCTGCCGGATAAAACGCCGTAATTGTCGAGCCAATATGACAAAGTTGGCGACTTTCTCCGGGAACATTGTAAATCAGGTGTTGCAAGATTCCAAAGCGCTTAAAATCATAACGCTCGCGTGCAGCAGATATTGATATTTTGGGATGCTGGATGCCGTTTTGTTCGTCTGCGATAAGCTCGATTTCATCAGTGATGCAGGCAAGGAACCGGCGTAACATCGGCTCATCCATGCCTGCGATGTTCGCGAATCCTTCGAGCAACTTGCTCGTCTATATGGATTAGGCTGTTGGCGGTTATCGCCTTCGCCGTGTTCGCGGGCACCCCAGGCAACATGCCCATATGAATAACTATGGATTCTGCACGTCTCGAACTAAGTTAGCACCTAAGGGAGTCGACCCCTAGGTTGCTGAAGGCCGAGCCTGCGAGGGCAAGAACACCCGCCTTCTCGGTACGCCGGCTTCGCAATGAGCAGATCTTGCTTGCCCATGGCCCTAAGGACGCGGTCATGCGCCATAGTGGCGGAGAGCGCGCTTTAGGCCCTTTTACCCATCAGGTTGGCATTCCAGGCTTCTGTTCGTTGCTCTCTATCGCGTGGGCGGCTCTACGTTTCCTCGCGATCAGGCGGTTGAGGGTCGTCGGCACGCGCATGTCTTAATGATCTCGGCATTCCAAACTTCCTCGCACGCTTGGCTGGCTGAAGCTGAACTCAAAATTCTCGAGGATAATGGCTATAGGGGATAATATTCCTACTACAATCAAGCCTCGAACCGATGGCAACCTTGGCACCGTGACGGATGGGCAGAGCATGCACGAGGACGTTCGTCGCAGTTGACACGATAACCTATTCAATAGGAGATCGCATCGGTCAGGGTCCGGCGAAGGCCGATACGGTGAGGTGACCCCCACCCTGCCTTCGAGCGCGCGCGATCCAGGCAAAGGAAGTCGGGCACCACGTTCCCTCGGGGTCAATCAGATAGTCGGCAGACGCGATGCTCGATGGCCCAAGGTGGTCGTACTGCCTGGTTCCACGTCGAGCCGATGCGCCTGAACCCAGGCTCCCCACGTATCGACAATCTCGAGTTTGGTATACGCGACAATGCGATTACGTGTGCAGACCATCGAGCGCCTTTCCACGAGGTAATGGCCGCGTGACGGAGACCCATCGAAAAGATAACCCGGGGCTTCTTTAGCACCGAGCTACACTGACGCCTGCAGTTAAGATCGGGTCGTTGTCCTCACGTATAATAACAGCGATCCGCATATTTCTAAATCTGGTCAGCTCAGGGATGGCTGTTCCCTCGCCGAGGATTACGCGTGGCCCGCCTTGGCGGTCGAGCTATGTCCCTGCCCTTTTGTTCCCATCCTAACGATCGATAGAACCATCCTAGAGTGTCGAGAGGTTCGAATGGACCTTAAGATGATCGCATATCCCAGGCTTTGTTGCTGATGCGTGTTGCCAGTTACTGAAGGTCCTTTTTGATCCATCTAAAAAAACATCGGTGGTGGGTTAGGAGAGTTATGATGTCTTTTAAGAAGGTTAGGGACTGGATTCGTAAGGATTGGCCAAGGGAATCAGCGCCTTGTGACCCTGAGGTGTTCCCGAAGGATCGTTGATTTGTTCCGGAAAGATCGAATCTGGTGTTCCTAAAGTGTCGTGTCTCGGTTCCGGAAGTGACGATGAGGTATTTTCTCTCTGGGGATCAGTGTTCCCGAAGGATCGGCATTGGTCGAGGTGACGGAGGGTAAGCGTTCCTGAAGGATCTACGTCTAGCGCAGGGAAGATACGCGACTACGACAGCCGGCGGCCGCCTCGACGGGCTCCTGAGGCCGCGACTAGGGGGCTGAAAGCTATTTGCTCCAAGGGGATGGGTGTAAGCCGCGCGCCGCGGCGTGAGAAATGGTTCGAGGCGAGAAGGTGCACCATCGTCACTTCGGGAACGCACCCGCCATGCAGGGGCTGGTTCCAATCATAAGGTTCGATGATGGACCAGGTAGGAGGCGAATTGCGGAACCACGCCGAGGGGATGAATGCACGACACTTCGGGAACGGTATGTGATTGTCGTGTAAAAGCCTGTCTTTGGCTCGATCGGCATTGATGGGGGAATAACAACGCAGCCGACGCTCCATGCGGAGGGACCGTCTTCGGGACCTTGCCAATCGATGATAGTATATGTTGTCGATACGCCATCGGCTGAGCGCGGACGTCATCGTCGTGCGCCGGCCCAAGGTACCGGACGCCATCGCCCTGGTCAGCGCTCGGGTTATTTCACTCTGGCTAGGCCAATCGGGGCGAGCCAAATTGATTGGGTAGGCCGTGAAGGTGTGGCCGTTAGCACCCGGGGGCGTCGGCCATGGGACAATTTCGCCGAGGTGGTGATGTGCGCTGGCTAACCCGAGCGATGCTCCCGCTCGTGATGTCGACGAACGAAGCCGTAGAAGGCTCGGTCATAATCGACGGGCAGGCGGCGCGTATCGGCCGCCAACCATTTCTCGAACTGGCGATGCAGTTCATCGACGTCCCATCCGGGGAAATCGACTCGGAGGCGCGCGCAGACATCGTCGGTCGGCGCATGGGTGTGACTGTGCCGGAGACGCGGTGAGGAGGGGGCGGGAAAGGCGTCGCGGCGGATCATGCGTAAGATAGGCTCGGCGCCGCTGGCCTCGATCTGAAGGCGATAACCTGGTAATGCGTCTCGCTTTGCGATCGCCAGCAACTCGAATTTGAATCGGCGATAGGAACCCTCAGCGCCGGATTTCTCGAAGAGGGTGGGCAGGGCGATGCGAAAACCACTTTCGCCGGCACCACCGGCATGCTTCCGGGCTACTCTGTAGAGCCAGCGCTCACGACCGCCGCTAATGTCGAAATAGCTACGATCGATCGAGAGCACGCCGCCTTCCATCATCAAGCCGTCATAGAACCAGCGTGCCAGGGTGACGCTCATGCCGCGCGTCCGCTCGGTGCGTTCGTCGACAAGGTGCGTGTAGCTGTCGATCCATGAAAAGGTGATCTCCTTGCGCCCGTTGGCACGGATATTGGTCTTCACCGTGGTCGATTGCAGCCGGTCCAGCGCCTGACCCAGGAGCTGGTATGCCCGCCCGGTCGTCGGCCGACCGATGACCCGCAAAAGGTCGTAGGGCATGAAATGCAGAGTCTGCGGAATATCGTTGATGCCACGGCGCCGCATGTCGCTGATCATCGAGGCCATGAAGATCAGGATGTCGAGGTCCCAGATCGTCGCCATGCCGTAATCCGGATTGGCGCTCACATAGACATGAATCTTGCCATCGGGGCTCGTATAGTCGATGGGTTTGAGCCGCTTGTTCTTGGCCAGCGAAAAGAAGGGACGTTCCATTGTCTCACGCTGGTCTCGCAAGGCGAGATCGCTGACAAAGGGCAGGAAAAGGTCGAACTGCTCGTCGATATACGCTTGGTTGCGCGCTCGCCGGCTCATCGCCGTGCCGCTCCTCCATTGCCTGCCGTCAGTATTGTTTCCTCGGAGAAACAAAGGCAGTAACCTATTGAAATAAAACGATAATATGTCATTTTTTTAGCTTTGCCCGTTGCATGCGTGCCGTCGCCAGGATCTCCCGCAACTGTGCCAGGATCTCCTCGTCGTCGGCGCCGCTGCCGGCATGCAGACGCAAGGTGAGGCCATCTGCGCGATCGGCCAGAATACTGAGCAGCGGTCGTCCGGAGCGGGCCAGGACAGGCGGCCGGGACGCCCGGCCACGGGTCTCGCGCGTGGCGGCCGTCAGCCGACGCGTGACTTCGGCGCCAGAGATCAACTCCTCGGCACGTTGGCGGCGCTCATCCTGGAGGCCGATCAACGCCTCGGCCTCGGCCACCATCTTGCGCCGCGCGTCCTCGCGCTGGGCTAGGACGGCCAACTCGTAGCCGCCCTTGACTTGCAAGGCGGCCTGGTTCGGAAAAGCCGCCACAATGGGGGCGGGGAGAGAGGCCAGGGCCAGCAAACGGGTGAGCCAGGAGCGCGAGATCTTAAGCCGCTCGGCCATGCGCGCCTGGACGCCGCCGTAATGGCGTTCGAGCGCTTCCTTGTAGTTCCGCGCCCGCTCGAGATCCGTCAGGTCCTTGCGCGCGCGATTCTCGAGATCGGCCAGTCGGAAGGCCTGCTCGTCGTCGACGTCCTGCACCTGGGCCAGGAACACCGTTTCGGGATAGTTATTGGCGCGTAGCCAGGAGACGGACCAATGCCGCCTGGTACCGGCGATCACCTCGTAATCGTGGTCAGGGTCGTCCTTGACGTGACGGACGATGGCCGGCACGCGTTGCGCCCCTTCGGCGACGATCGAATCGACGAGGTCACGGCAGGCTTCGAGATCGAGGCTCGCGTAATAGCGGCCATTGCCGGGCCAGATGCGACAGCGTGCGGGGTCCAGTCGCAATTCGGCCACCTGGCGGACCTCGCCGCTGGCCAGGCGGGCCAGGGCATTCTCACGTTGGAGGAGTGGGCGGCTGGCGCGCGTCGGCAGGGGCTTGGCCTCGTCGGGCTCGTCCGCCGCCAGCAGGTTGGCCAGATAAGCACTCTGCTTACGCGACATCGGGCATCTCGTGCGCTGCCATGCCCAGGGCCTCGCTGGCACCGTTCACCCGGGGCCGGTTCCAATTGCGCCGAATCAAGGTCTCGATCTGGTGGTTGACCTCGTCGAGATTGGCGCGGCAGCGTTTATGCGTCTTGGCCGAGCCGATTGCCTTGTCGAGCTCGTAGACACTCATCATGCGAACGGCGGCATGCGAGATTTCGGCGCTGTCCAGGATGGCCGTAGGCATGAGTGCAGGGCCGAATGTTTCCTCCATGATTTTAAGCACCATGCTCTCGCCCGGATTGCTGGTGTCATGTCGCGAGCAGAGGAGCCGGCAGAAGCGGTAATCCACAGTGATGTCGGCGCGACGCAATTGCTCCAGCACCTGGTTCATCATCGAGAGGAACTGCACCGTCGAGCAGAAATCCGGCACGGTCGCGGCCAACGGCACGAGCACGGCGTTGGAGGCCTGCATCACGGCCAGCGAGATGGTGCCCAGGGCCGGTGGCGGATCGAGGATGACGACGTCATAATCCTCCGCCAGCTCGCGCAACCCGTCTTTCAACTTTCTAAAGCGGGCCGCAAGGACGCTCTGGCCGGTGCTGCTGGCGGCCGCCAGTTCGTATTCGACGTCAAAGAGCTCGAGACAGGAGGGAATGAGGTCGACGTTGGGCCAGGGCGTGCGCTGCACGGCATAGGCCAAGTCCTGCTGCGTGGGGTCGATGGAGAGATAGGGATAGAGCGTCTGGTCGCGATCGACGTCGAAATGCGGGTTGAAGCCAAAGAGCGTCGTCGTCGTCGCCTGACTGTCGCAATCGACCACGAGGACGCGATAGCCGGTGACGGCCAGATAGTGGGCAAGATGCGTCGTGACCGTCGATTTGCCGACGCCGCCCTTGAAATTCTGTATCGCCAGGATGACCGGCTCGTCCTCCGGGCCCCGCCTCGGACTCGCACCCAGGACTTCGCGCATGTTCAAGAGGGCGGCAATATCGTAGCCCAGTCGCCGGCCGTCCTGGATCTCCGGTTTGGGCAGCCGTCCATCCTCTTCCGCCATGCGAATGCGATTCGTCGAGCAGCCAAGCAAGGCTGATGCCTCGGCGACGCCAAAGCGGATATTCAGGCCCTTGCGCCGCTCGGGGAGGAAGGCATGCCGCCGCAGCCTCTCGATCATGCGCTCGCCCTGCGCCGTGAGCTCACCCAGCGTATCCGCCTCGGAGCGCGCCCGCAGGGGAGGGGAGGGGGCTTCCGCCTTGCGACCACGCGGCACAGCCTGCTTGTGAACCGTCTCGTCCACGGGGTCCGCAGCCATGCTCGATCCTCCAAATCACCCCGGTCTGCAGCCAGGTGCCGTTCACGGTCCCAGGGCCGCATGCAGAAGGCTCCTCCGGGCAAGAAGAGGCTGCGTCAGCGGCACCTGATGTCGTTCCGCATGATCGAGAGGGTAAAAGGATCACATTGAACGACTTCTGTGTGCATTCTGAAGAAAATGCTTCAAGTCGTCAATGTTTTCGCGCAGCAGGATTCAGGTGCCGTTGTCGACCCGGCTGAGGACCGCCGGCAGGCGACGGGTGGTACCATCAGCATTGCCGACGATGACGTCCTTGGCCATGCCAAGGAAGATACCATGCTCGACGACGCCCGTGATTCCCTTGATCGCAGCCGCCAGGCCTTCCGGCGCGCCAATGGGCGGCATCTTCAAGTCATAGATCAGATTGCCGCCGTCGCTGCGAAAGGGAGTTCCATCACTTGCCAGGCGCAGCACAGGCTCGCCTCCCAGTTTGGCCAGACGCCTGGCTGTCGTCTTATGTGCGAACGGTACCACCTCGACCGGGATCGGCGATCTGCTGCCCAACTGATCGACCAGTTTGCCGTCGTCGACCAGGATCACGAGCCAACTGGCGGCGATGGCGACGAGCTTCTCGCGCAAGAGCGCACCACCAAGGCCCTTGGTCAGCGCGAAGCTCCCGGGCACGACTTCGTCGGCGCCGTCGAAAGCAAGATCCAGCTCCGGACGGGCATCGAGCTCGACCAATTCGATGCCCTGTTCCCTGGCCAGGACGGCCGTCGCTTCGGACGTCGGTACTCCCTTCAGGCTTAGTCCCTCGGCCTGGATCCGTCTGCCTATCGACAAAAGGGTCAGGCGCATCGTCGAGCCGCTGCCCAGTCCCAGCACCATTTTGTCCTCGACCATGGCTGCCGCCTTCTCGGCGACCGCGTGCTTGGCGGTGTCTTGTGGGCTGCGTGACGCCATCAGTTTACTCCGTGCAGATAAGAAAGCCGGGAGCCATTCTTCGCCATCTGCGGCCAATCTGGAACCCGGCTGATCGCGCTTCCTACAGAATAGAAAAGATCTCGCCTCTTGCCGCTTCCCTGACGCCACGCTTCGAGTGTATAAAACTAGTTTAGATGACTAGACTGAACGAGGAATGTGTCATGGAGGAGATGACCGTCGGCGCTTTCGAGGCAAAGACCCACCTCTCGGCACTTCTGGAGCGGGTCGCGCGCGGCGAGGCCATTACGATTACGCGGCATGGCCGGCCGGTCGCGCGGCTGGTGCCGGCCGTGGAGGCGGACAGGGCGCGTATCTCGCAGGCGATCGACGGGCTGAAGACTCTCCGCCGCGAGGCTCGGCTGGACGGGTTGTCCTGGCGGGATCTGCGGGACGAGGGCCGACGGTGAGCTCTCTGGTGCTAGACTGCTCGATAGCGGTTGCCTGGTGCTTCGCCGACGAGGCGGCACCGGCGACTGACGAGATCTTGGATCGGGTCCGCGATCATGGTGCTATCGTGCCGTCGCTCTGGCGACTCGAGGTCGCCAACGTGCTCCTCATGGCTTCACGCCGTCAGCGGATTCCGGCAGGAACGGCGCTGGCCATGCTGGATCAGCTGGCGGCCCTGCCGCTCGACGAGGATCGCGAGACTTCGGCCCGTGCCTGGACGCGGACAATTACGCTAGCCCAAAGCGAGAGCCTAACGGTCTACGATGCGGCTTATCTGGAGTTGGCGAGCCGCCTGGGCCTGCCGCTTGCCACCAAGGACAAGGAACTAGCGGCGGCTGGCCACCGCGCCGGGCTCACCGTTCTTCCCACCCTGGCCTGAAGGCGCTTCCGCCGCGGCCTCGCCCGCGATGCTCATCCCCTTCGTAACGGATGAGCAAGGGCAAGTATCATGATGAACCTGGCTAAAGGGGCGGCGCGTCATTGCCGCCGGGGAGGAGGCGCTCAGGATCGGACAGTTGATGAACATCGAGGTGGTGGGGAGGGCGCCAATCTCGTCAGCATCGGTATTTCGATCAACAAGCCTTTACCGCGCGCATCCTCAGCCTGCCGACCAAGGTGCTCCCCAAAGAAAGGCAGCCAAAGAAGCAGTTCTACGGCATTCACAGCTCGAAGGGTGGCTTGGTCATGACTTCGCAGGCGGGCATTCCGCTCATGTCCGGCCATATCGTCGTTGGCGCCGTCAGTGTCGGCAGCAGTGCAGGCAAGCAGGACCATCAGGTCGCCACCACCGGCGACCAAGTGTTTTGAATGGAAAGCGGCCAAGGGCGGCGCGGACAAACGCACCGCCCTTGGCCGCTTCATCACGCGATCCGGGCCGCGACCTACTGATGTCGCCGGCCTCGGCAGTGAGAGCTGCGATCTGACTGTGGCGGCTAGCTGCGGACGATACCGCTCTCTGGGACGATGGCGCCCTCGACATGACCGCCAAAGCCAAAACGCATGGCGGAGAGGAGCTTTTCGCCAAACGTGTGGTCCACGCGGGAACGGAAGCGGGCGAAGAGGGCGGCCGTCAGTACCTCGGCCGAGACCGCTTCCTCGATGGCGGCAGCGATCGTCCAGCGTCCTTCGCCGGAATCGTCGACACGGCCGGAGAACTGGCTGAGCTCGCCGCTCTTAACGAGAGCGGCGGCGCTTAGGTCGAGGAGCCAGGACGAGACGACGCTGCCGCGCCGCCATACCTCGGCAATCTGTGCCAGATCGAGATCGTAGCGTTCGTCCTGCGGCAGGCCGTCAGAACTCTTGTTGCGGAGGATGTCGAAGCCTTCGGCATAGGCCTGCATCAGGCCATATTCGATGCCGTTATGGATCATCTTGACGAAATGGCCAGCGCCCACTGGTCCAGCGTGGATATAGCCTTCCTCGGCGCGCCGGTCGCCTTTGGCTTCCCATCCAGGCGTGGCCGGGATCTCGCCGCGCCCAGGTGCCAGCGTCTTGAAGATCGGGTCCAGATGGTCGACGACTTCTTTAGAACCACCGATCATCAGGCAATAGCCGCGCTCGAGGCCCCAGACTCCACCGGAGGTACCAACATCGACATAATGGATGCCGCTTTCGGCCAGGAATTTGGATCGACGGATATCGTCCTTGTAGAACGAGTTTCCGCCGTCGATGACGATATCCCCGGCGTTGAGCTTGCCTGCCAGAGATTGAATTGTTTCTTCGGTAATCTTGCCGGCGGGAAGCATTACCCAGACGATTTTCGGACTCGCCTCAAGGGCTGGCGCCAAGTCATCGAGCGTCTTGACGGGGATGGCGCCTTCCTTGGCCAAGCGCTCCATCGCCGCTTCACTATGGTCGTAGACCACGCAACTATGACCATGCCGCTGCAGGCGTAAGACAATGTTGCCGCCCATACGGCCGAGACCTATCATCGCGAGCTGCACGTCTCGAACTCCCGCTTGTTGTCGTGCCGGCATCCGGCTCCCCGGCGTCATATGGCACGAAACGCTCGATGGCCCTCCTCGTTTCCTGGCATCAGGCTTGCGTGATTGACAGGGTAGGCACGCAAAGATCCTTCTGCTCGATAAAACTCTGGGACATTCTCGCCTATTGCGCGCTGATTGGTCGTGCGCCTCATGTTCCGCCGCAAACGCCACTGAAGGCTCAATGGTGGCTTCGGCTCCCGACGCGGGATGTCGCTGATGAAATTGCTTGCCATCTACTCAAGATGCGGTTTCCCTGCACGGTACTACGCTAGGCAGGCGATGTCGGGACGACAGCGCGTTATTGGACTGTCATCGCCTCCTTGAACAGACGAGTAATACTGGGCGAGGAGACCTTCCGGTCGTAAAACGATCGGCAATTTCATGTCCTGGGACGGCGACTGTTCATAGGTTCGAGGCGCTAAATGTGTTGCAGCTCTCGAGCGTGCCCTTCTGAAATCCCGTCTGGAACCAGCGCGTGCGCTGTTCGGAGGTGCCGTGTGTGAAGCTGTCGGGATGAATGCCACCGCCGCTGCGGCGTTGCAGGCGATCATCGCCCACCGCGCTGGCAGCACTTAGAGCTTCCTGAAGATCGCCCGACTCGAGAATATGCCGCGACCGGTCCGCATGAGCGGCCCAGACTCCTGCCAGGCAATCTGCCTGTAGCTCAAGCATGACCGAGGCATGGTTGGCTTCGGAAGTCGAGTGCTCCTCGCGATAGGCTTGAACCTTGTCGCTTATGCCCAGGAGGTTTTGCACATGGTGGCCGACCTCGTGGGCGATTACGTAGGCGTCGGCAAAATCACCAGACGCGCCGAAACGCTGCGACAACTCGTCGAAGAAAGAAAGATCCAGATAAAGTTTCTGGTCGGTCGGACAGTAAAACGGGCCGGCACCCGAACTCGCGGCACCGCAGCCCGAGTTGACGCTATTGTCGTAAATGACGAGGGTCGGCGGTTGGTAGCGTTCCCCCCGTTCCTTAAAGATCTGGCCCCATGTGTCCTCAGTATCGGCGAGGACGACCGAGGCGAAATCCTTGGCCGTGTCGCCGCGGCTGTCACCGTTGCCACTTACAGCCGTACTGTGCTGCGTCGTCGGCGCAGGTGCCGAGCCATCTTGGAAAAGAACGGAGGGATCGACTCCCATGTAAAGGAGGAACAGCACAATGACGATTGTGCCGATGCCGCCGCCTAGGCCCTTGCCCAAAGGAATGCGTAGACCCGGTCCGCCGCCAAGATCAGCCTCTTGGCCACGTCGATCTTCGACGTTGTCGCTACGTCGACCCATCTGCCAGCGCATGCATTCCTTCTCCCTGCCGAACATCACCTAATCTAGGGCGCGGCAAGTGTCATGGCGAGCGCCTAAAATGCCTCTCGCGTGTGATATCGCTCAGGCCTTGCCGCAATGGACTGACCAAACAGCGGGTCAGATAGTGACCACAGGTCAAAGATGAGCGCCGAGGAATTCCTGAGGGACTTCGATCGACGCTACGACGATGTACGACCTGGGTCTGATGGCCCGGCCGGCCTAAAGCAATCTCAGCCGACTTTTTTACGGCCCGCCACGCGCCGGCCTGGACGCACTGTATTAGCGACGATTTCGGCTGCTGGCTCGACAGGCCGCTTTTGCCCGAGGCCGATCTTCTTCGCCAAGCCCGAGCGTTGCTCGGTATAATTGGGTGCCACCATCGGATAATCCTCAGGCAGTCCCCATTTGCGACGATAATCAGCAGGCGTCATATTGTAGCGTGTACGCAGATGCCGCTTCAGCATCTTCAACTTTTTACCGTCTTCGAGGCAGACGATGTAGTCCGGATGTACCGATTTCTTGACAGGTACGGCTGGATTCAATTTCTCGGGCGCCGGCGCCTCAGTCGACTGACCGACATTCGCCATCGACTTAAATACGCTGCTAATCAGGATGGGAAGGTCGGATGTCGCAACCTGATTGTTACTGACATACGCCGCCACGATTTCGCTCGTTAATGCAATCAGCTCGCGTTCTTCAATAGGCTGCGACATCAAATATTCCAAGATCTTTCGACAGATAAGGCACGAAGATAGTACAGTGTACATCGAAAGAAAAGGGTTCTGATTAGGCGCGCAATTGATCGTGATGGACCGATGGCATGAACTAACGTTGTTTCGACACCCGTATGGAGCGGTATTGCCAACAGATAGAAGTTTATGAAAATCTTGAGCGGTTCGGCGGCTTCATGCGGCTTTTGCGGATGCCGCTGGGGGAAGTTTGGATCAGCATCACGACCATATGGCCGCCCCGTTTTGGCCCTACTGCAAGTATTGCTCGCACACCGATTTGGTCGGATGAGCCTCCTGTCGGGATTGGGACAACCCTTTAGCGCTCGGCCATATCGTTGGAGCTTTCTTTGTTTGCAATCTCGACGACGCTGGATGCCCTTCGCCTCACGGCAGCCTTGTTGCTGGCCGGATGGCTCTGGCAGAGCGATGGCGAGGCGGGCGGCAAAAACCAGCGTGCGCTCCTGGTCTTGGCCGTTTTCTCAGATCTACTTTGGCTCGGTGCCTTTGCGGCCGATGCCACGGGTGCCGCGCCCTGGTCGCTCAACTGGGGCGACCTCGAAGCCTTGGCGGGCACCGATATCGGCCAGCGCTGGTTTCTGCGCCTGGACCTCGCCTTAGCCCTGGGTCTTGGGATGGTGGCGGGCAGGGGGCGACTGGCAGGCCTTCTGGCATTACCTTGGCTGGCCCTCCTGGGAATGGACGGGCACGCATCGGGGATCGCCGGCTGGCAGGCCGTGCTCGTACGCTTTACCGCTATGCTGCACATCGTGACGGCGGCGTTGTGGATCGGTGGCGGTCTGGCGCTGGCGCGACACCGCCTCGCAGCACCGGAGGCGCGGCGACTAAGCCGGTCTTATGGCGAGATAGCGCTTAACGCCGCCATTCTTCTCGTGCTGACGGGAGGCTTGCAGTTCCTGGCCATCGCCGGCGACGCTTTCGGTGCCATCGCGCCCGGTTATCTGGCTTTAAGCGGCGCCAAGCTGGCGCTCTTCGTCATCCTGCTGGCCGTTGGCGCGTACAACCGCTACCGCTTGGCGCCGCTCTTGCACCGCCTGCCAATACGCGCGGGCGGTGCGATGTCGCAAAGCCTCCTGAGGGCAGCTCTCGTGGGCGTGGCCGCCATCCTCTTGGGCTCCCTGCTGGGCGGCACCGAGCCCGGCCCGCCCTGAGGGATCAGGCAGCCGAGGCCTTTGTCCGTTCGCGTTCGGCCACCAGCGCCCGGACGCGTGGAAGGAGGTCGCGGCCATACTCGACCGCGTCGACTAGCGGATCGAAGCCGCGAATGAGGAACGTCGACACACCCAGATCGTAATAATCCATCATGGCATCCGCCACCTGGTCGGGCGTGCCGACCAAGCCCGTCGAGTTGCCCTTGGCGCCTGTCAGCTTGGCGATCGCCGTCCAGAGTCGCTTGTCATGGCGGTCGCCCTTGGCGGCGGCTTCCAGCAGCCGCAGTGAACCTGCGTTCTCCGGCTGGCGCCCACGGGGCGCATAGCCATTCGCATCCGGCGTCTCACCGATCAGCGCCTTGGCCTTTGCCAGGATCCGATCCGCCTTAGCCCAGGCGGCATCTTCCGTTTCAGCCAGGACAGGCCGCAAGGAAAGGCTAAAGCGCGGCTTGCGGCCATGTCGTGCCGCCGACTGCCGCACGCGCCCAAGAAGATCACTCACTTGTGCCAGCGTCTCGCCCCAAAGCGCATAGATGTCCGCATGCTTGCCGGCCACCTCGATCGCCTTGTCGGATGCACCGCCGAAATAGACGGGTATGCCCTCTGGCCGATAAGGCTTGATGGCGGAAAAGGCGCCCTGGACCCGATAATGCGGACCTGTATGGTCGAAAGGCTTGGTCGCCGTCCATTCCTGGCGCAGGATCTGCAAATACTCGTCCGTACGAGCGTAGCGTTCGTCCTTCGAGAGGTGGTCGCCATCCTGAGCCAGTTCCTGGTCGTTGCCGCCCGTAATAATGTGGACGGCCGCCCGGCCACGGGAGATGTGATCAAGCGTAGCCAATTGGCGGGCAGCTACTGTCGGCGCCACGAAGCCGGGCCGGTGAGCGATCATAAGTCCCAGGCGCTCGGTGACGCTGGCAACATACTGGCCGACCAACAGGGATTCCGGCGACGTTGAGTGAAAGGCCAGGAGAACCCGGTCGAAGCCACCATGCTCTTGCGCCTTGGCCAGCGTGTGGATGTAGTCGAGATCCACGACGGGGCCGGTGGCCTTGATCGATTCCGAACCGGCATGATTGCCGACGAAGCCAATGAATTCGACAGACATCTTCGTTCTTCCTTCGTCGTTTAGGCCTCAAGCGCCTGACGGCCCGCAGCCAGGTCCGCCATGTCGGCCTGGGGCGAATGAATGCGGCCGCATAGGACGTTGCGCAGATGGCGCTCGAGTGGATTGGCCTGGGCCAGGCCGTGATTGCCGGTCAGCTTCAGGGCCGACTGCACGACGTCGATGGCGTTCTCGGTGACGGTCGTCTTGATGAGCAGCGCGTCGTTGGGTGTCAGGATTTGTCCATCGCCTGCCGCAGCAGCGCTGGCCAGGAGATGGGCATTGGTCAGGAGCAGCCGCTCGATCGCGCCCACTGCTTCCTGTATGCGCGGCAGGCTGCCCAGCGGCTTGCCGAGATTGGCTGGTACCCGTTCGCGGAGAAATTTCACGAGCCAGTCGCGGCCCGCACGCGCCACACCGTCATAGAGGGCGCCGATGAGCACGGACATCCAGACAATCTGCTGCGGCTCGCGCGAGGCCCATTCGGCAGGTGGCCGGATGTCGACCGCATGGTCCTTGGGAACGACGACATCGTCTAGGATGACGTCGTGACTGGCCGTGGCACGCATGCCCAGTTGATTCCAGGTCTCGACGATCTTCAGGCCAGGCGAGCGCATGGGTACCAGGAAGGGACCGACGCGCGGCTCCGGCTCGTCCGTCTTGGCCCAGACGATACCGTAGGTAAGACCATAGCTGCCGGTCGAGTAGATCTTGCGGCCGCTCAGCGCCCAACCATCCTCGGTTCGGCGAGCCGTCGTGGCCGGCATGCCGCCCCGCGACGGCGTGCCAAGTTCGGGCTCGACGCGAAGTGCGTTGATCAAGGCCCCCGATTGGACTGCGTCGCGCACCACCCTCTCGACGATGGCGCGCGGCCAGGCGCTGTTGGGCAGTATGGCCAAGTTGATATACTGCATGGCAAGGACAAGGGCCGTCGAGGGGTCGCCGTGGGCGATATGCCCGATCACCGCGCGAGCCACGCCCAGGCCGGCACCCTGGCCGCCCAGGCTGGTGGGCGCCGTCAATGCCAACAGCCCCGCTTGCCGCAGCTTCGCGAAATTCTCAAGCGGCAAGGTGCCTGTTCGATCATGGTCAGCTGCCGTCTTTGCGAATTCGGCACCCAGCGCCTCTGCCAGATCGGGTGGGTCCATGGGACGGGTCATCAAGCTCTCCAACAGGGCCCGGCCTTATGGCCGCGCGCGATAGGTCTGGCCCTGGCGCTGCGCCTCAGCGACCAGCATCCTACATATGGTCTCGGCAGTCGATCGGCAAGGTAAATGCCAATCATCTTTGTAGGGTTCGTCCGGCCGTGGATACGAAGTCAATGAGGCGGGATGGCGGCCCGCACCGGGGGGTCAAACAAGGAACGAGCGGCTGGGGTATGAGCCGTGCCAGCAGAACGATTTCGTTCCTGATCCCTCCCGCGTCCCATAGCGCATGAGGCTCTCCTTGTTGTGTGGTGCATCAAAAGGAGGCAGGAGCGGCATTGGCCACCGGCATACGTGCCCTTAAGGAGCGGAGATCGCACTGGTAAATGACGCATCCAGGATATCGGCCGCTTTTAGCGGGGTAAGAAGCACACCGTTGCGCGTGAAGAGGTCGATCGTTCGCTGCTCGTCCTCTATGACTTGTGCGTCGATCGGGGTGTAGGAAAGGCTGGAGCGCTCGAACCAGCGCTTCGGGATCGCTGCGGGCAGGCCGGTCAGCTTCGACCAGACGACCGCGTATTCGTCGATGTGACTGGCCGTCCATGCACGGGCCTTCGCGGCCTTGGCCAGGAAGAGTCCGAGATCCTCGCGGCGATCGGCGATGGTGGCGTCGGCAGCGGCAATGAAGCTGGTCCCGGGCAGGATCTTCTCTCCGTCGCCTATGATCCTTGCCTGCATCTCGAGTTCGAGCTGCGAGGTATAGGGCTCCCAAGTCGACCAGGCGTCGATAGCGTTGCTGGAGAACGCGGAACGGGCATCGGCTGGCGTCATGAAGACGATCTCGACGGCGTCCTTCTGCATGCCGGCCTCTTCGAGGAGAGCCAGGAGGAGGAGATGGCCGATTGACCCCCGGCCGGTGGCAATGCGCTTGCCGGCCATGTCCTTGAAGGTCCGTGCCGGCGAGGCTTCCGGCACCACCACAGCGAGGCCGCCGCGCTTCTCGCGTAACGCCAGGACGCCCTTCATCGGCACACCTGCGGCGGCGCCGAAGGTAAAGGGCGCGTCACCCATGTAACCGATGTCGATCGCCCCGGCATTGAGTGCTTCCGCCACCGGTGCGGCTGCGGGAAACTCGCTCCATTGCAGCGGGATCGGAAAATCGGTCAGCACGCCCGACGCGTCGAGCATCGCGTGGATACCGCCGCGCTGGTCGCCGATTCGCAAGGGCGTCGCCGCCCGGACCAAGGAGGGTCGGGCCAGGAAGCTCAAGCTTCCGGCCAGGAGGAGATGACGCCGACGCATGGTGATCCTGTTTCTTGAGTACCGAAATGCCTTAAGCGCTAGCCGCAGGAAGATTCATCGGGCGCCTTATGGATGGGATCGACCCAGAGCACCGTTTCGGGCTTTTCGACGACAGGAATATCGAGATTGACGACGACGGCTTCCTGGTCCGAGCGGACGAGGACGCACTCGAGCGGCTCGTCATCGCTGGCATTGATCTCCTGGTGCGGCACGAAAGGCGGCACGAAGATGAAGTCGCCCGGGCCTGCCTCTGCCGTGTATTGAAGCTGTTCGCCCCACCTCATTCTGGCCTTGCCCTTGACCACATAAATGACGCTTTCAAGCTCGCCATGATGATGCGCCCCTGTCTTGGCATGCGGGTGGATGGTCACCGTGCCGGCCCAGAGTTTTTGCGCGCCGACACGGGCGAAGTTGATCGCTGCCGCCCGATTCATGCCTGCCGTCTGGGCCGTGTTGGCGTCGAGGCTGCTGCCCGGCACCACGCGGACCCCATTCTCGCGCCAGTGATCCTCATGCGCATGGTCGTGCTGGTGATCACCGCTCATGGCGCTGGTCCTCTTCTCGTCTTAGATGGCCTGACCTTTTCCCCCCTTATGCTACCAGCTTGCATCCAGGCCAAGAAGGGCCAGGGCACGACGGCGTAGGCCATGCATGCGCTCGTCGCCCCGATGTCGCGGATAGGGAAGGTCATTGACGATCTCATCCAGGATGCGCGCGGGTCTTGGACTCATGACGACGATGCGCTCGGCCATGAAGATGGCCTCCTCGACATCGTGGGTCACCAGAAGGGCTGTGAAACCCTTTTCCTGCCACAGGCGCACGAGTTCGCTCTGCATCGAGAGGCGCGTGAGCGAATCGAGCTTGCCCAGGGGCTCATCGAGCAGGAGGAGGCGGGGATCGTTGACCAGAGCGCGGGCCAGCGAGGCGCGTTGCGCCATGCCTCCCGAGAGCTGGTGCGGATAGGCTTCCTTGAATCCCTCAAGGCCGACGAGTTGCAACGCCTCGTCGATGCGATGGCGCTGCGTGCGCAGCAGGCCGCGCGCTTCGAGGCCCAATCCGACATTGGCCCGCACCGTCCGCCAAGGATAGAGCGTCGGGTCCTGAAAGACCAGGACGCGCTCGGGGTCGGGATCGTTAATCGTGCGTCCGTCGGCGGTGATCCGCCCAGCCGCCGGCCGCTCCAGCCCCGCGGCCAGCCGGAGGAGCGTGGACTTGCCACAGCCGCTCGGCCCAAGGATCGCGACGAAGTTGCCCGGGCGCAGGTCCAAGTCGACATGGTCGAGGACCGGCAGGTGCTGGTCGCCCAGGGCAAAGCTGTGGCTGAGGCCCTGGACGCTGACGGCAAGCCCGTCCGCCACGGCTGGATTGGAGGCGGTTGATCCTACCATCGAACGAGACCTTTCTGCCAGGCGAGAAGTCGGTCGCGCAGCCTGAAGAGCAGGGCTACCAGGCCCGAGCACATCAGCGCCATCACGAGCAGGCCCGCGTACATGTTGTTGTAGGCAGCCCAGCCCTGCGCCCATTGCAGGTACCAGCCAAGCCCGGCCTTCACGCCCATCATCTCGGCGACGACGAGGACGGCGAAGGAGGCACCCAGCCCCATGAATAGGCCGACGAAGATATGCGGCATCGCCGCCGGAAGGGCGACCTTGAGAATGAGAAACCGGCTGTTGGCGCCAAGCGTGCGGGCAATGTCATAATAGGCGCTCGAAACCGAGGCTACGCCCGACCAGGTGAGAATCGCTACAGGGAAACCCGTGGCAAGCGCGATCAGAAAGACGCTGGCCGAGGCGCTCGTCGGGAAGATGAAAAAGGCCAGCGGCAGCCAAGCTGTCGCTGGCAGGGGACCGATGAAGCGCAGGATCGGGTGGGACCAGTAGTTCACCTTTGGCGACCAGCCCATGGCCATGCCAAGGACGACACCCGCGACGGCACCGATGAGATAGCCGCGTGCCAGGAGCCAGACCGAGCGCAGGACGCTCTCCCCTAGCCTTTGATAGTCCTCGAGAAAGACCTCAAGCAGGCTCTGGGGCGGCTGGAAGAAGGGCACGGGCAGGAGGGCAAGCTTGGCTGTTAAGATCTCCCAGAGGAGAAAGAGACCACCCAGGAGTGCAATCCAGGGTGTTCCCGTCCGCACGCGTTGGGCAAGGGGAGGCCAGAACTGGGCCAATAGGGCCGAAAGGAGGACGAGCAGGCCCAGCCCCGTCGCACCCAAGGCGAAGGCCAGGGTGTAGGGCCAAGCCTGCGCCTGCGGCCAACCGAACGTAACGGCGCCCAGCGCGAACCATATGACGGCTGCGAAGGTCGGTAGCGAGTAGCCTGCGGCAGCTTTAATGCTGGCAGGCGCTAGCGGCGCGCGGGCGCGCTCGCCATGGGCGATTGCCATGCAGTTTCTCCTTAGACGGTCAGGACGTCCGCATAGACGCTATCGGCGAATTTCTGCGGGTCGGTGCTGGGCTTGAAAACCTGGACCAGCTTCAACTCCTCGGCGTAACGCGCGATCTCGTCACGCAGCGAGACATCCGTCGGATGGTGATGGTGTGTCTGGCCCTTGAGCATGCCCACAATGTCCTCGACGGAAACGCCAGGCGTCTGCGACGCGAAATATTCGGCCACCGCTTGGGGGTGATCGAAGGCGGCCTGGTGGGCCTCGACCACGGCTTTGGTCAGGGCGGCTGCCGTTTCGCGGTCCTCACGGATGAGCGTGCCTCGAATGCCCAGGATGCAGCAGGCGCGGTTCGCATACTCGCCCGAGAGGTTCGAGGCCAGTTGGAAGAGCTTGCCGTTACTGTTCTTGAGGAAAATGTAGGTTCTTGGATCGCCCTCGGCCAAGGCGTGTGCCTCGCGCTTCTCGATGGCAATCGGGAGGAGATCTGCCGGATATTGCCGCCATTCGACGTCCGAAAGGGGGTCCAGCCCGTTCTTGGCCAGCATGATGGAGAAGAAGTTTTTGGCCGGACTCGCCATGTCGGCGACCGCGATCGTCTTGCCCTTGAGGTCGGCCAGCGTCTTGATGCCGGCCTCGCTGGAGGCCAGGAGCGCCATGCAGCCGCCATGGGTTCCAGCCGTCACCTTGACGTCGAAACCCTGTTCCAGCGCTTTCAGCCAGCGAAGCGCCATGCCGACGCCTGCGTCGGCCTTGCCCGTCGCGATCGCCTCGAGCAATTGGTCGGTCGAGTTGCCGAAGCTTACGAACTCGACGTCCAATCCATGCTTGGCAAATATGCCTTGCGTATAGGCAGCACCGATCGGCGAGATGCAGGTTGCTGCCGGCGACCAGGCGATGGTCAGCTTCTTGCGCTGGCTTGAAGGCACCGCGTCGGCGGCTGCCAGGGTCGGATGCAGGCAGAGTTCATCGGCTGCCCATGCAGGTGGCGTTGCGCCCAGGAGCCGGCCGCCGAGCACGCCTAGGGCTGAGCCGAAGCCGATGGCGCCGGCACTGGCCAGCAGGGCGCGGCGCGTGCCCGGTCTTTGCGACAATGAGGAAAAGGTCACGTGCGTCACTCCTCTAATTCGCTCAACCCTACTTAACTGATCGTCTTAGTCAATATTGACATTTGGCAATGGAACGGGCCTGCGGCATGATTCGTGTAATAAAGAGCCGAAAACCCCCGCATCCTTGAGAAATGGCCCCATGCCCAAGCGGATGAATCTTGGCTTCGACGTCTCCTACATCGCAATGGACGGGCGCTGGCGCACGCCCGGCTCATGGGTGGGCCGCACATTTCCCGACGTCGAGATGTATGAAGAGATCGCCCGCATTGCCGAGCGCGGCTGCTTCGATCTCATCTTTTCAGGCGACGGCACCGGCATTCCCAGCACGTGGGAAGGATCGACGGACACGGCCGTCGAATGGGGCATCACCTGGCCGCGCCAGGATCTCAATCCCTTGATGGTGGCGATGTCGAGGGTCACACGGCATGTGGGCTTCGGCATTACCTATGCCTCGACCTTCATGCATCCCTACTACGTGGCCCGGCTCATGAATTCGCTGGACCACATCACCGGCGGCCGCATGGCGCTCAACGTGGTCACCTCGACGCGGCTGGCCGACGCAGCCAATTTCGGCTTCGACGCCCTTATGGAGCATGGTGCCCGCTACGATCGGATGGAGGAATTCATCGAGGTCTGCCAGCGCCTCTGGGACAGCGTGCAGGGCGCCATGGTCTGGGATCGTGCGACGGGCCAGGTCGGTGATCCCGCCAAGGTTCGCCCCATCGACCATGAGGGCCGCTTCTTCAAGGTGAAGGGGCCGTTGAACACACCGCCCTCGCCACAGGGACGGCCGATTCTCGTTCAGGCCGGCGGCTCACCGCGTGGCCTGAAGGCGGCGGCCCAGTTCGTCGATGTGGCCTTCGGCGAGAATATGTCGCTGGATCTACAGGTCCGCCAGAGGGCGTCCCTGGACCAGGCGCTGTTGGCGGCGGGGCGGGATCCGGCCGGTGTCGGCATCCTTTGGCAAAAGCCGCTGATCGTCGCCGAGACCGGGGAGGAGGCACGCCGCCGCCGCGAGGCGCTTTTGACCATGATTCCGCGCGAGGGGGCAGGTGCTTATCTTTCCCACAATTCCGGCTACGATTTTGCCAGGCTGCCGCCTCGCTTCACCTTGCAGGCGCTAAACGAGGAGATCGCCGCAAGTCACGCCACGCCGGTCGGCATCGTCCACCAACTGGCACATCGCTTTGGCGCATCGACCGAGATGACGCGCGAGGAATTCCTGGATTACGGGCTACGTTACGCCACCCATTACGAGACAACGGAAGCCGGCTCGGCCAAGGAGATGGCCGATCATCTGGAGGAGGCATTCGAAGCGACCGGTAGCCGTGGTGGGTTTATGATCGGGCATCCGGTCGCGATGCCACGCGACTTGGTCGACCTGGTCGACTTTTTGATCCCTGAACTGCAGCGACGTGGCCGCTTCCGTCATCGCTATACGGGTGCGACTTTGCGCGAGACGCTTGCCGATACGCTGGATTGACAGAAGGGCGACGGCGCGATTGTTCCCTGAAACGACGCCTATCCGGCAAGGTCGTGACTTGTCGGCCTCATAACCCGCAGAAGGTTTCATTTATGTTTAAGCGTGCGCTGCTGTCCTGTTGTTGCCTGGCGATCCTGGGCACTCTGCCGGCTGAAGCTGGCTGTCTCGACGACATCAAGGCAGCGGGTGTCCTGCGTTCCGGCAATGGCGCCATGGGCCTGAAGCCCTCGGTCTGGCAGGGCGATGACGGTCAACTGCACGGTTTCGAATGGGAAATTTTCCAGGAACTCGGCAAGCGGATCGGCGTGCCCAAAGTCGAATACGAGGTGACCGACTGGACGTCCCTGATTCCCGGGCTCAAGGCGGGGCGTTGGGACATTATCCTCTCGGCCATGTCGGTAACCCAGGAGCGCATCCAGGGCGCCGGCATCGAGTATACGCGCCCCTATTTCATGCTCTACGACGAGGTGATCGTGCCGGGTAATTCGTCGATCAAAACGATGAACGATCTCAAGGGTAAGATCCTGGCGACGACGCTGGGCACCATGGACTCGGTCAATGCCCATGCAATGGTTGACGAGGGCAAGGCTGGCAGCGTCCTCGACTTCAACACGTTCGGCGAGCCATTCATGGCGCTCCAGAACGGCCAGGCCGATGCCGTGATCTTGGATCAGGGCACCTTCTATGGCCAAAAGGAGAACATGCCCGATCTGCGTGTCGTGGGCGATCCTATCTTCTACCATCCCAAGCCCGAATGGGCCGAGGCCGAGGCCAAGGCGCCCTATATTCTGGGCGGCACGGCGATCGGCGTGAGGCGCGAATGCGGCGACCTCTTGGAAGCGCTCAACAAGGCGCTGGCGGACATGGATGCCGATGGCACGCGCAAGGCCATCATCAGCAAATACGGCGTCTGGTCCGCGGCTCAGGAAAAAATGATGAAATAGGCCCGCCAGGCAGGGCGGCGGCACGATAGTTGCAACTCTTCGGGCATGGCGTCCCGCCGCCCCACCCTGACCAAGGTCGCTCCAATGGTTTTAAAGCGCGCTTTCCTGGTTGCCTGTAGTCTTTTGAGCCTGACATCGGCGTTGCCGGCCGTGGCTGGATGTCTCGACGACATCAAAGCGAAGGGCATACTGCTGTCCGGCAATGGCGAGATGGGGACCAAACCGTTTTCGTGGCAGGACGAGGACGGCAAGTATCATGGTTTTGAGTGGGACATGCTGCAGGAGATCGGCAAGCGGCTGGGTATTCCCAAGCAGGACTATGTCGTTACCGAATGGACCTCACTCATTCCCGGTCTCAAGGCGGCCCGCTGGGATATCATCCTCTCCGGTATGGCGGTCACACAAGAGCGGATCCAGGGAGGCGGCATCGATTATACCAACCCATACTTCATCTTCTATGACCGGGTGATTGTTCCCAAGGATTCGCCCATCCATTCGGTCGATGACCTCAAAGGCAAGATCCTGGGCTCCACCCTGGGCAGCATGGATTCGGTCAATGCCCACATGCTGGCCGACGAGGGCAAGGCTGCCAGCGTCCTTGACTTCAATACGTTCGGCGAGCCCTTCCTGGCGCTCCAGAATGGCCAGGTTGATGCTGTGATCATGGATCAGGCCACGTTGTTCGGTCAGATGCAGAGCATGCCCGATTTGCGCGTGGTGGGAGACCCCATTCTCTATCATCCCAAGCCTGAATGGGCGGAGGCTGAAGCCAAAGCCAGCTATAAGCTGGGCGGTGCCGCCATCGGCGTGCGTCGCGAATGCCAGGATCTGCTGGCGGCGCTCAACAAGGTGCTGGCAGATATGGATGCGGACGGCACGCGCCAGAAGTTCATTTCGGCCTACGGCGTCTGGTCCGACGATCAGGCCCACTTGATGAAGTAGGTCGTCGCTCGATTTGTCTGCCTGTCCGCTCTATGAAACGGGCGGGCCGACGAGGGGAGCCGATCTTGAACCAGAGCGACGAGCGGCAGCGCGTCAAAGCGCGGATCAAGGCGCTATCCTTAAAGACCATCTCGAATGGTTGCACAGAGGCCGAGGCAATGGCAGCGGCGGCCATGGTCGGCAAGCTCCTGGAGCGCTACGCGCTCTCGATGGAGGAGATCGACATTCGCCAGGAGGCCTGCGTTACCCGGGCCGTCACCCTGCGTGGTCGCCAGCGACGGCCGGTCGATGGCTGCATTCCAGCGATCGCCCGATTTTGCGACTGTCGGGTCTGGCTGCATCGCGATGCGACGAGTGCCCGCTACGTGTTCTTCGGCTTCGAAGCGGACACCGAGATGAGCGCCTATCTTTTCGAGCTGATCGAGCGTGCGATCGCCACCGAGCTCTCACTTTATCGTCAGCGGGAGCAGCACCTGGCCGGTCAGGCGCTGCGCCATGCTTCCCGGGCCTTCCAGCATGGCATGACCCTCCGCCTGGCCGAACGGCTGGACGAAGCGAGACTGGAGCGTGAGCAGCATCTTGCTGGTCTGCGCGAGACCGGGCAGGCGCTTATGATCGTCAAACAGAGTCAAGTCGACGACGCGTTCGCCGCCATGAATTTGCGACTGCGGCGCACGGCGCGCCGCCTGCCGGGCCAGGGTGACCCAGCCTTCCGGCATGGGCGCGTCTCGGCGGATCGGGTCAATTTGAACCGTCCCGTCAACGAGCGCCGTCGCGGCCTTCTATCCTGATGCGTCCGCTGACCGCTTTGCCATCGACCGGACGCAGCCTGGGCAAGGCCTTGCCGTGAGCGATCGCGATCGCCAGCGATCGCGTGTCTATGCCTGGGAAGAGGCCATCATCGTGCCACGGGATCGCTCAACAGTTGCCTTTGACAAGGCGCAGGGCATGATCGATGCGATTTGGCGGGAATGTGGTCTCGATTTTCCGCCGCGATCTCGTCTCCTACCTTCACGCGCCCGTTCCCTTCTCGGGCGCGCCAATCGCCTCGATCTTGAATTGCCCGCGACGTTTCCTTCGTGGGTCCTACTGCATGAGCTGGCGCATTCGATGAGCAGCGATCATGATGGTCGCAGTGACGGCCATGGCCCGGTTTTCCTTGGCATCTACGTCGCGTTACTCGTGCGTTACCTAAGGCTGCCTGCTCCATTATTGCATGACTCGCTAAGGCAGTGGCGCCTCGTGGTCGAAAAGGATGCGCGTCCGATCTTTCTTAATCAGAAAAGGGAGTAGTTCTCGCGTGCAACACATTGCACGAGGGGAAGGTCGCAGATCGACCGGCCTTGTTGTGACGTCAATCATTATTTATCAAACTTGTAGCGTCGATGACCTGTAAATATTGCTGGGCACTCTCTATCTTACCGTCAGCGACGGCGGGACCACCGCTATGCCTAAGCCCAAATTGAACGTCCAGCATTGCGAATGCAAAATCGAATGACCGATCTATCCAAGGATCTTCACGCTAACACCAGCACTATCGTGGCATCTTACGTTACAAACCACTCTATTGCCGCGTCCGAACTCCCAGCCTTGATCGAAAGCGTATTTCGCGCATTGAGCAATGCTGGCAATCCGGAAACTGTCGTTGTCGGCGAAAAGCCGCAACCGGCCGTGCCGATCAAGAAATCGATTGGTGATGACTTCATCATTTGTCTGGAAGACGGCAAGAAGCTCAAGATGCTCAAGCGGCATCTTAAGACACGTTACAACCTAACGCCGGAGGAGTATCGACTTCGCTGGGGTCTTCCGAGCGACTATCCGATGGTAGCCCCAGCCTATGCCGAGCAGCGCTCGGTTTTGGCCGTCAAGATCGGTCTTGGCCGCAAGCCCGGTCCTATCGATGGCGGCGTCGCCCAGAGCGAGACGGCACCCCGTCGGCGTGTAGCCGGGCGGCGCAAGATCGCCGCCTGAGCGGTCATCGCCTGTTGAGTCCAAAGGGCGGTCCGACTTGGTCGGGCCGCTTTTTTGCGCTTTGAAACCTCCAGCCTTACCCTTGTCTAACCAAACGGCCTGTCGCAGATGGAGCGGGCGGCCCGGCGACGGCGCCATTCGCGTCCGGGCTTGCAATGGATGAAGACCCGTGGGGGATCATGGACGACGGGGATTACAGCGCAAGATCGCATGAAGGCGCCGGCCAGTCGGGGGACTGGCGCAAGATGGGATTGGCTGCCCTTGGCGTTGCCTTCGGTGATATTGGCACGAGCCCGCTCTACACCCTGCGCGAGGCCTTCGGCCATGCGGGAGGCCTGCATCTCGATGCGGCGGGCGTCCTGGGCGTGCTCTCGCTCGTCTTCTGGTCGATGGTCCTGATCGTCGCCGTCAAATATGTCGTTTTGATCCTGCGCGCTGACAATCGCGGCGAAGGTGGCGTGTTGGCGCTAGGCAGCCTTGCCGCCCGTGCGGCGCCGAATAACCGGCTTTTGCAGGTGTTGATCGTCGGCCTGACCATTGCCGGCCTGACGCTCTTTTATGGCGACGGGCTGATCACGCCCGCTATCTCGGTTCTCTCGGCGGTCGAGGGCCTGAGGGCGGCGGCCCCGATGCTGAACTCCTATGTCGTGCCGCTGGCAGCGATCGTCCTCATCGCCCTCTTCCTGATCCAAAGCCGGGGCACAGGCGCTGTCGGCAATCTCTTCGGCCCGGTCATGCTGATCTGGTTCATAACCCTGGCACTCCTGGGAAGCCTGCAAATCGTCAAGGATCCGGCGATCCTGCGCGCCCTTGATCCACGCTACGCCCTGGATCTCTTCGTCGTTGATGGCTGGCAGGCCTTTGTTGCCCTGGGCGCCATCGTCCTGGCTGTCACGGGTGCCGAGGCGCTCTATGCGGACATGGGACATTTCGGCAAGGGTCCCATCCGCATCGCCTGGTTCGGTCTGGTATTGCCAAGCCTGGTGCTCAATTATTTCGGCCAGGGCTCGCTGGTCCTGGCGCATCCGCAATCACTCGATCATCCCTTCTTTTACCTAGCGCCCGATTGGGCGCTGTTTCCGTTGATCGGGCTGGCGACGTTGGCGACCATCATCGCCAGCCAAGCTGTCATCTCGGGCGTCTTCTCCCTAACCAGTCAGGCCATCCAGCTGGGCCATCTGCCGCGTATGACCGTCAAGCATACCTCGGCCGAAGAGGCAGGCCAGATCTATATCGCCCGGGTCAACTGGATCTTGATGACGGGCGTGCTTCTCCTGGTCGTGAGTTTCGCGAGCTCGAGCGCCCTTGCCTCGGCCTATGGCATTTCCGTGACCGGTGCCATGACCATTGATGCCGTCCTGGCGGCCCTCGTAGCCGCTTGGCGCTGGAAATGGGGCCTTTGGGCACTTTGGGTCTTTGGCGGCTTTCTCATCCTGGATGTCGCCTATCTCACCTCCAACATGCTGAAGATTCCGTCCGGCGGCTGGCTGCCTCTCCTGGTGGCGGGCGCACTGGCCTTCGTCATCGTCACTTGGCGGCGCGGACGGCGTGCCCTTCGCGATGCGCTCTACGGCCACGCTTTATCGATCCAGACCTTCATCGGCCGCATGGATCGACGTCTTATCCGCGTGCCGGGGACGGCCGTCTTCATGACCGCTAATCCCGAGGTCGTGCCGATGGCGCTCCTGCATAACATCAAGCATAATCAGGTGCTGCACGAACGGGTCGTGCTCATGACGATCCGTATCCACGACGTGCCCTATATCCAGCCCAGCCAGCAGATCCAGCTCGAAGATCTGGGCAAGGAGTTCTATCGGCTGATCGTCGATTACGGCTTCATGGATACACCCAACGTGCCGCGTGTCCTGGATCTTTGCCGCTTAAAACATCTCCATTTCGACCTGATGCGTACCTCGTTCTTCATTAGCCGCGAGACGCTTATTCCCACACCCAGCCCGACGCTGGGGCCGCTCGAATCGCGCCTCTTCATTGCGCTCTCGGCGGCCAATCAATCCGCAACGGTCTATTTCCAGATCCCGCCCGGCCGTGTCGTCGAACTTGGTACGCAGATCGAAATCTAGACCAGATTGGCTTGGCTGGGCCTGGCCTGCTCCATCTCCAGCCAGGTTTCGAAGGCTGCGCGTTCTTGCGTGCTCAGGTGCAAGCCGTGCTTGGTCCGTCTGATCAGGATGTCGCTCGCCGTTTGCGCCCATTCATGGCGCAGGAGGTAGCGCGCCTCGTTGGCATGGAAGTCACCGCCGAAATGCGGCCCGAGTTCGCCCAGCGATTCGGCGCCATTCAAGACAAGGCCGGCACGGGTGCCGTAAAGGCGGCACAGATGCAGAGCCACGCTCGCTGGCAGCCAGGGATGGCGGGCTTGGAAATCGCCCAGCCAAGCGGCAAAATTGGCATTCGGCATGTCGCCGCCTGGCAGCGGCGAGTCACGCGTCCAGGCCTGGCCCATTCTTGGGAAGAACGGCTTTAGCTTTTCGAGCGCATGCTCAGCCAAGCGCCGATAGGTCGTGATCTTGCCGCCGAAGATCGACAGGAGAGGTGCCTGGTCGCAGGCCGGCGCCTCCGGCGTGACGTCGAAGACATAGTCGCGGGTGACGGCGGATGGGTTGGCCGCATTGTCGTCATAGAGAGGTCGAACGCCGGAGAAGGTGCTTTGGATGTCGGCTCGTGTCGGCGGGGCTTGGAAGTAGCGGCCGAGCACGCCCAAAAGATACTCGATTTCCTCTGTCTCGATCCCTACGTCCTCGGGGCGGCCTTCGACCGCAACGTCGGTGGTGCCGATGAGCGCTTTGTCGCCCTCATAAGGATTGACGAAGATCACGCGTTTGTCGGTGTTTTGCAAAAGATAGGCATGGTCGCCCTCCCAGAACTTGGGTGTGATGAGATGGCTGCCTTTGACGAGGCGGATCTTTCGACTGCAGTTCGCCCCTGCGATACCGCTAAGGACACTCTCGACCCATGGCCCGGCGGCGTTGACAAGGCAACGAGCCTTTATTTGCCTTGTCGCGCCGGTGCGCTGGTCCTCGAGCGTCACCAGCCATCGGCCGTCATCGCGGCGCGCGGAAACCACCGCGGTGCGGGTGAGAACGACGGCCCCTCGCTTGTGGGCGTCCAGAGCGTTGAGGACGACGAGCCTGGCATCGTCCACCCAGCAGTCGGAATATTCGAAGGCCCGACGATAGTTCCTCTTGATTGGGCGGCCTTCAGGTGCATGCCAGAGATCGAGCTTGCGGGTGGGCGGCAATATCTTGCGGCCGCCCAGATGGTCGTAGAGGAAGAGACCCAGGCGCACGAGCCAAGCTGGGCGCTGCTCCGCGCTGTGCGGGAGGACGAAGCGCATAGGCCAAATGATATGCGGTGCCGTGCGCAAGAGGATCTCGCGTTCGATCAGGGCTTCGCGGACGAGCCGGAACTCGTAATATTCGAGATAGCGCAGGCCGCCATGGATGAGCTTGCCGCTGCGTGAGGAAGTCCCGGACGCGAGATCGGCCTTCTCGCAAAGTAGAACAGTGACGCCGCGTCCGGCCGCATCCCTGGCGATGCCAGCGCCATTGACGCCGCCGCCGATGACGAGGAGATCGACCTGATCCATCTGCACATGTCCGAAAAAATCGCGCTGCCCAAAACGGCGTGAGCGGGCAGCGTCGCCGGCTCGCTCATCCTTGCGGGCTCCATTTCGCTCATCGACCCCGGGAGGCCGCTCCGCAGTCGGTTCAGGCGGCCTCGGCTTTGTTCGTTTTGGGCTTCGGGCCGTAGTCCTTGAATCGCTCGATGACGTGCGCGATTTCGGCGTCGGGCAGGATAACCGGCCCGCCGATCGTGAGCGTCATGTAATATTGCTTGGCGATCGTCTCGAGCTCGACCGCCAGCCATTTGGCCTTCTCGAGGTCGGCGCCTGTCGCGATCATGCCGTGATTGGCCAGGAGGCAGCAGGTCCGCCCGTCGAGCGCCTTAAGCGCCAGTTCGGAGAGTTCCTTGGTGCCGTAGGTGGCATAGCCGGCACAGCGAATGTTCGGCCCACCCGAGGCGGCGATCATGTAGTGGCAGGCGGGGATTTCTTTGTGCGCCATGGCCAGCACGGTCGCATATGTCGAGTGCGTGTGGACGATGGCGCCGACCTCTGGCCTGGCCAGCATGATGTCGAGATGAAAGCGCCACTCGGAGGACGGTTTGTGCGGTCCTTCATAGGCGCCGTACGCGCCTTTGAAGGGCAGTTTCGCGATATCTTCCGGGTGCAGCTGGTCGTAGGGGATGCCCGAGGGCGAGATCAGCATGGCATTCTCGAAGCGCGCGCTGATATTGCCGGAAGTACCCTGATTCAAGCCCGAGCTGTTCATCCAGCGACAGGCGTCGATGATGCCCTGGCGCAGCGTCTTCTCGTTTTTCGACATAAGCGTGTCCTTGCCTCGGCCCTCAGGCCAAAAATGGATGGAGGGCCGGCTCTCCGGCCCAGAAGCGGCGCACTTCCTCCGCCACCATGCGGGCCGCGATCTTTACCGTCGTCGTCGAGGCGCCGGCGATATGGGGCGTGAGCGTGACGTTCGGCAGCTTCAGGAGTGGGGCGTCGGCCGGCACCGGTTCCTGCCAGAAGGTCTCAAGCATGGCGCCCCTGAGCGTCCCGCCCTTAAGCGCCACATAGAGATCGTCATAGTTCACCATGGGTCCGCGCGCGGTATTGATGAACCAGGCGGACGGCTTCATGGCGGCGAATGCTGCCTTGTTCATGAAGCCCCTTGTCTCGTCGGTGACCCGGGCGTGCAGGCTGACGATATCGGAAGCTGCCAGCAGGTCATGGAGGTTGACCATCGCGATCCCTGCAGCCCGGTCGATGTCATCCAACTGCTTGTAGGGATCGGCGACCAGGATGCGGCAGCCAAAGGGGGCAAGAAGCTTGGTCACGCGGCAGCCGACCTCGCCATAGCCGATGAGGCCCACCGTGCATTCCGAAAGCTCTGGTCCCGTCGTGTCGGCACGGTAGAGATCGCCTCGCCAGACGCCCTCCCGGAGTGCTTCGTGCCCGGCACGGATGAGCCTGGTCTCGGCCAGGATGGCGCCGATCGTGAACTCTGCCACGGCCGAGGCATTGCGCCCTGGACAGTTGACCAGGCGGACACCTGCTTTTCTACAGGCGGCGGCGTCGATATTGACGGGGCCGCCGCGGCTGACGGCGATCAGCTTGAGCTGCGGCAATCGTTCGAGCATGGGCCGCGTGATCGGGGCCAGATGGGTGATCAGGACGCCGGCATCGCCGATGAAATCTGCGATTGCGTCGGGCTCGCCCACATATTCGCGGAGGTTCTCGAGCCCGGACGCGCTGCTGCCGCCAGCATAGCCGTGATGCATCGAGGAATCCGGCCAATCCAACTCCAACGCCCTGATGTGAACGGGCTCGCCGCCGGCCGCTTCGAGCGCCGTCTTGAAGGCAGCTGGCAGCATGAATCGGTCGCCGATGATCGCGACCTGTTTTTCCTCAATCGCCATGGCGTGGCGTTCCTCCCTGGTCAGACGGCGGCACGGAGCGGCTGGTTGGCTGGCGCAGCGGCTTCACGCGCGGCCGCGAGGCGATGCCAGAGCGGTGCCGCCGCCAGACGTGTTTCACGGTAAAGCTCGAAGAATTGCCGGTAGCACGGAACGAGCTCCGGATCGGGTTCGACACGACCGCCCAAGCAAGGCGTGACCCAGATGCGGGCCGCCGCGGCCATGTCCGGAAAGACGCCCTGACCCACCGCCGCCATCATGGCGGCTCCGGCGGCCCCGGCCTCACCGCGCGTCGATTCGCGGAGCGGTCGCTCCAGGACGCTGGCGAGGATGGTTTTGAATGCCCGGCTGCGCGACGCGCCGCCGGCTACGCGGATCTCGGCGGGCAGGGGGCCGATTGCCGCGTGGCAATCGCGACTGGCAAAGGCCAAGCCCTCATACACCGAGCGCAGCAGTTCCGGCAGCCCCACCTCCATTGTGAGGCCGGTCAGCATGGCGCGCGCCCGACTGTCGAGGAACGGTCCACGCTCGCCGGCAGCGTGGATATAGGGATGATAGATGGCCGACGCCGGACGGCTGGCGGCTACCGAGGCATCCAGCAGGCCAAGCAGCCGGTTGCGATCGGCCGTTACGCCGGAAAAGGTCAGGGCATCCGTCGCCAGGCGCAGCACCCAGTCGATGTTGAGCGTCCCCGACATGTTGGTCTGCAGACGAGCCACATGCCCTTGAATGGGGAAAGGGATGATGTAGCCCGAGGGCGTGCTGCCGGGATCTATGCCTTGCACATTCTTAACAAGCTGCATGTGCATGCCCGTCGAGCCCACGACGGTCATGCCGACGTCGCCCAATTCGTCGTAGAGGCCGCCGCCCAAGGCCGTGCAGACGATGTCGACATAGGCAAGCGTGATCGGCGTGCCGGCCCGCAAGCCGGTCAAGCGCGCAGCCTCCGCCGTGATCGGGTTCGACGTCCGCGTGCCGTCGATCGGGTCTGGCAGCAGATGGCGGAGCGGTCCCAGGCCGAAGAGCTCAATCAAGGGCTGACTGTAGCTACTGGTGCGAAAATCGCCGAAAGTGAACGTTGCCTCGGAGACGTCCGTAGCGACGATTCCGGTCAACTTGAGATAGAGCCAGTCCTTTGGGTGGAACGCCGTGACTGCCTGGCGAAGGACGTCGGGTTGATATCGCTGCATCCAGGCCAGCTGACTGCTGGAGTTGCACGGTGTGACGCCGCAGCCGGTGATCTGGAATGCTCGATCGCGCGTGCCATCGCCGACCCAGCCCTCGACGAGCCCGGCCGCCCGGCTGTCCAGCCAGAGCCAACCTTTGCCGACCGGCTGGCCTTCCGCATCGATCAGCCACGTGCCGTCACCCTGGCCTGTCACGGCCACCGTTATGGTTCTCGCGGCCAGGTCCGGCATGCGCTCCGTGAGCTCGGCAAGTACGGCCGCCGTATCCTTCCAGGTCCGCCCCATATCCTGTTCGACGCCGCCATCCTCCCGGCTCTCGTAGCAGTTGGCCCGCGCGGCCATGGCGATCTCGCGGCCCATGAGGTCGAAGACCACGGCCTTGATGACGGAGGTGCCGGCGTCGATGCCAATGATGAGGTCCCCTTGCATGGCGTCGGCTCCTCAAGCGGCGGCGCGGACGGCGTCGCCGCCATGCAGGAGGGCCCTGCCGCTCGCGGGCTCGAAGAGATGAAGGGCCCGCGGTGGGATCTCGATGGCAAGATTATCGCCGATCCGGCCCGGGATCCGCCTGTGCGTGACGACGGTAAGAGGGATTCCGTTCACCTCGATCAGGAGATGCGTCTGGTCGCCCAGCCACTGGTTCGACTGGATCCGGCCCTGCAGACCTTGGTCCGCAAGGGTGATGCGGTGCGGGCGGATGCCGAGGATGACCTTGCCAGGTGCGAGCGGAATCTGGTCCTGGCCAAGGCCGCCGATCGGCAGGGTGAAAGAGGGCTCTCCGGCACGATCGAAGAGCTGGACGACGCGCGCGCCACGCGTGGTGCCTATCTCCGCCTGAACGACGTTCATCGGCGGCTCGCCGATGAAGCTGGCGACGAAGAGATTGGCCGGGCGTTCCTTCAGTTCGGCGGGACTGGCGAATTGCTGCAGCACCCCTTTTTCCATAACCGCGATCCGGTCGGCCAGCGCTATGGCCTCGGTCTGGTCGTGGGTGACGAACACCGTGGTCATCTGGTGGGCGGCTAGATAATCCTTAATGCGCGCGCGCAGGATAGCGCGAAGCTGCGGCTCGAGTTGCGACATGGGCTCGTCCAGTAGGGAGACGGGTGCCCGGCGAACGAGTGCTCTGGCGAGGCTGGCGCGCTGCTGCTGGCCGGCCGAGATCGTCGGCGGATAGCGCTCCAGGATCGGCTGGATCTCCAAAAGTTCGGCTATGTCGCGAACACGCTTCCTGACCTCTGCGCGCGGCATGCGCTGGCGAAGCAACGCGAAGCCGATATTGTCCTCGATCTTCAAAGGTGGATAGAGCGCATAGCCTTCGAATGCCATCGCCACGCCGCGCCTGGCCGGCGCGGTCTGCTGGATCGGCTGCTCCCCGATCCTGATGGTTCCGCTGCTGACATCCTCAAAGCCGGCGATCATGCGCAGCGTCGAGGTCTTGCCGCAGCCCGAGGAACCTAGAAGGCCGATGATCTCGCCATCCGCGCTGGCAAGATTGACATCGTCGACCGCCTTTACCGGCGCCCGTCCGCGCGGCTTGTAGATCTTGTTCAGGTGGTCGAGGACCAGAGTCGCCATGATGGAGCTCCTTCAGGCGGCAAGCGGCTGTGCGGCGGCAGGCAAGGCTAGAGTCTGACCATTTTCGCGGTCAAAGAGCAGGGCCCTAGAGGTGTCGATCGTGACAAAGACTCGATGGTGGCCGCGACCGAAGGCCAGGGCATCGTCTTCGGGACATGTGGCCAGCAACTCGGTGCCGGCCGCGTCGCGCAGGAAGAGGACGGCCCTGACGTTCAAGGGAGTTACCGCGTTGAGCTCGAAGGGCAGCGAGCCCGGACCATTCTGTAGGCCGACGCTTACATGCTCCGGGCGCACACCGATCAGGCAATCCCGCCCCTCGGCTGCAGCGAAATGCAAGGGCAATGGCATCGGCCGGCCGAAAATTTCAACCTGCAGGCCCTCCGCCGTTCTCTCCGGGCGGCAGGGCAGGAGGTTGATCGTCGGATCTCCGAAAAGCCGGGCGATCTCGACGGAGCGCGGACGCGTATAGATCTCGGCTGGCGGGGCGATCTGTTCGAAGCGTCCCGCCCGGAGAATGCCGACCAGGTCCCCGAGGCCCATCGCCTCGCGATAATCCTGGGTCACATAGATGGCAGCGCAGTCGGCGACGGCCAGGAGGCGCGGCAGCTCGAGCCGCATTTCGTAGCGCAGTTTGGCGTCGACATTGCGCAAGGGGTCGTCGAGGAGAAGTACTTTTGGCCGGCGGATCAAGGCTCGAGCCAGGGCGGTGCGTTGCTTTTGGCCGTTGGAGAGTTCGCGCGGCTGATTTTCCAGCACATGGTCGATCTTGAGCAGGGCTGCGACTTCGGTCACGCGTTCCTTCACGCGGGCCGTCTCGGTGCCGCGCGCTCGGAGCGGGCTCGCGATATTCTCAAAAGCGGTCATATGCGGGTAGAGAGCGAAATTCTGGAAGGCGACGCCGACATCGCGCGCCTCCGGACCAACGCCACCCACGTCCTTGCCGTCGATCAGGATCGAGCCTTCGTCGGGCTCCATGATGCCGGCGATCAGCCGAAGAAGGATCGTTTTGCCTCCACCCGATGGTCCCGCCAGGGCCAGCGTCTCGCCGGCCGCTACCGCAAAGCCGACATCGTGGAAGAGCCTAAGCGAGCCGAAGCTCTTGGAAAGGTTTCTTATCTCGAGCCTTGTCATGACATCAGCCTTTCACGGCGCCAAGCGACAGGCCTTCGACAAGGTAGCGCTGGGCATAGAGGGCAAGGAGAAGGGTCGGGGTGACCGAAAGGACAATGGCAGCGGCGATGATGCCGTACTGGATGCCGGCCGAGGTCACGAAGGCCAGGGCCCCGACGGTCACCGGCTGTTTGTCGGCGGAGGCCAGGATCAAGGCAAAGACGAAATTATTCCAAGCGAAGATGAACGACAGCAGCGCTGCGGCGGCGATGCCGGGCCGAGCCAGGGGAATGGCGATCTTGAAGAAGGTCTTGGCCCAGGAGTGACCATCGACGCGATAAGCATGCTCGATGTCGGGACTGATATCCTCGAAATAGCCGCGCACGATCCAGAGAATGAGCGGCAGGCAGATCAACTGATAGACCCAGATGAGTCCGATATAGGTGTCGGACAGACCGATCATCTGGAAATAGGCGACCAGCGGGACCAGGACGAGCAACGGCGGCGCGAAGCGGAAGGAAAGGAGCGTGAAGGCAATGTTTTCGCCCAGGCGGAACTTGAAGCGGGCGAAGGCATAGGCCGCGGGCACGCCCAGGATGAGCGCGATCAGGACCGAGCAGCTTGAGAGGATGATGCTGTTCAGAAGATTTTTTATGAACGCGATGTCGAGCGAACCCGAGGCCGTCTGCAGCCTGCCGGAGAAGAGGGCCGTGTAGTTCTCGAGCGTTGGCGTAAAGAAGATCGAGGGGGGAATGCGAAGAATCTGCTGGTTCGTCTGAAAAGACATCAGGAAGACCCAGAAGATCGGAAAGAGAAAGAACAGAAGAACGATGATTCGCGCCGCCGCCCGCAGCACGGCACCGCCGCTGATCTTGCTGGCCATCATACGGCTCCTCTGGCGCGCTCGCGCAGGCGTAGCCAGTTTTTGATGAAGAGATTGGAGAGAATGAAGGTGATGAGCCAAAGGACCATCAGGAAGGCGGCAGAGCGGCCGACATTCAGATATTGGAAGCGTTCGAGATAGGCCTGGACCTGAAAGACCATGAGCCTGTCACCGGGCCCGCCCTGCGTCATGGCGTAGACGATGTCGAACTGTTGGATCGCATCCAGCAGGCGAAAGAGCACCGCTGTCAGGATATAGGGCATCAGCATGGGCAGGGTGATGCGAAAGAAGACGAAGCTGGCCGGCACGCCGTCGAGCTCGGCTGCCTCGAAGGGTTGGCGCGGCAGAGCGCGCAAGCCGGCCAGGAGGAGGATCATGATGAAGGGCGTGTAGACCCAGACATCGATGAGCACGACGGTGAACATGGCGGTGCTGGGCGAGGAGGCCCAGCGGAAGTCGCTGAGGCCGATGAGACCGACCAGATAGCTGAGAATCCCGAAATCGGGATTGGTCATCAGCTTCCACATCAAGGCGGCCAGAGCCGGGGCGATCATCAAGGGAAGCAGGCAGGCGATTGCCGCGGCGTTGTTGAAACGGGTCGTCCGTTGCAAAAGAAGGGCGATCGCCAGGCCGAGCAAGAGCTCGATGCCGACGGTCCAGATCGTGTAGCTCAAGGAAACGTAGACGGTGTTCCAAAAAGCGCTGTCGGTAAGGAAGGTCTGGTAATTGCCCCACCAGATCCATTTTCGCAGATAGGGCAGCGAGGAATTGTAGCGCTGCAGCGAGTAGGCGACCGCCGTCGCGAACGGCACGAGGATGCCGATGCAGACAAGGAGCGCTGGCAGGCTCAATAGATAGGGAAGAAGGCGGTGTCGGGCGGGACGACGCGTCAGCGTCGGTCTGCCCTTGAGGGTCGCGGTGGCCATGATTGGCTGCCCTGATCGTTGCGACGGCTGGAACATCTTCAGGTCAGGCGAACCCGAGGATCTGAAAATGCGGTGAGACGGGAGGGCCGGCGGACGCTCGTGGTCAAAGGTGGGCGTCCACCGGGTCGCCTTCAGCCCAGCCCGGCTTGCTTGAGCTGGTTGTCGACATTGGCGGCCAACTCATCCAGGCCCTCGCTCACCGGAAGCTCGCCCGCCACCATCCGCTGCAGCGAAGCTGCCCATTCTGTGGTCAGGTTGAAGAACAGGGGCTGTGGCGTGAAGTAGATCTTCGATCCCGGCGACGAGGCCGCATACTGTTCAAGATAGCCCGGGTAGCTCTTGGCGATGCGGGCGCGGAAGGTCTCATCCTGCCAGATCTTGTTGCGGACAGGGTTGACCAGATCCATCTTTTGCGCGCCGAAGAGGCCATGCTCGGTGCCGGTGGCCCATTGTACGAACCACCAGGCTGGCCCCTTCTGGCTTGAATAAGAATTCAAGGCGAGCGACCAGATCCAGACATTGGGGGTAGGGGAACTTCCCTTGGGATTGGGCGCAAAGGCCGAAAAGGCAAGGTTGCCCGCTTCCTTGTTGTCGCCGCCATTCATGAAGTAGCCGAGCACATCGGCATCATAGATCATGCCCGAGGCGCCGGCCCCAAGATCGGTGCCCACCTGGTACCAGGTATAGGTCGACCAGTTGCGGGGGCCGCTCGACTTGATCATGTCGACCCAGAGTGCTGTCATCTCCTTGCCAGCCGCACTGTTCATCGCGGCCTTGAGCTTACCGTCGGCGACTTCGAAATCCTTGCCGCCGTAATTGGCGAAGGCCGAGAGATAGCCTGGATGGATCGTAGCCCAGCTGCGCGAGCCACGCGTCCCGATGCCATAGACGTTCTGACCCGAGCCCTGGATCTTGGCGGCGATTTCGACCAGTTCCGGCAGGTTCTTGGCGGGCTCAACCTTGGCCTTGTCGAAGATCCGTTTGTTATAGGTGATCGAGTTCAGTTCGAAGGCCAGAGGAACGGCCCACTGCTTCGCGCCCTCGCCGCCAAGCGCCGCGCCCGGTACGCCTGACCATGAAGTGGAGGCTTTAAGATTGGGCAGGACATCATCCCATGCATAGGCGGGATTCGTCCATTTAGGGTCTTTTATATATTCGTTCAGGTCTTCGAGCCAGCCGGCCGGGCCATATTGCCATGTCTGGTAGGCGCCCGTCATGAAGGCATCGTACTGCGTTGAGCCCGACGACAGTGCGGCTGTGATCTTGTCGAAATAGACGTCTTCGGGAAAGACGTCGTATTTGACGTCCATGCCGGTCAGTTTCTTGAAATTTTCCAGATCGGCGATGATTGCATCGGCATAGGGATGCTTGTTCAAGAGCAGATTGACAGTCTTTCCCTTGTAATACTGCCAGTCGAAGTCGGCGGCCTGAGCGGTCGTCTGCGCCTCGTTCAATAGAAAGCCCATTGTGGCGGCGCCAAGCCCGAGTTTGGCGCCGTAGCCGAACAGTTCCCGGCGGCTCGTCCTGCCGGCGACGAAGGATGCGACCGCATCCTTGGCTTTTTCATGCATTATTTTGTCCCTGATCTTTTTTATTGTCGAATGACTACCACAATCGGCTCTAGCCCGCTTTTCTTTTCCTTTCCATCTGGGTGTCGATCGTCGCCCCCTCCGTCAGGCTGGCAGCGGTTCTCTCGTCGACGATCAGGCCCTTGAAGATTCCGGTCCGTAGTACTGCGGCAATAGCCTGGGCCTTTTGTTCGCCGCCCGCGACGAGCAGGGCCTCCTTGCCGCGCAAAATCTCGAGATCGACAGCAACCGAGCGCTCATTGAGCTCGATCGACAGTTTGCGGCCATTGGCGTCGACGAACGTGCCCAGCACCTCGCCGACACCCCCAGCCCGGACGATCGCGCGCTGCTCCGATGGCGTGATCATGCCCGTGGCCAACAATTGCGAACCTGGACCCACGTCGCCCACACCGACGAGGTAGAGATCGGCCGCGGCCGCCATCGCGAAAACGGTGGCGACGCTGCGCTGGGCGATGAAAACGTCGCGGTCCTCGCGACTGTCGGAAAAGAAAGGCGCTGGGACGAAATAGCCCTCGCCGCCGGTAATCTCGCTGATCTTGTGGATGACATCGAAGGGATGGGCGGCAGCTTTGCGGGTCAAGGACCCCAAGAGGGAGACGAATCGGATATCGGGGCGGAGCTGGCGCGGCAGGCTTTCAACCATGGCGGCAAGCGTGCGTCCATGCCCGAGCCCGATCGTCCGTGAGCCGTCAAGGGCGCCCATGAGGTAGCGGGCGCCCGCGCTGGCCAGTGCCTTCAGCGGGATGCCATCCTCGCCAAGATCGGGGGCCACCGAGCAGAATTCGAGCCCGAAGGCTGCGGTGATGGCGTTCTCCAGGGCAAGGCAATGGGTGATCTCGCCATCGACGAAGACGCGCACAAGCCCCAGGCGTTGAGCCTGAGCTATCAACCGGGTGACCTTGATGCGCGAGACCCGCAATCGGGCGGCGATCGCCTCCTGCGTCATTTCGCCCACGTAGGACAACCAGGCTGCGCGCGCCGCTAGGTCAGTTTCCTCGCGTTCCATGCGCCACTGCTTTCCTGCCCCTGATCGGGCGTCGAACCTTTGCACAAAACTTCATGGTCCGAACATTTGCACAGATGCTGAACCGCCGATCGCGGCCTGTCAAGCGGGATCCCGCCGAGTACGCCATGTCACCTTCAGGCCGGCTTCAGTCCGTTGGCGAAGCGTTGCCAGTTGGCGACGTAGTGGGCAGCTCCGGCTTTTATCCGTGCCGCGTCCTCGGGATCGAGAATCCGCACGAGGCGGGCGGGCGAGCCGACGATCAGGGCGAAGTCGGGGAATTCGCTCTTTTCCTTGACCAGCGCGTTGGCGCCGATTAGCGAGCCCTTGCCGATCCGGGTACCATTCAGGATTGTGGCCCCCATGCCGACCAGCGCGCCTTCGCCGATGACACAGCCATGCAGGATGGCCGCATGGCCGATCGTGCAATCCTCTCCGATTTCCAGGGGAAAGCCCAAGTCGGCATGCAGCACGGCATTGTCCTGGACGTTGCTGCGTGCACCAATGGTCAAAGGTTCGTTGTCGCCGCGCAGGACGGCGTTGAACCAGACACTGACATCTTCCTTGAGAATCACCTTGCCGATCAGGTGGGCGCCCGGAGCGATCCAGTAGCGCCCCTCGGGCGGCAGGGTGGGAGCGTGGCCGTCAAGGGTGTAGCAGGTCATGCGTTCCTATCTTCTCCAGGCGCGCTCGAGCGGTGACGTCGATGGGGCGGTCGAGGCAGGCCCAGGCTGCCACGCAGTGTGCCGTCACCGGCATAGGCGGTCTGTGCGAGGCCGCGCCGCTGCAACTCTGGTACCAGCTGGTCGAAGAGGTCGAAGGCGGCGCCTGGCAGCCATGCCGGCATCAGATTGAAGCCGTCGCAGGCCTCACCCTCGAACCAGTCCTGCATGCGGTCGGCAACGTCGCTGGCGGTGCCGTGAACGATGTAATGGCCCGAGGCGCCGGCCAGGATCTGGTAGAGCTTGCGGATCGTCATGCCCTCGGCGGCGGCCAGCCTGACGAGGGCCGCGTGCTCGCTCTTGAGCGCGTTGCTCTCCGGCAAAGGCGGGGGCAGCGGGCCGTCCAGGTCCAGACCCGCAAGGTCGCCGAAGGAGGCCTTGAGCAGCGGCAGGCCCAGGGCTGGCGGAACGAGTTCCTGCAAGGCTTCGAAGCGATCGGCGGCCTGGCGCCGCGTGGCCCCGATGATGGGCAGGATGCCCGGCATGACCAGCACACGGGCCGGATCACGGCCGATGCTCGCCGCCTGCGCCTTGATCGCCCGATAAAAGGCCGCCGCTGCCGCTTTGTCCTTTTGTGCCGTGTAGATGATGTCGGCGATCCGTGTCCCCAGCGCCTGGCCCGGTCCCGACGAACCCGCCTGGGCGATGATCGGGTAGCCCTGCACCGGCCGGGCAATGTTGAGGGGGCCCTCGACAGCGAAATGCCGGCCGGCATGGCCTGGCGGATGCAGCTTGTCCGCATCGAAATAGCGACCGCTCGCCTTGTCGCGGATGAAGGCATCGTCCTCGAAGCTGTCCCAAAGCGCCGTCACGACGTCGACAAATTCCTCCGCCCGCGCATAGCGCTGGGCATGCGGCATGAGCGCTGCGCGACCGAAATTCCGTGCCTCCTGCTCGCTCCAGGAGGTCACCACGTTCCAGCCAACGCGTCCCTTGGAGATATGATCGAGCGAAGCCAGCTTGCGGGCGACGTGATAAGGCTCGTTGAAGGTGGTCGAAACGCTGGCAATGAAGCCCAGTCGCTTGGTGAGGGCGGCGAGCGCCCCGATTACCGTAAGTGGCTCCCAGACGTCGATCCTGGCCAGATAGGCCAGGGCTTCTTGCGAAGGAGCATTGTGTCGGATGGCAGCACCATCGGCCCAGAACATGAAATGCAGGCAGGCGGTCTCGGCGCGAGTCGCGAGCATTGTCCAAAGCTCGAAATCCAGGGCAGCATCGGCCTTGGCCTCGGGGAGGCGCCAGCCGGCCGCATGCGCGCCGTTGGCGACGATGTTGAGCCCGAGCTTCATTGGCCGCGCTGCCACGCCAGGACCCCCCTTCGCCTGCAGGGCGCAAAGTTAGGAGGCGTCCGGCGCTCCTGTCAAAGCCGCGCCCGGCTTCGCGGCCATTCGGAGTGCCATCGATCAGGGTGTACGGTCGACCCCGAGGGAGGCCACCGCGGCGCTGATCCGAAGATCGTTGGCCGGACGTTGCGTGCGCCGCGTGCCCAGCCAGCTGGTCCAGCCGAGATGGCCGCTCGCACCCAGTCGCAACCTTGGCACTTCCTCGGCCAACAGCAGCAACTCGAGCTCCCAGTCCAGTTCCTCGTGCACATAATTGCGCAGGATCGCCACGACGCGCTGCAAAGCGGTGCCCGTTGGCAGGAGGCGTTCATATGACTCCAGCCGAAGCGGCCCGATGACGATCCGAAAGCGATGGTGATGGACATGGATCCTGGCACCTGCGGTCAGGGTCTGGCCCAGCGTGCCGGTGGCTGAATCCCGGCCAAGGAGACAGAGCTCGCGTGCCGGCAGCTCCACCCATGTCGGGACGAACTCGACGATCGCCACCTCGGTCGTAAGGAAGCTGCCCAGAATGGCGCGCAGGCCATCGGGATTGCGGACCTCGGCCGCGAGGCGTCCGGTGAAATGCAGCTTCACGAGGTCAGGCATGGCGTCGCGACGGCGCAGACTTTCCATGCCGAGCCCTGCCAAAGCGGCCAGTTGCATGGCGAAACGATCCTCGCCCGGCCGGTCGTGACTGACAGTGGGCTCGCTCTCGGCCCAGGCGCGAAAAAGCAAGGAAGCCAGCCGGTGATGAAGCATATCAGCAAAGCGCGCGAAGGTCTCGTCGCCCTCATTGTGCAGGCGGCTGAAAGCGTATTCGGTCAGGTGCAAAGGCAAGGGACCATTGGGCCCGAACAGGCCGAAGAAATAGGTCTCGAGCCTCGGTGGCTGGCCGTTCTCTCCTGGCACCAGTCGGGCGAGTGGCCGCTGGGCGAAGGAAAGGGCCGGCTCCTGCCCGAGGCGGATCGGTTCGTCGCCTGGACGGGCGGCCTCGCTCAGTCGGGGCAAGTCGGCATGAAGAGCTTCCAGGCGCCTTAGTGCCTGGAAGAAATCGAAGGCTTCGGGATGATTGGCGATCCGTTCTAGCAGCCGCTCTCCCGGGTTCAAAGCGTCGCGCGGCGACCGGTCATCATCGGCCATCGCATGATCTCCCCTCGCTGGGCACTCACGAGGACGGTCTCGGTGAAGCTGTTGATCGACACGTATTTTGCGAAGAAATGGCTGAGCACGGCGCCCAGGGGAAAGGCGCCGGTCCCGGCGAACGCGGTCTCGTCGACGGTTAGCTCGACTTCGAGTCCACGTGCGACCGCGGTCTGTCCACCCCCAGGCAGTCGGCGGACGATCGGCCGCGAGATGACCTGCCTCAGTCCCTCGATCTGGCGCAGCAGTGGCGTGGCGCCGTCCTCGGCATAGAGGCGCAGAAGTTGGCGTAAGGCATCGGCACCTTGTACTTCGGCGTTCTTGGCGCCGGTGATCGAGAGATAGTTCAGCGAGAGGTGGCTGATCAGGTGCCAGGCCACATCACCCGTGGCGCGTGAGGCGCGCGGTGGCGTGGGGCCGTTCAGGCAACGGATATTGGATACCGGCGCGCCGATTTCGAGCGTGAAGTCCGTATTGCCCTTGCCGACGGGCAAGAGGAGCGGCAAGTCGCGATTGGAGCAGCGGCATTTGACGGTGAGCTGACGCAGGTCCTGGGCAAAAGGTGCTGCATTGCGATCGCTCAGCTGGAGAAAGACCTCGCTGCCGACATAAGCGCTCCTTGGCCCCTGGCGACGCTGATGGGCCGAGATCAGGCGCTGGTCGCGCCGGATCGTATAGGCGGCACCCTCGCTGTCGGCAGGCTCATGGTCGGCCATGCTGTAGAAGGGCTTGAAATGCAATGGCTTGGTATCGCCTTCGAACTCGCCCTTGATGTCGAGAACGGAATGCACCTCGAGGTCCAACGGCCGGGTCCGGTCGGGTACCAGATGGTATTCATAGGATCGATCGCTGACCTCGACCCGGTCCGCCTGCCACTCGAAGAGATTGATCGCCGGCGTCGCGAAGAGCGCGATATTGTCGGTGGCGAGATGTCGCTCCAGCCTCTGATCGATGCGGTCCAGCAGGAAGATGAGATCGATCCGCTCGTCGGCCGAACGCGCGATCGCATCAGCCAAGCCGGTCACTTCAATGAAGCAGGTACGTTCGGGCAGCGAGAAATATTCCTGCAGCAGACGATAGCCATCGAAAGTGCGTGGAATGTCGGGCAACAGTGCCTGTTCCGGCTCCAGGCCGGTCTGCCGGAGGTGACGGCGTTCGATTACCTCCTGCCATGGAGCGGGTCTGGTCGTCGGCCGTGCGACCATGGCGATCGTGCCGGCCAGGAGCTGCTCCGTGACCAGTGCGCCGAGGCTGCCATGGCTCGTCAGGTGCAGGTCGAGCTTGCGCAAGGCCAGGCGCCGCAGTTGCATGCCGTTGGTCGTCCGCAGCCGGATCCGCAAGATCGCCTTGACGCCTGGGCGTGACGGCAGACGCATGGCCGCGATCGCGCTCGAGAGAGTCTGGTAGTCGACGGATTCGACCTGCAGCGGCCAGAGTTGGACGTCATGCGCCGTATGGAAGGTGCAGTGCGTCACCGCGCCCGGTGGCGGCTGACTGACAAGCCTGGTCATTCGCGGGACAATATAGCCCTGCTCCAGCCGACCGGCTTCAGGATCGGGTTCCAGCCGTACGATGGTCATCGAGGGCATAGGGGCAAGAAAATGCGGATAGACTAGTTCGAGCAGATGCTGGGTGAAGGCCGGAAACCGGGCTTGCTGCTTCAATTGGACGCGTGCCGCCAGAAAGGCCACGCCCTCTAGCAAGCGTTCAACGTAGGGATCGGCAACCTCGTCGCCTTCCATACCGAGGCGCCCGGCGATCTTGGGGAAGGCTTGCGCGAACTCGCTGCCCATCTCGCGCATATAGGCGAGTTCGTCATTGTAGAGTTGCAGGAGGCGAGGATCCATTAATGCTTGTCCGAACGCATGCCGGCGATCCGGATGTCACCCGATTCCAAGTCGAACTCGGTCCGCATGATGATGCGCAAGGGTGCGGGGTGGGCAAAGAGCTCCGCCTCGATGCGGAAATTCAATGCGCGCAGGGGGCCGCCCACGTCATCGGCGAGCGGCGTGACGCGTACTGTCCCAGCCAGCAGACGCGGCTCGAACAGGCGAAGAGCAAGGCTGATCTCAAGGCGCAGGCGCTCGCGATCCACCCCTTCGACCACCTGGCCGCCCAAAGCTGGCACGCCATAATTCAGCGTGCTCGCCATCACGTGCGGGAAGGCCGTGAGATCGCTACTCTCCTGCAGCCGGGTGGTGTTCAAGAGCCAGGCGAGATCCCGCCGGATAGCCGCCTGCAGGGCGGACAGCGAGGCGGATCGTCCGGCCTCGCTGTCCTTTAGCTCTGCCGGCCGATGATCGGTCAGTCGGTCGAGCAGAGAGGGTTGGGCACGCGCGCGCATCGGCAATCAGGCGATGTTGACCGCTTGCAGGCCGCCCAGGATATCGGCCATGAAATCCTGCTTGTTGGCGATCTGGTTCCAGCTGCCGATGCCAGCTGGTGTGATCTTGCCGGATGCGTCCTGCGTGCCGTAGGCGATCGAGCAGGCACCGAACTTGAATGTGATGGTCTCTTCGGGTGCCGGATCTCCGAAAGCCCATTCAACCTTCTCGACCGCCAATTGGTTGTAGGTCCAGCAGATATAGAGATTGGCCTTGGCATTTATGAAATTGCCGCCGGCCTTGAAGATCTTGAGCGTCACGCCGTTGAAATGAGCGCCCGAGCCGCAGGCCAGCAATAATGTATGGGAGGCTTTGTCGACTTGCTTCTTGATTGTGAAGGCATCGAACTCGGCCTTGCCAGCGCCAGCACCCGAGGTGTGCTGCGTGATGTTCAGCTTGTTCTCAAGCGAAAAGCCCCATTGATCGGTCAGAGCGATACCGTTCTCGACGATCTTCGATTCGCCTTCGATCTTGATGCCAGTGGCGGAGGGAACCGGGAAACTCAAGACAGCGTCGAATGCCATGATTGACTACCTTTCGAGAACAGAATTTGTGAGGGATGGTGCTGCGCGACACGTCGCCATTTAGGCGGAACGTGCGGAGGGCAGGCGGGCAACCAGACGCAGGGAGATCGTCAGGCCTTCCAGCTGGTAGTGTGGCCGGATGTAGAACCGGGCGCTGTAATATCCGGGATTGTCCGGCATCTCTTCCACCGTGACCTCGGCGGCACTCAAGGGCATGCGTGCCCGATCCTCTTCCGAGGCGATGGCGGCCGAGGGGTGGACATAGCGGCTGATCCAGCGATTGAGCCAGATCTCCATGTCGGCCCGCTCCTTGAAGGAGCCGATCTTGTCGCGAACGATGCATTTGAGGAAATGGGCGAAGCGCGAGGTGGCAAAGATATAAGGCAGCCGGGCGCTAAGCTGCGCGTTGGCCGAAGCGTCCACCTCTTCATAGACGGCCGGCTTGTTCAGGGTCTGCGCACCGATGAAAACCGCCATGTCCGTGTTCTTGCGATGCAGGAGCGGCAGGAGTCCGTTCTTCGAAAGCTCGGCTTCGCGGCGATCGCTGATGGCGATCTCGGTCGGGCATTTGAGATCGACGCCGCCATCGTCGCTCGGGAAGGTGTGAGCCGGCAGGTCCTCGACGAGGCCGCCTGATTCCACGCCGCGAATGCGCGACATCCAGCCATAGAGCTTGAACGAGCGGGTGATGTTGGTGCCCATGGCGTAGGCGGCATTGCACCAGAGATACTTGCTGGCATCGCTACCGTCCGTTTCCTCCTCGAAATCGAAGGCGTCGACTGGATCGGTGCGCGTGCCGTAGGGAAGTCGCCCCAGGGTGCGGGGCATGGTGAGCGCGATATAGCGCGAATCCTCGCTGTCCCGTAGCGAGCGCCAGGCAGCGTATTCGGGCGTTTGGAAGATCTTGGTCAAATCACGCGGATTGGCCAGTTCCTGCCAGGATGTCATCCCCATTAGATCAGGGCTGGCGGCGGAGATAAAAGGCGCGTGCGCTGTTGCCGCGATTTTGCCGAGGCCGCTCAGCAGTTCCACATCCGGCGGACTATGGTCGAAATAATAGTCGCCAATCAGGCAGCCATAGGGCTGACCGCCAATGACGCCATATTCTTCCTCATAGATCTTCTTGAAGACGGGGCTCTGGTCCCAGGCGATGCCTTTGTATTTGCGCAAGCTTCTTTGCAGTTCGCGCTTGGAGACCGGCAATACGCGGATCTTCAGAGTCTCGTCGGTCTCGGTGTTGGTGACCAGATGGTGCAGGCCGCGCCAGGAGGATTCCAGTTGCTGGAACGATTCGTGGTGCAAGATCTCATTGATCTGTGAGGTAAGCTTGCTGTCGATGGAGGCGATGATGGCTTGGATCGAGGAGATTACATCGCTCTCAATGAGAGCTGTATCGGCCAGTGCCTGTTCGGCCAAGGTCCTGACCGCCTGATTGACGGATTGACGGGCCAGGTCCGAGCGCAGTCGGAACTCGCGATCGAGAAGTGCTGTAAACCTGCCGTCTTCCGCGCTCTCGACGCTCAAGACGGGGTTGGGAAGCTGCGACGTTGCGGTAGGCATGCTCAAGCATCCTTCGACTGGTCGGCATCCGATGCATCGTCCTGCATCGGCAACGCCGGCTTTGCCTGACCCCCGACCGCCGCGAGGAGGGCCGGATCCGCCAGAAGCTGGCTGATCAGCTGCTCTGCGCCGCTCTTTCCATCCATATAGGTCAGGAGGTTTGCCAATTGGCTGCGCGCTTCCAGAAGCTTTTTTAAGCTGTCGACCCTGGAGGCGATCGCTGCTGGAGAGAAATCCTCCATGCTTTCAAAGGTGAGGTCGATGGGAAGATCACCTTCGCCACTTAGCGTGTTCTTCACGTGCAAGGCCACGCGCGGGCACAATGATTTCATGCGCGCGTCAAAATTATCGACGTCGATCTCCATCATCTTGCGCTCGGCCAGGGCTGGCTGCTCGACCAGGGACGCGCCGGCAAGGTCGGACATCACGCCGACCACGAACGGCAGCTCGACCTTTCGATCGGAACCATAGGTTTCGACGTCATACTCGATCTGTACGCGCGGCGCCCGGTTGCGGCCGATGAACTTTTGACTATTGGCCTGCGCCATGATCGCTCCTTTCTAAAGCTGTCCGTACCCGCGAGGGGCCATGGTCATGATTGACCTTGCTCGGCCGACATGCCGGCCAGTGCCCTGAATTGACCGGCTCCATCGGGCGCGATCTCCATGAGCAGCGAGAGAAAATCCTTGGAAACGAGCCGCTTGGCTCGTTCCAGAAGCGTCGGCACCGGACTTGCCGGCTCGTGCAGTCGATACCAGGTGGAGATCCGATCGAGCATTAGGACCACATCGTCGCGGCCACGGATCTCCCCATGCGAGGTGCTGGGGATGTCCGCCGGCGCCTCAGCGATCCGACTGCTCGGCGTCTCGGCCGTCTCACCGGGTATGAAGGGCTCGAGGGTGGCGCCGATCTGTTCGATCGTCATTCGTAAGGGATTCAGGTCGACGGCCTGGGCTACTCCCAGATGCTGCCGTTGTGCCTTGTCGATCCGAGCCAGGATCTGCAAGCTCTCCGTGAGCGCCTGATGGCTAGCCTTGAGGAGATGCGGATCGCTGTCCCGCAGGGCCTGCTCGAGGATGGCGAGATCAGGGCCTGCCTGTTCCTTGCCTTCGAGAATGTCTCGCTGGGCTTCCTGCCATGCAAGGAAGGGATGGGCGCCATAACGCTCGGAAGCGGCGAGCGGTCTTTGCCGCAGCCTTGCGATCAGCCCCTCGGGATCGCAAAGATTGGTCAGGGCCGAGATGCGGACCGTCTCATCGTCGCCGTCCTCGGGATCGGGACGCGGATGGAGTTCCTGCCAGTCGACCTCAACATAGCCGGCGATGATTGCCAATGCTTCCCGCAGACCGGGAAAACCGCCTTCCACTAGCGCGGCCGAGGCCAGTGCGACGACGATGCGCAGATCCTTGGTGCGCCGTCCGAGGGCAGTGCCCGCCTTGACGACTGTGGCCCAGTCCGGGGCTTCCGCCGGTATGAGCGACTCACCCAGGTGTTGAGCGGGTTTGCCACGTATGGCCATGTCGAAATCGAGAAAATCGAGGTCATAGTCCAAGGCCTGGCCGCACGGCTCCTGTTGGCTTATCGGCGCCAGAAAGGCTGCGACATCAAGGATAATCATTACCTTCTTCACACTTTCCGAATGCAGGAAAGACTTCGTCACTACTTGGACAGAACGACCGTCTAAAGCATCGTGTGCTGGCCATTATATGCTCTTCGGACATGGACACATGCGGATCGCATATGTACGCGCGCAGTACGCGGGGGCATGCTGCGATACCAACTGCGCATGCTCCAGGTACCAGCTTTCCTGGCAGGTTCAGGGTCATTCGATGCCTGCGCGTCGCACCACTCGGCCGCGGGCGCCACGGAGACCGTCACTCATGTCCTGGGACAACAAGGTGGTGTGGTCGGAAGGACTCTTTCTCCGACCACAGCATCTGCAACAGAGCGATCGCTATTTTGAGAAGCTCGTGCGCGTGGCGACCACCAGTCTCGTCGGCCACGGCTGGGGTTTCACCGAGCTCAAGCTGAACCGCGAGCTCTTGAGTCTGGGCAAGATCGCGATCGAGCGTGCCCGGGGCATTACGCCGGACGGCATGCCTTTCGCCATCCCCGACGATGCGGATCAGCCAAGGCCGTATGACGTGCCTGAGCATTTGCGGAATGAGATCATCCATCTGGCCGTGCCTTTGCACCAGCCCGGCAGTATCGAGATCGGCGCGGCGCACGCGGCCGACATAGCCGTGCGTTATATCGCCGGCGATCAGGAACTGGTCGACAATAATGCCGGGCAGCGTGATGCGGTCACCATCGAAGTCGCGAGGCTGCGTTTCGAGATCCTGCCCGAAGGAGCCGATCGCTCCGGCTTTGCGAGCCTACCGATCGCTCGGCTGGTCGAGCGGCGGCCCGATCTGCAGGTGGTTCTCGACGAGGGCCATGTGGTCCCCGCTCTGGATTGCGGCGCCTCGGTCGTCCTGGCCGGCTATGTCACCGAGATTCATGGCCTGCTTCATCATCGGGCCGAAGCTCTGGCCGACCGGGTCGTCCATTCGGGCACCCGCGGCGTCGCCGAGATCGCTGACTTTCTTCTCCTCCAGGCCATCAATCGCTGGGAGCCTCTCTTCGGGCACTATGCGCAGGCCTCTCTCCTGCATCCCGAGAGCCTTTATCTCGCCATGGCCCAACTGGCGGGGGAACTTGCAACATATGCCGGTGCTCAGAAGCATCTGACACCCCAAAGCAGCTACCAGCATACCGACCTCGCGCGCAGCTTCCTGCCGCTGATCCAGTCGATCCGTACCTCACTGGGCATGGTTCTGGAACAGTCGGCCGTGCCGATCCGGCTGCGCCTGCACAAATACGGCGTTCAGATCGCGGAAGTTTCGGACCGTACACTTTTTACCAGCGCCACCTTCGTACTGGCGGTCCGGGCCGATATCGAGGCCACGCGTCTCAGGCGCGAATTTCCCTCCCAGATCAAGATCGGGCCCGCTGAGAAGATCAAGGAACTCGTCAACGTCGCCTTGCCGGGTATCGTCATCAACGCCTTGCCTGTGGCGCCACGCCAGATCCCTTTTCATGCCGGCACTACTTATTTCGAGGTCGATCCGCAGAGCCCTTATTGGCGTGATCTCCGCCACTCGAGCGGTCTGGCTCTCCATGTCGCCGGCGAATTTCCCAATCTCGAGCTGGCACTTTGGGCCATCCGTGCTCAGTAGAGGCTGCAATGGCGGCGCGGTCTCATGTCCATTCCCTGTCGGGAGGCCGACCATGACTCTCATCCTGCGCTATGAGGGCGCCGAGGCGGACCGTCCATCCGGCGTGGACGAAGAAGGCCGCATTACGATCGAGGAGCGGCTCGCGATCGGTCGAGCGCCTGACAATGGTCTCGTTCTGCTAGATACCAAGCGCAATATATCCAAACATCATTGCACGATCGAGCGCGGCGAGCGGGGCTACACCCTGGTCGATCACAGCCGTAACGGCACCTATCTGAACGGTCGGATGATTGCTCTCGCAGAAGACCATTCCGTGGTTCTGAGGGTAGACGATCGCCTTCAGCTATCGAGCTTCACGCTTACCGTGCTCTCGCTCGATGCGCCCTCGCACTTCGGGAACGATCAGGATCGGGTAGCCGACGTTCGCCCGGGTTTACCCGCTGAGGAAAGCTTCCTCGGCGCCATCGACGGTCGCTCGGGGGACCCCTCCCGCTGGGCGGCGTCGCCAAGCCGGCAAGGCGAGCGCGGCATGGCCTCCTTCCTCGATCGTGGGGAGGATGCTGGCGACGAGCCCTTCGGCGCGTATGGTGCGAGGCCCAGTTTCGCCGATCACGTGGAGGTGCGACATGCCGCCTTCGTGCGGCCGGGGGTCAGGCCAGAGAGCATTCCCGACGACTGGGATCTGCTGGCCGAGCTCGGCACGCCGCAGAGCGAGCCGGAGGCGCCTGCCGAGGAAGACGATCTTTCTGAGCCCGACGCACGACAGCCATTACAAGGGCCGGAGGGGGAGGGGCCGGCATCGGCTTCGCTTGCCGCTGGCGGCCGTACGCCCGAGCAGGCGGCCATCGCCGCTTTCCTCGAAGGGGTCGGGCTCGTCAGTGAGGATCTAGCTGCGGGCGACCTGACGCTGATGATGGGTCGAGCCGGTCGCGCATTGCGCTTTTCCATCGCCAACCTGCACGCCTTGCTGAACGTGCGCGATCTTACCAAAGACGGGTTCGGCGTCGATCGGACGATGCTGGGCCAGAGCAACAATAATCCGTTGAAGTTCGTCATGGACCCGCAGGACGCGCTGCGTGTCCTGCTGGTCCGCAGCCTGCCCGGCTTTCTTGCCGCCGACGAGGCTGTCGAGTTCGCGTTTAAGGATATCGAGGCGCATCAGTTGGCCCTGGTGGCCGCCCTTCGCGCCGCCCTTGAGACCGTCTGTCATCGACTTTCCCCCGCACTGATCGAGGCGAGTCTGACCGGTCGTTCACCCCTGAGCCGCCTGCGCCCGGGCGCGCGCGACGCGCAGCGCTGGGCCGCCTACAGGGCTGCCTTTACCGATGTGACCGCGGGCCTGGACAACGATTCCGCGCGGATCTTCGGCCGGGAGATCGCCCAGAGCTACCGCGATGGCGGGGGAGAGGGACAGGATCATGCCGGTCCCGCCGGCATGAGGCTCTCGCGGCAGGTCAGGCAGGGAGGCATCGGCGATGTCGGATGACGAGACGATCGTCGCGACCAGTTTCCTAGCACGGCCCAATCCCGGCGGTCGGCTGACGCCGGGCCCGGAGCCCACCGCTGTGCCGGGGGCGGTCCCCAATATCTTCGATCACTGGTCGATCGAACGCCATATGCCTCTAGTGGTCGCGGCCGTTCCCCTCCTCGATCTCTGCGTTCGCATCCGCGCCAGCGTCAGCCATCCCGATATCGAGGGGTTGCGATTGCGCGTCTTGCGCGAGATCGACGCGTTCGAGCGCCGTATCGTGCCCCTGGGGCTGGCTCCGCGCGCGGTGCGGGCTGCCAAATATGCCCTCTGTGCCACGATCGACGACCTAGTTCTCAACAGCCCATGGGGCAGTCGCAGTCTTTGGACCAGCCGCAGCATGGTGAGCTCGCTCTTCAGCGAGACCTGGGGCGGCGACAGATTCTTCGACCTACTGACGCAGCTGAAGAAGGATCCGGGCGTCAATGTCGACCTTCTGGAGCTGCTCTATTATTGCATGAGCCTGGGCTTCGAAGGCAAATATCGCATTGCTCCGCGCGGGGCGGCCGAGCTGACCTTGCTGCGCGAGGACGTCTACCGTCTGATCCGTGCGGCCAGAGGCGATGTCGAGCGCGACCTCTCGCCCGACTGGCGAGGTGCGATCCGGCCGGCCGAACGTCTCGTAACGATCGTACCGCTCTGGGTAGCGGGGACGGCGGCATTGGGTGTTCTCCTCGGCCTCTACACGCTTTTGGCCCTCTTGCTGAACGGCATGTCGGACAATCTTTTCGACCGGCTGGCCACCCTGCCGCCCACCGGTACCGTCAGCCTGGCACGTTCGGCCACTCCGCCGAAGCCGGTCGTGGTGCCGCAATCGGAACGCCTGCGCCACTTCCTCGAGCCGGAGATCAAGGCCGGGCTGGTCACGGTTCAGGAAGATGCACAGTCCATCAAAGTCTTGATCAGAGGAGCCGGCATGTTCGCCTCTGGCGAGGATGCGGTGATCGATTCCTACCGGTCGCTGCTCGATCGGATCGGCAAGGCGCTGAACGACCAGCCGGGCGATGTGCTGGTCACAGGGCATACGGACAATGTGAATATCCGCACGCCCGCGTTCCCGTCGAACTACCAGCTTTCGCTCGCCCGGGCGAAATCCGTGGCGGCCATCATCACCGAACCGATGCGCGATCGGGCGCGCGTAACCATCGAGGGTAAGGGAGCATCCGAGCCGATAGCGCCCAACGATACGACAGCTCAGCGCGCGCTGAACCGCCGGATCGAACTTATCCTGACCAAGCCAAACTGAGGCGCATCATGCTCTCCACGCTGAAATCCATGTCGCGCCTCCGGCTTATTTTCGTAACCGGGGCTCTCCTGGTCGTCGTCTTGCTGATTCTGGGCCTGGGCCAATTGGTCTCGATCAACGGCATCACGCCTCTCCAGAGCCTTGAGAGCAGAGCCTTCATCGCGGTTCTTGTACCGAGCGGCTACATGCTGTTGCTGCAGGGGCGGCAAATGCTGGAGAGCGGGGTCAACGCGAAGATGACTCAGGCTCTAACCGGCGTGCTCGGCCAGGGCAGTGCGCGCGTCGCCACCGGCATTTCGTCTGTCAAGTACGACGAGGCGCCGGGCAAGGAGGAAGTCGAGCTGCTCAATCGGCGCTTCAAGGATGCTCTGGCCATTCTTAAGAAGCGGCGCTTTATCGCCGGTGGCCGGCGGCGCTGGCTCTATCAGTTGCCTTGGTACGTTGTCATCGGGCCGCCCGGCGCGGGCAAGACCACCGCCATCGTCAATTCCGGCCTGACGTTCCCGTTGGCCGACAGATTCGGTCGCAAGGCATTGGGTGGCGTCGGTGGGACACGCCATTGCGACTGGTGGTTTACCGACGATGCGGTCATCATCGACACGGCTGGTCGCTATACGACCCGGGAAAGCAATCGGGAACAGGATGGCGTCGCGTGGCTGGGCTTCCTCAAGCTCCTTAAGCACTATCGCCGCCATCAGCCACTGAACGGCATCCTGGTTGCCATCGGCATCAGTGATCTGATCGGTGCGGGCGACGAGGTGCGCCAGGCGCACGCGGCGAGCATTCGCCAGCGGATCGATGAGCTCTACCGTGAGCTCGAATTGCGGCTGCCCGTCTATGTCATGTTCACCAAGGCAGATCTCGTTGCCGGGTTTTCCGAGTATTTCGACGATTTGGGCAAGGAAGGGCGCGAGGCTGTCTGGGGCTCGACGCTGCAGCTGCGGGACCCGGAGCCGCCTGAAGGCTATGCGGCCGAATATCCGCATCTATTTGATAATCTGATCGGACGGCTCGACACGAGGCTGCTCGATCGCATGCAGCACGAAGCCGACCCCCAGCGCCGTGCCTTGATCTTCGGCTTTCCGCAGCAGATGGCGAGCCTAAAGGATCTCCTGCAGCAATTCATCGACGAGGTCTTCGAGCCCAATTCCTTCGACGAGGCGATCTTGTTGCGCGGGGTCTATTTCGCCAGCGGTACGCAGAGCGGCACGCCGCTTGATCGGGTCATGGCGTCGATGGCGCGTATGTTCGCGATCTCCCCGCCACCTTTGCCGGCGCTTGCAGACAATAAGCGCAGCTACTTTCTCACCAATCTCTTGCGCCAAGTCGTCTTCAAGGAAGCAGGGCTGGCCGATGCAGCACCTGAAGCACTGCGACGCCGTCGCCGGCTGCGCTTCGGCCTGCTCGCTCTCATGGCGACTGCCGTCCTTCTGCTCGGGGGCTGGATGCTGGGCGTTTATGTCAAGAACGTCGCCCTCGTCCACGACGTCGCGAGTCGTGCCGACGCCTATGCGCAGGCAGCCGCACCCCTGCATCCCGAGCGTGTCGCCGACGCCGATCTGCGTCAGATTACGCTTCTCTTGAACCAGCTGCGCGACCTCGATGCGGAGGTGCGCGGCGGGCAGGGCGGTCTCCTTCCGTTGGCGGCCCTGGATCAGCGCGGCAAGCTCGGGACGCAGACGCGCTCCACCTATGCCCGCGCGCTCTCCAGCCTGCTCGTTCCACGACTGGTGCTGCGGCTCGAGAGCGAGCTCAGCGCGCGCCAGGGTGACCCTGCCTTCCTCTATCCCGGCCTCAAGGCCTATTTGATGCTGGGTGGACAGGGGCCGGTCGACAGGCAGTTCCTCCTCCGCTGGCTCACTCTCGACATCGGGACGGCTTATCCGGGCGACGCTGATGTGGCCTTGAGGGAAGCGCTTCGGCACCATGTGGAGAGCCTCCTTGGCGGTCCGTTCGGCACCGTATCCCTGGATGGCGATCTGATCGCCCGCGTCCGGGACATACTGCATCGCACGCCCTTGGCGGAGCGCGCCGTCACCATGATCGTCAACAGCCCGGAAGCCCTGGTCCTGCCGCCCTGGCGACCATCGGATCACGCGGGCCCCTCGGCAGGTTCAGTGATGCAACGCCGCTCGGGCGCGGCCTTTGTCGACGGCATTGCCGGAATCTACACGCAGGCGGGCTACCGGCAGGTATTCGCGCCGATGCTGGCCGGAACTGTCTCAGCCATCTTGAAAGAGCGATGGGTTGTCGATGGCGATGCCGCGACATTGACAGACGCGGACGCCGATGCGACGGCCAGGCTCGAGCGCGACGCGACGGCGCTTTATCTGCAGGAATTCGGATTGCGGTGGGATAGCCTGCTGGGCGATGTGACGATCAAGCCGATCAAGTCCCTGGACGACAGCCTGCGTACCTTGAACGTGCTCTCGGCGCCAACTTCGCCCATCCGCCTGCTGATCGCCTCGGCCGCTCAGGAGACGACGTTTGCGCCGGCCTCCCCCAGCCCGGCGGCGGCCGCGGGCACCGACGGCAATCAGAACAAGGGCGGTGACAGGGCCACGACGACGAGCTTGCCGGCAGCGTCGCCGGCAATCGGTACCCCGCCAGATCAATTGAGCGATCTGTTCCGTGGTCGCCTGAGTGTCGCCGATTCGCCGATCGCCATGGCGGAACAATACGGCCAGGCCCATTTCAGCGCGTTGCACGGTCTAGTCGAGGTGCCGGCGAATAGCCAGACCGGGGCGGCCCCGCCCATCGACCGGGCCATCGACGATCTGGGCTTGCTCTATCGTTCGCTCAACGATCTCAAGAGCAACCCGCTCCGGCCGGCCGACGGCCGCGCGGCCGCCATGGCACAGATCAAGGCGACTGCTGGCAATCTTCCCTCACCCGTCAAGGACTGGCTGTTCGGCGTCAGCGACGACAGCGCCAGCCTATCCCAGGATGATCTGCGCCATCGGTTGACCGAGCTCTGGCGGCGCGGCGCCGGCCAGTTCTGCATGGACGCGACCAAGAATCGCTATCCCTTTGCGGCCAATGCCGCCGTCGATATGCCGCTCGGCGATTTCGGCCGTCTCTTCGCCCGAGACGGCGCCATCGACACGTTCGTCAAGGAAACGCTCGCTCCCTATGTCGACATGAGCGGATCCGCCTGGCGTTGGCGAGATCCCTCGGAAGGCGGTTTTGACGGCCCCAAGGATGCGCTCAAGGCTCTCCAGCGTGCCGCTGCCATTCGCGATACGATGTTCGCTCGTGGTGGCGGCCTGCCGGCCTTGGGCTTGCAATTGCGGATCGTCGCCATGAACGCCGCCACTCGTGGGGTGAGCGTCAATATCGGCGGTCAGACGATCGATCTCCAACCCGACGCACCAGCGACGCGCCGCGTGGTCTGGCCTGTAGATGGCGGTACCGATCGGGCCTCCGTGACGCTGGCAAGCGACGATGGTGCCCCGGCGTCGACTATTCTGGAAGAGGGCCCCTGGGCGCTCTTCCGGCTCATTGATCGTGCGCAACGGCAGCGGACCGGCGTGCCCGGTCTGGTCCGGGCGCGCTTTCGTGGGGAGGGTCGGGAAGCGACGGTGCAGATTCAGGCGGACAGCACCCAGACGCCATTCGATGGTGAGATGCTGGCATCCTTTCAATGCCCCACCGGCTTTTAGGAGACGGGTCGATGGAGAGTGCTGCCTGCGGCTTCTACGGCAAGGTGCCGATCCATGCCGATTTCGTTCATGGGCGGCTGCAACGCTCGACGATCGAGCCCTGGGACGCCTGGATGCAGGAAGCGCTGGCCGCCAGCCAGCAGGCTTTGGGTGAGACGTGGCGCGAGGCATTCTTCGGCGCGCCGATCTGGCGCTTCATCTTGCCGTCGGGAGCGTGTGGCCCGCATGGTCTGGTGGGCGTGATGATGCCCAGCGTCGACGCTGTGGGACGCTGCTTTCCTTTGATGCTCGGGCTTGAGCTGGCTCCTTCCTTCGATCCACTGGCCGTGATGGAAGGGGCGGCCGCATGGTTTGCTGCTGCCGAGCGGCTGGCTCTTCGTGCCCTCGGCAGCGAATTCTCGTTAAGGGACCTCGATCGGCGTCTGCCGTCCATTTCTTCGCCTGGGCGTTACGTCCAGCGTGCCTGGCCGGACACGGCCGGCGAACGGGCCGGTCTTTGGTATGCCCTACCCTTGGCATCGGCGGCATACCGCGTCGTCCAGACCCTCGTTCCCGCCAAAGGGGGTAGATCTGCGCCGCCGCCGGCCCTTTGGTGGACGACGGGCAGCGTTGGTTTTGCGCCGGGGCTTGCCCTCTGCCATGGTCTCGTAGTCCCAGTCAGCTTTGCGGCCTTTGTCGATGGCCGCTGGCAGCCGCACGGCTGGCGCGGGCATGCGAGCGCATTTCATGACGCCGTCGATTGGCTGGACGAGCGCCCCTCAAGCGCCTCACGCGCGAGGCTATCATGACACTTAAGGAGTTTCCCGACAGCGTTGGCAAATCAATAAGGGCTGCTGGTGATACGCATCGTGGCCGGGTCCGTCAGGCCAACGAGGACGCCTATCTCTGTCGGTCCGATATCGGCCTTTGGGTGGTTGCCGACGGAATCGGCGGCCTTAGCGGTGGCGGAAGCGCCAGTCGGGCGATCGTCGAGGAACTGGGTAGGCTGGCGATAGGTCCGGGCTTGGCTGCGCGTGCCGAAGCTCGACTGCGCGGGATCAACAACGAGCTTTACGAGCAAGGTGGCGGTCAGTCCGCCGCCACCGTGGTCGCGTTGATTCGCGAGGGGGAAGAATTCGTCTGTCTATGGGCAGGCGACAGCCGGCTCTATCGGCTCCGCGGCGATTTCCTGACGCAGATCACAAGCGACCACACGCCGGTGCAAGAGGCCATCGCGGCAGGGCTCCTCAAGCGGGACGATGCGGGTATTGTCGGCCTCGATCACATTGTCAGCCGCGCCGTGGGCGTGGCGCTAGACGTTGACCTCGACCGACTGACGGGGATGATCCAGCCGGGCGATGTCTTCCTCCTTTGTACCGACGGGCTGAGCAAGACCGTCGCTGAAGCGTCGCTGATTGAGCATCTGGCTGACCCCGACCCAAGGATGGCGGTGGGTCTGCTCATTGGTGACGCCCTGGATCAAGGAGGGCCCGACAATGTCACCGCTGTCGTCGTGCGGGTGGCGCTCAAGGTCGAGCCACAGCGTGCGGCGGTGCCGAAAACCTTGGCAAAGCTGAGCGCACCCTGCCGCGTGCCGGCGCGTGTAGATGCAGAACGCGGTAGGCGCGTACATGCTTGGGGCAGACGCTTGTGCATGATGGCATTACTGGCGGCTATCTTCACGAGCGGACAGAGCGCCTCCATCATGCAGATGAGCCCGGGCAGCAACCTGGCGTTAGCCGATACCCGGCAGGCCCTGCTGCTCTGGGCTGAACTGGCCTTCGTGCTCGCCGCCGCCGTCGGTTTTGTCGGGCGTCGGTATCGGGCGCTAGCCCTTGTATCCGCTCTGTTGCTTCTGGCCGGTCTGGGCGTCGTCACGATTGCCGTCACCGACATCGGCGATCCCGCCATGCTGGCTGCCCATCTACCCAGACCCGATTATCCGCTGCCGCTCGCGCGGCTGAGCAAACGCCTATACGAAGAGGTGCATCCATGGCTTTCAAATTGACCAAGGAGATCGCCAAGAAATCCTTGATGACGCTTCTGGCAACGCGCGGTGAGGGCAAGTCGCCCTGCGCCATCGCCATCGCGCACGACCGTAAGCTCAACAAATATGTGTTTGTGGCGACGCGCAAGGCAATGGCATCGGCACGCTCGGACGCGGGGCGCGCCTTTGAATGGGCGGGTGGTAATCCCGGTTACATCGATGCGAAGGGCAAGGAGCTCAAGTTCCCTGTCCTCCTGCATGGGCTGGCAAAGCTCGATGGCAGCACGTTGACGGTCAGGGCAGCCAAGTCGATGCCGGGTCTCGTGCAAAAGGCGGCGGTCGGGTTCTTCAAGACCGGCAACAAACTGGTCAAGCCCTTTGCCAAGGTGCACACCTTGCCGCTGACGGATGCCGACACCGACAATTATAATGTACTCGAAGATGACGACCCGTCGGCGGAGGTCGATGATTTCGACAAGGTCATGAGCGAATTCGCCGAAGAGACCAGCGTCGCCGACGACGATGTCGACGAAGTGAGCACTTCGGCGGAAGCGGCCGAGGGCCCGGATGCGAACGGCGACGATGGCGACACCGACCAGGACGAAGAAGAAAAACGCATCGCGGCCGCCAAGGCGCAGCTCAGTGAATCCTTGCGAGCGAAGGTCCAATCGGAAGCCGCGCGTGTCGCCGAGCACGTCATAAGGATCTCGGGCATCATCGGCCTGCCGAGTCGCACGACGGTGGGCGATCTGGCGGCCAAGCTTGCCGGTTGGCTGGTGCAGATCCTTGCCGCCACGCCCGAGGCGGAGCGCGAAAACAGGCTCATTACCTTCATGCAGCAGCTCACCCTGGCGCTTTGCAGGGCCGAAAATCTTCGCGACGTCCAATATACGAAGAAGAGCAATGCCGCCACCAAGACAGCGGGCGCTGAAAAGGCGGATAAGGCTGATTCAACTATTCTCGATGGCCGCCTCGATCTCGAAGACATCGAGACCGAGGCGCCTAGCATCGAGGATGTGGTTCAAGAGCTCTTCAGCCAGGGGATGGAGCTGGCGCGCCAGCGCGAGCTGCCCCACCTTGACGCCGCCAATGACCTGGAAATCGATCAAATGGTACGCGCCAACTGGCCTGCCGAACAGGGCGACAAGAGGCTGGAGGTGATCCGCAAGCTTTGCGCCAACGTAAGTGCCAGCTTCGCCAGCGATGACAGGCTTGCCCTTTACCTGGGGTTGGGAAGAAATACACCACTGGCGCCGGAGGATATCTTCATCCCTCCCACGTTGCGGACGTGGGACCTGGCGCTGGGCCGAGCCGAAAGCGATCTCAACACGTTGAAAAGTGATGTCCAAAGCGCTCTCCAGGCGGAAGACCCGAGTTGGAGCGTGGAGGCGCTGGGTGGCAATTGGGACAAAGTGGAGGATCTCTTCCGGGGGCTGAATACCGCCAGGGTCAAGCAGGCCGTCCGAGCGATCAAGGGAACCCGAGGTTCACAGCGCAATGATGCCATCGCCCTGGCCGAGCAGGAGGTGGCAGCGGCGCAAAGCTACATCGCGGGCAGCCATGTGGCCATGCTGCTGGCGCAAGCGCCCATCGGCAGCGGCGACTATGTGGCACCGCATTTGACGCATGGATTGCGTGAGATGAGTGACTCCTTGGCGCAGGCGCGAAGCAGCCTGGCGGCGGAGTGAGCTAGGTGCGCCTCATCGTCAAGATCAATCTCGTGATCACGCTGGCTTTCGCGCTGGCGCTCGCGGTCTCCGCGCAGCTGATGTGGAACCGGTTTGTCGATGGGGCGCGCGACGAGGTGCTGCAAAGCGCACGCATCATGCTGGCGGCCAGCAATGGCATGATGCATTTCATCGATCGCGAAGTATCGCCCTTGCCGCGCTTGCTGGGGGCCGATCACGTCTTCGCCAAGGCTGCCGTGCCCTTCTTCGCGACCGCCAGTGTCTTTAAAGAACTCCAAAAGGACTATCCCGACTACTCCGTTCACAACGTAGCCTTGAACCCGACCAATCCCGATGATCGCCCGGATGAGGCAGGTCAGGGTATCATCGCGCAGTTCCGTGCCGACAAGGAGCTCGATGAACTCGTCACTAGGCTTGGCCAGGGATCGACGGCATCGCTCAAGCTTTCGCGACCGATCGTGGTTGGCAAGGATTGCCTTGCCTGTCACGACACGCCGGCTCGCGCCCCTCCCTCCATGGTCAGTCTCTATGGCGACAAGGGCGGCTTTGGCTGGAAGGCAGGCGAGACGGTGGGTGCGGAGATCGTCACGGTGCCGGTGGCGCCGACGCTGGAGCGGGCGGGTGTCGCCTATCGCTCGCTGCTCATCACTTTCGGCTCGGTGTTCCTGGTCGTCTTGATCCTCCTTAACATTTTTCTCTTCCTGCTCGTCATCCGGCCCATCAAGCGGATGGCGCGCATCGCCGACGATGTCAGCCTCGGGCGGAGCGATATTCCCATCTACGAGCATAATAGCAGCGATGAGATCGGCACCCTGGCACGGGCCTTCAACCGGATGCGCCGCAGCCTCGAGAGTGCGCTCAAGATGATCGAGGCATGAGGATGAAGGCCCTCAGACGAAAGGAATACTGACGATGAAGACGGAGCTGCCCATCAATCTGGGCCGCTTCAGGCTCACGGAGAAAATCGGTGCGGGTGCAATGGGCGTGGTCTATCGGGGCCAGGATCCGCTGATCGACCGCGAGGTCGCCATCAAGGTCATCCGGACCGACCTGCTCGAGGAAAGCGATCGCGACAATTATCGCAAGCGTTTTCGACAGGAGGCCCAGTCCGTCGGCCGCTGCGTTCATCCGGGCATCGTGACGATCTACGACGTGGCCGAGCAGGAGGGCGACCCTTATATCGTCATGGCCTATGTGCCGGGGCAGACCCTGCAACGGCGCTTGGCAGCCGGGCCGCTATCGGTCAGGGACGGCATCGATATCACACTGCAGGTGCTGGATGCCTTGGCGCATGCCCATGCAAGGGGTGTGGTGCATCGCGACATCAAACCCGCCAACGTCATCTTGAGCCAGGATCGTGTCATTCTCACGGATTTCGGCATTGCCCGCATGAGCGCGGCCGGCCTTACCACGCCCGGCCTGATGCTGGGAACGCCCAGTTATATGGCTCCCGAGCAGGCGCGAGGAGAGTCAGCCGATCATCGTGCCGACATCTTCGCCGTGGGCATGCTGCTGTTGCGGTCTGTCACCGGCGCCTTGCCCTATGGCGACGGCAGCGTGGCTGTCGTCCTCAGCCGCATGGCTGCCTCTGAGCCGATCGACGTCACCGCGCTGGAAGACATCGATCCGCGGCTGGCTACCGTGACCGCCATGGCTGTGGCCAAGGACGTCGAGCAACGGTTTCAGAGTGCCGAAGCCTTCGCCCGCATGCTGCGTGCCATGACGATCGAGCGAACGGAGGAGGAGATCTGGCCGCTGGATTTGCCAGCGCGGCCAAAGCCGGTGCCGACCGCGACCGAGGGCCAGGGGTTGGCCATGCCCGAATGGCTGGCGGGTGCCTTGGCGAACGCGCTGGCTGAGACAATGGGCCCGATCGCCGCCTTCATGGTGGCGCGCGAGGCACGTACCGCACGGGACATCGAGCATCTGGTGCAGAAATTGGCGGCGTCGATCGATGATCAGCGCCAGCAGGAGCGCTTTCTTGCTGTCATCAAACGCACCCTTGCCAGCCGAGAGACTTTATCGGTGCCGCAGGCCGAGCACGAGGCTCTCCAGGAGTCGGCCCGCGAGCCGACTTCCGCGCCCGAATCGACCGATGATGAGCCCTCCTTGACTCCTGATGTGATGTCGAGCGCTCAGTTGATGCTGGCCCGTTTCATCGGGCCGATCGCCGGTGTCCTCGTCAAGCGCAGCTCCCTGGAGGCGCGTTCTCTCGACGGCTTTGGCGAACAGCTGGCCTCCTTCATCGACAAGGACGAGGAACGCGACGATTTCAGGAAGGAGTTCAAGCGGACCTTTGCTCCGGTCATCCGGGACGGCCGTTCCGCGCACTGATTCGATCAGACCTTGATTCGCTCAACCGGCGTATCGAAGATATAGCCGGCATTGCGCCTCGTCTGGATCAGTCCCGGATTGCGCGGGTCGACCTCGATCTTGCGCCTGAGGCGCAGCACTTGAACATCGATGCTGCGGTCGAAAATATCCTCGTGGAGGCGCGAGGCGTTCAAGAGCTGCTCGCGGGTCAGGATCTGTTGCGGTGCCTGCACGAAGGCAACGAGCAGCGCATATTCGCTGGCGGTCAGCGGCACCTCGCCATTGCCGGGATCGACAAGTCGCCGGTCCCAGCTGGAAAGTGACCAGCCGGCGAAGTGGTAGCGATAGCGCGGCGCGCGGCTGGTGGCGGGCGCCTGTTCGCGCTGTTCATAGCGCCGGAGCACGGCGCGCACGCGGGCCAGCAATTCCCGCAGGCCGAACGGCTTGGTCAGGAAATCGTCCGCGCCGATTTCCAGGCCGATCACCCGGTCGATCTCGTCGCGGCGATGGCCGCTGATGATGATGAAGGGCATGTCGAGCTTCGGCCGAAGGGCACGTAACAGGTCTATGCCATCCTCCCGACCGAGCTTGAGGTCCAGCACCACAAGGTCGATAGTGCCGGCATGGAGGGCGCGCTCCATCTCCGGTCCGTTCGCCGCGGCGGTCACCTCGAAATCCTGGCTGCGTAGATAAGTCGCCACCATGTCGCGCATGGCGCGATCGTCGTCGACGACGAGAACGTGGGTCACACCAGCCCTCCCGGGTCGAGCCCGGCTTCCGCCGCGGCGAGTTCGGCCATGGTCTTGGTGGCCAGCGGCGACTGGGTGGGGAGGGGCGGCGGCAAGGCGGTGATGGCACCGCGTGCCATCATGCCGATGGTCATGCCCACCAGGACGATCCCGGTTGGGGTGATTTCGATTGCCTGGGGACCGGTCGGGCCGTTGACCACAAAGCTGATCTTTTCCGGCGTGACCTCGATTCGGCTGCCCGGTCCGCCCGGGCGCGGGGGTAATGCTCCGGCGCTCTCGGGCAGCGGGGTGGGCATCATCGGCATGTTCAGCGCAAAGCGCCTGGCGACTTCGATCGTATGAGTATCGCCGACAGCTAATCGATAGTCGCGTTGCGCACGCATGAAGACTTCCTCTCGACCCTTTCTGTCCTCGAACGTAAGTTCGTTGAACTCGTCGGGACGGCCATTCTCCGTCCTCGTCTTGAACGTAGACCGCATCGCATTGTCAGGAACTGCTTCGGGAGGCATGTTAACAGCATTATAGACGCAACCCGTTACCAGCGGCCAGTCCGGATTGCCATTGATGAAGGCCACCACGACTTCCTGGCCGATCCTGGGAATGACGAAGCCGCCATAGTTCTTGCCAGCCCAGTCCTGTGCGACCCGGATCCAGGTCGAGCTGGCCTCGTCGTTCGTTCCGTAGCGATCCCAATGGAATTGGACCTTGATGCGGGCAAACTGATCGGTGGTCACGATATCGCCCTTGCGCCCGACGACGACTGCCGTTTGCGGCCCGTTGATCACAGGTGCCATGGCGACCCGAGGCGGTCGAAATTGCGTCACGGCCAGCTGGGCCTCGATCGACGCTTCGTAGAAGAAGGACGAGCCAGCGTCGCCATGTGCGCCGTGTTCGGGATCACCTGTCAGCGACATTGTAACGGCCACGGCCAGATAATTGTCGATCTCCCGCGGCGCGAGATCGGTATCGGTGATCTCGAACGGATTGGCCGCCTTGAAGGTGGAGCCTGTGGTCAGGTGGCGCGGGCTGCCCTTGAGATGCGCCCGCCAGCGGCGACAGGCGATCTCCTCGGCCAGAACGCGTGCGTGGAATTCGCCGGCCCGGCGCTCCTGGTAGCAGCCGGGGAAGCTGAAGATTTCCCGTTGCTTCGCAAACGGGCCTCCATCCGTCTGGATGTGCTCGACCGGGCTTGGGCCGGCGCCGCGTCGGGCGGCGGCCTGGACTTCGTCGATGATGGGCACGCCGCCCGTCTTCACTTCGGGGACGTCGGTGAACGCCATCAGATTGGTGTTGGGCTTCTCGTGGTCATAACTTTGCAGCACCACACGGCCGGGCTGCAGGCTCGCGTGCTCACGCCAGTCCCAGATGACGTCGTTTTGCACCCGGTAGGGCCGCAGGTTCAGCTTGGTCTGGATGGGCGAGTCGTCACAGGGACGGTGGCTGGAGGGCCGATTGACCAGCTCCAAGCGGTGCTGCCGCTCCGCGTGGGTGAAGAAATAATAAATGCCGTCCTGCTCGAGCAGTCGGCTGATGAAATTGAGGTCGCTCTCGTGATACTGGACGCAGAAGGGACGCGTCGGCAACCAAGCGCCGCCGGTCCGGTCGGTAAAGTTGGCGATCGCCGCATGGTCGGCGAAAATCGTCTGGACGATCTGGATGCTCGTCATGTTCTGAAAGCAGCGCGAATTCTGGCGTTGTGCCAGAAAGCTGAGCCACGGCACGATCCGCGCCTCGTAGATCGGGCTGCGCGTCTCGTCGATTCCCAGATAGTCGAGGCTCTGGATGAACCCGTCTATATAGCGCGTGCCGTGATCCTTGAGCTTGAAGCCGACGGTCAGGCGTTGCCCGGGCGCCTGGGCGAAGCTGCGCATGCGCCGCAGGCTCGAGAAGCGCACGTCATAGATGAAAGGCTCGCTCAGTCGCTCGGTCCCCTTGACCGAAATCAGCCTGACTTCGCGTACATCGAAAGCCGCCGAGGTGATGGCCGCATAGCGGTCATTATCCAGGAGGGTGACGAGGGAGGGAGCGGCGAAAGCCGGGGCGGCTTTGCTCATCTTTTGACGTCCAGTCATAGAGTTCGGCCGCGTAGCATGGTCCAGTTACGGCCCGGGTCAAATGTCACCTCGTCATGCAACCATGCCAAATATGGCCGCTCATGCATGTCTTGCATCCAAGGATGATCGTTGAGGATATTCCATTATACATCACCAGGCGTCCAGATCATCTGCGTTATTCATCAAGTACCTATAGAATAAACCTTTTTTAGCTCGATCAAATTTATCGAGTATGCCCGATCCCCGCCTTTAGAGGTCATGGATCGCGAGCGAACGGGATTGCTTCGTGATCGCTCTTGGCGGCATGTGCGAGCTGTCCCAGCCTGAGGTTCAGCCCTATGCCTCCTCGTCCCTTTGTCGGCTTCCTGGCGGTATTATTCGCCCCCCCGGCGGCTCTGGCCGTGACCGCGCCGCCTCCGCCAACCGCGATGCCCCCGCCCGTTGCGGTATCAAGTGAAGCTGACCTGTCTGCGGGACCAATGCCGCACGCCCAAGGGACATGCGGCAACGCCAAACCACCGGACAGCGTCAAGGTGATCGTCGACGCGGGCGATGGCAGCCAAGTGGGGAGAGACCGGTCCATGCGGCTGCGCGCGCTTACGCAATTGGCGCGTAAGCGCCAGCTCGACTATGGGCGGGGAGCGGAAATCTGGGGCATGGTGGACGCACAGGCGACAGCCAGGATCACCGACGTGCAGTTTGCCGGCACGCTGATCGGCCACGAGCTCTGCGTCTATCCGACCAACATCGTGGTTGAGCTGCAAGGCCAACAGGTCATCCGGGTTGCCCGCGAAAGTCAGCCGGGAAGCTGCTGGGACAAGCTGATCATCGCGCGCGAGCAGCAGCACGCCGCCATCAACGGAGCTGCCATGACCGAGGCAGCGGCCGCTATCCGGGACCGGTTGGCGACGGTTTCGCAGTCGGCTGTCGACCGTAGTTTCGCGGCGATGCGCGAAGAGCTTACTCAAGAGATCAGCCTCGTGGCCGATCAGCAGCTTGCCGCCACCCTCGACCAGGGCAAGGTGAGGCACGCGGCGATCGAAGGCCGGCGGCCCGTCTATGATGTCGTCCATGGCTGCTTGCGATAGATCAGCCTCGCAAAGTTACAAATGCAACCAAAAAGATCTGGACTGAAATCCCAGCGTAGCCGGCGACGCCCAGAGGATCGGTCGTGGAACGAGCTCAACGAAATGCTGCCCTGGTGAGCAAGGGCGTGGATCGGAGGTACCCGACACGTGCTAATGCTACTCATTTCCGCCTCCCCGGACGACGCTGGCCGGATGTCGTCCAATTCGATCGGGCGCGCCCAATGACGGCCGCCGCGCTTCATCTCGCGACGCCAGCTCGTCCCCAGGTCAACCTGGCTGCGCTGGACCTCAATCTGCTGGTGGCGCTGGAAGCGCTCTTGGATCATCGCAATGTTACACATGCGGGCCAGCAGATCGGCCTCAGCCAGCCCGCCATGAGCCGGGCCCTTTCCCGACTGCGCGGCATGTTCGATGACGATATTCTCGTGCGAACGTCGACAGGCTTTACAGTCACGCCACGCGGTGAGCAGATCGCCGCTAGGCTGCCCCAGGCTTTGAGTGCCGTGCGTGACCTCCTGGTCTTGCGGCAGACCGCCGTCGACAATTGGCAAGCGACCATCAACGTGGTGATGCCGGATCATCAGACACTTCTTTTACTGCCGCGCCTTCTGCCGCGGCTGCGGACCCGCGCCCCCGATGTGCAACTCGTGACGCACTCTTTGTTCGCCGGCGCGCTCAAGCGCCTGGAGGCAGGCGAGATCGACTACGCGATCGGTCAGGTGGTGAGCGCGCCTTCTGGCTTCTATCGTCGCAGTCTCTATGTCGACCAGTTCGCGTGCTTGCTGCGTCGCGACCACCCGGTCCTGGATCAGAGCTGGGGGGAAGAGAGCTTTGCCTCCCTGCGCCATGCGGTGGTGGCCCCTGGGTCCGAGGAAGGCTTCGGTCAGGTCTTTGACGCACTGAGCGGGCTCGCTCTGCCCGATGCCAATCCGCTAATTGTACCGAACATGATGGCTGCCCCCGTCATGGTGGCCGAAACCGATCTTTGTCTGATCGTGCCGCAACGCGTGGCTATGCAGGCAGCCTCCATGCTGCCGCTGACCGTCATGGACGTGCCGGTGGACCTGCCTCCCTACGAGGTCTCGCTGATCTGGCATGAGCGCAATCACCGGGACGCCGGCCACGCCTTGATCAGGGCGGAGATAGCGAGCGCCGCCCTGGCCGTCGTCCGCAACAGAGATATTGCCCGCGACATGTCGGCCGCCTGATCGGCGAAAGCCACGGGAGGGAAGGCCGACTGGCTCGCCGCACGAGACCTTACGGCGCCCCTTCACGGCGGTCATGGAAGCGGCCACGATGGCGGTGGCAAGGACCGCTTCTCGGGTGGCATTCGATGGACTTGTTGCATGCGTCTTGACTTGGCCCGGGTCGTTTTGATCCTGCTGCTGGCATGCGCGCCGGGCCGGCTGGCGGCGGAGGACAGCGTGCTCTCCCATCGGGTGGCTATCGTGCCGGTTCCGTCGCCGCCGCAGGACGATGCGCGCAAGATTGCGTTGGGCCAGAAGCTCTTCAGTGATCCGATCCTGTCCAGGGACAAGAATGTTTCCTGTGCCAGCTGCCACGATCTGGACGGCTTTGGCGCTGACACGGCAGCAACCGATCCAGCCTTGTCCCCCGATCTGCGTCTGAATACACCTACGGTGTTCAATGTCTCCCTGGCCTTTCGCTTGGGTTGGCGAGGGGACCAGCGAACCTTGCTGGAGCAGGCGGTCAAAGCCATTCTCAATCCGGCGATCATGGGACTGGACGAGGCCACCTTGTCGGAGCGGCTTATGGACAGTGCCGCCTATCGTCCGCTCTTTGCGGCGATCTATGGAGGGACGCCCTCGATCGTGCAGGTGGGCGATGCCCTTCAAGCCTTCGAGCGTCAGCTCGTCACCCCAAATTCGCGTTTTGATCGCTATCTGGCCGGCGACAGCGGCGCCATTACCCCGACGGAACTCGAAGGCTATCGGCGCTTTCAGGAATATGGCTGCATCGCCTGTCATCAGGGGCGCGATGTGGGCGGCAATCTCTATCAACGCTTTGGAATCTTCGGCGATCCGAATGCAAGCCAACCGTCCAGTCGGGCGGCACTTGGTCGCTACGACATCACCCATGATGAGGCGGATCGGGGCGTCTTTCGCGTGCCCAGCCTGCGCAATGTGGCTGAAACCGCACCTTATTTTCACGACGGGTCGGTCGCTACCCTGGATGGGGCGATTCAGAAAATGTCGGGATTCCAGCTGGGCCGCGAACTGGATTCGGCGGACGTGGCGCTGATCGCCGACTTCCTGCGGACGCTTACCGCCCGTCCTCCAATCCTCGAGCAGAAGGACGCCGCCGGGAGGGCTATGCATTGAAGCGCGTCGCCCTGATCGCGGTTGCTCTCTTCCTCCTCCTGACCTTCCTCCTCGTCCAGACGCGGCCTGCCTTGGAGAATGCTCGGCATAATCTGGATCTGGTGCGCGATATGGTGATGACGCAGGCATCGCTGCAAAAGCTGGTGCTGGCGGCGCGGTCCTATCTGGTTGCCAACGACGACCCGATCGTCGCGGCCATGGACAGGCTGCGCGACGATGGAATGGCCCTTACAAGGGATTCCAACATGTCGCCCACCGAGATGGCACTGACCGACAAGGTTGCTGAGACGCTGCGTGTGCAGGAGTCGCAGGTCTTCGCCTTCACTGCCAGCAATGCCACCGTGCGCAATTCAGTCGCCTATTTTAGTCAATTGATAGCGCACAGCAGCCAACGTTCGGGGCCCTTCAGCGACGCGGTTGGCCCCTTGGCCAACGCCATGATGGGGTTCGCGATGACCACGGCCGCGGACGCCGATGAGCACCTGCGAGAGTTGCTGACGGCGCTCGACCGTCGGGTGCAGGCGCAAGACGACGATGGCGATATGCGTGCCATGCTGGCGCACGGTCGCATGATCGAGCGCACCTTGCCGGCTGTCGATCAGATGCTGCGTACGTTGGCCGAAGACCGTGCGGGCCAGTCCATCAACGCGCTGCAAGCGACACTCAACGGCGAAGTGGTCCAGATGGAGGCTCAATCCGCGCGGTGGCGGTTGGCTCTCTACACCGTGGCGCTTGGCCTCCTTGGGATGTTCGTCTTCCTCTACGGTCAGGTCCGGCGCAGTGCGCGCCTGCTCGATCTGCGGGCGAAGTCGCTCGAATCGCGCCTCGCGCTGGAGCAGATGGTGGTGGGGCTGTCGAGCATGCTTGTCGGCGTGCCGGCCGACAGCGTTCAGGCCGCGATCGAGGACGGACTGGCGATTCTGGCACGGCATTTCGAGGCCGATCGAGTCTATTTCCTGGCAACCCATCCAAGCTATGGCGAACGGCATTTCGCGATCTGGACGGCTGACGACGTACCGGACGACGAGGCGCAGCTGGCTTGGGCCGAGGCGGCGCTGACCCTGTTCGACGATGAAAGCTGCCCGCGGCAGGAGAGTGTGGCCATTGTGGACCGGGTCTCGCAGCTGCCGTCGGGCCCGTTCCGCCAGCAGTTCGAGGCCAATGGCGTGCGCTCGTGGCTTGGCGTCAGCGTCATGCATCGCAGCTTGGTGATCGGCATCATGGGCCTGGATCGGCTGCGCGTCGAGAAGCCGTGGCCGGCCGAGAATATCGGGCTGATGCGGATGGTCGCCGACACGGTGCTGCAGGCATGGCAGGGACGACTCTCCAGTCTCGAGCGCGACAGGCTGACAAGCCGTCTCCATCATGCCCAGCGTGTCCAGGCGGTCGGGACGATCGCCAGCGGCGTGGCGCATAATTTCAATAATATCCTGGGGGCCATTCTGGGCTACGCGGAAATGGCCCTGGAGCAGACCGGGCCTGGCTCGACAGCCGGAACCTACGTGCGCGAGATCCTGAGTTCGGGCCGACGAGCAGCCGACGTGGTCGAGCAGATCTTGACCCTTAGCCGCCAGCGCGATCACCATCTCCAGCAGGTCGAATTGGGTGACCTGCTCGACGAGACCATCCGGCTTTTGGAGATCTCGCTAGCAGCAAAGGTCGCGTATGTCGTCCATAAGGGCACCTCGCCGCTGACGGTCGCCGCCGATCCGGCCGAGGTGCAGCAGGTCATCATGAACCTGGCGCGCAACGCCGCTCAGGCCATGGACGGTGAGGGCCAGGTGACCATCTCGCTCGATCTCGAGGTCGTGACGGCCCCACGCCAACTCTCGCATGGCGAACTGGCGACCGGTGCCTATGCTAGGCTTTGCGTCGAGGATCATGGCGTCGGCATGAGCCGGGCGGTGATCGAGAACATCTTCGAGCCCTTCTTCACGACCAAGGATGCCGGCACCGGCCTGGGGCTGGCCACGATCCGAGTCATGGTGACGGAGCATCAAGGCGCGATCGACGTCGAGAGCGAACCTGGTCGCGGCAGCGTCTTTACCGTTTACCTGCCGCACGCGCAGCAGGTCGCCAACCTCCCCGGCAGGACGGGCAGCACGTTTCAGGGCCAGGGCGAGATCGTCATGATCGTCGATGACGAGGTCGGCCTTTTGCGCATCACGGAGGAGGCCGTGGCTTCGATGGGCTGCGAGCCCATGGGATTTAGCGATCCGCACGCGGCCCTCGCGGCCCTTGCCGCGGCGCCCGATCGTTTTGATCTGGTCCTTACCGACGAGGTCATGCCGCGCATGAAGGGGATCGAGTTGGCCGCACGCGTGAACGCGATCGTTCCCGACCTGCCGATCGTCTTGATGACCGGGCTCGTGAGCCTTCCCTCGGTTGAGCTCATTCAGCGCGTCGGCATCAAGGAGGTCGTGCGCAAACCGCTTCTTGCCGCCGATCTTCGCGCCGTGCTCGAGCGCCAACTGAACCCGGCGCCTCAGGCGGGGACCGAGGGCAGGGCGCTCACGTCCCGGACGCGCTGAGCCCGCACGGCGGCTGTAGCCGGCAGCCAAGTGATGCCCGTCCGTCCCCGCCGGGGGCATGCGCCAGATACATGACAGCATAAGAAAGCGGCAGCTGGCCGACAGGAAGAAATCAAGGCGATCCTACGGGCGATCACAGACGAGGCCCAACACCGAGGATTGGGGCCCAGCTCGCGCATCCGAAGGATTGCCGGCCAAAGGCAATGATGGGCGCAGCGGGATGGCACCGATCGACTACCGGAAAGTCCTGAGGTAGTGCGATCTTCTCGCAATTGACGGAAGATCCGGAAGACAAGGACCGTCTGGAAGAAACCGACGCCGAGAGATAGCCCGCGCTGAGTTGCGCCAACCAAGGAGCGGGGCCCGACGTGTCAAGGCGTCGATCTTCAGCCCCGCAGCGGCTCGAAGCAGGCGACGCTGGTGGACCCCGAGTGGAGTTCGGGAACGACGGTTCGACAAGTCTCGGCCACCCTCCCGCAACGTGGGGCGAACGCGCATCCCGGCGGCAGGGCCGAGAGGTCGGGCGGGGCGCCCTCGATGGTGCGCAGGCGACTGCTGCCTTGCGCCAGCTCGACGCGCGCATCCAATAGTCCCTGCGTATAGGGATGGCGAGGATTGTGGATGACATCGGCGATGTGGCCCGATTCGACGATCCGGCCCGCATACATGACGGCCACTTTGTCGGCCACCTGGGCGGCGACGCCGATGTCATGGGTGACGAAGACGACGGCCAGGCCGCGCCGTGTTTGGAGTTCGCGCAAGAGGAGGAGGATCTGGATCTGAACGGTCGCATCCAGAGCCGTCGTCGGTTCGTCCGCCAAGAGGATCGCGGGATCACAGGCGAGTGCCATGGCGATCATCGATCGTTGCAGCATCCCGCCCGACATCTCGTGCGGATAGTTGCCGAGCCGGCTCTCCGGCGAAGGGATGCGGACGTCCTCGAACAGGCGGAGTGCCCGCGCCCGCGCTTCGCTGCGTGACACCGGCATGTGTCGGCGGATCGTCTCGACGATCTGGTCGCCGACCCTGTAGACCGGATCGAGTGCCAGTCGCGGCTCCTGGAAGATCATCGACACAGTGCCGCCGCGCAGATCCGCCAGTGCCCGCCGGCCGAGCCGCATGACGTCCTGCCCCGCCACCTTGATCTCACCCTCGATCAGCGTGCCCTTGGGATGCAGGCGAAGGAGCGAGCGCAACGTGACGCTCTTGCCCGAGCCCGATTCGCCAAGGAGAGCCAGGACCTCGCCGCGGTCAACGGTGAGGTCGACACCGTTGACCGCGCGCACCTTGCGGCTGCCGCCTCGAAACGTGACGGCGAGATTGCGAATGTCGATGATGGCGGGCGGCGTCTGCATGGATCAAGGTGCTCTGCTCGGCGCCAGGCTATGCCCCGAGCCCGACATGTTGGCGAGGCAGGCGGCCTCATGATCGCCGCCGAGCTGCAGCAACGGCGGCTCCGATTGGCTGCAGACCGGCTCGGCAAGCGCACAGCGTGGATGAAAGCGGCAACCCGAGGGGGGATCGATCGGGTTCGGCGGGTCGCCAGCCAGCGGCGGCTCGTCCATGCGCTCCGCCGGGTTCGCCTTCGGCATGGAGGCCAGGAGCGCCTTGGAATAAGGGTGACCCGGTCGTTCGTAGATCGCCTCGGTATCGCCGATCTCGGCTGCCTTGCCCAGATACATGACCATGACGCGATCGCAGAGGAAGCGGACGACGTTCAAGTCATGCGAGATGAAGATGTAGGTAAGGCCGAATTCGTCCTTCAGGTCGAGAAGGAGGTTGAGAACCTGCGCCTCGACCGATTTGTCCAGCGCGGACACGGCCTCGTCCAAGATGACGAGTCTCGGTTCGAGCGCGAGCGCGCGTGCTATGTTGACCCGCTGGCGCTGCCCGCCGGAAAGCTCGTGCGGATAGCGGCCGGCGAAACGTCCGGGATCGAGTCCGACCCGATTGAGCAGCGCATGGGCCCGCTCGGTCGCGGCGCGTGCGGTGACGCCGTGGATCCGCGGCGCGAAGGCGATCGATTCCTCGATCGTCAGGCGGGGATTGAGCGAGGCGTAACTGTCCTGGAACACCATCTGCACCTGCCGCCGATAGGCGCTAAGCTCGAGTTCGTGACCGAGCTTCTGGCCATCGAAGAGAACCGTTCCCGAGTCCGGGTCCAAGAGCTTCATGATGAGCCGGGCGGTCGTCGACTTGCCACAACCGCTTTCGCCGACGACACCCAGCGTCTCGCCCTTCTTTACCTTGAAATCGATACCGTCGACCGCGCGCACGACGCGCCGTCGCATCAGGCCTGATCCTTTCACCGGGAAATGCTTGACCAGTCCCTGTACGGTTAAAAGGGGCTGGGCCGGACCGCCAAGATCCAGGCTCATGTCTTGACGTCCATGGCGTTGCGAAGCCCGTCTGAGAAAAGGTTGAAGGCGATCGAGGTGATAAAGATCATCACGCCCGGCAGGGCCGCGATCGTCGGATTGATGTAGATCGCCGTACGCAGGGTGTTCAGCATGAGGCCCCACTCAGCATCCGGCGGCCGCACCCCCAGTCCAAGGAAGGACAGGCCGGCTGCCAGGATCATCGAAACCGAGATGAGGCTGGTCGAGAAGACGAAGATCGGCGCTAGGACGTTACCCAGGATGTGGACGCGAACGATGGCCAGCGAACCGGCGCCCGATGCGCGGGCCGCCTCGACATAGTCAAGCCGGTGCACCTGGGTCGTCACGCTCTCGGCGACACGCGCGATCTGCGGAATGAAGACGACGGTGAGCGAGACCAGTGCGTTAGTGAGGCCTGAGCCCAGCGTGCCGGAAAGTGCCACGGCCAGCAGCACCGAGGGGAAGGCGTAGAACACGTCGACGGTGCGCATGATGATGCTGTTCGTCAGGCCGCCCGCATAGCCGGCGATGATGCCGATGGCGCTGCCGAGGACGAAAGCCACTGGCACCGGCACCACGCCCATGACCAGCGACAGCCTGGCTCCCCAGATCAGGCGGGAGAGCATGTCGCGGCCCAGCTCGTCCGTACCCAGGACATGGCCGGGCGTGCCGAGCGGCTTTAGTCGGCGGGCGAGACTGCCCCGCGTCGGATCGTCGGGAGCGAGGTAGGGGGCCAGGATCGCCATCAGGATCAGGAGGGCGACGACGATCAGGGCAATCATCGCGATGCGATCGCGGCTCAGCCGGGCAAGAACGCCTTGCCAGTAGCCGGGCGAACGGAGCACGATGGCCGGTTGGGCTTTCTCGCGGGTCAGCGTCAGGGCCAACGGCTCAATTCCTCTGGATGCGGGGGTCGATGGCGCTTTGAACGATGTCCACCAGGACGTTCATGATGACAAAGAAGAGGGCCAGTATGAGGATCGTGCCCTGGAGCATCGGCAGGTCGCGGGTGAAGATCGCGTTGTTGAGGAGAAAGCCCGTTCCGGGCCAGGAAAAAACGGTCTCGATCAGGATGGAGCCGCCCAGCAGATAGCCGAGCTGCAGGCCCATCACCGAGATGGCCGTGGGCGCGGCGTTGCGGATTACGTGGCGGAGGATCTGGCGGGGCATCAGACCCTTGGCGGCCAGCGCCTGGACGAAATCCTGCGCCAGCACCTCGGCGACGAGCGAGCGGATCGTCCGGGCGATGATACCCATCGGGATGACCGACATCGTCAAGGCGGGCAGGACGAGGAAGCGGAGATAGCTCCAATCCAGGGCCCGTCCCCCCGAGCCGTCCGTCCCGCCGCCGGTGGCCGGCAGCCAGTTCAACTCGACCGAGAAAATGATGACGAGGACGATGCCCAGCCAATAGTGGGGAACGCTGACGCCCAGCATGGCGATGCTGGAGGCCAGGCGGTCGATCCAGGAGCCCCGATAGAGGCCGGCCAGGAATCCGAGAAGCGAGCCCAGCGAGAAGCCGATCAAGGTGGCGACACCCGCCAGGATGAAGCTGTTGACCATGGCGCCCAGAATCTCGCGCGTGACCGGCCGGCCCGTGGCGATCGACAAACCGAGATCACCATGCAGGGCCCGAAGCAGCCAGAGGAGATACTGGATAACAAGCGGGCGATCCAGGCCGTAGAGCGCCCGCATCTGCGCCTGGAGCTCGGCCGTGGCATCGGCGGGGAGGATCGCCGCCAGGGGATCGCCCGGTGCTATGTGGAGAAGGAGGAAGCAAACGATGCTTACCCCGAACGCCACCGGGATGACATGCAGAAGACGTTTGAAGGCATAAGCCAGCATCAGGGCGATCCCCGCATCTTCGGCGGTCAGGCCATCGTGATCGGCGAGAAGTCCTGAAACCAGTTCTGCGCTTGAACGAAGCCCTTGACCTTGGGGCTCATCGCGCGGGGATTGACGTCGTGCGCCACCATCAAGAAGAGCGCGTCGTCGACGTATTTCTCATGGACCTTCTGCAAGACCTTGACCTGCTCGTCGGGATCGAAGGTCGTGCGCACCTGGCTCAGGAGCGCATCCATCTCCTTGTCGCAGTAATAGCCCCAATTGGTTCCGTTAGGCGGCGCCAGATCGCATTCGACCTGCCGGATGAGGCCGCTGAACGGGTCCTGGATGAAATAGGAATAGTTGACGGCGTCGGCGCCCTTTGCAGTCGGATCCTTGGCTCCCGCCCGCCAGATATTGATGACGGTATTCCAGTCGGCCACCTCGAATTCGACGTCGATGAAGATGTCGGCCAGGTTTTGCTGAATGAGCTCGTTCATCGGCAAGGGCAGCATCTGCCCCGAGCCCGAGGGCGAGATGACGGTCTTGGTATGCAACCGTTTGTCGGGTCCATAGCCAGCGTCGGTCATCAGCTTCTTGGCGGCTTCGGGATCGTAGGCGAGCTTGAAGCTCGGATTGCCAAACCAGGGATGCCCCGGGGGGAAGAAGCCCTCGGCCGGAATCATCAGGTTGCCCAAGAGCGATTTCATGCCTTCCCGGTCGACGGCCAAGTTGGCCGCTTTGCGGACGCGGATGTCGTTCCAGGGCGACCCTTCAACGCGCGAGAGATGCCAAGTCCAGTTATGCGGATAGGAATTCGTGACGATGTCGAACCCGGCCGCCTGCAAGGACGGCACGGCGTCGGGCGCCGGCGCCTCGATCCAGTCGACCTGACCCGAACGCAGGGCTGCCACCCGTGCGTTGGGCTCGGGAAGGGGGATGAGGACCAGCGATTCGAGCTTGGGGACGCGTGTTGCGTCCCAGTAGTCCTTGTTGGGGGTGAGTTCGGCGCGCTCGCGCGGGCGAAAGCCGTGCTCGAGCTTCCAGGGTCCGGTTCCGGACGGCTTCTGGGCGACGGCATCCCAGCTCTTGCCCTGGGCTTCCCAATTGGCCGGTGAGGAGAAAAGAATCCAGGCCAATTGGTAGGGCAGCGTCGCGTCCGGCGACTTCGTCGTGATCTCGACCGTCTTCGGGTCGACGACCCGGTAGCTGGCGACCGAGGGGATGCGCGAGCGCCCCTGGGCGGACTGGCGCGGATCGAATTGCGGCGAATCCTGCTTCAAGAGCTTGTCGAAATTCCAGACGACGGCCTCGGCATCGAATTCGCTGCCGTCATGGAACTTCACGCCGTCGCGGAGCACGAAGGTCCATTTCGTCTGGTCATTCGCATCGACCTTCCAAGACGTAGCCAGAGCGGGGATCAAGACTGACGGCTTCGTGGCGCTCGAAAGATCCCACCCGACCAGCGCGTCGTAGAGCGTCAGACCCATGAAGCGCTGGCCTTCACCACCCTGGTCGGTCTGACCGGTCGTGAGCGGAATGTCGGAGGCCGTCATGCCGATCCGCAATGTGCCGGCGCCGGCCGCAGCGAGCGCCTTGGACAGCGGCAGGCTGCCGACCAAGCCGGCCAGGGGAAGCTGAAGGATTGATCGACGAAGCACGACATCTCCCTTTGTTGCGACTCATCACAGCATGGTTGAAGAGATTGTTTAGCAAATTCCATGCCGCTTCTTTGACAAGATGACCGAAGATAGGCTTCGTCGCCCAAGTGCGGGGATTATTGAATTTCATGGTCCGCGACGTGCGCAATCGCCCTGTGCTAAATAAATATTATTGTAAAAGAATGAATAAAAGAATCTTTTATTCACAGTTAGCTTTTTATATTATAAAGTATCTAAGCGTGTAATCTTTTATGTACTAGACTATTGCCCGGCGAGGTGAGCGATCAGGCCCATCGACTCGCGTGGCCGCCCAGGCCATACAAGGCAAGAGCCTTAATGCCCCGTCGCTCGAGAGCGCGGTCCGGCGGGGATGTCGTGACGCGTTCCGACGCTCAAATCTCCTGGAGCGGCTGATCCCGCTCATCGATTCGATCCTGGAAGCGGGTGGGCTGGCGCGCCCCGACCCGCCGCCCGATGCCCAGCCGGTCGCTTTCGAGGATCCGGCCCCATCGGGCAATGAGGGTCATCGTGGCTGAGCCTCTCCGGAACGCTGGCGTCGAGGAAGGTTGCTCATGATGATGATTGTCACTGAAAATGTCCCGCCGCGCCTACGCGGTCGTCTCGCCGTTTGGCTGCTGGAGCTTCGCGCGGGCGTGTATGTCGGCAGCTATTCCCGGCGCGTCCGCGAGCGGATCTGGGCCGACGTTCTGGCTCAGGTGGGGGAGGGCAACGCCGTAATCGCCTGGGCAGCCCCCAACGATGCCGGTTTCGCCTTCGACACATGCGGTCGGAACCGTCGCGTACCGGTCGACTTCGACGATTTTCGCCTCGTCGCATTCCATCCGTCGGCCGATCTGAACGAAATTCCGCCCTTTTAAGGGCAGGGAGATTTCCTTATCATCGTCGGTGCGTTCTTTGGCATCGTAAAAGTCGTTGCGTTACAACACTTTCCAGCAAGAGTGTTCCCCGCATGCGCGGGGATGAACCGGCGATAATGCTCGATTGTGTTTTGGTCTCGCTGTGTTCCCCGCATGTGCGGGGACAGACCCTCTGCATGTCCGAGACGACGAGTCTATGCTGTGCGTTGTAAAAAGTGCAATGCTTGCGCGTTGTCGATAAGTTACATTATGACAATTATCTTCTAGACTAGAGAGCGGTGCGGCGAACGCTTGGCATCATCTCACGCGATAAAGCCTCGATTGAGCCATATGCTACTGCTTGCGTAGCAACATCATGGCAGCGCCCTGATAGAGAACATCACTTGCCGGATGAGCGCATTACCGCGCCACGGGACGGTCGATCTAACTGGCTTTGCTATCATCGCTGATGGGGTCGGCAATCGACCGATGCTCGATGAGGCCTGGTAGCACGAAACCGGGCTCATTCCTCGCGGCGTTCAGAGCGAAGAACGATCGCGCACCTTGGTGAAGCGGGCAATGCTGCGCACGAAACTTTCAAAGACGCCGGATGTGACAGCACTCGGGTCATGCCGCGGTGTCGGCGGAGACAAGCGAATGTCGGCCAGCCGGCGATGATATTCCCGCATCGCCGCGCCTACGGCCAAGCGGAAAATATTGGGGCTTAGAGGTTTCATCGCGAAACGATAGATCTGGCCGCGATTGATCAGCTTGATGATCGTGTCACTATCGGGGTTGGTGGTGACGACGACGACCGTAATGGCTGGATATTGCTCACGAATGGCCGCCAGCATGTCGGTGATGTCGACGCCGTCGACGATGCTGTTCGTCACGATGACGCCCACATCATGCATCTCGATCATCTCGAGTGCCGTCTCGATGGTGGAGGCCGTGATCACGTGGTAATCCTGCGTGAACATCTCGACGACTTCCTGACGGTCACTCGCAATGCCGTCGATCGCCAGGAGCTTGGCCGCCGTCGCTAGAGGCAACTGACTGCTCGACCGCGCCACATCCTCGGCGGGGGCTCCTTGTGGGCTGGCCGCCGCTGCGAGTGCTGCTTCTCGATCGCGCTGGGAGATCTGTACCGCTTCGGCAATGACGGCGCGAAGCTCATCCTGGTTCCATGGCTTGTTGAGAAAACGAAAGACCTCGCCTTCGTTGACCGCGCCGATGATGGCTACGAGATCGCTATAGCCAGTCAGGAGGATGCGGACCGAATGCGGCCAGCGTTTGGCCGCTTGCGCCAAGAGTTCGATGCCAAGCATTTCCGGCATGCGCTGGTCGCTGGCGATGACGTCGATATGATGCGCTTCGAGAATAGCTAGGGCTTCACGGCCGCTATTGGCCGTGAAAACCTGATAATCCGCGCGAAACATGATCTTCAAGAGTTTGACGACGCGCTCTTCGTCGTCGACGAAAAGAAGGGTTGGCTTCTGGGTCACGAACGGCGCTCCTCGATTTGAGAAGAAAAGATTTCAGACTGCCGCGACAAGCCGCGTGTCAGCAGTGGCGGCGTCATTCAGCTGATGGCGGATGGGAAGAAGGACCATGAAGGTCGTACCTCGCCCCTCCTCGGAATTGACCGTCAGCGACCCGCCATGATTGTGGACGATGCGATAACAGATCGAGAGGCCCATGCCGGTCCCCTTGCCGACCTCCTTGGTCGTAAAAAACGGATCGAAGATCTTGTCGCGAATCGCGGCCGGAATGCCCGGGCCGTCGTCCGCAATCTCGATAACCACCTGATCCTCGCCCTCCAGACGGGTTCGGATGGTAAGCTCGCCACGACGATCAAGGCTTGCCATTGCATGGGCGGCGTTGTTGATCAGGTTCAAGAAGACCTGTTTGATCTGCGAGGACGAACCGGTTATCGACGGCACGTTGCCATAATCACGCGTGACGTCGGCCACGTATTTCAACTCCGAGCGTGCAATCAAGAGGGCATTCTCGAGTCCTTCTTCGACGGAAAATTCGTCGAGCCTGCCTTTGTCGAGCCGGCTGAAATTCTTCATCGTCAGGATAAGGGTTGCGATCTCCTCGATGCCGTGCAGCCCCTCTTCGAGCAACATGTGGACTTCATCGAGCAAATTGGTCTCGGCACCGGGCGTCTTGATCTGGCTGAGCGCCTGTCCCCCGTCGGCAGCTGCCACCAGGGCCAGTTGCTCTCTGATCAAGGAGAAGACTGCTTTGACATAGGCCAAAGGCGTGTTGATCTCGTGCGTGATGCCTGCAACCATCTGCCCCATCGCGGAGAGCTTGGCCGATTGGATGAGCTGGGTCTGCACCTCGTCATTGGCGAGTTGCAATTTCGAGTTCGACGCGTCGAGCCGGGAGAGGTGCCGATAAAGGAGCCAACCGGCCGAGGCGAGGCTGCCGGCCAGGAGGGCCAGGCAGATGAGGCCAACGTCACGATAGATCAGGGACTTTGCCTCGATCTGGTCCCTCAGCCCGCGCAACTGCATCGCCAGGTGATCGATTGCCTTGGCGGTCGGCAGGGTTACAGCGCCCACGATCAACTCGTTGCCCAACTGACGCTGCCGCAGAATGGTGTCCGTGTGTTTGACCAGTGTCGCGGCCTTGGAGCTCGCTGTGGGCGACACACTTTCGGCCACCCGCTGCAATTCCTGCATCTGCTGACCGATGACATCGCGCAGGCTATTATTGGGTGTTACCATGTAACTGGTAACGCTCGTCATAAGTTGGTTCAAAATACCGGCGATCCGCGATTGAACGGTCAGATCGACGTCACTCGACTGGGACACCATGAACAATTCGCTGTCGGCCACGGAAAGAAATCGCGATGAATTGCTCAAGACCGCATATTGCGCCTTGATCCGGTCCACCAACGCGATTTTCTGTGCCATCACGGCCTTGTAGTCGGCCAGGGCCTGCGAGGCTGCTGCCGCCTCGTCCTTGGTGTGAATCGCAGCGATTGTGCGCTCGAGCCTCTCATAGGCTGCGCTAAAGCCGCGAAGCGGCGTCGTTACGACATCGTAATTGCCGTTCAGACCGAGCTCGAGGCTGAGAATGTCGGCTGTCCAGCGCGCATCCGTTTGCTTCAGCTCGGCCAACTCGTCATCCGCCTCACGGAACTGCTGGGTTGGCGAATGCGATAGCAAGAAGAAAGATGCGGTCGTCGCGGCCAGGACGACGATGCATATTGCGAGCGACCATCCGTGCTTTGGTATTCGTCTTTCCATCGAGAGACCTCTTTGCAACTTCCTACAGCACGGCGGGGATTTGAGTTGGCCGAACCGTCGTCAATGAGCGGCCGCACTGGCACTTGGGGCATCGAGGGGCTTGCCCTCATAGTCGCCCGTCAGGGTCTGCAGAAAGGCCACGATCAGGTCGACGTCGCGCTCGCTGATGGGGCGGCCCAACTGATATTTTGCCATGATCCGAATGGCATCCGGCAGTGTTGTTGCGGAGCCGTCATTGAAATAAGGTGCCGTTAAGGCGACGTTGCGAAGGCTCGGCACTCGAAAGACGAACTTGTCCTCTTCCTTGCCCGTCAGCCGATAAAGGCCGGTATCGAAGGGCGTTGTTGACCCCTTCCCGCGAAAATAATCGCCGGGATCACCGAGGACGCCAAATACCTGCATCATGTTGCCACCCACGTTCATTCCCTGGTGGCAGGCGATGCACCCGTAGGCCTTAAAGAGGCGATACCCCTCGAGCTCGTCCGCATCGACGGCTGCTACATCACCGCGGAGATAGCGATCGAAAGGCGCATCGGGCGTCGTCAGAGAGCGCTCGTAGGTAACGAGGGCGTCGATGGTCGCATCTGGCGTCAAGCCTTGCGGATAGACTTTGGTAAATTCTACGGAGAAGCGTTTGTCGGCCTTCAGTTTGTCGATGATCTCGGGCCAAGTCGCACCCATGACGGTCGGATCCTTGATGGCGGCATCGAGCTGCGTCGCCAGCGAGGCGCCCCGACCGTCCCAATTCAGCCGGAAGTTAAAGGCAGAGTTGAAGACCGTCGGCGTGTTCGTCATGCCGGGCTTTCCGTCCAGGCCCGCCGATAAAGGCAGACCGTCGGCACCTCCGCGCTCTAAGAGGTGGCAGGTCGAACATGAATTGCTGTTATCGTGCGAAAGGCGCGGGTCTCTAAACAGCGAAGCGCCGAGCTTGACCTTGCGTAAATCCAGATCCTGATGCAACGGAATGGGGACGATGGCTTCTTGAGCCGAGACCGCTGGTATCGCTGTTAAGAATGCCAGGTTCACACCCGCGAGTGCCCGGACTAGCCAATCCGCAACAGACAACGCCCGTCGATTGCCGGCCCGACATCGCCGTCGCCTCGGGCGAACGGGCCTGGCCGGCAATATGGGCAGGCGTTTGGTTTTTGCTGTCGCGCCCTGTGAGATCACAGACATCATCCTCGGTCTTGCGTCGCCCCAATCTTCATCGCCCTGCGGTCAGTCGCGGTAATGCCAAAATCGCATGCGCATATATCAATACTGACGACAATGATCGTAATCATACTCGCATGTATTTTCCGCATATCATCTAACGACTATTTGGGGCCATTCATCGGCGAGTAACCTGTCGGGGAAGAAATGACAGGGACTGATCGCGGGTCGGTTCTTGCCAACTGCGCTCAGCTGAGACGCCGGAGCCTCAAGCATGTTCGCGCGAACGACCGAGCGAAAGATGGTTATTGTCCGTGCCACCCTCCTGCTTGGATGGCTTGGATTGATCGTGTCGCTTTTTTGGGATCCGCTGACCACCGCCTGGACCATGCCCGAGAAGCTCGGCAGCCCCTTTCGAATTACGGCCACAGGGATACCCGTACAGGACCAGCTTCTTCAAAACAGCCCTTATGCAATGGGCGCTCGTATCTTCTGGACGATGGTCGTGCCGGTTTTGCCGCTGTTTCTCATGGTCTTTGGTCATGAGGCCTGGCGCCGGATCTGCCCGCTCTCCTTCGTATCCCAATTCCCGCGTTATCTGGGATTGCAGCGCCGGCGGATCGTCCTTCAACGCCGGACGGGAAAAATCGAGCGCGTCCTGGCCTTGATTGGCCGCAATGACTGGCTGGCACGGCATGCGTGGTACGTCCAGCTAGGCCTTCTGTTTGCGGGCCTGACATCGCGCATACTCTTGATCAACAGCGACCGGATGGCGCTCGCGGTGGCCTTGCTTGGCGTGCTGGCCGCGGCGTTCCTGGTTGGGACGCTTTGGGGCGGCAAGAGCTGGTGTAACTATTTCTGTCCGGTCAACATCGTGCAGAAGATCTATACTGAGCCACGCGGCCTGCTGGAGAGCGCCCCGCATGTGGAGCGACCGGCGACCCCGCAATCCATGTGCCGGGCATCCTCCAACGAGAGTGACCGCAGCGCCTGTGTCGCGTGCACGGCCAATTGCGGCGATATCGACCTCGAGCGCTCATATTGGGATAGCATCGCCAATCCTGCCCGCCGGCAGGTCTATTATATGTTCTTTGGTCTTATCGTCGGATTTTACGGATACTATTACCTATATTCTGGCAGCGGAGATTATTACTTCTCCGGCATCTGGACTCATGAGGAAGGCGCGCTTGCAAAGCTGATGTCACCTGGCCTCTATCTTAGAGGCCAGGTGGTGCCGATCCCCAAAGTGCTGGCAGCGCCGCTGGTTCTCCTGCTGGCGGCCGTGGCCTCGCTTGCGATCGGCAAGCTCCTCGAGCGCGCCTATCGGTCGTTCCGCAACCGCAAAGGGCGTATCTCGGAGGCAGAGATTGTCAATCACTGCCTGTGCGTGAGCGCCTATGTCTCGATCAACACCTTCTATCTGTTCGGGGGGCGCCCCAACCTTTTATTGCTGCCAGCTTTGGCGATGCACATCGTCGACATTCTGATCGTTCTCCTGACGACGATGTGGCTCTGGCAGGCCCTGCAGCGCTCACCCATCAAATATCGCCGCGAGGGCATGGCATCGAGCCTGCTAAGTCAGCTGAAAAAGCTCAAAGTCGACGTTGCTCATTATTTGGACGGACGCCAGCTCGACGATCTCGGACCCGACGAGCTCTATCTGCTGACCAAGGTTCTGCCGGGCTTTTCACACGAGCAGAAGCTGCAAGCCTATCGCAATGTTCTGGACGACGCCGTCGCTACCGGTACGACGAGCACGACATCCTTCGCAGACCTCCTCTACGACATCCGTACGCAGATGGGGATCAGTGACGCCGACCATGCGCGGCTGCTCGACGATTTAGGCATGAGCGAGGTCGTCGATTCAAGAGCGTCGGAAGCGACGAGCCTGGAGAAGGAAACCGCCTTTGCTGCTTACCGCGACATGGCTGGAGGAATGGTCGTCAATCATGTCGAGGCCGGGGGCACCCTCGCGGGCCTGCGGGATAGCCACGACATGCGCACCACCTTCGACGTGCTGCAGGCAAGCTTGCAGGTCTCAGCCGAAGATCATCAAAGGATGCTGCGCGGGCTTGCCGAGCCCAACGGGATCATGAGCATGCGCGCCTCGATCTGCCTGCAAACGCTGCAAGACCTCCTGGCCGCGCGCTTTTTCCTGGATTCGAACCTGTGCGGCGACAGCTTCTCGATCACGCTGGGGCGCCTCCTGCACACCCAGGTGGGCGGCCACCTGCGGGATGTTGGCTGCAGGCTACTGAGCCTGCTCAGGGCCATGGGCCCGAGCGAGCTCGGCCTTTGGTATGCGAGCGACGCAGCAGGCTTTGCCGGCCACGTCATGGCACCCCTTCTGTTGCTTCCGGCCGCGCGCGATGCCGGGACGAGTTGGGAAAGCGCCCTGGCTCCCGATCTCGTCGCTGCGCTGCGTCTCCAAGATACGCAAAAAGAGCTCGAATCGCCCGAAGGATTGGAGCGCCACGTCTTTCGCGACGTCATCGTGCAAGGACTGGACGGGGCTGCAAATCTCGAGACCCTCCTGGGCAACGCCGATCCCATTGGCCAAGCGCTCACCCTGACGGCGTTTGCCGGTATCGATCCGCCACTGGCCGCAGAGGCGGCAGCCGGTCTCAAGGCCAGCCGTCCGAAGGACGAGCTCGTTGGCCATTGGCTGCTCGATGAAGTCCTAGCTGGGCTCTTGGCCATGGGCCCCAGGGGTGGAAACAATACCGCCGGCCTCATGGCATTGCATCTCACGGTGACATGGCCTGACAAGACGGCTCAGGTAACGAACTGGACCCAATCCAAGATCACCGTCGGGCGCGCGCCCGGTAACGACGTGAGTATCCGGGACCGTAGCCTCCTACCCTATCATCTGGCCATCGTCCGCCACTTGGGCGAGGTGCGGGTCGAGCGTCTGGACCTGGCCCCTTTCTTCGTCGATGGCCTTTTGTGCGATAGCGCCTCCGCCGTCGTCGAGCGCGGCGCCTCGATCAGCTTTGCCGCGATAGGTGGAGTAGGGCCCGTCCTAAAGCTCGATTGGGAAGCGCCCAAGTCCTACGAGTTGGAAGCCTACGATACCGTCACGCGCATCCTCCTGCTGGCCGAATTCGACATCCTGGGCGACATGCCGCTCGGCAGGCTGGCCATGATTGCACAAGAGAGCGAAGTGCGACGCTACAAGTGCGGCGGCGAGCTTCGCCCGTTGGCGGAAGCTGGGCGCGTTGCCCATCTTCTCTACCTGGGCTCGGTCAAATACTCACCTGATCCGACCGGCGACGATGCTGAAAGTGCCAGCTTGAGTGCGCGTGTGCAGCTGGAATTTCCTGAAGCGCAAAAGGGCGGCGCGACGACCGGCGATCGTGTCTACCAGATCGTCAGCGAATTTGCCGTCATTATCGTCGCCCCAGACTGGCGGACGGCGCCGAGCGACACGCTCGGAGGACAAAGGTCATTGGCTTCAAGTCGGGCCGCCAGCGCGCGGCCACCTGCGCTGGCGGCCGCGCTCAACATTGAGTGATGCGTCCATTTGATCCGTCCAAATAGATTTCAAGTCGAGGGGGAATGAGTCATGTCGGAAGCAAAGACCGTGCAGGACCTTGTCGATCTGCATGATGAGCTCGCGAGCATTATGTTCCTGATCTTTATATCGATCGCCGACTGCGAGAAGGACATAACACCTCACGACGTCCAACATTTCCATCGATTGTTAAGCGATGGCGTTTGGACAATGAACGAGGACATACGCAAAGGACTAGCCGAACTGCAGCGCAGCTACTCCTCCATGTGGGGGGCTTATGAGGCCGGGCGGCTGGTGACAGGCCCAACCGCCGTCGCCGACGCCTTGGCCAGGATCGGTACGCTCGTCGATACTGGCCATCATGCGGACCTGATGCGCGCGCTCGACGACTTCGTGACCCAACTGGCGGGCGATGGCCGAATTTTCGGTCATCGGTTCACGCTCGGCAACGAATCGAGATCTCGCGCGCAGGTGCGCAGCGAGATCCGCAAGCTCATCCAGCAAAGGGATGGCGAGACGCTATTTTCGCCGCCGGCTTTCGAATTGGCTGCGGCCTCGCCGCCGCTTGATCTGCCTTCGGTCGAGGGCTCTCCGCTGGCGCCTGCTCTGCAAGCCGAACGCCGCGCGCCGGCCAATAGTGGGACCAAAGGCGGCTCTTTGTCGCGAGCGGAGGCGGGCAGCCGAAGCACACCGGCGAAAGACTCCGTGCCGCCCGCAAATGCCACGTCGGCCGCCGGGCTCGGCCTCCCGGCATGGCCACCGCCAGGCATTACCCGTAAGACGGAAGACCTCTGGCAGGGCGGCAAGATGCGCCTGCGTTGTGTGTCGGTGACCATCGAGACGCACGACGTCAAGACCTACAGCTTTTGTGCCCTCCGACCCTGCTTCTTCAGCTACAAGCCCGGTCAGTTCGTCACCGTCGAAGCCCCTATCGGCGACCGTCTGTTAAGGAGGACTTATACCCTTTCCTCCTCGCCTTCGCGGCCCTTCACCTTGTCGATATCGGTAAAGCGCGTGCCGTTGGGTTGGATCTCGAACTGGCTCTGGGATGAGGTCATCCCTGGCTTCGAATTGGATATTACCGGGCCAGGTGGCGATTTCACCTGCGTCGATCACCCTTCGCCGAAGCTGCTCTTTATCGCTGCCGGGATCGGGATCACCCCCATCATCTCGATGCTCCGTTGGATCGCCGACACCGAAGCGCCCACAAAGAGCGTCGTCATCTATAACGTGCGTAGCCTCGCCGATGTCGCTTTCGCGCAAGAACTCTCCTATCTGAACGCTCGCCTGCAAGAGCGATTGCGACTGGTCATCGTGCCAAAGCGCCTAGTTCCCGGCCAATCCTGGCACGGGCTGACCGGGCCCTTTACCCCGCAACTCTTGCGGGCGGTGGTCGACGATCTGGCCGAACGGGAAGCTTTCGTCTGTGGACCGTCGGGCTATATGGACATGGTGGAGAGCCTGCTTCTCGCGGAAGGACTACCGCGCCAGCGCCTCCATAGTGAACGCTTTGGCGGCAGCTCGACCTCGACAGCTCTGGCGTCCCCCCCTGCCGTCGCACCGCGATCCCTGGCGGTCCTCAAGCCGTCGACTGCGCACCCGTCGTATCCCACATCGGCTGCTCCAGCTGCCGGTGCTGGACGAGCAACGGTCACGTTCCGCAAAACCGGCAAGACCGTCGTGTGTGCCACGGGCGAAACGATCCTGGATGCAGCCACCCGCGAAAGTGTCGATCTCCAGAGCTCCTGCCGATCCGGCATCTGCGGCGCCTGCAAAATCAAACGGATCCGTGGCAGGGTGGACATGCCCGCTCAACAGGTCCTGAGCGAGGACGATATTGCCGACGGCTTCGTCCTCACCTGCGTCGGCCAGCCCCAAGGCGACGTTCTTCTCGACGCCTGAGCCCGGCTATTTTGATGAAATTTCGGTCGGTTAGCCGGATATGGCTAATAAGCTAAAGCATCATCTCGACCGCTGACGCGTCTTCCGCCCACACCCGGAAATCCGACAACAGGCCGGGCCCGAAGCTGTGCGTAAGTGGCACATCGGCGGCGTCACGGCCCTGGGCGATTAGGATGCGGCCTATCCGGGGAGCGTTGTTGCGCGGATCGAACGTGTGCCACCTGCCACCCAGATAGACCTCCATCCAGGCGGCGAAATCCATGGGCGCGTAGGGTGGAGGAAGCCCGATGTCGGTGATGTAGCCTGTACAATAGCGGGCGGGAATGTTCAGACATCGGCAGAATGCGATCGCCAGGTGCGCGAAGTCGCGACAGACGCCGCGACGCTCCGTATAGGCCTCGAATGCGGTGCGCGTCGCCCGCGAATACGCGTAGCCGAACTCCAGATGGTTATGCACGAAGTCGCAGATGGCCTGGACCCGTGCCCAGCCGAGCGGCATAAGGCCGAACAGCCGCCAAGCTTCTTCGGAGAGCCGATCGGTCTCGCAATAACGGCTGCCAAGGAGGAATAAGAGAGTCTCCGCCGGCAAATCCTGCACTTGATGTTGGATGGCGCCGGGATCGATCGGGTCGGACGCGCCGGAATCGAGAACGATCGCGTCGGTGCCGAGCGTGAATTCGCCAGCAGGCGCCACCAGACGGCTGCACCAGTTGCCAAAGCTGTCGCGATAGCCCGCAACCTGGGTGGCAGGCTTCGTAATGAGATGATCGGGGCGTTCCAGATCCGAAAAGCGTGAGAAATGCACATTCAGCATAACGATCATGGGCGTCATCTGCGGCAGCGTGAAATTGAGCTGGCAGCCGATATGGATACGCAACATGGGCGTGCTCATGCGCGGGCTACGATTGCGGGACAGGCGGCGGCGCGCCGATCAGCTGGCGGCCGGTTCGAGGCAGACATCGCACGCGGCGATCTGGAGGCGAATTTCATTGAGCGGCCCTGACCTGATGCCCACTGGGGTAAGGCTGTCGGCTCGGCCGGTACCGTCCCGGCACGTTTTAGGCGCGGGAGCTCGGTATGTCGGTCGGATCGAAAGGGAGCAGCCACGCGGTCGAAAGGACGCGCCAACCATTAATCATGCGCCGAGGCCCTGCCTGTCAATGAGAAGTCTGCGCGCGGCCCGTCCAGTCGAACGCTCGGGGCTATTCTCGGCCTGGTCCGTTCGCGTCGCGGCCGTTGCCCTTGGCGGCGATGCAAAAAGCACCGAGCGACGCGCCCGTGACGATCAGGGCATAGAGCAGCGCTTTGTGTGCTGTCGGCGAAAGCTGTTGGCCGGCAGCGTAGAGAATAAGCAAAAGGATAGCGATGACGACAAAGCAGGCATAGCGGACCATGCGGCGCATACTCGCTCTCCAAAACGACAGGGTTCTGCGGCCGATCCAACGGAGATAGAAGGACTCCGGCCCGAGGCGATCCGCGCGCCCAGCGCTTCGGCGAGGTTGTGAATTCTGGACTGCGGCAAGCAGCGCTGAAGGGCGCGCGGCGGCGTCATCCCGACATTGGCCGATACGATTGGGCCCGGTCGGCGAAAGGACGGTCCGCGCGGTGGCACTGCGGTGGCCGGCTGGCCAAGGCAGCTGCCCAAGAGCTGCCTGTCCTTTCTTTCTTGCGAGACGTTTAGATGTCCATCGACCTTTCTTCGCCCGGCTGCCAACTGGTCTTGACCTTTGTCTGCCAGAACCGGCCCGGCATCGTCGCCGCCGCCTCCACCCTCCTGTTCGAGGAAGGATTCAACGTCCTCGAGGCGCATCAATACGACGATCAGGAGAGCGGCCGCTTCTTTGCCAGGATCACCTTCAATCCTGTCAGGGACGAGAGGGCGGCAAGCGTCCTGCTCGAGGCGGCGAGGGCCGCCTTCGTACCGGTGGCGGCGCGGTTCGGCATGGACTGGGCGATGCGCTCGCAGGCGGAGACGCGTCGGGTCATGCTGCTCGTCTCGCGCTTCGACCATTGCCTGGCGGACCTGCTTTATCGCCGGCAGATCGGCGAGATCCCGATGGAAGTCTCGGCCATCGTCGCCAATTATCCGAGATCCACCTACGCGCATCACGATTTCGGCGACATCCCGTTCCACTATCTGCCGGTAACACGCGAGACGAAGGCGCAGCAGGAGGCGGCGATCTGGGATCTGGTCCAGTCGACGCAAACCGACGTCGTCGTCCTCGCCCGCTACATGCAGGTCCTCTCCGACGAGCTATCGACCAGGCTCGCCGGTCGCTGCATCAACATCCACCACTCGTTCCTGCCGGGTTTCAAGGGAGCCCGGCCCTATCATCAGGCGCATGCGCGCGGGGTGAAGCTGATCGGCGCCACGGCGCACTATGTGACGCCCGACCTGGACGAGGGGCCGATCATCGAGCAAGACGTCGAGCGCATCACGCATGCCGACAAGCCGGAGGATCTCGTGCGCAAGGGGCGTGATATCGAGCGGCGGGTTCTGGCCCGCGCGCTTGCCTGGCACTTGGCCGACCGTGTGTTGCCGAACGGCAGGAAGACCGTCGTCTTCAAGGATTAGGCGCGCATTGCCCTCAGGCAAGCGGACGTGGCAGCTCGCCTGAGGGCAGTGGCTTGGGCGTGACGGCGATCGTTGGCCCCCGCGGGCGATGTCGCCCGTCAGGACATGTCGCGAACGAGATTTGACTGCTGGTCGCGACGTTCTCCTAGGCGCAGCCTGACCAGGACTGCCATAGCCGCCAGCGCGGCTCCTGCCATCAGGCCGGCCATCACCGCCAGCGGCTGGTCGAGCGGCGCCAGCCAGGCGACGAGTGCGCTGGCGAGCGCGCCCAGCACCATCTGCAAGCAGCGCAGGACGCCGGATGCTGCACCAGCCACCTGCGGCAAGCCGTGCAGCGCATCATGATTCGAGCTGGGGCCGAGCAGGCCGAAGCAGAAGATCGCCGCGGCGACCGGCGCGACGATCGTCCAAAGATTGGCGACGCCTGTCAGCACTACCACGACCAGCACGAGGGCCGCGACGAGCATGCCGATCGCGGAACGATCCACCAGTGCCGGACCCGACACACCCCGCCGGTTCAGCCAGCCGCTGAGCAGCGATCCCAGCAACGTCCCGCACGAGGTGAGGCCAAATACCAGCGCGAAGACCGTGGGGGACAGGCCGAGCTGGCCCATCAGCACGGCGGGCGCGCTGGAGATGAAGCTGAACATGCAGGCGAAGGTCACGGCGTAGACGAGGGTATTGCCGCGGAACGCGCGGTCGCGCAGCACCGTCGCATAGCCGGCGGCCAGGATCTTGGGCGCGAGCTGCCGTCGCCGCGAGGCGGGCAGCGTCTCGGTGAAACCAAAAAAGGCGACGGCCAGCAAAAGCGCCCCGCACAGCGCCTGAGCGCCATAGATGGCGCGCCAGCCGCCCATCAGCATCACCCATCCGCCCAAGACAGGCGCAAACATCGGCGCCAGGCCCATCACCGCGCTAATCCGGCTGAGATGTTGGCGCGCCTCGGATCCGTCAAATAGATCGCGCACGATCGCCAGCGGCAGGATGACGCAGGCGCCCGCGGCTACTCCCTGCAGCAGCCGGCAGGCCAGCAGCAGTGTGAAGCTTTGCGCGATCGTACATGCGCCTGCCGCCAGCGACAGGACGAACAGTCCCGCCATTATGGTAAGCCTTCGCCCGAAGCGATCGGCCAAGGGTCCGCACACCAGTGGCGCTACCGCGAAACCCGCCAGGAACAGACTGAGCGTCAGCGCCCCGCGACCGGCCGCGCCGGCGAGATCGGCCTCGATCGCGGGGATACCAGGAAGCCCCATGTCGATCGCGAGCGGGGGCAACGCCGTCAAGGCGCCCAGAAAGACTGTGAAGGCTGGCCCACCTGCGCGCATCTCGACGGCTCTCGGCGCAGGGGGCATGCCGCCGGCTCCACTCATCATGGCGTTTTCCAATCTAAGATCGTTGCCCTGATGGAAAGACGGCACTTATTCGTCCAATATTGGTTTATGACCATACTGATCAAATGCCGTGATGATTCCTGAGATTCGCCATCTGCGTGCCTTCGCGGCCGTCGCCGAGGAATTGCATTTCGGGCGCGCCGCCGTGCGGCTCAACATCGTCCAGCCCGCCCTCAGCATGCAGATTCGCCAGCTGGAGGAGATGTTGGGGGTCCGCCTGCTCGACCGAACGCGCCGATCGGTGGCCGTGACCGAGCCCGGGCAGCTGTTCCTGGAGGAAGCGCGCCGGATCTTGCGTGCCCTTGATCAGGCGATCGACCTGGCCCAGCGTGCCGGTCGGGGCGAGGCCGGACGGCTGGCGATCGGCTACTCCGCTGCCACGGCCTATTCCGGATTGTTGTCGCGCCTGCTGAGCGCGTTCCATGCCGCGCTGCCAGAGATCACGCTCGACGTCCGCGAGCTGCATCCGGCCATGCAGCGCGAGGCGCTGCTGACCCGAGAACTCGATATCGGCTTCGTCGTCGCCAATGCCGAGAGCCGTAAGCCAGCATTTGACAGCCTGGTGGTCGAGCGCTGGCGGATGGCGCTGGCCCTGCCGACAGGGCACCCTTTGGCCAAGCGTGCGGTGGTGCCGTTCGACCTGCTGCGCGAGGAACCGTTCATCACCTATGAAGCACTGGGCGAGGATCTCGGAGTCGACGCCTTTCGCGAGGCGGCGGGGTTCGCCCCCATGGTACGGCACCATGCGCAAAGCCCGATCATGCTGCTGTCGCTGGTCGGCGCCGGCCTTGGCATAGCCACCGTGCCCACCATCCTGCAAAGTGCCGCGCCGCCAGGCGTCACGTTCCTGCAGGGCGATCGCGCCTTTCCCGAATTACCGATCGCAGCGCTCTTTCGTCGACACAATGGCAATGCCGCGCTCAGGCGGTTCGTTGAGGGTTTGGAAGCGGTCTGAACGCCAGAGGCATTTTCGGGCGACCGGCCGGCAGGATCGCGACGCGGCGGATGGTCGAGAAGGAGTTAGGGAAATGCCAAGTTGGCCGACCTGGTCGCCACAAGGGGTTGGTGCCTTTGTGCCGCCCTGCCCGGTTCAGCCATAGCCGGTCGGCCGCTGGAAGGTCAGACCCATGGCCTCGAGGAGGCCGGCCACGGCGATGGTGATGCGGTCGCCATGGAGGGGGCCGACGATCTGGAGGCCGAAGGGCTGGTTGTCTCGGGTGATGCCCAAAGGGACGACGGTTGCGGGCAGGCCGAAGGCGCCGATGATGCCCGGCCAAAAAAGCAACTCGCCATAGTCGATGAGTTGGCCGCCGACGTCGAGGTGCCAGTCCTTCTGCTCGCCCGTCAGGTGGCGATGGGCGGGAATGCTGAAGGCCGGGCAGAGAAGAACATCCCAGTCGGCAAAGAAGGCGGCGTAGCGGCGCGTCAGGTCGCTCCGTTGCGCGTCCAGCTTCAGCCACGCCTGATGGCTGAGGCCGACTGGACTTTGGTCGATGGGAAAGCGCGCGAAGAGGTCCTTGAACTCGGCGGCCTTGGCAGCCGCGATCTCGGGCTCGACGCCGATCGTCAGAGGCTGAGTGAGCAGCATCAGATAGAGCGCCATGGCGAAGGCGGGATCGAAGGCCGGTCGCGCGCGGACATCGACGATGGCACCCTTGGCCTCCAGACGCGGCACGAGATCGAGGATGGCCTGGGTGATCTGGCCATCCGTGGGCGACGCGCCATCCTCGGCCCAGATCGCCACCTTGAGACCTGAGAGGGTGACGGGCCCTGGCGGCAGGCTGAGCCTGGCCCGGGTCAAAGCCGGGTCAGGTCCAGCCAGGACGTCGAGAGCGAGGTCAAGATCGGCCGCCGTCCGGGCCAGTGGCCCGCTGACGGCGATGTCGACGGCGAAGGGCAGCCTGCCCGGTGCCGCCCGGCGTGGCACGAGGCCATAGGTCGACTTGTGACCGAAGACACCGCATGCATGGGCGGGCTGGCGGATCGAGCCGCCAATGTCGCTGCCGAGCTCCAAGGGCGTGAGGCCGGCCGCCAGCGCGGCAGCCGAGCCGCCCGAGGAGCCGCCCGCCGTCAGCTCGAGATTCCAGGGATTGCACGTCGTGCCATAGAGGGCGTTGGCGCTCTGCCAGTCGGCCAGCGCCGTTGGCACGTTCGTCTTGCCGAAGATCACCGCACCGGCCGCCTCGAGGCGCTCGATCGCGAGGGCGCTCTCGGCGATCTTGTATCTTGCACGCTCGGGGAAACCCAAAGTGGTGGGCAGCCCGACGATGTCGAAGCTCTCCTTGACCGTCATGGGCAGGCCATGCAGCGGGCCGACAGGTCCTGTCGTCGAGTCCAGCCCCCTCGCGCGCTCGCGGGCGCGCTCGAAGTCACGGACGACGACAGCATTGAGCGGGCCGTCCAGCCTGAGAACGCGCTCGATCATCTGGTCCAGGAGCTCGAGCGCGCCGATGCGCCGCTCCCGCAGGAGGCGCACAAGCCTTGTGGCCGGATCGAACGGGTCAACCGTCATGCACTCGCCTCGCGATCACCGCTCACGGTATCAGTGTAGCAAGGCATGCGAGGCGCTGAAGGCATGGCACCCGTCAGATCACCAGATCGTGCGGCACGTAGGGCGCCTCCAGGGCGGCGATCTCCTCGGCGGAAAGCTTGACCGAGAGGGCGGCCAGGGCATCGTCGAGTTGGGCGGTCTTGGAGGCACCGACGATCGGCGCCGAGACGACCGGCTTTTGCGCCACCCAGGCCAGGGCCACCTGCGCCATGGGCGTGCCGCGCGCGGCCGCGATCTTGGCCACGGCTTCGACGACCTCGCGATCAGCGGCCTCGGTCTTGGCATAAAGCCGGCCGATCACCGCATCGGTCCGGCTGCGACCAGTCTCCGTTTCCCATGGCCGCGCCAGGCGTCCGCGCGCCAGCGGGCTCCAGGGGATCATGCCGACGCCCTCGTCCTCGCAAAGCGGGACCATCTCCCGCTCCTCCTCGCGGTAAAGGAGGTTGAGATGGTTCTGCATCGTCACGAAGCGGGTCCAGCCATGCCGCACCGCCACCACCTGCATCTTGGCGAACTGCCAGGCATACATCGACGAGGCGCCGATATAGCGGGCTTTGCCCGCCTTCACGACGTCGTGAAGCGCTTCCATCGTCTCCTCGATGGGCGTGGTCGGGTCGAAGCGGTGGATCTGGTAGAGATCGACGTGATCGAGCCCGAGGCGCTGCAGGCTGGCATCGATACCGGTGAAAATGGCCTTGCGCGAGAGGCCCTGGCGGTTCGGGTGCCAGGGGCCGCCGGCGGCCCCTTCGGGGAAATAGACCTTGGTTGCCACTACCGTCTCGTCGCGGCGGGTGAATTCCTTGAGGAATTTGCCAACCATGCGCTCGGAGGTGCCGGCCGAGTAGCTGTTGGCGGTATCGAAAAAATTGATGCCGTTCTCGACCGCGTGACGAAAAATCGGCCGTGAAGCTTCCTCGTTCAGCGTCCAGGGATGGGCGCCGGCATCAGGGTCGCCAAAGGTCATGCAGCCAAGACAAAGGCGCGAGATATCGAGGCCGGTCTGGCCGAGCTTCACGTAATCCATATTGCGATCCTTTTTGCCTTGAGCCCTGTGGGCGCCGCACCTGCCGCATCAAGCATCGGCGTCGGCCCGCCATAGCCCCATGCAGAGCTTGAGGCCAGAGGGCGAAGGATCACATGCGCGCCCGAAAGGGGCCCGGACGAGGAGGGTCAACCTGGATTAAGGGATGACGAGGACGAGCTCAGCTGGACTGGCCGCTCGTCCTGGCCGGTGGCTTTTCCTGGCTCTGGGCGCTGGCTGACTGATGCTGCGTGCAGGCAGCGCCGGCCGTGACGAGCGCGCCGCTCAGCGTCAACATCCCCAAGGCGGCGATGGTGGCCAAGGTAAGCTTTGGCATCGTGATCTCCCGATCCTGATGTTGGGCGTGCGATCCCGGGCTACGCGCCTAGCCGCACCCTCCCGACTTTGAGGGCGGGAGGGAGAGCGGGCCAGCCAGAATTCGATGAGAGGGGCCGGTGGTAAATCCGCCCGGTCGCCCCCACCTCATGTGGCAAGCCCGATGGGGCACCAACAGGCAGGATGGAAGCTTGATGTCGTTACAGCTTGGGCAGGAAGCGCCGGATTTTGAGCAGGCGAGCACGGCGGGTCCGTTGCATTTTCACGCATGGCTGGGTGA
>NZ_FYEH01000002.1 GCF_900187945.1 Arboricoccus pini | reverse complement strand
GACGCGGGGTGGAGCAGCCCGGTAGCTCGTCAGGCTCATAACCTGAAGGTCACAGGTTCAAATCCTGTCCCCGCAACCAAATCCACATAAAACAATCACCGTCTCGATTTAACGCTGGGAAGCTTCTGGTTTAGCGACCTGATGGCGGGTAAGCCTCATCTTCCCCCAATGCGCCAGCGCATCGAAGATCGGCCTAAGGCTTTCGCCTTCTTCGGTCACACGGTACTCCACCCGTGGTGGTACTTCCGCATAGACCTCTCGACTGACCAGACTGGCTTCTTCGAGTTCACGTAAGCGCGGCTTTGCCAATCCTCTGCTCGAACACCTTGGCGCCGAGGACGAGATGTGACGTCTCGTATCGTTCGACCGGCATTGATGGACGGCAGCCGCGTTGCTCTGGCGGCCTGCCCTGCCTTCCAAAGGCGAGCAACATTATTACGTTTTGCCAAGTGCCAGTTGGCCTAGACTGGCCCGCACTCACAAGTAGAAGTGAGGGGCTACGCCATCGAATTGTCGTACCCAAGAGCGCATACTCGGTGTTTTGCGCACACGGCAGATGCTGCGCTGTGTGCGTGCGTTGGAGCGCACCTGCGGGATCCCCGCTCTTCTAATGCGATCGTCGCCGTGCGTTCTTCATCCAGGCGTCAATCGGCATTGCGTTCTGCGCGTCGTAAGTCTGGGGCCACTGCATCCAAGCGCCATGGACTTATTATGCCCCGCCTTATCTACAGTGGATCGTTGCGACCACGAATGTTGTACCTGCCGGCCTCTATGGAGTTCAACCGGTCCATCCCCCTTTGGGCGGACGGAGAAATTCGTACCTTGGCCTTTCGGAAGCGGGATCTGGTAAGGAAGCGATCGATAGGTGCTAGGCGGTATAGGCGCCCGAGGCGATGATGACGTTTTTGGCCAGCGTTTCGTCGTGTAAAATAATCTGCTCACCTTCGCGGCCCAGGAGGTCTATGACGAGGGGCGCGCGACAATTGGCTGTCAGGACCCACTGATCGGCCTGGATCTGGACTTTCGTCATCAAGAAGAGCAACTGCGCTGATTCGTTCGAAAGGCCATGGCAATGGGCGGTGATCATGGCGTGCCCGCGGGGGCTGCCGGCCAGCAGCAAGCGAAAGACCGGGCCGTTCGGGTCGCAGGAGGCGAGTTGGCAAAGCGCTTGCCCACCTTTGGCGTGTCGCAAGTTGAAACGCCTGGCGTCGGCGAATCCGGGGAGGCCTGCTGGAAACTCGATGACGTCCTGATCCTCGATCACCTTGGCCAGGAGTTGGCCCAAATCGGCAAACTGCGTGGACATGACGTCGGCGGCCATAGTTTCCTGATAAACCGCTCTTATCATCGCATATAATCCGTCAGGCTCAAGGAGTTGATCTTGCTCATCGCCGAATAGGCGGCCTGAAGGGCTACCGAGTCCGCGGAAACTTTCGCCATGGCGACGGAGATGTCTGTGTCTTCCAGATCGCTGCTGAGATTGCTGAAATAGAGCTTGTTCATCTGCAGCGTGTCGTTGATGGTCTCTAGGCTGCCGGCGGTGACCCCGGAGCCAGCGCGAAGATCGGCGATATTCGACACGGCCGCCTCGCTCTGAGCCGAGGCATCGGCCAATTCTATGTCGGAGCCAGATGCGTTGGCGGCCTTGGCGGCGGAGAGTGCCGCAATGAGCGCGGCGAAGGCCGGGTTATCGGCCGTAATCCCGTAGGTTATTGTCGTCTGGTCGTCGGCCTTGACCGAGGCCAGCTTGCCGTCGCCCTGGTAATAGGAAGTGTCGCCGGCACCATTTGAGGCCGGGTTGCCAAATGCCACAGGTGCTGCATCGGTGCGGCTTCCCGCAAAGACGTAGCCGCCGTCATACTGGGTATTCAGCGCAGCCTGGACCGACTGCAGCATCAGGTCGACCGACTTATCGAAGGTCGCGGCGTTGTCGACGCCGGCACTGCGTCGGCCGGCAATCAGCGTTTGGAGTTGTGATGCGACATCGCCGATCGTCTGCATGGCGCTGTCCATCGTCTCCAGGCGCGACTGGACGATCGTGTTTTCCTCAACGTAACTGCTGGTGCGCGTGTTCTGGATGCGCAGTGCGAGAATTGTCGAAGCCGAAGTACCGTAGCCCGCAAGATTGCTCGATTTCTTGCCGCTACTGATTGTCGCCTGCGTGTCATTGACCTGCGTTCGCAAGGCGAGGAGGCTGGTCGTCATTTTCTGGCTCTGCGCCAGATCCCCTAATCTAACCGACATCGGATTCACTCCTCCTAGCTAGCGGCGCTGAACAATTTGTCGAACAGATCGCTGCTGACCTGAATGAGTCTCGCAGCTGCCGTATAAGCCTGTTGATAGGTGATCAACCTGGATAATTCCTCGTCGATGCTGACGCCGCTGACCGTCGATTGCTGCGCTGCCAGCGCGTCGCTCAGGTCTTGCTTGGTATCCACAGCCGACTGAGCGTCCGACGTTTTCGTGGCGAGATTGGCAGCGATATTGCCAGCATATGTCATGAAGCTCGTCGTCGCCGCCGGCACAGTCCCCGTCGCGGCGAAAGAGCGTGCCGTCGTGAAAGCGGCCGCCAATGCCTGGATCCCGCTCGCATCTCCGGCACCGCCGGTGGACCATGTCTCCGGCAGGCCGCCGACACTGGTCGTCGCGTTGCCGAGCAAGGCCGGATCGGCCGCGATATCGTCGCGGATCTTAAACCTCGTCGGCTGACTGGCCGAACTGGTGAAGAGATCGTTCAGGCCCAGATATTGGGCTAATCCCTGGGTGCTGCTCGACCCATCCGCCGCCGTCGTCGTGATCTGGCTGTCTCCCTCGACATAAGCCAGGCCATTGGCGCTTGAGGCGGTCGAGAGCGAAAGCGCGCCGTCGGCGCCAATCGCGGCGGTGGCGGCACCACCCAATTGGCTGTTCACGTCGGCGACGAGATCGGTCATCGAGGCGTAGCTGGATAGGATGAGTGTGGCGGAAGCAACGAGGCCGTCCGAGGCATCCAGGACCGCAAGCTTGAAGGTGCCGGACTTGCTTGCTGCGGCAAAGGATGACGTGTCCTGGCGGGAGCCGGTCAGGCTTGCAGGCAGCGGCACGCTGGTGGAGGCGTTATGAGCCGCGTTGAGTGATTGAACGATACTGGTTGAGAGCGTCGAAAGCTCGTCATTGAGCTTTGGCAGGAGCGAATCGCGTACCTCCAACAAGCCGGCCAGTGAGCCTGAGTCTATTGAAGAGTCGATCGAATCGCTGGCGCTTGCGGCGTTGGCCCGCAGGCCGCTCGAGACAAGCTCCACGCCCCGTGTGGAAGCCAGTGGCTCTCCGGTGATCGAATCGATCTGGCCTTGCGCGTAGACCGCGATCGCGCCGAACGTTGTCTCCGTTGTGACCGTCGAAGCTGGCGTGTAGGCGACGACCCTCGCTTTGTCATCCAGGAGGGTCGTGCCGTTCGACGTGTTGACATGGACCTGTCCGTCCGCCTGCTCGCTGATCGAAATGTCGAGCTTCGAGGACAGACTGTCCAGGAGCGAATCACGCGTGTCCAGCAGTTCCGCCGCGGGCACGCCACGGCCCAGTTGAAGGTTGATCCCCTGCAATTGTGTCAACTGGTCGTTGATCTCGGCGACCTGGTCGCCAATCTGCTTGTCGGCGTCGCCGCGTAGGGTCTGGATCAGATCCGCCGTAGAGCCGATGGCGCTCGCCACGGCATTGCCGGTGGCGACGAGGCTGGCCCTGGCCGCACTGTTGGTGGGCGAATTGGCAAGCGCGTCGACCGCTGTCTGGAAGCTCGAGAGCAGATCGGTCAGATTATTGCTGGAGCTCCCGAGTGCTGAGAGCTGGAGGCGAGCGTAGGTGTCGTTGACGACCGTGCTTTTGGCAAGATCGGCCGTGGTCGTCCGCTGTTCGCGCTGGAGGAGCGCATCGATGCTGCGCTTGAGTTCGCCGGCGGTCACGCCCATGCCGATGCCGCCGGTCACGGCTGCATACTGAGTCGTCGTTTTTTTAGTGTAGCCGGTCGTCGAGACGTTGGCGATATTGTTCGAGACGGTCGTCAATGACCGCTGGGCCATCGCCAAGCCGGAGACGGCATTGTTCAAGGTGGCATTGAGCGACATGACCCTTGCCTTTCTTTGGCCTCAGTATCGGTGGTCGACGATGACAGGCGTTCGGTTGGAGCCCACGCCCAGCCCCAGATCGGGCTCGCGGGTCGCATCGACGACGCAGGCGATCAAGCGGTCGACGGCGCGCTTGGCAGCCCCCAGCCGGCGCTGGTTGAGGGCGCAAGCTTCCTGGACCGCCTGAAGCTTCCGGCCCAGTTCGGCGCGTCTGTCGCCCTCGATCTCAGCGGCACCAGGCGCGCGTCGCATCTGCCAGAGTTCCTGCTCGAGGCGGTCAAGCAAGGCCATCTTGTCGGTTTGCAGGGCTCGACACGGGGCAAGATCCATCCGCCCGACATGTTCATTCTCGGCCTCGATCAGAGCCAGAAGGGCATCCAATGCGTCGTTCAAGCCTCTGACATTGAAGATCATCATGCAAAATCTTTCTTTTGGATCCGATCGAGCTCGCGGGTGATCGCCTTGGCAACGCCGATGCCCCCTTGGTCCGAGATCAGCTTGCCGTATTGATCGAGCATCAGGTCGCCATAAGGGCCGGCTTCCTTGCCCGTGATGCTTTCCGAGGGCATGGCTTTGAGGAGCTGGCCGATGAACATCGATTCGAAGTCGTGGGCGATCTTGTCGATCTGCCCCTTGCTCAGATCGGTCTTGGAGGGATTGGCGCCAGCAATCGTCTTGATGTCCATCACATGATCTCCAAATCCGCCTGCAACGCGCCCGCCGCTTTGATCGACTGGATGATGGCGATCATGTCGCGGGGGCCGACACCAAGGGCGTTCATGCCGTCGACGAGGTCCTTGAGCGTGACGCCGGTATCGAGGACGACCATCTTGCGGTTGCTCTGATCATCGACCTGGATGGTCGTCCTTGGCACCACGACTGTCTGGCCCTCGCCCAGCGGATTGGGCTGGGAGACTTGAGGCGTTTCCGAGACGCGGACCGTCAGGTTGCCCTGGGCAACCGCCACGCGGCTGATCTTCACATTTTCGCCGACGACGATGATGCCCTCGTTCTCGTCGATAACGATTTTGGCCGGCACATCCGGCGTGACCGGCAGCTGCTCGATTTCGGTCAGAAGGGCAGCTGTCCGCTGGCGATATTGCGGAGGGATGGCAATCTCGACGGTGCCAGGGTCCGTGGCCCTGGCCGGGTCGCCACCCAGACGATCATTGATGATGTCCGCCATGCGTTGTGCCGTGGTCAGGTCCGGATTGCGCAGCGCGACGCGGACGCTCTCCAGACTATCGAAATTGAAGTCGACTTCGCGCTCGACGATGGCGCCGGAGGGCAGGCGGGCCGCCGTCGGCACGCCGCGGGTAATCGACGCGGCCTGGCCGCTGGCTTCGAAGCCGCCGACGGCCAGAGCGCCCTGCGCCACCGCATAGACCTCGCCATCCGCACCCAGAAGCGGCGTGACCAGCAATGATCCGCCCCGCAGCGACTTCGCGTCGCCGAGAGCGCTGACATTCGCATCGACCCGCACACCCTGGCGTGCGAAAGGGGGCAGGGTTGCCGTGACCATGACGGCCGCGACGTTCTTGGTCTTGAGCGACGTGTTGCCTCGGGTGCTGACGCCCAGCCGCTCAAGCATCGCCACGAGGCTTTCCTGAGTGAAGACCGCGTTGCGCAGCGTGTCGCCCGTGCCGTTCAAGCCGACCACGAGGCCGTAGCCGATCAGCATATTCTCACGAACGCCCTCGAAATCGGCAATGTCCTTGATCCTGGATGCGGCAAGCGGCGCATGCGTAGCGAACGACATGAGGCAGACAAGGATCGTGGCGCGAAGAGCCCATCCACATATGCCCCTAAAGTTTGACCGAAGTCTCAACCTACCGCTCCAGCTGCCAGAGGCGTCCAAGTTCCACCACACCCAGGGGATCACCCCGAATGCGGCCTTGGCAGAAAATGACAGCTAATCGTAAGCAAAGGGTTAAGGGTCAGTTGCGAGGTCCTGCCCGTGGCGCGCAGGCGGCGGATCGTGCTAGCAGGGCCGCACGTTATTGAAGTAGTTCGACGCGCATGGAGGTGTGGTGGCCGGGAAATCCGTTCTCGTCGTCGATGTCGGCGGCACCACGATCAAGCTGGCCTTGCCTGCCTCGGGCAAGGCCGCACGTTTCAAGTCGGGTCACGGCTTCACGCCCAAGGACCTGATCGAGGGCATCCGGCAAGCGACGGACGGCTGGAGCTATGACTGCCTGAGCATCGGTATGCCGGGACCGATACGCGATAATCGGCTGCAACTGGAGCCGTTCAATCTGGGGCGTGGTTGGCTGGGATTCGATTTTGATGCCCACTTCCAGCAGCCCGTGAAGCTGATCAATGACGCCGCCATGCAGGCGCTGGGATCCTATGAGGGCAGCAAGATGCTCTTTTTGGGCCTCGGCACGGGACTGGGTGCAGCCCTCGTCGTTAGCCCTGTCGTCCTGTCATTGGAATTCGCTCACCTGCCCTACCAAGACGGCCTCTCTTTCGAGGATTGTGTCGCGATCCGCGGGCGCGACCGCTTCGGAATCGAGCGCTGGACGGAACTGGTCTGGGATGTCGTGGCCAGACTCAAGGCTGCCGCGGTTGCGGACTATGTGGTTTTGGGCGGCGGTCTCAGCGCGACCTTGACCGAGCTGGCTCCTGGCGTTCGGCGCGGCGGCAACGAGCATGCCATCGAAGGCGGCGTTCGTCTTTGGACGGACGATTTCCTCATTGCCTGAATGGCGAGCAGGGCCTGAACGGCGGCGATCAGGCAGCCTTGGTCTGGCCGGTAGCGCGCACTGCCGTCGCCGCCGGCGTTCCTTCGAGCACGTAGCGCCGGCCGCAATAGCCGCAGACCGCCTGGCCTTTGGACGAGAGCGTGAGAAATTCAGCTGGATGGCCAAGCGGCCCATTGCCGCCGTCGCAGCGAACGTTCATATGCGACGTCACGACGACCTCCTTGCCGTCCTCAAGAAAGAATTCGTCGTTCATCATGGCCTCTCCCACATCATCGTCCGCATCGTTCGATCCGGCGCTCGGCCTTGCCGATCCCATGGCGGCCAGCCCGTCAAGCGATCACTTGCCAGCACAGGCGATCGAACTCAAGGGGCTTGAGAAGGTCTATGCGGCCACCAACCGTACCGCTGCAAAGCATGCCCTGAAGGGCATCGACCTCGTGGTCCCCCAAGGCTCCTTCTTCGGCCTTCTCGGCCCGAATGGTGCGGGCAAGTCGACCTTGATCAATATCCTGGCCGGTCTGGTCAACAAGAGCCGGGGCATGGTCGAGATCGCCGGCATCGACATCGATCGCCATCCGCGCCGCGCGCGTCTGGCGATCGGCGTGGTGCCACAGGAACTCAATTTCGACCCTTTCTTCACGCCCCGCGAGATCATCGATTTTCAGGCCGGACTTTATGGCGTGCCGGCTCGCGAGCGACGGACCGAGGAATTGCTGGACGCGGTCGGTCTCCTGGAAAAGGCCGATGCGCATGCGCGATCGCTCTCAGGCGGGATGCGTCGTCGGCTGTTGATCGCCAAGGCGCTTGCGCACCGGCCGCCTGTCGTCGTTCTCGACGAGCCTACCGCCGGGGTCGATGTCGAGCTGCGCCGCTCGCTCTGGCGCTACATGCGCAAGCTGAATGAAAGCGGCGTTACGGTTATCCTTACGACGCATTATCTCGAAGAAGCGCAGGAGCTCTGCGATCGCATCGCCATCATCGATCAGGGCCAGGTCGTTGCCTGCGATACGACGGAGCATCTTTTGCGTCGGTTGGATGAGAAGCATCTGCGTGTCACGCCTCTCGTGCCGCCTGCTACCATGCCGCCCGAGCTCCTGGCCGCCGGCTGGAGTCTGGATGACCAAGGTCGGCTCAATGTCCACTACAAAGCGGCTCAGGCCCAGGCGGGCCAACTCCTGCAAACACTGGCCGATGCCGGTGTCGTGATCGCCGACCTCACCACGAGCGAGCCGGATTTGGAGACCTTGTTCGTCCGCCTGACCCACCGCGACTAGGACCTGCTCCCATACCTCATCGAGGCGCATTCACGCTATTTGCTTCCGCTTCGCTCTGCGGCTATAGAGAGCCGGCGCGCACGTAGCTCAGCTGGATAGAGCGCCAGCCTCCGGAGCTGGAGGTCACAGGTTCGAATCCTGTCGTGCGCACCATTCAATAAAACACGGCAGTATGTCAGGCGGCTGCTCGAATCGGCCTTGGCGCTGCGTTCACGTGAGAATGAACCCGTTCGACGGTTCTTCGTATGTCGGGGGAACGATGGCCGATCGGACGTTCCATCGGTAATTGCTGCCTGGTCCCTGCATCACAAGTTTTTTCGCCGATCAAGATGGGCAGGCGAGCCTGCCTGCGATCGTCGACGTAGCACGCCAGATTTGGTGATGATCATGGGACACTTTCGGATAGCGTTTCGTTCGCCTGTGTTCAGGCCACGACATCGAACGAATCGTTCATCAACCATTATCTCGGGACGATGACACGAGTATCCTCGTGACCCTGGTGATCGCTGCTGCACAGGAGCCTGCTGGAATCGGACGCCCCTATCGGCCTCCAGGTCGATGCGATCTGCCGGCCGGCGGGGAGGGAGGTGGCGAGATTACCCTGGAAGAGCGCTTGCGCGTCCCGCGCCCGCTCAGCCGCGGTTCGGATCCATCGTCGCCGCGATCGGCTGCCAGCGATGAGCTACGTTCTCGAATTGAGGAATGTGGCCCAGCCCGCGAACGAGATCGGCATCGCTCCCCAGGACAGCACGCCAGGCATGGGCCTCGGTCAGGATCACGCCGGCACCGACGACGATGGCGCCGGCCTCGCGTGCCAGTTCGATCGACCCCTTGAGGCTCGAGCCCGTCGCCACGACGTCATCGACGACGACCGTGCGCCGGCCGGCCAGAAGCGGGATCGCCCGGCGGTCGAGCAAGAGCCGTTGCTCGCCGTGCGAGGTGATCGAGGTGATGGTCTTTGTCAGCGCATCGTCCAGGTGGATCTTACGCGATTTCTGCAAGATCACGTAACGATCGATCTCCAGATGCCGGCTCACCTCTATGGCGACCGGGATCCCCAAGGTCGCCGTGCCGACGACGATCTCCGGGCGCAAGGGAGCTAGGCGGCGTGCCAGCTCGCGGCCGATATGCTCCCCGAAGCCCACGCCATGGTCGATCACCATCAAGAGCGATATCGCGAAATTCGGCTGGATCGGAATGATCGGCAGCTCGACCTCCAGACCGGCGACGTCGACGCCCCAACTCTGCGCCTCGCCCATGCATATCTCCATGTTGCAGTTCTTGTTCTGCAGTCGCCCAGGCATGGCGCGCTCCTGGCCGAGCCGCAAGCAGGGCCCTTTTTCCGCCAGGGCCATATTGCGCCCAATTTGGCCGTCCCCTGGCCGGACGGCCCTCTCCAGCACAGATCATCCATCCTGCAAAGGCGCATTCCCTTTGTCGATCCGCTGCGCTTCATGGCAGCTAAAAGGGCAGGGTGGTGGCGCATGACGCCGGTTTGAGACGCCCGTAGATCAGGGAGACGCGAAATGGGCTCGTTGCGCGACGATATGAAGCTGGAGCTGGTCGAACAGGTCTGCCTCCTGGTCACCGAGCGCTTTCCGCCTGCTCAGGCGGAGGCCGTGCAAGCCTTCGTGCGCGCTTATTTCCACGACACGCCGCCCGGCGACCTCCTCATCCGTGATTCCGGTGATCTCTACGGTGCCGCTCTGGCGCATTTGCGGTTTGCCGAGCGGCGCGAGCCCGGGCACGTGGCGCTGCGTCTTTATAATCCCCAGCTCGACCAGCATGGCTGGGACAGCCGTCATACGATCCTCGAGATCGTCAATGATGACATGCCCTTCCTCGTCGATAGCGTGCAGGCGGAGCTGGCGCGCGCCGGGATCGGCATCCATCTGACCATCCATCCCGTCCTGCCGGTCGAACGCGATGTCGACGGCAGGCTGGTGCGCTTAGGCGATGTCGCCCGGGCGCGCGAGAGCTTCATCCACATGGAGCTCGATCGGCTGAGCGATAACGGCAAGGCTGCAGCGGTTGAAGAGGGCCTCCGGCATGTGCTGGACGATGTCCGGGTCGCCGTGCGGGACTGGCAGGCGATGACGACGCGCATGTGCGAGGCGGCCGATGAGGTGGCTTCGGCGCCGGGCGATCCGTCGGCCGATCTGGCCGACTTCCTGCGCTGGCTGGCGGATGGTCGCTTCACCTTCCTTGGCTATGCCACCTGCACGCTGGCGGAGGGCGAGGACGGGCCGGCATTGCACTACGTGGCCGACAGCGGGCTCGGCATCCTCCGGCAGCGCGCCGATGGCAGCGCCTCGGCCAGCTTTGGCTCCCTGCCGCTCGCAGCCCGCCGCCTCGCGGCCGATGGCGCTCGGCCGCTGGTCGTCGCGAAGGCCAGCTCACGCAGCACGGTGCATCGCAACAGTTATCTTGATGTGATCAGCATCAAGACCCTGGACGCAACGGGGCGGATCGCCGGCGAGCATCGCTTTCTCGGCCTCTTTACCTCCGCCGCCTACAGCCTCGGCCCAAGGTCGATACCGCTCCTGCGCACCAAACTCGATCAGGTGACGCAGGAACTGGGAGCCGACCCGCATAGTCATGCAGGCAAGGCGCTGGCCCACATCCTTGAGACCTACCCGCGCGATGAACTCTTCCAGATGGAGGTGGCGGAGATCGTTCGCATCGCCAAGGGAATCCTCGAACTGCAGGAGCGCCAGCGGGTCCGGCTCTTTATCAGGCGGGATCCGCAGGGCAGCTTCGCGAGCTGCCTCGTCTATGTCCCCCGCGAGCGCTACAATACCGCGCTGCGCGAGCGCATCCAGTCCGCGCTGCAGGATGCCTTCAAGGCGGTGGAATCCGAGTTCCAGGTGCAGATTTCCGAATCGGTGCTGGCAAGGCTCTTCTTCCTCCTGCGCCTGTCGGACCGGACGCAGCCCGAGGTCGATCCGGAGGCGCTCGAGCGTCAGGTGGCGATTGCCGCTCATGCCTGGATCGACCGGCTGAAGGAGGCCCTGGTCGACGCGATAGGCGAGGCCGAGGGCAATCGTCTTGTCGAGATCTTCGGGCGGACCATGCCGCTGGCCTATCAGGAGGCCGTGCCGGCCAGGGCCGCGGTCCTCGATCTTAAGCGGATGGCGGCACTGAGCGGGGCGCCAGAGGGCGCCTTGTCGCTCACCCTCTATCGGCGCCTGGAGGAACCCGCACCCCTGGCGCATTTTCGCATCATCCGCCGTGATCGGCCGATGGAACTCTCCGAAGCTCTCCCGATCCTTGAAAGCCTGGGGCTGCGGATCTTGAGCGAGCAGCCCTTCACGCTCCGGACGACGGGCGGGCAAGTCTTCGCGATCCATGATTTCGGCATCCGTCGGATCGACGGCAGCGAGATCGACATCGAGGCCGCCCGCGCCGATTTCCAGGCGGCTTTCGAGGCGATCTGGTCGGGCGGGAGCGAACTTGACGGCTTCAACCGCCTCGTTCTCGCCGCCGGACTGCCGATCCGCGATGTGTCGATCCTGCGGGCCTATTGCCGATATTACCTGCAGGTCGGCACACCTTTCAGCCAGGCCTATATCGAGCGCGTGCTGACGATTCACGCGGGGATTGCCGGCCGGATCGTGGCGCTTTTCCATCTGCGTTTCGAGCCGGGCCTTGCCGAACGGGACAGGGCCGTGGGAAGGGCCAGGGAAGCGCTGGACGTCAGCCTCGATGCCGTCCAAAGCCTCGACGAGGATCGCATCCTGCGTGCCTTTCTTTCGCTCGTTCTGGCGACCACGCGCACGAATGCCTGGCAGCGTACGACCGAGGGCACCTTCAAGTCTTACCTTGCCTTCAAGTTCGATCCGGCTTTGGTGCCGGGCTTGCCGCTGCCGCGCCCGGCCTTCGAGATTTGGGTTTACGCTCCGGAATTCGAAGCCGTTCACCTGCGGGGCGGCAAGGTTGCGCGTGGCGGTCTGCGCTGGTCAGACCGGCCCGAAGACTTCCGCACCGAGGTCCTGGGGTTGATGAAGGCGCAGATGGTTAAAAACGCCGTCATCGTGCCGGTGGGGGCCAAGGGCGGCTTCTTCGTCAAGCGGCCACCCGAGGGCGGCGAGCGGGGAGCCGTCCAGGCGGAGGCGATACGCTGCTATCGGCTCTTCCTCTCGGGCATGCTCGATATCACCGATAATCGTGACGGCGATCAGATCATCCCGCCTGCCGACACTGTGCGCTACGACGAGGATGATCCCTATCTGGTGGTCGCCGCTGACAAGGGCACAGCCACCTTCTCGGACTATGCCAACGAAGTAAGCCGTTCCTATAATTTTTGGCTGGACGATGCCTTCGCCTCGGGCGGCTCGGCTGGCTACGACCACAAGGTCATGGCCATCACCGCGCGCGGCGCCTGGGAATCGGTCAAGCGGCATTTTCGCGAGATCGGGCGCGATTGCCAGACGGAGCCTTTCACCTGCATCGGCATCGGCGACATGTCGGGCGATGTCTTCGGCAACGGCATGTTGATGTCGCGAACGATCAGGCTCCTGGCGGCCTTCGATCACCGCGACATCTTCCTCGACCCGGACCCCGACGCCGAGCGCGCCTTCGAAGAGCGGCGGCGGCTCTTCGACCTGCCGCGCTCGTCCTGGCAAGATTACGATCCGGCGCTGATCTCGGCGGGCGGCGGCATCTATCCCCGGACGCGCAAATCAATCGAACTCAGCGAGGCGGCGGCACGCGCGCTCGGCTGCGAGGCCGGCATCTTTACCCCCAATGAGCTTATTTCCGCGATCTTGAAGGCGCCGGTCGATCTGCTCTGGAATGGCGGTATCGGCACCTATGTGAAAGCCAGGGCCGAGACCAACGCCGACGCCCATGACAAGGCCAATGACGCGTTGCGCGTGAATGGTGAGGAACTCCGGGCACGGATCGTCGGCGAGGGCGGCAATCTCGGCCTGACGCAGCAGGCACGCGTCGCCTACGCCATGGCCGGGGGTCGCCTGAATACCGACTTCATCGACAATTCGGCAGGGGTCGACTGCTCCGATCACGAGGTCAACATCAAGATCCTCCTGGGCGAGGCGCTCCGGGCGGGCGACCTGACGATGAAGCAGCGCGACCAATTGCTGGAGTCCATGACGGACGAGGTGGCCTCCCTGGTCCTTCGCGACAACATCCTGCAGAGCCTGGCGCTCAGCATGGGCACCCGGCAGGGCGTGGCGAGCCTCGACAGCGAGATCAGCTTGATGCGCAAGCTCGAAGAGGAGGGTCGACTTGACCGGGCCATCGAGATGCTGCCATCGGATGACGAGTTGGCCGAGCGCCGACGGCATGGGGCGGCACTGACGAGGCCCGAGAAATGCGTGCTTCTCTCGCTGGCCAAGATGTCGATCTATGACCGCTTGCTGGCGGGTGGCCTGCCCGACCATGCCTATTTCGCCAATGATTTAGTCCGCTATTTTCCCGCACCGCTGCGCCAGCAATTCATCGGGCTGATCGAGACGCATCGCCTGAGGCGCGAGATCGCGGCTACCTGGATCGCCAACAGCATCGTCAATCGTGGCCTGCACACCTTCGTGACAGAGATCGAGGACGATACGGGTGCCGGCATTGCCGATATCGCGGCGGCATTCGTCATTGCGCGGGATGCGCTCGATCTGCCGGACATCTTCGCCGCGATCGAGCAGACTTCGCGGAACGTGGCGCCCGATGTCCAGCTTGATCTCTTCCTTGAAGTCCGGGAGGTGGCGGTCCAAGCCACTCGCTGGATGATCGCTCATGCCGAGCGGCCCTTGAACATAAGGACTGCGGTCGAGAAGTTCCGTCCGGCGCTCGGGCATGTTTTGGACAATCTGGAGCTATTGCTGCCATCCGCGCTCAAGGAGCTTCTGGCTGAAGGGGAACGGCAGCGCGTCGAGGCCGGCCTGGAGCCGGCTTTGGCAACCCGGTTGAGCCGGCTTGCCTTCGGTCCGGCCGCCATGGACGTGACCCTGGTGGCCCAGCGCTCGGATGCATCCATGGATGACGTAGCGCGCCTGCACTTTGCAACCGCCGCTATCTTGGACCTCGGCTGGGTGGTGCAGGCGCTGCGTCGACTGCCGGTGCGGTCGCATTGGGACCGGCTCTCGGCCTCGGCGCTCGAGGATCAGCTGGCGGCCTCGCTCAGGCACATGGGCGCAGCGCTGATTGCCGCCGATCTGGCACCCGAGACGCCGGCCGAGGCGGTCAAGGCAGTCAAGCAATACCTGGCTGGTGAAGGTGATCGCCTTGAGACTTTCATGACAGTCCTGGACGAAATACGTGGCAACTCGGTACCAGACCTCGCAATGTTGACAGTTTTGGCGCGTAACCTGGACAAGATGGCCTTGTCGGTCCGGTGAAGTGAGCAACATTTGTGCGGCGCACGCGCGCGTGCCGCAATGGGTTGCTCTTTGCCGCCTGTGCGCGTAGGCGATCGGTCTGAATGTGGATGGTCGGTCTATTGGTATGATCGGCCAGATCGGCGACAATGGCCGAAATGGCGACGATGGCATCGAAACGGCATTGTCGCCGCCGTTGCCCCTGGACGCCGTGCTGAGGTTAGCGTCGTTCGCCGTGGGCGACGAATTGATCATCGGAGATCGGGTTAGATGCAAGAGACGCGTGCCTGGAAACTCAAGGAAGGAGAGCTCTTCTTCCGGCAGTGGCTTCGATCGCCGAAGTCGATGGGATCGGTGATTCCGTCCTCGCAGGCACTGGCCAGGGCGATCGCGTCCGCCGCCGTGTTCAACGGCGACGATATGATTATCGAGCTCGGTGGCGGTACGGGGGCCATCACTCAGGGCCTGATCGATGTCGGCATCCCGCGTGACCGGATCGTCGTCATCGAGCTCGACGCATCGATGGCGGAGTTCCTGCGTGCCCGCCTGCCAGGCTGCCGGGTCGTCCAGGGCGACGCCACGCGCCTGAACGAGTTGCTGGCGCAGGAAGGTGTCAAGCGGGTTGGCACGGTCGTGTCCGGTCTCCCCATGGTGGGCATGCCTTTCGAGTTTCAGCAGGCGATCATCACGCAGGGTATGCGGGTGCTGCGCAAAGGCGGCACGATGCTGCAATATAGCTATTCGCCGGTCTCGCCGGTGCCGACCGGCAAGCTCGGCATCAAGGCACGGATGATGAAATACGTTTTCTGGAATTTTCCGCCAGCGGTCGTTTGGCGTTACGAAGCCGTCTGAAGCCGGTTCGTCGGATGCAAGGGCGGGGCGCGGCAGCGAGCTTGCCGCCTTGCGGATCCCTGCGGAGGGTCGAGATCGCACTTCTTTCGAAAACTATCGTCGATCTATCATGGCCGGCATGAAGGTGAAGAGCCCCTCGCTGTTTCGCCCGTCGGCCGAGGCGCCGGAGCGGGGCGGCACGTATTACGATCGGCAAGAGGTGCGCAATCACTTCGAGCGCGAGCAGGCGCTGTTTCATGCGCTGCCAGGCCTGCTGCATCACGCGATCGAAAACGCGCCCTTCTTCAAAGACCATCTGCGGGATCTTGATCCAGACCTGATCGTCGATCGTGGTACGCTGGCAACCTTGCCCTTGATGCGCCGCTCGCAGGGCAATGTTGCGGTGAATGGGCCTTTTTGCGGCTGGGCCGCCACGCCCAAATCGCGGCTGGCCAAGATCTATGCATCGCCCGGCCAGATCTATGACCCTGAAGGGTCAAGGCTTGATTATTGGCGCTTGGCGCGCGCGATGTTCGCTGCTGAGTTCAAGCCGGGTCAGCCGGTCTTGAACAGCCTCTCCTATCATCTGACCGCCTTGGGATCGATGGCGGAGAGCGGTGCACGGGCGCTCGGTTGTCCGGTCATTCCGGCGGGCGACGCGCTGGCCGACGTGCAGGCGCAGATCCTGGCCGATCTCGAAATCTATGCCTATGCCGGCAAGGCATCATTTCTCCTGCGCATTCTTCGCGAAGGACGGCGTCGCCGTCTGCCGCAGCAATCGCTGCAGACGGCGCTTGTTATCGGCGACGGGCTGAATCTGGCGGCACGTGAGGAGATACGCCGGAAATTCGGCATCATGACCTTTCACGCCTATGTGACGACCGATCTCGGCCTGATCGCTTATGAAACCGTGGCGCAGGGCGAGCTCCTGGTCGACGAATCGGTGATCGTCGAGCTCGTCGATCCGACGAGCGGCAAGCCCGTGGCGGCCGGTAGGACCGGCGAGGTGGTCGTGACGGCCTTTAATCCCGACTATCCCCTAATTCGCTTCGCGACGGGCGACTACGCGGTCGCCCTCAAGGGTGAGAGTGCTTGCGGCCGGACGAATATGCGTATCCGTCTGGTCGAGCGACGGGAGAGCCCACCCAGCCATGCCGGACAGGTTTGAGCAAGGGCGGCTGGCGATTGCCGATCTGGCGTGTTCGCGAGGTGGCCGCCTTCTCTTCGAGGGGCTGGATCTGAGGCTTGATGCCGGTGATCTCCTGCTCGTTCGCGGGCCGAACGGCAGTGGCAAGACTTCGCTGTTGCATCTCCTTGCCGGCATGGCGTCGCCTTCGGCGGGCAATGTTCTCTGGAATGAGTCGCCTATCGCCGAGGACCTGCCGGCCCATCGGGCAAGGCTGCATAGGCTGACCTTGAGCGACGGATTGAAGGGCGCGCTCACCGCGGGCGAGAATCTGCGCTACGCCACGCGTCTCTTGAACGGTGCCGGCGATGTAGGCGCGGCCCTGGAGGCGCTCGATCTCGCCGGCCTCGCGATGCGTCCCGTGCGCTTCCTTTCGACCGGTCAGCGGCGTCGCGTGGCGCTTGCCCGCCTGACGACGGTGGCACGGCCGCTCTGGCTCCTGGACGAGCCCGAGACTGGCCTCGATCAGGCCAACCGACAGCGTCTGACCGACCTGATCGCGGCGCAGCGGCGCGAGGGTGGTATCGTCGTTCTCGTCTCGCACGCGGATCTGGATCTCGATCCGACAGTCAGCCTGGATTTCGAGCCTTGATGCTGCGGGCGATGCGCGCGGTCTTCGAGCGTGACCTTCGTCTTTCGGCGCGGAGCTTTGGCAGCAGCGCCATGACGGTCCTCTTCTTTCTTCTGGCACTCTCGCTGTTCCCGCTCGGCGTCGGCGCCAGTCCTGATCTTCTGGCACGGATCGCGCCCGGAATTATCTGGGTTCTGGCCCTTTTAGCGGTTCTCTTGTCGTTGGAGCGCCTGTTCCAGGCGGATTTCGACGACGGCTCGCTGGAGCTCATGGCGCAGGCGCCGGTGCCGCTTGAACTCTTGATCCTGGCCAAGGTTTGCGCCCACTGGCTGGTAAGCGGCCTGCTCCTCGTCCTCCTTTCGCCTTTGCTCGCGATCATGATGGCGATGCCGACCGAGACCGTGTGGATCGTGCCGGCCTCGCTGCTGCTGGGCACGCCGTCTCTGGTGCTGATCGGCGCCATCGGCGCTGCCCTTCTGGTCGGCGCCAGGGCAGGGGGTGCCTTTCTGGCCCTACTGGTCACGCCCTTGATGATTCCGGTCCTGATCTTCGGCGTCGGCGCCATCGATGCCGGGGTCATGGGACTGGGATCGAGCGTCTATTGGCTGATCCTTGGGGCGATCCTGCTGGCGGCCATGGCAGCTACTCCCTTTGCCGTGGCGGCGGCCCTCCGCCTGGCTCTCGAATAGCCTGGTCGACGAGCAGCGATCCTGGCGCTAGAAGGTCTGGTATGCACGCGCTAGCCAATCCCCTGCGCTTCCAGCGCCTCGTGGACATCGTCCTGCCCTGGGCGTTGGCCGGCTTGATCATTTCCCTGCCGATCGGCCTCTACTGGGTGCTGGCCGTGGCGCCCGCCGACTATCAGCAGGGGGAATCGGTGCGCATCATGTATGTGCATGTGCCGGCGGCCTGGATGGCGCTCTTTGTCTACCTCGTCATGGCCACGGCCTGTGCCGTCGCCCTGATCTGGAAGCATCCTGTGGCCGGCATCGTCGCCAGCGCCTCGGCGCCAATCGGCGCCTGCTTCACGGCGATCGCTCTCTTCACCGGCAGCGTGTGGGGCAAGCCGATGTGGGGGACCTGGTGGGTCTGGGACGCCCGCCTGACCTCGGTCCTGATCCTCTTCTTTCTCTATCTGGGCTTCATGGCCCTCAAGGACGCATTCGACGATCCCGAGCGCGGGCGTCGTGCCGCCGCCATCCTGGCGATCGTCGGCGTCGTCAACCTACCGATCATCAAATTCTCGGTCGACTGGTGGAACACGCTGCATCAGCCAGCCAGCGTTTTGCGCTGGGGTGCTCCAACCATGGATCCTTCGATGCTCTGGCCGCTGCTCTTCATGGCGGTGGTCTTCAAGCTCTATTACGTCGTGGCCCTCTGCTTTCGCCTGCGCGGCGAATTGCAGGCCCAGCGCGTGACTGCCCTGCGCATGGCGCAAAGTCAGGCTGTCTGAACAAAAGCCACGGGGTCATCTGCGCCAAGCTATCTTTGACCCGTTCCAACTCCACTCTATAAGATCGACAGGCGCATAAAAAAGGCGTCACCGAGGCTCCAGGCGAGCGCTCTCGCCCCCCGGTCGTTTCGTGTCGGAAAGGTGGACACCCGTGCCCGTATCAGGCCACGACACCCTCAATGTACGCCGCTCGCTGGATGTGGGCGGCAGCAGCTACGATTATTTCAGCCTTCCTGAAGCCGAGAAGCAGTTGGGTGATATTTCGCGCCTGCCGGTCTCGCTCAAGGTTCTACTCGAGAATCTGCTGCGCTATGAGGATAACCGCTCGGTTACCGTCGATCACGTGAAGGCGATGATCGGCTGGCTGAAGACGCAGAGCTCCGATACCGAGATTGCCTATCGTCCGGCTCGCGTCTTGATGCAGGACTTCACCGGCGTGCCGGCGGTGGTCGATCTGGCGGCCATGCGCCAGGCCATGGTGGCACTCGGCGGCGACCCCGCGAAGATCAACCCGCTTTCGTCCTGCGATCTGGTCATCGACCATAGCGTGCAGGTCGACGCTTTCGGCGCCTCGACCTCGTTTGAGCGCAATGTCGAGCTCGAATATGAGCGCAACGCTGAGCGCTACACTTTCCTGCGCTGGGGCAGTCAGGCCTTCGACAGCTTCCGCGTCGTGCCGCCCGGGACCGGCATCTGCCATCAGGTCAATCTCGAATATCTGGCGCAGGTCGTCTGGACCGGGAAGGAAGGCAACAAGCAGATCGCCTATCCCGATACGCTGGTCGGCACCGACAGCCACACGACCATGGTGAACGGCCTGGGCGTGCTGGGCTGGGGCGTGGGTGGCATCGAGGCCGAGGCGGCGATGCTGGGCCAGCCCGTTTCGATGCTGATCCCCGAGGTCATCGGTTTCAGGCTCACGGGCAGGCTGCCCGAGGGGACCACGGCCACCGACCTGGTTCTCACCGTGACCCAGATGCTGCGCAAGAAGGGCGTGGTCGGCAAGTTCGTGGAATTCTTCGGTCATGGCCTGGACGACCTGCCTTTGGCCGACCGGGCGACGATCGCCAACATGGCGCCCGAATATGGCGCCACCTGCGGCTTCTTCCCGGTCGACAAGCTGACCATCGACTATCTGAAGCTGACCTCGCGCGATCCCGCGCGCATCGCCCTCGTCGAGGCCTATTCCAAGGCTCAGGGCATGTGGCGCGACACCAGCACGCCCGATCCCGTGTTCACCGACGTCCTGGAGCTCGATCTCTCGACCGTCCAGCCGAGCCTGGCCGGCCCGAAGCGGCCGCAGGATCGGGTCCTCTTGAAGTCGGCCGCGCCCGCTTTCGCCGAAGCGCTGCCCGCCCTGGCCGGCCAGACGCCGATCGACGCCAAGGCGCCTGTGGCCGGCACCGATTATGAGCTGGCGCATGGTCACGTCGTCATCGCGGCGATCACCAGTTGCACCAACACCTCCAACCCCAGCGTCATGCTGGCGGCGGGCCTCGTTGCCAAGAAGGCCCTGGAGAAGGGGCTGAAGGCCAAGCCCTGGGTGAAGACCTCCCTGGCCCCGGGCTCGCAGGTGGTGACCGACTATCTGGCGAAGGCCGGGGTCGACACCTATCTCGACCAATTGGGCTTCAACCTCGTCGGCTATGGCTGCACGACCTGCATCGGCAATTCCGGGCCGCTGCCGGAACCGATCGCGGATGCCATCAGTGCAGGCAAGCTCGTCGTCGCCTCTGTCCTTTCGGGCAACCGGAATTTCGAGGGCCGCGTGCATGCCCAGGTCAAGGCCAACTATCTGGCCTCGCCGCCGCTAGTCGTCGCCTATGCGCTGGCCGGCAGCATCCTGAAGGATGTCGTGAACGAGCCCTTAGGCGAGACGCCGAGCGGCGAGAAGGTCTATCTGAAGGATATCTGGCCGACGGCGGCCGAGGTCGCAGCCGTGGTCCAGGCCTCGGTCGGGGCGGGCATGTTCGCGTCCCGCTATGGCGAGGTCTTCAAGGGCGACGAGCACTGGCAGGCCATCTCGGCCGAAGGGTCCGACCTTACCTATGAGTGGGACGAGGGCAGTACCTATGTCCGTCATCCGCCCTATTTCGAGGGAATGACGCGGGAGCCGCCCGAATCCCTCAACGACATCAAGGGGGCACGCGTCCTGGCACTGCTGGGCGATTCGATCACGACCGATCATATCAGCCCGGCGGGGTCGATCGCGAAGACCAGTCCCGCGGCCGACTATCTCATGGAATACCAGATCCGGCCGCAGGACTTTAACTCCTATGGCTCGCGGCGCGGCAATCATGAGGTAATGATGCGTGGCACCTTCGCCAATATCCGCATCAAGAACGAGATGCTGGATGGCAAGGAGGGCGGCTTGACGCTCCACCAGCCGGATGGCCAGGAGATGTCGATCTACGCCGCCGCCATGAAGTACAAGGCGGAAGGCACGCCGCTGGTCGTTATTGCCGGCCAGGAATACGGCACCGGCTCGTCGCGCGACTGGGCTGCCAAGGGGACGTTGCTCCTGGGCGTGAAGGCCGTGATCGCGGAGAGCTTTGAGCGTATTCACCGCTCGAACCTCGTCGGCATGGGCGTCCTGCCGCTGGTCTTCAAGAACGGCCAGAGCCGCAAGTCCCTGGGGCTGGACGGGTCCGAGATCATCGACATCGAGGGTATCGCCGCCGGTCTCAAGCCGCGCATGACGGCCAAGGCCACGATCACGCGCAAGGACGGTTCGAAGGAGACCATCGAGCTTCTGGTGCGCGTCGATACGCTGGACGAGGTGGAATATTACCGCCATGGCGGCATTCTCCACTACGTGCTGCGCTCTCTGCTGGCGAGCAGCGAGCCCGCCGGCCGCGCCTGAGCCAACAACTCGAACCCGGACCTGATCGGGTCCGAGTTGAACGAAAAAGCCCCGGCGGGTCATGCCCGCCGGGGCTTTTTGCATGCCGACGCGGCCTGCCGGCCGCCTGGCCGTCAATAGATCGGGAAACGCTCGCAAAGGGCCGCCACGCGGGCCTTGACCTTCTCCTCGACCTGGCCGTCGCCCTCGGGATTGGTCGCAAGGCCGTCCAGGACGTCGCTGATCAGGTGGCCGATCTCCTTGAACTCCGCGACGCCGAAACCGCGGGTGGTGCCGGCAGGCGTGCCAAGGCGAACGCCGGAGGTCACGGTGGGTTTTTCCGGATCGAACGGCACGCCGTTCTTGTTGCAGGTGATCCCGGCGCGCTCGAGCGCTGACTCGGTGCTGTTGCCCTTCACACCCTTAGGCCTGAGGTCGACCAGCATGAGATGATTGTCCGTACCGCCCGAGACGATGGCGCAGCCGCGCTCGACCATGACGCTTGCCAGCGCCTGGGCATTGTCGCAGACCTGCCTGGCATAGAGCTTGAACTCGGGCCGCAGCGCCTCGCCGAAAGCCACCGCCTTGGCGGCGATGACGTGCATCAGGGGCCCACCCTGCAGGCCCGGGAAGACCGCGCTGTTGATCTTCTTGGCGATGTCGGGATCGTTGGTCAGAATCATCCCGCCGCGCGGGCCGCGCAGCGTCTTGTGCGTCGTTGTCGTCGTGACGTGGGCGTGTGGAATGGGCGAGGGGTGAAGGCCCGTGGCGACGAGCCCGGCGATATGCGCCATGTCGACGAAGAGAATGGCGCCCACCGAGTCGGCGATCGCCCTGAAGCGCGGGAAGTCGATGACGCGCGAATAGGCCGAGGCACCGGCGATGATCATCTTGGGCTTGTGCTGAAGGGCCAGTTCCTGGACCTGGTCATAGTCGATCAGCCCGTCCTCGCGGCGCACGCCATACTGCACGGCATTGAACCATTTGCCCGACAAAGCCGGCCTTGCCCCATGTGTCAGATGGCCGCCCGACGCCAGGTCCATGCCAAGGATCGTGTCGTGCGGCTGGAGAAGGGCCAGCATGACGGCGCCGTTGGCCTGGGCGCCCGAATGCGGCTGGACGTTGACGAAGGCCGCGTCGAAAAGCCGCTTGGCGCGATCGATCGCCAGCGCCTCGGCGATGTCGACGAATTCGCAGCCGCCATAATAGCGCTTGCCCGGATAGCCCTCGGCGTATTTGTTCGTCAGGACGGTGCCCTGTGCTTCGAGGACGGCGCGGCTGACGATGTTCTCCGAGGCGATCAACTCGATCTGGTGACGCTGCCGGCCAAGCTCCTTCTCGACGGCGCAAAAGAGTTCGGGATCGGCTTCGGCCAGCGGCGTGCCGAAGAACAAGGCCGATTTGTCTTTGGAGCTATGCTCACCTGAAAGCTGTTCCGACATTTGTCCTATCCGCGCCATCTAAAGTTTGTCGGCCGCCTTCATAGCCTTGGGGGCTTCCCCGGGCTATGTGATAACCGACATTCTGTTTGAAGAAATCGATCGATGCGAAGCGGTTTTGCCGCAATTTAGCAACCCTGCCCGTTTAGGCGGGGTGGTCGTACCGGGGGATAGGGGTGCCCTAGGCGGCCTCGCTCTCAGATGCTACCCGGATGAAGAGGATAAGGTCCGCCCCTTTATTTCGCGCGGGCCCGGCGTGGAGACAGGAAAAATGGCCGAAGTCACTTATAAGCGCGGCGATGCCGACAACCGCCCCTGGGGGCGCTGGGAAGTTCTCGACACGGGCGAGGGATTTGCCGTCAAGCGTATCACCGTCAATCCGGGCGCGATCTTGTCTTTGCAGCTCCATCATCATCGCAGCGAGCACTGGACGATCGTTGCCGGCAAGGCGCGGGTGACCCGAGGCGAGGAGAAACTCGATCTAGGCTTTGGCCAGCACGTGCACCTGCCGGTCGAGACCGCGCATCGCATCGAGAATATCGGCGACACGCCCGTGATCTTCATCGAGGTGCAGTATGGCGAGAAGCTGGACGAGAACGACATCGTCCGCCTCGAGGACAAATATGGCCGGGCACCGGCATGAGCGAGTCGACGATCCAGCCCTCGACGGCTGAGAACCTGCCGTCGGCGGAGGGGATCGTCGACAAGATCGACGGGCTGGAATCGAAGGTGGCGCTGGTCACGGGCGGCTCGCGCGGCCTAGGCGCGGCTGTCTGCCGGCTGGCCGCCCGCGACGGCTATGACGTCGCCATCAACTATGCCGGGCGTGAGGATGCGGCCCGGGCCGTGGCCGAGGAAGTGCGGGCATTTGGACGCAAGGCGATAACGATCCAGGCCGACATCGCCGACCCGGCCGCGGTCGAGGCCATGTTCGAGCGCACGGCCAAGGAACTTGGCTATGTCAGCGCTTTCGTCAGCAATGCCGGAATCATCAATCGCTCTGCTCCGCTGGCCGACATGAGCCTTGAGGAGATCAGACGCGTCGTCGATGTCGACCTCACGGCCTATTTGGTTTGCAATCGCGAGGCCGTTCGGCGGATGGCGCGCTCGCGCGGCGGTTCGGGCGGGGTTATCGTCAACATGTCGTCGATGGCCTCCGAGCTTTACGGCGCCGGCGGCTTCATCCCCTACGGTGCTGCCAAGAGTGGAGTTGACGTCCTGACCATCGGCCTCGGTCGTGAGGTCGCTGGCGATGGTATCCGCGTCGTGGGGCTGCGACCCGGCCTGATCGACACCGACATCCAGCACGACACGGGCATCGAGAACAGGTTGGCCCGGTTCGGGCCGACTGTGCCGCTCGGGCGCGGCGGCACGGCCGAGGAAGTGGCTGAAGCCGTCGTCTGGCTCCTGTCCGACAAGGCCTCCTACATCACCGCCACTTTGCTCAACGTGTCGGGAGGTCGCTGACTCTGGGGGCGGGCAGACGATTGCGGCTATCGAGGCAGGAGGCGACGAGCCAGCAGAGCAACGCCCACGCGGCGCCGATAGCCCAGCCCGCCAGCACGTCCGATGGCCAATGGACCGCCAGATAGACCCGGCTCGCGCCGATGAGCAGGGTCAGGAGAATTGCGGCGCCGATGGCGAAGATGGCTGTGCCCAATTCTTTTTGGGCTCGGGCGACAAGCGCTCCCAGCGTAAGATAGACAATGGCCGAGAGCATCGCGTGGCCGCTCGGAAAGCTCTGCGTGTAGACGTCCACCATGTGGGGGACGAGATTGGGACGCGGCCGGTCGAAACCGCGCTTCAAGAGGGGCATCGCGAGTAGCCCGCCGCCCAGAGCCACGGCGACCAGAAGGGCGAGCGCGCGGCGGCGGATCAGGAGAAGATAGAAAAAGACCAGCGTCGTCAGCAGACAAAGGACGGCAATGCTGCCAAGCGAGGTGAGGTCGAGGGCGGCGATCTGCAGCCATTTGGGACCGAGCGGCGCGGATGGGTCGTCGGCGTGGCGCAGTCCCAGGAGGATCATTTCATCAAAGCCCCGTGTGCCGCCGGTGGCGACTTGCTCTGCTAATTCGGCGAAGCTGCCTAGGCACGCCACGACGATGGCGAACGCCAGCAACAGGCCAGAACCACGGCGAGAGACAGGGAAGACGACGTGCATGGCCAAAAGATACCTTTGGTGGCTATCCTGGCGCCAAAGCGAGCGAGCCCGCCTTTGGTTCCAGTTGCATCGGCTGGGTTCGCGCCACGTCGATTTTTGCTCTTTCCACGATTGTGGCATCAATGTCGATTGTGCCAGCTTACGACATCACCGGTTGGTGAACAGGCTGGCAACACTGGTGCTGCCTTCTAATCATCTCTATTTATGATAGGATTTAGCGGGTTTAGCCGGCAGGGCCTATTTGCCGGCAGTCTTGGAGCAGTGCCGTTGCTTTCTCAGAAGGCGAAGTATGCGTTGCGGGCCTTGTTGATGCTAGCGCAGCACGACAAGAAAGGCTTGGTCCTGGTGGCGGACATCGCCGAGCAGGAAAACGTGCCGAAAAAGTTTCTCGAGCTCATCTTGCTGGACATGAAGAAGCACGGCCTCCTCCACAGCCAGCGCGGCAAGGGAGGCGGCTATTGCCTCTCCAAGCCGCCTGGGGAGATCACGTTAGGCCAGGTCATCCGGATCATGGACGGACCCTTGGCGCCACTGCCTTGTGCCAGCGTTACCGGCTATCGCCGATGCTCCGACTGTCGAGACGAGCGAACATGCTCGATCCGCAAGGTCATGCGGCGCGTGCGCGATGCCATGGCCGACATCCTGGACAACACGACTCTGGCGGACGCCGTCGCCGGCGAGGTCGACGAGAAGATTCTCTTCTACGCGATCTAGCATCGCCCTTTCGCTATTGACTATCTTTGCGATAGACAATTAGCAGGTTGCTGCTGGGCGCAGCGCGCGATCTGGCTTGCGGGAGAAAGAAAATGAAAATCTGGCAAAGTCGTCCTTTGACGACGGGTCGCCGCTTGGTACTGGCAGCCTTGATCGGCTTGTCGACGATAGGAGCGGCGCGTGCTGACGTGACGCTCCTTAACGTCTCCTACGATCCAACGCGCGAACTCTACCGGGCGATCAATGAGGCCTTCGCGGCGAAATGGAAGGCCGAGCACGGCGAGACCCTGACGCTGCGCGCCTCGCATGGCGGTTCGGGCGCCCAGGCGCGCTCGGTCATTGACGGGATCCCGGCCGACGTGGTGACCCTGGCGTTGGCGGCCGATATCGATGTCATCGCCGAGCGTACCAAGAAGATCGCGCCCGACTGGCAGTCTCGCCTGCCGGATAACAGCACGCCCTACACCTCGACGATCGTTTTCGTCGTCAAGGCGGGCAATCCAAAGGGAATCAAGGATTGGGGCGATCTCGCCAAGCCCGGCGTCTCCGTCATCACACCCAATCCGAAGACCTCCGGCGGCGCGCGCTGGAATTATCTGGCGGCATGGGGCTGGGCCGAGGATCAGTACAAGGACGATGCAAAGGTGCGCGACTATATGACCGCGCTCTTTAAGAACGTGCCTGTGCTGGATACTGGCGCGCGCGGCTCGACACTGACATTCGCGCAGCGCGGCATCGGCGATGTGTTGATCTCCTGGGAAAACGATGCGTGGCTGGCACTACAGGAGTTCGGTGGCGGCAAGTACGAGATCGTCGTGCCGCCGAAAAGCATCCTTGCCGAGCCACCGGTGGCCGTCGTCGATGCCAATGTCGATGCGCATGGTACGCGGACGCAGGCCGAGGCTTATCTGAAATTCCTCTACACGCCCGAGGCGCAAAAGATCATCGCGCATAATTACTATCGGCCGCGCGATCCCTCCGCGGCGGACCCCGAGGATTTGAAGCGCTTTGCGCCGGTCGATCTTTTCACGATCGAGCGCTTTGGCGGCTGGAAAAAGGCGCAGGCCGAGCATTTTGGCGACGGCGGCACGTTCGACCAGATCTTCAAGGCGGGGCGGTAACGGCGCTCGATGGCTGCCCAAGCTCTTCCGACGGCGGGGTTGGCCGCGACCAGGCAACCCCGCGTCATCCCTGGCCTGGGCCTGTCCTTGGGTTTCACGCTCTTCTATCTGGCCTTGGTCGTCCTCATCCCCTTGGCCGGTCTTTTCCTGCACGCGGGTAGGCTTGGACCGAGCGAGATCTGGCGCATCGCCACGGATGCGCGGGTCGTCGCGAGTTTGAGGTTGAGTTTCGGGACGGCCATCGGTGCTGCGCTTTTCAACCTGGTCATGGGCACGCTGACGGCCTGGGTGCTGGTCCGCTACGAGTTTCCCGGGCGTCGCCTGCTGGACGCGATCGTAGATCTGCCTTTCGCGCTGCCTACGGCGGTAGCCGGCATCGCGCTTACCAGCCTCTACGCACCCAATGGCTGGCTCGGCCAGTATCTCGATCCGTTGGGCATCAAGGTTGCATATACGCCGCTTGGCATCGTCATCGCCCTGGTCTTTGTCGGCCTGCCTTTCGTCGTGCGTACCGTCCAGCCTGTGCTGCAGGATCTCGACCTGGAGGTGGAGGAGGCGGCCGCTACCTTGGGCGCCACGCGCACGCAGGCGATCGTCAAGGTCGTCGTCCCCTCGCTCCTGCCGGCGGCTGTGACGGGCATGGCGTTGGCCTTCGCGCGCGCGGTCGGCGAGTATGGCTCGGTGATCTTTATCGCGGGCAATCTTCCCTACGTCTCGGAGATCGCACCGCTTTTGATTCGCATCCAGCTCGAGGAATATAACTATGCGGGGGCGACGGCGATCGCCGCCATCATGCTCGTCATCTCCTTTGCCCTCCTTCTCGTGATCAACCTGCTGCAGGCCTGGAGCCGGCGGCGCATCACCGGCGGCTGAATTGATGGCCCAGACGATCCAGCCTACCGAAACCGGCTTCAGGCGGCCGACGGAGGAATCGTCGCTCGCCCGTTTCCTTATCATCGGCCTGACGGCCTTGTTCCTGCTGACCTTTCTGGTGCTGCCGCTGGTCGTCGTCTTCACGGAGGCGCTGGGACAGGGGCTGAGCGCCTATCTGGCGGCTTTCGCCGATGAGGATGCCCAGGCGGCGATCAGGCTCACGCTGCTCGTGGCCGCCATTGCCGTGCCTGCCAATCTCGTCTTCGGAGTTGCTGCCGCCTGGGCCATCGCCAAATTCGAGTTCAAGGGCAAGAGCGTTCTTTTGACGCTGATCGACCTGCCGTTCTCGATCAGTCCCGTCATCTCGGGCCTCGTCTTTGTCTTGCTGTTCGGCGCCGAGGGGTGGCTGGGGCCGTTCCTGCAGGCGCATAACATCGAGATCATCTTCGCGCTGCCGGGCATCGTCCTGGCGACGATCTTCGTCACCTTTCCCTTCATCGCCCGCGAGCTCATCCCCTTGATGATGGAGCAGGGGACGGAGGACGAGGAGGCGGCCTTGTCGCTCGGTGCCTCCGGCTGGCAGACCTTTTGGCGGATCACCCTGCCCAATATCCGCTGGGGCCTCCTTTATGGGGTCTTGCTCTGCAATGCCCGGGCGATGGGCGAGTTCGGTGCGGTCTCGGTCGTCTCGGGGCATATTCGCGGCCTGACCAACACGATGCCGCTGCATGTCGAGATCCTCTATAACGAGTATAATCTTGTGGCGGCCTTCGCCGTCGCCTCGCTCCTGGCCCTCCTGGCCCTGGTCACGCTGTTGATCAAGACGGTGCTCGAGGTGCGCTATGGCGACGAGCTGGCGGCGAGCGTTCGGCGTCACTAGCTGAACGAGACCTTTGCCAAGCGGGCGGTGCTGGGCTAAGTGCCGCCCGGCCGCTTGCTCCTGCAGTCCTGACGGGAAGTTGGATGAGTATCGAGGTTCGAAACGTCGCCAAGCAGTTCGACGGCTTCACCGCACTCCACGATGTCTCGCTGAAGGTCGAGCCGGGCGAATTGCTGGCGCTCCTTGGACCGTCGGGCTCGGGTAAGACGACACTGCTGCGGATCATAGCCGGGCTCGATTTCCCCACGGGCGGGCGCGTATTCTTCAACGGCGAGGATGCCGGTCACCGGCATGTGGGCGCGCGCGGCGTCGGCTTCGTCTTCCAGCATTACGCGCTCTTTCGCCACATGACGGTCCTCGACAATGTAGCCTTCGGCCTGCGGGTGAAGCCAAGGCAACAGCGTTTGCCACGGGCCGAGATCGTCGAGCGGGCGATGCGGCTCCTGCAACTCGTCCAGCTGGACGCTTTCGCCAAGCGCTATCCGGGCCAGCTCTCGGGCGGTCAGCGCCAGCGTGTGGCCCTGGCCCGGGCCCTGGCGATCGAGCCACGCGTCCTCCTGCTGGACGAGCCGTTCGGTGCGCTCGACGCCAAGGTGAGGAAAGAGTTGCGGCGCTGGCTGCGTCGCCTGCACGACGAGATGCAGCTGACGTCGGTCTTTGTCACCCACGATCAGGAGGAAGCCCTGGAACTGGCCGACCGCGTCGTCGTCATGAGTAATGGCAGAATCGAGCAGATCGGCAGCCCGACCGAGATCTATGATCGGCCGGCCAGTTCGTTCGTCTATGAGTTCCTGGGCGATGTGAACAAATTGCCGGTGACGGTGGAGAGCAGGGAAGCGATCGTCTGGAGCCGCCGCTTTCCGGTGGGCGACGACATGCCGGAGGAAGGCGTGGCCTCGGCCTATGTCCGCCCGGAAGATGTCGAGGTCTCCGCGACCGCCCAGCCGGGCAGCGTGCCGGCGGCCGTCAGTCACATCAGCGCGCTCGGTCCCATCGTCCGCCTCGAGCTCGATCTCGAAGGGCAGGGGCAGCCGATCGAGGCGGAATTGACCCGAAGGCGCTGGCACGAGCTCGACATCAAGCGGGGCCAGCATGTCTGGCTGAGCACCAACCGGGCCCGCATCTTCATCGATCAGCCACGCTAGCGACCGTCGCCTAGAAGCCGGCGCGACCGGGCAGGCTGAGGCCGGTCGTCAGCGTGACGAGATGGGCAAGGAGCAGGATGCCGCCGACGACGCCCAGCGCCAGCAGTAGCGTCGAGGGCGCGCGCAGGGCACCCGGCGGCAGGGTCCGGCGCTCCGTCCGGATCGCGAGACCGATGGCGGCCAGCGCCAGGCAGAAGAGGGCAAGCGTGGGAAGCAGGGTCACGGACGTAAGCCCTTTGCATGGGGCGCTGGTCCGCACGGACGCACTCGTCTAGGAACTGTCTGCGCCGCCGGCTGGATGCAGCCGGCCAGCGATCGACCGGCCATGGAGTGAGGATGATGCCGTCTTTTTCGGACAAGGAGCAGATCGCCGACGAGGCGGCGCGAATCTTCCTGGATGTGCAGGCCGTCAATTTCCGTCCGGACCCGCCTTATATCTTTACCTCGGGGTGGGCCAGTCCGGTCTATATCGACGGCCGGCGGCTGATCTCCTTTCCAAGGGCGCGGCGCCGCTTGATCGACATGGCCGAGGCTGTCCTTGCCAGGGACGTCGGCATCGAGGCCTTCGATGCCGTGGCGGGCGGCGAGACGGCAGGCATTCCCTATGCCGCCTGGATGGCCGAGCGGCTGATGCTGCCGATGCAATATGTGCGCAAGAAGCCCAAGGGTTTTGGCCGCAACGCCCAGATCGAGGGCGTCGTTAAGGAAGGCTGGCGCACGCTTCTGGTCGAGGACCTGGCCTCCGATGCCGGCAGCAAGATCAATTTCGTTGAGGCCCTGCGGACGGCGGGCCAACCGGTCGAGCATGTCTTCGTCTTCTTCTTCTACGATATCTTTCCGCACGCCGCCCAGATTATCGAGAAGCTCGGCGTGAAGCTGCATTATTTGACGACCTGGCGCCATGTGCTGGCGGCGGCGCGCGCCAAGGGGCTCTTCAGCCCCGAGATCCTGGCCGAGGTCGAGGCGTTCTTGAACGACCCCATTACTTGGTCTGCCGCCCATGGCGGGATCGACAAGGCCCCGGCCTAGGCATCGGGAGAGCCTCGCCGGGTCTGCCGCCTACCAGCGAAAGGCTGGCAGAGCGAAATCGGGCCAGATCGCGTGGTTCCGGCAAAGCGCGTCCAGGGCCGTTTTCAGGCCTGCCTCCTGCGCCCCGGCTGCGGCGAAGGCTTCCTGGTGCAGGCCGTTCAGGACGAAGCCCGAGGCCAGGCCCATGCCGGCGGCGCCCTTGACGTCGTGGTCCAGGCTGTCGCCGATGCCGATGATGCGCGAGCGATCGATCGCGGCCAGGGCACGCAGACAGGCGCGATAGACCGGCTCGTGCGGCTTGCCCACATAGAAGACCTGGCCGCCCAGTTCCTCGTATTTCACGGCAAGCAGGCCGGGCGCGAAGACGAGACCCACATCGGTCGGCGCGTAGAGGTCGGGGTTGGAGCAGATGGCGAGGACGCCGCGTTTGGCCCCTTCCTCCAGGGCGGGATAATAATCCTCCTCGGTCAGCATCGGGCTGTCGACGCCGGAGAGGAGAATGAAGTCGGCGTCCTCGACGTCCTCGACCAGCACCGTGTCCGTACCTGACAGGACCGAGCGGTCGCCGTCGCGCGTGATCAGGTAGCAGCGCTTACCCAACCGATCGAGCGGCGGCATGTCGCGCGCCTCCACGACCTCGAAGGTCGTCTCGCCCGAGGTGACGATGGCCTCGAACATATCAAGATCGAAGCCCAGTTCGGCCAGATGAGCTCGGCTGAAATCCGCCCGGCGGCCGGAATTCGACAAGAGTGCGATCGACTTGCCGGCATCCTTCAGCTGTCGCAGCGCCTCGAGGACCCCGGGATAAGGCTCGCGGCCATTATGCAAGACGCCCCATTGATCGAGGATGAAGCCGTCGAAGCGGTCGACGAGGGCGCTTGCCCCGTTGATGAAGGCGGTCGATGACATCGGGTGGACATTCTCCAGATTACAGGAAGTCGCTGGTCGCATATTAGGCCCCCTCCTATCGGAATCCTATTTCACGGTCGACAGCGGCCAAGGGGAGCTTGCCATGCATTGCGGCGCGTCGGTCCGCGACACGCTTGCGCAGGATTTTGATCTTCGCGCTGCATGGCCGGATCTGTCCGCCGTTGGCGAAATCACGGGGAGCGACGGGGCGAGGAGTGAGCCATCAAGGCGTTCTTGGGGATCGATTGCTTTTCGCGCCGGGGCATGGCCGCCGCGACAGTGAAGCCGCGTCAGCACCGACGCCATGAAGGCAAGGCGCGTCTGACCCGCACGGGCGAGCGCTCCAAAGCGCCGCTGCCCTCGCCCCGATTGACCGGCAGCGCGTGGAGCGCACGCAGGATAGTCGGATCAATCAGGCGGTGTGGAAGGAAATCGTGCTGCCCACGAAGGCACTGGACAGTTTCCGCATCGGCCGACCAGGGCGCGACGAATAGCTGGCTATCCCGTCAACCGCCTTGCGGGGAGGAGAGTTGGTCAGACCGCAGTTCGAGCTACTCGCGGGGAGAGTTGCCAACTTCGCTTGGTGAGGACGAGATCCTCGGGCCGATGGTCGAGTTCGGCGATGAGGTCGATAAAGCTCCTCGGCAAGGGACCGTGGATGAGCGCTGCCTGTAGGCCATGTACGCCGGTGCCCAAACGCGTGGCACGGGCGCATCCTGCACGGGCACGGGCACGGGCACGGGCGTCGGTTCGGTTATTTCTGTCGGCCTGCCATCCAGGCCGGCATCGATGATCGTCTTGCCGCGGTTGGGGTGATCCTTCCGGCCTTGCCCCTGATGGCTTGTGCCGGCGGCTGCTGATATTTACAGCGTTTAATGTGATCAGGTTGAGGAGAAGTGGCCGTGGCCACCCTAACAAAACATTCGCCAGCCAGCGGCGGCTGGACCTACGTGATTTGGGCCGCAATCGCTATTCTGGGCGCCTTCGCGTTAGGCATTGTCGCGCTCCATCGGGGCGAAACGATCAACGCGGTCTGGCTCGTGACGGCCGCCGTCTGCGTCTATCTGCTGGCCTACCGTTTCTACAGCGTTTTCATCGCCGACCGGGTGCTGCAGCTCGACCCCAGGCGCGTGACGCCAGCCGTCCGCTATAATGACGGCCTCGACTTCGTCCCGACCAACAAGAACGTCGTTTTTGGCCATCATTTCGCCGCGATCGCGGGTGCCGGGCCGCTGGTGGGGCCGGTTCTCGCAGCGCAGATGGGCTATCTGCCCGGCACGCTCTGGATCCTGGTCGGTGTGGTTTTTGCCGGTGCCGTGCAGGATTTCCTGATCCTCTTTATCTCGACGCGCCGCGATGGGCGCTCGCTGGGCGAGATCATCCGCTCGGAGATGGGCAACGTCCCGGGCATCGTCGCTTTGTTCGGCGTCTTGATGATTATGATCATCCTCCTGGCCGTGCTGGCGCTGGTCGTGGTCAAGGCGCTGACCGGCAGCCCCTGGGGCACCTTCACCGTCTTTGCGACGATTCCCATTGCCGTGCTCATGGGCATTTACAGCCGCGTTCGGCCGGGGCGCATCCTCGAGATGTCGCTGATCGGATTCGTTCTCCTGATGGCCTCGATCGTCTTTGGCCGGACTGTTGCGGAGACCCCGAGCCTGGCACCGCTTTTCACCTATAGCGGCCCAACCCTGGCCCTGATCCTGATCGGCTACGGCTTCATCGCCTCGATCTTGCCGGTATGGCTGGTGCTGGCGCCGCGCGATTATCTCTCGACATTCCTCAAGATCGGCACGATCACGGCGCTGGCGCTGGGTATCCTCGTCGTCCAGCCGCAGATGCAGATGCCGGCCGTCAGCCGTTTTGTCGACGGTACCGGTCCCGTGTTCTCGGGCGGCCTCTTTCCCTTCCTCTTCATCACGATCGCCTGCGGCTCCGTTTCCGGCTTCCATGCGCTGATCGCCTCTGGGACCACGCCCAAGCTAATCGAGAACGAGGTGCAGACCCGCTTGATCGGCTATGGCGCCATGCTCATGGAGAGCTTCGTTGCCATCATGGCATTGATCGCCGCCTGTGTTCTCGAGCCCGGCGCCTATTTCGCCATGAACGCGCCAGCGGCTCTGATCGGCACCACGGTCGATCAGGCAGCACAGACGGTCAGCAATTGGGGCTTCGTGATCACGCCCGACATGCTGACCCAATTGGCGAGCGATGTCGGCGAGAGTTCGATCCTTAGTCGCGCGGGCGGCGCGCCGACTCTGGCGGTCGGTATGGCGCATATTCTCTCAGGTGCCGTCGGCGGCAAGACGATGATGGCCTTTTGGTACCATTTCGCCATTCTCTTCGAGGCCCTCTTTATCCTCACGACCGTCGATGCCGGAACAAGGGTTACCCGTTTCATGATCCAGGATCTGCTGGGTACGGCGATCCCGGCCTTCAAGCGGACCCAGGCACTGCTACCCAATCTAATGGCGACCGCCCTGGCCGTCGCCGCCTGGGGCTATTTCCTCTACCAGGGCGTCGTCGATCCCTTGGGCGGCATCAATTCGCTCTGGCCACTCTTTGGCATCTCCAACCAGATGCTGGCGGCGATTGCGCTGACCCTGGCGACGGTCGTCCTCTTTCGCATGAAGCATGAGCGCTATGCGTGGGTTGCCATCTTGCCGACCGCGTGGCTCGCGATCTGCACGCTGACGGCGGGCTGGCAAAAGCTCTTCGATTCCAGCCCGGCCATCGGCTTTCTTGCGCACGGTGCCAAGTACCGCGCGGCCCTGGCGAATGGCCAGATGCTGGCGCCCGCCAAGAACGCGCTCGAGATGAGCCGCATCGTCACCAATGACTATGTGAATGCCGGGCTGACATTGATCTTCATGGCGGTGGTCGTCATCATGCTGGTCTATGGCGTCACCGTCTCCCGCCAGGCGCTTCGCAGCCATCGGGTAAGTACAAGGGAGGCCAGCTATGAACTGCCTGTGCAATCTCGGGCCTGAATTGGGCAGGTTGGGCCGCCGCCTCAAGGAGACGGCCAATCTCATGATCGGCATTCAGGATTATGAGACTTATGTCGCGCATCAGGGCCGGGTCCATCCCGAGCGGCCGGTACTGAGCAAGACCGAGTTTTTCCGGCTCATGCAGTCGCGACGCTATGCCGATGGCAGTGGTCGTGGTCTGCGCTGCTGCTGACATGGCAATCCCTGGCCGATAGCGGGAGGGCGGCGCTGGCAGTGTCGGTGCGAGCCCGAGGAATCGAGGGGCGGACGTCGGCTCGACGACATCCGCCTGCTTTTTCTTAAAGAGCAAGGCAGCTGTCGATGACACTTCCGATGATCGAGATTGCCGGGCGCCGGACACCGCGGCTGGGGCAAGGTACCTGGAACATGGGCGAGCGCGGCGCCGATCGGGAGGCGGAGGCAAGAGCACTGCGCCGTGGCCTTGATCTGGGCCTGACGCTCGTCGATACGGCGGAAATGTATGCCCAGGGGGGCTCGGAAGAGGTCGTGGGTGCGGCAATTGCCGGGCGGCGGGACGAGGTGGTGCTGGTCAGCAAGGTGCTGCCGTCGAATGCCAGTCGGCAGGGGACGGTGGCTGCCTGCGAGCGGAGTCTGAAGCGGTTGGCGACCGATCATCTCGATCTCTATCTGCTGCACTGGACGGGCAGCCATCCGCTCGAGGAGACGCTGGCGGGCTTCGCGGCCCTGCAGGCGGCTGGCAAGATCCGTCATTGGGGTGTGAGCAATTTCGACGCCGACGACATGGCCGAGCTTTTGGCTCTCGAAGGCGGCGCGGCCTGCGCCACCAATCAGGTTCTCTATAACCTGACGCGGCGCTGGCCCGAGGCGCGTCTTGCCCCGCTTTGCCGTCGTCGTTCGATACCGCTCATGGCCTACTCGCCGATCGAGCAGGGGCGCATGCTTCGCGATGCGGGGCTCAAGAAGATCGCCGCCGGTCTGGGCGCGACGGTGGCGCAGGTGGCGCTGGCCTGGCTGCTCCGCCAGCCGGGCGTGATCCCGATCCCGAAGGCTGCGCGGCCGGTGCATGTGGAGGAGAATCGCCGCGCGCTCGAGCTTGAATTGCCGGACGAGACCCTGTCGGCGCTGAATCGGCTCTTTCCAGCGCCTAAAGGCAATCCGTCGATCGAGATGCTCTAAAAGACGAGCGGACTCGGCGTCCGCTCAGGCTGTCGCAAGCTCGCGAAGCGATTGGCTGAGGCGTTCGAAGCGGCCGAGCACCTCGTCGATCTGGGCTGGCGCATGGGCGGCGGAGAGGCTGCAGCGGAGCAGGCAGGCGCCGTTCGGCGTGCCCGGTGGCACGGCCAGATTGACATAGACGCCAAGCTGCAGGAGCCGGTTCCAGGCGGCGACGGCCGTTGCCTCGTCCGGCAGCCGGATCGCCGCGACCGGGCCCGGGGCAGCGGCGACGGTGTAGCCCAGTTGGCGAAGGCCCGCATGCAGCCGTTCGGCATTGTTCCAGATGGCGGCGCGCAGGTTCGGATCGTTGGCCATGCGGCGCAGCGAGGCGCGGGCCGACGCGATGCTTGCTGGGCTGGGCGAGGCCGTGAACATATAGGGGCGCGAGCAGAAGCGCAGGCAGTCGAAGCGCGGATGGTTGGCGGCACCGAAACCGCCGATCGCGGCCAGGCTCTTGCTGAATGTGCCGACGACGAAATCGACGTCCGCCTCGCAGTCCTGGGCCTCGGCCACGCCGCGGCCCTCGCCGCCATAGACGCCAAGTGAGTGTGCCTCGTCGACCATTAGCCAGGCGCCGTGCTTCTTCTTGACCTCGGCGAAGGCCTTGAGCGGGGCAGTGTCGCCCAGGATGCTATAGAGGCCCTCGACAATGATGAGCTTGCATTCGCCCTCGGGCGAGCGGGCGAGGCGACGGTCGAGGTCGTCAGGGTCGTTGTGGCGGAAGCGGATGACCTTGGCGCCGGAGAGCGTGCAGCCGTCATAGATGCTGGCGTGGCTGTCGCTGTCCATGAAGATGACGTCGCGTGGGCCAGCGACGCCGGCGATCATGGCCAGGTTTGCCTGGTAGCCGGTCGTGAAGACCATGCAGGAGCGACGCTTCAGGAACGCCGCCAGTTCAAGCTCCAACTCCTGGTGCTGCGCATAATTGCCGTTGGCGATGCGCGAGCCCGTGGTGCCGGTACCGTCCCTGCGGGCCGCCTCGACCGAGGCGTCGATCGCCGTCGGGTCGAAGGTAAGGCCCAGATAATTATTGGTGCCGAGGAGGATGGTGCGGCGGCCGCCAATCATCGCCTCGGTGGCGCTCAGCATCTCATCGACGCGGACGGCGAAAGGATCCGTTCCGGCTTCCAAGACCTTGTCGTGCCGGCCGATGATCGTGGCGTACTTATCGAAGATATCCATGCGCTCGAAAGCTCGCTGCAAAGGGGTCAGTCGCCCCGGAAGGCGGCAAGGTAGAAAGAAAGAAGGTGGCGCTCAGCCTTTGACGTGCCGGCGGACGAGCTTGGCCAGGTCGCCTAGCGTACGCAGGTCCGCGATCTCGTTGATTGGAATGTCGATATTATAATGGTCCTCGATCTCCATCACGAGATCCATGGCGGCCACGCTATCGATATTGAGCTGGGCCGCAAGTTCGGTGTCGGGTGTGAGCGCCATGCCCTCGGGAGCAAAGCGCGTCACCAGCCCGCAGACCTCCTTGAAAACCTCGTCGCTGCCCGCGACGTCCTTGTCGCTCGTTACGTCCACCATGATACCCGTCCGTCCGTTCGTCGCGGGAGGTTCCTGTGTCCAGGCACCCCTTGTTCACTTCGTCTTGCCGGCTTTGATCCAGCCCGCGCTTCTATACCACGCCAGAGTTCTTGCGAACCCCGCCGTGAAATCCAGGGTCGGGCGCCAGATGAGGCCCTGATGCGTCGCCCGCTCCACCCGCCAGTCGGGATGGAAAAGTTCGGCCACTTTGCCTCGATCCAAAGGCGGCGTCTGGCGCAGGCCGCGCGCCGCCAGCTCCATGAGACGGGCGACACCCTCGAAGACTGCACGTGGCAGCTTCAGGACGCGGACGCGTCGACCCATGGCCAGGGCAGCGATACGGGCCAGATCGTCCCAGCCATAGCCGGCATCCGTGCCATCATCCGGCTCGATCAGCCTTGCCGGGTCGCCGGCATCCCCGACGGCCAGGGCCGCCAGGAGTGCCACTAGGTCGTCCACATGGATCATCGAGAAAAGATGCCGCCCGCGTGGTGCCGTCAGCCAGCCCTGGCTCAGTTGCTGGAAGATCGGCAAGGTCCCCTTGTCACCCGGGCCATAGACGGCGGGTGGGCGCACGATGCGGACGTCGGGCAGGCCGGCGAAGGCCCGCTCGCCACCGGCCTTGCTGGCGGCATAAGGCGAAAGCTCGGGGGCCCGCGCCGCCAATGAGGAGATGACGAGCAGCGGCACGCTTGGATTGGCGCTGGCGAGGGCAGCGGCGAGATTACGGCTGCCTGCCGCGTTGGCATGCTCGAAGGCGGTGGGATCCGCCGCCGCGACCAAGCCTGCCAAGTGGATGACGCTCTCGGCATCGGCAACGAGTTCGGCCAGCGCCGGCGCATTGCCAAGGTCGCCCTTGACGGCGACCAGGCCCTGGGCTGGCGGCAACGATTCGGGGTGTCTTGCCAGCGCCTTGACCTTGTGGCCCTGGTCGAGGAGCCTGGTCAGGAGCGGCCGGCCGATAAAGCCGGTGGCTCCCGTCAGCGCGATGATCAAGGGTTTGCCTGCTGCGTGCTGGCCGCAACTCAGCTGGCGAGAGCCAGCTGGCCCCAGGCCTGGTTGGCGGCCGCCGCCGGAGCGGCCTCGCCGACGTCGCGGATGGCGCCGCTCGCGTATTTGGATTTCGCGGCCGCCCGGCTGAGCTTGCCCGACGTTGTGAAGGTCAAGGAACGCGGTGGCGCCAGGACGACCTCGCAATCGACGCCGGCCACGCGCTGCAGCGTTGCATGGATATCGCTACGCAGGCGCTCTTGCGCCTCGCTGTCGCTGGTCCGGCATTGCACCACGGCGACGACACGCTCTTTGTCCTCGTCGCCCGTCATCGAGAAGGCGGCGACGTCGCCAACGCGCACGCCCTCGATGCGCTCGATGGCCCATTCGAGGTCCTGCGGCCAGATATTGCGGCCGTTCAGGATAATGAGGTCCTTCGTCCGGCCGGTGACGACGAGTTCGCCGTCGACGAGGTAGCCCATGTCGCCCGTGTCGAGCCAGCCATCCTCGACCATGACCGCGTTCGTCGCCTCGACGTTGCGGAAATAGCCCGTCATCAGGCTGGGGCCCTTGATGCAGACCCGGCCGACGGTGCGCTCGGGCAGGCGGCGATTGGCATCGTCGCGGATCTCGAGCGCGTAGCCGGCCATCGGCCGGCCGCATTTGACGAAAGCGCGGGTACGGTGCGTGCCACGGTCGACGACGGCACTGGCCGGGATCGCCAGGCGCAGGCGCTCGAAGGCGTCGCCCTGCTCGATGAGGTCGATCTCGACGCCCCGATGCAAGGGCGCGAAGGTGACGGCCAGGGTCGCCTCGGCCAGACCGTAGCTGGCGACGAAGGCGCGTTTGTCGAAGCCGGCGGCGGCAAAGGTCCGGGCGAACTCTCCCAGCGCCTTCGGGCGGATCATCTCGCCGCCAATGCCGGCCAGGCGCCACTGGCTGAGATCATAGTCGGCAACGGCGCTGCCGGCCGCGCGCCTGGCGCAGAGCTCGTAGCCGAAGGTCGGGCTGAACGAGATCGTTCCGCCCATTTCGGAGAGCACCTTCAGCCAGGAGAGGGGCCGGCGGGCAAAGCCGGTGGTGGCGATATAGTCGACCGGGATCTGGTTCAGCACGGGCGTCAGGCAACAGCCGACCAGGCCCATGTCGTGATAGAGCGGCAGCCAGGACGTACAGCGATCGCCGCTCCTGAGCTCGATGCCGCCGGCAATGGCGCGGGCATTGGCGGTGATCGCCGCCTGGGTCACGAGGACGCCGCGCGGAAAGCTCGTGCTGCCCGAAGAATATTGGATGTAGCAGGGATCTTCCGGCCGCAGATGGACCAGCTGGCCGGTCGGCTCCAGAGCTTCCAGCGCCTCGACCGTGCCGACGAAGCGCACATCCGTCTCGATCGCGGCCTCTTCCAGCGTGGCCAGCAGCTCGGTGGCACCGATGGCGGCCCGGGCGCCAGCGCTGAGCAGCATGCCCTGCAGCCGGGCCACATAGGCATCCTTGCCGCCGAAATTGATGCAGAGCGGCAGCGGCACCGGCACGAGGCCGGCATACTGGCAGGCGAAGAAGACCTTGAGGAAGGCAGGCGTCGTCTCGGCGATGACGGCCACGCGATCGCCGCGCTCAAGGCCTGCCGAGCGGAAACGCGGAGCCAGGTCCAGGGCCGCCCGGCGCAGATCCTGATAGGAGAGGACGAACTCGAGCTCGCCGCGCGCGCTGAAGAAATTGAAGCCCGTCTCGCCGCGTGCCGCATAGTCGAGTCCATCGACGAGCGTCGCAAAGCCGGCGCTCTTGAACGGGAGAGACAGGTTGGCTTTCGGTGTAGGCTGCAACATGAAGCTGTCCGCTCCTCCGACAAACCGGCTTAGCCGGTCTTCTATTCATACAGCGCGGACATGCTAGGGCATCGTCCGCGTCCGATCGCGGTGGGCGTCCTTGATCGGCAAGTGTCTAGATAGCGTCGCGAGCGGCCAAGGCCCACTCAAGTCGCGTTACACAATGTTACAGAACCGTGGCGGTCGTGCGTCATCTGTGTGGACGTCTTTTAGGATATGCACGGCGTCATGCCAAATCGGCGCATGGCTGGGCGACGGCGACGTGCTGAGCTACCTATCCCTCCTGTCACGCCCCCTTGCTGGAGCAGCCATGCAAATCACCTGGCTCGGCCACGCGGCCTTCCATCTGCAAACCTCGTCCGACAGCCTGCTGCTGGATCCCTTTTGGACCGGCAACCCGACATTCCCCGAGGGTGCCGAGGCCAAGATCGACAAGGTCGACATCATCGCCCTCACGCATGGCCATGAGGACCATGTGGGCGACACGGTTCGTCTCGCCAAGAAATACGGTGCCACCGTCTTTGCCCAGCCCGAGATCTGCGCCTGGCTCGGCAGCCAGGGTGTCGAGAAGCTGGAGCCCATGAACATTGGCGGCCGCCTCGAGCAAGGCGGCTTCAGTCTCGCCATGGTCCAGGCCTTTCATAGCTCCAGCCTGACGGAGAATGGCCGTTCCATCGACATGGGCGATCCCGCAGGCTTCGTCATTCGCGGCGGCGGCACCAGCGTCTACGTGGCGGGCGATACCGGCATCTTCTCCGACATGGCGTTGATCCAGCGGATCTACGAGCCCAGGGTCGGCATCCTGCCGGTCGGCGACCGCTTCACGATGGGGCCTGAACTGGCGGCCATCGCCTGCAACGAATTCCTCAATCTCGATCTCGTCATCCCCGCCCACTGGGGGACGTTTCCGCTGCTGCATGGCGATCCGCACAAGCTCTCGGGCCTAGTCACGCGCGGCCGGGTGCAGATTCCGACCCCGGGCGAGCCCATCGAGGTCTAGGCGTCGAAGTCCGGCCGGGGCGGCCTTGAACCTAGCGGCCAGACGCGCCCTCCGCCCCGTGCAGAAGCGGCCCGAAGACCGGCCGGCCCTGCCGCCACGTGGCGATCACATGCGGCGGCATGCCGGGCGGCGTGGCGATGGCCAAAAGATCGGCGCGGCAGCCGGTCGCGATCCGCCCGCGATCCTTGAGCCCGGCCGCGCGGGCGGGGTTGCGGCTGACCAGATCCCAAGCGCGCTCCAGCGGCAGGATCTTGCCTTGCGCCAGCCGGAAGGCCGCCTGCAGGAGGGCTGGATAGTAGTAATCCGAGGCCAGGATCGTGCAGGCGCCGGCGGCGATCAGGCTCTCGGCGGACACCCAACCCATGTGGCTTTTGCCGCGCAGCACGTTGGGTGCGCCCATGACGACGTCATGGCCTTCATCGACCGCCGTTCGCGCCGTCTCCAGGTTCAAGGGAAATTCGGCGACGCCGCAGCCGAGTGCCGCGAAGGTCCGCCATTCCTCGGGCGTCTCGCTGTCGTGGGCGAGCATGGGGATGCCCCGCGCCAGGGCGGCCGCTGCCAGCAGCTTCAGGGCTGCCGGAACTTCAGTGCTCCGGGCGGCCGCCGCCAAAGCCAGTTCGTTGAAGCGGGCGACCGGTACACCAGCGCGATAGGCGTTGCCGATATTGCCCGATGGCTTCAAGGCGTCGGCCGCCATCTTGGACGTGTGGTCGTTGAAGGCCAAAAGTCCGATCCGGCCCGTCTCGATCAGGCGTAGCGCCTCGTCCAGTCCCGCGAAATTATGCGTCTCGAAGCGCAGATGGATGCGATGCTCGGCGCAAAGATGCCGGCTTGCGGCATTGAGCCAGTCCATGACGCCCCGGCCGGTCGCGGTGCCGCGCAGGCCGGGCTCCCAGGACCACGTAACGCCGTGAAATGCCGTGGCGATGCCATTGGCAGCCAGCTGGCGGTCCGTGTCGAGGAGGCCGACGCCAAGATCGACCATGACGCCCGGGCGGGGCATGATCTGCCGTTCGAACGCATCGCCATGCAGATCGACGAAGGCGGGTGCCAGCAGCAGGTCCTCCGGCAGCAATACGGCCTTGCTCGTGCCGCCCTCGGTTACCTCCTGGATGAAACCCTGCTCGATCGTCAGGGTAGCCGGGCGAATCGGGCCTTCGGGCAGAAGCACCCGGTGGGCGCGAAGTCGCATGGAGGGTGGGGCCATTGATGGTTCCTGGTCCGGCATGAAAGGGCAGCCTTTGACCCCAGCACATGCCGTCATCCGCGCGGTCGGACAAGAGCCACCCTGCTGGCGTGCATACGGACAAGCGCCCTCCGGTTGCCGGACTAGGCGCGAACCGGAGCCGTAGCCCCACGGTTGTGCTCGAATGGTTCCAACCAGCGGCGAAAACGACTAGGGGTGCCATTCAATGGTCGCGGATCGGCGCTTCGATCCGTCGGCCCCAGCCTTGCTCCTGGGACCTATGGGACAGGGTTGGCGTTCTTCGCATCCGCTTGAGCCCAGGAAGCTTGCATGGCGCCCGAAATCGTCTTTTCGAATGCACGTATCGTCACCGAGGACGAGGTGGTTCTGGGCTCGATGCAGCTTGAGGGGGCTCGCATCGGCGGTGTGTCCGCCACGTCTTCGGCATTGCCGGCTGCGGTCGATCTGGAGGGCGATTATCTCATTCCAGGCCTGATCGAGTTACACACCGATAATCTCGAAAAGCACTACAGCCCCCGCGCGGGCGTGCAATGGGACGCGGTGGCGGCCGCGGTCGGCCATGACGTTCAGATCACCGGTTCGGGGATCACGACGGTCTACGATTCGTTGGTTCTGGGCGCTGCACCCGGCTGGGATGCGCGCGACGAGTGGCTGGTCCCGATGCTGGCAGGCCTGGCGGAAGCGCGGCGGCTTGGCATGCTCAAGGCCGAGCACCGGCTGCACTGGCGCTGCGAGGTGACGCATGCCGAGATCGTGGCGCTGTTCGAGAGCCTGGCGGCGGAGCCGGGCCTCGGCCTCATCTCCTTGATGGATCACGCCCCTGGGGATCGCCAGTCGCCGGATATCGAGGCGTATAAGCGGCGCTATCGGGCGGCTGCCAGTGTCGACGACGCTGCGGTCGAGGCGCATGTCGCCTCGCTGATCGAGGGTTCCCGGCGCTATGGCTCGGATAATCGCCGGCAGCTTTGCGCCATGGCGGCGACAAAAAATATTCCGGTGGCTAGCCACGACGATGCGAGGCTCGAGCATATCGAGGAGGCCGCGGCGCTAGGCTGCGTGATCAGCGAGTTCCCAACGACGCTCGAAGCGGCGGTCGCGGCGCGGCGGGCCGGTATGCAGGTGTTGATGGGGGCACCCAATCTCATTCGCGGCAGCTCGCATTCTGGCAATGTGGCGGCCGCCGAGTTGGCGCGCGAGGACCAGTTGGACATCATCTCCTCCGACTATATTCCAGCTGCCCTGCTGCCGGCCGCGTTCAGGCTCGCAAGCGACGCCTTCGGCTATAGCCTGTCCAGGGCCATTGCCACGGTTAGCGCCAATCCGGCGCGCGCCGCGGGACTCGACGATCGCGGTCGAATCGGGCAGGGGATGCGCGCTGATCTCGTCCGCGTGGCCCTGCGGGACGGCCGGCCACTGGTGCGCGAAGTCTGGGTCGCAGGAGCAAGGGAAGCCTGATGCGCCGCTATGCCGTCTATGCCGTGCCACCGGAGCGAGCGCCGCTGATGCAGTTCGCCAACCAGTGGTTGGGTTGGGATCCCTATAAGGGAAAGAAAGTGGTGCAGCCCATTTTGGCTGGCGTCGCTCCAGAGGCGCTGGCCAGGGCGACGGCGGACCCGGCGCATTACGGCTTTCACGGCACGCTCAAGGCGCCCTTCGAACTGGCGAGTGGAATCGAGAGTGCGACCCTGCATCAAGGCGTGGCCGATCTGGCGCAGGGCCACCGGCCTTTTTCGCTCGATCTTCGCTTGGCGGCGGTGGGCGATTTCCTGGCCTTGATCCCACGCGAGCCGCTGGCCGACCTCGACGATCTGGCGGCGACCTGCGTGGAGGAGTTGGATGCCTTGCGCGCGCCGCTCAGTGAGGCCGATATCGCCCGGCGCAATCCCGCCCGGCTGCTGCCCGAGCAGCGGGATTACCTGGAGCGGTTTGGCTATCCCTACGTCTTTGAATTCTTTCAGTTTCATATGACATTAACCGGGCGGGTCTACGGGGATGAGAAAGCGAGGCTGCTGGCCGCCTTGCAGGAGGCGGTGACGCCTTTGATCCGGGACCCGTTCGTCATCGACGCGCTAGGCGTCTTCGAGCAGCGTGACAGAGATTCGCCGTTCGTCGTCACAGGTCGATACGAGTTTCAGGGACCGGCTCTGAGCTGAGGGCCGGGCCCGATCGGAGATGGGGCTGTCGCTGGGCACAGGCGGCGTGAGAAAATCTGGCAAGGCATGAGCAAGGCGCGGACGGAACGGCAGGGAATAGCCCTGGGGCCGAGGCAATTCATCGCTTTAATGGCGGCACTGATGACGATGACGGCGATCGCCACCGACATCAATCTGCCAGCCATCGCAGCCACGGCTGCTAACCTCGAGGCGCCCCTAAGTCGCGGCCAGCTTACGATCACGCTCTTCTTCCTCGGCTATGCAGTGGGGCAGCTCTTCTGGGGCTCCCTGGCCGATCGGTTCGGCCGCAAGCCCGTCTTGATGGCGGGGATCGCCATCTATGTCGCAAGCTCGCTTGCCTGTGCGCTCTCTCCCGACATGAACACGCTCTTGTTCGCGCGCTTCGTGCAGGGCGCGGGAGGGGGGGCGGGCGCCATCATCTCTCGTGTCATGATCCGCGACCTGTTCGAGGGTGAGCGCATGGCGCGGATGATGTAGCTGATCCTGGCCGCCTTCATCATCGCACCCATCATCGCGCCTTCGATCGGCGCCTTGATCGAGCGGCTGGGCTCCTGGCGGCTGATCTTCGTCTTTCTCGTCGCCTACGGCATGATGCTCCTCGTCCTGGTCTGGCGCTTCCTGCCGGAATCAATCCGGGACTATCAGCTGGACGCCCTGGGCCCGAGGCGGTTGCTCGCGGGCTATGTCGTTCTATTCGCGCATCGCTCGACATTGTCAGCGACGCTGATCGTTGCCTTTGCCTATGCGATCTTGAACGTCTATCTGACCAATGCGCCGGCCATCTTCATGGTCGCGCACGGCATGGACGAGCAAAGCTTTGCGATCGGCTTTGCGGTGGTGGCAGCCTTCGTGGCGATCGGCAATCTCGTCAATGCGCGGCTTTGCCGGCTCGTGGCGCTGCGCAGCGTGATCCGCATCGGCCTGTGCGGCACGCTGGCAGCCGCTCTGCTGCTCCTCTTGATCGACAGGCTGGCACCCGGCTCCGGCTGGGCGCTCGTTTCGGGCTTTTGCCTCCTTTTCGTCTTTTATGGCCTCATTCTCGCCAACGCGACGGCGCTGGCGATGCAGGGGCATGCGGGCATGGTCGGCGCCATTAGTTCCTCGCTGGGCGTGGTGCAGACGGCGATCGCCGCCCTCTTTGGGGCGCTGGCGGCCTTTCTGTTCGATGGTACGGCGCGGCCTGCTCTCTTTACCATTCTCGGCTGCGCGTTGCTCTGCCTGGCAATCATTCGCTGGATCGCTCGGCCGGCTGCATAAGGCGTTACGTGGTGCGGCTGGCCGGCTCTGTTAAGCTTGTCGCCTGTTGCGCTAATAACGCGGTCCGATAGAACGGTTCGAGCTATCTTGGGACCAGGTTAAGATACTCTGTTGCCTAGGGCGCAACCAGGCGACGGGGGTTGCTACAGGTTTTGGAAGGAAGTGGGACGTGCGCAAAAGCTTGAGGCGCGAGGGGCCAGGAGCCCGAAAACTTGCTGGCCGTCCCAGTTCGCTCGCCATCGCCGCCATTTTGCTCGGCCTTTTGGGCAATCATGTGGCAGCAGCCACTCAATCGCCCGATGTCGGGGAGGCGACGATGCCGGCCGACGGCCTGGCGGCGGGACTGCAGGCGAGTCTGCAGCCGCTCGTGGCTGTCGATGCGCCGGCGCATAACGACATGCAATCCATGGCCATGGTCTATGCCGCGCGTGATTGGCAGCCGATCTGGACGGGTTCGGCCGATGCGCTCGCACGCGGTCAACTCGTGGTGGAAAGGCTGGCGGCGGCTGACCGCGAGGGGCTCGATCCCGAGGACTATGGCGTGAGTCAGATCGCCGCGCTGGCGGCCAAGGCCGACATGGCCTCGCTGGTCGAGCGTGAGACGCTGATCAGTGCCGCTTTGATTCGCTATGCGCGCGACGTGCATACGGGCCGGCTGCGCTCGACGATGAATGGCTTCGACATTCCGCTCTCAACCTTGCCCTTCGAGGCGGGAGGCTTCCTGACCGCGGCATCGACGGTGCCGGATCTGGCTTCCCTCCTGGACGCCCTGCCGCCCGCCCTGCCGGCCTATGCGCGTCTAAGGACGCTTTTGGCCTCCTTGAGTGCCAAGTCCGGCGAGCATTGGACGCCCGTGCCCAATGTGGGCAAGGTCGCGCCCGGCGCGGTGAGCGCGATGATCCCGGCGCTGCGCCAGCGTCTGACGCAGTCGGGCGATTTCAAAGGTGAGCTCGCGGGCTCGACTTATGACCCGCCGCTGGTCGAGGCGATGAAGCATTTTCAAGCACGGCACGGCTTGAACAATGACGGCGTCATTGGTGCGCAGACCTACGCGGCGCTGGGCGATGGGACCGGTTCGCGGCTGCGCGAGATCAAGGTCAACATGGAGCGGCTGCGCCATTTCGATCCCGATCCGAGCGGGCCTTATTTCGTCGTCAACATTCCCGATTACCGCCTGCAGCTGATCACGCCGGACGAGGCGACGGGCAAGCCGGTGGTCGCCTACGAGCAGCATGTCGTGGTCGGCACGGCCAAGGACCAGACGCCCACCTTCAGTGCCGATATGAGCTATATCGAGTTCAACCCGAACTGGCATGTGCCCAAGAGCATCGCCATCAAGGAGATGCTGCCCAAGATTCGCGCCGATCCCGGCTATCTGGAGCGCAATTCCTACCTGCTCCTCTCAGGCGGCCAGCCGGTCAATCCCTGGCTGGTCGACTGGAGCCAGGTGAACGCGCAGAACTTCCCCTACAGGGTGCGCCAGACCCCGGGCGGGCAGAACGCCTTGGGGCAGATGAAGTTCATGTTTCCCAATTCCTATAACGTCTATATCCACGACACACCCTCAAAGGCCCTGTTCGCCCGCCAGCGCCGCTCCTTCAGCCATGGCTGCATCCGGCTGATGAAGCCGATGGAACTGGCCGACCTCCTCCTCCAGCCGCAGGGCTGGAGCGACGCCATGATCCATAGTGTCCTGGATGCCGGGCGAACCCGGGTCGTGACCCTCAAGCAGGCAATTCCGGTCCACATCATCTATCTGACGGCCTGGGTCGACGAGAACGGCAAGCCGCAGTTCCGCGAGGACCTCTACGACCGTGACGAGGTTCTCGCCACGCGGCTGGAGGCAAGGCGTGGACGGCTGCTCGAGCTTCCGGGGGCCCCCACCGAGGCGCACGCGCAGCAGCAGTCGCCGACCTGAGGCCCTTCAGGCGGTCGCGAACGGCACGGGCTGGCCGGCAAAGCGCGTGGCGATGCGCGTGACCGCCGCCGGATCGCCGGTCGTCAGATAGCGGCATCCGGGCTCTTCGCCCGGCTGCCGCCGGAAGCGGGGATGCCGCTCGAGATAGGCGCGAAGGCTAAGTGCTGTGAGTTCGCCCTGGGAGAGCATGAGCGTCGCTGGCGGCAGGTGCCGCATGAAGAGCGATGCCACCAGGGGATAATGGGTGCAGGCAAGCGCGACGGCATCGAGGCGCCGCCCCTGGAGTTTGGCCAGGAGAGCCGTCGTCGATGCTCTGACCAGCGCCTCGAGGTCGGATTGGGCCGCGTCCCGCTCAATCGCCATCGCGAGGTCGAGGCAGGCTTCCTGGATCACCGAGACCTCGGGTGCCCGCTTGGCGACCTCGATCGGGTAGACGTCGCTCTCGACCGTCAGCTTGGTGCCGAAGACCCCGATTGTGGCTGGTGCCAGCGGTGCTCGCACCAGCGGTGGGCCTCCGGCCCAGGGCATGCCGGTCATGGCCTCTATCGTCGGCACGACGATTCCAAGAATACGCCGCTCAGGTGCCACCCTCGGCAGCCAGACCTGCTGCAGGGGGCGAAGGGCCCGCGTCGCCGCCGTGTTGCAGGCCAGGATGACGAGGCCGCAGCCGTGCTCGAAGAGCCGGGCACAGGCTGCCTGGGTGAAGGCCAGGACCTCCCCCGGCGGGCGGCTGCCATAAGGTGCTCGCGCATGGTCGCCTAGATAGAGAAACGATTCCCCCGGCAGTATCGCTGAGAGATGCCGCTGCACGGTAAGGCCGCCATGCCCGGAATCGAAGACGCCGATCATAGCGCTGGTACCCCGTTTGCGACCGGCCGTCCGCGCTTCGCCTGCCACTTTCCATGCCCTCGGGCGAACCCCGCTATGCCTGCCAACGGCCGAGAGGGATGGCGCGGACCGGCCACGCTTGAGATAATGCGCGACGGAGGCAGCCGAATGGGCCAGCGACAGGGGGTCCAGAGGCAGGGGAAGGTCAACGCATGTCGCCCTTAACGATCGAGGCCTATCGCGATGCCATGGCGCGGCTCTCGGCCGCCGTCAACGTCATCACCACCGACGGACCGGCCGGTCGCGGCGGCTTTACCGCCTCGGCCGTCTGCTCGGTCACCGATCGGCCACCGACCTTGCTGGTCTGCCAGAACCGCGCTAGCCGCCAGCACGCTGTCTTTGCGGAAAATGGCGTCCTTTGCGTCAACACGCTGGGTCCGGGCCACGAGACGATCTCCTCGATGTTTGCCGGTGTCGGCGACGTTCCGCTGGCCGAGCGCTTCCCCGAGGCGCACTGGACGTCGCTCACGACCGGTGCACCCGCCCTGCGCGAGGCCATTGTCTCCTTTGATTGCCGCATCACCGACCGCAGAGACGTCTCGACCCACACCGTCCTCTTCTGCGAGGTGGTCGACCTGCGCGTCAGGCCCGAGGCGCCGGGCCTCGTCTATTTCCGTCGCGTCTACCGCACCGTCGATGTGGCGCTCGATCCGCCGGCCTGAGGCCAGGATCTAGGCTAGGCTGGTTAGAGATTGGTCGGTGCCTACGGCGATGGCACGCGGCCTGATCCGCTCGCGCTCTGCCTGTCAAGCTGCCGATTCCAGCATCTGCAGCCGCTGCCCCCAATCGCGCATGCTCAGAAGCACGGGCGCCAGCGACCTGCCGAGTTCGGTCAGCTCATACTCCACCTTGGGGGGCACCTCCGGATAGACGATCCGGTTGATGATTCCGTCGGCCTCCAATTCCCGGAGCTGGAGCGTGATCATGCGCGGGGTCGCTGAAGGCGTGAGCCTGCACAGCGCGTTGAAGCGCAACTTGCCCTCCAGGAGATGGAACAGGAGCACCGGCTTCCACACGCCGCCGATGACCGAGAGCGTCGCCTCGACGGCGCAGCCGGTGCGGCCGGCCTTTCGCCGGTCGCGGCGCGTCGTCACAGTATCATCCATGATAGTACATGCTAAAATTGTTCATACTTACTCTTTTGTAGCCTCGGCCTTATCTAGCTCTTCCGTAAAGGAGGAACCATGCGACACTACAAACTGACTGGAAAAGAAAGCCCTCGGCTTATGAGGGACACTTTCGAGGCGACGCCGCCCGGTGCCGGCCAGATCGCCATCGATATCAAGGCGGCATCGCTAAATTATCGTGACCTCATCATCGCCAAGCGGTTCGGCGATATCGTGCCCATGTCGGACGGGGCTGGCGTGGTCACCGCCATCGGCGAGGGTGTGAAAGGCTTCGCGATCGGCGACCGTGTCGTCATCGGCTTCATGCCCGGCTGGGTGGAGGGCGCATTTTCGCCGGCCAAGAAGGCCACCAGCCTTGGCGGCCCTGGCATGGATGGCGTTTTGACCGAGCGGCTGGTCGTCGCCGCCACGGGTGCCGTGCCTATTCCGGACGCCATGAGCTTTAACGAGGCCGCGACCTTGCCCTGTGCCGGCGTCACGGCATGGTCCGCCCTCTTCGAGCGTCGTCCCGTCCAGCCCGGTGAGACGGTGCTGCTGCTCGGCACGGGCGGTGTTTCCATCTTCGCGTTGCAGCTGGCGAAGATGGCGGGTGCGCGCGTCATCATGATTTCCAGCTCGACCGCGAAGTCGGAGCGCGCCCGTGCTCTCGGCGCCGACGAGGTCATCAATTATCGCACTTGCGAGAGCTGGGAAAAGGAAGTGCTGCGCCTGACGGGCGGGATCGGCGTCGATCTCGCCGTCGACGTCGTCGGGCCGGCCACCCTCAGCAGGACGCTCGAGGCCACGCGCTTCGACGGCCGGATTTCCCTCATGGGCGTGATCTCCGGCTTTGATGGACCGGTCAATACTGGCGCCATCCTGGAAAAGCGCATCACGCTGCAAGGCATTTATGTGGGTCCCGTGGCGATGCTGCGATCGCTGGTGGCCACAGGTATCAAGCCGCAAGTCGATCAGGTCTTCGGCTTCGAGGATGCCGAGGCCGCCTATGAGGCGCTTCAAGGTGCCGGCCATTTCGGCAAGCTGGTCATCGAGGTCGCCGACTGACGGGGCACCCCTGAAGGATGAGTAAGGAATCCCGCGCGCGCATGAACAAGTGCCAGCGCGACGTCGGCGACGGGGTGCGGCCTTCCCGTGGCAAGATCCTGGGCAAAAGCGCTCGCGGTTTGCTGCCGGGGGGCAGGAGCGTTGGGGCGGGTCGTAAAGTAGATTTCCGCCTCAGCCTGAGGAGCGGATCCTGCCCGCATCGCGGCCCCGTCGCCAAGCCAGATGTCGAAAGGCGGGTCTCCCGCCTTGGCCGCGCAAGATAGCGGCCGGAGGCAAGGCAATTTTCGCGTCGACGATCACGGCATCGGTAGGCCGTTGGATAGTCGATGGACAGGCGACCGCTCGTTGAGAGGCTGCCGCAAGCATCGGCCATTTCCATGTCGGATATCGCCCACGGCATCCTCTGGCTTGCGAGGTGGGTCCAGCCACCCATCCTCGTCGACGGACGGCTAGGGGCATGCGTCATTGCGCGCGATGATCGGGCCATGGACAGGATATTGCCACATCGACTTCGATCTAGATGAAAATAAGACATTCCACGCCGCCGGATTCGTATGAATGCGGCGTCATATAAATCCGATAATTTCTTGTTCAAAAATTCAATGATGATTTTCAACGAAGATGGATGTTCTTTCTTTTTTGTTAATGAGATGAGAAAATATTGACATTATAGCGATATATGTTGCCGCCTTGTTAGGCGGGTATTGTCAGAAAAACGTTGTGGAAGTGGAACCCAATGCCGAGGGCACCCATTTGTCGGGGGCGAATGGATAACTAAAGGAGAGTCAGCCCCATGCGTACGACAAAGATCGCCGCCCTCGGATTGGCGGCCGCGCTATTGGGCGCGACAGTCCCGGCAATGGCCCAGAGCACCGATCAAGCATCCCCTCCGCCAGCCGGCGGCGATACTTCCGGAGCCGGTGCCAATTCCTCGGGTGTCGGCAACGCGCCCATGACGGGCGGCAATGCCTCGGGCGCCGGAAATACGCCCATGACCGGCGGCAACTCCATGACCCAGGATCAAATGGGCAAGGCCAAAACGGGCATGCAGACGGGCAAGAGCACCATCCACAGCCAGGCGAGCAAGGCCAGAACCCACACCCAGGCAGCCGCCAAAAGCGGCCAGAAAAAACTGACCCACGCCAAGAAACAGGTACAGGGCACGGCACCTTAATAAAAGAGTGAAGGGCCTTCGGCGACCAGGAGGCACCGCCTCCTGGACCTGGGGGCGATGGGTGGGTCGGACAGCGGGCGGCGCATGAGAGCTATTGTATAAGGACTATATTCCTTGTACAGTGGGCCCCATGGACTGGACCGATCGCCTCGCCCCCAAGCCGCCACGGCGCCGCTACCCCTTCTGGGCCAGGCGTGATCGCAGGCGCACGGCCCAGGCCATGGCGGCCGGACGTACCGCCCAGGAGATGGCGCTCGTCAACCGCGTGCCGGTCATGGAAGTCGAGAAGCTGCTGCGGGACGAGGAGTTCCAGGAGCTGCTTCGGCATTACAGCGCGGTGGCATCGCTCCCTTATGAGGAGCGCATCGCCCGGCTGGCACCCCTGGCGCTCTCCATCCTGGAGATGGGTCTGGAGACGGGCGACATGCGGGTCGCCATGTTCGTCCTCCATGAGCAGCACCGGGGCCGCGATCCGGCCCGGAGCATGGCCGAGCGTTTCGTCGCCCGGGCCGAGGCCGCCGCGCGGGAGACGCAGCCCAGGCCCGAGCGTCGCGAGGCCGCACCGCCGGCCGAACCGCGCCAGCCGCCGGGCGACTGGAGCCATTGCGCGGCGATACCCGAGCACCAGGAGGAGGCGGAAGCGCTGGCCCTGGCCGATCTGCGCCGGGTGGCGCGGGACAATCGGGCTGAGCTGAACCGGCTGGCGGACAAGCTGGCGTCCGAGGCCGAGCGGATGGGTACGGGCCTTGGTCAGAACGCGCTGCCCTCGCTTCGCCTGGAGGCGGTGGCGCGGGGTGTGGCGCGGTACTGGCACGAGCGGCCGGCGGAGAGCATGCAGGCGGCGATACGCTTGCAGGGTGCCCGGAAGATCGGCCGCTACGGGACCGGCCCGCCCTCGTGATCCTGGCCGGCTAAGACTCGATCCTCACCCGCACCAACAATCCCGCCCCAACCCGGGTCCAGGGGCCTTTCGGCCCCTGGCCGCCGGAGGCATCCCTGCTTTCTCGAAGGCCGACGGAGCCTGCTTCCTCCTCTCACGTAATCGGGCTTGGCGGATGAGCGGTTGTTCTCATACTGAGTGGGATTGCTGGGTTGTGGGGATGGGGTGGATGCGCGTCGCGGTATTTAGCGCCAAGCGGTATGATCGGGAGTTCCTGACGGAGGCGAATCGAGCGTTCGGGCACGAGTTGATCTTTCACGAGGTTATGCTCGAGCCGCATACGGTGACGCTGGCGGAGGGGTTTCCGGCGGTTTCGGTTTTCGTCAACGACCTTGTCGACCGCGAGGTGCTGACGGGTTTGTCGGCGGGGGGGACCAGGTTCATCGCCACGCGTTCGACGGGCTTCAACCACATTGATCTCGCGGCGGCGCGCGATCTGGGTTTGCGTGTGGCCCGGGTCGAGAGCTACTCGCCTTATGCCGTTGCGGAATTTGCGGTTGGATTGATCCTGGCGCTCAACCGGAAGATTCATCGCGCCTATAATCGCACGCGGGAGGGTAATTTCGAGCTGGACGGACTTTTGGGCTTTGATCTGCGCGGGCGCAGGGTGGGTGTCATCGGCACGGGCAAGATCGGCCGGGTCTTTGCTTCGATCATGCAGGGATTCGGCTGCGAGATTGTCGGGTTTGATCCGTTTCCCAATCCGGCGTTCGAGGCGCTGGGCGGTCATTATCTTACGTCGGCCGAGTTGATGGCGACGAGTGACATTGTTTCCCTGCACTGTCCGCTGACGGACGCGACGCGGCATATCGTCGATGCGGAGGCGCTGGCCCAGGCGAGGCCGGGCCTTCTTTTGATCAATACGAGTAGGGGCGGTCTCGTCGATACGCTGGCTGCCATCGAGGCGCTCAAGGCCGGGCGCATCGGTGGCCTCGGGATCGACGTCTACGAGCAGGAGGCAAGCTTGTTTTTTCGCGATCATTCGAGCGACGTCATCGGCGATGACGTCATCCAGCGCCTCGTTTCGTTTCCCAATGTCATCGTCACGGGCCACCAGGCGTTTTTTACGCGTGAGGCAATCGACACGATCTGCGCAACGACACTAGCGAATGTTCGGGCCTTCGAGGCGGGCGAGCCCTTGCTGAACGAGGTTCGGCTGTCATGAGCCGGTGACGGGGAGGCGGCCTCAGGCTCTGTCTGCTCGCGAAGTCATGGACGACGCGAGCTAAGGGCCCGACGCGTGCGTCGGCCGCAAGCGTGGCTGGCGGCTCGAGGCGGCGCGGTGGTCGATGCTGGCCTTGGCCTGTGGGCGTGACCTTCAGGACGCGACGGCCAGGGCCCTGCAACCTTCCATGAGCAGGGCGGCGGCGGCCGGCCGGAGGGGTTCGCTCAGGAAGAAGCCCTGGCCAAGCCGGCAGCCCATGTCGTGCAGGGCGATGAGCTGACGCTCGTTCTCGATGCCCTCGGCGACGACGGTGGCCTCGAGACTGCGCGCAAGGTCGATGACGCTGCGGACGACGGCGCGGGCGGCGGGAGAATGCAGCATCGTACGGACGAAATGGCGATCGATCTTGAGCTCGTCGAAGGGAAACTGGACGAGGTAGCTGAGGGAGGAGAAGCCGGTGCCGAAATCGTCGATCGATACGCCGATGCCATGTTCGCGGAAGCGCTTCAGGGCGTCGGAGGCGCGCACGACGTCGCGCATCAAGATACTCTCGGTGATCTCGATCGAGAGCCGGTCGGGGCGGACGCCGGCCGTGCGGAGAATGCCGATGGTGGAGCTGACGATATCGCCGTGGATGAATTGGGCGGCTGAGAGATTGACGGCGAATTTGAGCCAGGAGGCCAGTCCGCGGCCTTCCCATTCGGCGATCTGCCGCGCGGCCTCGGTGATCACCCAGGAGCCGAGGCGGCCGATCAGGCCGATTTCCTCGGCGATAGGCACGAAAACGCTGGGGCTGATGGGTCCCAGTTGCGGATGATCCCAGCGCAGCAGGGTCTCAAAGCCGGTCAGCTGTCGCATGGAAAGTTCGAATTTGGGCTGGTATTCGAGCCGCAGTTCGGTCCCGTTCGCGAGGGCGCCGTGGAGGTCGGCTTCGAGGCGTTTGCGGTGCGTATGCTGGGCGGCGAGGCTGGCCGTGAAGGAGGCGATCCGCCCACGTCCCTTCGACTTGGCGCTGGCGAGAGCTATTGCCGCGTTGCGGAGCAGGTCGGCGGTCGTGCTGGATTCTCGGTGCGTCATGGCGAGGCCGAGGCTGGCGCTGATGTGCACGACATTATCGTTGATGATGAAGGGCTGATGCAGCCGCAGTTGCAGGGCTTCTGCCTGGGCCATGGCAGCGCGATCGGAGCGCACACCCTGGCTGAGGATGGCGAATTCATCGCCACCCAGGCGGCAGATCATGTGGTTGCCCTCGCCCTCGCCGAGCCGCAGCGCCAGGGCCACGAGTAGCGCATCGCCGGCGGAATGGCCTAGCATTTCATTTACCGCCTTGAAATCGTCGAGATCGACGATCGTCAGGCTCAAGAGCGGCTGCGGGCGCTGCCGCAGTAGCTTGTCCAGGTGATCGAGCAGGAAGGCGCGGTTCGGCACGCCGGTCAGGACATCGCACTCGGCCAGAAAGCGGATCCGGTTCTCGGCCTCTTTGCGTTCGGTAATGTCGAGGGCGATGCGCACGGTGCGGTCGGGATTCGGGCCGGCGTCCCGAAGCGGCACGTCCGTCATCAGCATGGTTCGCTTTTTGCCGTCGTGCGCCGTGACCTCGACCTCGTGATAGCCGCCATGGCCGCCCGACGGCATATCCGCGCCGGTTGGCGGTGCCAGCATCCCCTGGGGAGGATAGGCGGAGCCGATGGTCGCCGTCTGCGAGACACCGAAGAATTGGGCGAAGGACCGGTTGACGAAGAGATAGCGACCTGCCTGATCCCTGGCCGAGATGATGGCAGGAAGGGAATCGATGACCGCGTGCAAATCCGCCTTGGCGGTCGAGACCTGCCGTTCGGCGGCCAGCGCCGTCTTGAGATGTCGTTGTTGCTGGCGCATGGCGCTAAGGAGCATGAGGACGAGGATGACGCCGGTCGCGGCGGTGGCCGCCATACCGAACGAGACGCGGCGGAACAAGGCAGCGCTCCGCGCGTCGTTCGTCTGCAGCGAGTTGACCTGCTTGGCGTTGATAGTGAGCGACAGGGTGCTGAGCGCGCTGCCTACATCGTCGAGTTGGCGTCGGATCGTCGCCGCGGCTACCGCGTCCCCGGCGTGCAATGCCTGAAGGCCGGGCTCGGTCCGTCGCAGTACCGCGAGGCTTGAGCGGACGAAATCCTGGACGCCATTCTCTCCCAGGAAGACGACGGCCGCCTGCTCGAAGCTGAAGACGTCGACACGGCTCCAGAACACCTCGAACTGCAGCATGAGGGCATCATGCGTGACGGTGGGGTCACCCTCTGCGTATCGATCGAGGTCGACCATAAGGCGACTAAAATGCGCCTGGGCCTGAAGCGTGAACCAGGTGCCGTCCCTGAGGACCCTCAATTGTTGCTCATGCCATTGATTGAGATCTTTGAGGCTCTGGGCGCCAAAGGAGATCAAAACTGCCAGCAGGCCCATCAAGGCGAGCACCGTCGTGCGCCGATCCCGCCAGAAACGTGCTCTGGCAAACTTGGTCAAGATACGGCCAGGGCGATCATGGCGCCAGAACCTCGATCGCGTCGAGCTGCCAGATCGACCAGCCCTCGACGCGATCAGTCAGCAGTTCTGGATGATCGCTGAAAGGAAATAGGATCCAAAGTGGACCCTTGTCGCGAACGCGGATCGGCTGGCCGTCCTCCTCGTAGGCCACGATCGCTAGGCTCGCGGCCGAGTCACTGAGATCGATCGTGATCGCGTAATCGTTGAGCGCTGTTGCCCGAACTATTGAGCCGCGTGCGCCGACCGCCGCCATTAGCGTCTTCAGGTTGACGCCTTTGAAGGTATGTGCCCCGGTGGTCCAGGGTGTGATGGTCTTGAACGATACCGATGGTAGCTGTTGCAGCCGAGGGAGTTCGTAGATGGTCTCGCCGCCCAAAGCGGCATCAATCGCGCCACGTATGACAAGGTGTCCGGGAATTTCTTCCTGTATCCTGGCGGTCTCGACCATGTCGGATGTCCCGCTGGCCGCATAGGCGCCCAGTCCAAGGAACAAACGCCTATTCATCGCCGCCTCGCTCGCCCTTCTTGCTGCCGGTGTCCCGACATCTACACGAACTTGCCTAACGATGTATAAATTTGCTGCAAAATTCGCGCAGTGGTGTCAATCGGCAACTAAAGATGCTGGGCCAGGAGGTCGGCCAGGTGTTGCAGGCCCGTCTCATCCTCACAATCGAAGCGTGCCGCGGTCGGACTATCCAAGTCGAGCACGCCGAGAAGCCGGTCGCCGGCGATCAGCGGCACGACAAGCTCCGCGCGGGATCGCGTATCGCAGGCGATATGACCTGGAAAGGTATGCACGTCGGCCACACGCAGGGTCTGGCGTGACGCGGCGGCGGTACCGCATACGCCTTGGCCAAGCGGGATGCGGACACACGCGGGCTTGCCCTGGAAGGGGCCCAGCACGAGTTCCTCGCCCTGCAGCAGATAGAAACCCGACCAGTTCAGGTCCGGGACCTGATCGTGGATCAGTGCTGCCGCATTGGCCAAATTGGCAATGCGATCCGTCTCGCCGTCAATCAGGGCCGAAAGCTGGCGGCCGAGATCTGCGTAGAAGGTGGGCTTGTCGTCGGTCTCAAGAGCGCTCGCGGCAAACCTCATCCTGGTCTCTTTCGTCCCGTGGCTCGCGGACAGACTTCTTAGCTGACCACCGCGCTTTAGACGAGCCGCAGGCCGCGGCGCTGGCACGCCAATTGATGCCGCTCGCTCAGTGCTCGAGGCAAAATATCCCGGATGCCGAGTTCGCACAGAATTTGTGCGCCGATCGCATGGAGTCGCGGATGGTCGCCTTCTTCCCGCGGCGGGCCACCGTCGATATCCGCATCGACGAGAATGATCACGCCGCGTCCCGCCTCGGCCATCTCCGCCATGGTCGCGGGCAGCGTCGGGGTCTCGCGCGTCGGCCGGTCACCGCCCAGCACGTCCGCCAGCAGATCGACGTCATGGGAGCCGACCGGCACTGGCACGCCACCTGCGACATCGCCCGTGACCAAGGCCAGATGCTCCTTGCCGCTCACGCGGTCGGCGAAGACATGCAGTTCGAAGTGGCCGCCATGCCGGCTGGCGAAGGGCAGGGCCGCCACTGGCTCGACGATCCGGTCACGATGCAGCCGGTATGCGACCAAGTCAGCAATCGAGCCAATCTTGATCCCGTGACGGGCACCGAACGCTAAAAGATCGGGCAATGTGGCCATGTCACCATCATCGGTCATGACCTCACAGATCACGCCCGACGGGTCGCGGCCAGCGAGCCGCGCCAGATCCACGGCCGCCTCGGGGCTGCCCTCGCGCGCCAGGACACCGCCTTCCTTGGCCGCCAGCGGAAACACATGGCCCGGCGAGACCAAGTCCGATTGGGTGGCCGCTCGATCGATCGCAACGGCGATGGTGCGTGCCCGATCGGCCGCAGATATCCCAGTCGACACGCCCGTCCTGGCCTCGATGCTGACGGTAAAGGCGCTATTCAGGCCGTTGGCTCGCCGTTGCGGCTGCCGCTCCAGCCGCAGAGCCCGGCAGCGCGCCTCGGTCAATGCCAGGCAGATCAGCCCCCGACCGTGCATCGCCATGAAGGTGACGGTCGAATCCGATGCCGCATCCGCTGGAATGATGAGCGCCCCTCGACCCTTCGCGGTCTCGTCATCGACGAGAATGACCATCCGCCCGGCGCGGGCCTCGACCAGGAGCTGCTCGGTCGTCGTCAGACCCTCGATCGCGTGCCGAACGACGCCCGGATGGGTCGGCCGATCCAGGTGGTCCGCGCCGCTTCCGGCTTCCAGCATGGTCAAGCTAGGTCGCGAAATGCGCCACGGAAATGGACCATCGGCTCGCCGCCCAGCACCTCGATATGGCGGACATCGCCGATGATGATGTCGTGATCGCCACCAGGCAGGATCTCGGCGGCGTCGCAGATCAAGGTCGCGAGATTGCCCGTGATCACGGGAAGTCGGTCGATGCTGCGCACATGCGGCGTCTCGCTGAACTTGTCCTGGCTCTTGCCGGCGAACCGCATCGCAACGTCGCGCTGCCCGGCCGAAAGGAAATTGATGCAGAACTTGCGGCTTTCATGCAGTGCCGGCAGCGAGGTCGAGCGCTTGTCGACGGCTATCAGGAACTGCATCGGGTCGAGCGAGAGCGACGTCACGGCGCTCATCGTAAGCCCGAAGGGACGATCCTGGGCGTCGATCGTCGTGATGATGGCCACACCACTTACCCAGTGCCCGGCTACCTGCTTGAAAAGATCCTTATCGGCGGCCAGCAAGCCGGTTTTGCGCTCGAGCGTCTGCGTGGTCATGAAATCGCCAGAGAAAATGAAAGGGTTGCGTTTAGTAGCGACGACCCGAGAGGAAATGCGAATCGGTGGGCGGCGTTTCAACCTCTGGGGCAAGCCGCGAGTCGGTCAGGCTGAGAATAACAGCGGCACCCGTCGTCAGAATGAGGAGGACGAGCATGACGAGGCTTTCGAACTCACCGCCGGATAAGATAGACATCTTCGTCTCCATCGTCTGGCTGCCAAACACGACAATTCTGATAGACAAATAATAAGTCGTCAAGCAGGGCCGCCCGGAGGGGCTGGTCAGGCGGAAGCAAATCCCATGCCATACCGTGATCCTGAGGCCCGTCGTATAGCCGGAAAGTGGCCGGCCCAAACGCGCATTGGCCGCTCGGCCGCCAGCGGCTAGAACGCCCGTTCCGATCTCCAGTAACGAAGTAGTCGATCGATGGTGAATGCCCTGCAGAAATCGCACGCCGATGGCGTGCCTGCCGATCTGGACGAAGCGGCGGACCTGATCGCTGCCTATGTGCGCCGTATTCTGGCTGCCCGCGTCTATGACGTCGCGATCGAATCACCGCTCGACCGGCTGGAAAAGCTCTCCGGACGCCTGGATGCTGACATTTTCTTGAAGCGCGAGGACCTGCAGCAGGTCTTCTCCTTCAAGCTGCGCGGCGCCTACAACAAGATGGCGAACCTTGATGCCGACAGCCTCGGCCGCGGAGTGATTTGCGCCTCGGCCGGCAACCACGCCCAAGGCGTGGCCCTGGCCGCCAGCCGGCTCGGCGGCCGGGCCGTTATCGTCATGCCGCTCACCACGCCTGGCATCAAGGTGCAGGCCGTGGCCGCCCTTGGTGGCGAGGTCGTCCTGCATGGCGATGGCTATGACGAGGCGGCAGCGCATGCGCGAAAGATCGCCGCAGCCGAAAGCCTCACTTTCATCCCCCCCTTCGACGATCCCGACGTCATTGCCGGCCAGGGCACGATCGGCATGGAGATCCTGCGCCAGCACACCGCTCCAATCGCAGCGATCTTCGTGCCGATCGGCGGCGGCGGATTGGCGGCCGGCATCGCTGCCTACGTCAAGTTTCTCCGTCCCGAGACCCGCATTATCGGTGTCGAGCCTGATGATGCAGCCAGCATGCAGGCGGCTATCCAGGCGGATGCCCAGGTGACGCTCGATCAGGTGGGGCTTTTTGCCGACGGCGTGGCCGTCCGACGAGTCGGCGCGGAGACGTTCAAGCTCTGCCGCCTGCTTCTCGACGAGATCATCACGGTCGATACCGATGCGGTCTGCGCCGCCATCAAGGACATTTTCGACGAGACCCGTTCGATCGCCGAGCCTTCGGGCGCGCTGGGCCTGGCTGGGCTCAAGAAATACCGCGAGCGGGAAGGGACCGTGCCAGGCGCGCTGATCGCCATCAATAGCGGCGCCAATCTCAATTTCGATCGCCTGCGGCACATCGCCGAGAGAGCCGAGATCGGCGAGCATCGCGAGGCCCTCCTGGCGGTCGGCATCCCCGAGCAGCCGGGCAGCTATCGACGGTTGATCCAGTCCCTCGGTCGGCGCGCGGTTACCGAGTTCAATTATCGCTTCGCCGGCGGCTCGCAGGCGCAGATCTTCCTGGGCGTGGCTCTGAACAAAGGCTTGGCCGAGGGGCGCGAGATTGCCCAGGCCCTAAGGGCGGAAGGCTATTCCGTCGTCGATCTCAGCGACAATGAGATGGCCAAGGTTCATGCCCGCTACATGGTTGGTGGTCGCGTAGAAGGCATCGCACACGAGCGCATCTATCGATTCCAGTTTCCTGAGCGGCCGGGCGCCCTCATGAAGTTTCTCGAGGGCATGTCCGCCAGCTGGAACATTACGCTTTTTCATTATCGCAACCAGGGTGCGGATTACGGCCGCGTCCTGGCCGGCATCCAGATCCCGCCCGGCGAGGAGGCCAGCTTTGCCACCTATCTGGAGCGCCTAGCCTATCCCTACAGCGACGAGACCGACAATCCGGCCTATGCCCTGTTTCTTGGCGCTTCCCCGGCCTCATGAGGCCGCCAAAACCCTATTGATTGACTCATCAATTAGGTTATAGTTCCGTTTTGGAAGGTGCCTGGAGCGTTTGCTGCGGTCCGGTTCCGGCGGCGCGGCTTCGGTCGCGCCGCCATTCCTCAGGCGCTGCGGGCCCCATCATGTGCCGGGGCAAGCAGGGTCAGCCTGCCGCCCGGTCTGCTGGCTGGGGGCCATCATAGCCCTCGACGATCAGGACGTCGGCCGTGGAAACGGGCCGGCGCAGAGCTATGGCCGCTTGGTACTCGGGCGACCCATAGCAGGCATTGGCGGCAGCGATATCGGGAAATTCGATGACGACGGTGCGCCCTCGCGCCTGCCCTTCGACGACCCGTGCCGTGCCGCTGCGGACCAGGAAGCGGGCGCCATATTTGCGAAATGCAACCGCATTGGCGGTAATATAGGCCTTGTAGGCCTCAGCGTCGGCCACATCGACCTGGGCCAGCCAGTATGCCTTGGTCATAGGGAATTCTTTCCGCCGTTGATCAAACGCTCAGTAAGGCGCGCGTATTGCAGGGCGGCAAGAGGGTGTTGGGACCGCCGTGCAGGATGGCCAAGGCAATGTAATCGGGCGGCAGGCCCGAGCCTGGCCCCAGATCCTGGCCACGTTCAAGCAATGGTGGCAGCAGATGCGTGCGGGAGCCCACTCCCTGCCGGCCGATCGGTCCTTTGACCTCAATGCGACCAAACGGCCCGAGGAGGACGCGGGTGGGGCTGGCAGCGAGAAGCAGAGGGACCAGACGATGCGTCTTGTCCTGCCACTGTCGCCCGGCCGCGAGAGATGCTTCCTCCAGAAGATGGGGCTCCTTGGTTCTGACGCAAAACCGGCAGGTCCGGCGACCCAGCCCCAGGTCGATCAGTTCGCAGTCATTCTCGCCCGGCATCAAGGCCATGTCGTCCGGTCCGAGCCGAGTGACGCAGTCAGGGTGAACGACCTTGAGTCGGGCACGATGCAAAGCCAGGACCACGGCCTCGGCGCCGCTCTCCAGGCTAACGGCGAAAGCGCGCATGCCAGGCCGGTCTTCCAGCAGCAACGCTCCATCGGTGGCACGCGCGCCCAGCCTGTCGTCTTGCATCTCCAGCCGGGTCGCGTCGTCGGGCACGAATTCGGCCACGGCCCCGGTCGTCCCCATGCTGCAGGCAAAGGAGCGCCCGCTTTCGGCCAGCCGCCGGAGCAAGGAAGCTCCCGTCCAGGGCAGGAGCTCGAAGGGCATGCGAAGGATCGCGCGGCGGTCAGGCAAATCCGCCCAGATCGCCGCCTGGGCGGGCGGCCTAAGGCCGGGCCAGGCGGTGATCTCGTCGGCCGTCCGGGCGCAGCCACGGCACCAGCCCGTCGCCGGGTCGAGCGCGCAGATCCCGGTGCAGGGTGAGGGGATGAGGCTCAAGTGCTGCGGCTCAGGCCGGCAGACCGTCCAGCACCATCCGGGCGATGCTGGCGCGATCCAGGCCGCCTGCCGTCCCCCGCTGGCCGATGACGACGAGACCGCCCTGGCGTGCCTCGTCCGGTCGCCAGGGACGGTCGTAATAGCGCTCGAGGCGCTGGCCCACCGCCTGGACGACGTGGCGGAGCGGCCGGCCATCGACCGCGAGGAAGCCCTTCACGCGGAGAATGTCGAAGCGCGCGATCGCGACCTTGAGCCGCGTCTCGATAAGGGCGGGATCGGCGATCGAGGGGACCTGTAGGACGAAGCTGTCGAACTCGTCATGGTCGTGATCCTGGCCGTCATCATGGTGCGAGGGGCGGCTCTCAAGATCGTCCTCGGCGCCGATGCCCAGGCCAAGCGCTACCACCGGATCTATCTTGCCGCCCTCCGCCCAGAGCAGCCCCACGCCCGGGCGCAGATAAGGCCGCACCAGAGCCTCGATCGCCGGCCGATCACCGGCGCCCACCTGATCCTGCTTGTTGAGCACGACGAGATCGCCACAGAGGAGCTGTTCCTCGAAGAGTTCCTCAAGCGGGCTGTCGTGATCGAGCGAAGGATCGGCGGCGCGCTGGTCGGCCAGGGCCGCCGGATCATGCGCGAAGCGGCCGGCAAGGACCGCCGCGGCATCGGCCAGGACGACGACGCCGTCGACGGTCACGGCGTTCCGTACGGCCGGCCAGGCAAACGCCTTGACCAGCGGTTTGGGCAGCGCCAGGCCCGAGGTCTCTATGATGATGTGATCGGGCTTCGGTTCCCGCGCCAGGATCTGGCGCATCGCCGGCAGGAAATCGTCGGCCACGGTGCAGCAGATGCAGCCATTGGCAAGCTCGATGACGTCCGTCTCGTCGCATTCGGCGATGCCGCAGCCTTTGATGATCTCCCGATCGGCGCCGATATCTCCGAACTCGTTGATGATCAGGGCAAGGGGGCGGCCCCGCACGTTGGCCAGGAGATGGCGGATGAGACTCGTCTTGCCGGCGCCAAGGAAGCCGGTAACGATCGTTGCCGGAATTTTCATGCATTTTCTCCTGCCCGGGACACCCCGCCCGGGTTGCTGGTGGACGTCAAGCTGCGACGGCAGGTCTCCTGGCTCAGGGCCTCGTTGTCCTGCCCGGCCTTCCCAGCGGCCAGGGCCGCCAGTGGCGCAGGAAAGGGCGGGACATGACCCTTTACAGTTGCGGGGGCAGCGCCGGCTGGAGCGCCATATCCAGGCACGCTTCCGGCTTCCCTTTTCGGCCCCTGATTTTAACGGGGCACCGTCCTCCCCATGGTGGCCGATGGCCGACGCCGCCGCAATGGCCCAAAGCGTGATTGAAATATGCGACCGGCTGCTTCGCACATGCGGGACGATGGAGTAGACCGCCTTATACCTTCGGCAAGAGGATTTTCTTCAGCGGAGAAGGGTCTATCATGGCCGTCGGCGGGGCGAGGCTCGAAGCGGTCCGGACGATCGTGGACTTTGCCCCCTTCATCCGCGAGCCGAAGGCTGCCGGTCGCTGGCTGGCAGGTCATGATGGTGGCATTCATGCGGCCCGACTTTCTTGGCACCCTTCCGATCGCCGGGGTGCCTAGCATCAAGGTCCCGGGCGGGGCCCGCATCCGGCGGCGCATGCCGGCGACAGGAAGCAAGGCATGAGCGAGGTGATTACGCCGCCGGTCAAGGGTGATGGGCCGACACCGCCGCGCGCGCATTATGAAGAGTTGATCGCCAAGACTCAGAAGATCGACGCCATAAGCTGCGCCGTGGTCCATCCCTGCGACGAGACCTCGCTCGAGGGAGCCATCGAGGCCGCGCGCATGGGCATTATCAGGCCACGGCTCGTGGGGCCGGCCGCGCGCATCCGCGCTGTCGCGGCCGAGCACGGGTTCGACCTTGGCGATCTGCCGATCGAGGACATGCCGCACAGCCACGCCGCAGCCGAACGCGCGGTGGCCCTGGTGCGCGAAGGTCAGGCCGAACTTCTGATGAAGGGCAGCCTCCATACCGACGAGTTGATGCGGGCCGTCGTTGCCAAGGAAGGCGGCCTGAGGACCGAGCGGCGCATCAGCCACGTCTTCATCATGGACGTGCCGACCTATCCCTTGCCGCTCTTCATCACGGATGCGGCCGTCAATATCTTTCCCGATCTCGAGACCAAGGCCGACATCGTCCGCAACGCGATCGACCTCCATCAAGGCCTGGGTCTGGGGCGGCCGCGGGTGGCAATCCTCTCAGCCGTCGAGACCGTCAATCCGAAGATCCCGGGCACCCTCGATGCAGCCGCCTTGTGCAAGATGGCCGAGCGCGGCCAGATCGAGGGCGGGGACCTGGACGGGCCCTTGGCACTCGACAACGCCATCAGCCCGGCGGCCGCTACCATCAAGCATATCGGCGGCAAGGTGGCTGGCCGGGCGCAGATCCTCATCGTGCCTGATCTCGAAGCCGGCAACATGCTGGCCAAAAATCTCTCCTTCCTGGCCAACGCCGATGCCGCCGGCATCGTGCTCGGTGCCCGGGTGCCGATCATCCTGACGAGCCGGGCCGACAGCCTGAAGACCCGGCTGGCCTCGGCCGGCGTGGCGGCGCTCTATGCCGATTATCGCCGCCGGAACGCGCCCTTGAAGGGATCGGCGCCATGACCGACACGATCCTCGTTCTGAATGCCGGCTCCTCCAGTCTCAAATTCGAGAGCTTCGCCGTCGAGAGTACTGGTGAGGGCAAGGAGCTTCGCTCGCTCCTGCATGGCGCGCTCAGCGGCATCGGCACCCCGCATGCGGCACTGAGCGTCAAGGACGAGAAGGGGGCCACGCTGGCCGACGAGGCCTTTGCGGAAGGCATCGCCGATGTCGAGGCCGCCCAGGATGTCGTCGGCCGCTTCTTTCGGGACCGCCAGGACGATGTCCGCATCCTGGCGGTCGGCCACCGCGTCGTCCATGGCGGTCTCAACTTCAAGGCGCCCGTCAGGATTGATGCCGCGATCCTGGAGGCCATGACGGCGCTGACGCCGCTGGCGCCCCTCCATCAGCCGGCCAACCTGGCGCCGATGCGCTCGATCCTCCGCCGTCGGCCGGACCTACCGCAGGTCGCCTGCTTCGACACGGCCTTTCATCGCGGCCACAGCGAGATCGCCGACCGCTTCGCCATCCCCGAATGGCTCTATGAGGACGGCGTGCGGCGCTACGGCTTCCATGGCCTGTCCTACGAATACATCGCCAGCCGGCTGCCGGCGGTGGCACCGCGGCTGGCCGCCGGTCGCACAGTCGTCGCCCATCTGGGCTCAGGGTGCTCGATGTGCGCCCTCGACGGCTGTCGCAGCGTCGACAGCACCATGGGGTTCACCGCCCTCGATGGCATTCCCATGGGCACGCGGCCGGGCCAGCTCGATGCTGGGGTCGTTCTTTATCTGATGCGGCAGAAAGGCATGAGCGGCGAGGAGATCGACCATCTGCTCTATCACGAATGCGGCCTGAAGGGCCTCTCGGGACGCACCAACGATGTGCGTGACCTGACATCGAGCCAAGATCCTCGCGCCAAGCTGGCGCTCGAGTATTTCATTACGCGCGCGGCCATGGCGGCAGCCGAACTCACCTGCTTCATGGGCGGGATCGACGGCCTGGTCTTCACGGCCGGCATCGGCGAGCACAGCGCCTTTGTCCGGGCGGGTATAGCCAAGCGCCTTGCCTGGCTAGGCGTGGAACTCGACGAGGCCGCCAACGAGGCTGGGGCACCGCTCATCTCGACGCCGGCCAGCCGCCTGGAGCTTCGCGTCCTGCCGACCGACGAGGAGCTCATGATCGCCCGCCATACGCTGGCCCTCCTGGAGGCCTAACCCCACCAGCCGCGACCGGCGCCGGCCGACCAGAAAAGCGGCTCTTAGTTGCCACCCGGCCCTAGAAGGGACGGGTGGCACCACCGTTTTCCCGATGCAGAAGATATTGCTCGACGAAGTCGCACTCCACGGCTTCGGCATAAGCCTTGGCCAGGCTTGTCGCCACCGGCCCCCAGACCTGACCCTCGGGGCCGACCTTGTTGCCGTTGATCGAGACGGCGGGGCAAAGGCAAAGCGAGGTCGAGGTGATGAAGATCTCCTCGGCATTATAGGCATCGTAGAGATCTAGATCCGCCTCCCGCACGCCGAGGCCCATCTTGGCTGCAAGATCCATGACCATGCCGCGCGAGATGCCAGGAAGGACATATCGCTCCTGCGGGGTGAAGAGCTGGCCGTCCTTGACGAGGAAGATGTTGGAGCCGTTGCCCTCGCAGAGATTGCCATTGATGTCCAAGAGGATCGCCCAGGCGGCGGGATCGATGGCGCTGACCTCCTGCGAGGCCACGATCAGGTTCAAATAATTATGGGTCTTTGCCCTGGGGGTCAGCGAGGAAGGCGGCGTGCGCCTCGTCGAGGGGACGATGATCCGGATGCCGTCCTCGAACATCCGCGCCCGCTGGCGATAGGGGATCGGGCGGCATTCGACGATCACGTTGGGACCATGATAGTCGATATGGTCGTCCTGGCAGGGATCAACGCCACGGCTGATGCGCTGGCCCACCCAGTAATCCTCATGCGGCCCGAGGAGGTGGCGGTTGCGCTCGAAGACTTCCTCGCTCAGCCTCGTCATCTCGGCCGGTGACACGCCGGGATCGATCCGTAGATATTTCAACGAACGATAGAGCCGGGTGATGTGCTCATCCAGGCGGAATATCCTGCCATTGAAGGTCCTCGTGACATCGAAGCAACCGTCGCCGCCGGTCCAGCTGCGGTCGCGAAACGGTATCAGGACCTGGCTTTCGGGCAGAAACTTGCCATTGAACCAGGCCACTCGTTCGTTGCTCAGCGTCATCGGTCCCCCCGTCAGCCTCGTGTGGCCTCAGTGCATGCAGCTTGAATGCCACACGCTTTCTTGACGAATGACTGCATCTCTCGGGCTGTGCCAGCGCACCTGCCAAGATAGAAATCCCGACGGGATGCCCCTGGTCGGCAGCAAAGGGGTGCTGCCGCATTGACGCCCGGCCTTTCGGCGACGCGGCCTGTTTCTTGAGCAGGACGGCGGGTCGGAAGATGCCAGGATCACCGGCCTGAGAGCGGGCGACCAGATGGGCTGGCAACGCCTTCGCCGGCGCTTTCTGCCTTGTGGCCCTGCGGCTCGCGACAGGCGCCGGTTCAGTGTGGAACCATGCAGCGCCGGCCGACGTTCGGCCTGGATTAAGGGCCGTTCTGGAGCGGAGGCTGGTGGCCATGGCGGCAGGGGCGCGGGTCGATGACAGGCTGGCGATCTATCGGCAAAAGCGGCGATTCCAGTCCACGCCCGAGCCGGATGGCGGCCAGGCCGTCGCTCGGCCCGGCCTCTATGTGATCCAGAAGCACGACGCGACGCGGCTACATTACGATTTCCGCCTGGAACTGGATGGAGTCCTCAAGAGCTGGGCGGTCACGCGCGGCCCGTCGCTCGACCCTGGCGAGAAGCGCCTGGCCGTCGAGACGGAGGATCATCCGCTCGATTATGGCGACTTCGAGGGCACCATTCCCAAGGGCAATTACGGTGCCGGGACCGTCATGGTCTGGGATATCGGCAAGTGGCGGCCTTTGGGTGATGCGGCGGCCGGCCTAAAGGACGGCATGCTGAAGTTCGAGCTCCAAGGCGAACGCCTGAAGGGCCGATGGGTCCTCGTCCTCATGAAGGGCAAGAGCGATGCCAAGCGGAAGAACTGGCTCCTGATCAAGGAGCGCGACCAGGTGGCCGATCCCCTGCGGGACGTGGTGGAGGAATTCACCCAAAGTGCTCTATCCGGCCGCGATTTCGCGGCGATCGCGGCGGCGTCTCCGCCTGCCGGCGGCCGGGCGGTCAAGCCCGACACCCCATCGAAAAGCAGATCCGCGACCCAGACCAAAACCGCGCCCCGTCGTCGCCAGAAGGCATTGGGCCTGCCGACCTTCGAACCGCCGGCTCTGGCTACCTTGGTCGATCGCGTGCCGGAGGGCGAGGACTGGCTCTACGAGATCAAGTTCGACGGTTATCGCGCCCTTGTGGCTTGTGCCGGCCAGGACGTTCGCATCCTCACGCGAAGCGGCCTCGACTGGACGGCGCGTTTTCCGCGTCTGGCGAACGCGATCGGTGCCATGGGGCTGGAGAGCGCGTTGATCGATGGCGAGATCGTGGCCGTCCGTGCCGATGGCGGCACGGATTTCAGCCGCCTCGTCGCGACGTTGAAGGCCGGCGACGATGCCGGCCTTTCTTATTTCGCCTTCGATCTTTTGAGGGTCGCGGGCGAGGATCTTCGCTCCCTGCCGCTCATCGAGCGCAAGGAAAGGCTAAAGGGACTGTTGGGCGACACGGCCAGGACGGGGCCAATCTTCTATACCGATCATCTTCGGCAAGGCGGGGCAAGGATGCTGGAGACCCTCTGCCAGAAAGGCTTTGAGGGCATCGTCGCCAAGGCCATCGATGCGCCCTACCGGGCTGGCCGGAGCAAGAGCTGGCTCAAGGTCAAATGCGGCAAGGATCAGGAATTCGTCATCGTCGGCTATCGCCCATCCGACAAGCAGCCCTTTGCCTCCCTCCTGCTGGCGACGCGCGAGGCAAAGCAGCTCCGCTATGCGGGGCGTGTCGGCAGCGGTTTCGATGCCCGGGACTTTGAGGATCTGGGCCGGCGCTTTGTCGAACTCGCGCGTGCCAACCCGGCAATGGATCTCAAGGTGCCGGCCGCGATCCGACGCGATGCCCGTTGGATAGAGCCCCAACTTGTGGCGGCGATCGCCTTTGCCGGGTTCACGGGCGAGGGGATCATCAGGCACGGACGCTTCAAGGGCCTGCGTCTGGACAAGCCCGCCAAGGAGGTCGTGCTGGAAGAACCCTTGGAGCTTGAAGCGGCAGCCGCGCCAGTCCCTAAGCCTGCCACCAGCGTGGCGGGGGAGGTGGCCGGTGTCAGGCTCACCCATCCCGGGCGCATGCTCTACGCGCGCCAGAAGATCACCAAGCTCGATGTCGCCCGCTATTATGCCGCCGTGGCGAGCTTCATGCTGCCACACGTGAAAGGGCGCCTTGCCAGCCTTGTGCGCTGTCCCGAAGGACCGACCAAGGCCTGTTTCTTCCAAAAGCACAAAGGCAGCGGCCTGCCTGCTGCCTTCAAGAGCGTGGCCGTCCCCGAGAGCGACGGCGGGACGGGGGAATATCTCTATATCGACGGTGCCAAGGGGCTGGTCTCGTTGGCTCAGATCGGCGCTTTGGAATTCCATGTCTGGGGCGCGCGGGCTGCCGACTACGAGCATCCGGACCGCCTCGTCTTCGATCTCGACCCCGATCCGTCTTTGACCTTCGCCGATGTCAAGGAGGGGGCCTTGGAGGTTCGCGCGCTGCTGGCCGGCCTTGGGCTCAAGAGCTTTCCCATGCTGAGCGGCGGCAAGGGAATCCATGTCGTCCTGCCGATCCGCCCGGAGCACGGGTGGACGCAAGTCTCAGCCTTCTGCAAGGGCGTTGCCCAGAATCTGGCTAAGACATCGCCTGACCGCTACGTCGCCAACATGAGCAAGGCCAAGCGCAAGGGGCGCATCTTTATCGATTATCTGCGCAACCAGCGAGGCTCGACGGCCATAGCACCTTATTCGACGCGGGCACGGGAGGGCGCCCCGATCGCCTGGCCCGTCTCCTGGGACGAGCTTTCCCAGATCGACCGGGCCAATCTCGTCACGCTGCAGGAAGCCATGCGCCGCCTGTCGGAGCTGGGCGACCCATGGGCGGGCTATGCGAGGTTGCGCCAGGGCCTCAAGCCGAAGGCGCTGGCGACCATGGGAGTCGAGAAGTCCTGAGCGGGGCTAAAGAAGCCTGGCTTGGCTCGGAACATCGCGTGCCTGCCGCCCGTTGCTGCCAGGACCGGCCCTGAGAGGATGACCGATGAGCGAGAAGAAGAAGCAGGACGAGGATCTGGACGAAGCCCTGGACGATACGTTCCCCAGCAGTGATCCGATCCCCATCGGCGGCGGCATCACCGGCGATGAGGAGCCCCCGCCCCAACCGCAGCCTCAGCCCGCGAAAAAGAAGGATGAATCGCTGAAGAAATAGCCGGCCTCGTCCACCTGTCGGCCGCATCGCAGGGCTATTCGCCGACCAGCCATTCGGCCAGACGCGGCCCTCCCGCGCCCAGATGCGTTGCCAGCCACTCAAGTCCCGACTCGGCGGCCTCGGGCAAGGTGTAGGGTGGGTTGACGACAACCATGCCCGAGGCGGTCATGCCGTGGCCAAGACTGTCTGGTTGCTCTCCCCATTCGAGCCTGAAGAGACGGCGCATGCCCGAGCCTGCGATATCCGTCATCATCGCATCGATCCGGGCGCGATCGACCACCGGATACCAGAGAATGTAGGTGCCGGTGGGAAACCGCCGGTATGCGGCCGTGAGACCGGCCACGACGTCCTCATAATCCTTCTTGATCTCGTAGCTGGGGTCGATCAAGACGACGGCTCGGCGCTCGGCCGGCGGCAGCCGCGCCAGCAGTCCTTTCAGCCCGTCCTCTCGCGTCACGCGCACGCGGCGCTGGCTGGCGAACGTGGCGATCAGGGTCTGGTGGTCGGTTGGATGAAGCTCGATCAGGCAAAGGCGATCGCCGTGCCGCAGCATCGCCGCCGCCAGGGCCGGGGAGCCCGGATACCGCCGCAGCGGCCCCTTTCCGTTGGCGGCCCGCACCAGGCGCAGATAATCCTGGAAGAGCGACGGCGCCTCGCCGGCCAATGGCAGGAGACGGCCGATGCCGGCCATGGCCTCGCCGGTCTTGAGCGCCATGGCCGTTTCCAGATCGTAGCTGCCGGCACCCGCATGCGTGTCGAGGACGAAGAGCGGTCGAGGCTTTTGCAACGCATAGGCCAGCGTGAAGCAGAACAGCGCGTGCTTGAGCATGTCGGCCTGGTTGCCGGCATGGAAGGCATGGCGATAGCTCAGCATGAGACGTCGCGGAGCCGGCCCAGACGCTCCAGTGCCGCATCCAGGAGGGCTTCGTCCTTGGCAAAGCAGAAGCGGACGACATGCCGCATCCGACCCTCGGCATAGAAGGCCGAGACGGGGATCGCCGCCAGACCGTGCCGCTCGACAAGGTCGCGGCAGAAGAGCCTGTCGTCGTCGGCTCCCAGCGGGCCGATGTCGAGATTGAGGAAATAGGTCGCATGGCAGGGAAGGGCGGCCAGGCCCAGCGCCCTCAGGCCGTCGGCGAACCGGTCGCGACGTGCCTGCAGGCGTCGTCTTTGATCATCGAAGAAGGCATGGTCCTTGAGGAGGCCGTAGGCCACCGCCGCCTGCAGGTTGGGCGGCGTTGTGAAGGTCAGGAACTGATGCGCCCGCGACACCGCCTTGAGAAGGCTTGGTGCCGCAGCCACCAGGCCTACCTTCCAGCCCGTGAGGGAGAAGATCTTGCCGGCCGAGCCGATCTTGACGGCACGCTCGCGCAGGCCCTCCACCTGGAGGACGGAGCGATGTCGCCGGCCATCGAAGGTGACGTGCTCCCAGACCTCGTCGGCGATGACGACCGCGTCGTGGCGCTCCGCGAACTCGGCCAGGAGTGCCAGCTCTTCCGCCGAGATGATGCTGCCGGCCGGATTCAGCGGCGAGTTCAAGACGACGACCCGGGTGCGCGGGCTGAAGGCCCGCTCGAGCATGGCGCGATCGAACCGCCACTCGGGCGGGGCCAGCGTCACGAGGCGGGGCAAGCCGCCGGCGCGGCGCACCAGCGGCAGGTAGGCGTCATAGAGCGGCTCGAAGAGGACGACCTCGTCGCCGGGCTCGATGAGGGCCAGGAGGGACGCCGCCAGGGCTTCGGTGGCGCCGGAGGTCACCATGACCTCGGTGACCGGATCGAGCTTGATGCCTTGATGCTCGGCATAGTGCTGGGCAACCGCCTCGCGCAGGCTGGGGAGCCCCAGCATCGGCGGATATTGGTTGGAGCCTTCGATCACCGCGCGTGCTGCCGCCTCGCGCACGTCGAGGGGGCCCGGATCGTCGGGAAAGCCCTGGCCCAGATTGATGGCCTCGTGTCGTCTTGCCAGTTCGGACATGGTCTCGAAGACGGTGGTCTCGAGGTCCGCGAAGATGCTGTTCATCGAAACGCCCAGGAATGCTCGTCGGCCAAGGATCTAGGCGCAATCGGGCTTCCCGCCAATCGCTGGGTGGCGAGCCTGAGCGACACCTTGGCAAGGATCGTCGATCGACGTGGCGCCACCGCTCGCACAGACTTATTCCTCCCTTATGCTCGCGGCATGGTGCGCGCCGGCACCGGGGATCATTCACCGGCGCCTCATGAGAGGGACAGGATTTAGAATGCGCATGCTCGGTTTTGCCTTTTTCGCCGGCGCCTTGCTGCTGGCCATGCCTGCCGTCCGGGCCGACGAGGTGGGCCGCTTCGGCACGGACTGGACCGGCAATGACATCGTCGTCGAGGCAATCACCGATCCAGCCGTCGAGGGTGTGACCTGCCATGTCACCTATTTCGATCGCGGCCTGATCGACAAGCTGCGCAAGGGCAACTGGTTCGAGGACCCCTCGAACAGCTCGATCGCCTGCCGGCAGACCGGGGCGATCGTGATCGGCAAGATCGCCAAGGGGGCCAAGGGTGAGGAAATTTTCAGCCAGCGCCAGAGCCTGATCTTCAAGGCGCTGGCCGTCCGGCGGATCTATGACGAGAAGGACAACTCGTTGATCTACGTCGCTTATTCCCGCCAGATCAAGGACGGTAGCGCCAAGATGGCCATCTCGACGGTGCCGCTTTTCGCCGCGAATCCGACCTGGAAGGAGTAGCCCGAGGCTGGCCGCGGCAGCCTCGCGGCCGCAATTTATTGCGGCATGACGAGACTTTTGCTGCCTCCTGGCGACCGGCCGGGCAGCGTGCCGGTTGGTCCGTCCGGCATTTGCCAAATCGGCCCGGCCGCGCCATTTGTTCTCTATGTGTTCTTATGTCGAGCTGCAGGTCACCAGCAATTTCAGCTTCCTGCGCGGCGCCTCGCATCCCGAGGAGCTGATCGTGCGGGCGGCCGAGCTCGGCCTTGCCGGCATGGCATTGACCGACCGTAATTCCTTGGCCGGCGTGGTCCGCGCGCATGTAAAGGCCAAGGAACTGCAGGCGGCAAAGGCCAGGGAGATGGAAGCGGCCGGGCTTACGGGGCAGGAAGCGGCGAAGCCGGCCATTCGCTTCGTCGTCGGTGTGCGGCTTGATATCGAGGACGGGCCTTCCTTCCTTTGCTGGCCCACCGATCGACCCGCCTATGCGCGCTTGACCTCGCTTTTGACCACGGGCAATCGGCGCACCACCAAGGGACGCTGCGTCTTGCGTCTCGGCGATCTGACCGCCCTGGGGGCCGGCCAGCTCCTGGCGGTGCTGCCGCCCGAGACCCTGCTCGAGGACGAGGCGCAGGGTCAGGCCTTCAGGAGGCTTCTAGCCGATCTCGGGCGGCGTTGGCGGGGATCCTTCTGGCTCGTCCTCCAGCACCGGATGGATGGCTGCGACGATCATCGCCTGGCCGCCCTGGCCGCGCTGGCGCGGGAGGCCGGCCTGCCGCTTCTAGCGACGGGCGACGTCCATTATCATCTGGCCGAGCGGCGGCCCTTGCAGGATGTGCTGACCTGCATTCGCGAGCATTGCACGATCGCGACGGCAGGTTATCGCCTCTTTGCCCATGCCGAGCGCCATTTGCGCTCGCCAGCCGCGATGGCCATGCTCTTCGCTGATTACCCCGATGCCCTGGCAGCCGGGCACGAGATTTTGGGCCGCATCCGTTTCTCGCTCGACGATCTGGCTTATGATTATCCGATCGAGCCCACCTATGAGGGGCGCACGCCCCAGGGAGAACTGGCGCATCGCGTGGCGGCAAGGCTGCCCTGGCGCTATCCGGGCGGTACTCCCGACAAGGTGGTAAAGGCGGTGGCGCACGAGCTGGCGCTGATCGAGAGCCTGAACTACGCGCCCTATTTCCTGACCGTCGACGATATCGTCCGCCATGCCAGGGAGAAGGGTATTCTCTGCCAGGGGCGGGGTTCGGCCGCCAATTCCGCCGTCTGCTATGTCCTTGGCATTACCTCGGTCGATCCGGCGAAGATCAATCTGCTCTTCGAGCGCTTCCTCTCGGGCGAGCGCAACGAGCCACCCGACATCGACGTCGATTTCGAGCATGAGCGGCGCGAGGAGGTCATGCAGTGGATCTTCGAGCGCTATGGCCGCGACCATGCGGGCATCGTCGCCACGGTGATCCGCTATCGCGCCAAGAGTGCCCTTCGCGAGGTCGCCAAGGTGATGGGGATCGGAGCCGACATGCAGGCAGCCCTCAGCCGCACGATCTGGGGCTGGGGACGCGACGGCGTATCACCGGAGGCGATGCGGGAGGCGGGCATTCCCCTGACCGACGGGCGCATTCTCATGACGCTCGAGCTTGCTGCCACGCTGATCGATTTCCCCCGTCATCTCTCGCAGCACACGGGTGGCTTCGTCATAGCCCGAAGCCCGTTGCGCGACCTGGTGCCGATCCATAATGCCGCCATGGAGGATCGCACCGTCGTCGAGTGGGACAAGGACGATATCGAAGCTTTGGGCATGCTCAAGATCGACGTTTTGGCTCTGGGTATGCTCTCCTGCATTCGCCGCGCCTTCGATCTTTTGCGGGCACATCGGGGGCTGGATCTCGATCTCGCCACGCTGCCCGAGGAGGATCTTGAGACCTATGAGATGCTCTGCGAGGCGGATTCGATCGGCGTCTTCCAGGTCGAGAGCCGGGCGCAGATGTCGATGCTGCCGCGCCTGCGGCCCATGGAATATTACGATCTCGTGATCGAGGTGGCGATCGTGCGGCCGGGGCCGATTCAGGGTGACATGGTTCATCCTTATCTGCGTCGCCGCGACGGCCTGGAGCCCATCATCTATCCCAAGCCCGAACTCGAGGCGGTGCTGGGCAAGACCAAGGGCGTGCCTTTGTTCCAGGAGCAGGCGATGCAGATCGCCATCGTCGCCGCGGGGTTCACGGCCGCCGAAGCGGATGGCCTCAGGCGCGCCATGGCGACCTTCAAGCACAAAGGCCGCCTCGAATATTACGAGAACCGGCTGATCGAAGGGATGATCGCGAGGGGCTATGAGCGGGAGTTCGCCGAGCGCTGCTTTCGCCAGATCGAGGGGTTTGGCTATTACGGCTTTCCCGAGAGTCATGCGGCCAGCTTCGCGCTCCTCGTCTATGTCTCAGCCTGGCTGAAGCGCCATCATCCCGACATTTTTCTGGCCGCCATCTTGAATGCCCAGCCGATGGGATTCTATGCGCCAGCTCAGCTCGTAGGGGATGCGAGAAGGCACGAGGTCGAGGTCGAGGCGCCGGACGTCAATCACAGTTTTTGGGATACGGTCCTGGAAGCCTGCACTCCCTCCTTCAAGCGAAAGGATCGCGTGCGGCTCGGCTTTCGTCAGATCAAGGGAATGCGTCTGGCGGCGGCGGCGGCGATCGTCCGGGTCCGGGCCGAAGGAGGTGCCTATCGGTCGATCGAGGATCTTTGGGCCCGCGTCCAGATGGGACGCGAGGTCCTCATTCTTCTGGCCGATGCCGACGCGTTCCGCTCGCTCGGCATCGGCAGGCACCTGGCCCTTTGGATCGTCGAGGCGATTTTGGATCCTCGTCTGCCGCTCCTCGAGATGCCAGCCAAGGAAGGCTCGAACCGGCCCCCGGCGGAACTGCTCGACGCGGGCGCGGAGGATTTGCCGCCGCTCGGAAGAGGCGAGGAGGTCATCGCCGATTATGGCCGCCTCGGCCTTTCCTTGAAGGGCCATCCGATAGCCTTCCTGCGCGACTGGCTGACGGACAGGAGCTATGTTGCCGCCTGCACCCTGGCGGAGCCGGGAGCGCCGGAGATCGTGAAGGTCGCGGGCCTCGTTCTCCTGCGCCAGCGGCCCGGGAGCGCCAAGGGGGTCATCTTCATGACGCTCGAGGATGAGACCGGCCCGGTCAATGTCATCGTCTGGCCGGATGTCTTTGCCCGCTATCGCCGCATCCTCCTCGGCAGTCGCTTCATGGGCGTGGCCGGCCGGTTGCAGCGGGTGGGGAAAGTCATTCATGTCATCGCCAGGCGGCCCGTCGACTTGACACCCGCTTTGGCCCGGCTGAAGGACGCGGACCTGTCGCCCGAGCCGTCCGATCGCTCGGACGGATCCGAGGGCCGGGAGCGTGCCGCAGCCCTGGCCGTGCGGGATGTCATTCCTGAAGGAAGGAATTTTCGGTGAGACGAGCCTTGCGCGCGTTCAACTTGGCTGGCCGCCTGGCGCTGCTGGCCTCGTTCGCGCCCATGGCGGCGGCGAACGAGGCGACGCAGGCACCACCAAGCCTGCCGTCGGCCACCAGCCAGCTGGTCCCACCAACGGACACGCCGCTCGGCTGCAATGTCCAGGTTCTGCCGAAACCACTCATCGAGATCGACGTGCGACCGACGACGAAGCCGCCCATCGACCGCTCGTTGAACGCGCAGCAACTTACCTATGTAGCCCGCCAGCTCGGCAGCCAGCATTCACGTGCCGGCCGCGTTCTGGGCCTAACCAAGGTGCGCTTTAGCTATCGCGTCGGGCCGATACGCTTTGCCGCTGCCATGGATGGCAGCACGCTTTGCCTGCATCCGAGCGACATCAAGGTTCAGCTGCAGGCAGCGCAGGAGGTGCTCATCGTCAAGACCAGCGACGCCGGCAGTTGCTGGGATGCGGCCATTCTCGAGCACGAAATGAAGCATGTGGGCTACAACAACCAAGTCGTCCGCCAGGCGGCGGGCATCCTGCCGCCCCGCTTGCGCACGATCTCCGGCATCGTCCATGGCAACGACACACAAAAGCTGGCCGAAGCCCTGGCCAAAAGAATTAGCGACATCGTGGCCCAGGCCCTCACCGAGGGGGTCGACGCGGCACGCACCCGTCACGCCGAGTACGATGATCCGCGCAACCAGAACTCCAACCGGCTGCGCGCCCGCTGCATTCGCTGATCGGCCAGTGACCAAGGGCCCCATGAAATCGTGACGCTCTCGAACCTTCCTTTCAATCTCACGCCGGTCTAAAGCGGCCCGGCGTCGAGCCGCGGCCCCCTTTGGAGATCTTGATGCTCGGATTCTACAAGCGCCAGGCACGCCGGCTCGATTGGGAAGAGAGAGATCCGGCTCTCCCGATCGATGCCGATACTGTCTGGATCGATGCCTGGACGCCGAGCCAGGAAGAAATCCGTCGCGTCGAGCGATGGCTGGGCGTTGAATTGCCTACCCGCGAAGAGATGCAGGAGATCGAGGCTTCCTCGCGGGTTTATGAGGAAGGCGGGGCCATCGTGCTCACCGCCACCGTCCTCATCAATGCCGATAGCCCGCCGCCCGACACGGTCGAGATTACCTTCATTATCAAGGGCGAGATGCTGGTCACCCTGCGCTACGCCGACCCGCAGCCGTTCCGCACCATGTCGGGCAGGCTGGATCGCATCGGTCCCACGCTTAACTCGGGCCTGGCCGCTTTCTTCTGGATTCAGGAGCAGACCGTGGCGCGTGTGGCCGACGTGCTTGAGCGGGGTTCCAACGACCTTGAGAACATGTCCTCGGAGATTTTCGCCGCCGCCAGGAAAAGCGAGAAGAAGGAGGAGCGGATCGACCTCGTCGAAGCTCTCGCACGCATTGGCCGCAACGGCGACACCACAGCCAAGGTCAGGGAGTGCCTGCACGCCCTGCAGCGCATCCTCTTGGCGGTGAGCGCCACCGACGTCATTCCGCCATCGATGCGCAAGGACGCCCGGGCACGCGCCAAGGTCATCAATCGCGACGTCGCCAGCCTCATCGAGCATACGGGCTTCGTCACCGGCAACGTCAACCTGCTCCTGGATGCGACCCTGGGCCTCATCAATATCGAGCAGACCAACATCATCAAGATATTCTCGGTGCTGGCGATCGTCTTCCTGCCGCCCACACTGATCGCCAGCATCTACGGCATGAATTTCCAGGAGATGCCCGAACTCTCCTGGCATCTGGGCTATCCCCTGGCCATCATCCTCATGATCGCCTCGGCGATCTGCCCCTACTTGTTCTTCAAGCGAAAAGGCTGGCTCTAGGCATCCGGCTGCGACTTATCTTGCCGGCCAAGACGTTGCATCCCAAGATCGTCCAATGTGCAACGCCTACAATCTCACGCATCGATCCAAGGCCATCAACGAGATAGCTCGCGCGCTCCAGATGCCGCTTCTCGGGGAAGTGCAAGAATTCTCCCCCCGCTATCGTATCGGTATCAAGCAGCGCGGATTGATCCTGCGGCCGACGACGCGTGGCCTGACCTGGAAATGGGCGCGCTGGAGTCTCTACATTCCCGGTGTCAAGGAACAGCCGCCTTATCCGATGAACAATGCCAGGTCCGACAAGCTCCTTGCTTGGCCCTGGCGTGCTTTGAGCCGGCAGCGATGCCTGATCCCGGCGACGGGGTTTTGGGAGCCCGAGAAACTGGCCCGGGAAAAAGGCACTGCGCCCTGGTCCTACTACACGATGAAGGATCGAGAGCCGTTCTGGATGGCAGGTCTATGGTCGGAAGAACCGCCTGACCCGGAGACGGGCGAGGTGAGGGACAGCTACACATTGATCATCGGCGACGCCAATCAGATCATGCGCATCCATGACCGCATGCCGGTCATCCTGACCAATGAAGCGGCCAGGCGATGGCTGGGGTCAGGGCCGCTGCCGGCCGACATACTCCAGGTCCACCCGGCTGAAGCCATGGAAGGCTGGCGCGTTGCCGATAGTGTCAAGAACAGCAGGGTCGAGCCAACCCCGGAAATGGCCTTGCCGATCCAAGGGCGCGACAAACAGCGTTAACCCTTAGGAATGCTTCATCTTGGCCAGCATCCAGACCATGCCGGCGCCGATGGCCACGCCGGCTATGGCACCCAGGCCGAGGCCCCATACCATGCCCGCATTACCGCCGGCCCAATGGCCGATCAGGCCGCCCAGGAGCGGCAGCAAGACGATGAGAAGGCACCCTGGTGCCGCCATGCAATTTTCCTCGCTACAAAAAAGGACCGGACATCCTCGATGGACACGCCGCCGGTCCATGAGCTAACGCTGGCGCCCACAACGACAAACGAGCGATTGGATAGGCCCCCATGAGCAACCGCATCGTCCTGCGAACCGGCGAGGCCCTCGTCGCTGACGGCCCTCCAGGCACCGCCGCCGAGCCGGAAGTCGTGATCGGTGACCTCGACGGGCCGGTCGGCACCGCGCTCGCCACCCTGACCGGCGACCAGGTCAAGGGCCATAGCCGGGTCTTCGCAATTCTCAATACCGGTGTCCAGGTCCGGCCGGTGACTCTTTGCGTCTCCAAGGTCACCGTCGAGAACCCGCGTTATACCAATATCCTGATGGGTACCGTCCAATACGCGATCGCCAATGGCGTCCTGGACGCGGTGCGCGCGGGCTATATTCCCAAGGATCGCGCCAATGAAATCGGCATCATCTGCTCGGTCTGGCTGGCCCCCACCGTCGTCGACATGGACAATCTCGACCACAAAGCCCTCTTCGATGTTCAGCGCCGGGGGATGACCGAAGCCATCCGTAAGGCGATGAGCAACGAGCCCGACATCGACTGGCTCCTCGAGAACCAGGAGAAGATCGTCCATAAATACTATCAGATGGGGCTCGACGGTAAGATCTAGCCGCATCGTCCTTCAGTGGACCGGCCCTTCGTCGGGTTGCGGCAGAGGCGGCACCAGCCGGGCGATCAGGCGCGCCAACGCCGGGCCGGTCATCAAGACGAGGACGAAGCGCACCGTCTGGAATGCCATGACGAAGGACATATCGACATTGCTGGAAGCAGCAATGATCGCCACCGAGTCCATGCCGCCCGGGCTGGTTGCCAGATAGGCGGTGAGCGGGTCCAGACCCACCGTCTGCACCAGCACCCAGGACAGGGCACCGCAAAAGGCGATCAGGATAAGGGTTGCCGCCAGAGTCTGAGGCATGGCATGTGCCGCATGGCGAAGGCTTTTGCCCGTAAAGCGGAGCCCGATCGTCCAGCCGACGAGCATGTAGCTGCAGGCCAAAAGCCACTCGGGCAGATCCAGCATCACCAGCCCGAGAACGTTCAGGCATGAGCCGACGACCAAGGGCACGAGCATCGGTCCAGCAGGCAGGCGCAGCACCCGCCCGAGCCAGGCGCCCACGACGACCAGCAAGAGCAATTCCAGCCCGCTTCGCCATTCGATCGGCGGAAACCAGACGATCGGTGCCGCCGTCATTGCATGGGGATCGACCCAGAGCCGTGCCACCAGCGAGGCCGTCAGGGCGACTAGTAAGACCCGGCTATACTGCATGAAGGCGACCAGTTGCGGGTCGGCACCGTAGGATGCCGACATCAGCACCATGGCGGTGGCCCCGCCGGGCGTGGAACCCCAGACGGCCGTCGTGCCAGGTAGGATGCGGAGGCGGCTGATCAGCCAGCCTGAAAGGGCGCTCAGGAGGAGCGTCGTCACCACCACGCCCGTAAAGAGCGGCCAGTCGGCATAGAAGGTCAAAAGGATACCGCGGGTGATGGAGGAGGCGATCAGGCAGCCGATCACCCCCTGCGACATGAAATAGGGCACGCGCGGCACGGCCACGGCACCGCCACGGACGGCCAAAAGGATGCCGGCGAACATCGGCCCGAGGAGCAGTGCCGCCGGCAGACCCGCTTGTTCCAGCCCGTAGGCCAGCAAAAGTGAGACAACGAGAAGGGCAGCCCAACGCGCGCCACGTGGCCAGGTTGCTATCGCGGGGACCCTCAATTTGGTTCTCCATGTCTGCTGAGAGCGACGATAGTCCCGGCGGGCTTTGCCAAGTCCCCCGCCCGCCCACGATCCTTGTCCATGATAAGGAAAAGGCTATTCGTGCCTCGCATCGTCATCATGAGGCCACTGGGCAGGAAATCGTCACTTTGGCTTCGAGTGTAAGGATAGAGAAGCCGTGAGAGAGCAGTACCGCCGCATCGGCGATCATGAAATCATGATCCTCGAGGACGGCATCCTTTTCGCATCGCCGACGCTTCTCAGCCACGTGGAAGGCGAGAACGGGCTTGCCCCGCACCTGCAAAAGCTGGGAGAGGGCAATATCCCGATCGTCGTCAACATGTTCCTCATCCAGGGTCCAGGCGGCGTTATCCTCATCGACAGTGGCCTTGGTGGAGCCCAGGGGCCCGATTTCGGCAAGGCCCGCTTGTTGCTGAAGGAGAAAGGGATCGGACCCGATGACGTCGACCATATTCTCCTCACCCATTTTCATACTGACCACGCCGAGGGACTCCTCTACGAGGACCGGTCCTATTTCCCGCGCGCCCTCGTCCACTATCCGCCTGTCGATCTTGCCTATTTCACCAATCCCGAAGAACGCGACAAGCTGCCCGAGGCCCGCCGGGCAGCGTTTGCGGTGGCCGCGCGCGTGGTGGCAGCCTATGCGGGCCGCATGGCGCCGATCGATGCCGGCATCGTGAGCCTCGGATTCAAGTCCATGCCCTTGCCGGGCCACACGCCGGGTCATACCGGCTATCTCCTCGACGGCCAGGACGAATCGCTTCTGATCTGGGGCGATGTCATGCATCTTGACGATCGCCAGGCGGCCGATACCGAGCTTGGCCTCGCCTTCGACATCGACCTTGCTCGAGCTGCCGCCACCCGCAAGCTCGTCGTGGAGCAGGCCGCGCGCAACGACTGGGTCGTGGCCGGCAGCCACATCAAGGGCTTCAATCGCTTCAGGCGTGATGGAGCAGGGTTCGTGGCCGAAGAAGCGTAGCCTTAGGCATCCGGGCCGGTGTCGTCTCGTCCGTCCCGTCCAGCGGAAAAAGCGCCCGGCTGTGCTTTGCCGGGCGCGGGCACCGGCGTATGGGTGGTGCGCGATTGGTCTGAGGAAGGAGTAACGTCATGAGGCTGGTGCGTTTCGGAGAGAAGGGGTCGGAGCGTCCCGGGATCATCGACGCTCAGGGCAAGATCCGAGACCTCTCAGGCGTGGTGCCCGACATCTCGGGCGCCGTATTGACGCCGGATGGCCTGGGCATGCTGGCGACGCACGACTTTACCAACATGCCGGTCGTCGACCCGGATGTCCGGCTGGGCTGTCCGATTGCGCATGTCGGCAAGTTCATCGCCATCGGCCTGAATTTTTCCGACCACGCCGCAGAATCGAACCTGCCCATCCCGAAGGAGCCTATCGTCTTCACCAAGGCGATCTCCTGCATTCAGGGACCGAACGACCGGGTGGTCCTGCCGCGCGGCTCGAAGAAGAGTGACTGGGAGGTCGAGCTCGGCATCGTTATCGGCAAGAAAGCATCCTATGTGAGCAAGGATGAAGCCCTCGCGCATGTGGCCGGTTACGTCCTGGTGAACGACGTCTCGGAGCGGGAATATCAGATCGAGCGCGGCGGCACGTGGGACAAGGGCAAGGGCTGCGATACCTTCGGCCCCATCGGCCCTTGGCTGTTGACGGCCGATGACGTAGGCGACGTGCAAAATCTGGACATGTGGCTGGACCTGAATGGCAAGCGCATGCAGACCGGTAACACGGCCAAGATGATCTTCGACGTCAAGACGATCGTCTCTTACGTCTCCGAGTTCATGACCCTGTTGCCGGGCGACGTGATCACGACCGGCACCCCGCCTGGCGTCGGCATGGGGATCAAGCCGGACCCGGTCTTTCTCAAGTCCGGCGACGTCATGACGCTCGGGATTGAGAAGCTTGGCCAGCAACGCCAGGAAGTAGTCGCCTGGGAGGAGCATCACTAGGCGCAAAGCCCGCAAAGGGCTCGCGTCCACCAAGCTGACGGAACAGGATCAGCCACCAACCAGCAGAGATCAGGGAAGCGGATATGGCCAGTGTCGAGCTACCTCGGAACGCGTTCAAGCAGGCGATCCTCGCGGGCCGCCAGCAGATTGGCCTCTGGTGCAGTTTGGCTTCCGCCAACGCTATCGAGATGCTGTCATTTTCCGGCTTCGACTGGCTGCTCTTGGATACGGAGCATTCGCCCAACGAACTGCCCATGGTGCTGCAGCAACTCCATGCGGCAGCAGCGGGTCCGACCCATCCGATCGTGCGCGTTCCATGGAACGATACCGTCCTCTTCAAACGCTATCTGGATGCGGGCGTGCAAAGCTTTTTGGTGCCCATGGTGCAGGATGCGGCGGAAGCCCGCCGAGCCGTGGCCGCGACGCGCTATCCGCCCAGGGGCGTTCGCGGCTTTGCTTCGGCATCGCGCTCGTCCCGTTTCGGCCGGATCAAGGACTACCATACACGCTGTGAAGGCGAGATTTGCGTTATCGTGCAGATCGAGACGGTCGCCGCGATGCGCGAGTTGGAGGCCATAGCCGCGGTCGAGGGCGTGGACGGCATTTTTATCGGCCCGGGCGATCTTTCGGCTGATATGGGCTACCTTGGGCAGCCGGGGCATCCAGAGGTCATGAAGGTGGCGCTCGACGCGATGCGGCGTATCCGGGCGGCCGGGAAGGCGCCAGGGTTTCTGACCGGGAACGAGACGCTGGCACGGCAGGTCATCGAGGCTGGTTGCCTCTTCACAGCCGTTGGCTCCGATACCGGCCTTTTGGTTGGCGCATCCGAGTCGCTGGCTGCCCGCTTCAAGGGCTGAGGTCGGCCGCGATGCTGCGTTGGTGGGCCTGAAAGTTCTGGGCTTCGAGAAAGACCCGCTTGACGGCCGGCTGAGCTAACCTGATCTGGCGCTCCAACCGCGTCACCGCCTGTTCCACATCGTCGGCGCCAAGCTCCTGCCTGAAGTCGATGGATAGGTTGAGCAGCACGTCGTTGGGGCCGAAATGCATGCTGAGCTGCTCGTTCAGATGAAGGACGGCAGGGTCGGCCCTGACGAGTGCCGCGATCTGCTCGCGCGCCTCGCGCTCCATGGCCTCGCCCGTGATCAGGCTCATGGTCTCGGAAGCCAGGAAGGCGGCGACGGCGGCGAGCAGAAGCCCGATCAGCACGGACGTGACGCCATCTAAGACCGGCAGATCGAATCGCTGGCTGAGATAGATGCCGACGATCGCGATGAGGAGGCCCAATAGGGCGGCACTATCCTCCAAAAGGACGGTGAAGACCGTGGGATCCTTACTGCGACGCAGGGATTGCCAAAGTGAGCGACCCTGCGTGCCCTGGCGAAAGGCCCTGAACGCCACCGTCCAGCTATAGCCCTCGAAGAGAATGGAAAGGCCGAGGACCAGATAGCTGATCCAGGCGCTCTCGATCGGCAGCGGCTCCAGGATCTTCACGACGCCCTCATAGAGGGAGACGCCGGCTCCAGCGCCGAAGATGAGGATGGCGACGACGAAACTCCAAAAATAGAGTTCTAGACCGTGACCGAACGGATGGTCGGGTGAGGGTGGCCGGGCTGCCCGCTTCATACCCAGGAGCAACAATCCCTGGTTTCCGGAATCGACGAGAGAATGCACTGCCTCGCTCAGCATCGCGGAGCTGCCGGTCAAAGCGGCGGCGACGAATTTGGTGACGGCGATCGCTAGATTGCCGGCGAGGGCCGCAAGAACGACGGACTTCGAACCATGAGCGGACATAAGGGGCCTGAGCCTGGTGGGACGACTGTGAATATCGAATGTCTGGAAAAGGGAGGGCTGATTCGCAAGCGGCGCTCAGGCGGCGGCGACGCGATGGCGGCTTAGATCGATGCCACGCAGTCGATCGACCTCCTCGGCAGGCAATGCCGGGGCAAAGAGAAACCCTTGCGCGATCCTGCAGCCTTCGTCGCGAAGAAAGCGAGCCTGAGCCGTGGTCTCAACCCCTTCGGCCACGACCTTCATGCCGAGGCTGGCCCCCAGGCCGATGACCGCATGGACGATCGAAACGGCGCCGGGGTCGCGATCGAGGCTGTTGATGAAGGAGCGATCCAGCTTGATCGTGTCGAACGGCAGACGCTGAAGATAGCTGAGGCTGGAAAAGCCCGTGCCGAAATCGTCCAGCGCCAGCTTAACACCCAATTGCTTAAGCTCGAGCATCATTTTGCGCACTGTGTGGTCGTCCTTGAGAAGAGCGCTTTCTGTAATCTCGAGCTCGAGGCGATCCGGGGCGAAGCCGCTTTGCGCCAGTACCTCTTCGATCATCTGCACAAGGTCGGTACGCAAAAGCTGCACCGGTGAAAGATTGACGGCTAGCGCCAGTTCGCTGAAAGGCACGATGTCGGTTGCAGCGCGACGTAGCACGAACTCGCCGAGTTGGACGATGAGCCTCGTCTCTTCGGCCAGGGGAATGAAATCGAGCGGCGAGACGATGTCACCCTCGGGCCGGCGCCAGCGCGTCAATGCCTCGACGGCGATCATGCGATGAGTCACGAGATCGACCTGAGGCTGATAGTAGACTGAAAGACTATTTTCCTCGATGGCCGCTCGGAGCTCGACCTCAAGCTTTTTACGTGATCGACGACCGCCCTCGAGTTCCCGCGTATAGGCCCGCCAAGTCTCGCGTCCCTCTCGCTTGGCGGCGTAGAGGGCAAAATCGGCGCGCTTCAAAGTCTCTTCGGCGCGCTCTTGCCCCTCTGCCAAGGCGCCGCCGACGCTGATGCCCACATGCACGCGCAGGCCGTCCATCTCATAAGGCTCTGCCGCGAGCTCGATCACCTGCTGACAGAATTCCTCCAGCTGTGTCTGATCCCCGATATTGGAAAGAAGGATGGTGAATTCATCGCCACCGATCCGGCCCACGATGCCGGCATCGGCTGCGAGTCGTGTCAGGCGCTCGCTCACCATCTTGAGAAGATCGTCGCCCGCCGCATGGCCGAATGTGTCGTTGACGTCCTTGAACCGGTCTAGATCCAGGCAGACCACACCGACCTGCCGCCCCTGCTTATCGCCGCTGGCCAGCGCGCGTGTCAGATGCTCCAGCATGGCCCCGCGATTCGGCAGTCCGGTCAGGCCGTCATGCGTTGCCTGATGACGAAGCTGAGCGCCGGCCTCCACCTCGCTGGTGACATCGGTGGCGCTGCCGCGATAGCCGGCGAAGCGATTCTCGGCCGTAAAGACAGGCTTGCCGCCGATCGCAATCCAACGACCCGTGCCCTGCGCGGAATCGCTCCAGCGAAAGGTGACGTTGCGGAAAGGCGCGGGTGTATCGAGGCGCCACGACGCGTTCATCTCGCCGTCGGCCGTCGGGGCGCCTTGAAGCCCGAGCGACCAGGGTGTGCGACCCAGCGCCATTTCCGGCGGCAGGCCGATAATCGCCTCCGCGCGATCGGAGAGATAGGTGAACCGTCCTTCTTCGTCGGTTTCCCAGAGCATATCGGATGCTGTCATGGCAACGTCGCGAAACCGCGCTTCGCTCTCCTGCAGGCGTGCTACGCTGCGTCGCCGATCATCAATGTCGATGACCACGCCCACATATCCAGCGAACATCCCGTCGTCACAAAAACGCGCCGCCGCCGTGTCCAGCACCCAGCGCCAGCCCGATCGGCTAAAAAGCCGATATTCAATTTCCAGCGGCCGCATGGCCCTTATAGCTTCGTGGGTCGCCGCCTCGACACGCGCACGATCTTCGGGATGGACGTAATGATACCAGCCATTTGCCTGGCCCACGGCGACGTCGACGCCGGTGAATGTTTCCCAATGCCGGTTCAAATAGATTGAACGTGAGGTATCGTCGCGCTGCCAGATGATGACTGGCGCATGATCGGCCAGCGTGCGCAGGATCGACGCGCTGGCGCCAAGTTCCCATTCCATCGCTCGTCGCGTCGAAATATCGCGAAACACGATGACGCGTTCGCGCTGTCGGAAATCCGCCACCATCACGTCCAGGAACAGCCCGCTGCCATCGTGACGTCTGCCCGCCAGCTCGAGATGCACGTCGTCGGGCGGAGCGGGGGGTGTTGCAAAGAGCATTTCCAACTTGCCGTTCAAGCCCTTGCTAGCCAGAACGTCGGCTATCAAGCGTCCAGTCAGCGTCTCTTCTCGGGGGATCTCGAAGATTGCCCTGGCGGCGTTGTTGAACCGCTTTATCCGCCCATCTGTGTCGATGACCAGGATGGCATCGCGTTGGTGCTCGCGAATCTCGTCAAGATAAAGCTGAAGTTGTCGTCGCCGCCGCCATTCGTAGAGAATGCCAACTGCGGCTGCAGCGCAGGCAAGGCTCAGTGTGGCGAGCAGGCCAATCCACACTATATCGACAGCCGGCCCGTTGAGCGACCAAGCGTTCAGAGATCCCTCCGCCATTTCCGCCGCATCGGCCGCGATGAGCATAAAGCTCACGCTTCGCGAGCGTTAGCCTTGCCATCCAGTCTCGTGCAGGCTTTTGAACCTAGCGTCAGACTGTCGAGCATAAAACAATAAGTTGTATCGATTGCTGTCTTCTTCCATCGGCAAAAGCGGGCGGCCGATCGTCACCTCTCTGAAGCCGGCGTCCTCAGGGTCCAGATGGGTGTCTCCAGGCGCTGCAGGTCGCCGGCTGATTCCCCCGCCAGGCGGCGAAGCAGGAGTTCGGCCAATATTCGTCCCGTATGGCTGAAATCCTCCGAAGCCGTGTCGAAGACGGCGGAGAGGACGTCGACTAGATCAGAGGTCTGCTTGCCCACAAGGTCGACTTGGCAGCCAAGGCGCATGCCGGATGCTTCAATGCCGCCGATCAAAGCGATGCAGGCCTCCTCGCTGCCGCACACATAAGCGTCGGGCGGTGCAGCCTCTCGCGCCATCGACGAGGCAAAGCGCTTGAGTTCCATCGGCGACGATTCGATGGAAAGCGCTGTCGCAACGTTGGGCTCGAGGCCTGCCTCGATCATCGCACGCCGATAGCCATCAATCTGCAGGCCCGCATAGGTAAAGCGTGTTATCGGCGGGACGAGAATGATTCGCTGTCGCCCGCGCCGCAGCAGGAGGCGAGTAGCTTCGAGCGCGAAGCGAAAATTGTCGTAATCGTAGTAGGCATGCGGTGTCTGCAACTCGGTTCGACCATGGGTGACGAACGGAATGTCGCGCTCGAGCAGATAGCGGACCCTTTCGTCCTGCGGCATCGTGTGGCTGATAATGAGCCCGTCCGCGGCACCTGTTTCGACCACATAGCGCACCGCCTGCAGGGGATCCTCGTCCGGAAATTGCGGCACGACGATCAGTTGATAAGGCGTCCCGCGCAATCCCTGGCTGAGCCCGATGATCATGTTGCGGGCGATCCGGTTGATCTCGTCCTCCTGGCTGAGGATGAAAGCTAGGATGTAGGTCTGGCCCGTTCGCAGCCGCAATGCGGCCCGGTCGGGCGCATAGCCTTGCGCCAGGGCAATCGTCCTGATCCTCGCCTTGGTGGCTTGGCTGAGTTCCGGGGCGTCCTTGAGGGCGCGGGAGACCGTGGTCACCGCGAACCCGGACGCCTCGGCGATCGTTCGCAGGGTCGCCTTCTGCTTCGCCATCTTGAAAACGCCAACCCCCTTTTGTGGAGCAGCCTTAACAGTATCGTTGCAGACTGGACAAGTGACGAATCTCGATTGTCGATCTACCTGCGAGAAGCAAAAGTTGACACTATGATACAGTATAAGAGGCGCGACGTTTGCGAAATTCAGGGTGGTGTCATGTTGACAGTCCACTCTGTAACGTTACCATTTAATTAATAGGCGTCCCGATCTAGATAATTAAAAGGCAGAAACTCCATGATCCGTCGCTGGTCGATCCTTGTTTCAACGGCTTGCGCCATCGCGCTTGGCGCCTCCAATGGCGTTCGCGCCGCTGAGGATCTCGAGGTCATCCACTGGTGGACCTCGGGCGGCGAGGCCAAGGCGCTCGGGCTCGTCAAGGACAAGCTGCAGACTCAGGGCGTGACCTGGAAGGACGTGCCGGTGGCGGGCGGCAGCGGCGTGCAGGCCATGACCGTGCTGCGCGCCAGGATCGCCGCCGGCAATCCGCCTGGAGCCGGCCAGCTTTTGGGCTTCGACATCGTCGACTGGTCGGATCAGGGCATGCTGGCCGACATTTCAAGTGTCGCCGAGAAGGGCGGATGGGGCCAGGCGCTCCCCAAGCCGCTTCAGGCTTTCGCCATGCAGGACGGCAAGTGGATCGCCGCGCCCATCGATGTGCATTCGACCAACTGGCTATGGATCAACAAGAAGCTTCTGGACCGGGTGGGTGGCAAGGAGCCTGCGACCTTCGACGAGCTGATAGCCCTCTTCGACAAGTTCAAGGCGGCCGGGATCACGCCCTTGGCGCATGGCGGCCAGCCCTGGCAGGACGGGACTGTCTTTGAAAATGTGCTGCTCTCGACCGGCGGTCCGGACTTCTATCGCAAGGCGATCATCGAGCAGGATCCAGCCGCATTGGGCTCGGACACGATGAAGACGGTGTTCGAGCGCATGAGCAAGCTTAGGACCTATTTCGATCCGAATTTTTCGGGCCGGGATTGGAACCTGGCGACGGCCATGGTGATCAAGGGCGACGCTGCCGCGCAAGTCATGGGCGACTGGGCCAAGGGCGAGTTCGTGAATGCCGGCATGAAGCCCGGCCAGGATTTCGTCTGCATCCGCTTCCCCGGCACGCAGGGTAGCGTGACGTTCAATTCCGACATGTTCGCGGCCTTCGAGGCGGGCAAGGCGCAAGGCGACGCCGCGATGCAGCTGGCAGCCGACGTCATGGACCCGGATCTCCAAGCCAAGTTCAACCTCATCAAGGGTGCCGTGCCGGCCAGGCTCGATGTGCCGGACACCAATTTCGATGCCTGCGGCAAGAAAGGCATGAAGGATCTCAAGGAGGCCACGGAGAAAGGAACGCTCATGGGATCCTTGGCGCACGGCTATGGTGCCCCCGCCGGCATCAAGCAGGCCTTTTTCGACGTGGTGACCCAAGAGTTGAACGGCCAGCTCACGGCCGATGCCGCCCCCAAGGCTCTCGTCGACGCGGTCGCCGGCGCCAAATAGGCGTCGTGACGAGGCTCAAAGGATGATGGAGCGATGAGTAGCAAGGATGTGGGCATGCAGCCGGCCGGGGCGCGCGCTGCGCCCATGGGCCTGCCGGCTAGCCCCTCGCGGGACGATCTCGTCAAGCAGGCGCCACCGGGTCCAGGCTCCGGCGGGGTGGGATGGTTGCAGGCCAACATGGCCAAGCTCGTGCTATCCCCGTCGCTCGCGGTCACCCTGGTCTTTGTCTACGGCTTCATCGTCTGGACCGTGGTGCTCTCGTTCAGCACCTCACGCCTCCTGCCCATCTATAAGTGGGCCGGCTTGGAGCAATATGCCCGGCTCTGGGCCACGCCGAACTGGTATGTGGCGATCAAGAATCTCGGCATCTATGGCGGCCTCTATATCGCCATTTCGCTGTTTCTCGGCCTCTTCATCGCGATCCTTCTGGATCAGCGGATTCGCGGCGAGGGCGGTCTTCGCCCGATCTTTCTCTATCCGATGGCGATCTCCTTCATCGTTACCGGCACGGCCTGGAAGTGGTTCCTCAATCCCGGCCTCGGCCTTGATCGCGTCATGCACAGCTGGGGCTGGACGAGCTTCACATTCGACTGGTTGATCAATCCGGACATGGCCATCTACACGGTGGTGATCGCTGGCGTGTGGCAGACTTCCGGCTTCATCATGGCCATGTTCCTGGCCGGTCTACGCGGTATCGACAACGAGGTGATCAAGGCGGCCCAGATCGATGGCGCACCGACCTTACAGATCTACTGGCGGATCATTATCCCGCAATTGAGGCCGGTCTTCCTCTCCGCCCTGATCATCCTCCTGCACATGGCGATCAAATCCTACGATCTTGTCATCGCCCTGACCGGTGGCGGTCCGGGCAACGCCACCGAACTGCCTTCAACTTTCATGTATTCCTATACCTTCACGCGCAATGCCATGGGCGTCGGTGCCGCCAGTGCCGTCATGATGCTCATGACCATCGCTGCCGTCATCGTGCCCTATCTTTATTCGGAGCTCAGGGAGCGTCGTACGTGAGCGTCGATGCCGGCAGTGCCGCCATATCCGCGCGTGGCCCGAGGATCATCATCTACGGGCTGCTCATCCTGTTCGCCGTCTTCTACCTCCTGCCGCTCTATGTGATGCTGGTGACCAGCCTGAAGCCGCTGAGCGAGATCCAAAGCGGCAACATGCTGCAACTGCCGCAAGCGCCTTCCTTCTATGCGTGGGAGAAGGCCTGGGGGGCAGCCTGTATCGGCGTCACCTGCGAAGGCTTGAAGGGATTCTTCTGGAATTCGATCCGGATGGTCGTGCCAGCGGTCACGATCTCGACGATCCTGGGCGCACTCAACGGTTACGTGCTGACGAAATGGAAGTTTCGCGGCCACAAGCTTATTTTCGGCCTCATGCTCTTTGGCTGCTTCATCCCGTTCCAGGTTGTCCTGGTACCGATGGCACAGGTCCTGGGCAGGCTCGGCCTTGCAAGCTCGACTCCGGGCCTGGTCCTCGTCCACATCGTCTATGGCCTGGGCTTCACCACGCTCTTCTTCAGGAATTTCTACGTTGCCTTTCCGGACGAGCTCGTGCGGGCCGCCATGATGGATGGCGCTGGTTTCTTTCGGATCTTCTGGCGGATACTCCTGCCAGCCAGCCTGCCCATCATCGTCGTTACGGTGATCTACCAGTTCACAAATATCTGGAACGACTTCCTCTTCGGCGCCTCGTTTACATCCGGCGACGCCGCACCGATGACCGTTGCTCTCAATAACCTCGTCTCAAGCTCGACCGGCGTTAAGGAATACAACGTGGATATGGCAGCGGCCCTCATCGCCGCCTTGCCGACGCTGCTCGTCTACGTCGTGGCCGGCAGATATTTCGTGCGCGGCCTGATGGCTGGCGCTGTCAAAGGCTGATCGCATGGCATTTCTTGAAATCGACCGGCTCCATAAGCGCTATGGCGCCACCGAGATCCTCAAGGGGATCGATCTCGATCTCGACCAAGGCGGCTTTCTCGTCCTGGTCGGCCCCTCGGGCTGCGGCAAGTCCACGCTCTTAAACACGATCGCCGGGCTCGAGCAGATCACCGGGGGCGAGATCCGCCTGGAAGGGCGCAAGATCAACGATCTTCATCCCTCCCGCCGCGACATCGCGATGGTCTTTCAAAGCTATGCGCTCTATCCGACCATGTCGATCAAGGACAATATCGGCTTCGGCCTTGAGATGCGTAAAGTGCCCAAGGCCGAGCGCGAGGCGGCGATTGCTCGCGTCGCCAAGACGCTGCAGATCGAGCATCTCTTGCAGCGACGTCCCTCGCAGCTCTCGGGTGGTCAGCGCCAACGTGTTGCCATGGGCCGCGCGCTCGTGCGCAATCCCCGGCTCTTCCTTTTCGACGAGCCCTTGTCGAACCTGGATGCCAAACTGCGGGTCGACATGCGCACCGAGATCAAGCGCTTGCATCAGCAGACCGGCACGACGATCGTCTACGTGACCCATGACCAGATCGAGGCGATGACGCTCGCCACCAAGATCGCAGTCCTGAAGGATGGCAAGCTACAGCAGGTCGGCACCCCGGCCGAGATCTATAACCGCCCCGATAATCTTTTCGTTGCCGATTTCATGGGGTCGCCTTCAATGAACCTCATGGCCGGGACCGTCCGGGCAAGCGGCAATGGGGCCATGATCCAGCTGGCCCAGCGCGAGGGCAGTATCGCGTTGCAGATACCGCCCTCGGTCACCGCCCGCGACCTGCCGCCGGAAAAGAAGGTGATCTTCGGCATTCGCCCGGAGGCCATCACCGACATTGACGGGGCGGACCGCCACGCCAGCCAGCTCCAGACGATCGAGGGAAGGGTGGATGTCATCGAGCCCGCGGGGTCCGACACTTATGTCGTCACTCAATTGGGCGGCAAGGAGGTCATTGCCCGTATGCGTGCGGAGGCTTCCTTGAAAGTCGGCGATCTCGTGCCGTTCGCCTTCAACCTCGACAAGGCGCTGCTCTTCGATCCTGAGACCGGCTATCGGCTCTAGGACGGGGAGGATTGGAGCGAAGACAATCGACGGCCGTGAGTGGGGCTAGACGATGGCTGCTGCTTGTGTTCGCCACTCAGGGCCTGTCGATCGCGGCTTGCAGACCTCCCTTTGCTGTCCTCGTGCCCGCCGAACGGGGGCAGGCTCTAATATTATCAGCTGAGAGCACTCTTCCAGTCGGTCACTGACGTCGCTCTCTTCAGGCTCGGCCGGGTGGCGGTGCCACCTCGAGCAGAAGATCCAGCGGCAAGGCATGGCTCGTCCGCCCCCTGCGGCCCACCATGGTCTCCGCCATGGTGAGACTGTTCCAGATCGCCTCCTCGGTGGCTTCGACAGCGGCTTTCAGGAGGGGGGCCAGACTCATCTCGCGGAGCGCTCGAAGCCCGCTCATGGCGACGTCCAGCCCTTTGCCGCTGGCTCTGCCCAAGTCATTGCCGGTCGAAAAGGCCAGGAAAATGTCGCCGCTCGTCGGGTAGCCGAACCCGCCGGTCCGGCCAAGTCCAAGCGCTGCCCGCCGAGCCAGTCGCTTCAGCTGATGCGGTAGGAGCGGCGCATCCGTGGCGAGGATGACGACGATCGAGCCGTCCTTGCGACCCGCATCTTCGAACAGACCGGGAATGCGGCTGACCGGCAGGAGACGGCCCACAGGGACGCCATCCAGCCGCAGATCCTCGCGCCGACCATAATTCGCCTGGACAAGCGCACCCAGCATGAAGTGCTCGCCGCCGATCTCGATCATGCGCGAGGCGGTTCCTGTTCCGGCCTTGAACTCGTGCGCGTTGGTTCCCGTACCACCGCCGACGTTTCCCTCCGGGACAGGGCCGCCGCGCGCAGCATCGAGGGCCGCTCTCGCGTGATGTGGCCTGACGGCGAAGGTCTCGCTCATCGAGAGCCAACCGTCATAGGTTTCGCTGACGACCGGCAGCTTGAAATCGGCATCGACGTCGGCCTCGGCTTCCGCCGCCACCATTCCCTCCTGCACGGCCCCCACGGAAAAGGTCGAGCAAAGCGCGATCGGGCCCATCAACAGACCGAACTCGTCAATCCAGCTGCGGCCAGTGATCTCGCCATTGCCGTTCAGCACGTCGACCGCCGCGAATAGATTGCGCCGCCAGACCTCTCCCTCCTGCGGGGCTATCACCGTGACACCCGTGCGCAGGACGTATGGCTCATCCGTGATCAGCGTCGTCATGCCGACCCTGACGCCCGCAATGTCGGTAATGGCATTCAACGGGCCCGTAGGCAGATCCCCGATCCGATAACCGAGGTCACGTAGACGCTGCCGCTTCATCCATAATCTCCTCGGCATGCTGGATATTCATGCCCGGTGCTTGGCCCAGTGCTGCTGCCAGATCGCCGCGTTGCGCTATCTCGACCCGCTCCAGGCCTAGCCAGCGGGCGATCAGGCAAAGCTCGCCTGCCAGGGCCTCGGCGACCGGACCCTCGCCCTGGCCCGGCTCCAGATAGGCGGCGCGCACCAGCAGCCTGCCGAGCTTGCGTTCGGTCTTGAGGTCGACCCTGGCCACCAGCCTGTCGCCCATCAAGAAGGGCAGGACATAATAGCCGTGCCGGCGCTTGGCGGCCGGCACATAGATCTCGATACGGTAATTGAAGCCGAACAGCCGCTCGACCCGGCCGCGCTCGAAGACCAGAGGGTCGAACGGAGCCAGAAGCGCACGGGCCCTGGGGCGTCGCGGCAGGCGTGCGCCCGCCGACATGAAGGCCGGCTGGCGCCAGCCCTCGACCACCACGGGCCAGATGTGGCCAGCTTCGACCAGTTCTGCCAGCCGCGCTGCCGTTCCCTCGACCGGCAGCCGGTAATAGTCGCGAAGATCCGCGGCCGTCGCCACGCCGAGCGCCACCGCGGCACGCGCCAGGAGGTCGCGTTGTGCGTCTTCGCGAGGAGGCGTCGGTGTCGCCAGGATGGCGTCTGGCAGAACCCGCGAAGGCAGGTCGTAGAGCCGCTCGAAACCCCGCCTGCCGGCGGCTGTGATCCGCCCCGTCCAGAAGAGAAATTCGAGTGCCAGCTTGCCGCTGTTCCAGCCCCACCAGGCGCCGCTCCGGCTGCCGGCATCCTCGAGATCGGAAACGCCAAGGGGGCCTAGCGCTTCGATCTCCAGCAAGACGCGGCGAACGACCTCTCTCTGCTCGTGACCGAATTGCGCGATGCCTTTCCACATGCCAAGGCCTGCCTCGGCATCGTCCATGCGCCAGCGAAAAAGCGGCTGGAGGGCTATGGGCAGGAGCGAGGCCTCGTGCGCCCAATATTCGAAGAGCCGTCTGTCCCGGGGCCGCGGGCGCTTGGGATGATGCGCCGCCAAGCGATCGAGATCGTCGCGGGCATAGGCACCCAGGCGCGAGAAGAGCGGCATGTAATGGGCGCGAACCACGACCGAGACGGAATCGAGTTGCAGCAGGCCCAGTCGATCGATAGCGCCAGCAAGCCTTGCGCCTGCCGGCGGACTGATCGGGCGGCCATCGGCCAGTCCCTGGGCCGCCAGAGCCAGGGCGCGCGCCTGCCTGAGGCTAAGGCGCTCCGGTCGGCGTCCGCTCGATGTGGGTTCGGCGGTAGCTTCGAGGTTCGAGCTCATCGCCGTCGATCTAGCCGGCGACGACGGGCTTGGTAAAGTTGTAGGCGCAAACCGCAAAAAAAACGCGCCCGATCAGGGACCGGACGCGTTCTCTTTAGCCGTCGCTCCGGTCTTACAACCAGAGCAATCTCGTCGGATTAGAAGCGGAAGCCGACGCCTGCACCGGCATTCGTCTCACCCTTGGTGATCGGATTGCGCCAGTTATAGTCGTAGGCCGCCTTCGTGTAGAGGTAGACGTTCTGGGAGACGCTAACGCGGAGGCCGATTTCCGGACCCGTGATGCCGCCGTCCTGGACGCCATTGCCGTAGGTGCCGCCGATGTTCCAGCCGGCGTAGGGCTGCACGCGACCCCAGGCGCCGATGGCATCGATACCGGCGACCGACCGGCCGAGCAGGCCGCTATTGTCGACGCTGTAGCTCTGCTCAAGCGACTGGCTGATGCGGAAGCGCAGGCCAGGCTTCGGGCGATAGCCGAGGGTGATCTCACCACCCGCAGCCGAGCCGGTGTTATGACCGTCTTCCTCACGACCGATGAAGGTATAGAGACCGCCGACCTCAAGTTCCCACTTCTTTGGGGCGACGACAGGGGCTGCCGGCTCCTCGGCGACCGGGGGCGGCGCCGGGGGCTGGGCCGGGAAGGCAATGCTGACGAAACGGTTCTTGGGCTCACGAACCCCATCAGCCGTCGGGATCATTGGCTGCGATTCGCCAACACCCGAAGACAGGATGTTAGCGGTAGGCACGCCCGAGGTTTCGAGAACGGACTGAACCGCTGCCGCGCGGCGCTCGGAAAGCCGCTGATTGTAGGCGGGCGAACCGGAGCGGTCGGCGTGGCCCACGATGTTGATCGTGGCGTTGCCGTTGTTCTTCCAGTCATTGGCGGCCTGCGCGATCACGCTGCGTGCATCAGGACGCACGGTCGCGCGATCGAAGTCGAAGAACACGTAATATTCACCAGGCGCGGTTTGGGCCGCTTCGACCTGATTGCCCTGCTGGGTGAAATTCGTCGTGCTTGCCGTATCCTGTGCCATCGCGGCGGGAGCCAGGACAACAGCCAGTGCGGAGCCGAGGAGAAGTTTTTGAATCACACGCATTTTTATCGTCCAAGGTTGACCGTGTTGGGCCCGTGCGAGCCACTGCCCCCTAAATAAGCCTTTCTTTTGAATGTTCCCTAGGGTCGCCGGGGCTTTCGCCTGGTTGTTGCTGAACGGTCACACGACTTTCGCGGTCAAGGCGTGGCCACGAAGGCTTGCGAAGGGCCGGCGACGCGGCCAGAACAGGCCATCTTCGGCCGTCAGCCCCGGTTTTGACGGCCCCACGCCCCCTTGGATGACGTTCAAGAATGCCCAATACACGAATGCGTGAGGTGCTGAGCACGACCTTCGGCTATGCTGCTTTTCGACCGGGACAGCAGGCATTGGTCGAGGCCATCGTCGATGGGCAGGATGTTTTGGCCGTCATGCCGACGGGGGCCGGCAAGAGTCTTTGCTACCAGCTACCCGCCCTTTTAAGCGAGGGCACCACGCTGGTGATCTCGCCACTGGTAGCCCTCATGCGCGATCAGGTGAGTGGACTTGAGCGGCTGGGCATTGAGGCAGGAGCGCTCTCATCCGGCCAGGATGCGGCCGGCAACCGTGAAGTGGCCAGCCGATTTCAGGCAGGCGCGTTGAAGCTGCTCTATTTGGCGCCCGAGCGACTGGCACTGCCGGGAACGCTCGATCTCCTGCGGCGTGCGCCTCTGGCTCGCCTTGCTGTCGATGAAGCGCACTGCGTAAGCCAGTGGGGGCACGATTTCCGACCGGATTATCTGCGCATCCGCGAAGTGGCGGACGAGCTCGGCAACGGGCGTTCCATGCAGCTCGTGGCTTTTACCGCGACTGCCGATCCGGGCACGCGCGAGGAGATCGCAAGGCGCCTCTTTCCCGTGGCGCCCAAGATCGTCGTCCATGGCTTCGATCGACCCAATATCAGCGTCGCCATGGAGCCCAAGCGCGAGGTGCGGCGACAGATCCGCGCCTTCATCGCCGGGCATGCGGGTGAAAGCGGCATCGTCTATGCCTCCAGTCGGCGCAAGACCGAGGAACTGGCGGCGGCCCTGGTACAGGACGGGATACGGGCGGAGGCTTATCATGCCGGGCTCGACAGCAGGCTGCGAGGCCAGCGTCAGGAGCGATTCCAACGCGAGGACGGCATGGTCATGGTGGCGACCGTGGCTTTCGGTATGGGAATCGACAAGCCCGATGTCCGCTTCGTCGCCCATGCCGACATGCCGCGCAGCGTCGAGGCATATTACCAGGAGATTGGCCGGGCCGGCCGGGACGGGCTGCCGGCGGAAACGCTCAGCCTATACGGACTAGACGACATGCGGCTTCGACGGCTGCAGATCGAGCAATCCGAAGGGAGCGCCGAATTCAAGAGGGTCGAGCAGCAGCGATTGGCGGCACTGATCGCCCTCATGGAGACTCCGCGCTGCCGCTGGCAGACGATTCGCGGTTATTTCGGTGAGACGGCGGAGCCATGCGGCCATTGTGACGTGTGCCGCCACGGCATTACCGCCGCCGATGCGACGCAGGAGGCGCGCATGGTGCTGTCCGCCATCCTTCGCACCGAGGAACGCTTTGGCACCGAGCATCTGATCGACATCCTGGTCGGCCATGCGACGGAGAAGGTCTGCCGGTTCGGCCATGATCGCCTGCCGACCTTTGGCGTCGGCAAGGATCGCAGCCGCGATGCGTGGCGGGGCGTCGTGCGCCAGCTCTACGGGGCCGGCCTCATCACCACCGATCTCGGTGGTCACGGGAGTTGGCGGATGGAGGCGGATGCTCGCTCGTTGCTCAAGGGCGAGACACGGTTCGAGGTGCGGGCCGATATTTTCACCAACCGAAAGCCCCTGCGGAAATCGGCATCGCCGCACGTTACCGACGATCTCGATGTTGAGGAGCAACTCCTCTTCGAGCGTTTGCGCGCAAAGCGCCGCGAGATCGCTACCGACGAGGAAGTGCCGGCCTACGTCGTCTTTCCCGACCGGACGCTCAAGGAGATGGCGCGGCTACGACCGCGCAGCCTAGCAGAGATGGGCGAGGTCAATGGCGTCGGCGCCGCCAAGCTCGCGCGCTACGGGCGCGCGTTCCTGGAGGCTCTCGACGTCTGAAGGCGCGCGCCGCCGCCCGTCCCGTCCGCGCGCTCAGCTCCGGGCGCGCTTCTTCGCTGGCGCCTTCTTGACGGCCGGGGCGGTGGTTTTCTTGGTCGCGGTCGGGACCGGCGTGTTGGCGGTCGTCGCCTCGTTGCCCAGACGCGTCTGCATGATCAGTGTCTCGGGACCATCGGGGAAGACGATGACGCAGCCCGTCGGCTGGCCGCGCGTGACGGTCTCGGGATAGCTCTTGCCGGCCACGTAGCCCGTGGGTGACGTCATCGTTGCGGCGAAGCTGCTGCGAACATCGCAATTGGCCGGCACGCCAGGAGTCCATTCGCTCCAGCCTTGCGTCGTCGTCTGGATATTTCCGTAGCTGGCCGGCACCGAGACCGTGCCGATCGGCGTCGTGACGCCGCTGCTGCGCGCGGTGATGGTAGCCGTCCATGCGATCGTGTCGCTCGAAGGGCCAGGGGCACGCTTGACCGCAAAGCGATAGGTCTCGCCGGTCTTCCAATCGAAGGGCAGGCGGCAACTTGCACGTTTGTCGCGGCCATAGGCGGTGCAGTTCGGGGTCAGGCCTTGCGTGTCAGCGCCGAAGAAGCTGAAGACAGCTTTCTTGCCGGGCGGGCTGTTGAGGAACTGGCCGTCGGGCTGCAGGCCGACATAGAAGCCCGGCCCGTGCTCGAACTGTGCCCAAAGCGCCCAATACCAGCGCGTATTGGCGCCGGGCGTGAACTTGGTGACGTTCAAGTCCCATTCGAGAGCATCGAATGCTGTCGGTGCGTCGCTTTGAAAGATCGCCTGAGCGAATTCCGAGGGCGTCGCGTTCGTGGCGAGCCCACCTGCATCAGGACGGTCATCGGGGTGAAAGAGATTATTTATGTAGGTGCAGCCGGAGAGCGGCAGACTGCACAGGAAAAAGCCGGCCAGCAGCCAGCGTCGCATCGACATCTTGTTCTCCACCATCGGTTCGTAGCCGGCCGGGCGACAGGTCGTGCCGGAATCGTTTACTCAATTCGCGTCGCCGGTAAAAGGCGAGGGTGTTGATTTCACGTCTGCAGGTTCACGTCTGAGCCATTGCATTAGTGAGCCGCCGCCTCTCGCCCGGACGTCCTCTATATGGCCTGGACATAGGGCTAGCGCGGCGAGGGGCGATGGGCGACGTTAATGGCGAGGAGCGCGGTCGGCTCGCCGGCCTGGGTGGCAACATTGCGCTGCCTTGCATCCTCGGTCAGTGGGAAGCTGGAGGCAACGGGGCGCGAACCCTGCTGCCTCACCACTGGAGTCCCGGGGCATGGGCGTTCGTACTGGATCGCGGCCCACCCTTGCCGGGATCGCGTCGCGCGAAAGGGGCCTGAGCCCAGCCAGGGCGATGGGTAGATCGGGTACACCAGAAAGAGCCGACGCCGAGCTCGACCAGTCGGTCTCGCCTGCTGGCGATGCCTCTAAGATCGCCGATGCCTTCGCCGTTACTGCCCCGCAAGCAGCGGGAATCAATCTGCCGGCGGACGACTTCAGTGAGGTTGACGGGGGCGGCAGCAATCAATTTCTTCTCGAGGGCTATGGCTATGGCTATGGCTATGGCTATGGCTATGGCTATCGCTGGTAGCGCATTGTCGACCTCGTGGTGCGGCAAAGCGGAATCTGGGCTGTCGGGCCCGTCATTCTGCGTGAGATTTGCGTGGCGTCACAATTTCGATTGCGACGCCACCGCTTCGCCGGATCTCGGCCGGTGTCGCGCACAACCGGCCGATCCGATAGCGAGGCCCGTCTGGACTGCAGCCCGTTACAGGTCAGTCTTTCGCCCGTTCGACGTAGGAACCGTCCTCGGTCATGACGACAATCCGGGTGCCGACGCCGATATGCGCGGGCACGGTCGTCTTGACGCCGTTGTTCAGGAGGGCCGGCTTGTACGAGGAAGAGGCCGTCTGTCCCTTCACGGTGGGCTCGGTCTCGACGACCTCGAGCGTCACGCGCTGCGGCAGCTGGATGGCGATGGCCACACCCTCGTGCGTCGAGAGAGTAACCTCCATGTTTTCCTGCAGATAGGGGGCCGTGTCACCGACCACGTCGCGGCTGACCTGGACCTGATCGTAGGTCTCGGGATTCATGAAATGGAACCCGTCGCCGTCCTCGTAGAGGAAGTTGAAGGGGCGGTCCTCGACGAAGGCACGCTCGACCTGCTCGGTCGTGCGATAGCGTTCCGAGATCTTGACCCCATCGCTGATCCGCCGCAGATCCATCTGCGTCACTGGCGTGCCCTTGCCGGGATGAATGTTCTGAGAACTCAGAATGACGTAGAGCTTGCCGTCGAGATCGACGACATTGCCCTTGCGCAAGCTGCTGGCGATGACTTTCGGCATGGTATCCACTGCATGAACGAGGCGACCGGCGAAGTTGCCCTGCGATCGCGATTGAAGCGCGACGGCCGGCAGCCGTCGCAAACTGGGCCCCGAAGTACCGTCCTTCCGGCGATCGGTCCAGCCATCCTTGCATGGGGAGGAGCTTCGCATGCAACAACGAGATGAGGTGGACCGCTGGTGGCAGCCTGATCGGCACAAGGACCGGCGTCCCTTTCTCCTGGCCCGCAACCGCATCCGTCGGGCCCTCGGCGCCTGGTTCGAGGCCCGAGGGTTCGTCGAGGTGGACACGGCCTGCCTTCAGGTGTCACCCGGCAACGAGGCGCATTTGCACGCTTTTAAGACTGCCCATGTCTCGACCGATGGCCAGACGACCCGGCCCCTTTATCTCCACACCTCGCCGGAGTTCGCCGTCAAAAAGCTGCTCGCTGCTGGTGAACAGCGTCTCTTCACCTTCGCCCACGTCTTTCGCAATCGAGAGGCCGGCTACAGGCACAGTCCCGAATTCACCATGCTCGAATGGTATCGTCGCGAGACCCCGCTTGCGGTGCTGATGAGCGACTGCGAGGCGCTCTTGCGCGAGACCCTCTGCGCGGCCGGATCGGACAGGCTGGCGCATCAGGGCCAGCTGCTGGCGGTAGATGGCGAGTTCGAGCGCCTAAGCGTTGCCGAAGCGTTCGCGCGGCATGCGGGGATCGACCTGCTTGCCACCTGCGACCTGGAGGGTGGCGTCGACCGGGAGGCGCTGGCGGCCGAAGCCCGAAAGGCTGGGCTGCGGGTGGCGCCGGACGATTCCTGGTCGGATATTTTCAGTCGGGTCATCGTGGGCCGGGTCGAGCCGCATCTGGGGATGAGCCGGCCGACAATCCTCCATTCCTATCCGCTTGCCGAGGCGGCCCTGGCTAGGCGAGACCCCGCCGATCCGCGCCTAGCCCAGCGCTTCGAGCTCTATGCGCTGGGCGTGGAGTTGGCTAACGGCTTTGCGGAACTGACCGATCCCGTCGAGCAGCGGCGTCGCTTCGAGGCCGAGATGGCGACCAAGCAAGCCGTCTATGGCGAGACCTATCCGCTGGACGAGGATTTCCTGGCCGCTCTGGCCATCATGCCGGAGGCTTCCGGCATCGCTCTGGGTTTCGAGCGGTTGGTCATGCTGGCGACCGGGGCCCAGCGCATCGATCAGGTTCTCTGGACGCCCGTAGACTGCTAGCGCGGCATTTTCGGCTCGATCGGCGTCATGTCCAGACCGAGCAGCGATTCGATAAAAGCGGCGCCGGCCAGGACCTGAGCCTCGGCCCGCGGCGGCCCGACGACCTGCATGCCGACCGGGAGGCCCAGAGTGGTGAAGCCGCAAGGCAACGACAAGGCCGGGCAGAAAACGAGGGTGATCGCGTAGGCGATAGCCAGCCATTCGACATAATTGTCGAATCGATGGCCATTGCATTCAGCCACATAGCGCTGCTCGGCGGGATAGGCAGCCACGATCGTCGCTGGCGTCAAAAGCAGGTCGTATTGCGTGAAGAAGCTGAGCGTACGCTCATACATCAAGGCGCGTAGCGCCTGTGCCCGGGCGATCTCCGTGGCACTCAGCTTCAAACCCTGCTCGATGTTCCATATCACCTCGGGCTTGAGCTGGTCTTTATGATGCTCGAGCAGATGCGCCTTCGAGACCGCATAGGACAAGGCGCGGAGAACCTGGAAGCATTCATGCGCGGGGCTAAGATCGGGATGGGCCTCCTCGACGATAACGCCTTCCTTCTCAAGACGCCTTGCCGCGCCTTCGACGATGGCGGCCACTTCCGGATCCACGGGCGTGATGCCGAGATCACGCGAAAAGGCGACGCGTCTTGGCCGCTGCGTCAGCTTCATGCCCTCGCTGAACGAAACCGGTGGCCGCGGCAGGGACAAGGGATCGCGGATATCAACACCGCTCATGGCATCAAGGAACAGGGCAAGGTCGGCTACGTTGCGGGCCATCGGCCCTTCGGTGCTGAGCGTATTGTCGAGTAGTACGCCCGGATCCGCCGCCACCCTGCCCATGCTGGGGCGCATGCCGACGATGCCATTGAAGCTCGCGGGATTGCGTAGCGAGCCGCCCATGTCGGAGCCCTGGGCCAGCCAGGCCATGCCGGTCTTCAACGCCACGGCGGCACCGCCTGATGAACCGGCGGCGGAACGGCTGGTATCATAGGGGTTGCGCGTAACCCCAAATACCTCATTGAAGGTATTGCCGCCCGCCCCGAATTCAGGCGTGTTCGACTTGGCGTAGATGATGGCACCTTCGGCCTCGAGATGCTCGACCATGATGTCGGAGTGATCCGGGATATGATCCTTGAAGATCAACGATCCCTGGGTCGAGCGCACGCCTTCAACGTTCGTCAGATCCTTGATGGGAACGGGTAGTCCCGCAAGCAGCCCGCGCTCCTCGACCGGCAACCGCATCAGCCGGTCGGCGGCCGCCCTGGCTCGGGCGAAGCAGAGCGTCGGCAAGGCGTTGACGGCCGGATCCACTTCGGCAATGCGCGTCTCCAAGGCATCCAGGAGATCGTGCGGCCTTATCTCCCCGGACCTTAGTCTGGCGACCAGGGACGTCGCGGTTTCGTCGATCAAGCTGCGATCCAGCATGCGCTACCTCCGTTGCCGGAGGACAGGAACGCCAAGCGGGCGTATCGGTCAAGCGTACCTTCGCGCAACAGTCTCGTAGGACCGGTCGGCTGGTCGAAAATCGACGCGCTACTCATGGCGCCCCTTTTCTTGTGACCCAAAAGACATTAGCGAGCGTCTCCTAACGAATAGACGTGACCGCAGGCGGTCCGAGGGGAGGCCATTTCATGGCAACACAAACGCTGCCCGCTGTGTCGAGTTCGTCTGACGGCATGGGCCGCATTGCGACGGCCAGCCTTATCGGTACGGCGATCGAGTTCTACGATTTCTACATCTATGGAACCGCGGCCGCGCTTGTCGTCGGCGCTATCTTCTTTCCGCCTGGCGATTCTGCATCACAGTCCTTGAACGCCTTCCTGACATTCGGAATCGCTTTCTTAGCGCGCCCGCTAGGCTCGGCATTTTTCGGGCATTTCGGCGATCGGATCGGTCGAAAATCGACGCTGGTCGCTTCGCTTCTGGTGATGGGCCTCTCGACCACCCTGATCGGCGTCCTGCCTAGCTACGAGCAGATCGGCGTCGCGGCCGCTATCCTCCTCTGTCTCTTGCGCTTTCTTCAAGGCATTGGGCTTGGCGGCGAATGGGGTGGAGCAGCGCTTCTCGCAACCGAGAGCGCGCCTGCCGGACGCAAGGCTTGGTATGGCATGTTTCCCCAGCTTGGGCCCTCGGTCGGCTTCATCATGGCAAACGGGCTCTTTTTAGCCCTTCTCTTTCTTCTCGACGATGCCCAGTTTCGTGCCTGGGGCTGGCGCGTGCCGTTCCTTGCGAGTTTCGTTTTAGTGGCGATCGGCCTCTATGTGCGTTTGAAGATCAGCGAGACGCCGGCATTTAGCCGCGTCCTCGCGAGCGCGCCGCCGGAGAGCGTGCCTTTTGTCAGTCTCTTTCGTCATCATTGGCTGCCGGTCCTGCAGGGCTCGCTTGCCATGGTCGTCTGCTATGCCCTCTTCTACATTTCGACCGTGTTTGCCTTGAGCCATGGCGTTGGCGCGCTTGGCATCTCGCGTTCCGCCTTTCTCACGCTTCTCTGTTTTGCCATCCCGGCGATGGCCATCGCCACGCCGATCTCGGGGCATCTTTCGGATCGCTACGGCCGGCGGCCAATTCTGCTTGTGGGTTCGTTAGCCGCTGCTCTCTCGGGGCTGTCGCTGCCGTATCTGCTCGGTAGCGGCAGCCTACTTGGCGTCTACCTCTTCCTCGTCCTGGAATTGGGCCTCATGGGGGTGACGTTTGCACCTATGGGCGCCTTGCTGCCGGAACTTTTCCCGACGCGTGTGCGCTATAGCGGCGCCTCGATCGCCTACAATATGGGCGGCATCCTCGGGGGCTCGCTTGCGCCCTATGTCGCGCAGATCCTGGTCGACCGGGGCGGGCTCAGCTATGTCGGCTATTACGTGACTGCGGCAGGGCTCTTGAGCTTTCTTGCCGTCTGCAGCATGCGCGAGACCGCCAACCTCGATCTGCTGTCGCTGGATTGACCGTTCGGGCGTGCCGGATCGGCTAGAGGCTGGAGGCTCCGGCTAGGCTCTTGAAGACCGGCTCGGGCGGCGGGTTCATATCCTTTCGCGCCCCTTTAAGGTGATCGAGATAGATGCCGAGGTCGCAATGGTCGAAGACATGGCCGTGCGCTTGGCCCACACCTCGTGCCAAGTCATGGTTCACGGCCCCCATGCGCTCATACCGCTTCCGCATCACGTCGAAGAGGTAGGAATCATGATACTGGGGATATTTGAAGAGTGCGTCCGCCACATAGAGGTGGCGGAATGATGCCATGAAGCTGGTCATCAAGGGATGGCGCAGATTGAAGCCGGTCAGGCAGCAATCGGAAAATTTGCGGCGGGCGATGTAGCTCAGCATGGCATTGGCCGGCATCATCTGCGCGATGAAGCTGTCCGGGATGGCTTGGCGGGTGATAACGTCGGAGTCGAGCCAATAGAGTATATCGGCGTCGCAATTCGCCGCCGCATGGAAAATCGCGAAGCTCTTATGGCTGAAGCGTACCGCCTGCCACATGAACGAATCTGCCTCGCAGACCCGAAGGACGCGAATTTTTGGCTTGCGCCACTCCACACGCAACCGCAGACGGCGCGAGGCACGGCCATTGGCACGCGGGTTGTCACGATGACGCTCGCGAAAGGCGACAAGTTCGGGGGACGCATCTAGAAGATCGCGGAAAATGATGCGATCGCTCTTAACGGGCGGTTTGAACTGCTCGCTATAGGCAAGAAGGCGGATATCGCCCGGCCAAAAGCGATCGAACGTATCGAGCATCCTGCCTGCGTAGCCGTCGTAGGATGCCTCGTTGAACGTCGTCACGACAGCTATCCGGGTCATCGCCCCTCTGTCAGAATTCGATATAGGGTTGGGGTAGCGGGATCGTTCCGCGACGTCTACCGTTGATTAGCGCAAACATCGCATCCTTTAGGTCCTGGGCTAAGGGCATCCGATGGTATGCGTACCTATGCGTAATGATTACGAATGGAACTGAACCATGCTGGCGTTCCCCTATGTTGCCGTTACTGAACGCTGGCCTAGACGCTCGTAAACCTTTTATAGAGCCCACCCGTTCCATTGAGACGTCAATAAGGACGTCTGGTTTCAAGGTCGAGGTTTTCCAAGCTCCGCTCATGTCCGACGCTGTGCAGAACGCTCCAGTGGGGCGCCTGCGCCGACTCCTAACAGGACTCGGCGCTTTTCTCGAGGTGCTGCGGCTCGTCTCACCGATGCAGCGCTTCATCGTCGTGGGCGGCCTCTTTCTGTCGAGCATCCTCGAACTATGCGGGATGGGTATGATCATTCCGCTGCTCGCCACGGCGTCGGGTGCCAGGGAGGCCAAGGGCGTCTCGCTAGGGGTGGAGAAGCTCTTTGCCGCTGTGGGCCTGCCCTTTGCCGCCTATGCGATCCTTATCGTCGTCGTGGTCGGCCTCACGCTGAAAGCGGTGGTCGGCATCCTCATCATGAAGCATGTGACCAATCTGGTCGGCAGGATCAGCCGCGATTTCCAGATCCGTCTGACCAAATCCATTCTCGAGGCACGCTGGGGCTTTTTCATCAGCCAGCCGCTGGGGCGGCTCGTCCACGCGACCGGTTCGGAGGCGGCCGCCATCGGCGAATGCTTTGCGATCGTCACGACGATTATCGCCGCCAGCCTCACTTCCTTGCTCTTCCTTACACTTGCGGCCCTGCTTTCCTGGCAGCTTCTAGTCCTCATCATCTTCATTACGATCATGATGTTTGGGTCGTTTGGCCGGCTCGTGAAGAACGCGCGCGAGGAAGGCAAGGCACATCGCAGCCGCATGAACACGCATGCGGCACAGTTTACCGACGCCATGATCGGCTTCAAGCAGATCCGCGCCATGGGCCGCACGGATCGCTTCGCGTTGCTCTTCGAACGTCAAGCGCGGATGATGGCCAAAAGCCTCAAATCGCGCGTGATGAGTGGCGAGTATGCCGCCGAGCTGCAGGAGCCGGTTATCGGCATCCTGCTTGCCTTCGGCTTCTTCTTCGCCCTCCACAAGATGGCGCTCTCGCCCACCGCCATCATGATCATGTCGTTGCTGCTCGTGCGGACGCTGGCGGTACTGGGGCCGATCCAACGCAACCTGACCCGCTTCTACCAGGCGTTCGACGGCTATAAGTCGTTAAGCGGCCTCTTGGAGCAGATCGAATCGCACGCCGAAGAGACCCTGGGGACCAAGCAGCCGCATTTCGAGCGCGCTATCAAGCTGGAGGGCATCACCTTCGGCTACGGTCAGCAGCCTGTCTTGCGCAACCTCGACCTCTTCATTCCCTCGGGCAAGATCACGGCGATTTCCGGACCCTCCGGCATCGGCAAGTCGACGATCGTCGATCTGATTGTCGCCTTGCACCAGCCCCAGTCTGGTCGCGTCATGATCGACGACGATGAACTCATGACACTGGATGTCCGGCTGTGGCGCCGGTCGGTCGGCTATGTGCCGCAGGAGATCACGCTCTTCCACGATACCATCTTTAACAACGTGGCCCTCTGGGAAGAGGGGATCACCGCGGATGAGGTCGAGAAAGCGTTGAAGGCGGCGGGTGCCTGGGATTTCGTCACCGCTCGGCCCGACGGCATCATGACCGTTGTCGGCGAGCGCGGCAATTTCCTCTCCGGCGGCCAGCGGCAGCGGATCTCGATTGCCCGCGCCATCCTTCACAAACCGCGTCTGCTCATCCTGGACGAGGCAACGACCGGGCTTGATCCGGCGACCGAAGCACAGATCTGCGAGCGTATCCGCGACCTTTGCCGCGAGACGGGCCTGACCGTGATGGCCGTCTCGCACCAGCCGAAATGGCGTGAGGTCGCCGATCTCGTCTATCGCATCCAGGACGGCCAGGCCCGTCTTGTCTCGTCGCCGCAGGACATTGCCGCGATCTCGGAGCAATTGGCGCCGCAGGAGCTGCAGCGCGCCTGAGCCTTGTCCTCACGCTTCAGGCACGAGCCGAGCGGCCTATGCCTAGAGCCTCGCTAATCCTGATGGTGGCGGGCCTGGGCCAGGGTCTGCATCAGCTCCCTGGCCCAGCCGCTCTCCTCCAGTTCCTCGAGCGTCATCGCCGCCTTGCGGCGCCAGTTTGGGTATTGATCTGTTGTCGCGGGCAGGTTCACCTGGGCCGTCTCCCGCATCAATTCGTCGACTTGCACCATTGCTATCGCCGAATGACTGCGACCCAGGAAGCTGTGCACGGCCAGTGACAGATCGTCAGGATCGACCGGCGTGGCCGGATCCTGGCCGGACTGGAGCTCGGCTCCGGCTGTGCTGCCTCCGTCCTGCCCACCCTGGACGGATAGCCCACGCGTCCGACGATCGCCTGTCATCAGGCCCGCTTGGCTCAGGGCCGCGAGGAGAGCAGCCTTGTCCGCTTCCCGCTGGCGACGCTGCCGCGGACCCTCTTCGGGATCGCTGTAGAGATGCCGATCCTCTCGGATCTTGATGTCTTCTGCCGCCCACCAGCCGGCCAGGGTCGGCAGGTCGTGGCTGCTCACCGTCGCCATGGCGGCCGAAGCATAGGCCGCGGGCGGCAGGTAGTTGCCGGCGCTATCCTGCTCGAAAAACAGGAGTTTATAGGAAAGAATGCCATAGTCGGCCATCTTGGCGCGAAAGCCCTCAGGGACGGTTCCTAGATCTTCGCCGACGACCAGACATCGATGCCGATGCGATTCAAGGGCCAGGATCGCTGCCAGGTCGTCGAATGGATAGGTCATGTAGGCTCCATGCCGGGCGCTCTTGCCGGCTGGCACCCACCATAGACGCTGCAGGCCGAGCACATGATCGATGCGCAGGCCGCCTGCATGGCGCATGTTGGCGCTCACCAATTGAATGAAACTTCGATAGGCCTCGAGCCGGAGTGCGCGGGGATTGAACGGGGGCAGGCCCCAATCCTGGCCATTCGGGTTGAAGATATCGGGCGGGGCGCCGGCATGGGCGCCGGCCACGACCACCGAGGGATCGATCCATGTCTCCGCTCCGCCGGCATCGGCGCCCACGGCCAGATCGCGATAGAGCCCGATCTCGAGCTTGAGGTCATGCGCGATACCAGCGGCGGCCGCAAGCTGGCCGTCTGCCACCCATTGCAGCCAAGCAATAAAATCGACGAGCTCGGCGTGGGCCGTCGCAAAGTCGTCGACCGCAGCGCTTCGCGCCTCCTGCAATTCGGGCTCCCAGTTGCGCCAGTGGGCCGCGGCGTGATCGATGCTGCTGAAATCGGGCATTGCCGGATCGAGGCCGGCCTTGCGCAGTCGGAGCGCCTGGAAGACGCAGAAAAGGCGCAGGTCCTGCCCGTGCATCTTCTTGAAACGGGCAAAGGCATGCTTGCGCTGCTCCGTTGCGGTCTCGGCGAAATGCCTGTGGAGCGAATGGAGAGCGGCCAATTTAAGGGCGGCGACCCGCGCATAGGTCACTTGCGGGGTAGAGCGGGCCTCGGCCAGGTTGGCCTTGAATGCCGGCGCTGCCAGCAGCGCTTGCGTAGCCTCGTCCGCCCGCAATTCGGGAATACCCTCAATGTCGATATAAAGCGGGTTCAGCCAGAGCCGCGACGCAGGCGAGTAGGGGCTGGCCGATTCCGGCGTATCCAGGAACAGGGCGTGCAGCGGATTGAGGCCGATCGCATCGGCCTTTTCTACCGCTGCGATCTTGGTCAGCCGGACGAGATCGCTGAAATCGCCGATCCCCCAATTGCCCTGGCTACGTAGCAGATAGAGTTGCGCCGTGATGCCCCAGGTCTTGCCACCCTTATCGAGCGTCGGTGGCAGCCAGCATCGGCTCGGTGCCAGGATGATCATTGTACGAGCATCGGTGACCAAGAGCTGATGGTAGCCGGGCGGTAGGTCGGGCGGCAGGGTGATGATGCCACCGGCTAGCTCGCCCTCGAGTGACTGGCCGTCCTCGAGTTCGAGCCGCCAGGCCGTCCCCTCGGTCAAAGCGACGGGACCAATCCTCAGCGGATCGCCCAGGAGGCGCGCAACGATGACAGGCGGCATTGGGCCAGCATCTTGCCGCTCATCCAGTGCCTCCAGATGCCGACATGCTGCCGCCTCGTCCGGTGAATCGAGGCCGATCGCTGCCAGCAAGGCGCGCAGGGTTTCATCGGTGGCGTGCATTTCCTGACCGCGGGCATCCCAGAATGTCAGCTGCACCCCCGCCCGGCTGGCTAGCCTGTGGAGGGTCGACATGTCGGTCATGGGAGTGATCCCTCCGTTGGCGGTCGGCATGACCACATTTGTGCGATTTCAACCGGGCGATGCTCGTTCGGCAAGGTCCGGTCGGACACGCCACACCTGCTGGAATCAGGTCGGGGGATCAATGGTTCCAACTGTGAATGCCTAGGTCCCGCTCACGGGACGACAGCAAGCACGGCGATGCGGCGCCGGGTCGACGGATCGCTCCTTGACCGGGCGCCTGACATCCTCGATTTTGCGCCCCATCATCGCCAGCTAAACATGGCCGTCGCTTAAAGAGGGATTTTTCGCAGATGGGTCAGCCATTGTCGCCCGCGGGCCGTTCGCATCCGTTCGCCTTGAGCGACGCTTCGTACACAGTGAAGTTTTTTGCCGTGCTCTTCGGCACCGCCCTGCTCGCGGCGGCGTCCTGGATCTCGGTGCCGATGTTCCCGGTGCCCATCACGATGCAAAGCTTCGCGGTGGTGCTGGTAGGTGCGCTGGGCGGGTGGGCGCTGGGTGGCGTCACGGTTCTGGCCTGGTTGGCCGAAGGAGCTTTGGGTCTTCCCGTCCTGGCGAGCGGTACCGGCGGTCTGCCGCACTTCATGGGTCCGACCGCAGGATATTTGCTGGCCTTCCCGGTCATGGCCATGATTTCGGGCTACGCCGCCGAACGCGGCCTTTTCACTAAGGGCATCGTGCTGCCGTTTTTCGCCATGGCGACTGTCCAGGGGCTTTGCCTGGTTCTCGGCGCTGCGTGGCTGGCCGTCCTGCTGGGCGACGTGTCGCGGGCGTTTGCTGCCGGCGTTGTGCCCTTCGTCGTGGGCGGCCTCCTGAAGGCGGCCCTCGTGGTGGCGGCCGTGAAGGTGACCGGAGCGGACCTCAAGCGCCAAGCTTGAGCACGACGATCTTGAGGCGGGCCGGGCAGAACGTCCCGGCCGCTCTCTGGGCCGAACGATGAACGGGCCTGCGGCAGTCAGCAATTCCTTCGCGTTGACGCCTAGATTGCAAACGAATTGCCGCAGCCGCAGGATGAGGCCGCGTTGGGATTGGCCATGCGGAAATAAGAGCCGGTCATGTCCTCGACGAAATCCAGCTCCGCGCCCAGGACATACATCAACGACATGCCGTCGACGACGACCGTGGCACCCGCCTTTTCGATGACGATATCGCCGGGCTCCTCCTTGTCGTCGAGATCGAACCCATATTGAAAGCCCGAGCAACCGCCACCAGAGACCGCGATGCGCAGCCTGAGCCCCGGCCGTCCTTCGGCCTCCAGGATCGTCTTGATGCGCCGCGCGGCATTGGCCGTGACGAGCAGCGGTGCTGGCCTTTCGAGAGTGGTCGTCATGCGTTCCTGTCCCATGAGCCTGAACCCTATATCTAGGCGCAAGCCTCGGTCTGTTGAAGACTCGCTCTGTCGCAGGCCGTGCAAAGGCATCTTCCATTGACGCTAGCCAGCTTCGCCTGCCTTGCCGAGGCAAGTGCCGGACGCGCCTTGGTCGAGCCGGGACAGGGCCTGCGCAGCTGCTTTCAGCGGGATCGCGACCGCATCGTCCATTCGACGGCATTTCGCCGCCTCGAGAACAAGACCCAGGTCTTCGTCTCGGGTGAGGGCGATCATTTCCGCACACGGCTGACCCACTCGCTTGAGGTCGCGCAGATAACCCGCACGCTTTGCAGCGCCCTTGGTTGCGACACCGATCTCGGCGAAGCCGTAGCGCTGGCCCACGATCTCGGCCATCCGCCTTTTGGCCACGCAGGCGAGCGGGCGCTGGCGGAGGAATTGGCGGCGTATGGCGGGTTCGATCACAATGTTCAGACCTTCAGGGTCTTGACCCGGCTCGAGCAGCGTTACGCGAGCTTCGACGGGCTGAACTTGACCTTCGAGACCCTGGAAGGGGTGCTCAAGCATAACGGCCCGCTGGCCGAACCCTTGCCTGGCGCCATAGCGCGTCATCCGGTTGCCGCCGCGGGCTTGCTGCGGCAGCAAGGTCCCGTCGAGGCACAGGCGGCAGCGCTGGCGGACGATGTCGCCTACTGTAATCACGACCTGGACGACGGGCTGCGCGCCGGCTTTTTCGACCTTGACGACCTGCGAGACGTAGCTCTCGTCGCCGAGACGACGACAACCGTTCGGGGCCTCTATGGCCCGATCGACCAGCGGCGGCTTCATCATGAGGTCATACGCCGCCTGATCGACCAGATGGTGACCGACATCATCGTGCGGACAAGACATAATCTCGCCGCACTGGGCGGCGCGCCTTCGCCCGACCTCGCGGCGATACGCGCGGCCTCATCACCCGTTGTTGCCTTCTCGCCCGGCATGGCGGCCGAAATTGCCGCTCTTCGCGCCTTCTTGCGCAAGCGGATGTATCGCCACTACAAGGTCAATCGCATGTCGTCGAAGGCAAGGTCCATCGTCCGGAATCTGGTCCAGCTCTTCATGGCCGAGCCGGACTGCTTGCCTACCCATTGGCAGCCGGAAGGTGGTGAGCCGCAGCAGACGGCCGATGCCGTGCGCGACTATATCGCCGGCATGACGGACCGTTACGCCTTCGATGAATACGATCGTTTATTTCGAACCACGCGCGACCGCTGATGAACCCCTTCGACGATCTTTCGGCTCTGGTAACGGCAGCCCTAGGCCAGCTTCAGGCGCAGGGTGTCCTGCCGGAAGGACAGGACTTGGCGCGCGTCCAGGTCGAGCCACCACGTGACGCCGCGCATGGCGATGCCGCGACGAATGCGGCTCTCATCCTGGCCAAGGCGGCGGGTGCCAAGCCCATGGACATAGCCGCTGCACTAGCCGTTGCCCTGGAAGGAGCACCCGAGGTGGATGCCGCAGTGGCGGCAGCCCCCGGCTTCGTCAATCTCTCGATGCGCCGGAGCTTCTGGCTGCGGCGCGTGCCGGATATCCTGGCGGCAGGTGCACTTTATGGCCGCAGCGATCAGGGCGGCGGCCAGAAGGTCAATGTCGAGTTTTGTTCCGCCAACCCGACCGGCCCCCTTCATGTCGGCCATGCGCGCGGCGCCGTCTTTGGCGATGCCTTGAGCAGCCTCCTTCAGCATGTCGGCTACGAGGTCACGCGCGAATATTACATCAACGATGGCGGTGCGCAGATCGACACCCTGGCGCGCACGATCCACCATCGCTACCGCGAGGCATTGGGCATGGATGTCGGCCCGTTGCCCGCCGGCTACTACCCGCTGGCCGAACTCGTGCCCGTCGCCGAGGCCATTGCCAGGCGCGATGGCGATCGTTGGGTGATGGCGCCAGAAGAAGAATGGCTCGAGGCTTTCGGCCAGGAAGCCGTGCAGGCCATGATGCGGCGCATCAAGGGGGATCTCGCGGCTCTGGGCATCCATCACGACGTGTTCAGTTCCGAGCGGCGCCTGCGCAGCGGTGGCGAGGTCGACGCGGCGCTGGCCAGGCTCGATGAGCAGGGGCTGATCTATGAGGGCGTGCTGCCGGCCCCCAAGGGCAAGCCCATCGAGGACTGGGAGCCAACGCCGCAACTGCTTTTCCGCGCCACTGCCTATGGCGACGATATCGACCGCCCGCTCAAGCGCTCGAATGGCGCCTGGACCTATTTCGCCGCTGACCTTGCCTATCACTTCGACAAGTACGAGCGTGGCTTCAACGCCATGATCGATGTCCTAGGGGCCGATCATGGCGGGTACGTCAAGCGGATGCAGGCGGGTGTGCGGGCCTTGTCCAAGGAGGAGGCCCGCCTGGACGTGATGCTCTGTCAGCTCGTCAAGCTGATGGACGGCGGTCAGCCGCTCAAGATGTCGAAGCGCGCGGGTCGTATCGTCACTTTGAAGGATGTCGTCGACGAGGTCGGCAAGGACGTTTTTCGTTTCATCATGCTGACCCGCAAGAACGACGCCGCTCTGGAGTTCGACCTCGTCAAGGTCAAGGAGCAGTCCAAGGACAATCCCGTCTTCTACGTCCAATATGCCCATGCGCGCATCAGCTCCGTCTTCCGTAACGCGGCGGGCGAGGGGATCGAGACCGGGCCGCCCGCCCTCATGGCTGCCGATCTCGACCGCTTGAGTGATCCGCTGGAATTGGCCCTTATCCGACAGGCGGCGGGCTTTCCGCGGATCGTGACGCAGGCAGCGGAGGCGAGGGAGCCCCATCGCATCGCTTTCTTCCTGCACGAGCTTGCCGGCCAGTTCCATGCTCTTTGGACGACGGGCAAGGAACGGCAGGAACTGCGTTTTATCGTGGCGGAGGATGCCGGTCTTACCGCCGCGCGACTGGCGATGCTGGCTGCTGTTCAGACCGTGCTGGCGGCGGGGCTTAAGCTGATTGGCGTCGAGCCGGTCGAGGAGATGCACTGAGCCTGCAGCCGGGTAGCCGTAGGGCCGACTACTACCGCGAAAGATGCCCTGGCCGAGAATTGTGCTAAGGTCGCCTAGGAGCAGATGCCGAGCGGTCGCCGCCGCGTGGAGTTGAGGATGTGGTCTCGTTGTCGTCGCTGCCACGCGGGACGACGGGACCTTGCATGAGGGCCGAGATGGAGGAGAACAGAAACAAGCCGCCCGCCTTTGCCCGCTATCGGCGGGAAGCAGGTCGGCAGGATGAGGAGTCCTCAAGCCAAGAGAGTCGTCCGTCTGATCAAGGTTCCCACGCCGATGGCTTCCGACAGGCGTCCGGCCGGCCCTCTCAGGGCGTGGACGGACCGGCCCCTGGTGTCGGCGGCTTTCGCCCGCGTCATGCCGCCAACATGCGTCCGCCCGGTGCCGGCGACATTGCTCGCCAGGACAGAGCGCTCGACGACGCCCCGCGTCGTCCAGGCCTCTCCGGTCCCGCGACACCATCCCCGGCTTTGCGACAGAATATCTTCGCCCGGGGCGCACAGCGCCGGGCAGATGCGGCAAGGGGGCAAGCCGCGCCAGGACGCCTGGGCGAGGGCGAGACGGGCCCGCGCGAGATGGGGAGCCCTGCCGGTGCTGCGCCCTATGGCCGCGATCCTCGCAGCCGCTCCGTCGAGCCGGTCGGCGCTGCGCAAAGTGAGCTCACAGGCAATCCAGGCCTGCGCGGCCTCGAGCAAGGTACGGCCAGCGGCGTGCGTCACATCATGGCCGAGGACCGATCGCGGCCGCTCATCGGACGCAAGACGATCATCGTGGGCGTCTTGGCCGCGCTGGTGTTCGGTCTGTTCGGCACCGTCGTCTATCTGGGCTATCGTCAAACATTGGGCTTCTCCGGCGAGGTGCCGCTCGTGCGCGCCCCTGACAAACCCTACAAAGAGCCGCCAGATGCGGGTGGCGGCGCCGACCTCGCGAGCGAAGGCTCCAACGTCATGGGGGTCTTCTCCGGTCGTGGCGACGATGCCCGGGTGGAGAAGATCATGCCGCGTGGAGGGCCCGCACCCATGAGTCTCGATCAAGCGGATCCCGGGCTGCGCGAGCGGGCCGACAGCCAGGTTGACCTGGCCCTCCTCGAGCCGCCGCCACTCGGTCCCGTCCCGGCTGCACCCGCGAGCGCTGCGCCGCAGCCCGCCGCAGTTGGAAGCCAGCAGGCGAGCACGCCCGCATCGCCAGCGCCATCGCGCGCCGATATCAGCGCGTCGCGCACCAATCCCGCGACAACCACCTCTGCGATGCCGGTCTCCCCGCGGCAGCAACCGGCTCCCGCCGGGTCCTCGGGAACGGCATCCGCGGCGCCCTCGCAAGCCACGACACCGCCGCCGACGCCTTCGCTTACCGTCCGTCCATCATCGCAGGCGACGGTCGGTGGTGCCAGCGCACCGCGCAGCCTCTTTCCATCCAATGGCCGGACCCCAACGCCCGCTACCGCCTCGCCGTCGACGCAGGTTGCTGCCTTGCCCGCGCCTTCGGCACCGGCACCGGCACCGCTTCCGGCGGGAGGTGCTTGGCGTGTCCAACTGGCGGCCGTAGGCAGTCGTCAGGCGGCTGAGGATGCCTGGCGCATCATTCGCCAGCGCAATCCAGCGGTCGCGACATTGCCGGTCAACTATGTCGAGGCCCAGATCGGCACGGCCCACGTCGTGCGCGTGCAGGCGGGCGCATTTGCAGCGCGAGATGAGGCGGCCCAGACATGCCAGATCCTGCGCGCCGCCGGTTCTGACTGCTTCGTCGTTGGTGCGACCCGTTGACAGCCTTGGCATCGCCTGCGAATCCGCGGCCGATGCGGGCGGTCGTCGTCTCATTGGCCGGTCCCAGGCTGCTGGCCGAAGAGCATGATCTTTTGGGCCGTGGACAGCCGGCAGGCGTGATCCTGTTTGGCCGCAATTGCGTGGATCCACGCCAATTGCGCGAACTCTGCGACGCCGTGCGCATCGCTGCGGGCGACACGGATCTGCCGATCCTGATCGATCAGGAAGGCGGCAGGGTCATGCGCCTTCGTCCGCCCCGCTGGCGTCCGCTCCCGGCTATGGGGACGATCGGTCGACTGGCGTCGGTCGACAGGCAGGCTGGCCTGGAGGCAGCACGCCTTGCAGGCGCCCTGATCGGCGGCGACCTTTCCATGGCGGGCATCACGGTCGACTGCGCCCCTGTCCTGGATGTCTCCGGCCCCACGACGACCAAGGCGATCGGCGATCGCGCCTTCGCCAGTGACCCAGTGCTGGTCGGCGAGCTTGGCCGGGCCTTGATGACCGGTCTGAGCTCGTCTGGTGTTGCGGCGGTCATTAAGCATCTGCCGGGCCATGGTCGGGCGGAGAGCGACAGCCATATGGAGCTGCCGGTCGTCACCGCGTCCCTGGCAGCATTGCGAGAGCATGATTTCGTGCCGTTCAAGATGTGCCACGACGCCAAGCTGGCGATGACGGCGCATCTGCTCTTCAAGGCCTTGGACGCCGATCGGCCGGCGACGCAATCCCCCGCGATCATCAGCGAGATCATCCGGGGCGAGATCGGCTTTGCCGGCATCCTGATCAGCGACGATCTGAGCATGGAGGCGCTATCCGGGTCGCTCGAGGAGCGAGCCTCCCTGGCTGTCGCCGCAGGGTGCGACCTTGCCCTCTATTGCCATGGGCGACTGTCGGAATCGACGCGGATATTGAACGAGGCTCCCTTCATGCCCAGTGCTCGTGCTGCCCTCTGGCGACAAGCGGTTCCGGCTCCCAGTGTCGCTTTAGCGCCGAGCACAATGCTCGAGGCAGACTTCGAGCGTCTTCAGGCCCTTCTGGCGATCGCTGCATGAACGGCTTAGGGCAGCCGAGAAAGCGGTCGAACAAGCGATGATGACGCTAACGCAGATCGGCCAGGCACTTTCCGTCTGGCTCTTGCCGATGGTGACGGCAATCACGCTGCATGAGGCAGCGCATGGCTGGATGGCGGAGAAATTCGGCGACGACACGGCGCGGCAACTGGGGCGGGTGACGTTCAACCCGATCCGCCACGTCGATCCCTTTGGCACGCTCATCCTGCCGGGCCTGTTGCTTTTGCTCTCGGGCGGGACAGTGGCTTTCGGCTGGGCCAAGCCCGTGCCGGTCAATTTCGGCCGTCTTCGGCAGCCCAAGCGCGACATGATATGGGTGGCGCTGGCCGGGCCCGGGATCAACGTCCTCATGGCCCTGGCAGCTGCCATCCTTCTGCATCCGGCGTTCCTGCTGCCAGGAACGCTGGCTGCCTGGGTGGCCAGCAACCTTGCCAACGCTGTCCTGATCAACGTTGTCCTTGCCTGCTTCAATATGATTCCGATCCCGCCCCTAGACGGCGGTAGGGTCGTGGTGGGTGTGCTGCCCCCTGTCTATGCTTGGCGCTATGCCCAGCTCGAGCGCTATGGCCTGCCGATCGTCATCGGCCTCGTCTTCATCATCCCCTTTCTGGCGAGCCAGATGGGCAGCAGCTTCAATCCGCTCGCGAGCGTTCTTTTGCCGGTCGTCGACTATGTATCGAGCCTGATCTTTCGGATCGCTGGATGGTAGCCTTGGGCCAGAGCGAGGCGGCCAAGAGCGATGTCAGCGCTTTCGTAGTGGCGCTCGACGAGTTCGAAGGACCGCTCGACCTCCTCCTTGAACTGGCACGGGCGCAAAAGCTCGATCTGAAGAAGATCTCGCTCGTGGCCCTGGCCGATCAATATCTGGATTACCTGAAGGCAGCCCGGGCCAAGCAGCTCGAAATTGCCGCTGAATATCTCGTGATGGCAGCCTGGCTGGCCTACTTGAAATCGCAACTGCTCTTGCCTCGTGATGCCAACGCCGATCCCGATGCCGCGACGATGGCCGAGGCATTGGCGGCCCGTCTGCGCGCGCTGGAGGCCATCCGCCACGCTGCACTCTGGCTGGAGGAGCGGGCAGCACTGGGAACGGCACGGTTCGCGCGCGGGGCGGAGGAGCCGCTGCCGAAGGAGACCGTTCCCGTCTTCGTGGCTGAGCTCGGTGCGTTGCTTCGAGCCTATGGGGTCACTGCCAAGCGCCAGGAGGTCGCGAGGATCCGCCTGCCGCGCCACCGTTTCATGACCGTCGACGTCGCGCTGGCCCGGCTGTCTCAGCTCCTGACCGGCAGCGATTGGCGTGAATTACGCTCCTTCCTGCCGCCCGAGCTGGCCTCGGCGGTGGAACGGCGGGCGGCGGTGGCCACCAGTCTGGTGGCTTCGCTCGAACTGGCCCGCTCGGGCGAGATCGAGCTTTTGCAGCAGCAGGCTTTCGGGCCGATCCTGGTGCGCCGTCGACCATGAGCGCCATTCACCTGGTGGAGACCGAAGCAGCCGGCGAGCCGGCGAAGGTCGACGCCAAGGCGATCGTCGAAGCCCTGTTGTTTGCCAGCCCAGAGCCTCTGAGCGAGCGTGAAATTCAAGCTCAACTGGGCGCCCTGGGCGATGCCTTGACCCTGCTCCATAGCCTGCGGGCGGATTATGTCGGTCGCGGAATCAGACTGGAGGGACGGGAAGGGCGCTGGGCCTTTCGCACCGCTCCCGAGCTTGCCCCTCATCTCACCCGCGTCCTACGGCCGAAGCGGCGGCTTTCCAAGGCCGCCATGGAGACGCTCTCGATCATCGCCTATCGCCAGCCGGTCACCCGCGCTGAGATCGAGGCGATCAGGGGCGTGGCGATAAGCGCCGGCACGCTGGATCTGCTGGTCGACACGGGCTGGGTGACGCCCAAAGGGCGACGCGATGCGCCTGGCCGGCCGGTCACCTGGGTGACGACGCCGGGCTTTCTCGATCATTTCGACCTTCAGTCGCTCTCGGACCTGCCAAGGCTCGAGGAACTGGAGGGCGCGGGGCTGTTCAATCCGCCCGCCGAGCCCTCCGCGTGAGGCTCAGGTGCAAGAGCCGTGACATTGCGGATTCAGGGGATTTTTGTCAAAAGGCGGTTGGTCGGTCTGGCGGTCTTGCATCTCTTGCTTCACATGAGGTCTAACCCTGGTCTTTCGTCCTGAATGGGTCGATGCGCGTGCGCGACGACCTTCGGTACCGGGCCTGAAGGAGGCCCTGATCCATGCTCGATATGTCCTGGTCGGAAATCCTGGTGATCATGGTCGTGGCGCTCATCGTCATCGGCCCCAAGGATCTGCCCAAGGTGATTCGTGAAGTTGGCAAGTGGACGGGCAAGGCGCGCAGCATCGCCCGCGATTTCCAGCGCTCATTCGATGACATGGTGCGGGAGGCCGAACTGGACGAGATCCGTCAGTCGCTCGATAAGGCAAGGCCGAGCAATCTGAAGAACACGATCCGCGACATGGTTGATCCGGACGGCGAGCTCAAGCGGGCTTTCGACCTCAAGGAGGGACCGGCCAAGCCGGTCGAGGGTGCTCCCAAGGCTGAGGCATCGAAGGCGATCGAGGCCGGGCCGCCCGAGCATCTGCCGGGTTCGCCGCCGCCCGAAACCGTGGCGAGCGACAAGGATCCCACCATCGATGCCCCCCGATATCAGCCGGCGGCACCGGACAAAACCTCGCCGGAACCGGAGGATACCATCATGGCCAGCACTGAGCGGGAGAGTGTGTCGCTCCCGCATCATGTCGAAGACAAGAAGCCGAGCTGAGCCAGGATGAACATCATCAAGGACATTGACGATCGCGAAATGCCGCTGATCGAGCATCTGCTCGAGCTGCGCAATCGACTGATGTACGCCGTGGGCGCCCTCGCGATCGGCTTCGTCGTCTGCTATCTGTTCTCCGACAAGATCTATGCGTTCCTCGTGCATCCCCTGGCGGTGGTCTACGAGGGCCAAACCGGTCGGCGCATGATCTATACGGGCCTCACGGAAGCCTTTTTCACTTACCTGAAGGTGGCCTTTTTCGCTGGCGCCTTCATTACCTTTCCTTTCATCGCCATCCAGATCTGGATGTTCATTGCGCCCGGCCTCTACCGGCACGAAAAGCAGGCCTTCCTACCTTTCCTGATCGCCACGCCCATCCTCTTCTTCATGGGCGGCGCCTTTGTCTATTATTTCGTCTTTCCGATGGCCTGGCATTTTTTCGTCAGCTTCGAGACGGCGGGTGTCGATGGCTCACTGCCGATCCAGCTCGAGGCCAGGGTTAGCGAATATCTCGATCTGGTGATGAAGCTGATCTTCGGCTTCGGCATCGCCTTCGAGTTGCCGGTGGCACTGACCTTACTGGGCCGTGTCGGCATCATTACGGCCGCTGGCCTCAGGCGGAACCGACGCTATGCGGTGGTCGGCGTCTTCATCGCCGCCGCCGTCCTGACGCCGCCTGACGTCATCAGTCAGTGTGGCATGGCGATCCCGCTGCTTCTCCTCTACGAAATTTCGATCCTCCTGGTCGCTCGCTTCGAAAAGAAGCGCGAGCGTGACTTGGCGACGGCCGCGCGTGAACTCGGCGAGGCCCTGGGCGGCGAGCCCAAGGACGACGACCTCTACAAGGATTGAGCTTGAAGAGGTTTTGATCGACAAGGCGGGGCGCCCTTTAAAAGGGCTCCCGCTTTTTGGCCACGCCTGTACGAAAGATCTTCAGCCCGTGTTCGATCTCAAATGGCTGCGCGAGAACCCCGATGCCTTCGACCGTGCCCTCGCACGTCGGGGGCAGGGGCCGGCGGCCGCGTTGCTGCTGGCACTCGATCAGGAACGACGGCAGGTCGAGACCCGCCTGCAGGACGAGCAGCAGCGTCGCAACCGGCTCTCCAAGGAAATCGGCGAGTTGAAGCGGACGGGTGCGGATGCTGGCGCACTCATGGCGGAAGTCGCCTCCCTCAAGGACGGGCTGCGCCTCGGCGAAGAGGAACAGCGTCAGGCCCAGGCCAGGCTGGACGAGGCTCTGGCCTCCTATCCCAACATCCTCATGGATGAGGTGCCGGACGGACCGGATGATAGCTACAATGTCGAGCTCAGACGTGAGGGTAGTCCGCTCTTAGTCAACAAGGCCGCCCACCATGCCGATCTGGGCCAGTCGCTGGGCCTCGACATGGCGGCCGGCGCCAAGCTCTCCGGGGCGCGCTTTGCCGTCCTGCGCGGCCAAATGGCACGGCTTGAGCGCGCCATTGGCCAACTCATGCTGGACGTGCAGACCACTGAAAACGGCTATAGCGAAACCTCCGTTCCATTCCTCGTCCGCGACGAGGCGCTCTTCGGCACGGCCCAGTTGCCGAAATTCGCCGAGGACCTGTTCAGGACGACGGCTGGCCCTTGGCTCATTCCCACAGCGGAGGTGCCGCTTACCAATCTCGTCCGCGAGGAGATCGTCGATGAGGCGCTCCTGCCGCTGCGCTTCACGAGCCTGACGCCCTGCTTTCGCTCGGAGGCGGGGGCGGCCGGCAAGGACACGCGCGGCATGTTCCGCGTGCACCAGTTCCCCAAGGTCGAACTGGTCAGCATCACGACGCCGGAGCAATCGGCGGAGGAGCATGAGCGTATGCTGGCCAGTGCCGAATCGATCCTCAAGAAGTTGGGGCTGGCCTACCGCGTCGTCCTTCTTTGCGGCGGCGATACCGGCTTTGCCTCACGCAAGACCTATGACATTGAGGTCTGGCTGCCGGGGCAGAACAGCTATCGCGAGATTTCCTCCTGCTCCAATTGCGGCGATTTCCAGGCGCGCAGGATGAATGCGCGTTATCGCCAAGCGTCGAGCAAGCAGACGCGCTTCGTGCATACGCTAAACGGTTCGGGCCTAGCCGTCGGCCGTACCCTCGTCGCCATTGTCGAAAATTACCAGGAGGCGGACGGTTCCGTGACCATTCCCGACGCGCTCAGACCCTATACGGGCTTCGATCGGCTGGTGCCCCATGCCTGATCCACGCATTCTTGTCACTAACGATGACGGCATCGAGGCACCCGGCATCGAGGCGCTTGAGGAGATCGCGCACCGCATCAGCGACGATGTCTGGACGATTGCACCCGATCTCAACAATAGCGGTGCCGCGCATTCGCTGACGCTGCGCCGGCCGCTCCGCTATCGGCATCGTGGCGAGCAGCGCTTCTCGGTCGACGGTACACCCACCGACTGCGTGCTTCTGGGCCTCCAGCATCTCATCCCGGGCAAGCCGGTCGATCTCGTCCTCTCGGGCGTTAATCACGGCAGCAATATCGGTGAGGACGTTACCTATTCCGGCACCATCGCAGCTGCCATGGAGGCCACGCTTTTCAAGACCAGGGCCATCGCTTTCAGCCAGGTCTGGCGCCGGCAGGAGGAGATCGACTGGTCGCTGGCATTGGCACACGCCCCAGATCTGATTTCCAGGCTGACGGCAATGCCCTGGCCTGACGATGTGCTCATTAACATCAATTTTCCCGACTGCGCCGCCAGTGAGGTCAAGGGCGTCAAGGTCGCGGAGCAGGGCAAGCGCAAGCTCGGCGATGAATTGATCGAGCGGCTGGACCCGCGCGGCGTACCCTATGTCTGGATCGGCTTGCAGCGGGAGGACGATGCCTGGCGGGACGGTACTGACATTGCCGCTGTCAATGAAGGCTGGATTTCCGTGACCCCGATCCACCTCAACATGACGCATTATCCGAGCCTGCAGGTCGTCGAAAAGGCGCTACGCGGCTAGTGGCATGCGTCGATGGCGACGCGTGTGTGCAACACCCACGCCGCACAACGCGTAAAAACCCTTGATTTGCCGCTCTTTACCTTGAAGCCTTAAGCCATCTGGTCATAATTTATGCTGATGGCACACCGGCAGGCATCGAAAGCGCGATGAGAACCAGGCACGCGACGTCGCCGCAGGCCGGCCGGCTGGTCGGTAAGCCCGCTAGGCTCATCCTGGTAGTGCAACTCCTGGCACTGTTAGTCGGTTGCACGACCTACGAGCCGCGCACTTGGTCTGCCGCCGGTGGGGGCGCCGGTTCATCCGATCTCTATCTCGTCCGTGCCGGCGATACGATCGGAACGATTGCGGCTGCCCATGGGGTAGCGCCCGAACGATTGATCGCCGTCAACGCTTTGAGCGATCCCGACCGGATTCTGGTTGGGCAGGCGTTGCGGATCCCGGGGCGTGCTGGCGGCATGGTGGCCGCCCGGCCCGCGGTCTCGCGTGCGGTGCCCGCGGCTTTCAAGCCGGCGAGCCGTCCTGCGCCGATGAGCACTCCTAGGACGACCGCCAGTACCGCGACGGCGCCAGCAGTGAACCCGTTGCCGCCAGCCTCGCGGCCGGCATTCACGCGGTTGCAGTCCGAACAGGTAGCCAGTGCCGAGGCTGCTCCCGTGCGCTTGACCGGCAGGACCAGGACGGCAGCGGCGCCAACACCCGTTCCCGTGGCGCCGGCTGACTCCAAAGCCCTGCGCAAGGCGGCCGTCACCAAGCCGCCGCCGCTTTCGGGCGAGGGGTTCATGTGGCCGGCGAACGGCAAGATCGTGCAGACCTTCGGGCCGAAGGCAAACGGGCAGCGCAATGACGGCATCAATATCGGTGTACCGGAAGGAACGCCGGTAGTCGCCGCGGAAAATGGCATCGTCGTCTTTGCCGGCGACAGCATCGCCGGCTTCGGCAATATGTTGCTGATCCAGCACGCGAGTGGCTTTACGACAGCCTACGCCCATAACGAGACCTTGCTTGTCTCGATCGGCCAATCCGTGAAACGAGGCCAGATCATCGCCCGGTCGGGTGCTACGGGGGCGGTCACCAGTCCGCAATTGCATTTCGAACTTCGCGCCGGCCGCAAGGCGTTGGATCCCACGACGCAACTGACCGATCGCCCCCCGGACCAGATCGCCAGCCGCTGAGGTCTTTTCTATCCCACGCTCTTCAGGGGATTGCCTGCGGCCAATCGTCAGGTGGCCGATGGCGAAAGAATACTTTAAGTCATGCCGTCAACAATAAGAACCGGCTTAACTTAGAACAATCCAATTCTTAAGAAACGGCGCTGGATATCGACGTATTTCCTAAGATAACTTGGATTGCCGGCCGGCAAGATGGACGGTACTAGATGATCAATATTCGCAATGCGCTTTTCGCGGCCGGCATTATGTTGGGCGTGGGTTCACCGTTGCAGGCGGCCGAGATCGAAATTAAGATGCTGAACAAAGGCGCCGACGGTGGTTACATGGTCTTCGAGCCCAATTTCGTCGAGGCGGCCCCTGGCGACACCATCAAGTTCGTCGCAGCGGACCAGGGGCATGATTCGGTGTCGATGAAGGGCATGCTGCCCGAGGGGGCCGCCGAATGGAAAGGCAGGCTCAGTCAGGAGATCAGCGTGGTCGTCGATAAGCCCGGCATCTACGGCTATAAATGCGAGCCCCATTATGGCATGGGCATGGTGGGCCTGATCGTCGTCGGCAAGGATACGCATAATCTCGAGGCGGCCCGGCAGGTCAAGCAGATGGGCAAGGCCAAGAAGGCCTTTTCCGAGCTTTTGGACAAGGCCGCTGAGATCAAGGCCGCCGAGGCCGTGCAGCCCTCGCCGACGACGCTGGCTGCCAGATAAGCGCGTCACGCTCTCTCGGGACGTGCGGCGGGCGCCGGGCCGAGATCGTCCTGGCGGATCGCCTCCATGGTGGCGAGGAGGCGCTTGAGTGCATCCTCCTCGCGGGCGAGACCGATGAAGCTCCCGCTGAGCGGATCGACAACCATCGCCAGATGGGAATTGGTCCGGTCCAGCATGCGAACGAAGGCGTTCAGTGGTGCCGTCGTCTCGATGCTGGGCGGCGGCTCGCCCGCCAGGAGGCCGGTTGCCTCGAGTCGCTCGGGTGCTGCCTCGAGAGCCATGCGAAGTGCCTGGCGATGGATGAGGTTCAAGGGTCGGCCCTGCCGATCGAGGACCGCAATCAACCCTGACGGGCGACCGGTCGCTTCCGTCATCGCCGCCAAATCGGCGTCGACATGAAGTCTGGTGATCGAGCCATCGACGATATCCTGCACGTGATGGGCGGCGAGGCGACCGACATCGTAGGGGCCGCGCACCGAGAGACCACGCAGGTGAAAGCGCCAAGTGGCGAAATTATAGCCGAAGAACATGGTGGTCACGGTCGAGGCTATGGCGACTCCTATGATCGCCATGGGTGCTAGATCGAGATTGCCCGTCGTTTCGATCGCGAGGGCCACGATGGCGAAGGGCGCGCCAATGACCGAGGCCGCCATCGCCGCCATGCCGATCACCACCATGGCGACGCCGTCGGGCGCTGTGGCGCTCGGCAGGAGATGCGGAGCCAGATGTGCAAAGAGGCCGCCGAGGCAGCCGCCGACGAAGAGTGAGGCGCTGAACATACCGCCCTTGAATCCAGCCCCTAGGCTGAGCGCGGTGGCGATGCTCTTGGCCAGGAAGAGGCCAAGGACGACCGAGACCGGAAGGTCCACGTTTAATAGAAACGTCAGCGTGCGATGCCCGCTGCCGGCTGCGGCAGGCACCATGAAGAGTAGCGGGATGAGCAAAGCAGAGATCGCCAGCGGGCGCAGCCAGGCGGGAATGCGCAGACGGCGAAGGCTGTTTTCGACCAGGGGCGTTGCCTGCATCATGGCAATGCCGGCTATGGCCGCCAGCAGGCCGAGCGGCAGGGCCGCTATGAAGTTGATCGGCCCGACGCTGGCCGGCATCGCCGCGAAGGGCTGATTTTCGCCCCCCAGCAGGCCGGTGGCCAGAGCGCTGCCGGCGGCAGCGGCGCCGACGATCGGTGCCGCACGCACTGCATAGCCGCCCAACACGAGTTCCAGGGCATAGAGCGTGCCGGCGATCGGCGCGTCGAAGAGGGCGGTGATCGCCGCCGCGGCACCGGCGGCGACGAAGACACGGCGGGTGCGCCGGTCGAGTTTGATCAAATTGGCAACCCAGCTGGCAAGCGCACCGGCCAGTTGGGTGCTGCCGCCCTCTTGGCCAACCGAGGCGCCAGTGCCAACGGCGAGGGCGCTCAAAAGCGCGAAGGCCAGGCTGGAGCGAAAGGGAATGTTGCCACCATGAAGCGCATTGGCCTCGATGACGTCGACGACGTCGCGCGCGAAACGCGAGGCGAGCCAGAAGCCAACGCCGCAGGCCAAGGCGCCCACAAGGAATCCCGGGGCGAAACGCATGAGTTCGAGCGTGACGTCGAGTGCATCGCGGTTATGGAAGACGATGCCGAGGAGCAACTTCTGGCTCAGCCGTGCGAGCCTGCTCAACAGCAGGACCACACTGCCGATCCCGGCCCCGATGAGGCCGGCGATCAACGTGTTGACGACGTCGAGCCCGCGTGGCCGCCGCAGGCGGAGCCACGCGCGGATGCGCGACCTCGCTGGCAGAAAGGCTTGAGCGGTCCGCATCGAGAGAGACTTAGCCGGTCTGCGGCGCTAGGCCAGCGCTTTGCCCTGGCGTCCGGCCAGGTCCTGAACGAACTGCCAGGCGACGCGACCCGAGCGGTTGCCGCGCGTCTGCGCCCACTCCAAGGCCTCGCGCCGCCGCTCCTCGGCCGTACCGGCTAGACCATGATGCGCGGCATAGCCCTCGATCATGGCCAGATAGGTGTCCTGGTTGCAGGGATGAAAGCCCAGCCAGAGACCGAAGCGATCGGAGAGCGATACCTTCTCCTCTACCGCTTCGCCGGGATTGATCCCATCGGCGCGTTCATTGTCGATCATCTTGCGCGGCATCAGGTGGCGGCGGTTAGAGGTCGCGTAGAACAGGACGTTGGCTGGACGACCCTCGAGGCCGCCCTCAAGGACGGCTTTTAGCGACTTATAGGACGTCTCGCTCTCGTCGAAGGAGAGATCGTCGCAAAAGAGCAGACAGCGCCGGCCGCTCTGGCCGAGCTCGTGTAGGAGCCGGGGCAGGCTTTCGAGGTCCTCCCGGTGGATTTCGATCAGGAGCAGGCTGCCCGGTCGCTCGGTATTGACCTTGGCGTGCGCAGCCTTGACGAGCGAGCTCTTTCCCATGCCGCGCGAGCCCCAGAGGAGCGCGTTGTTGGCGGGAAGCCCGTTGGCAAAGCGGCGCGTATTGTCGAGCAGAATATCGGCGACACGATCGATGCCGCGCAGCAGTTCCAGCTCCACCCTGGCCACTGCCGGCACGGGGCGCAGACGACCTTCCTTCGCTTCCCAGACAAAGGCATCCGCGCCTTCCAGCCGCAAGGGCGGCGGCGGTGGCGGAGCCAGGCGCTCCAGGGCCTGGGCGATACGCGTGAGAAGGGGAGCGAGATCCGATCTGTCGAGGGTCATGGCCGTCACATCGGTAAAAGATGGTTAGAAGCTGGCCCCCGCATACCTGTTGGCCTTCGTCGACGCCACCCTTGGAGTCGGCGCTTGTTGCAATGCAAGTCTTGGCCGGTATAGTCCACGGCCAACTGGCCGGGCACCCGCTCGCGCCCCAGCTTGCGTTGAACGCAGTCTCGTTCCAGAGGGCATCATGCTGATTTCACCGGCCTATGCGCAGGCCGCTGCCGCGCCTGGCGGCGACATGTTCGTCTCCATTCTGCCGCTCGTCCTGATCTTCGTGGTCTTCTACTTCCTCCTGATCCGGCCGCAGCAGGCGAAGGCCAAGCAGCAGCGACAACTGATCGACAACCTGAAGAAGGGCGATCAGGTCCTTACCTCGGGCGGGATCATTGGCAAGGTCACGCGAGTCGAGGACGAAAAGACAATCATGGTGGAGATCGCGCAGGGAGTCGTCGTCAAAGTCGCCCGGGCCACCATATCCGACATCGTCAACAAGCCGGTGCCCGCCAATACCAGCAACGACAATGCCGCCAAGACCGGCCAGAAGACAGCTGGCGGCCTGTTCGGACGGCTCTTCAAGAAGTAATCGACGATGCGCAACCCGACCTGGAAGGTCATACTCGTCTGGGCCGCGGTCGTGTTCGGCATCGTGCTCATCGTGCCGAACCTGATCCCCGAGAAGACGTTGGACGCGCTTCCCGGCTGGGTGCCCAAGCAGCGTATCACCCTGGGCCTCGATCTCCAGGGCGGCTCCTACATGCTGCTCCAGGTCGATACCGCGGCCGTCGTCAAGGATCGCCTGGACACGCTCTCCAACGAGACGCGCAGCCAGCTGCGAGAGGCGCGGATCGGCTATAGCGGCATAGGCCTGCAGGGGCAGTCGGTCGTTGCCACGCTGACTGATGCAGGCCAGCTCCAGGCAGCGCTTGAGCGGCTAAAGAGCATCAATCAGACGGTGGGCGGCAGTGCGTTCGTCGGTGTCGGCACGACCGAGCTCGACATCACCGGCGATGGTAACCGGGTTACCTTGAAGCTGAACGACGCCGCCGTGACGGCACGGGTGAGCTCGGCCGTGACCCAGTCGCTCGAGGTCGTCCGCCGGCGTATCGACGAGCTCGGTACGCGCGAGCCGACGATCCAGCGTCAAGGCGCTGACCGCATCCTGGTGCAGGTGCCGGGTGAAAAGGATCCGGCCAACATCAAGCGGTTGCTCGGCCAGACGGCACGCCTGTCGTTCCACATGGTCGACATGAACGCCGATCCTTCTCAACCCCCGCCGGGTGACTTCGTCCTGCCAGGAGTGCCGGGCAGTCCTGGCCCGCAGCAATATGTGCTCAATCGTCGCGCGGAGTTGCAGGGTGACAATCTCACCGACGCGCAGCCGACCTTCCAGAACAATGAGGCCGTCGTCTCCTTCCGCCTGGACAGCATCGGCTCGCGCAAGTTCGCCCAGGTCACCCAGGACAATGTGGGCAAGTTCTTTGCGATCGTTCTCGACGACAAGGTGATCTCCGCCCCGCGCATCCGCGAGCCGATCACGGGCGGGGCGGGCGTCATCTCGGGCAGCTTTACCGTCGAAAGCGCCAACGAACTGGCGGTGCTGCTGCGTGCCGGCGCTCTGCCGGCACCGCTTACCGTCGTCGAGGAGCGCTCGGTCGGCGCAGAGCTTGGTGCCGATTCGATCCGTGCCGGTGCCATCGCCAGCGGTGTGGCGGTGGTCGCCGTCGTGATTTTCATGATGATCTATTACGGGCTCTTTGGCGTCTTCGCCAATTTGGCGCTGGTCGTGAACATCATCTTGATCCTGGCCGGTCTCTCGCTCCTGGGCTCGACGCTGACGCTGCCGGGCATCGCCGGTATCGTCCTGACGATCGGTATGGCGGTCGATTCCAACGTCCTCATCTTCGAGCGTATTCGCGAGGAGATGAAGCACGGCAGGGGACCCGTCAGCTCGATCCAGGCGGGTTTCGACAAGGCGATGCGCGCCGTCATCGATGCCAACGTCACGCATCTGATCGCCAGCCTCGTGCTCTTCGAGTTCGGTACGGGCCCCATCAAGGGGTTCGCCATCACGCTCTCGATCGGCGTCCTGACGACGATGTTCACGGCCGTGACGGTCACCCGCGTCGTCATCCTCTATTGGCACCGCCGCACGCGGCCGGCCACCATCCCGCTCTAGGCTGCCTCCCATGCGTCATCCGCGCCTTGTCCCCGACAACACCAATTTTCCTTTCATGCGGTTTCGCATGGCGGCCCTCGTGGCCTCGATCATCGTGATTCTGGCCTCGATCGGGCTGGTCGCGATCAAGGGCATCAATTGGGGCGTCGATTTCGAGGGCGGCATCGTCCTCGAGGTGAAGACGCCGCAGGCGGCCGACCTCGCCGCCATGCGTGCGGCCCTGGAGAGCACGGGTGCCAACGGCATCAGACTGCAGCAGTTCGGCGATCCGACGGATGTCCTGGTCCGGATCGCGGCACCAAGCGAGGTCGCGAGCGAGGCGCAGGTGCAGATCGATCGCATCAAGGGCGCGCTGACGGGGCGGCTCGGGCAGGATATCCAGTTCGATCGTGCGGACTTTGTCGGTCCGCAGGTGAGCAGCGAACTGCTGCACGACGGCATTCTCGCCACCGTCGTCGCCCTGGCGCTGATCACGGCCTATGTCTGGTTCCGTTTCGAGTGGCAGTACAGCCTGGGGGCGATGATCTCGGTCGTCCACGATATCGCGGCCACGGTTGGTTTCTTCGCCATCACCGGCATCGAGTTCGATCTTTCCTCGGTCGCGGCGGTGCTGACGATTGTCGGTTATTCCCTGAACGACAAGGTCATCGTCTATGACCGGATTCGCGAAAATCTGCGCCTCTACAAGGCGATGTCGCTCGAGGAATTGCTGAACCGCAGCCTGAACGAGACGCTGGGCCGGACGATGATGACCGCGGCCACCACGGCCCTGGCCCTCCTGGCGCTGGTGATCTTCGGCGGCGAGGTGCTCCGTGGCTTTACGGTCGCTATGCTCTGGGGGGTCTTCATCGGCACCTATTCAACGACCTTCATCGCGGCACCCGTCCTCATCTATTTCAACCTGCGCAGCGCTGCGCAAAAGGCCAAGGCAGGTGAGGGTGCCGGCAAGGACAAGACCAAGGGCAAGTCGCTGGCCCATCCGGCTCAATAATGCCAAGCGAACTCGCCGCCACGTCGCGACCCCAGGGACGGCTCTTCATCGAGGGCTATGGCGAAGGCGGCTTTCGTATCGGTGGCCAGCGTCGCCAGGGCTCGCAGATCATCCTGCCGGCGGCCGTCCAGGATTGGCCCGTTGCTGCCTTGAGCGGTCTGGCGCTGGAGGCCTTCGTGCCGCTCTTTGAGCATGCTGGCGCGCTCGATATCCTTCTCCTCGGCTGCGGTACGTTGCCAGTCTTGCCCGACCGGGCGCTGCAGGCGGCACTGAAGGACAAGGGGCTGCGGCTCGACATGATGACGACGCCGGCTGCTTGCCGTACCTATAACATCCTTTTGGCCGAGGATCGTCGCGTCGCCGCCGCCCTGATCGCGGTCGCTTAAGGAAGAGCCTGTCCGCCGTCTGCCGCGAATTCGCTCGCAGGAAGCGCTTCTTCGGCGCTAGCCTTGGCCAGTCGATAGTCGGGCGAGCGGGGAAACGTGGCGAGCGAGATCGTAGTTCGGATGATCGAGGCTAAGGACGAGGATGTCTGGCGACGTCTGTGGGCGGGCTACCTGACATTCTACCGGAAGAGTCTCACCGAGGAGATGACGTCGCTGACCTTTGCCCGCCTCCTGGACCCCGGCCTGCCGGTTTTCGGTGCGGTGGCGATCGGCCCGGCCGATACGCCTGTTGGCCTCGTCCACTACCTGCACCATCTTTCGACCTGGTCACCCACCTTCTATTGCTATTTGGAAGACCTTTTCGTGGCGCCGGAGGCCAGAGGCGGGGGATATGGCCGGGCGTTGATCCAGCATGTCTACGATGCGGCCCATGCTGCCGGAGCCACCAATGTCTACTGGCTGACCGAAGGCGATAATGCCACGGCACAGCGCCTTTACGACCGGATCGGCCAGCGCTCGGGCTTCATCCATTATTGGCGGCCGCGATAGAAGGAAAAAGGCCGGTCCATTGGACCGGCCCCGCTTCGATCTCGAAGAGACGAAAGGTTCAGGCCTTGGCGAGCTCGGCCTCGACCTCTTCCCAATTGATGAGGTTGTTCAAGAAGGCCGCAACATAGTCGGGACGCCTGTTGCGGTAGTCCACGTAATAAGCGTGCTCCCAGACGTCGATGCCAAGGATCGGCTTCATGTTGTAGATCAGCGGGTTCTCGCCGTTCGGGGTCTTGAGGACCTTGAGCTTGTCGCCATCGAGGGCGAGCCAAGCCCAGCCGGACCCGAACTGGCCGACGGCCGCCTGCTTGAACTGCTCTGCAAAGGCGTCGTAGCTGCCGAAATCATGATCGATTCGCTTGGCGATTTCGCCGCCGGGCTTGCCGCCACCGCCCTTCTTCAAGATCCGCCAGAAGAGGTTGTGGTTCCAATGCTGGCCGGCATTGTTGAAGATAGCCTGGTCCGCGCTGTTGCCGTAAGAGCGCTTCACGATTTCCTCGAGCGACTTGCCCTCGTAATCCTTGCCCGTGACGAGGTTGTTGAGATTCGTCACGTAGGTCTGATGATGCTTGTCGTGATGCAGCTCGAGCGTCTCTTTGCTCATATACGGGCCGAGCGCGTCATAAGCGTAAGGCAGGTCGGGAAGGGTGAAAGCCATGGTGTCCTCTAGCCTTGTAGTCGTGACACGCGAATAATTCCGCTTGCTTGTCGTAGATAGGGGCGCTTGGCGTCCGAAGAAAGGCTCTCATTCTCCTTGAATGCTCTCGAACCAGTGGATTTCCTCCTGGACGAGGTCCGCACACGCGATCCGGGCCGGGCTATTTGCGTCATCCTGGGCGCCAAAAAGGAGCGCCAGCCTCTCCTGGCCCTCCTGCTGCTGGACAGCGAACTAGCCAGGGTGCCGAGGCTGATCACCCAGCCCATGGCGGGCTATATCCGTTATCAATGGTGGCGGGATGCGATAACCGAGATCGCGGCTGGCCAGGCGCGCCAGGAGCCTGTCCTGCGTGCTCTCGCCCCCACGCTGCGCGCAGGCCGCATCGATTCGGGCTCCTTGCATGCCTTGATCGACGCTCACGAAGCGGAAATGGAGCGGGTGCAAAGCGAGGTTGCAGCCCAGCCCGAGGCCTATGCAAAGGCGACCAGCGGGCTTCTTCATCGCCTCCTGGCCGAGGCCGCCGGTACGCACGAGGGCCGTTGGTTGGATGCGGCCATCGCGGTCGGCACGGCGCATGGGCTTTTGGCGGGCCGGCACGCCGTGCCCGAGGAACAGCGACCGGACCCCGCGCCCTTGGTCGGGCGGGCACTAGCCCTGCTCGATGCAGCGGGCCTGCGCGGCCGTAGGCCGCCGCGAAGCGCCATGCCGGCTTTGCTGCCCGCTCTCCTGGTCCGTAAGTCGGCAGCCCGATTGGTACGTGGCCTGGACGACGCCACGGTGCCGCGTCCAGTCCTGGGTCTCGTCCTCGCGAACGCGCTGCGTCGGATCTAGATCAACCGGACGGCGGCAAGCAGGCACCCGGGCCGGGCGGTGTGGACGTTGACGAAGGCAGTACGCGGCGCGCTCAGCGCGCGTAGCAGGGGAGCTTCCATGGCCGAGCCGGTGCAAACCTGACCCAGTTCGTAGAGGCACTGATCGTCGGCATCATAGGCGCGGATCGAAACGAGGCCGTTCGCGCTCAGGGCCGGGGGGATTGCGTTCGTCGCGGTGAAAGCCCTGCAGTCATCCGCGTGGACGAAGATGGGACTGGGCGTCCAATAGATCCCGAGCGGCCGTGGCAGGTTGTAGGAGCCAAGCAGCATGGTCTGGCCGGGCTTGCCCAGGTCCAGGCAATGGCGGCAGGGGTAGCCGCTGCCGCCATCGGCGACCAGACGGCGCAGCGCCTGGCCTCGATCGTCTCGATCGGTCTCGCGAAAGCGCGCGGCGGTCTCGCTCGGGATCGGCAGGCAGCGAAAGGCGGGCATGGGCAATTCCTCCGGGATGCGTCTTCGCCGTCCCTCTTGCCCCGGCCGGCATTCGGCCGGCACTCCGTTCCTTGCGCTCTATCTGGGCGACTGACCGTCGCTCTTCGCGATCCGGTTATGGTGATGGATGACCTCCTCGATGATGAAGGCCAGGAATTTTTCGGCGAAGGCCGGATCGAGCTTGGCCGTCAGGGCTAGCTTGCGCAGGCGCTCGACCTGGATCTTCTCTCGGGCCGGATCGGCGGGAGGAAGCTTCTCTCTCGCCTTGAGCTCACCCACGGCCTGAGTGCATTTGAAGCGCTCCGCCAGGAGATGGATGAGCGCGGCGTCGATATTGTCGATGCTGTCGCGCAGGCGCAGCAGTTCGGGATGGGCGGGTGCGCCATGCGGCCAATCGCTGTCATCCATGCGAGATCTCCTCCTTACACATCCAGGGTGGGCGCCAGCTTGGCATTGTCCTGGATGAAGGCCAGCCGCAGCTCGGGCTTCTTGCCCATGAGATCGTCGACCAGTTCGTAGGTGGGTTTGCCTTCCACATCCTCGATCCTGATCTGCAGCAATTGGCGTTTTCTCGGGTCCATGGTGGTTTCCTTGAGCTGCGAGGGGTTCATCTCGCCCAGGCCCTTGAACCGGCCCACCTCGATATTCTTCTTGCCCTTGAAGACGGTCTCGGTCAGCCGCTGCCGGTCGCGCTCGTCGCGCGCATAGGCGATCGTGCCACCATGTGCGAGGCGATAGAGCGGTGGCTGGGCCAGATAAAGATGGCCGCGTTCGATCAAGGGCCGCATCTCGCGATAGAAGAAGGTGATGAGGAGCGCTGCGATGTGCGCCCCGTCGACATCGGCGTCGGTCATGATGATCACGCGCTCGTAGCGCAAGTCCTCCGAGCGGAAATGCTTGCCAGCACCGCAGCCGAGCGCCGTCGTCAGGTCCTGGAGCTCCTTGTTTTCCTTGAGCTTGTCGGCCGTGGCGCTGGCGACATTGAGGATCTTGCCGCGCAGCGGCAAGATCGCCTGGATCTCGCGCTGGCGTGCCTGCTTGGCCGAGCCGCCCGCGCTGTCACCCTCGACCAGGAAGATCTCGGTCCCCTGGCGCTCGTCGTTGGAGCAGTCGGCGAGCTTGCCGGGCAGCCTGAGCCGGCGGGTCGCCGACTTGCGGCCGACCTCCTCCTTGGCCTTCCGACGGGCCAGGCGTTCCTCCGCCCGGTTGACGACATGCTCCAAGAGCCTGGTCGCCGTGCCGCCATGTTCGCCGAGCCAGAGCTCGAAGCGGTCCTTGATGGCCGCCTCGACGATGCGCGTCACCTCGGTATTGACCAGCTTTTCCTTGGTCTGGCCCTGGAACTGCGGCTCGCGGATGAAAAGCGAGAGCAGGATGGCAGCACCACCGCAGGCATCGTCGGCGGTAAGCGTGGTCGCCTTCTTCATGCCCGTTCGCTCGCCATGGGCACGAAAGGCGCGGGCCAGTGCATTGCGCAGGCCGTTCTCATGCGTTCCGCCCAGCGGTGTTGGCACCGTGTTGCAGTACCAGCCCTGATAGCCTTCCTCATCCAGCGGCCAGCCGATCGCCCATTCCACCCGGCCGCCCTGCTCGAGCTCGGCCTCGCCAGTGAAAAGCTCATCGACCACGAGTTCGCGTTCGGAGAGCAGCGATTTGAGGAAATCCTCGAGCCCGGCCGGAAAATGAAAGGTATCGCTCGCCGGCACACCGTCTTTGGGATCAAGGAGAGCGGGATCGCATTTCCAGCGGATCTCCACGCCGCGATAGAGATAGGCCTTGCTGCGCGCCATCCGATGCAGGAGTGCGGGCTTGAACTCCTTGTCGGTTCCGAAGATTTCGGGATCGGGCCGAAAGATGACCGTGGTGCCGCGACGGTTGGGTGCCGCTCCAGCGGCCTCAACTGGCCCCAGCGGCTGGCCACGCTCGAAGCGCTGCTGCCAGAGCATGCGATTGCGCGCCACCTCGACCAGGAGATCGGCCGAGAGCGCGTTGACGACCGATACGCCGACGCCGTGCAGGCCTCCCGAGGTCGCATAGGCCTTGCCGCCAAATTTGCCGCCGGAATGCAGCGTGGTCATGATGACCTCGAGTGCGCTTTTGTCGGGAAAGCGCGGATGCGGGTCGACGGGGATGCCGCGGCCATTGTCGCGGATCGTGACTCGATTGCCCTGCTCGAGCTCGATCTCGATCCGGCTGGCGTGGCCGGCGACCGCCTCGTCCATCGCATTGTCGAGAATCTCGGCCACCAGATGATGCATGGCATGCAGATCGGTGCCGCCGATATACATGCCGGGCCGTCGCCTTACCGGCTCAAGTCCCTCCAGGACCTCGATATCTTCCGCCGTATAGCTTTTGGCGGAAGCATTCCCACCCGCGAGGTCCAAAAGATCCGACATCCCAACTCCAAGATGAGTGCGAGAGGCTGCCGCCGCCGCTCGTCGTTCCTGCTTTTCTTCATTCCAAGAGACAGCCACGATTGGCCTCAGCCGCCCCTCGGGATACGCAGCGTCGATGCGTCCCAGTCATCGGCCTTTCATGAGCCACCCTGGAATGGTTACATCCAGCACGACTGGCGGCCGTCCGTTTGCTCATCAGGTTCGATGGCGAGTGGCTGCCCCGTCGTCAAGTCCGCTTCCGTCTTCTACCACAGGAGTTGCTGCTTGATGAGCGACCTTCCAAGCGGGGTACCCGCGATCAAGGCCGTGGCGATGCCGGCGGACACGAACTCGACCGGCGACATCTTTGGCGGCTGGCTCCTGTCGCAGATGGATCTGGCGGGCGGCGTGCTCGCCTATGAGCGGGCCGAGGGACGAATCGCGACAGTGGCCATCGAGGCCATGACCTTCAAGGCACCCGTGTTCGTGGGCGACCTCGTCAGCTTCTATGCCAACATCGTCAAGACCGGCACCACCTCGTTGACCATCGATATCGAGGCCTGGGCGATGCGGGGGCGGACCGGCGAGACCGTGCGGGTCACCGAAGGCCGCTTTATCTATGTGGCCCTGACCGAGGAGCGCAAGCCGCGCCCCTTGCCGCCTGCCGCCTGATCCCGACCGCCCTCGTTCAGGCGTGGTCTAGGCCGTGGCGGCAAGATCGGTCGCCAGACGGCGCAGCCTGTCGGTGAGAAGGGCGAAAAACCCTGGGGCATCGATGTCGCGCATAAAGGTGACGTTGACCGGTCGGCCGGCTACACCCCACCAGTCGACTACGGTCATGCCACGAGTGTAATAGCCGCCCGTCTCGATCTCGACATTGACGCGCTGGCCCGCGAAGAGCTCCGGCTGGAGCACGTAGGCGATCGTCGTCGGATCATGCAGCGGCGAGCGATCCTTGCCGAACTTGCGTTCGTCAGCACCCTTGGCGAACGTCATGAGGTTGCCAAGCGCGATGCCGACGGGACCGCCGATTGCCCTGATCTCTTCCATCCAGGCATGGGTGACGCGGGCCTTGTGGGTGACGTCCAGGGGCATCATGACGATCTCGGCCCCCGATGCCAGGAGCTTCGCACCCGCCTCGGGGTCGACATGGACGTTGAATTCGCTGGCGGGAGTAATGTTGCCGCCCTCGACGGCCGCCCCGCCCATCCAGACGATTTCGCGCAGGCGCTGGGCGATGCGCGGTTCCAAGGCCAGCGCCAGAGCGAGGTTGGTGGCGGGCCCCAGGGCGCAGATCGTGACCGACTTGGCTGGCCGGGACATCACCGCCTCGACGATGAAGGTCGCCGCATGCCGGTCCTGTACGGGCATGGTAGGCGGTGGAAAATCGTGGCCGTCCATGCCCGTCATGCCGTGAACATGCTCAGCCGTCACCAATGGGCGCGTCAGGGGGGCCTCGGCTCCAGCAAAGACGGGCACGTCGCGCCGATTGGCCAATTCCAGGAGCTTGCGGACATTGTCGAGGGTGAGTGCCAGGGGGACGTTGCCGGCCACGGCGCAGATGCCCAGGATCTCGATTGCCTCGGGCGATCCAAGCGCCGTCAGGATGGCGATCGCATCGTCCTGGCCGGGGTCGGTATCGATGATGATGGCTTGCCTGGTCATGGCCGCGGTTCCTTCCTCACCGGTGGACGACGCTGCACCAAGGTGCAGCCGATGGCGCTTTAGGTGCCGTTTGGCCCTGCGCGTCAAGACATGGCGTGAACCTTCCTGGCCCCCTGGTGTGTTAAAAAGTCCAACAGCGATTGGAGGCGCGGGGCCATGCGGCACCATCTGAAGGTGCTCATTCTTCTGGGTGGATTGCTCGGACCCGTGTGCCTGCCTGCCAGCGCCGAATCATTGCGCCTCGACGGCATCCACGCGGCTCACGACAGTCGCTGGCCTCATGACTGGCGGCCGGTCAATGATAGGCGAGATGGCCGCAGTCGGAACGATCGGCTGGGCGGACATTCTCATGGCCGGCGTGGCCGCGAGAGGGGCGGCGGCTTTGATGGCTGGAATGACCGCCGCCATGATAGTCGCGGGCAGGGCTGGGGCGGCAGCCGCGGCTGGGGACGGCCACGAGGCTGGAGCGGCAACGATGGCGGCTGGAGCCGGCCGGGCGGGCCCGGGTTCAGGCATTTCGATCGTGGCGGCTTCTTCTTCAGGCCACGGCCGGACGGGCAGATCTAGCTGCCGTAATAAAGCTCGTATTCAAGCGGGATGACGGCCTGGCTGATCCGCTCAATCTCCTGGCGTTTCAGGCTGACATAGCTGGCGATGAGATCCTCACTCATGACGTCGCCGCGCAGAAGGAAATCCTGATCGTGCTCCAGCGCGTCCAGAGCCTCGCGCAGCGAGAGCGCAACGGTTGGCAGGTCATCGACCTCGTCCGGGCCCAGATCGTAGAGATTACGATCCATGGCGTCGCCGGGCTCAAGCTTTTGCTCAATGCCATCGATACCGGCCATCATGATGGCGGCGAGCGCCAGATAAGGGTTTGCCGCCGGATCGGGGAAACGAATATCGACGGTTTTCGCGGCCGGTTCGGCGGCGAAGGGAATGCGGACCGCGGCCGAGCGATTATAGGCGGCATAGGCTAGATAGACGGGCTCGCTCGCCTTTTTGCGCAGCCGTCGATAGCTGTTGGTTGTCGGGTTGGTGAAGGCATTGAGAGCGCGGGCATGGCGCATGATGCCGGCCACGAAGGAAAGGCACTGCGGGCTGAGATCGGCATAGCCCGAGCCGGCGAAGACCGGCTTGCCCCGCTTCCAGAGGCTGTGCTGCAGGCTCATGCCGCTGCCCATGCTTTCGGGCATGGGGCGAGGCATGAAGCTGGCGCTCTTGCCGTAGGAGGCGGCCACGTGCTGCACCACATATTTCATGAGCTGGATGCGATCGGCCGTGCCGGTCAGGTGGTCGCCCTTGAAGGCGAGGCGACCCTGCATGGGCGACTGGCCATGGTCATGGCGGATGCCGGTAAAGCCCAGGCTGGCGAGGATACTTGTGATCTCGGCGCGGATGTCGCTCTGGTGGTCGGCCGGGGAGAGCGCATATCGGGCGGCGCAGGGCTGAGGCCGGTGGCCTGGATTGCCGCTCGCATAGGCCTGGCCGCCGGCGGCTTCGCTCTCGCTGCCATTGATCTCGATGGCGTTGCGGGCGGCACTCGTCTCGATGCGGACATCGTCGAAGATAAAATAGCCGGTCGCCACGCTGGTGGTCATCCGGTCGGCCGCGGCATGACCCGCAAGCCAGGCCTCCGCTCGTGCGGCGACCGAGCGGCTGCAACCCTCATAGCCTTGGCCCGTCGCCGGATCGACGACGTTGGCCAAGAGGATCAAGGTGGGCTGGGCGGCGAAGGGATCTTGGCGCGCCGACGTGAGATCGGGCTTGAGCGCCACGTCGGCCTCGGTGGGATCGCGCCAGCCGGGTATGGAAGAGCCGTCGATCATGAAGCCCTGCTCGAGTTGGCGGGCATCGAGGCTGGCGGCATCGATCGAGGTGTGTCGCCAGTGCCCAGCCAGGTCGGTAAAGCGGAAATCGACCACTCGCACCCCTTCCGCCTGCAGGCGTTCGATGATGCTCTCTGCGTGGCTCATGATGCGTCTAGCCTGTTTGAGTCCCCTGGCGTGGGGATGATGCCGGATGGCTTTTTAACCAACAGGTGGGATAGGGCCAAGTGGGTGGCCATGCTCCCGTAGCCAGCTCTTGGCGGAAAGACAAAACCCCCGCCTGTCGAAGCGGGGGGCACATGCAAGGAGAGCGCCCTTTTGACGCTCGCCTGATCTCAGCAGTCGTAATACATGAAAAATTCGTGCGGATGCGGGCGGAGCCGGATCGGATCGAGCTCGTTCGCGCGCTTATAGGCGATATACGTCTCGATCAGGTCGGGGGTGAAGACGTCGCCCTCGAGCAGGAACTCGTGATCGTTCTCGAGCTCGATCAGGGCGTCGGCCAGGGAGCCCGGCACGGTCTTGATCAGGGCTGCTTCCTCGGGCGGCAGGTCGTAGATGTTCTTGTCGATGGGATCGCCCGGCTCGATCTTGTTCTTAATGCCGTCCAAGCCCGCCATCAGCATGGCCGAGAAGGCATAATAGGGATTGGCCGAGGGATCGGGACAGCGGAACTCGACGCGCTTGGCCTTGGGACTGTCGGAATACATCGGGATGCGGCAGGCGGCCGAGCGGTTACGCAAGGACCAGGCGAGATTGACCGGTGCCTCGTAACCCGGCACCAGGCGGCGATAGGAGTTGGTGGTGGGAGCGGCGAAGGCCAGGATGGCGCCAGCATGCTTGAGCAGGCCGCCAATATACCAGCGGCACATGTCCGAGAGGCCCGCATAGCCGGCACTGTCAGCAAAAAGCGGCGTCTTGCCCTTCCAGATGGACTGGTGGCAGTGCATGCCCGAGCCATTATCGCCAAAGAGCGGTTTCGGCATGAAGGTGGCGGTCTTGCCGAATTTACGCGCCGTCTGCTTGACGACGTATTTGTATTTCATCTGATGGTCGGCCATCGCCAGCAGCTCGTCGAACTTCATGTCGATCTCGCACTGGCCGCCCGTTGCCACCTCGTGGTGCTGGCACTCGACCGTGAGGCCGATCTTGATCATTTCCAGCGCCATCTCGGAACGCAGGTCCATCAGCGTATCCGTGGGCGGGCAGGGGAAATAGCCCTCCTTGGCGCGGATCTTGTAGCCGAGGTTGGGCCCCTCGTCGCGATTGGTATTCCAATGGCCCTCGGCGGAATCGACTTCGAAATGGGCAAAATGCTGGCCGGTGCCGTAGCGAACGTCGTCGAAGACGAAAAATTCGGCCTCGGGGCCGAAATAAGCGGTATCGCCGATGCCGGTGCTCTTTAGATAGTCGCGCGCCTTCTTGGCGACGCCGCGCGGGTCGCGGTTATAGAGCTCGCCCGTCACCGGATCCTTGACGTCGGCGATCATCACCAGCGTCTTGCGGCTGAGGAACGGATCGATGAAGGCGGTGGTGGGGTCCGGCATAAGGAGCATGTCGGACTGGTTGATCTCCTTAAAGCCCCGCAGCGAGGACCCATCGAAGCCCAGGCCTTCGTCGATCTGATCCTGCTCGAAGAACTTGGCAGGGTAGGAGATATGCTGCCAGGCGCCCAGCATGTCCGTCATCCGCACGTCGACCATGTCGACGGCTTCGCTCCTGATCGCCTTGATGACGTCCGCAGACGTCTTGCAACCCAATGTCATGGCCGACCTTGCCTCCCATTAGTGCCGACCGCCGATGAAAGGTAGGTCGGCTTTTGGCCCGAGAAACCGAAAACCGGCCGTGCCGTTGGGCAACGACCGGGCGCTTTCGCACCCGTATCGCCCTTTCGGCACCGGCCGGTCAATCTCTCGGGCTCGTCAGGACGCACCGCCGGCGGCCGGAAGGCCGCCTTTCGGTTCAAGCCACCAGTTGCGCTCCCTTAGAGGGCGTCGCCGCCACGTTCGCCGGTACGGATGCGAATCGCGTCCTCGACATTGTAGATAAAGATTTTGCCATCGCCGATGCGGTCGGTCTTGGCGGCCTGCTGGATTGCTTCCACGGCTCGCTCGACCACGCTTTCCTCGACGACGATCTCGATCTTCACCTTGGGCAGGAAGTCGACGACGTACTCAGCACCACGATAGAGTTCCGTGTGGCCTTTCTGACGCCCGAAACCCTTGACCTCGGTCACGGTCATCCCCTTGAGGCCGACCTCCTGGAGAGCCTCCTTCACTTCATCAAGCTTGAACGGCTTGATGACGGCCTCGATCTTCTTCATCTCGCGTCGATCTCCTGGTCATGTCAGCACTGCCTGCCAGAGGCCAAGGCAGCATCACTGACCTCTATGCCGGGGATGCAGGGAGCGTGCCAAGGAGGTCCATCCTCCATGTTCTCCTGCCTGTTGATTAGGCGAACGGTAGACCCTTATCAATCAGTCCATAAAATGGGCAAAAAGCCTATTTTATCGGCAGTCGTCCCGTCCTTCGCGCCTTCTTGTTCCTTCAGGTGCGCCAAGGTGACCCCTTGTCAACGGTCCATGTCCCCATGCTTGACCTCGGGCTCGGTTTGCGCCAGAAACCGCCCGCGTTGCGGCGAGCGTAGCTCAGTTGGTTAGAGCGCCAGTTTGTGGCACTGGAGGTCGTGGGTTCGATCCCCATCGCTCGCCCCAGTCCTTCCAGCGAGATCGCCGGGGAACCCGCCGGTCTCACTCGCGGGCTACCCGTAAATCGGCGGTTCTTCCAAACTCGCGGCCGACCATCGAGCAAGTTGGCGACCATGGGCCAATGGTCTTCCAGGTCGACCCGATGACAAGCTGCGTGGACCAGCCCGGCTAGGGTCGATCCCGCCACCAGGGTCCGGCGTCCGTCGAGGCCGTTGCCAAAGCGCGTGATCGCGTCGCGCACCTGGTAGCCAGCGCGAAATGAAAGCGACCTCCACCGGAGGTAGCGGCGGGGCTGAGAATGTCCCTGGCGTACCTTCTCGGCTATGAGGAGCCCTTCTCGTGGCCTTAACCGGGAAGGCGGCGTTTGATCGTTCTGGGCTTGAACACGGCGACCGCGGGCGGACTGGCATTCCTCCTTGGCACGGTTTTCCTCCTGGGCGCCCTTCTGGGGGGGCTTTCGGTGGGGATATGGCGGCGCAGTGTCGCCGCCCGAAGCCGTGCCATGCTCATGGAGGCGGAGCGGCAGCGCCAGGCCGAGACGGAGGCCCTCCTGGACGGCGTGAAGTTGGCCTTTGGCGATATCTCGCTCAATACCTTCGCCCGCCTGGCCGAACAATTGGGTCAGCAGACTTCGACCGCCTTGTCGAGCGAACGCCGGCTGCAGAGCCATCAACAAGCAGCCGAGCGTGGGGAACTGGATGCGCGACTGCGTACCGTGCTGGAGCAGATGGAGCGCATGCGGCAACTCGTCCAGCAACTGGAACGTGACCGTGAGGGCAAGTTCGCCAAGCTGGAGGCAGAGCTGCGCACGGCCGGCGAGCGGGCTCAGGCGCTGATCGCCACCACGCATCAGTTGGGTCGCACGCTGGCCAGTGCCCGGGCGCGGGGCCAATGGGGCGAGCGACTGGCGGAAGACGTGCTGCGTGGCGCCGGTCTGGTCGAGGGAATAAGCTTCAGGCGGCAGCAGGCCGCCGAAGATGGTCGCCGGCCGGACTTCACGATCCTCCTGCCGGGCGACTATCGCCTCAACATCGACGTCAAGTTTCCTTTCGACAATTATCAGAAAAGCCAGGACGCGCCGGAGGCGGACGTCCGGGCTAGGGCCGCCCAGGCCTTCATCCGCGACGTGCGGGCAAGGATCGCCGAGGTGGCGGGGCGCAATTATATCGCGCCAGAGGAAGGCACGCTCGACCTGGCCATCCTTTTCATCCCGAACGAGCGGGTCTTCGAGGTCATCGCCGAGACCGCGCCTCAGCTCTTCGACGAAGCACTGGCCAAACGTGTCGTGCTGGCGGCGCCGCTCACCCTTTTTGCGGTCTTGTCGGTCATCCGCCAGACCAGTGGGGCGCTTGAGGTCGGCCGCAACGCCCGCGAGCTCGCCGACGCCATCCTGGCATTCAGGACCGCATGGGATGCCTATGATCAGGAAGCGCTTCTGGCCGAGCGCAAGCTTGATGAGGCGATGAAGGCCATGCGCGGCCTGAACGCCGGTCGCCGCGATTTGCTGGGACGCCGCATCGACGACCTGGACCGTCTTTCGGCGCGTCGCTGAGTAAAATCCCTCAGACGGGACCGGGCCGCTCCCTGCCTGAACACGGCTTCGCCTGAGGCTACCGCGCCTTGCACTGCTTGGTCCCGGTTAAAGCGGGGTCAAGCTTGCGGGCGCGTTCGAATCAAAAGGCATGAGCTGGCTGGGCGAAGCTTCGCTGATCACCTCGTGGATGAACCCGTCGGCGCGCCAGGTCATCTTCGTGAAGCCGTCCTCGTGCATGAATATTGGGGCCATATCCGGCTTCCTCGCGGACGCGGCGTCGGGGAGCGGCGTCAGGGTCAAAAGCAGGGGCTTGCCGGCCTGCCGGTAGACGATGACGGGATGCGCCTGGCCATCCGAGCGCTCGACGCGAGCCCCGGCTAGTGCGAAGCCCGCCGGCAGCGGCAGGGCCGGAATCGCCAGGCCGCTTTGCGAGGTCAGCCAATGCTGCAATCGCACGGGGTCGCTGCTTTGCAAGGGCAGGGGCTCGTCGGTCTCGACAATCATGCGATACGCCGCCGAGCCGATGGGCGGAGGCGCCTTGAACAGGCGCACGGCGCTCATGACCATGGTTCCGGCCGTGGCCAGCGCAACGATGGCGAAAATGATCTTGGGCATCAGCCTGCGGCTCGCCATGTGCGCCTTGGCGGGCGACGCCTGCATGGGCAGGCGTGACGCGATGCCCAGGCCATTGACGAGGTTGGTCGGGTGCGGCGGCGGCTGGAAAAAGCGGGTTGGCGGCATCATCCCGCCTTGCGGGACCACATGCGTGCGCACGAGGTCGAGGTCGAGGCCGCTCCAGACCGACATCGCCGGCTGCCGAGCCTGGATGCGAATCTGCATGTCGTGCTCGAATTGCCTGAGCTCGTCGACACGCTGCCGGCAATGACCGCAATGATTGAGATGCCGCCTTAAGAGAGCCGCCCGGGTGCGGCCAAGCCGGCCGTCCAGATAGGCCTCGAGGTAGCGCTCGAGATCGGCACACTGCATCGGCGGACCTCCCGATCCGGTCGACGGATCAACGACCCTTTGTCGTGCCTGGCATGCGTCGGGCACCAGGACAACTGTGAGAGAATCGATAGCGGCATGCAAGAGCATTCGCGTGTCGCCGACAAGGCCGACGCCGGGAAAGCTCGGCTGGCGCACCGCGATGCAGCAATCTCTGCCGCGACGCCTAGACGACGGGGCTCGTCGGCGATCTTGGCCGAACGATCGCCCGCCCCGTCGCTTTGTCGTCCTTCATAGTTGTGGCTCATCGCTACGAGGCCGGGCATGATCGCGACGAAGCTGGACGTGGCGCTGCTCAACATCGTGCAGTCGGCCGCGCCATATGACCGAGGCGCTGATTGAGACGGTGATCGAGACGGTTCTTGCGCGGCTAGCCGCCAAGGCGCCTGAGGAGAATGTATCGATCCGGCGGGGCGCCCAGGTGGGCGTCAAGATCAAGAGATCAAGGATGAAGCCTGGGAAAGTCTGCGAGCCTGTATGCTGAATACCCAGGCCCTGGATCGCGACACCGCTGCTGCTGATCCGTCCGTCTGGGCTTTATCGCCTGAAGGCCTGGAACATTCGCCGGATGCTCAAAACCCTGGAGGAGCGGTTCGACGGCCGGCTGCCGCGCACCCGCGCGCAACTCATCAGTCTTCCGGGCATAGGGCGCAAATGTGCCGACATCATGCTGCGCTTCGTCTGGAGGAGCCGGTCGTGCCGGTCGACACGCATGTCTTTCGCGTGGTTGGCCGGCTCGGTCTCGTAAGGGACCGGAGCGCGGCGCGGGTAGCCGACCAGTTGGCGTACTGCATTCCCGCGGCCTGGCGACTGTGGCTCATATCTGGCTCCTCAATCACGGCAAGCAGGTCTGTCGGACGCGACTGCCTGTCTGCCGGCGATGCGAACTCTTCGATCTTTGCGAACGGCGCGGCGTCGTCCGACCTGAGCGCATCGTGCGCTGGCCCTATTGGGGCTCTTCCTTTATGCCGCTCGGGCTTATGAAGGAGGACAGGCGATCTTGCGGCTGAAGCTCACTACCTGGAATGTCAACTCCGTCCGCATCCGTGGCCAGTTGCTTCGGCGCATCGCGGCGGAGATCAATCCCGACGTGTTGTGCCTGCAGGAGACGAAGGTCGAGGATGGGCTCTTCCCCATGGCCCTGTTTCATGAGCTGGGTTTCAATCACGCCTATATCCACGGTCAGCGCGCCTATCACGGCGTGGCCGTCCTGTCGAAACTGCCGCTGGAGGCGCCGCGCGCGCATAAATGGTGCAATGTCGATGATTGCCGGCATGCGGTGGTTGAATTGCCGGGCGGGATTGAGGTGCATAATCTCTACGTGCCGGCGGGCGGCGACGTGCCCGACCCCGAGGTCAACCGGAAATTCAAGCATAAGCTCGACATGCTGGAGGCTCTGACCGGTTTTTATGGCGCGCGCGAGGGCGACGGGAAGAAGATGATCCTGGTGGGCGATCTTAACATCGCGCCGCTCGAGACCGACGTCTGGAGCCACAAGCAGCTTTTGGACGTCGTCTCGCACACGCCAGTCGAGACCGACGGCCTGAAGCGCCTGCAGGCGGCCTACGGATTTGTCGACGCGATGCGCGCGATCGTCCCGCCCGAAGAGCGCCTTTATACGTGGTGGTCCTATCGTAATCGGGACTGGGCGGCCTCGAACCGGGGGCGTCGGCTCGACCATGTGTGGCTGTCGCCGGCGCTGGCACCGGCGCTCAGGGGCATGGAGGTCAAGCGCGAGGCGCGGGGCTGGGAGCAACCCTCCGACCATGTGCCAGTCACGATAGAGCTGGAAGTCTAAGGAACGGTGTGCCGCGGGCCCGAACTTCGTACATCACGACTCCGCCTTCGACGTTGGACGGCGGCGGATCGGGCGCCGTTTGCTGCCATTAACGCGGACCCCGAAGTGACGCGCTATCTCTTGGGGCCGATAGGTGCTGACGCCAGCGACGCTATCATCGAGCGGATCGAGGCGGGCTTTGAGAAAAACGGGTTCGGCTTTTGGGCTGTCGACTATGTGGGTGTGGCGCCCTTGATCGGTATGGTCGGGATCTCATACCCGGGTTTCACCGCCCATTTTACGCCCTGCGTAGAGATAGGCTGGCGGCTGGCCAGGCGCTATTGGCGGCAAGGCCTGGCCAGCGAGGCGGCGCGGGCGGCCCTGGCCTTCGGCTTTAACGAGTTGGGGCTATCCGAGATCGTGGCCTTCACCGCGGCCTTGAACGAGCCCTCGCAGGGGCTGATGCGGCATCTGGGCATGCGCCGTGATCCCAAGGACGATTTTGCCATGCCTATGGTGCCCGAAGGGCATCCCCTGCGGCCGCACCGGCTGTTTCGGCTGGCTAATCCCTCAATCCATGAGGATGGTTGAGCCGTCGGGCCGTTTGAAGCGGGCGCTGAGCGCGGGTGCTGGTCCTGCCTCGATCGTGACCGCATCATCGAAATCTAGGGCATTGAGTTCAGAGCGCAACCAGGCCGGATCGGGATGATGGAGGATGATCTCCTCGAGCCTGACGCCAAGGTCGGCCAGGCCCGGCGCCGGGTGGACGTTGGCTGGCCATTCGATGAGGACCGGCGTGGCGGGCGCACCCTCGTTCAGGCCGGTCGGATGCAAGCCGAATTTCCAGGAGAGCGAGTCGCGGCGAAAATCGGCCGGCTGGCCGAACCGGCCGCCGGCCGCGGCAAGGCGCATCGCCAGCTCGTCGGTGCGCGCTACCCAGGCGATCAAGCGCGGGCGCTCGGCCAGGCGGCTGGCAAGTGCCGGGTCGTCCATGCCGAACCAGCGCGGCGCATCGGCGGCGGGTGCGCCGGGCTCGATGGCTAGGATCTCGAAATAGACATTGTTGGGGCCCAGGCTCATGACGGCGTTGTGCGTCAGCATCGCCTCGTGGCGGCCGCCGCGCGGGACCTGGACGCCCAACTGCGATTCGACGTAGGCGATGCCCTGTTCGAGGCTTGAGGCCCCGACGACGAGGTGATCGAGTTCAGTCGCCATAAGCGGCTCCTCAGTTGGCGCTAGGCAGGATCCCCTCGAGTGCTTCCAAGACCTCGGCCGGCTTGTCGGCATGCACCCAGTGGCCGGCATCGGCGATCGTCTTGATGGTGGCCTTGGGGAACAGATCCAGGATTACCGCGCGCTGTTGCTCCTGGACATAGGCGGATTTGCCGCCGACGAGAAAAAGGCAAGGTTCGGTAAAGCTTGCTCCGGCGGGCGGTGTGAAGCCCAGTATGTCGTCCAGACCCGCTTGGAGGGCCGAGAGGTCGGGAAGCCAGCGCATCGCACCGGGCGCGCCCTCGATGTTGGAGGCCAGGAAGGCGCGGATGCGCGGGTCGGGATCGACCTCGGCCAGGGCCACCTCGATGTCGGCGCGGCGGGAAAAACCGGCGGGGTCGATCTTTGCCATGGCGCTCAGATAATGCGCGAATTCCCGGTGCTTGTAGGTGACCGGCGCGACGTCGATGACGACCAGGCGATCCACGCGCTCGGGAGCCGTCAGCGCCAGCATCATGGCGACCTTGCCACCCATGCTGTGGCCGATGACCGAGGCCCTGCCGCCCGACTTGACGATCAGGGCCGCGAGGTCGCCGGCCATGGCTTCGTAGGTCATGAGGGGATCGTGCGGGCTGTGGCCGTGATTGCGCAGGTCGACGGCGAGGACGCGACGCCCATGCGCCAGGCGCTTGGCGATCGCTTGCCAGTTGCGGCCCTGGCCGAGCAGCCCGTGCAGGATCGACGTCAGCGGCAGCCCCGGATCGTCGGGCCCGAAGGCCCGGCTCGCGAGTTCGACGGTCATTCGGCGGCGACGCGCACGTCCGGGGCCCCATTCTGGCGCAGGCGGCTGCGTTCATGGTCCAGCATGTAGTCGCGAGTCAGGGGCAGGGTGCTGCGCTCCCGGGTCATCTGGATCTGGAAATTCATGCCGTCCTGGGCGCGAAAGAAGCCTTCGGCCCCGGCGAGGTAGAAATCCCACATGCGTACGAAGCGCTCGTCGTAGAGCGCTTTGACCTTGTCCTCGTTCTGGTGGAATTTCTGCCGCCAGAGGCGCAGCGTCTCGGCATAATGCAGCCGCAAGATCTCGACGTCGGTGATCCAAAGGCCCAGGCGCTCGATCGAGGGTACAACCTCCGAGAGGGCCGGTATGTAGCCGCCGGGGAAGATGTGCTTCCTGATCCAGTGACTGGTGAAACCCGGTCCAGCGGCCCGGCCGATCGAGTGGATGACGGCGACGCCGTCATCCTTGAGGAGGTCCCTGGTCTTGCTGAAAAAAGTGGGGAAGTCGCTGATGCCCACATGCTCGAGCATGCCGACCGAGACGACGCGATCGAAGCGGCCCTCTGCGTCGCGATAATCCTGGTGCAGGAAGCGGGCCCGCTTCTCGAGGCCAAGTGCGCGGGCGCGGTCGTTCGCCCAGCGGCACTGCTCGATCGAGAGCGTTACGCCGGTGACCTCGACGTCGTAGTTGCGGGCGAGGAAGAGGCCGAGCGTGCCCCAGCCGCAGCCGAGATCGATGACCGAGTGGCCGGGTTTGAGGGCGAGCTTCGAGGCCAGATGCAACTCCTTGTTCCGCTGCGCCTCCTCGATCGTCTCTCGGCCGGTCGGGAAATAGGCCATCGTGTAGGACCGCTCCTCGTCGAGGAACAGCTCGTAGAGCGCGCCCGAAAGATCGTAGTGCCGGCTGATATTGTTCTGCGCAGCGCGCTTGGAATTCCAACTGTGGAAACGCCGCAACAATCGGTCGAGAAAGGACTTTGCGCCGGCCACGCCGCCGAAATTCCAGTTGATGCGCTGGCTGTTCTCGAAGGCGATCATGATGAAATCGAGAAGATCGCCCTCCTCAATCGTGAGCCGGCCATCCATATAGGCATCGCCCACGGTCGGATCGGGGCGGAGCAGGATTTCACGCTCCAGCGCCTTGTCGTGCAGCCTGATCGTCGCCTTGGGGCCACCTTCGCCTTGAAAGCGGTGCGTGGCGCCTTCGGCATCGATCACGGTCAAATCGCCGATCTTGATAAGCCGGCGCAACATTGGATCCAGTAACATCGAGCCTCTCAGGAGACGACGCTTGCATCGTCGTCGCAACAAAGAACGGTTCACCAAGCGCGCCCACGATTGCGCGCCGAACATGAAGAACGCCCGCCACAAACATGCGGCATCGTCAAGGCGAGTGCGTGCAACACTCCTTCTCAAGGGATTCTAATTGATGTTTTTGTGGCACCAAAGCGGTTCTCAACCACTTTTGGATCAGCCTGATCTGGTGTGTGCCGTCCAGATAGTGTTGCTTAAGGAATTATTGCCTGGCGACACATGCCTGCGGCCTGCCAGATCGCTGTGGTCAAGAATTGTAGCACCAGTCTGAAGGCGCGAAAAAAAAGATGGCTATTCAGTACCGTCTCCTCATCGTCGACGATGACGAGCCTTTCCGTGCCGAACTCGCAGGCCAGCTTGCCTTGACGGAAGGGTTCGCAGTCGACCAGGCCGGCAGCTGTGCCGAGGCGCGCGACCTCATGCGCGATCCCTATGACGGCATTGTCGTCGATGTGGGTCTGCCCGATGGCGACGGCCGCGACCTTTGCCGCGAACTCCGTCAGACGGGAATCAAGGCCCCTATCATCATGTTGACCGGGCATGACGGCGACGCCGACCAGATTGAAGGGCTCGATAGCGGCGCCAACGACTATATTACCAAGCCCGTCAGGCTGGGGGTATTGATGGCGAGGCTGCGCGCCCAGCTTCGTCAATTCGAGCTCTCCGACGATGCGAGCTTCGAGATTGGTCCCTACAGCTTCCGGCCGGCCGCCAAGATGCTGACCCAGGGCAGCAAGCGGATCCATCTCACCGAGAAGGAGACCGCGATCTTGAAATATCTCTACCGGGCGGGCGATCGCGCGGTGAAGCGCGAGACGCTCCTGGGCGAGGTCTGGGGCTATAATGCCGGCGTGACCACCCATACGCTCGAAACGCACGTCTACCGGCTGCGGCAGAAGATCGAGCCCGTGGCCGGGACGGTGACAATTCTGGTGACCGAGCCTGACGGCTATCGGCTGGTGCGCACCCCGAAGGGCTAGGGCGGCAAAGGGGTCACCTGCGTCGGCGCCTGCCAATCGGGACGACGCTGCGGGTTCAATGTGGGAGATTGGCCGGACTTCGCACTCGTCGCCCGTGGCCCTGGCGTTAAGCCATGGGGCATGGGCCTTTCGAGGTGCCAGCCGCTAGAAGAGTGGGATCCTAGCGCCGGCAACGGGCTAAGTTCGCCGCTTGTAATTAGGAACAATTTCCTATAACATTCCTGTATGACTTGGTCCTCGAGCAGTTGCGGCATGCGGCACTACACCTTCAGGCGACGCGGTGATCGCCGGCGCATGGCCGTGCGGCTGGCGGCTGGCGCGACACCGGCCGAGGTGGGCGCTATCGAACGGGCCGAGCCGCATGCGATAAGTGCCCTTTTGCGTGACCGTGGCTTTGCCAACCTCGTCAGCCATTATCGCGCCATGCTGGCCTTGCCGGCGGCCGAGCGTCTGGCCCGTTTGGCGGAATTGGCCATGGAGATGCTGGAACTGGCCGTGGCGGGAGGTGATCTTCGCGCCGTCACGTTCGTGCTGGGCGCGGTAAGGGCTGGGCAGCATCCGGCGACGGAACTGGCCGAAGCGGTTGCCGGCGAGATGAGGGCCATGGCCGCCGATCCGCCGCCGATCCGGCGCCCGCCATCGGCCAAGGTGCTGGAGCGCCGATGGCGGCGCCAGCAGGATGCGGATGTCGCCGAGGCGGCAAGGCTCGCGCCTTACGCGCCGGCCATGGGAGCGGTTCCGGAGGGACCAGATCCTTTTCTCGAGATGGAGGAGCGGCAGGGCCAGGGTGAATTCGGCTGGTGGGCCGGCACCTGCGCCTCGCCCGAGCTCGCATGCAGCGTGATCCGCCGGGCGGCGCGCCGCGAGGCGAGCGTGCTCGGCCAGGCGGCCCGTCGCCTGCGCGATCTCGTCATGAACGAGGCAGAGCGGATCGGAACGGCGGAAGGCTGCGATCTTGCTTTGCTCGACGCCGTGGCACGACGGGCGCAGACCGATCCTGAGGGCGGTTTTGCGGCCGCCAGGCGACTTGAAGCCTTGCGGCGCCAGGCACGGGAAGGCCGGCCAGTCGACCTCAATGCGGCAGCTTGGCCGCCCGATCTGCGGGCAGGGCTGTCGACCGCACTGGGTCGGGCGGGTCGGCCGCCCTGAGTCATGGCGGCTTCGAGCTACATGCTCCTGGCAGGCGGGCAGACCGCGGTCGTCCGAGGTGCTTGACTCTTATCAAGGCTTATAGAACAAAAGGAGAACATTAACCGGGCATTCGCCGGGATATTCCTCTTCCATGAGGCTGGAGCCTATGTCGACAGAGTCGTTCCATGATCGCTTCGCCGGTCATGACCGTCCTTCGGGTCATGACCATGCTGCCAATGCCAAAGAGAGGGATGGATGCGGACAGGCCGTCGACCTCGAGGGTTTGAAGGCGCGGATTCGTGCCATCGAAGGCGGCGGCGGCGTGGCCCACCGTGTGGATGGACGGCCGGTGGCGAGGCTGGGCGCGCCGATCGACCGGGCGCTCCCTTGGAACGGGCTGCCGACCATGGCGCTGCACGAGGTGGCGGGGCCGTCGGCGACCGCCGTTACGGCCGGCATGGCGCGCCGCTTCCTGGATCGCAAGGGTGCCCTGGTCTGGTGCCGCAGCGACGGGCTGGCGCGGCTGCAGGGCGAGCTCTATGGGCCGGGCCTGCGGCCCTACGGGATCGATCCGGCAAGGCTCATCCATATCCGTGCACGGGACGCCGAGGAGACGTTCTGGGCGGCGTCGATGGCGATGCGCTCGCAGGCGGTGGCGTGCACGGTCGTCGAGACGGAGGCGTTCGATCTGGTGACGAGTCGAAGGCTGCAGATAGCCCTGGAATCAGGCGGTGGGGCCGGGCTGGTTTTGCGGCATGGTGCGCTGGAGAGCGCGCCCAATGCAGCGTTGACGCGATTTTGGGCCGAGCCGATGCCGAGGGCGATCCTGGCGGCGGACGATCCGGCTCCTTGGCGGTTGCGGCCGCGCGGGCCGTCCTTCCGGCTCTCTTTGTGGCGGGCCAAAGGTGCCCAGCCGAGCTTTTGGACGGTAAGCTGGAATGAGCGGACCCTGGCTTTCGATCTGGCTTCGCCATTGGTCCCTGGAGCTGTGGCAAAGGCGGCGGAGGACGGGCAAAGCTTCGCTCGCACTTGAAGGCACGCCGGGCGAGCCTGCGCCTTTTGTCCTCGTAGCCCCCGAGGCGGGCATGCCGGTCCTGCGGGCGGTGGATGCCGGCGCGCGGGCGGCGGGGCTGCGGCCCGGTATGCGGCTGGCCGATGCCTACGGGCTCTGCCCGGCGCTGGTTAGCGCCGAGGCCGACCTGCAGGTCGAGCGGGAAGGATTGGAGGCCCTGGCGCGCTGGTGCCAGCGCTGGTCGCCTATCGTCGTGGCGGATGCGGCGATCGAGGCCCGCGAGGAAGGCGGCGGTGCCAGCCTGCTCCTCGACATGGCGGGCTGTCTGCATCTCTTTGGCGGTGCGCGCGCCTTGCTCTGGCAGGTTCAAGATGTTCTGGCACGGCGGGGCCTGACGACGCGGGTCGCCCTGGCGGCCGATCCCCTGGCCGCCTGGGCCTGGGCGCGTTTCGGTGCTGGTGATCGCCGGATCCTGAAGACCGCCGATCCGCGGCTGCAGCATCTGCCACTGGCGGCCTTGCGGTTGCAGCCCAGGACCGGGCGGGCCCTGCACCGGCTGGGCTTTCACCGGCTGGCACAGGTCATGGCGATGCCGCGCGCGGCTTTGGCGCGGCGCTACGGGGCGGACATCGTGCACCGGCTGGATCAGCTCGAAGGTCGGCGACCCTGGCCGCTGCGGCCGGTGGCCGAGACGTTCGCTCTGGCCGAGGCCAGGAATTTTGCCCAGCCGATCGGGCGGACGGAGGATATCGAGGCGGTGGCGCTGGGGCTTTTGGAGCTTCTCTGCCAGCGGCTCGAGCATGCCGAACAGGGGGCCTTGCGGCTGGTGCTGGTGTTGACCCGGCCACACGGCCAGGCGAAACGGCTGGAGATCGGGCTCGGCCGGCCGACGCGGGAGCTGGCGCATCTGCGCCGCCTCCTGCGGTTACGACTGGAGGACCTGCTGCTGCGCTCGGAGGAGGGTATCGAGAGGCTGGAACTCCAGATCATGGAGATGATGCCGCTCAAGCCCGCGCAGACCGGAGGGACCGGCGAGAGTGTGGACAGGTCGGCCGATCTGGCGCGCCTGGCCGATCAACTGGAGCTCAGGCTGGGGGCTGACCGGGTGGTGCGGCTCGAGCCTGTGGCCAGCCACGTGCCAGAGCGGGCGGTGCGGCAGCGGCGGCTGGCGGAGCCTGCGACGGCGACCGCCTGGCCTCCTCTTTCGCCGCGGCCGCTTCGGCTGTTAGCCGCCCGCCCAAGGCCTGAGGCGCTGGGCCTGCGGCCGGAAGAGGTGGGGATTTTGGAGGGGCCGGAGCGAATCCTGCCCGAATGGTGGCGGCCGGAGGACGCGACGGCGCCTCCCAGGGACTATGTCGTGGCGATCCTGCGCGACGGGCGCCGCTTCTGGCTTTGTCGCGAGGATGCGAGCCAAAGCCTCGCCTGGGGGGGCTGGGTGGTGCATGGCCGCTTCGACTGAGGACGGCCCGGCGCCGAGCGAAGAAACTGAGATCGGCCAGCCGGCGGGCAAAGAAAAAGGGTGCTTGATGAAAAGCACCCTTGATCGCCGCGACGAGAGTTCCGTCCTCGTGCCGTCGTGGCCCGGTGCCGCCCATGAGCGGTTCCAGGCCACGACGGCCGCAAGGATCAGCGGCGACGGATTTCCACGCGACGATTGGCCTGCTCGGGCGTGTTGTCCTTGGTGGGTACGGCCAGACGGGTCTCGCCGAAGCCCTGGATGGTCAGGCGGTTGGCCGTGACACCCTGCTTTTCAAGGTAGCCGGCGACGGACTGGGCGCGACGCACCGAGAGGCGCTGATTATAGGCCGCCGAGCCGGCCGTGTCGGTGAAGCCCCAGACGAAGACCTGGGTGCTGGTGTCCTCGACCAGCATCTTGGCGACGTCGTTCAGGACCGGCAGGGCGTCGGAGCGGATCTTCGACTTGTCGAAGTCGAAAAACACGTCGGCGTTCAGCGAGACAACCTCGGGGAACTCGGACTTCTGGGTCTCGATCTGCTCGAGAGCCGCCAGGAAGGCATCGCGGCAATAGGCGATGTCCTTGGGCTGGAAGTTCTCGCGCTGCTGCTCGACCCAGCAATTGAACTTGGCGAGCGCGCGGGCGGCCGCGTCGGGCTTGCTGGTGGTCGAGCCGTTGGCAAGCGCCGTCACGAGGCGCGCACGGGCCGAGGAGAGCTCGTCCACTTTGTCGGCGGGAAGCTGCCACTCGCTAAGGACGAAAGGCTCGTAGGTGCCGCCAGCCGCGACGTTCTTGGCCTGATCGGAGTAGATGATAGTGCTCCGCCAGTCCTGCATCTTGTCATGCTCGTAGGCGGCGTTCTCCATGGTCTCCTTGTAGAGAGCCTCATTATAGGCGCCACCCGAGACCGAACTGCCGGCCGCCGTCGCTTCCTTGTAGTCGCGGTCGGCGGGAAACTGCATGCCCCACTTGCCGAACAGGTTGGTGTAGCCCGGCGGCTGGCTGCCGCAAGCAGCAAGGAGCGTCAGCGCGCTCATCACCGAGACGGTGGACAGAAGCTTCTTCATCGCAGCAGAGCTCCCCTCTTTCAAAGCGAGGTTATAAAGATCACAGGACAAGGCCCCCTCAATCGCGACTCGAATTCAAGCCGGACGATCGACTCCATGCATGGCCTGTCGATTTTCGCCTCAAGGGCGAAAGTCTGTCGAAGGCATGGCGTCGGCTCTTTCAATACAATCGACCTTCGTCGGTTTCCGAGCGGGCAATCATTCAGCAGTCCACCTCAAGGCCCGCGAGGACCACGCGATGGGTCTGCCGTCCCGCCTCATGTGCGAGGTTTAATCTTGCGCGGCAAGCCAAGTTCCACGTGGAGTGGATGGAAAAGCACCGGCCTGTTGCCTGAACGCGCCAATAGAACGTGGCAAAGGTGTGCGCGAAGACCTTGGCGGTCAGGTATTCGCGGTCTTGTCCAGCGCCGGAAACAATGTGACCAGCTCGAGCCACTCCCGTTTAGTCATGCCCACATCCGAAAATGTGACATTCGTGTCACCGGCCAGATGACGGCGCAGCAATTCCTGCGCGTTGGACGAGAGGACGGCCGCGTCCTTGCGATAGTTCGCAAAGGCCGCGTAGGTCAGCGGGACCCAAGCCTGCAGGATCTCGATCAGGCGGTCGGCATAGGCCCTGATCTCGTACTGCGCGTGGCCATCGGCGCGCAGGCGGGTGAAATGCAAGAGGTTGTGAAGATCGATCTTCCAATACCACTGGGTGTAGGTATTGAGCGGCAGCACCATGCGCGCAAGTTCGCGGGCGATGCCGAAGCCCTCGACGCCGCCTTCGCCATCCTCGCCCAGGAGCTTCTCGTAGGCCGTGAAACTGCTCTCGGAGACGCGCTTGATGTTGCGCAGGACCTGGGCCGCTGCCTCGCTCTCAAGAACTGCTTCGCGACCCTGCTTGTTGGTGGTCGATTGCTGGGCCGTGTGCTCGGGCGTAGCGGCGTCCAGGGCACCGAAGAGGCCGGCTTGGTTGCTCTGCTGCTGGCGCTCGACTTGCATGAGCTTCATGAACTTCCGGTCGGGCACGTAAAACTCGCGATCCAGGACCGAATAGCGCGCCGAGTACTCGTTGACGTTGGCGGTGCGGTGGCGGATCCACTGCCGGGCTACGAAGATCGGCAGCTTCACGTGCAGCTTGATTTCGCACATCTCGAAGGGCGAGGTGTGGTGACGACGCATGAGATAGTTAATGAGCGCTTTGTCATTGCTCACCTGTTTGGTGCCGCGGCCGTAACTGACGCGGGCAGCCTGTACGATGCCGGGATCGTCGCCCATATAGTCGATGACGCGGATGAAACCGTGGTCGAGGACGGGCAGAGGTTTGTAGAGCAGTGCCTCGAGGGCTGGGACGGTGGCGCGCCTGGTCTCCTGGCTCTCCGCGCGGAGCGCGTCGATCTCGGCCTCTTTTTGCGCGTCCAACGCCATGATTATCTCCGGTTGTGAGAAATGAGCAATGCGGCCCTTCTACTAGGCCATCGCGAGGCCGGACGTCGAGAGTTGGATAGCCTGACGCCCCATGCGGTACCACGGCCGTTGCATGCACCTCGGAACCGCTTATATTCAAAGACGCCGGTAGCTCCGGCTATGGCGATAAACGCCGTTCAGAATAAGCGTTACGGACCCGGGGGCAGAGCCCGGCGCCTCCACCATCCTTGACTGAGGCCGAGGTGATTGCTCGGCTGGGACCGAGGGGGCGAATTAGGATCGACGTGCGTGGTAAAGGGACGGCTTTTGCCCGGCATGGTTCCGCCGTTATCGGGCCGAATACAAGTGCCAACGATAACCGTTCGGTCACCGCTCTCGCTGCCTAATCAGCAGTGAAAAGCGCGGCTCGGGGGGCGCCGGGCAACAGAAGCCCCCCACTCGTTGCCGAACCCTCATGGCCGTGACCGGCCCAGGGCTTGGATGTCGCAGAAGGGATGGCGCCTCCTCGTCGATGCCGACATGGGGGCCGTTGTCAGCAGCTAAAGGTGGTTCGGCCGGGATGTCGAAGCGGCAACTCGAATATGGACGGCTGGTGGAGCAAGCGCTCAGGACCGTGGTGCGCGACGTGCTGCAGCGCGTGGCCGCCGAGGGCATGGTCGGCTCGCATCATTTCTACATCACCTTCCGCACGGGCGATCCTGGTGTCGACATCGCCGACTATCTCAAGGAGCGCTATCCGGGCGAGATGACCATCGTCCTTCAATACCAGTTCTGGGAGCTGGAAGTGGACGACGAGGGCTTTGCCGTCACGCTCAGCTTCAACAACCAGCCCGAGCGCCTTCGCATCCCCTTCAGCGCCATCAAGGTCTTCGCCGACCCCGGGGCCGAGTTTGGCCTGCAATTCACGATCGAGCCCGACCAACAGGTCGTGAGCCTGCCAACTGCTCCGCGTGATGCGATCGTTCATGGGTTCAAGGACGGCGCGCCGCCGAGCGCCGATACGGCCGACGAGAAAAACGAGGCCGAGGAGAACGAGGGGGCGCCAGACGACGGCGCTAAGGTCGTGGCCCTCGACCGGTTCCGCAAGAAATAGTCGGCTCGCTCGGGGGGCGGCATGCCCCAGGTGGGCGCCCGATCATCGCCTGGGGCGATTGACAAGCCTTCCGCATGCGTCATTTGTCCGCAGCCAGCGGGGTGAGCCCGCGCTTGAGGCGAAGCGGAGAGAGGCGATGAGCGAGAAGCCCGCGGAGACGCGCACCGAGACCGACACGTTCGGTCCGATCGAGGTCGAGGCGTCACGCTATTGGGGCGCGCAGACGCAGCGCTCCTTGCAGAACTTCAAGATCGGCGGCGACCGGATGCCTCTACCGCTGGTCCATGCACTGGGCCTCGTGAAGCTGGCGGCGGCGCGCGTCAATGTCCGGACTGGCCAACTCGATGCGAAGGTCGGTGAGGCGATCGAGACCGCCGCCCGTCAGGTGGCCGACGGCGAACTCGACGAGCACTTCCCACTGGTGGTCTGGCAGACAGGCTCCGGCACACAGACCAACATGAACGCCAACGAGGTCATCGCCAACCGGGCGAACGAGCTTTTGGGCGCGCCGCGAGGCAGCAAGACGCCGGTTCATCCCAACGACCACGTCAATCGCGGCCAGTCCTCCAACGACACCTTCCCGACCGCCATGCACGTGGCCGCCGCCCAGGAGGTGGCGACCAATCTCATCCCGGCCTTGCAGGAACTGAAGGACGCGCTGGAGGCCAAGGCCGCCGAGTTCGCGTCCATCATCAAGATCGGCCGGACCCACACGCAGGATGCGACGCCCCTGACTCTCGGCGATGAGTTCAGCGGCTATGCCACCCAGCTGGCCTACGGAATCGAACGGGTCGAGGCGGCGATGCCGCGCATCCTGCAGCTAGCACAGGGCGGCACGGCGGTCGGCACCGGCCTCAACGCCAAGAAGGGCTTCGCCGAGGCGTTCGCCGCCGAGATGGAGGCCCTGACGGGCCTGGCCTTCGTCACGGCTCCCAACAAGTTCGAGGCACTGGCCGCCAACGACGCGCTGGTCCAGCTCTCCGGTGCTCTCAATACCATCGCGGCCTCACTCATGAAGGTCGCCAACGACATCCGCTTTTTGGGCTCCGGGCCGCGATGCGGCCTTGGCGAATTGAAGCTGCCGGAGAACGAGCCCGGCTCCTCGATCATGCCGGGCAAGGTCAACCCGACCCAGTGCGAGGCCCTGACGATGCTCGCAGCCCAGGTCATGGGCAACCATGTGGCCGTGACGGTGGCCGGCGCCAACGGCCATTTCGAGCTTAACGTCTTCAAGCCGGTCATCATCCACAACGTCCTCCACTCCATTCGCCTGATCGCCGATGGCTGCCGGAGCTTCGTCGAGAACTGCGTCAGCGGGATCGAAGCGGACAGGGAGCGGATCGAGAAATTGCTGCATGAGAGCCTCATGCTGGTGACCGCGCTTAATCCCAAGATCGGCTATGACAATGCCGCCAAGGTCGCCAAGAAGGCGCATAAAGAGGGGACGACCCTCCAGGCGGCCGCCATGGCGCTGGGCCTTTTGACGGCCGAGGAGTTCAAGGAATGGGTGCGGCCGGAAAAGATGCTGGGCCCCTCCGACTGAATCCGCGGGAGCGCCTATTGCAGGTAGGCGCTCCTGGGCGTTCCGCTCACCTCGCGATCTCCCAGCTTCAGATCGAGGAGCCAGGCCGGCAGGTCGATTCGGGCCGAGAGCGGCAAAGGCGGTTCCCCGCCCAGCGCCAGGCCGCCTTCCTGCAGGCTGAGAATGCCCCGGTTGAGCAGGATGCCGCCGACGAGCCCGCCATAGGAAACGGGTGCCTCCGGACCCAGGAGGAGCGTGCCATCCACGCCGTCCACGTGCCCCTTGCCCTCGGTACTGGCGACGAGGGCTGCCAGCGTCGGGCCTTTTGCCTTGAGGCTCATGTCGAGGTCGATGCGGCCGGCAAGGGCCTCCGTCAGGTCGGCCGAGGCCAGAAGCGAGCGTGCCTCGACGGCGCGAAGCCGCAGATCGGCCGCGAGCGCAAGTCCGGCACCGTCGTCCGGCGTCACCTGGAAACCGCCGCCCAGGCGACCCTCCATGAGCGGCACGTCCATGCCCTCGATCGCCAGCCCCTCGGGGCCAAGCCGCAGCGTCTTGATGCTGGCGACGCCGTCGAGACCGAGCGCCAGCACAGGCAGGTCCTCCCAATCGACCGTCAAGGTGCTGGTCGGCCAGCTTCCCAGCCATGCTGCGGCCGGGCCGGTCGGCAGGGACGTCGATGCCGCCGCCAGCCGCAGCATCTGCGGTCCCGCCGGACCCAGGTCGACAAGATCGAGGCCGCCGGTGACGGTCAGGCGCCCTTGGTCGTCTTCCTCGAGCCTGAGCGGCGCATGGCTGACAAGACGGGTCGGTTCGGTCATCGGCCCAAGGGTCAGCGACGTCTCCAGGCTCCGGCCTGAACCGGTCTCGGACGGAGTCACAGCGAGATTGGCCTCCAGCGGCGCCGTCGCCAGCACATTGCCTGGCCCGAGTGCTGCGACAGGCGCGCCGAACTCGTCCAGCAGGATTGCCGCCGTAGGGGCACGAAGCGCCAGGTTCAGTCGCGCACGCCCAAGATCGGCCAGGGCATCCGCCTCGGCGGAGATATCTGCCTGCCAGCCGGCAGGACCGCTAGAGCTTTGTCCACCCGCAAGCGTCAGGCGAATCGCCCCGCCATCCTGACGAAGCGAGCCACGAAAGGCGAGGGCGCTGGCGCGTACCAGGAGGTCCGCCAGCCGGTCCCGGCCGAAGGCAGCGGCCAGGCGGGCAGGCCGGTCGACCGCCAGGCTGACCGCCTGGGCGCCATCCGCCTCCGGCGTGCCGATGGCAAGATGCAGTCCGGCCGCGTCCTCGATCGTCAGCGCGCTAAGCTCCTGCTGTCCCTTGATCCCGTCGATCACCAGGTGGACCCGGCCGAGGCCGATTGAATCCAGGCTTGCTCGGTCGATCGAAAGGTCGAGGCCGAAGCCGGCCGGTGCTGATTGCAGGAGGGACCGATAGAAGGCGAAATCCAGCCGGTCGAGTGCGGCCTGCAGGTTGAGCGTGCCCGGCTGACCAAATCGCCATTCGAGCCGACCGCTGCCCTGGGCGGCATCCAGCCGCAGGCGCGCGCCCTCGACGACGGCGTGCTCGGAGTCCGCCTCAATGGCGCCTTCGATGGAGGCAATGCGCAGCCGACCCTCTGGCAGCCCCGGCAGCTTCAGTCCCTGCCAGTCCAAAAGTGCAGGCAGATCCGCCGTGGCCAAAGTCACCCGCCCTTGCAGTTGGCGATCCTTCAACGTGCCGGCGAGGTCCAACCGGCTATTGCCAGGCAGCGTTGCGCTCATGCCCTCCAGCGTCAGCGTGCCATTGGGCGTCCAGGCAAAGCCCGTCTTGACTTCGCGCAGGGTCTGGCCACCCCAGGCAAGGTCGGTCACGCGCAAGGTGCCTTGTGCCGGTATCGCGGCCAATGCCCGGCCAATCGGCCCCGCCTGAATGTGCCGCAAGGGCGCGCCAGCAGCCAAGTCCGGTCGTGCCGCCTCGAGATCGACCGAAAGTCCGCCATCGCTCCAGGCGCGACCTAGACTGCCCGTCATGCTGGTGCCAGCCAGGGCCAAGGCCATGTCACTCAGGCGCCAGCCCGCTGGGTCCATGGAGAAATGCGCCTTCAGGCGCGTATCTACGGTCGGGAAGTCGGCGGCAGCCCAGGAGTCGTCCAGGAGCGGCTCTAGCAAGACGACGAGAGCCGCAAGGTCCGGGGCTCTCCCATCCAGGTCGAGCTCGGCGCCGAGGCCCGACGGCTGCGCCGTGGCGCTGCCGCTAAATCGCATGTCGAGGCGGTCACCCGACGCCCGCAGCCGGCCGCGAAAGGGTATGGGAACGCCGGGGGCGACGCGTAGCACGCTCGAAACCTCGGCATCCAGTTGCTGCCCCGCCAGCGCCCCGCTCATCCTGGCCTCGATCGCACCTGTGGCCCGGTCCAGCCACAAATCGCCAACGATCGAATCCAAGAGGAATTGGCGTTCGGCCAGATCGGCATTCTCGCTTTGCGCCTCGTTGTTGCCGGGCACGTCGCCGACATTGAGGGCCAGGGGTGCCCGGATCTGCCCATCCTCGATCGTCACGCGGTCGACATCGTCTGTCCTGGCAATCGTGTCGGCAAGCGAGCGCAGCAGGTCGAGCGGCGCCAATTGGCCGAGCTCGAGATCCGGCCGCTGCACGGTCAGTCGTTCGATGCCGATGCGGCCCTGCAGCAAGGGCAGAAGCGAGAGATGCAGGTCGACGCGCGGTGCCTCGAGCTCGATCGGCGCGCCCGATTCCAGCGTCGTTGTCCAGCGCACGTCATGCAGCGAGAGGACAGGCGTCGGCAGGAGGCGCAAGGACAGGCCATGCTCGATGGTCAGGTCCTGGCCAAAGCGTGCCTGGACCCGCGCTTGCACGATATCGCGGATGGCGTCCTTGTCGATCACCAGAGGCAGGGCCGCGATCCCGCAGGCGGCGAGGCCAAGAAGCAGGCCGAGGCACCAGAGGAACGTTCTCACGCGCGTGGATGGGCCTTGGCGAAGACCGCTTGCAGGCGGCTGCCGTCGACGGCCGTATAGATCTGGGTGGTCGACAGGCTCTTGTGACCTAGGAGTTCCTGGATCGCGCGAAGATCCGTGCCGGCACTGAGCAGGTGAGTTGCGAAACTATGGCGAAGCGCATGCGGAGTCGCCGTCTCGGGCAGGTCCAGATGCTGCCTCAGGCGGCGCATCTGGGCTTGCACCAGGGAAGGCTGGAGGCGACCGCCGCGAGCCCCGACGAAAAGCGGGCCATCTGCCGGCAGGACGAAGGGGCAGCTCGCAAGATATTGCGCGATCGCGGCGGCGATCACCGGCAGGATCGGGACGATGCGCTCCTTTTGCCCCTTGCCGACGACCCTGAGCTCGACCAGGGCCGTGGGATCGACGCCCACGGCCCGCCGATCGAGGCCGATCGCCTCGCCGATGCGCAACCCCGCGCCATAGAGAAGGACCAGGACCGCCCGGTCCCGATCGGCGATCCAGCCCGTAGCGCCAAGATCGCCCGCCATCTCCGTCACCGCGATCGCCTGCGAGGCTGCGAGCGGCCGCGGCAGCGGCCGGCGGAAACTGGCAGTGCGGATTGCCTTCAAGGAGGGATTGTGCAGCCCGTGGCGCTTGTCCATCCAGGCGAAGAAGCCGCGCACGCCGGCCATCGAGCGCGCCGTCGAGCTCTTGGCCAGCCCCTCATTGTGCCGCTTTGCCAGCCAGGCGCGAAAATCGGCCGGTCGCAACGCCATCAGCGACGCCACGCTGACCTCCTCGGCCAGATGCTCCTGCATGAAGCCGACGAAATCGGCGAGGTCACTTTGGTAGGCCGCGAGCGTGCGGGGCGAGAGCCGTCGTTCATGCCGCAGGCTGTCCAGCCAGGCCTTTGCCAGCTGGGCCAGATCGTCGGCGGCATGCAAAAGCAGCAAAGGAATTTCCTCTCATTAAGACAAGGAGGTTCCTGAAGGGTTAGCGGATCGTCGGGGTCGACGGAAGCGCGAACGGCGGGCAGGGTTGCGCGATGGTGGTACGAGCGTGGCGATTTGGTCGCCCTTTGCGCGCCTTGGCTGTGTGCATGGGGAGCGGTCACAGCCAAAGATCGGCCAGCATACCCTAGGTCAAGGCCGGTCCCGCATGGTATCGCCAGCACGTCATTGCCTGGAGAGAGAATGGCGTTCCCGGTACCCGTCATCGTTCCGGTCCTGCTGCCTTTGCCGCTCGATCAGCCCTACGACTATCTTCTCGCCAACGGAGATGCGCCGTCGCCTGGCAGCTTCGTCGTCGTACCTTTCGGTCCGCGGGAGTTGCTGGGCATCGTCTGGTCCAGGCGCAGCCCGCGTCCGGTGGCTACCGCCAGGCTTAAAAGCGTCCAGACGGTGCTGGACACACCGCCCTTGCCACCGACGCTCCTTGCTTTCATGCAGACGGTGGCGGACCACACGCTGACCCCCTTGGGTCAGGTATTGCGGCTCGCCATCGCCTCGACGAGTGCGCTGGCCCCCGCACCCTTGAAGCTCGCCTACCGGCGTGGTCCCGCGCCCATGCCCGTCAAGCCCAGCATCGTGACAGCACGCGTCCTGGCGGCAGTCGGCGAGGTTCCGGGCGAGGCGCCGATCGTGGCAGCCGAGCTCGGCAAGCGCGCCAAGGCCTCGGCGGCGGCCTTGCGCCAGCTGGCCCTGGACGGTCTCCTGCAAGCGGTCGAGGTCGACACCGACGGTGGGCCGGCGTCGCCCGACCCCGAGCGGCCGCCTTTGGCCCTGGATCCGCAGCAAGAGGTAGCGGCGGCCGAGCTCGTGGCGATGGTCGAGGCCAAGAGCGGCGTGGCGCTCCTGGACGGCGTGCCCGGCTCGGGCAAGACGGAAGTCTATTTCGAGGCGGTGGCGGCCGCTCTCAGGGCCGGGCGCAAGGTCCTGGTGCTTCTGCCCGAGATCGCGCTGAGCGCGCAGTGGCTGGAGCGTTTCGTCCGCCGCTTCGGCGAGGTGCCGGTCGCCTGGCATTCGGGCCTGACTTCGGCGCAGCGACGCGATCGCTGGCGCTGGATCGCGCGCGGCCAGGCGAAGGTCGTCGTCGGCGCCCGCTCGGCCTTGTTCCTGCCCCTCACCGACCTCGGCCTCATCGTCGTCGACGAGGAGCACGACCAGAGCTTCAAACAGGAGGAGGGCGGCATCTACCACGCCCGCGACATGGCGATCCGCCGGGCGGCGATCGAGGGATGCCCGATCGTGCTGGCCAGCGCCACGCCCTCGCTGGAGACGATCCTTGCGGCCGGTCTCGGTGGCCACGTGGAGCCCGAGGCGAATTGGCGGCATCTGCACCTGCCGGCCCGCCACGGTACCGCGCCCGCGGCCGCCCTGGAACTGATCGATCTGCGGCGCCAGCGACCGCCGCGCGGCGCTTTTCTCTCAGTCCGCTTGCGCCAGGCCCTCCAGGATACGCTCGAGCGCGATGGGCAGTCGCTCCTTTTCCTCAATCGTCGCGGCTACGCGCCCTTGGCGCTCTGCCGCGCCTGCGGCCACCGCTTCCGCTGCCCCAATTGTTCGGCCTGGCTGACGGCTCACCGCCTGCGGCGGCGGCTGCAATGTCATCATTGCGGCTATGGCATGCCCGAGCCGGCGCATTGTCCTTCCTGCGGCACGGTGGATTCGCTGGCGCTTTCGGGCCCCGGCGTCGAGCGGGTCGCCGAGGAGGTGCGCCAGCTGCTGCCCGAGGCCCGCATCGCCGTCATGACGAGCGACACCGTCGGCACGGCCAATGCCGCCGAGGCTCTGGTGGCGGCCATGGCCGCCCGCGAAGTGGACATTCTGATCGGCACGCAGATGGTGGCCAAGGGCCATCATTTTCCCGATCTCTTGACCGTGGGTGTCATCGATGCCGATCTGGGCCTGGCCGGCGGCGACCTTCGCGCCTCGGAGCGTACCTTCCAGCTCCTTTACCAAGTGGCGGGCAGGGCCGGACGCGAGGCCCGGGCCGGCCGTGTTCTCGTCCAGACCCATGTCCCTGACCATCCCGTCCTCCAGGCGCTGGCGTCTGGCGACCGCGACCGCTTCCTTCAAGTCGAGCTGGCCGAGCGCCAGGAGGCGGGCATGCCGCCCTTGGGCCGCCTTGCCGCGTTGATCCTTTCAGGTCCCGAACGACCCCTGGTGGAAAAGGCCGCGCGTGAGCTGGCGCGGGCGGCACCCTTTGATCCCGACATCCGGGTCTTGGGGCCGGCCCAGGCGCCGATAGCGCTCCTGCGCGGTCGGTGGCGCGAGCGCCTGCTCGTCAAGGCGTCGGCCGAGGTCGACCTGCAGGCCTATCTCCGCGGCTGGCTGGGCGCGCAGAAATTCTCCTCCAAGGTCATGCTGACCGTCGACATTGACCCCCAGAGCTTCTTTTAGCCGGTAGGTCAGGCCAAAGAAGGGCGACCGTGTGCCCAGCCGTCATCGCCCGGTCGCCGCGAGGGCGCCGGGGCAGCGGCATGCGCTCGGTCATGCAGCAATGCGGGGGTCACTAGGGTTTGCTTGGCGTCCCGCCTGCAGATCGAGTAGCTCGCGATAGAGGCCCGGACGATGCATGAGCTCGAGCGGCGAGCCATCCTCGATTACATGACCCTTGTCCATCGAGACGATGCGATCGAAGTTCCGCAGCGTCGAGAGACGGTGGGCGATGGCAATGACGGTGCGGCCCTTGACCAGCCGCTCCAGGGCCTCTTGCACCTGCGACTCGGATTCGCTGTCCAGGGCCGAGGTCGCCTCGTCGAGGATGAGGATCGGCGCATCCTTAAGGAAGGCCCGGGCGATGGCGATACGCTGGCGCTGGCCGCCCGACAGCTTCGTGCCACGCTCTCCGACCTCTGTATCGAACCCGTCCTGCAGGCCTTCGATGAAGCTGAAGGCCGAGGCGGCACGGGCCGCTTCCATGACATCCTCGTCGCTGGCGTCCGGTCGGCCGTAGCGGATATTCTCCATGATCGAGCGCTGAAAGAGTGAAACGTCCTGCGGCACGATGGCGATCGTCGCGCGCAGGCTCTCCTGCGTTGCCAGCTTGATCTCCTGGCCATCGATCATGATTCGGCCACCATCGACATCGTAGAAGCGCTGTAGGAGGGCGATGACCGTCGACTTGCCGGCACCCGAGCGGCCGATCAGGCCCACTTTCTGGCCGGCCGGGATGTCGAGGCAGAAGTCCCGCATGACCTCGCCGCCGTTCGGATAATTGAAGGTGACGTGATCGAACGTCACCTGGCCTCGCCTCGAGGCCAGAACGGTGGCTTTTGGATGGTCTGGCAGGTCGTGCGGGACAAGCAGCGTCGTGACCGCCTCGGCCAGCCTTGCCACATGCTGCGTGACGTCGACCAGGGCCACGGCAAGGTCGCGCGTGCCGTGCATGATCGTAAAGCCCAGCGTGCAGGTCAGGACGACGTCGCCGGTCGTCACCTTGCCGGCCTCCCAGAGAATGATCGACCAGGCGAGGACGACGGCGGTGAGGCCTGCCGTCATGATCGCATGCAGAAGGCGAAGCTTTTCCAGGTATTTGAGGCTGCGCTCGCGGGCGCCCACCTCCATCTCGACCGTCTGGCTGAAACGCCGGCGCTCACGACCGATCGCGCCGAAGGCGCGGACCAGCGACATGTTGCCGATGACGTCAATGAGTTCGCCATCGACGGCCGCGGCCTTGGCGGCGAATTCGTGATGCATGCCGCCGCCCTTGATGGCGAGGCGGGCGATGATGAACGCCATGGCGGCCGAGATCGCCACCAAGCCCAGGCCCATGAGCGGGTTGACGGAGACGAGGATCAGGATGGCGCCGATCACGGCCACACAGGGCGGCAGCACGTTCCAGCAGAACATGTTCTCGACCTGGAAGACCGCGTTCGAGGTGGCCGTGATGCGACTGGCCAGGGTGCCGGGCAAGCGGTCGGCAAAATAGCGGGGGCTGTGCCCCGTGAGGTGGTCAAAGAGATCGCGCCTAAGATCACCGGTCACGGCCGGGAACATCGATGCGCCGATCCATCCGGCCACGCGCCAGAGCAGATTGTCGGCGGCGATCAAGAGGGCCAGGAAGACGAAGGCCCACCAGATCAGGCTCTTGGCATCCGGGCTCGAGAGCACGTCGACCAGGGTCTTGATGGCGTATTGCGAGCCGACCGAGCAGCCGACCGCTGCCAGGACCGCGAGCAAGACGAAGAAATGCGCCCGTGGCCGCCGGCGAACATAATGGAGCATGAAGCGCAGGGGATGGCCGGCGAACTGGGTTAGATCCGTCCCGCTTGCGTCGGCGCGGTCATCGCTCCGGCGACCCTGGGTGGGCCGGTCCTCGCCGCCAATCATCCGTGAGTCGCTCCTTCATCAACAACGACGTGCGATGGAACCGAACCCGGTTCACCACAGAACCCAACGATCATCGGCAAGCCAAGGCTCCACCACAAAAACGCATCGTTGAGATCGATCCTGTTAGCTACAGGTTCGCAATCCATCCGTCACCATGGTGTCTTCGCCAGGTGTGATCTCGATAGGTTTTTGTACACTTCTTTTCGCCAAGTGCGGCGCCCGATCCCCTTGCGCCCGGTATTGGCAACCAGCGCGCGCCTCAAACGTTGCGGATATCTTGCGCCATGGCAGGGTGTCCGGCACATGGGGCCCAGCCGGCAACGATCGCTCACGCAAAGGGAACGCAAACGGATGAAGATCGCTCAGATAGCCCCGCTCTACGAGGCTGTGCCGCCCAAATTCTATGGCGGAACGGAGCGGGTCGTGTCGTTCCTGACCGAGGAGATGGTGGCCCTGGGCCACGATGTCACCCTTTTTGCCAGTGCCGATTCGAAGACCAAGGCCAAGCTCGAGCCCATGTGGCCCCAGGCGCTGCGTCTCTCGCAGGTGGGCGACCAGAACGCACCGCATGCCTATCTTTTCGAGCAGGTCTATCGACGCGCTCACGAGTTCGACATCCTGCATTTCCACTTGGACTATCTGCCTTTTTCCCTTTTCGGGCGCCAGGACGTTCCCTTCATCACCACCTTGCACGGCAGGCTCGATCTCGAGGAACTGCAACCTGTCTACACGATCTTCAATGACGTGCCGATCGTTTCGATCTCGAATTCGCAGCGGATACCCCTGCCGCAGGCCAACTTTGTCGCCACCGTCCTCCACGGCCTGCCTCTCGATCTGCTCAGGCCCGTGGAGAAGTCGCAAGACTATCTGGCCTTCCTTGGGCGCATCGCGCCGGAGAAGAACGTCATCGAGGCGATCGAGATCGCCGATCGCGCCGGCATGAAGCTCAAGATCGCCGCCAAGATAGATCGGGCAGATCGCACTTATTACGAGGAACAGGTGGCCGAGCATTTCAAGCGGCCGCATGTTGAGTATATCGGCGAGATTGCCGACCACCAGAAAGCCGAGTTCCTGAGCGGCGCCAAGGCGCTCTTGATGCCGATTTACTGGCCGGAACCCTTCGGTCTCGTGATGATCGAGGCCATGGCCTGCGGCATTCCGACCGTGGCCTACAAGGCGGGCTCGGTGCCCGAGGTCCTGGAAGACGGACTGACCGGCTACATCGCCACCGGTGTCGAAGCCGCGACCGCCGCCGTCAAGAAGCTCGACCAGTTGCCGCCACGGTCGCAGATAAGGAAGCGCTTCGAGGAACGCTTCTCGGCCAAGCGCATGGCAGAGGACTATCTCGAGGTCTATCGCCGGTTGATCGAGGAGAAGCGCCCGGTGCTGCAGGGTGCCAAGCAATAGGCTTGGCAAGAGCACGATAATCGTGCATACGGAACAGTACCTCAAGGAAGCCTTCAGTCGGACATCGCGTTGTCGACGTCGGTCGAAAGGGCGGATGCAAGGGTGATGTTGGCGCGATGACGATGCCGGTGCGGACGGGGCAGGGATGGGAAGGGGCCGAAGCGGTCCTGAACCTTGCTGCCCTTCGCATCCGCTCCGCGCTCCTAGAGCTTCGACTTATCGGCCCCTGAGCCTCGCTCGGCACGATCAAGGATCGTGCGACGTCGTTCAGGGGTTCGTCGTTCGCTCTTCCCGATTTTGCATCTGACGGAACTACCCAAATGTCCAACCAGACCCAGGCCCATCCCGCTGCCTCCATCCGTGAGGCCATCGACGACAATGTCGTCATCTTCGATACGACGCTGCGCGATGGGGAGCAGTCGCCCGGCTGCTCGATGACGACGCCTGAGAAGATCCGCGTCGCCGAGACGCTCGAGGCCATGCGCGTCGACGTCATCGAGGCGGGCTTTCCGATCGCCAGCGAGGGCGATTTCGAGGCGGTTAACGAGATCTCTAAGCGCATCAAGGAAAGCGTGGTCTGCGGGCTGGCGCGCGCGGCCGCCGGCGATATCGACCGGGCGGCTGAGGCGCTGAAGCCCGCCGCGCGCCGGCGCATCCACACTTTTATCGGTACCTCTCCCTTGCATCGCGAGTTCCAGCTCCAACTCGATAAGGAGCAGGTACATCAGCGCATAATCGACAGCGTGTCGCGCGCCAGACGCTACACGGACGATGTCGAGTGGAGCGGCATGGATGCATCGCGCACCGAGCACGACTATCTTTTTCGCTGCGTCGAGACCGCGATCAATTGCGGTGCCACGACCATCAACATCCCGGACACGGTGGGCTATGCCTATCCTGAGGAGTTCGCCGATCTCATCCGGGCCATTTTGAACAACGTGCCCAATATCGACAAAGCGGTCCTCTCGGTCCATTGCCACAACGATCTGGGTCTGGCGACCGCCAACTCCATCCTGGCGGTCAAGGCGGGTGCCCGCCAGATCGAGTGCACGATCAACGGTATCGGCGAGCGGGCCGGCAACACCGCGCTGGAGGAGGTCGTCATGGCCTTCAAGACGCGCGGCGACCTCCTGCCCTTCAAGAGCCGGATCGTCAGCCAGGACATCATGAAGGCCTCGCGGTTGGTTTCGGCGATCACCGGCTTCAAGGTGCAGCCCAACAAGGCCATCGTCGGTGCCAACGCGTTCAGCCACGAGAGCGGCATCCACCAAGATGGCGTGCTCAAGAATGCCGCGACCTACGAGATCATGAAGCCCGAGGATGTGGGCCTCATTAAGACCAGCCTCGTCATGGGCAAGCATTCCGGACGGCATGCCTTCAAGAAGAAGCTGGAAGAGTTGGGCTATGTTTTGGGCGACAATGCCCTCAACGAGGCCTTCATTCGCTTCAAGGCGCTGGCGGACAAGAAGAAGGAAGTGTTCGACGAGGACATCGTGGCCCTCGTCGACGACGAGATCGCCGGCGAGAGCCAGCGCATCCGCATCAAGGATCTGGATATTGTCTGCGGTACGAAGCGCCGGCCGCATGCCGAGATCGTGCTCGAGGTCGACGGTCAGGATCATGTCGCCAGTGCTGACGGCGACGGCCCCGTCGATTCGGCCTTTCGCTGCGTCCAGTCGATCGTTGCCCACAAGGCGGAGCTCGAGGTCTTCACCATCAACGCTATCACCGAGGGCATCGACGCCCAGGCGACGGTGACGGTCCGCTTGGCCGAGGGCGGCAAGAGCGTGGTCGGCCAAGCGGCCGACACGGATATCGTCGTCGCCTCGATCAAGGCTTATGTCGCGGCCTTGAACAAGCTGTTGGTGAAGCGCGAACGCACGGCTCCAGCCGCCCTCTCTGCCTGACTCCAGCCAGATCGATCGCGCCTGGGACGGCCCGCGGCGCGATCGATCCAAGATTAAAACAAGAGCCGTCAACCTAACTCAAGGTTGTTTTCTGGGCTCGCCCCGAGATCTGGCCTACTATGTACCGCATGGGCGTTGCGGGCGGCGATGCAAGGCAGTACATGGCCTTGCCGTCTATGCGAATGGTAAGCGAATTATTCGTCCAACATTGACCGCCTCTGGTCGTCTCGGAGCCGCTACCTGCCCATGCTTGCTCGCCTCCTAGGCCTTTTCTCCTCGGATCTGGCCATTGATCTCGGGACGGCCAACACCTTGGTCTATGTCAAGGGAAGGGGGATCGTGCTCAACGAGCCCTCCGTCGTGGCGATAGCCACCGTTCGGGGTCGCAAGCAGATCCTTGCCGTCGGCGAGGAGGCCAAGCTCATGATCGGGCGCACCCCAGGCAATATCGAGGCGATCCGCCCGCTGCGCGATGGTGTCATCGCCGATTTCGAGATCGCGGAGGAGATGATCAAGCACTTCATCCGCAAGGTGCACGGCAGGCGTGGCATGGCCAGCCCACGCGTTATCATCTGTGTGCCCTCGGGCTCGACGCCGGTCGAGCGCCGCGCCATTCAGGAAAGCGCCGAAAGTGCCGGTGCGCGGCGGGTCTTTCTCATCGAGGAGCCGATGGCGGCGGCGATCGGTGCCGGGCTGCCGGTCACCGAGCCCACGGGGAGCATGGTCGTCGACATTGGCGGCGGGACCACGGAGGTGGCGATCCTTTCGTTGGGCTCGATCGTCTATGCCCAGTCGATCCGGGTCGGCGGCAACAAGATGGACGACGCCATCATCTCCTATATCCGCCGTAACCATAATCTTTTGATCGGCGAAGCCACCGCGGAGAGCGTCAAGAAGCGCGTCGGCTCGGCCTGCCTTCCCGAGGATGGCAGCGGTCAGGTGATCGAGATCAAGGGGCGCGACTTGATGAACGGCGTGCCCAAGGAAATCGTCGTCAGTGAACGTCAGATTGCCGAAGCCACCGCCGAGCCCGTCAATGCGATCATCGAGGCGGTGAAGACAGCGCTCGAACACACGGCCCCCGAACTTGCCGCCGATATTGTCGACAAGGGCATCGTCCTGACCGGTGGGGGTGCTCTTTTAGGCAATCTCGACTTCGTCCTAAGGCATGCGACCGGCCTGCCCGTCAGCCTGGCGGAAGACCCGCTTAACTGTGTCGCAATCGGCACAGGCCGATGCCTTGAAGAGATGAGCACGCTTAAGCACGTGCTTCAGACCTCCTATTAACGGCCGCCTTGTTGCAGGTTAGGGCGATGATGGAGGAGAAACAGTGTCTTGCGCAGCGGTACCGTGAGGCGCGGCGACAGCCTTTCGAGCGAATGGGGCAAGATGGTCCTGGCGGCACGCGCCTTGGCCGTGCGCTATGGCGTTGTGGTGCTCATGGCCCTGTCGCTCGGACTGATCGTGCTCGGCAAGGCGGACGTCAAGATCTACGACACCATCGTCCGGCGTGCCGGCGACATCGCCGCACCTGCGTTGGCCACCTTGAAGGAGCCACTCTCGACCCTGCGTGACATGGCCAATGCCATGGGGTCGATTCTGGCGCTACGCGAGGAAAACCAGCGTCTGCGCGAGGATAACCGGCGGCTTCTCGTCTGGCAGGCCGAGGCCACGCGGCTAGCCGTCGAGAACGACGCGCTGCGCCGCAGCCTGAAGATGCCCCCGCATCCGGGCGCCCCTTTGTGGCTCACTGCTCGCGTCGTCGCCGACCCGGGCGGTCCTTTCGTCAACACAGCCCTGATCGACGCCGGTGCCGATGCCGGGGTGCAAAACGGCATGGCGGTCGTCGACGATCACGGCCTTGTAGGCCGTATCGTCGACGTGGGCGCCAGGAGTGCCCGCATCTTGATGCTGACCGACCTCAATTCCCGCATTCCCGTCCTGATCGATCGCTCGCACGACGAGGCCGTACTGGAGGGCACCAACGGACGCCAGCCGGAGCTTCGCTTCTTGCCGATGAACCCCAGCTTCAAGGTGGGCGATCAGGTGCTGACATCGGGGCGCGACGGCGTCCTGCCGCAGGGCCTGCGCATCGGTAAGATCAGCGAGATCCGCGACCAGCATGTCGTCGTCACGCCTTATGTCGACTGGGACCGGCTCGATTATGTGGCGGTGCTGGTGCGCCAGCCTTTACCGACGCCGGAGGAACTGCCGCTGCCGGCCAGTGACGCGGCTGTCTCTGCGCCGGCGGCGGGTGTAGCCAAGCCGGTCGAGCGGGCGCCAACGCGCGGGCAAAGCGGACCGGCCGCGCGGACGGGCGGCAGGGCGGAATAGCGGCCATGCAAGTGGTCGTCCAGACGCTCGACCATCTGGCCCGTCGCATTCTGCCTTTCCTTACAGTGGCGATCACGCTCCTTTTCGATCTTTTGCCGCTCACGACCCTGGCCTCGGATGCCGTGCGGCCCTCGCTGACGATCGTGGCCGTCTATTTCTGGACGCTCTATCGCCCCGATCTACTAGGATCGATCGTCCTTTTTCTACTGGGACTCGTAGCCGACGCCGTTGCCGGGATGCCCATCGGCATGACCGCGCTCATGTTGCTCTGCATCCGTGCGATGGTCATGGTGCCGCAGCGGATCGTCCTGGCGCGCTCCTTCTTGGGTGGCTGGCTCGGCCTTGCGCTCGTCACACTCAGCGTGCAATTCCTGCGTTGGTTTCTGGCCTGCCTCTATGCCCTGCACGTCTTTCCCATCGACACTGTCCTCGTTTCGAGCGTCCTGACCATTCTGTGCTACCCGCCCGTGGCCCTGCTCTTGGGCCGTGCCAATGTCGAGATCGATGAGAAGCGTCATGCGACAGGAAACTGAGCGCGCGCGCAGCTTCACGCGCCGGGCCTGCCTGGTAGGTGCCGCCGAGCTCGGCCTGTTCGGCATGCTCTCCGGTCGCCTCTGGCAACTGCAGGTGAAGGAGAACGAGCAATATCGCCTGCTGGCCGAGAATAACCGGGCGAACGAGCGCCTGATTGTGCCCCCGCGCGGCCGGATTCTCGATCTGCGCGGCCGGCCGCTGGCGCAAAACATCCCGACCTACCGCGTCCGGGTTGTGCGCGAGCAGGCGCGCGATCTGAAGGCGGTCCTTGCCAATCTTGCCCGGTTCATTGCCCTGGACCAAGCGCATATCGATGAGATCGTTGCCAGGGCCGCGCGTCAGCGCGCCTTCCTGCCGACGGAGGTTCGTAACGACCTGACCTTCGACGAGGTGGCCAAGATCGCCGTCAACTCGCCCGAGCTGCCCGGCGTCCTCCTCGATCAGGGCCTCCTGCGCTCCTATCCGGCGGGTGATCTTTTCTCCCATGTCCTGGGCTATACCGGGCCGGCCTCGCGCGACGATATCGAGCGAGAGACCGATCCCCTTTTTCGGCTGCCTGATTTTCGCACCGGCAAGGCCGGCATCGAGCGCGCCTATGACGCCGAACTGCGCGGCAAGGCCGGTATCGAGCGCCTGGAGGTCAACGCGATCGGCCGCGAGATCCGTGAGCTGGATAATATCGAGGGCGATTCGGGTGACGACCTCACGCTCAGCATCGATCTCGACCTACAACGTTACGCCTTTGAAAGGCTTTCCGAGCATCGCGCGGCGGCAGCCGTCATCGTCGAGATCGCGACGGGCGCCGTGCGTTGCATGGCCTCAGTGCCAAGCTATGACCCCGGCACCTTCACCAATCCGCTGCCCCCCGATGTCTGGGCGGCCTTGCGGGACGATCCGGCCCATCCGCTGATCAATAAATGTGTTCGCGGACAATACCCGCCGGGCTCTACCTTCAAGATGATGACGGCACTGGCCGCGCTGGAGGCCGGCGTCGTGACGCCGCAGACGCGTGTGAATTGCCCGGGCTCGATGCAATTGGGCAATCTGACCTTCCATTGCTGGCGCAAGGGCGGCCATGGCAGCTTGAACATAGTGCAGGCGATCGCCCATTCCTGCGACGTGTTCTTCTACGAGATGGCGCGGCGCGTAGGTGTCGACACGCTAGCACAGACCTCGCATCGCTTTGGCCTGGGTGCGCCACTGGGCATCGATTTGCCGGGCGAGCAGGGTGGTATTGTTCCGACGGTCGCCTGGAAGAAGAAGCGCTTTGGCCAGGCCTGGCAGCGAGGCGAGACACTGATCACCGGCATCGGTCAGGGCTACATGCTGACGACTCCCTTGCAACTCGCCGTCATGACGGCGCGTCTCGCCAATGGCGGCCGCGAGGTTCATCCCTGGCTGGTCAGGGGCAAGGATGCCCATGTGGCCGAAGGAACTGGCGGGAACGCGAACTCGCTCGGCCTCAAGCCCGAGAATTTGAAGCTTGTGCTGCAGGGCATGTTCGATGTCGTCAACGCCAACTACGGCACGGGCAGGGGAGCCGCCATTCCCCAGAACGGCATCTTTCAGGGCATACGCCTCGCCGGCAAGAGCGGCACCGCCCAGGTGCGGCGCATCAGCATGGCCTCGCGCCTGAGCGGTGCCTACAAGCGCAAGAATCGACCCTGGGAAGAGCTCGACCATGCACTGTTCGTCGCCTTTGCTCCTTTCGACGACCCCAAATACGCGGCCGGCGTCATCGTCGAGCATGGCGAGGGCGGCGCCAAGGTGGCGGGCCCGGTGGCACGCGACCTGATCATGAAGGCAATCGAGCTCGACCATTTAAATGGGCCTTTGACAACCGCCGGTCGCAAGACGGACGAGCCCGCGTGATCCGGCCGCCGCTACCATCGCTGGGTGCTCGGTTCTCCGGCCTGCATTGGCCGCTGATCGGCCTCATCGTCCTCATGGGGCTGGTCGGTTACGGCGTGCTCTATTCGGCGGCGGGCGGCAGCAACGATCCTTGGGCCTGGCGGCACGCCATGCGCCTTGGCGTCGGGGTCGTCATCATGCTGATGATCGCGGTTACCGATATTCGCTGGCTCTTCAATCTGGCCTTTCCCTTCTATGCCATCGTCCTTGCGCTGCTCTTGGGCGTTGACGTGATGGGCGAGATCAGTAAAGGCGCACAGCGCTGGATCGATCTGGGCATCATCCAGATCCAACCTTCCGAGCTCATGAAGTTGGCGTTGATCATGGCACTGGCGCGCTGGTTCCACGGCCGACGGATCGAGGATGTCAGGCGTCCTTTGGTTCTCATCGCACCGCTCTTGATGATCGCCGCGCCGGTCGTTCTCGTGCTGCTTCAGCCCGATCTCGGCACGGCCGCGATGCTGGCTGGAGCCGGCACGGCCCTTCTCTTCCTGGCGGGCGTACCGATCTGGCAATTCCTCCTGGTGGGGGCGGCGGGGGCGGCGGCCCTGCCAATCCTTTGGTCGCGCTTGCACGATTATCAGCGCCAGCGCGTCTTGACCTTTCTCAACCCCGAGGAAGACCCACTTGGCACGGGCTACCACATCATCCAATCCAAGATTGCGCTGGGCTCGGGCGGGTTCTGGGGCAAGGGCTATCTGAATGGCAGTCAGGCACAGCTGAATTTTCTGCCTGAAAAGCAGACTGACTTTGCCTTCACGATGATGGGCGAGGAGGTGGGCTTCGTCGGCTGCGTCGTCGTGCTGTCGCTTTTCCTCTTGATGCTCTTCCTTACACTTCGCATAGCGATCCGCTCGCAAAGCCAGTTCGGGCGGCTGGTGGCGATGGGCATGGGCTGCAACCTCGCCCTTTATGTCAGCATCAACGTGGCGATGGTGACGGGCCTCGTCCCGGTCGTGGGCATCCCTTTGCCCATGGTCTCCTATGGCGGCACGGCCATGTTGACCGTCCTCATGGGCTTCGGGCTCACCTTGGCAGTCGACGCGCAGCGCGAAACGATCATACCGCGCTTTCCCGGCCATCTTTGAGGGGCGCCTTCGACAAGACGAAATTTTACCGCTACTCGTAGCGCCACCCAAGCATAACGGGATGCGTGATGAGCGAGACCCAGTCATTCGCGGCGCCGGCCATGCCGGATCTGCCTGCCCCCTATGCCACCCCCTCGGTCGTGAATTTCGCCACCGTCACCGGCTGGCCGGAGGGCCTGTCGCCCAAGGCTCCCTCGGGCTTCAAGGTGACGAAATGGGCAACCGGCCTCGACTATCCGCGCTGGTTTCACCTTCTGCCCAACGGCGACGTTCTCATTGCCGAGTCGCGCACCAAGTTGCTCCCTCGTCACGATCCCAAGGATCCGGGCGTCGAGGGCCAGATCCGCGCTCGCTCGCTGGGCAAGAGCGCTGATCGCATCACGCTGTTCCGTGACGCTGACGGCGACGGCATCTACGAGACCCGCAGCCTTTTCCTTGGCGGCCTGAACCAGCCTTTGGGCATGGCGCTCGTCGGGGAAAAGTTTTTCGTCGGCAATACGGATGGCGTGGTCGTCTTCGACTATCAGCAGGGTGCAACCTCGCTGAGAGGACCGGGCCGGAAGATCCTTGAGCTGCCGGCTGGCGGCTACAACAATCATTGGACGCGCAACGTCGTGGCGGCCCCGGACGGCAAGAGCCTTTTCGTTACGGTGGGCTCGGCCAGCAACGTCGCCGAGTACGGTATCGAGGAGGAGCATCGCCGCGCCTGCATCCTCCAGATTGACCTCGATGGCGGAAATGAGCGGCTCTATGCGAGCGGCCTGCGCAATCCCGTCGGCCTCGATTTCGAGCCGGTGAGCGGTCAGCCCTGGACGGCTGTCAATGAGCGCGACGAACTGGGTGACGAGCTGGTTCCAGACTATGTGACGACCGTTCAGGAGGGTGGCTTCTACGGCTGGCCCTATAGCTATTTCGGCAGCATCGAGGATCCACGCCTGGCCGGACAGCGTCCGGACCTCGTGGCGCGGTCCATCCGTCCCGATCTCGCGGTGGGCTCGCACACCGCCTCCCTGGGCCTGCTCTTCTATAGGGGCCAGGCCTTCCCGGAGCGCTATCGCGGCGGCATGTTCATCGGCCAGCACGGCTCCTGGAATCGGGCAGAGCTCTCGGGCTATCAGGTTGCCTTCGTGCCGTTTTCGGGCGGCCGGCCGAGCGGAGCCCTGGAACCTTTCCTGACGGGCTTCACGAAGCAGGATGATCCCAACAGCGTGCATGGCCGCCCGTGCGGTCTGCTCGAGCTGCCGGACGGCTCCCTGCTGGTCGCCGACGATGCCGGCGACACGATCTGGCGCGTCGTGGCGGAAAAATAACGAGCAAGCCGCTTTAGGGCTTGTGCGACAGTCTGTTAGCCGCCACCTTTTGTGCGTGGCAGCAACAAGATTGAAAGGAGGTGATCCAGTGTCTCATTGTTTGGTCCCGCAGGGGACAGTCTCGACCTGGATTTCCACTTTCGGCGGCATCGCGTCCTGACGCACGTAGCCGGGAAGTCCGTTATGTCCTTCTAGGACAGGGTCGAGAGACCTGCGGTCAGGCAATGGAAGGGTCGCTCTCGCAAGGGAGCGGCCCTTCGGCCTTTTAGCGACCTTTATTTGCTAGCGCGCCAGCCCAATTCGGCCGGTTGCTGGGGACGTAGCGAAATCGGGCCAGTGGTCAGCCCTGACCATCACCCTTGCGCGCCCGTTGGCTGTTCAGGATCCTGATGGCGGCACAGGCAGCGCCGTAGCCATTGTCGATATTGACGACCGTAAGGCCCGGTGCGCAGCTGCCGAGCGCCGAATGCAAGGCAGTCATGCCTCCCGTAGTCACGCCGTAGCCGGTCGATGTCGGCACGGCGATGATGGGAAGGGCCACCAGACCGCCCAATACGGAAAAGAGGGCGCCCTCCATGCCGGCCACGGCGATGATGATCCGGTGGCGGCCGATAAGGGCTTGCCGCTCCAAGAGCCGCCATAGTCCGGCCACGCCCACATCCTCGATCATCGTGCAGGCATGGCCATGGAAGGCCAGGGTTCGCCCCGCTTCCTGGGCGACGGGCGCATCACTGGTTCCGCCCGAGACGATCGCGATCGCGGCGTCGCCCGTGGGCGGTGGCGGCCCCGCCAGAATGGCCGTATGCGAGAGGCGGTCATAATCGAGCTGGTGGCGCAGCCGGGCCGGAAGCTCGTCGAATTTTATTGGCTCCAGCCGGGTAAGGAGCAGCGGCAGCGTCGGGCCGACGCTATCCAGGATATGCTCGATCTGGGCCGCGCTCTTGCTGCCGCAGAAAATGGCTTCGGTCAGGCCGAGGCGTGCGAGACGATCCGCGTCGTGCACGAAGGCGCTCACGCAACCCCGTCCTTGCGGCCGACGAATGCCGAGCCCATCCGATAGCGTTCATAGCGAATGGGCCGTCTTTCGTCGAAGCCACGTGCCATGTCGGCGATCTCCTGGCCAAGCGCATTCTCGATAGCCATCGGATCGAGGCGATGATCGAGCTCGACGACCAGACCGCCTGCCCGCAGCCTCGCGCGCAGCGTGTGGCCAGGATGGTTACGCTTAAGGCGGGTCTCGATTGCCTCGATCAGCCGCAGGCTCAATGGCGTGACGGCGATGCCTGTCTCGAGCCGACTGGCAAGACAGGGTGCCGCCGGCAATTCGGCCAGATCGTCCAGCCCATGCGCCGTCGCCAGCGCCCGCACGCCTTTCTTGTCGATCCCCGCCTCGACATAGGGGTGGCGCACATCGTGCTGGCTGGCGGCCTCGAGCCCCGGCCGGTAATCGCCAAGATCATCCAGATTGGTTCCGGCCATGATACGCCGCCTTGCGACGGCGGCGATCGCTCCATAGAGGTTGCGCTTGCAAAAGAAGCAGCGATTGACCGGGTTGCGCAGATAGTCAGGATCGGCGAACTCGCCGGCATCGATAAGGCGCAACGTCCAGCCCCATCTGGCGGCATAGACTTCGACGCGACGGGTGGCCTCGCCCGGCACAGCGGCCGAGACGGCATGGACCATCAGCGTTGCCTTTGGGTCGACGCGGTGCGCCAGATAGGCCAGCGTCATGCTGTCGACGCCGCCGCTGACAGCAATCGCCAGCGGCCCCTCCCGGCGCAATGCTGCCTCGAGACGAAGCTGGGCATCCGCAAGCTCGTGGGTCATGGCGTTGCCATGGTCAAGCGGCCGTGACCGGCACGACATAGGGTCCCTCAGGCACGATAGCCACGTCCGGCGAGCCTTGGCGCTCGATGCTGCGCGCGATCGCGGCGTCCAGATCGTCCACTACCTCCACACCTGTCAGCGCCAGATCGTCCTTCGCCAGCCCGTCGGTGAAGAGCTGCACCTGGCCGATGCGCATCGGCTTGAGCTGCATCTGCGTCTGCCATTCGTCGATCGCGGCATGCGATTTCTTGGCGATGCTCTGCCAGAAGCCATCGACCCCGAGCTCGACCAGGCGCCGCTGGGCCTCGGCGAAATGACGCGAGCCGATGCCCTCCGAGCAGGCCGAGGCGATGATCAGGTCGCCGCCCGGCTCGAGGATATCCATGGGGCCGACCATGCCCTTGACGGTCTGGTAATAGGTCTTGTCGAGGGGGTAGCCGGCAGCGCTCGTGACGACCGTCTTGAATTTCCGCGGAACCTCGACGGCGGCGTAGTTGCGCACGAAGTCGACGGCGGCCAGGTGGCTCTGGACGATCTCGCCGAAATTGACGAAAGCCAGCCGGCGCTCCTCGTCGATCACCGTGTTGAGGGCCAGGGCCCCGCCCAGGAGCTTGACGATCTCCAGCTGTTCCTCGTGCAGGGGATTGCCTTCGAGCACGCAATTGGCCGCGCGCGGATGCGCCATGAAGGTCGAGTTGTGAAACGTGGTGATCGTCTCGGCATGCGCGATGCCGGGTGCGATGACCTTCCGTCCGCCAGACCAGCCCGCCATGAAATGGGGCTCGACCAGACCGGTCGCGATCTTGATGTCGGCCGTAACGAAACGCTTGTCGATCCGCACGACGGTGCCACGGACAGGGGTCCGGCCGAGGTCGACATGGTCCTCGTCGCGCTCGGCGAAATGGTTCAAGACCTCGACCGTTTGGGTGACCCAGGGGTCGCCCACGAGCTCATCCAGCTCCTGGCCCTCGTTCGGCCGATGCAGGCCGGTTGCCACCAGCACCTTAATGTTGGACGGCCTCAGGCCGGCACGCATGAGGGTCTCGATTAGGGGACGGAGAAAAAGCCCGTTGGGCACGGGCCGCGTGATGTCGCAGATCAGGATGCAGGCGGTGGCACGGCCCCTTGCCAGCGTCTCCAGCGGCGGCGCGCCCAAGGGAGCCTCGAGCGCCTGGCGAATGGCCAGGACCGGATCCTCTAGGATGGGCATTTGCCGCTTCTTGATGACGTAGGGACGGGCCTGGGGCGGGGGGGTTACCCGTTTAGTCCCCTTGCCGTAGAGGAGATCGATGGTCGTCATGCGCTCTGTTCCTCATGCCTTGCCGGCCCATTCTAGCCCGTTTGCGCAACCTTGACAGGGTCGGCCCATGCTCATCCCTGGCGCTGGACGGACGGGCGGGGTTGAAGGCCGGCCATCCTTGCGCCTAGCTTGCCGTCCGGGGCATTCCGGCCGGCATAAATGCGGCCGTTGAGCAAGGACAGGGAGGGCGCTTTGGCCAATACTCGAACGGGCGGCCAGATCCTGGTCGACCAGCTGCGCCTGCATGGTGTCGAGCTCTGCTTCGGTGTCCCGGGCGAAAGCTATCTGGCCGTCCTCGATGCGTTCTACGACCAGGAAGATCTGCGTTACGTCATTTGCCGCCAGGAAGGCGGGGTGGCGATGGCGGCCGAGGCCTATGGCAAGCTGACCGGCCGGCCCGGCATCGCCTTCGTGACCCGTGGCCCGGGGGCGACGAACGCCGCGTCCGGCGTTCATGTGGCCCAGCAGGATTCGACGCCGCTCATCCTCTTCGTCGGCCAGATCGCCAGCGCCACGCGTGAGCGGGACGCGTTCCAGGAGGTCGACTACCGGCAGATGTTTGGCGGCATGGCCAAGTGGGTGGCCGAGATCGAGGAAGCCGCGCGTATTCCAGAATTCGTGCATCGCGCCTTCATGACGGCCACGAGCGGGCGTCCGGGCCCGGTCGTCCTGGCACTGCCGGAGGACATGCTGCTGCGACGGAGCGAGGTCGTGGATGCCCGGCCCTGGCGGCGTGTCGAGAGCCATCCCGACCCGGCGGATCTGGCCAGGCTCGAGGCCTATCTGTCGCGCGCCCGCCGTCCTTTCGTCATCCTGGGCGGCGGCGGCTGGACCCCGGAGGCGGTGCAGGCCATCCGCCATTTCGTCGAGGCGAACGACCTGCCGGTCGCCTGTGGCTTCAGGCGCCAGGATCTCCTCGACAACGAGCATCCGCTCTACATGGGCGATATCGCGATCGGTCCCAATCCCGACCTCGTGCGGCGGATTAAGGAGGCCGACCTGGTCGTCGCCATCGGCACCCGTCTCTCGGAGATGACGACGCAAGGCTACGCGCTCTTCGATATCCCGCGTCCCGCCCAGCACTTTGTTCATATCCACAATGACGTGGCCGAACTGGGACGCGTCTATGAGGCCGATCTGCCCATTCATGCAACGATGCCCGCGATCGCCGCAGGCTTGGCGCGCCTAACCGTCGCCAACCGTCCCTGGGCGTCCCTGAATGCGGCTCAGCGCGCGAGCTATCTGGCCTGGCGGGATCCAAGGCCGGGGCCCGGCCACGTGCAGATGGCCGAGATCGTTCGCTACTTGCGTACGACGCTGCCCGCTGACGCGATCGTCACCAACGGCGCCGGCAATTACTGCGTTTGGGTCAATCGCGGCTACAGCTATCGGCAATTTAGGAGTCAGCTCGCGCCGACTTCCGGGTCGATGGGCTATGGGTTGCCGGCAGCGCTGGCGGCCAAGCTCGTCCATCCGGACCGAGCGGTCGTCTGCTTTGCTGGCGATGGGTGCTTCATGATGACGGGGCAGGAGTTGGCCACGGCCGTGCAGCACGAGGTGGCGCTCATTGTCATCGTCGTCAATAATGGCATGTACGGCACGATCCGCATGCATCAGGAGCGTGAGTTCCCAACTCGCGTATCCGGCACCGACCTGTGCAATCCGGACTTCGCCGCCCTTGCCCGCGCTTATGGGGCAAATGGCTGGACGGTGACGCAAACGGACGATTTCGCGCCCGCTTTCGAGGCGGCATTGGCCTCCGGCCAGCCATGCCTGATCGAGCTCAAGCTCGACCCGGATGCGCTGACACCGCGTGCCAGCCTCAGCGAGATCCGGGCCGAGGCGCTCAAGGCCGGGCGCTAGGGTTCGATCGCAACCACCGCCGTCCCACTAAGGTTTCCCGTCAGCCCAGCCGGCGTGATCGAGGCGGATGGCGCGATGATTGGCGCCGTAGCATTAATCGGCGTTCGTCGAACATTTCGGGTTGGCGACCTGACGATCGGGATATAACCCCTTTCTCACCTCGTCGCCGGCAGTAGCCCGTACGCGACTCGCAGTTCTCTGGAGATCTCATGGCCTACGCAACCCCGCCCGTATGGTTCATTACCGGCTGTTCGACCGGCTTTGGCTTCGAGCTCGGCCGGCTGCTCATCGATGCAGGCTATCCGACCGTCGTCACGGCGCGCGATGTCGGCAAGCTGAAGCCCCTGGTCGATGGCAAGGACAACGCGCTCGCTCTTGCCCTGGACGTCACGAAGCAGGATCAGGTCGATGCCGCTGTGACGGCCACCGAAGCTCGCTTCGGCCGGCTTGACGTTCTCGTCAACAATGCCGGCTATGGCTACCAGTCCTCGATCGAGGAAGGCATCGCCGATGAGATCAAGGCGATGTTCGATGCCAACGTCTTTGGGCTGGCCGCCATGACGCGGGCCGTCCTGCCCGGCATGCGCGAGCGACGTCAGGGCCATGTCGTGAACATCTCGTCGGTGGCTGGCTTCATCGGCTTTCCCGGTTCTGGCTATTACGCCGCCAGCAAGCATGCCGTGAACGCCATCTCCGACGCCCTGGACAAGGAAGTCTCGCCATTGGGCATCAAGGTCATGTGCGTCGAGCCCGGCCCCTTCCGGACCGACTGGGCCGGGCGCTCGCTGAAGCAGACCCTCTCAAAGATAGAGGACTACAAGGACACAGCGGCCGCGCGCATGGCGGCGACGGCTGGAATCAGCGGCAAGCAGGCCGGCGATCCGGTGCGCGCCTCGCAGGCGATCATCGATGCGGTTGTGGGCGAGGAGACGCCGCTTCATCTTGTCCTGGGTGCCTTCGGCGTCGACGCGGTCACCAGCAAACTGAAAGCATCTCTCGACCAGATCGAGCGCTGGCGCCAAGTCGGCGTGGATACCGATTTTCCCGCCTAGGAGAAATAGGGCCCGGGCGGGCAGCGCCGCCCGTCCCGGAGCACCATATCAGCCGCGGCCGACGAGCGGCATCTTGGTAGCCATCACCGTCATGAAGAGGATGTTGGCATCCAGTGGCAGGCTTGCCATGTGCAGGACGGCATCGGCCACGTGCTGCACATCCATTACCGGCTCGGGGCGGTTGCTGCCGTCCGCTTGCGGCACGCCATCCTTCATCTTGCCGCCCATGGACGTGTCGGCATTGCCGATGTCGATCTGGCCACAGGCGATGTCATAGGCGCGCCCATCCAGCGCCGTCGATTTCGTCAGCCCCGTGATCGCGTGCTTGGTTGCCGTGTAGGGCGACGAGAGCGGCCTTGGCGCATGCGCCGAGATGGAGCCGTTATTGATGATCCGGCCGCCGCGAGGATCTTGGTCCTTCATGATCCTGAAAGCGGCCTGGGTGCAGAGGAAGGGGGCCGTGAGATTGATGTTCACGACCGCCTGCCACTGGGCCAGCGTCAGATCCTCGAGCGGGATGCCTGGGGCGCCCATGCCCGCATTGTTGAAGAGCAGGTCCAGGCGGTCGAAAGCCGCCTTGGTCCTGGCAAAGAGGGTTTCCACCGCCTCCGGGTCGGCAAGGTCGCCGGCCACTACCAGCGTCGTGCCGCCGGCTTCGGCGGCGGTGGCCTCGAGCTCGGCCTGACGACGGCCGCTGAGGACGACCGACCACCCCGCCTTGGCCAGCTTGACGGCCGCGGCCCGGCCAATCCCTGCGGATGCGCCGGTGACGATCGCAACCTTGCTCATCAGTGGTTGCGCCTTGGCGTACCGTGGGTCTCAATCACCTTGAGATGGAGAACGGCCGGCTCCAGGCATGCGCCGGTCGCCAGTTGGCCGACATCGCGGCGGTAGATCTCCTGCCAGGGGGTCTGTGAAGGCGGCATCTTGGGCGGATTGCGCCGCCATGCCTCTTTGCGGCGTTCGATCTCCTCGGCATCGATCAGTACGTCAAGCCGGCCTTTCTCCATGTCTAGGCGGACCTTGTCGCCCGTCTGGATGATGGCGAGATTGCCGCCCACGGCCGATTCCGGCGAGGCGTTCAGGATCGAGGGGCTCTCCGATGTCCCCGACTGCCGGCCATCGCCGATCGTCGGCAGCGCCTTGATGCCCTTCTCGATCAGCTTGGCGGGCGGCCGCATGTTGACCACCTCGGGTGCACCCGGATAGCCGACCGGGCCGACATTGCGGATGAAGAGGAAGCAGTCCTCGTCAATGTCGATCTCGTCGCTGTCGATGCGGTTATGATAATCCTCCGGCCCTTCGAAGACGACCGCCCGGCCCTCGAAAAGGCCCGGATGATCCGAGTGCTCGAGATATTTCGCCTTGAACTCGGGCGTGATGACCGAGGTCTTCATGACGGCCGAATCGAAAATGTTGCCGCTCATGATGACGAAGCCGGCTTCCGGTTTCAGCGGATCCTCGTAGGGACGGATGACGTTGCGGTCGGCCGAGAAGGGGATCGCCTCATGGTTCTCGCCCATCGTCTTGCCCGTGCATGTCAGGGCATCGGTATGGAAGCGGCCTGCCTTGATCAGTTCCTTGATTACGGCAGGTACGCCGCCCGCACGATGGAATTCCTCGCCCAGATACTCGCCGGCCGGCTGCATGTTGACGAGGAGCGGGATGTCGCGTCCCATCTCCCAGTCCTTGATGTCGAGCTCGACGCCCATGTGACGGGCGATGCCAATCACGTGTGGGGGGCAGTTGGTCGAGGCGCCGGCGGCGGCGGCGACGCTGATCGCGTTCTCGAAAGCCTTGCGGGTCAGGATCTTCGAGGGCTTCAGATCCTCACGCACCATGTCGACGATGCGCTTGCCTGTGAGATAGGCCATCTGCGGCCGCTCGCGATAGGGGGCTGGAATTGCCGAGCAGCCCGGAAGACTCATGCCCAGCGCCTCGGCCATGGCATTCATCGAACTCGCCGTGCCCATCGTATTGCAGTGGCCAACCGACGGGGCCGAGGCACAGACCATGTCCATGAACTCGGCAAGGTCGATCTCTTCCTTGGCCAGAAGCTGCCTTGCATGCCAGACGATCGTGCCCGAGCCGGCAAGGCCACCTTTATGGTAGCCGTTCAGCATCGGCCCGCCTGAGAGGACAATCGCTGGTAGATCGACCGTGGCGGCCGCCATGACGAGCGCACCCACGGTCTTGTCGCAGCCGGTCGTCAGAACCACGCCATCCAGGGGATAGCCATAGAGCACCTCGACGAGCGCCAGATATTGCAGGTTACGATCCAGCATGGCCGTCGGCCGCTTGCCGGTCTCCTGCACCGGGTGGCACGGAAATTCGAAGGGAATGCCGCCAGCGTCACGAATGCCGTCCCTGACCCGGTGGGCAAGGTCGATATGGTGACGATTACAAGGTGCCAAGTCCGATCCGGTCTGGGCGATCCCGATGATTGGGCGGCCGGACTGCAATTCCTCGCGCGTCAGCCCGAAATTGAGATATCGCTCCAGATAAAGGGCGGTCATATCGGGCTCGTGATAATCGAGCCACCAATCCTGCGAGCGCAGCCGTTTCTTGCCGTCCGACACTTTAAAAGCCTCCTGGGAAGCGCATTAAACTCGTTTATGGGTCACTTCTTAGACCTGTTCGCATTAGTCGAACAGTTCCATGGATGGCAGCCATCCATGGAAGTCTTTTGCGCTGTGATGACGCCTGGGTTATATCGCAGCGCACTCCAAATCTGAGTTGGGATGGGTGGGTGCGCATGACGAGCACGAGCAACGAGCTGAGGATCGACCGGCAAAGTCCGATGTCGGCAGCCGAAATCGAGACAGCGCTCACCTTCGACGACGTCCTACTGGAACCCGGTTATTCCGAGGTGCTGCCAGGCAGCGTCGATATCCGCACGCGTCTGACACGCGAGATCGAGCTCGGTATCCCGCTTTTGTCCTCGGCCATGGATACCGTGACCGAATCCGCGATGGCTATCGCCATGGCGCAGGCCGGTGGCCTTGGCATCATCCACAAAAATCTTTCGATCGAAGATCAGGCGACGCAGGTTCGCCAAGTCAAGAAGTTCGAGGCCGGGATGGTCGTCAACCCGCTCACCATCGGCCCGATGACGGAGCTCTCGGCCGCCCTCGACCTCATGGAGCGCAACAAGATCTCCGGCCTGCCGGTGGTCGAGGATGGCGGCCGCCTGGTCGGCATCCTTACCAATCGCGACGTGCGCTTCGCCCCGCGTAGCGACCGGCCGGTCCACGAGCTCATGACCAAGGATAACCTGGTTACCGTCCGCGAGGGTGTGGAGCGCGAGGAGGCCATGTCGCTCCTTCATCGCCATCGCATCGAGAAGCTCTTGGTCGTCGATGCGCATTATCGTCTGATCGGCCTGATTACGGTCAAGGATATCACCAAGGCACAGACCAATCCCAATGCCTGCAAGGATGCGGCCGGCCGGCTTCGCGTCGGAGCCGCCACCGGCACCGGCAAGGACGGCCAGGAGCGGGCGCGCGCCCTTGTCGAGGCCGGCGTCGACGTCATTGTCGTTGATACGGCGCATGGGCACAGCCGGGGCGTCATCGATCAGGTGGCCGAGGTCCGAAGGCTCTCCAACGGCACGCAGATCATCGCGGGCAACGTCGCCACGGGCGCCGCTGCCGAGGCGCTGATTGAGGCTGGCGCCGATGCCATCAAGGTCGGTATCGGGCCGGGCTCGATCTGCACGACGCGGATCGTCGCCGGCGTGGGTGTTCCACAATTGACTGCGGTGATGAGCGTTGCCGCCAGATGTCGTGGTCGCGACGTGCCGGTCATCGCCGATGGTGGCATCCGCAGCTCGGGCGACCTTGCCAAGGCCATCGCCGCCGGTGCTGATTGCGCGATGCTTGGTTCGATGCTGGCCGGCACCGACGAGGCGCCGGGCGAGGTCTTCCTCTATCAGGGTCGTTCCTACAAATCCTATCGCGGCATGGGCTCGATCGGCGCCATGGCGCGCGGCTCGGCGGATCGCTATTTTCAGCAGGAGATCACGAACACGCTCAAGCTCGTGCCCGAGGGCATCGAGGGCATGGTTCCCTATCGCGGTTCCGTCGCCGCCATCGTACATCAGCTGACCGGCGGCCTACGCGCCGCCATGGGCTATACCGGCAATCCGCGTATCCCGGAGATGCAGCGGCGCTGCAGATTCGTGCGGATCACCGCCGCAGGCATCCGCGAGAGCCACGTCCATGACGTGACGATCACCCGCGAGGCGCCGAATTACAGCCCTGGCGGTTAATCCATCGTCGCGTGTCGCAAGACACTGAACCCTTACATGCGGGGCGTACTCATTACGCCATACGCTTGAGCGCCGGCCTAGGCCAAAATCAACGCAGGAGCCGCTATTGGTGCAGGCACATTACGATTTCATCGTGATCGGTAGCGGTCCGGCGGGCAGGCGCGCGGCGGTGCAGGCAGCCAAGCTCGGCAAGTCGGTTCTGGTCGTCGATAAAGGTCGTAGGGTGGGTGGCGTCTCCGTCCATACCGGCACCATCCCGAGCAAGACGCTGCGCGAGACCGTCCTTAATCTGTCCGGGTGGCGCGAGCGCGGCTTTTATGGCCGATCCTATCGGGTGAAGAAGGACATCGCGGCCCGGGATCTGCGTGATCGCTTGCTGATCACGCTCAATCACGAGGTCGAGGTGCTCGAGCAGCAATTTGCCCGCAACCGGGTCGAGAGCCTGCGGGCGACGGCGCGCTTCCTCGATCCGCAGCGGATCGAAGTCGAGATGGAAGCGGGTGAGCGACACGAGCTCACGGCTGGCAAATATCTCCTGGCGGTCGGCACGCGGCCCTACAGGCCGACCAATGTGCCATTTGACGGCAAGCGAATCATCGACAGCGACGAGATTCTCGAAATCGCCACCCTGCCGCGTTCACTGGCTGTGGTTGGTGCGGGTGTCATTGGCGTCGAGTACGCGACCATCTTCAGTGCTCTCGACGTACCGGTCACGCTGATCGAGCCCAGGACGACGATGCTCGATTTCGTCGACCGCGAGATCGTCGACGATTTCATCTACGATCTGCGCGATCGCGGCGTCGCACTACGAATGGGCGTACCGGTGCAGACCATCGAGCGGGCTGATGATCATTGCCTCGTGCGCATGGTCAATGGCCGGGCTATCTCGACCGAGATGATCCTCTATACTGCCGGCCGGGTGGGCGCCACCGACACGCTCAATCTCGAGGCCATAGGCCTCGATACGGATGCGCGCGGGCGGGTCACCGTCGATCGGGCCAGCTTCGAGACCTCGGTGCCGGGGATCTACGCGGCAGGGGACGTGATCGGCTTTCCTTCCCTGGCCTCGACGGCGCTGGAGCAGGGGCGGATCGCTGCGCTCCATGCCTTCGGCCATCCGACCGCGACGCCCGACGCCGAGCACTTCCCCTACGGCATTTATGCTGTGCCCGAAATCTCGACGGTGGGCCTCTCGGAGCAGGACGTGATCAAGCAGGGGATTGCCTATGAATGCGGGGTCGCCCGACTGCGCGAAACGTCGCGCGGCCATATCATGGGACTGACCTCGGGCATGATGAAAATGATCGTCTCGCTCGAGGATCGCCGTGTCCTGGGCGTGCACATCGTCGGCGAGGGGGCGACGGAGCTCATCCATATCGGCCAAGCTGTGATCAACCTGAAGGGCACGGTCGATTATTTCGTGCAGAACACCTTCAACTATCCAACCCTGGCCGAGGCTTATAAGATCGCTGCCCTGGATGCCTGGAACCGTATGACGCGTTAGCGCTCGCCAGCAGGCGCGGGCAGCGGTTTCAGGATCGTGAGCGCCAGCGGGCGTAACTTGAATTCCAGCGGCATCTCAAGACGTTCGAGTTCGCCATTATAGGTGACGGGCAGATGGTGCCTGCGGCATTCGACCTTGAGCTCGCGCGCCCGCACTACCTCGAAATCACCTTCCCAGTCGAAGCCTGTGAGCAGGGCGCGGAGCGCGAAGCCGACAAATGCTGACGGCCGGTCGTGGCGTGCGATGAGCAGCCAAAGATTGCCGTTCGCCATGCCCTCCGAACGGCGCAGATCCATGGATTCGATCCGGTAGTCATTGACGCCCACGAAGACTAGTGGAGTCCGTAGGTTCCGGCTTGTTCCGTCCACATGAAGGGTCAGCCGCCGGCTGGGCAGATGTTTCAGCAGCTTGAGGAAAGCCCAGCCCATCGCCGGCCACTTGCTCCAGCCGTGGCTGCGTTGTCGCTTATCACGCTCTGCCACCATGAAGGGATGGACTCCCAGGACGGCGTTGTTGGTGAAGACCCGTCCATTGACCTCGCCCAGATCGACCTTCGCGATCTCGGCCATTGCAAGAGCTCTCAAGGCGTCATCGAGCGATGTCGGCATGCCGACATCCTTGGCGAAGTGATTGACCGTGCCTAAGGGAAGCGCACCCAGAGGCACACCCGTGTCGGCGAAGATGCCGGCAGCCGCCGCGATCGTGCCATCGCCACCGCCGACGACGACCGCATCAAGCGTTCCGGCTCGCGCAGCCGTGAGCGCTTCCTTAAGCGTCCCGGGCATCGAAGGACCGTCGGTCATCACGACCGTGCAGTCGAGAGCCGCCTCTCGCGAGAGCCGTTCGAGCTCCGCTTTAAGTCGATCCGCGCCACCCTTTGCCTGCGCCGCGCCACCTTCGCCATTGATGACCAGGCGAAGACGCCTGTTTGAAGGATCCTTGGCCATCAACTGTTCGTCGCTCCCCTGTTCGATGTCGGCCGATGGCGATGCCAACGGCAACGATCCTTCAAGGTGCCGTGCGTTCAGGAAGTGACAACCTCGCAAAGTCGCATGCCGGACGCGAAACGCGACGGCTTGAGGTGACCGGGCAGGCGAGACCAGCGATTCCGTCTGGCCGCTGAGACCGACGGTGAGGCGGGCACGCGGCCAGTGCTTGATAGGCGGAAGGCCTCCGGCCCTGGCCGGGCATGTTGCAACCACCGGCCTTGGCTGCTCGGGGCTAGGGCCGTGGCTTGATGTCGCGAGGCGGCTCCCTGACGCGGGTCAACATGAGGCCGCCGATGAGAAACATGACGAGGATCGTCGCCATGCCGGCCCGCTGGGTCGAGAAGAGCCAGGTGGCGGTGCCGAAGAGAAAGGGTCCGATGAAAGCTGTCACCTTACCCGTCAGCGCGTAGATACCGAACATTTCGGTCATCTTCTCGGGCGGGCTCAGCCTCGCCATCAGCGTGCGGCTGGCCGACTGAGCCGGACCAATGAAGATGCCAAGCGCTAGCGCGGTTGCCCAAAAGAGGTTCTTCTCGGTGACCAGGAGGGCGGCGATACCGGCTGCCGACAAGCCGGCGACGGCGATGAGGATCGTCCGTTTCGAGCCGATGCGGTCATCGATCCAGGCAAAGCCGAAGGCGCCGATGCCGGCTGCGAGGTTGAGCGCCACGCCGAAGAGGATGATCTCCGAAGTCTTCATGCCGAACGTGCCGGCGGCATAGATGCCACCGAACGCGAAGAGCGTGTTCAATCCGTCATTGTAGATCAGCCGCGAGATCAGGAAGAGGACGATGTTCTTCTCCTGCCAGATCTCTCGCAGCGAGCGGGTCAGGCCGTGGCATCCCTGCCTTGTGGCATCGGCAAAGGAGATGCCGCGGCTCGGCGTATCGGGCGTGTGCAGAAAAAGCGGCAGGGAGAAAAGCAGGAGCCAGAGGCAGACGATCGGGCCCGCAATGCGGATATTCTCATGACTGGCTTTGCTCAGACCCAGCGCTGGAGGATCGGCCAGGATGAAAAGCCAGAGGATGAGGAGAAGGACGACGATGCCCGAGAGATAACCCATACCCCAACCCCAGCCCGACCATCTGCCGATGCGATTGCGTGGGGCGAGATCGGGCAGCATGGCGTTGTAGAAGGATTGACCGATCTCGCCCGCGATATTGCCGGTCATGACGAGAAGGAGTGCCGGCACGACGAAGGCCGGGTCCGCCTTGATCCACCAGAGGGACGCGGCCGCCAGGGCGCAGATGACGGTAAAGACGCCAAGCCACGGCTTTCGTCTGCCACTGACGTCGGCAATCGCACCGAAGATGGGGCTCAAGATGGCGATGATCACGGCAGCCGCGGTCGTGGCCCAGCCCCAGACAGCCGTACCGGTCACGTCGTCGGGGGCCACCGCCTGGGTGAAATAGGAGGCGAAGACGAAAGTAACGATCACGGAATAGAAAGGGGAGATGGCCCAGTCATAGACGATCCACGCGATCAGGCCCTTATTCGCCGGGCCTGCGACGGTGCTGCCGATGGACGGGGGGACGGACTGCACATACTTCTCCTCAAGATCGGCAAAAGCGGCTTTAGGCCAACTCGGCGAAAAGGGGCAAGCCGAGGCCGGTACCATGTCCTAACCCCTGATTGGCAAAGGAGCGATCAATGGCTGCGATACCCCCTGTCTGCGATTTTGGCCTGAAGGCCCCGGACTTCCATCTCAAGGGAACGGACGGTCTGATCCACGGTCTCGACGACCTCAAGGGCCCGAAGGGTACGGTGATCGCCTTCATCTGTAACCACTGCCCCTATGTGCAGGCGATCCTGGACAGCCTGATCCAGGACGCGCGCGATCTGGCCGGCATCGGCGTTACGACGATCGCCATCTGCTCCAACGACGCAGCAAGCCATCCCGAGGATGGCTTCGAGCAGATGGCGGAGTTGGCGCGCCGGAAGGAATTCCCGTTTGCTTATCTGCACGATGAGAGCCAGGAGGTAGCACGGCATTACGGCGCCATCTGCACGCCCGACTTCTTCGGCTACAATGCCCGTTTGGAATTACAGTATCGTGGGCGTCTCGACGCCTCCGGGAAGGCCGGTAAACCCGGTGCTAAGCGGGAACTCGTACTGGCCATGCGCGAGGTCGCGTTGACTGGAGAGGGGCCGAGGGAGCAGACCCCTTCCATCGGCTGCAGCATCAAGTGGAAGAATGCGGCCTGACGCTGTGACGCCGAGGGCGCATGACCTATCTCTATCTTTTCCTGGCGATCTGCGGCGAGATCGTCGGTACCAGCGCTCTCAATGCCACGCAGGGCTTCAGGCATTGGCAGCCTTTGATCGGCGTCGTCCTCGGCTATGCTGTGGCCTTTATCTTCCTCGCACTCGTTCTGCGCGGCATGCCCATGGGCATCGCCTATGCGATCTGGTCAGGCGTGGGCATCGTGTTCATCACTCTCATCGGCTATCTCTTCTTCGACCAGCATCCGGACGTGCCGGCTCTTCTTGGATTGGCGCTCATCGTTGCAGGTGTCATCGTGGTCAACCTGTTCTCTAAGACGGTCATCCATTAATTCATGCCCTTCGAATCGCTCCGCGACTTCATCGATCTCCTTGAAAAGAGGGGGCGGCTCGTTCGCGTGACAGCGCCGGTCTCGCCGATGCTCGAAATCACCGAGATCCACACCCGCCTTCTGGCTGAGCAGGGGCCGGCGGTGATCTTTGAGAACGTCCAAGGCTTCGACACGCCGGTGATGACGAATCTTTTCGGCACCGTCGAGCGGGTGGCCTGGGGCATGGATCGCGAGCCGCATCAACTGCGTGAACTGGGCGAACTCCTGGCCTTCCTGAAGCAGCCGCAGCCGCCGGAAAGCCTGCGCGAAGCCTGGGAGATGCTGCCGATTGCCAAACTGGCCTTGGCCATGAAGCCTAAGACCGTCTCGCGGGCACCCTGCCAGGAGGTGATCCTGCGCGGTGAGGAGATCGATCTCGGCCGCCTGCCGATCCAAAGCTGTTGGCCAGGCGAGCCCGCACCCCTGATCACATGGCCGTTGGTGGTCACCAAAGGGCCGGGCACAGGGGCTGAGGATCGCTTCAATCTTGGCATCTATCGCATGCAGGTGCTCGGGCGCGACCGAACCTTGATGCGCTGGCTGAAGCAGCGCGGCGGCGCCCAGCATCATGCGCGATGGAAGCAGACGAAGCATGAGCCGCTGCCTGCCGCGGCTGTCATCGGTGCCGATCCAGGCACGATCCTGGCCGCCGTGACGCCGGTACCGGATACGATGTCTGAATATCAGTTCGCTGGCCTCCTGCGCGGCCGCAAGGTCGAACTCGTCGATTGCGTCAGCCAGCCTCTCAAGGTGCCGGCCCAGGCGGAGATCGTCCTGGAGGGCTATGTCAGCCTCGACGAATATGGCGACGAGGGCCCTTATGGCGACCATACGGGCTACTACAACTCCGTCGAGAGTTTCCCGGTCTTCACGATCACAGCCATGACGATGCGCCGTAAGCCCATCTACCTTACGACATTCACAGGTCGCCCTCCGGACGAGCCCTCAATCCTGGGCGAAGCGCTGAACGATGTATTCCTGCCGCTCTTTCGCCAGCAATTTCCCGAGATCGTCGATTTCTGGCTGCCGCCGGAGGGCTGTTCCTATCGCGTGGCCGTGGTCTCCATGCGTAAAGCGTATCCCGGCCATGCAAAGCGTATAATGATGGGTGTGTGGTCCTTTTTAAGACAGTTCATCTACACCAAATTCGTCATTGTGGTGGACGATGATATCAACGCGCGCGACTGGCAGGACGTCATCTGGGCGATCAGCACCCGTGTCGATCCTGGTCGCGATCTGACGGTGATCGAGAATACGCCGATCGACTATCTCGATTTCGCTTCGCCGGAATCCGGCCTTGGCGGGAAGCTCGGCATCGATGCCACCGACAAATGGCCGGGCGAAACCCACCGTGAGTGGGGAAAGAAGCTGAAGATGGCGGACGACGTTATCGAATTGGTAACAAAACGATGGGAAGATTATGGCCTGCCAGGACAAGGCAAGCCGATCTGGAAATAGATGGTGACCATTATCGACGAGGGACGTGACAGGTCGAAAGACGGGGTCGAGATCAATCGGGTCAAAGACAAAGCCCGGCTAGCCGTGCAGGATGCCGGGCGGATCGCCATGACCTATTTCCGCCAGCGTTTCGATCACTGGGAGAAGAGCCCGGGGCAGATCGTGACCGATGCCGACATCGCAATCGACCGGTTCCTGCATGAGGCGCTGGTTGACGAGGCCAACGGTGATGGCTGGCTTTCCGAAGAGACGCCAGACGATCATAAGAGGCTGGATCGTCGCCGGGTCTGGGTCGTCGACCCGATCGACGGCACGCGCTCCTTTGCCGCCGGCCTGCCGGAATTCACGATTAGTGTCGGCCTCCTGGTCGACGGACATCCGGTTCTGGGATTCGTCTTCAACCCTGCCAATGGCGATTTCTTCGAGGCCACGGCCGGGCAGGGTGCCAAGCTCAATGGCCGGCCGCTCCATGCGACGTGGCGACAGTCGTTGGAAGGCGCCAACATCGTCGTCAGCTCGAGCGAGAATAAGAGCCGGCACTTTGCCGACTACATGCCCGGTGCCAACCTGACGACGATCGGCTCGCTCGCCTACAAGCTCTGCCTCGTCGCCGCCGGCCGCTATGACGGCTATCTCACTTGGCGGCGAACGCACGATTGGGATATTGCAGCGGCGGTCCTCGTTTTGGAGGAGGCTGGGGGCTTGATCAGTACGCCCGACGGCCAGCCGATCTTGCTCAACCGGGCCGAGCCGTGGCACGAGGGCTTGATAGCTGGCGGCCCAGCCCTCCATCAAGCCGTCCTCGATACCACCGCCAAGGCCTATGGGCATCTTCGCGGCCACCGATAGAAGAGCATGAGCGTCGCGCAGATGACCATCGCCGCGGACGAGGCAGATTGGCGCTTCGACCGCTGGTGCAAGAAGCATTTTCCACATCTGGCGTTCGGCCAGATGCAGCGCCTCCTGCGCACCGGCCAGTTTCGTCTGGACGGCCGGCGGCTCGATGCTGCTGCCCGGTTGCAGCCGGGCCAGGTGGTGCGCATTCCGCCATTGCCCGTCGCGGACGGCGAGGCAGCGGGACCGGCGGTCAAGGCACCGCGTACGGTGTCTACCGCTGATGCCAAATTCATTCGCTCGCTGGTGCTGTACGAAGACGAGCATCTGATCGCCATCGACAAGCCGGCGGGCCTAGCCGTCCAGGGTGGCAGCAAGACGTACCGGCATGTCGATGGCATGCTTGATGCTTTTGTCGGGCGCGATGGCCAGCGACCACGCCTGGTGCATCGGCTGGATCGCGACACGAGCGGGATCCTCGTCCTGGCGCGCAGCGGTTCTGCGGCGCGCGAACTCGTCTTCGCCTTTCAGCAGCATCGCGTTCGTAAGCTCTATTGGGCCGTGCTCGTTGGTGCGCCCACCCGCAATGAAGGCCGCATCGATCTGCCGCTCGCCAAGGCCGGGCCGTCCGGGCGCGAGCGCATGGAGGTCGATCCAGAGGAAGGCGGCCAGTTTGCCCGCACTTCGTTTAAGATCCTGGCTCGGGCCGGCAAAGTGGGTGCCTGGGTTGCGCTACAGCCGCATACCGGCCGGACGCATCAACTGCGTGCGCATATGAACGCGATCGGCACGCCCATCCTGGGTGACGGCAAATACGGCGGCAAGGTGGCCCATCCTGATGGAGCGCCAAAAGGGTTGATGCTGCATGCGCGCGAACTCGAGTTGCCGCATCCGACCAAAGGTCGCCTCCTGATCGAGGCTCCGCCACCCCTCGATTTTCGCCAAGCACTGAATTGGCTGGGCCTGGGTGAGCCGGAATTGCCCGGGGCGACGCTCGCCGAGTGGCCGACAGAGGGACGCTAGCCGCAGGCTACTTTGATGCCTAGCGCAGCTTGCGTTTGTCGTCGAGGACGTCCTCGATATAGGCCTTGCGGACCAGGACGATAATGGCGGCCGTAAGCGGTGTCGCCAGCGCTAATCCGAACAGGCCGAAGAAAACGCCGGCTACGATTTGCGCCACCAGGATCAGAGCAGGGGGCAGTTCGACGGCGCGTCGCTGGATCATCGGCGTGACGAGATTGCTCTCGACGGCCTGAATGCCGAGATAGAGCACCAGTACCGTGATGACGGTCGAGAAACCCTGCAGGGAGGCGATGGCCAGAGCAGGCAACAGGGCCAAAAGCGGACCTAATGTCGGGATGAAGGTGAAAAGCCCGGCCAGGAGGCCCAGCGTCAGGGCCAGGGGGATTCCCAAAATCCACAAGCCCACGCCCGTCGTGGCGCCGATGATCGCCATCGAGGCAAACTGGCCTAGCAGCCAGCGCCAGAGATTCTTGGCCATGGCACGCATGATCTGGTACGTGCGCGTCCGCCGGTGCTTGGGAAAAAGTTGCACGAAGCCCGAGATGTAGGGCTGCGGTTCCGCTGCCATGTAGATCGCAAGGACAATGACGATGGCGGTTTCGGTCACGGCGTTGACCGTCGAGGAGGCGGCACCGAGCAGGCCCGATGAGGCCGTGCTGAACATCTCGTTGCCAATGCTCTCAAGGCGGCTCGGCAGGTCGCGGGTATATTGTTGCATCCAGCTATAATGCCTGAGCCACTGGGTCAGCGACTCCCAGGCTGCCGGCAATTGGTGCCAGAGTTCCACGCTCTGCTCGGCGATGGCCGGTGCAACCAGCGCCACGAAACCCAGGACAACGACGAGGAGGCCGATCGTAACGACCGCAAGCGCCACCCGACGATTGAGCCCGGTTGCCTTGGCGAGGCGTCGCGACATGCCCCCCAGGAAGACCGACAGGAGAATGGCAGCAAATCCCAGGAGCACGACATGCTCCAGCAGATAAAGGAGGAGTACGAACCCGACGACGCCCAGTGCCAGCCACACCGCCGCGATCGGTCCCCTGTGCTGATCGACCTCCACATGCCCGGCAGAGGGCCGGGCGGGCAGACGATCGGTGACCTTGGGGGGAAGATATTCAGGTTCTTGCGTGCTCATACCGGCTCAAACAGTAATGGTGGCTTCAAGTTGCATCGCCGCACGCGCTTCGCAACATTGAAGACTATAGCGGGGCCCCCGCTCTTGCCTTGATGCCGGCCCTAGTGGCACATGGCGCACATGCGACTCATTATTTTCGATCTGGACGGTACGCTCGTCGACAGTCAGGCGACGATCGTTGCCTGCACACGCAGCGGCTTTGCGGCCGAAGGGCTGGAGCCGCCGCCCGCCCAGGCCATCCGCCGCATCATTGGCCTGTCGCTCGTCAAGGCGATGGAGGTTCTTCTCGGGCGCAGCGATCCGGTTCTGGCCGCGAGGATCGCCGAAGGCTATCGCGCAGCCTTCCAGATACGACGCAATGATCCCACTCTCCAGGAACCGCTGTTCCCCGGCTCGCGTGCGATGCTGGAGGATCTTTCCAGGCGGGGACTGATCATGGGTGTCGCTACCGGCAAATCGATGCGCGGCGTCCACAGCATGCTGACGACACACGATCTAGGCGGTTTCTTCACAACGTTGCAGGCTGCCGACGGTCATCCCTCGAAACCGCACCCATCGATGCTTATCGAGGCCATGGCCGAGACTGGAGTTGCGCCTGAACAGACGGCGATGATCGGTGATACCAGCTATGACATGGAGATGGCCAAGGCCGCAGGCGTGCGGCCCATCGGCGTCGATTGGGGAAATCATGACCGTTCAGACCTGCTCCAGGCTGGGGCCGTCTCGATCCTGAGCAATTGGCAAGAATTGACGCCAGCGCTCGGCCTGCACATGGCGGCGACCTAGTCTCCCTCGCTGGCGAGGATGGCGGTGACGCGCTTTAGCCAATTTCGGCGGTCATCGAGGCCGATCGCACCACCATTGATCCGCCGACACACCCCCTCGAAGCTCGAGATCGCAAGGAGGCCTTGCGAGCGCCAATAAGCGGTCGCGATGTCCAGTGCATGCTCGGGCGCGGCGACGAGGTCCGGCTGACCCACCAGATCCAGCCCGACCTCCTTCCCGATCGCCAGATAGCTGGACCGGCCCGTCAGTTGAATGTAGCCGCGACCGCGATAGCGGTAGCCGTCGCCCGAGGCCTCGTCACCATTGCCCATCCTTGCCGCATAGACGAGATTGGCTAGCTTGACCGGTGCGCCCTCGAATTTTGCGGCGACCTCGAGACTGCGAAAGCGCGCCGGCCAAACCTGCAGTAAACGGCTCGCGCGGTAGTTCAGATTTTCCTCAAAGCGCGTCAGGCCTTGCGTCTCATGGCCGATCGTCGCGAGGAAATAGAGGATGGCGCTGCCGCTCAAGCCATGGACGGCAAACGCCCGGGCGGCCCGTTCGGCAAAGCCTTCCGCATGGCTGGCCGGGGCCTTCGGATAGAGGCTTCGCACGACATGGTCATTGAGCATCATTAATCTCGGCTGGTGTCTAAATAAGACTATATGCCTATTTACCAGGAAAACAATCCTTTGAAGCCAGCCGTTGCAGCGGCGCGAGCAAGCGTGTAGCGCTCGGTCGGCCTGCAGTTGAGCGGAAGTCCATGGCGAAGCGGTTCTATAAGGATGTTCAGGCCAGCGCGGCGGAGGATGGCTTCGCGATCCTCCTGGATGGCCGGCCCCTGCGCACGCCCGTGCGTCGGGTGCTGATCCTGCCGACCAGGGCGCTGGCCGACCTCGTTGCAGAGGAATGGGCGGCGCAGGCTAAGGAGATCGTGCCCGATTCCATGCCACTCACCCGTCTGGCGACGACGGTGCTGGATCTCATGCCGACGCGTCGTACCGACGCGGAGGCGGAAATTTTGGGCTATGGAGAGACCGACCTGCTCTGCTACCGCGCCGCGCATCCTCAAGATCTCGCGGCGCGCCAGGCCGAGGCCTGGCAAAAATGGCTGGACTGGGCGCATCTGCATCTGGATTCACGTCTCGTCACGACGACCGGTATCGCGGCGATCCAACAGGACGAGGGGGCGCTGTGTGGGCTCAAGCGCGCCGTTAAGGCTCTGGACGACTGGCGGCTCACAGCACTCCATGCGGCAACGTCCCTTATGGGATCGATCATCCTGGGACTGGCCCTGCAGCGAGGCGCGCTGACGCCGGCCGAGGGATTCGAGGCGGCGGTTCTGGACGAGCTCTACGAGATGGAGCGTTGGGGCGAGGAAGCCGATCTGCTCCAACGTCACGCTCGGCTGCGACGCGATCTCGAAGCGGTCTCGGCTTTCCTCGCCGCTCTCGGCTGACCGTCCGGTCGACGATGGTCCGGGGGCATGCTACGCGCATGCTATCAGGGAGCCATCGGGCGAGGAGAAAACAGCCTTGCAGGATATCATCGCGCAGCTCGAGACGATGCGGCAAGGAGCTCGTTCCGGCGGCGGCGAGAAGCGGGTCACGGCCCAGCATAGTCGCGGCAAGCTGACGGCGCGGGAGAGGCTGGAACTCTTGCTCGATCCCGGCTCCTTCGAAGAGACCGACATGTTCGTCGAGCATCGCTGCATCGATTTCGGCATGCCCGACCAGAAGATCCCGGGCGATGGCGTCGTGACCGGCCAAGGCACCATCAACGGCCGGCTCGTCTTCGTCTTTGCGCAGGACTTCACCGTCTTTGGCGGCGCTCTTTCCGAGGCACATGCGGAAAAGATCTGTAAGGTCATGGATCGCGCGGTCGCCGTGGGGGCACCCGTCATCGGCCTCAACGATTCCGGCGGCGCCCGCATCCAGGAGGGCGTAGCCAGCCTGGCCGGCTATGCGGATGTCTTCCTGCGCAACGTCATGGCCTCAGGCGTCGTACCGCAGCTTTCCTTGATCATGGGACCGTGCGCGGGCGGTGCGGTCTATTCGCCGGCCATGACCGATTTCATCTTCATGGTTAAGGACAGCTCCTACATGTTCGTCACCGGGCCCGAGGTTGTCCGAACCGTGACGAACGAGGTGGTGACGGCCGAGGAACTGGGCGGCGCCTTCACCCACGCGGCCCGCTCCGGCGTCGCCGATGTCGCCTTCGACAATGATGCGCAGGCGCTGGATCAGGCGCGACGCTTCATCGACTTTCTGCCGTCTTCGAATCGTGAGCCGCCGCCATCCAGGTCTTGTCTCGATCCGGTCGAGCGCGACGATCCCTCGCTCGACACCCTGGTGCCGCTCAATCCGAACAAGCCCTATGACATGATGGAGCTGATCGAGAAGATCGTAGACGAGAGCGACTTCTTCGAGCTCCAGCCCGATTTTGCCCGTAACATCGTGATAGGCCTGGGCCGCATCGATGGCACTACCGTCGGCGTCGTCGCCAACCAGCCCATGGTGCTGGCGGGCTGTCTCGACATTGATAGTTCGCGCAAGGCAGCGCGCTTCGTGCGCTTTTGCGACTGCTTCAATATCCCGATCCTGACCTTGGTCGACGTGCCGGGCTTCCTCCCTGGTACGGCGCAGGAATATGGCGGCATCATCAAGCATGGCGCAAAACTGCTCTATGCCTATGCGGAGGCGACTGTCCCCAAGGTCACGGTCATCACGCGCAAGGCCTATGGCGGGGCCTATGACGTCATGTCGTCCAAACATCTGCGCGGCGATGTGAATTTCGCCTGGCCGACGGCGGAGATCGCGGTGATGGGGGCCAAAGGGGCCGTGGAGATCATCTTTCGCGCGGACATCGATGACACGGCCAAGATCGAGGCCCGCACGCAGGATTACAAGAAACGCTTCGCCAACCCGTTCGTCGCAGCAAGGCGGGGCTTCGTCGACGACGTGATCATGCCTCATGGCACGCGGCGTCGCGTCGCCCAGTCGCTGCGCTGGCTGCGAACCAAAACGCTAGAAAATCCAAAGAAGAAGCACGGCAACGTGCCGCTTTGAGGCAAGAATGTTCAAGAAGATCCTGATCGCCAATCGCGGCGAGATCGCCTGTCGCATCATCCGCACCTGCGATCAGTTGGGTATCCCGACGGTCGCCGTCTATTCCGAAGCGGACGCCCAGGCACTTTTCGTCCGCATGGCGGGCGAGCGCGTGGCGATCGGCACCTCGCCTGCGGCCGAGAGCTATCTTCGCATCGAGGCCATCATCGAGGCCTGCCGGCAAACAGGGGCCGATGCCGTGCATCCGGGCTATGGATTTCTCTCCGAGCGCGCAGCCTTTGCCCAGGCGCTCGAGGCGGAAGGGATCACCTTCATCGGCCCGCCAGTGGCAGCCATCGAGGCCATGGGCGACAAGATCGAAAGCAAGCGCCTGGCGCGTGCCGCCGGCGTGAGCACCGTCCAGGGCACGCTGGAGCCGATCGAGGATGCCGAGGAAGCACTGCGCATCGCCAGCGAAATCGGCTATCCCTTGATGGTCAAGGCATCGGCTGGCGGCGGCGGCAAGGGCATGCGCGTCGTCAAGGAAGCGGCCGGGCTGGCCGATGGCCTGGAGCGCGCCCGTTCGGAGGCCCGTTCCTCCTTCGGTGACGATCGCGTCTTCATCGAAAAATTCATCACCGACCCTCGCCACATCGAGATCCAGGTCCTGGGTGACCGGCACGGCACCATTCTCCATCTGGGCGAGCGCGAATGCTCGATCCAGCGGCGGCATCAAAAGGTGATCGAGGAGGCACCATCGCCTTTCCTCGACGAGGCGACCCGGGCTGCCATGGGTGCCCAGGCGATCAGCCTTGCGCGCGCCGTCGATTACCATTCGGCGGGCACAGTCGAGTTCATCGTCGATGGCGATCGGAATTTCTATTTCCTCGAGATGAATACCCGCCTGCAGGTCGAGCATCCCGTCACCGAGATGGTCTATGGCGTCGACCTGGTCGAGGAGATGATAAAGATTGCTGCCGGCCAGAAGCTGAAGCTGCGGCAGCAGGAACTCGTTCCTCAGGGTTGGGCCGTCGAGGCCCGGATCTATGCGGAAGAGCCGGCCCGCGGTTTCCTCCCCTCGATCGGCCGGCTTGTCCGCTACGAAGAGCCGGGCTTGGAAGGCCTGCGAATTGACAGCGGCGTCGTCGAGGGCGGGGAGGTTTCCATGTTCTATGATCCCATGATCGCCAAGATTGTTGGCCATGGGGCAAGCCGCCAATCGGCAATCGACCTGTTACGGCAGGCTCTCGACATGTTCGTCATCGACGGTCCCCGCCATAACGTGGCGTTCCTCTCGGCCTTGCTGGCGCATCCTCGCTTCGCGGCTGGACGTCTGACGACGGGCTTCATCGCCGAGGAGTTCGGCGAGCGCTTCGGCAGTGTCGAATTGCCTGCGGATCGGTTGGAGAAGTTGGCGGCGGTCGTTGTCGCCATGCGTCTCATCGAGGCGGCTCGGGCGGTCCCGGCCGCGCCCTTCATGCCGCCAAGAGTGGAGACCGCCTGGGTCGTGGAGGGCGCCGGAGCGGGTCTTTCCGTCGATGCCGCTAGCCTCGATGGTCGCCATGCCACGATGCGCGTCAATGAGAGCGAAATCAGCCTTGTCCTCGACTGGCGACCTGGTCTCCGGTTGGCGCGCGCGACCTTCAAGGAGGGCACGACGCTGGCCTTGCAGGTAAGGCCGGTCCGTGAGGGCTATGTCCTAAGGCATGCCGGGGCGGAGATGACGCTCATTGTCCGCACCCTGCGCGCAGCGAATTTCCTGGCACGTACGCCGGCTAAGGAAAGGGCCGAGAAGGCGCATCAGCTGAAATCGCCAATGCCGGGGTTGATCATCAAGGTCAGTGTCCAGGCCGGCCAGGAGATCAAGGTCGGCGAGGAAATCCTCGTTCTGGAGGCCATGAAGATGGAGAACGTGCTGCTAGCAGAGGAGGATGGGGTGGTTGGCGAGGTGCTGGTCCAGGCGGCGGAGGTCGTGAGCGCGGACCAGGTGCTCATCACCTTCGCCTGACTTCCGGAACAGTCCGGGCGGGGGCACTGGGCAAGCTCCATCCGGCGGTCTATGCGAGTGTGCATGAAGATAGCGACTTTTAACGTCAATTCGATCAATGCACGTCTTGGCAACCTGACCCAGTGGCTGGAGGCTGTCGGCCCGGATATAGTCTTGCTCCAGGAAATCAAATGCCAGACCGAGGCCTTCCCCACGCTGGCGTTCGAGACGCTGGGCTACCAGGCAAGGGCGCTTGGCCAGAAGAGCTATAATGGCGTGGCCATTCTCTCACGTCATTCGATCGAGGACGTCCTCGAAGGCCTGCCTGGCGATAGCGAGGATGCGCAGGCTCGCTATCTCGAAGCGACCATCCAGGGCGTGCGCGTCGCGGCGATCTATCTGCCCAATGGCAATCCGATCGCGACCCACAAATTTGACTACAAGCTAGCCTGGATGACGCGCCTGCACACTCGGGCAGCCGATTTGCTCAAGACAGGGGGGCCGGTCGTTCTGGGCGGCGATTACAATGTCATCCCGGAACCGGTGGATTGCGAGAACCCGGCTGAGTGGCAGGACGATGCTCTCTTTCAGCCGCAAAGCCGGCGTGCCTTTCGCGCCCTTTTGCATCTCGGCTACTACGATGCCTTCCGCTCCCTCCATCCGGAGGCAAGGCGCGCCTATACGTTCTGGGACTACCAAAGAGGCGCGTTGCAGCGAGACGATGGGATCCGCATCGATCATCTCCTCCTTTCCCCGCAGGCGCTGGATCGACTAGTGAGCTGTGGCATCGACAAAGCGCCAAGGCTCGAGCCCAAGGCTTCGGACCACACGCCCATCATGTTGGAGTTGCGTCCATGACCGGCGCTATTCATCGAGGCGGTTGCCAGTGCGGCGCCGTCCGATTTGTCGCCAGTGGTCAGGCGAGCAATGTCGGCTACTGTCATTGCCGCATCTGCCAGCGCACCACTGGTGCACCCGTCACCGTCTGGGGCGACTGGGATGTCCAACGCTTCCGATTCACAAGCAAGCAGCACCCGCGCGTCTTTGCCTCCTCGGCGCATGGACGGCGCTGGTTCTGCGAACAATGCGGCGCCTCGATCGGCTATATGGATGAGCGGGCCCCCCGGATTGTCGAGATCAACATCCTTGCCCTGGACGATCCGGGCGAGATCGCTCCGTCGCATCATAGCTGGACGGCCAGCAGCGTTTCCTGGTTCGAGATCGCGGACCGCTTGCCGCGCCACGAGGAAGACGGACCAGCCGGCTAGAAGATGGCCTCAATAAGCCTGTATCCACCGGGAGACGAGGCTGTCCTGAACGGCCTTCGCGTTCTCGATCCAGCGGAGTGCCGGGCCATCCAGCGGCTTGCGATCGCCCGCGGCGGCGTCGTAGGCGGCTCGCTTGCCCGCATCAAGGCACATGATGGCAAAGACCAGGGTTCGGCCGCTCTGGGTCTGAGCATAGCCGGCAAGTGCGCTGACATAAGCCATGGTTCCCGTCTTGGCGTGCACGCGTCCCGCCATGGCCGGGCCCTTGAGGCGACCACGCAACGTGCCGCTCAGACCTCCCTCGGCCAGCATCGCCATGAATGCGTTGCCCTCGGGCTGTCTGGCCGCCATCTCCAGCAGCGAGGCCAGTTGCAGTGGCGTGAGGCGCGAGCGGGCGGAAAGTCCGGAAAGATTGGCCAGGAAGGCGCTTTTGCCGGCAAACACCGGGACGTCGCGGGCCAGGGCTTCACTCACCACCTGAGCCGCGGCTTGTAGGGAGCTAGGCTGGCCGGCCAGTCGTTGCGCCGTTGCCAGGCCCAGAAGTTCGGCCATCTGGTTATTGCTGTAATGGAGCATGTCGGTGACGAGTTCGCTCAAGGGCGGGCTGTCGTGCACGACGAGCACGCGCCCGCCCACGAGCGTGCCGCGTGTTGGCTCGGGCATCTGGATGCCGGCCTCGCGCGAAGCTGTTTTGAAAAGCGCACCCGTCTGCAGGCCCGGGTCCGCCACGGGAAACGCTAGAGCCCCGCTAGTCGAGCGATCCGCCGCCAACTCGAACGTGGTGCCGCCGTGCGAATCGACCATGGGGTTGATCGCATCCCTTGGCAGGATGCCCGGCTTGACGACGGTGGCACGCAGATTGTCGGCTTCCGGACTGATCCAGGTGGAGACGGTCTTGCCTTTCCCTTTGCCGCGCTGTGCCCAGCCTACCGTCACCCTGTTGAATTCCGACGAAAGCGCGCCTACCCCGGCATTCGTGGGGGATTGCGCGGGCTGGGTAGGATCGAGTCGCAGCAGCAAGGGCAGGGCGCCGTCATCGACCAGAAGCCTGCCCTCGACCCGCTTGATGCCCAGCGACCCAAGGTTGGCGACTAGAGCTCGGATGTCGTCCATCACGAGCCTGGGATCGCCGGTACCGACGATGCAGAGATCACCATGGAGCGTTCCGTCGACAATCGGCCCGTTTGTGGTCAGCCGCGTCTCGAAACGGTACGCCGGCCCCAGCACCTTGAGCGCCATCCAGGCGGTCAGCAGCTTGACCGTGGAGGCTGGGATGAAAGATTGCCCGCTCGCCTGGCTTTCGAGCACTTGATTGGTTTGCGGGTCGAGAAGGACGAAGCCGATCTGCCCGGATTGCAGGGCCGCGGCGCCGGCCGAAATTGACCTCGCATCCTCCGCGTTGGCGACGCCGGCAGAGCCGACGGCGATCAGGAGGGCAATAAGGTAAATAGGGATCAGGCCGAGCAGGTGGACGTCGAGCCGCCAGCAGCTTGCCCGCGCCTTGTCCGGAGGGGTAGGGTCTGGCCTGTTCTTTAGACCCAAACTGAGATTCGCCCTCAATGTGCCTTCCGTCGCGCCCAGCGCATCGTCTCCTCTCGGCCGCTTTCGTCCTTGCGCTCGCGGCGCTGGCGGGGTGCAGCATTTTTCAGGGTGGCCGGATCGCGAACGATCCGCGCTACATCACCGCCTTCACAACCTACTACAACGCCAATGCCGCCGAGAGCGAGCCCGGTTGCACCAATCCGCATATCGTTATGATGGACGAGCAGCGCGTCTTGAGCAGCCTACCGCAGGCACAGGCGCTGCAAATGTGGGCCAAGTACAGTTATGAACAGCGTCTTCAGCCATCGCAGGAACTGGTCTGCCAGGGGGAGGCCACACGCTATTTCAGTGTCAGGAAAAGCCAGAATCCGGTCGTCGTCTCAATGAGCGGGCCGAAGCGTCCTGGCTCTTGAGCTAATGCCGCCGGAGTGGACGTCGCACGGTTTTACGTTCGTGACTGGTCGACCGATGGAATAAGGAGCTTAGCTCTACCAGGATATACGCGATCGGGTACGGTGAATGATAACGCTCGCGCGGGCGAGGTAGCTGGGAAGACTGATGGCGATCGCTCCACACGACGACGTCGATGTTGAAGATGACGATGCGATCGATGGGCCGACCAGGAGCACGCCCAAGTCGGACGATCAGGCATCACGTCCGGCGGTTGGCAGCGGCGGTGCCGTGATGGCGGTGATGAAAGGGCACTCGCGTCTGAAGTCGCTTCTTTCCATCGCAGTCGGTCTAGGACTTTTCCTGATCTCCCTCTGGGTTCTGCATCGCTGGGCATCGAATGTCAGTTTGGATCAGCTGGGTACCGAGCTTGTCCGAATTAGCCTCATGCAGTTCGTCCTGGCGCTTTTTTTTACCGCGCTCAGCTTCGTCGCCCTGGTCGGCTATGAGTACTACGCCGTACGCTATGTACATCGCAAACTGCCCTTGAAGCAGATTGCAATCTATTCTTTCGTGACCCAGGCCGTGGCGCACGCGGTCGGTTTTGCGATCTTCGTTGGCGCCACGATCCGCTACAAACTCTACAGCTTGCATGGCTTCAACATCATCGATGTCGCCAAGATCCAGGTTTTCTTTACAACGACATTCGGCCTCGGTGCCACGACGCTCATCGGTATTGCCTTTGTGATCGAGCCTGCGCCCCTGGCGCTCGCCACTACGATTGAGGTGCCCGTCTGGCGCGCCATCGGCGTCGTCCTTCTGGCGATCGTACTAGGCTTCATCCTCTTCGAGTTCTGGTTCGATCGGCCGGTCAAGATCATGGGACAGGTCCTGGCATTGCCGGGGCCGAAGATCACGCTCCTGCAGATTTTTCTAGGAATAGCCGATCTGGCCTCGGTCGCGGCGGCGCTGTACGTCCTGATGCCGGCGGGCTTCAACATCGATTATTTCGAGCTTTTGGGCATTTTTGCCGCCGCCTTGACGGTCGGCCTCATCAGCCATGTGCCCGGCAGTCTGGGCGTCTTCGAATCCGCCGTCATCTTGATGATCCAACCCTCACCCGAATTGACCGCGCCGCTGATCGGCGCCCTTATCGCCTTTCGCGCCATCTATTACATGCTGCCACTGGTGGTGGGTTCGCTGACGCTGGGCGTCATTGAGCTGCGTCGTGGCCTCAGCCATGCCCGCGACAAGCGTCGCGCCTCGCTCGGCTGAATGGGCTCGACGTTGCAGCGAGGAATGCGATGAGTTCGCCTGCCGGCGAAGCGGCATTTCCTAGCTTTCGTGCCGCCAGTGCCCCCGGTTCGGACTGGTCTCGCGCCTTGGCGGCCTGTCTGGCACAACTCGATCCCCTGCCAGCCGGCGGAAATATTGGCTTCGTCTTCCTGAGCGAAGCGCTGGCCAGTGACGCGGACGCGATCCTCAATGGTCTGCGCCAAGGTACCGGCATCGAGCGCTGGGTCGGCACAGCTGCCGCCGCCGTCCATCGCCAAGGCATGCGAGAAGCTTTGGGTCAGGGGCTGGCGGTCTTGGCGGGTCGCCTGCCTGAGCGCAGCTCACGCCTTTTCGACGCCGAAGCTTATCCGGCTGGGCCGCCCGGTCACGTGGCCCTCCTGCACGTAGCGGCAGATCTTGAGCAGGCGGGCGGCCGTTTGGAGGAGCTAGCGCGAAACTGCGCTTTTTGGTCCATGGGTGGCACGACGCATCGATCGATCCTGCCTCTTGCCGTCGCCGGCTGCTTGAGTGAGGGAGGTATCACCGGGGTGTGCTTCACCGAAGACTTAGCACTCGTGCCGATCGTCGTCCGCGCCGGTGTCAATCTTGGCGCCGCCTGCCGTCTTGATGGGCGCCTCAATCGGACACTCACGCGCCTTGATGGAAGCCCGGCGTTGACCGTGGCTCTGGAACGCGCTGGCGATCTTCTGAGGCATCGACCATCGCTCGTGGCCCAGCAGATCTCGATCGGAGTGGGCAATACGGGCGAGGGTGTGCGCACCGTTGCCCGTGTCGTCGGCATCGACGAGGGATCGGGGGGCTTGATCCTTGATCGCGATCTGCCGCCCACGGATCACGTTTATCTGCTCCGCCGCGATGGTGCCTCCGCTCAGGCGGCTCTAAAGGACGCGGCAGCGCAGGCGCGTCGCAGGCTAGGTGATCGCTTCCCGCAGGCGCTCATCTATTACGTGCCTCGCGATCGCCAGCAGTATCTCCTGGGGCCGTGTTTCGATGAAGTCGGCAGTATGCGGGAGATGTTGGGCATGCCGCCGTCGATTGGCGTTGTTGTCGATCAGACCATCGTAGATACTCAGCTTGAGAGCCTGACCTCGGTCGCCTTGATCATCGCCTGAGCCCGAGCGTCCGCCGTTCGTGCGGACACGGCGATGCTTCCTCAGCATGGTAGTGATCGAGCCAAGCGATCGGAATCGCTACGCCGCAAGGTCCCTTGAACCAGGAGGCTATCTGGTCGCGAAACGCCACCGCTCGAACCGGCTCGCTTGATCCATTTGATTCGATGAGGCGAGCCTGCCGGGCCTGTCGGGATCACGCTCCTTCGTCCCGCGAGCCAAGACTGCCCCAACCGCCATAGGCGTTCGCGAAACTGGATGTCGAAGACGACCGTTCCGGAAATGACGGCGTCCGATAGCGGGTGGAGCGTCGGTCCCGTTTCGCGTGGAGCAGCTAGGACGGCCTAGTGAGGCGGCTGACGAGATCGGCCTGCATTGCCGCAAAGGGCGTCTTGCCAGATCGCTCCGTAAGGCGCTGCTCGAAGGCAGCAGCCAGACAAAGGCGTATCTGACGCTGTTAAGCCGGTCCCGTCGTTCACGTGCGGCCCACTCGCTGCGACACCGAGGGCTATCATCGCCAGTCGTGCGCCTCACCACCAAGCGCGGTCTTCTGCCTGGGGTTGGCGGCGCCCCCCGAGGCGTATGCGTCTCAGGCTAGTGAGCTGTATCCTTCTTTTCGACGGTGTCGGCCAGGACACGGGCCATGTTGCAAAGCGCTTCCTGGTGTTTGCGGCTCGGAATATTGGCGAAATTCCGCGCTAGCTCGAGAAGCATACGCTGCTGCGGCATCATCTCGGGCGGTTGGCGCTTGCCTCCGGAGGCGTCCAGGTCCTCGAAAAAGTAATTCACCTCGACGCCCAGCGCTTGAGCGATCTGATAGAGCCGGCCGGCCGATATCCGGTTGATGCCGGTCTCGTACTTATGCGCCTGCTGATAGGTCACGCCGATCAGTTCCGCCATGTGCTGCTGCGTCAACCCCAGCATGATCCGGCGCTGGCGAATGCGCAGGCTCACCAGATGGTCTGCATCGATCGCGCGGCCGCGGCCGGTCTGAGTACGAGTCGCTGTGCTTTCCACGCCTTGATCCATTCTCGTCTGCTCCGAGTGGTCGCGGTCAGCGCGACTGTTCCCGTTTTCTGATGACGACCCAGAGCTACATTTAGCTAAAATTCGCGTCAATCTTTATCGCTGGTCGAAAGCCGCTCGATTCATTCGATCGCTCTATAGTACCTCCGGTTAGGCGACGTCCACCTATGAGCGGGCAGAGAAACACCCCGAATCGCACCCCAAGGTATTGCATAAACGGCCAATCCTCTGAACGATCGCGATAACGGGCTCGAAATGGCCGCCTTTTCCCAAGCTCGAATGAGGTGAACCGACGGTTTCGCCTCGCGGGTCCGCGATTCGCAAGATCCAGGCGTGAGTGCCGTCTTGAAATCCTTCGACGCCCGGACCCAGGATTGGCGAGGTCTGTCCCTCGCGCGTAGCTGCAGGCCGACAGAGTGCGCATGCAGAGTGCGACTTGGCGGCGAGGTGTGCTGACTAGCCTTGACGGCCTCCGCCGAGAAACGGATCTGCTCGCGAAGACGGTCTATGCTGTAGTGTGAGCTTCATTGAAGGTTCGTTGAGAAGCATGGCGCTCTCGATGAGACGTTCGTGCCCGGCAAGGACGGCTACTGTCGCATCCTCGTGATGAAGCAGCCGATCACCGTCAACCCGTCCGAGCCCATCCCTTATTGCGCGCTGGCCCTCGCAAACTTGGTCGGGCGCGCTGGTGCGCGGCCAGGGTCTTCTCGCCCGTCACCAAGCACGTCCGAGCCTGGGAGCTGTCAGCATGGTCGGCTTCGTCGTCGAGCCGCACCAGATCTTTGCCGGCGCAAGTGATGATCAGTTGTTTTGTTCACGCAGGAGGATGATCGAGAGGCGGCGGTTGCGTGGATTGTCGGGCAAGGTGTCGGCAAGCGGCTGGCCCGCTGCCTTGCCGATGACATCGGCGACCCGCTCTGGTGACAGCCCCTGTTGCACCATGGCGATGCGGGCGGCGTTGGCACGGTCGCTCGAGAGACGCCAATTATCATAGCCCGAGCCCGCACCATAGGGTCGGTCATCCGTGTGGCCGCGAATGGAGATCGCATTGGGGAGCTTGGTTATCGCCTTGGCGACAACACCCAGGAGCTTGCCGGCAAGTGGATACATGACGTCGCTGCCCAGGGGGAACATCGGCGCATTGTCACGATCGATGATCTGCACTTCCAGCCCCTCGGGACTTTGTGAGAATAGAAGATTGTCCGAGAAGCTAGCCAGTTGCGGGTCCTCCTCAACGCTCTTGAGAATCGCTGCCTGCGTCCGCTGAAAATCAAGCGTCTCACGCTCCTGCAATTCCTGCCGCAAGTTGGCATCGCTCATCGGCGAGGCTCGCGAGTCGGCGATCGCCATATAGTCGTTCGCATCGGGATTTTCCGGGCGATCGGGCGGCGGCATGGGACGCTCGATGATCAGCCCCAGCGGCGAGCGCTTGATGATGTTGGGCGGCCCGTCGGTGCTCTGATCGTCCATGATGCTGTTCGACATCGGATGACCGCTCACAGCGGCATCGGTGAAATATTCCGAGAGACCTTGCAGCGTTGCCTTGTTGGCCGAGGTGATCAGCCAGAGAAGGAGGAAGAACGCCATCATGGCCGTCACGAAATCGGCATAGGCGATCTTCCAGGCCGAACTGCCATGATGACCGCCATGGCTGCCACCTCGCTTGATGATGATGATGCGACGATCGTTGCGCGCGGCCATGGCAGGGCTCCGGATCAGATCGCGCTGGGCGCCAGGGGATCGGCAGGCAGGGCCTCGAACATCTCCTCCATTTCCTTGAACGAAGGCTGGCTCGTCGTCGGCACGTTGCCGCGTGCCAGTTCGCAGGCAACAGGAGCCGGGTGGCCCTGTAGCGAACCGATCAGGCAGTCCTTGATGACGGCGTAGAAATGGCCGTCTTCATGATAGGTAGCCCGCATCTTCGCCGCCATCGGCCCGACAAAGCCATAGGAAAGGAGGATCCCCAGAAAGGTGCCGACCAATGCGCCCCCGATCATCGCGCCCAGTATCTCAACCGGCTGGTTGATCGAGGCCATCGTCTTCACGACGCCCAGCACTGCCGCCACGATGCCAAGGGCCGGCAGGCTGTCCGCCAGGTTTTGCAGGGCGGCACCCCGCGTCTCAAGCTCGGCCTCGTGCTTTTCAATTTGTCGCTGCATGCATTCGCTGACCTCGAACGGATCCTCGATGCTCATGACCATCATGCGCAGCGTATCGGTGATGAAGTCGAGCGCGAAGTGATCGCCCAGGATTTTCGGATAGCGCTGGAAGATCGCGCTGTCCTCCGGCTTTTCAAGATGGCTCTCGAGGATGAGCAAACCCTTGGTGCGGATGAGCTTGATCAGGGTGAACATCAAGGTCAGCACGTCGCGATAATCACTTTGTACCCAGCGCGCGCCCTTGAAGACGCGGCCGATATCCTTGAGCGCGCCCAAGACGATATGTTTGTCATTGGCGATCAGGAAGATGCCAATGGAGGCTCCGCCAATCGTCATCAACTCCAACGGCATGGCTTCGATCAGGATCTGGAAGTGGCCGCCCGCCAGATAGAACGAGCCGAAGACCATCGCTGGCACAACCAGGAAGCCGAAGATCGAAAACATGTCTCAATGTCCCGTACTCTCATCAGGGACCTATCTACGATCTCAGGTGTTAATATTTCGTAAGTACCTCCCGGCGATGATCGCCCCGCCGGCCTGCCTACTCGCCCCGGCCATTGCCCCGCATGATGCGCTGCTTGTCGCGTGACCAGTCGCGGTCTTTTTGCGCTGCACGCTTGTCATGGCTCTGTTTGCCCTTCGCGAGGCCGATTTCGAGCTTGGCCCAGCCGCGTTTGCCGAAATAGAGGCTGAGCGGCACGATCGTCATGCCCTTGCGTTGCACAGCACCCACGAGCCGGTCGCGTTCGCGCTTCGTCACCAGGAGTTTGCGCGGCCGGCGAACCTCGTGATTGAATCGGTTGGCCTTGCCGTATTCGGGGATGTAGGCGTTGAAGAGCCAGAGCTCGCCCTCCATCTCGGCGGCGTGCGCCTCGCTGATGGTGGCCCGGCCTTCGCGAATCGACTTGACCTCGCTGCCCATCAGGATGATGCCGGCCTCGACCCGTTCTTCGATGAAATAGTCGTGAAACGCCTTGCGGTTCTGCGCGATCTGCCGGTGCGCGCTGTCCTTGGCCATCTATTCGTCCGTTCGACCTGGAGCATGGCCCCGATCCCGGGCCGGCTCTTTCCTAGTTTATGTTAGATCGGGGTCCACGAAGGCAATGTCACCCGGCGGGCTGGATGAGGCGAGGGGCCGCGTGTCGTCATGCAACACCCCCGGCCGGCTTATCTCGCGAGGATGCCTGCCGCCGCCATGGCGGCATCGATTTCGCCTTGAGCAGCGAGGCTGGCCTCGACGAGCGGCAGGCGCACGCCCGGGCCAAGCTTGCCCAGTTTCGATAGCGCATATTTGGCCGGCGATGGACTGGGTTCGCAAAAGAGACTCCTGTGCAGTGGCAGGAGACGCCGATGGATGGCCAAGGCTTCCTCCGGTCGTCCCGCGGCCCAGGCGTCGTGCAAGGCGGCGCAAAGGCCGGGGGCGACGTTGGCGGTGACCGAGATGCAGCCATGGCCACCGTGCGCCAGGAACGCCACGATATTGGCATCCTCGCCGGAAAGCTGGCAAAAATCCGGCCCGCACGCCGCACTCGTCAATAGCGGTCGGACGATGTCGGCACTGGCATCTTTCACGCCCACGATACCGTGCAACTTCGCCAAGCGTCCCATGGTCTGCGGCGACATGTCGATCACACTGCGGCCGGGAATATTGTAGATCAGGATAGGCAGGTCGACGGCTTCGGCTATGGCGCTGTAGTGGCGGTAGAGACCTTCTTGAGACGGCTTGTTGTAATAGGGTGTCACGATCAAGGCGGCGTCGGCGCCCACGTCTTTGGCGTGCCGGGTCAGGCTGATCGCCTCCCGTGTCGCATTCGACCCCGCACCCGCGATGACGGGTGCCCGTCCGGCCGTGGCCTCGACGCAGAGCTCAATGACGCGGCCATGCTCCTCGTGGCTGAGCGTCGGGCTTTCGCCCGTGGTGCCGACGGGCACGAAGCCGTCCGTACCCTCCTGCAGATGCCACTCGATCAGATCCTTGAAGGCTCCGGCGTCGACCGATCCATCCTTATTGAAGGGAGTAACGAGGGCTACGATGGACCCCTTGAACATGCCGGCCTCTCGATTGACGACTGACGCGACGATCCTTGGCCGCGCTCCCGATCGTAATATGGTCGGGATCGGCGAACTTAATGAGGGAATGACAGGCCAGCAAGGCACTGAAGAGGCGTTACGCCGCTGCAAGCGACTTTCGCCGCGGGCGTCGATCCGTTAACCAGAGCGTTCGTGGCAGGCGGAAAGGGGCCGGATGCAAAAGATCTGCTGGAGAAAGTGGAACGCCCTGCGATTGAGTGTTCTCCTCGCGCTGGTCCTCGCGCAATCGAGCCCGCCCGCCCTTGCGCAGGGCGATGAAGGTTTCGCACTAGGCCGCAACGCGGCAGCCGTCCGGGCCATTGCGGCTGCCGTGGGCCAGAGGAACTATGCCCAGGCTGCCTCTCTGGCCGCTCCCAATCCGCTGCTCCGGGACTGGGTCGCCTGGCAGTCTCTGCGTGACAGCGCGCTCAACGACTTCGCCAGCTATGAAACCTTCCTCGATCAACATCCGCAATGGCCTGATCGTGCCAAGCTCGAGGCCAATGCCGAGGCCGTGATGGGACCGGATGTCGATCCGGCGCGACGCCTGCGCTGGTTCGCCACGCACCCGCCGCGTACGCGCGACGGGCGCGAGCGCATGGCGGAGGCGCTCAGCGCTGTCGGCCGTACCGACGAGGCGGCCAATATTCTGGTTCCCTTGAGCCGTCTGCCCAGCCCTTCAGCTGATTGGAACCAGCGGCAGCGCGCCTCGCGCGAAGCTTTGGACAAAGGTGACTATCGTCGGGCCTATGCGCTTGCGGCAGGCCATGGGCAGTCGGAAGGCGTCGCCTTCGCCGAAGGGGAGTGGCTGGCGGGCTGGATCGCACTCCGCTTTCTGAACGACCCGGGCACCGCTCTCGGTCATTTCCAGCGTCTTTCGGCCGCCGTGACCGCGCCCATCAGCGTCGCTCGCGGCGCCTATTGGAGTGGCCGTGCCGCTTCTGCTCTGGGGCGCGGCGCCGATGCCCGCGTATTCTATGCGCGCGCCGCAGCCAACCCCACGACCTTCTACGGTCAGATGGCCGCAATCGAACTTGGCGAGAAGCCTGCCATCACGCCCAAAAACTTATCCCAGCCGGGGCGCGATCGAAGGCGCCGGTTCGAGGCGCAAGATCTTGCCGGCTTGTCCAGCCTGTTTTGCGCCAGCGGCCTCGACCGGGAGGCTGCCCCGTTCATTCGCAAGCTTGGTGCCGATCTGGCGAGCGATCCGCAAATGCTGGAGATGGTCTACGACTTGGCTAGGCGGTGCGCCCGCCCGGATCTGATCGTGGTGGTCGGAAAGCTGGCGGTGCAAAAAGGCGGCGATCCGCTCTCGAGCTTCCCCGTTCCCGACGTCGCAAGCCTGTTAAGTCCGGGGCCGGGCCTGCCCGGATCGGCAACGCTGTTGGGTATTGCCCGTCAGGAGAGCCAGTTCGACAGTCGCGTCGTCTCCCCAGCGGGCGCCATGGGTCTGATCCAGATAATGCCCAGCACGGCGCGCACTGTGGCTGTCGGCCTAGGCGTGCCCTACGATCGGGCTGCGCTGACGGACGAGCCGGAATATAATGTTCAGTTGGGCAGCCAATATCTGGCAACGCAGCTGGACCGTTTCGGCGGGACCGGCCCGCTTGCCTTTGCAGCCTACAATGCCGGTCCCGCGCGGGTGCAGCAGTGGCTCGATCGCTATGGCGATCCCCGTGGAGGCGACGCGCATACGATGATCGACTGGATCGAATCGATTCCCTTCAACGAGACCCGCAATTATGTCCAGCGCGTTAGCGAGGCGGAGACAGTCTATAGCATCTTGCTCCGCGAGGGCGGCGGTCGCCTCGTTCCGTTATCGGGGGCACGACGGCCCGTACCAGGCACCGAGGCGCCCGTCCCAGCCTTAGTAGCGAGCGATGATGATAACCGATCCTGAGCCATTGCCGGTCGCGTATGAAGATGTCGAGGCGGCCGCGACCCGACTGCGCGGTGTAGCTGTCTGTACGCCGCTTATCGAAAACGATGTCCTGAATGAGCTGACCGGTGGTCGGGTCCTCGTCAAGGCCGAGCCTCTCCAGCGCACCGGCTCCTTCAAATTTCGCGGTGCTTATAACGCCATCGCGCAGACCGAAGCCCGGGCCGTGGTTGCTTTTTCCTCGGGCAACCACGCCCAAGGCGTGGCAGCAGCGGCGCGACTCCTCGGCCGCAAGGCCACGATCATCATGCCCGCCGACGCGCCCCGGCTGAAACTGGATAATACGCGTGCGCTTGGCGCAGAGGTCATCCTTTATGATCGGTTTGGGGAGAACCGCGAGGCGATCGGTGCCAGGGTTTCGGAAGAAACCGGAGCCGAGCTTATCCGTCCCTACGACGATCCCCGGGTCATGGCGGGCCAAGGCACGATCGGTCTTGAGATCGTAGCACAGGCGGCAGCACGGGACCTGCGGCCGGACGCGGCGATCGTCTGCTGTGGTGGCGGCGGGCTCATCGCCGGCACGTCGACTGCTCTTACCCGCCAAGTGCCTGGCATTGAGGTCTTCTCAGCCGAACCGGAGGCGTTCGACGATACGGCCCGATCCCTTCAGGCGGGAGAGCGTCTGGCCAATCCGCCGGGCCGCGTCTCGATCTGCGATGCCTTGATGTCGCCGGAGCCTGGGCTTTTGACCTTCCAGGTCAATCGCCGTCTTCTCAAAGGTGGTCTTACCGCTTCCGAGGATGCGGTGCGCTCGGCAATGCGCTTTGCCTTCAGCGCCTTGAAGGTCACGGTCGAGCCGGGGGGCGCCATTGCGCTCGCGGCCTTAATGTCAGGGGCATTTGATGCTAAAGGCCGCGTCGTCGCGGTCGTGCTCTCTGGCGGGAATGTCGATCCTGGCACCTTTGCCGCAATTCTCGCTGGCGACTGACGGCCGGCCATCTCGTCATTTGGAGAACTCGATGATCGCGCCCGCATTGCTGATGCCCAAGCTCGTCAGCCTCATTGACCGTGCGAGCGCGATCGTCCTTGAGATCTATGCGAGCGACTTCGACGTAGCCCGCAAGGAGGACGCCTCGCCCGTCACACTGGCCGACGAGGCCGCTGAGGCGCTCATCGTTAAGGAATTGCGTGCGCTGACCCCGAATTTTGCCATAGTCGCCGAGGAAGAGGTATCGGCCGGCAAGATCCCCGACGTCGGCCAAGAGCCGTTCTGGCTGGTCGATCCGCTGGACGGAACGAAAGAGTTTATCTCCAGGAACGGCGAGTTCACGGTCAATATCGGTCTCGTCCATGCGGGGCTGCCTATCCTGGGCGTGGTCGCCGCACCGGCCAGGGGCATCGTCTGGTGGGGGGCCGTGGGGCAGGGGGCCGTGCGTCGGGACGAGCAGGGCGTGCACGTCATTCAGGTACGACCGCGACCGGATATGGACGCGGTGGCAGTGGCCAGCCGGTCGCATCGGGACGCTGATACCGACGCCTTTCTGGCCGAGGAAGGGATTACGAAGACGATCTCCGCAGGCAGTTCGCTCAAATTCTGTTTGGTGGCGCAAGGCGAGGCGGACGTTTATCCGCGCTTCGCGCCAACCATGGAATGGGACACGGCGGCTGGCCATGCCGTGCTTCGCGCCGCGGGCGGCAGGGTTTCAACTCGTGCCGGCGGCCCGCTACTCTATGGCAAGGCTGGGTTTCGCAATCCAAGCTTCCTTGCCGCCGGCGCCTGACGGCCTGCATGGTGCTGCATCGAGCCCTCTTTGCGCTTGATGCCGAGCGCGCGCATGGCGTCGGCCTCAAGCTCCTGAACCTGCTGCCATCCCGACCGGCCAACGCGTCCCCGCGGCTGGAAACGGCCCTGGCCGGCATGAATCTTCCCCATCCGATCGGTCTTGCGGCCGGATTCGACAAGAATGCGACGGCGGTGCGCGGATTTGCCGGCCTCGGTTTTGCCTATGTCGAGGTTGGTACGGTGACGCCTAGACCCCAGGTGGGCAATCCGAGACCACGTCTCTTTCGCCTGGAGACAGACGCGGCGATCATCAACCGCTTGGGGTTCAACAATGACGGCGTCGCGACCGTCGGGAAAAGGCTGCGCGCGCTCGGCAGCAGACCCGTGCCACTGGGCATCAATATCGGCATGAACAAAGATAGCCGGGAGGCGCTGCCTGACTATCTGACAGGGATGAATGCCCTGTCTTCGTTAGCCGACTATATCACCTTGAATGTTTCATCGCCCAATACGCCGGGTCTGCGCGCGCTTCAGCAGGTGGACCGCCTGCGCGACCTCCTCCGACCTGTTCTCGAGCGACGCGCCGAGCTCGCCCGTGACCTCGCCCGTCGATTGCCGGTGTTCCTCAAGATAGCGCCCGACCTCTCGATCGACGAAGCGCTGGCCATAGCCGAGCTTGCCCGGGACCTTGGCATCGACGCGTTGATGATCAGCAATACTACGATCGACCGCCCGGCGACCCTGAGCTCGCCCGCGCGAGTCGAAACCGGCGGCTTGAGCGGCAAGCCCTTGATGCAGCCTTCTACAGCCCTCTTGCGCGAAGTTCGCCGCGGGATTGGCAAGAGTCTGCCGTTGATCGGCATTGGCGGCATTTTCAAGGCGGAGGATGTACTGGCGAAGATCCTGGCGGGTGCCACTGCCGTCCAGCTTTACTCTGGCCTCGTCTACGAGGGGCCGGGCTTGGTGCGCCGTCTGGTAAGGGACCTGGACCGGCTGCTGGACGAACGTTCGATCGGGCGGCTGGCAGAAGCCATCGGTGCTGATGCTTGACCCTATCGGCGTAACGCGCCTAAGACCTCGAAGGTGAAGTGGTGATTTGAGCCGGTCGGCTTGCGGACCACTATAAAGAATCCGCTAAAAGGCCGGGGATCGTTCCGGATGGAAAGCCTCGGGCCTTTGTCGGCTTCGAGGCTTTTTGTGTTTTGGGCGAAGGATGGATGTGCGCCATGAGCGAGGATAATTCGACGGCGGGTCTGCCAGGCGGCGTGGGCGAGAGCACGCGTTTGATCCACGGTGGCCGGATCCGCTCCAATTTTGGCGAGACGAGCGAGGCGCTCTTTTTGACCTCGGGGTTCGTCTATGAGCATGCCGAGGACGCCGAGGCGCGTTTCGCCGATCGGCAGCCCGGCTACATGTATAGCCGCGTCAGCAACCCGACGGTCGAGGTCTTTGAGCGCAAGATGGCGCTCCTCGAAGGCGCTGAAGCCGCGACAGCTACCGCTACCGGCATGGCGGCCGTGCACACGGCGCTTTTGGCCCAACTTCGCGCTGGCGATCGCCTTGTGGCCTCCAATCTGCTCTTTGGCTCTTGCCACTGGATCGTCACCGAGTTGCTGCCGCGCTTTGGCATCGAGGTTGAACTCGTCGACGGGACGGATCTCGATGCCTGGGCAAGGGCATTGGCGAAACCTACAAAGATTGCCTTCTTCGAGACGCCCGGCAATCCGACCCTGGCCATGGTGGACATCGAGGGCGTGAGCCGGCTTGCGCATGCAGCCGGTGCGAAGGTCGTGATTGACAATGTCTTTGCGACACCTCTCCTGCAAAAGCCCATGAGGTTGGGCGCGGATGTCGTCGTCTACTCGGCGACCAAGCATATTGACGGGCAGGGCAGGTGTCTGGGCGGGGTCATCTTGAGCGACCACACCTTCAAGAACGACGTGCTGTCGACCTGGTGCAAGAATGTCGGTCCCTCGCTCAGTCCGTTTAATGCCTGGGTCCTGGCCAAGGGACTGGAAACACTCGACCTCCGCATCGAGCGGCATTGTCGCAACGCGGCGGATCTTGCTCGCTTCCTTGAGGCGCATCCCGCGGTCGCGGGCGTCCTTTATCCCGGCTTGGAGAGTCATCCCCAGCATGATCTGGCTCGTCGCCAGATGACGGCCAGTGGACCGATGCTGAGCTTCTACGTCAAGGGCAGCAAGGAGCGCACGTTCGAGGTGATGAATCGGCTGCGAATCATCGCCATCTCCAACAATCTGGGCGATGTGCGCAGCCTGGTCACCCACCCGATGACAACGACGCACTCGAAGATCGCCGAGGCCGAGCGGCTGGCAATTGGTATAACGGAGTCAATGGTTCGTCTCTCCGTGGGGCTGGAGGATGTCGAAGATCTCAAGGCCGATCTCGACCAGGCACTGCGTTCCTGAGCATCGTCACGTCTTTGCCGCGCGGAGGCGGCAAAGACGTGGATCGCCTATCCGCTCCCTTGTCATAGAACGTGCCATATCCCTGTATGTCGAATAGGTCTGAGGGCCGTTTCTGCCATACGGCGGCCTCAGGGCCGCCGTGATATGAGGGGCCGAGAATGCATGAAAGGTATGCGTGCCAACGCCGGCCGCCGAAACAGTCATCTTTGATTCGTCCGACGTTCGCGGCGTTTGGGGAATCCACGGCAGGAGACCCCATGACGCACGAGTTGTCGTTCGCTGCGAGCTGCAGGCCTGACGGGAAGTCCGATGTCGATCGGGCCGCGTCGATTGTCGACGTTGGATCGGTGGCTTGCCATCCGGGCCATAAGCTTCGGGGGTTGGTCAGCGGCGCATCATTCCAACGCTGTGGCGTTCCTTAGGGCGGATCTGAAGACCATGGACTCCCTGACTGATAGCCGACGCCTCGAGGTCAGGATGCTCGAGGGCAAAGCAGGCTTGCTCAGGATCGGCATAGCGCGCCCAGCCAGTCCATCGCTTGGCACGATCCTGATCTTGAACGGACGCGCCGAATTCATCGAGAAATACAGATCGAGCCTCGAGATCCTGGTCGGCTGGTCCTATACGGCCGTGATCATGGACTGGAGCGGACAAGGCGGCTCATGGCGGGACGAGCGGCATTCGCGGAAAGGTCATGTGGACGATTTCGCCGTCTATCTTGACGATATCGATTGCGTTCTCGGCTGGATGCGCCAAAGCGGCATGGAGACGATAGACCTCGTCATCGGCCATTCCATGGGCGGCCATCTTGTCTTGCGCGGCTTGGTCGAGCGCGATCTGCGCGCCGCCGCCGCCATTTTCATCGCCCCGATGTTCGATATCCGGATCGGCCTGCCTCGCTGGCTGGCTCGGGGCGTCGCCGGCCTCGGCACGGCCGTTGGATTGGCCCGCGCCTACGCGCCCGGTCAACAGGAGATCCATCCGGCAAGGCGGCGTTTCGAGTCCAATCCCCTGACTTCGGATCCCGAACTCTTCGAATCGTTTCGCCAGCTTCTTCTTCATCATGACGCCTATCGCGTGGGCGGCGTTACCTATGGCTGGTTGCGAGCTGCCTTTCGCTCGATCGCCTGGACGTGGCAGCCCGGGTACGGTGAGGGCCTGAAACTGCCAATGACGGTGCTTACCGGCGAGCAGGACCGCATCGTCTCCAACCAAGCTGCGGCTCTTATGGCAGCACGACTACTCGCGCGTCATGTCGATCTTGCTGGTGCCAGGCACGATCTGCTCTGGGAGGTCGCGCCGGTACGCGATCGTCTCTGGCGGGAAATTCGTGTCATTCTCGATGCGCTGGAGGCGAACCGGCCGACGCCGATCGCTTCCCTTTCCGCCATAGCCGCCGGCGCTTGAACTCAATGTCCGTCCGAACCCTGCCTGGTGAGCTCGACCTGGATCGTGCGCGCAACGGCTTGGACCATAGCCAGGGTCAGCCGGCCTGTGTTCATGTTGTAGCGTGACGTATGGTAGGTATCGATGAGACGCGGAGCTCCCGGAGGGCGGTGTACTTGGCCGTGGACAAAAGGATAGAGGGCCTGCTTTAGGCCCAGACATTTTAGCACTGATTCATGGGCGATGCGGCCGAGCGCCAGGACCACCCCGTCGGCGGGAAGAGCGCTGACCTCGTCGCGCAGATAATCGCGACAGTTGCGGATCTCCTCGGGAGTCGGCTTGTTCGCGGGCGGGACGCAGCGGACCGCATTCGTGATCCGTGCCCCCTGCAGTTCTAGCCCGTCGTCGAGCCTCGCATCGAAGCGTTCATTGGCCAGCCCTGCGGAGGCTAAGGCCGGATAGAGGACCACGCCCGCATAGTCCCCTGTAAAAGGTCGGCCAGTACGATTGGCGCCCGATGCACCCGGTGCAAGACCGACGACGAGCAGCCTGGCGTCGCTCGGTCCAAAAGAGGGAACCGGGGCGTTGAACCAATCATGATGCAATGCGCGCAGTGTTTGTCGGTATGCGACCAAGCGCGGGCATCGAGGGCAATCCGGCGGCGGCGCGCTGCGCTCTGCCAACATGTTCGTCCAGATGCAAGAGCAGCGTTCAAGTTGCTCTATTGTATTGCCGTTAGCTCTGTTCGTCGTCGAACTCGTCGTCGAATTCTTCGTCATACCCGTCATCGTCGACATCATCTTCGGTGCCGTGCGCACTCGATTGGCGGGCGATGAAGGGCTGAAGCTCGACGAGATCCAGAAACTGATCGGCCTGGCGGCGCAACTCGTCGGCAATCATCGGCGGCTGCGTTCTTATCGTGCTAATGACCGTCACGCGCACGCCGCGTCGTTGGACCGCCTCGACCAGCCGGCGAAAATCGCCGTCACCTGAAATCAGGACGACATGGTCGAGATTAGCCGACAGCTCCATGACGTCGACGGCAATTTCGACATCCATGTTTCCCTTGAACTTTCGCCGGCCTGCGGCCTGGGCGAACTCCTTGAGGGGTTTAGTGACCATGGAATAGCCGTTATAGTCGAGCCAGTCGACGAGCGGCCTTATGGGTGAATATTCCTGCTCATCTAAAAGCGCAGTGTAATAGTAGGCGCGAACGAATCGGGCCTGCCGGGTGAAATTACCAAGCAGCCGCTTGTAATCGATGTCAAATGCCAGCGCGCGTGCTGCTTGGTAGAGATTTGCACCATCAATAAAGAGTGCGATACGATCTTGCGGGTTGAACCCCAGAGGCAAAGCGTCGCTTGCCATACTATAATGCTCCGGAAGAATATTTAGTAGCGCAAATCAATCGATCATATCTATCTGACATACGCAGGAGTGGCAATGGTTTCCGTCTCGTTTTGGGCGCTCGGGAATATTGCTTCCGCCACATGCAAATGAGACGGTCAAAAACGCGTTGCGTAGCCCGCAGGTAACGCTGCCAAGCTAAATCCTAGCTGGGTGATTGCGAATTGCCACTCCCTAGCCTAATTTGATCCGATTATAGGCTTTGTCACAGAGGTTGGAGTTCATGGCGCGCATCACCGTCGAGGATTGCATCGAACGCGTCCCCTCGAGGTTCGAGCTGGTCATGCTGGCAGCCCAGCGGGCGCGGGATATCGCAGCCGGTTCGGTACTGTCGGTCGACAGGGATAATGACAAGAACCCGGTCGTGGCGTTGCGCGAGATCGCCGACGAGACGATCGACTTCGACCACCTTCGCTATGAGCTGGTGCATGGTCTGCGTCGTCACGTCGAGCTCGAGACCGACGAGCCTTCGGACCTTGCTCAGGAGTTGGAAGCCCTCATCCCGCCGCAGGATGCAGGCATCGTGGCGCCGATGCCGAGCGGCGTCAGCTACAGCGAGCACGAGGTGGCGGACGAGGACTGAGCTCAGGAGATTGGGCGGAGGCTTCAATGGCGCTTGATGAGGCGGCGGTGAGGGCGGACGAAGCTGCATCTGCGGCTTTGGACAGGCCAGCCGTTCCTCCGGGCTCGGCATCGTTTCCGGCGGCGATGCCCGCGTCGACACCGGCCGTCGTCAAGCGGCGGCCGATCATGCGGCAATACGAACTCGTGGAGCGCGTCCGCGCATATGATCCCGAGGCCGACGAGGATCTGCTCAATCGTGCCTATGTCTTCGCGATGAAGGCGCATGGGTCGCAGTTGCGCGCCTCGGGTGACCCTTATTTTCATCATCCTGTCGAGGTGGCCGGAATCCTGACCGGCTTCAGGCTCGATTGCGCCACCATCGCCACGGCGCTTCTTCACGACACTGTCGAAGACACGGGCGCGACTCTCGAGGAGATCGACAGGCTGTTTGGCCCGACGGTCGCACGTCTTGTCGATGGCGTGACAAAACTCAACAAGCTCGAACTGCAATCGGCGCAGACGGCTCAAGCGGAGAATTTTCGCAAGCTTCTTCTCGCCATGTCGGATGACATCCGTGTTCTGCTGGTCAAGCTGGCAGACCGGCTGCACAACATGCGAACGCTCAACTTCATCAAGACAGACGAGAAGCGCCGGCGGATCGCCATCGAGACGATGGAGATCTATGCCCCCCTGGCCGAGCGTATCGGCATGGATTCTGTCAGGGCTGAGCTTGAGGATCTGGCGTTTGGCCATCTCTGGCCGGACGCGAAGGCCAGTATCAGCCACCGGCTGGGCCAATTGCGTCGCGACGAAGTAGACTTGGTCCAGCGTATCACGGTGGAACTGACTGAAACGCTGGCGGCCGCCGATATAACGGCCGAAGTCTCCGGCCGTGAAAAGGCCGCCTATTCCATCTGGCGCAAGATGGAACGGAAGAACATGAGCTTCGAGCAGCTCTCAGACATCATGGCCTTTCGGGTCCTGGTTGCGGATGTGGCTGACTGTTACGCGGCGCTTGGTATCATCCACGGGCACTACGCGATGCTGCCCGGACGCTTCAAGGATTTCATCAGTACGCCGAAGCCTAACGGCTATCGTTCGCTGCACACCACGATCATCGGCCCCGAGAAGCGTAAGATCGAGGTGCAGATCCGCACGCTTGAGATGCACGAATTCGCGCAACTGGGTGTGGCCGCGCATTGGGCCTACAAGGACAATGCTGCGATCACCGAAGGGCGACGCTATCGGTGGATACGCGAGTTGCTCGACATCCTCGAGCACGCAAACGGGCCCGAGGAGTTTCTCGAGAATACCAAACTCGAAATGTACGAGGACCAAGTCTTCTGCTTTTCGCCCAAGGGAGACCTCATCGCCCTCCCGCGCGGCGCGACGCCGGTCGACTTCGCGTATGCCGTGCACAGCCAGGTAGGCGATCATTGTGTCGGCGCCAAAGTTGATGGCCGCATGGTGCAATTGCGCTATCGGCTGCAGAACGGCGATCAGGTCGAGATCGTCACAAGCAAGAATGCGGCACCCACCGCGGCCTGGGAGCGCTTTGTCGTCACGGGCAAGGCGCGGGCCAGGATTCGGCGTTATCTGCGCGTACGTCAGCGCTCAGACTTCGTGGCGCAAGGCCGCGATATTATGCAAAAGCTGGCCAAGTCCGAGCATGTGGCGATTACTGACAAGCTGCTCGAGCGGGCGCTTGCGAATTTCACGCAGAAGACGGTTGATGACCTGCTGGCCTCGATCGGTGAGGGCACGGTTGGGCCCAAGCTGGTCCTGGATGCCGTTTATCCCGAGTTGAAACGGCCGGCTTTGCCGGACGTCGATCAAAAGGTCGTGCCGATCCGGCGCAAGACCGAGGACCAACCGGTCGACAAGAAGCAGTCGCCGATCCTGGGCCTGCCTGTTGGCACGGCGTTTCACTATGCTGGCTGCTGCCACCCAATTCCGGGCGACGCGATCATTGGGATCGTACGTAGCGGACGTTCCATCGCGGTGCACCGTATGGATTGCGCCGTCATTGGCAGGGATAAGGAGCTGGTCGAGCGAGCGATCGATATCGGCTGGAACGACAAAGGCGCGCGAACCACCCGTGCCCGGGCCCGTCTGGCCCTGGTCTTTCTGAACAAGCCCGGCGCCCTGGGGCTGGTTTCGACCGTAGTCGGCAAGCTCGATGCCAACATCCTCGATGTCCGCTTTGGGCGACGCTCGGGCGAACTTCTCGAGATCGCGCTCGACGTTGAGGTGACCAGCCTCGAGCATGTCTCGCGCATCATGGCGGCTTTGCGCGGCACGGAGGGCGTTTGCTCGGTCGAGAGATCGAGTTCCTGATGCGAAGCCGACGACCGCCCCATTCTGGCATACGACTGCCGACAGCGACGATTTGATCCGACCATGAGCTTGTTCGGCCGACGCCGACCCTTGAGCAAGCGCCAGCGCTTGCGGAGCTATCTTTGGCCGAGTTGCGGTTTTCGCCGCATGGGCATCTATTATTGGCGCCGTATCCAGCGTCTGTCGGGTTCGCCCTACCAGATCGCCATTGGCTTCGCCCTCGGCGCTGCCACGTCGATGACGCCGCTTTTGGGTTTTCACGTCGGCATCGCCGTGACGGTAACCTATCTTCTGCGCGGTAACATCATCGCGGCCGTCATCGGTACCGCCGCGGCCAATCCATGGACGCTGCCGTTGATCTGGGCCTCGACCTATGAGCTCGGCGAGCGGATTATGGGCCGTGCCGCAGGTCATCTTCCAACGACCGACTTTTTTTCGTTCGCTCAGCTGTGGGCACGCCTGGAGACGGTCTTGCTGCCCATGCTGGTGGGTTCCTTGCCGCTGGCGGCGATCGTCGGCGCCGTCTTCTACTTTGCCGTCTTCTACGCCATCCGATCCGTGCGGCAGGCACGCGCCCTGCGGATCCAGGCGCGACATGCCAGCCGGATGCGGGCCGAGCCCAACGTGGCGCGCTAGTCCGAGAGCCGGTAAGCTATTGTTTACCTTGTTTCTCCATGGTCCGGCTTTCTCGGGGACAATGGAGAAGGGCGAATGGCAAGGTTGGGCAGTGAGACATTGGCGATCGCGCGAGTCAAAAGCGTGGCCTTTGTCGGCATCGACATTGAAGAGGTCGACGTCCAGGTCCAAGTCTGCCCGGGACTGCCGGCTTTCGCGGTTGTCGGGCTGCCCGATAAGGCGGTGGCCGAAAGCCGGGAGCGGGTACGCGCGGCATTGTCTGCCATGGGCCTGGCCCTGCCGCCCAGGCGGGTCATCGTCAATCTTGCACCCGCTGATCTTGCCAAGGAAGGCAGCCTCTACGATCTGCCGATTGCCCTCGGTCTTTTCGTCGCCATGGGGATCGTGCCGCCAGCTGCAGTTGAGGGTCGCCTCGTCTTGGGCGAACTCGCCCTGGACGGCACCGTGCGCGGTGTCGCTGGCGTACTGGCCGCCGCCATCGCAGCCTCGCAGCGAAACATGGGCCTGATCTGTCCGGCCGCCTCCGCTGGCGAGGCCGCATGGCTGGCTGAAGACATCGCGGTCACGCCCGTGCCTTCACTGACGGCTCTCGTCAATCATATCAAGGGCTTGCAGCCACTGGCGGCGCCAATGATCCGCCTCCGCGAGGGTGAGGCCGAGATCGCCGACATGCGTGACGTCAAGGGACAGGAATCGGCCAAGCGGGCGATCGAGATCGCTGCCGCCGGCGGTCACAATCTGCTCATGTGCGGTCCTCCCGGTGCCGGTAAGTCGATGCTGGCGGCGAGGATCGCCGGAATCCTGCCACCGCTCGATCCGGCCGAGGCGCTGGAGGTCGGCATGATTGCCAGCGTCGGCGGCCGGCTCAAGGATGGCCGGCTTAGCAAGCGCCGCCCCTTCCGAGCCCCCCACCATGCGGCCTCGATGGCCGCTATGGTGGGGGGCGGCGCGCATGCACGGCCGGGGGAGGTTTCCCTGGCGCACAAGGGTGTTCTCTTCCTGGACGAACTGCCGGAATTCAGCCGGCAGGTGTTGGAATCGCTCCGTCAGCCCGTCGAAAGGGGCTCGGTAACGGTGGCGCGGGCGAACCTCCACGTGACGTATCCCGCACGTTTCCAGCTTGTGGCGGCCATGAATCCTTGTCGCTGCGGCCATCTCGACGATCCGCTGCAAGCTTGCCGGAAAGCGCCCCGCTGCGGCGGTGAATATAAGGCTCGGATTTCGGGTCCGCTTCTCGACCGGTTCGACATCAGCGTCGATGTCCGGGCGGTCGGATCCGCGGATCTCGATCTGCCGCCGCCCGCCGAAGGTTCGGCCGAAATCGCGGCACGCGTGCTCAAAGCCCGTCTCGTCCAGGCCGACCGCTTCCAGGCACTGGGGGCCGCCCGGCTTCGCACCAACAGCGAAGCCGAAGGGCAAGTCTTGGATAACATCGCCATGCTCGACGAACACTGTCGCCTCCTTTTGCGTCGTGCCTCGGATACATTGCATCTTTCGGCACGCGGCTATCATCGGATCTTGCGCGTGGCCCGCACGATTGCCGATCTTGCGGGCTCCCCAGATATTGGTAAGGCGCATCTGGCCGAGGCCATCAGCTTTCGCCGCAGCTCAGCCGGGTTGGGTCGACCTTAAACAAAGCGGATTTGCTTAATGATCATTGGCATCGGCACCGATCTTGTCGACATCAGGCGGATCGAGCAGACGCTTGCACGGTTCGGCGAACGTTTCACGCTACGGTGCTTCACCGATATCGAGAGGGCCAAGAGCGATGCACGGGCGACGCGGGCGGAATCCTACGCCAAGCGCTACGCTGCCAAGGAGGCCGGTGCCAAGGCACTGGGCACCGGCTTGGCGCGTGGCGTTTTCTGGCGTGACATCGGGGTCGTCAACTTGCCCGGCGGCAAACCTACCCTGGTCCTCACCGGCGGCGCGCTGACCCGCCTGGAAGCGCTGACGCCGCCTGGCATGCGAGCCTCGATCGAGCTGACGCTGACGGACGAGCCTCCCTTGGCACAAGCCATCGTCATCATCAGCGCACTGCCGATTTGAGTCGTCATGCCTCTCTCCGGTCCCTGAGGGAAGGCACCCGACGGCCTCGCGATGGTGTAGCCAGTCGGGAATCTCGCCGGTTGGGTTGCTTGTTTGCCGATCGCGCGTGATCTAATCTCCGCATCGCCCCGATGACGCGCGGGCCGCCGGCTTGCCGTCGGCCTCTGGTCGTGACAGGTCATGCTCGATGTGGAACCGGTTCTTCGCGCGGCGGTGATGCACCGCCTACCGGCCCGGTGGTAGTTGGACGTACGACCAGTATGCAAAAATCCCTAAGCGTCGCCGACCGTAAACGCGGCGGTGTGCTCGAAACCGTCAAGACTCTCGTCTATGCTATCATCATCGCGCTCGCCGTGCGCACGGTGGCCTACGAGCCCTTCAATATCCCCTCAGGTTCGATGAAGCCCACTTTGCTCGTGGGCGACTACCTGTTCGTTTCCAAATTTTCTTATGGCTATAGCCATTTCTCTCTGCCGCTCAGTCTGCCGCTTTTCCAAGGACGCCTGTTCGGACGGGTGCCGGAGCGCGGTGACGTTGCCGTCTTCAAGCTGCCGTCCGATGGCAAGACGGACTATATCAAGCGCATCGTTGGACTTCCCGGCGACAAGATCCAGGTGCTGAACGGCGTTCTCAACATTAACGGCAAGCCTGTTGAACTCCAGGCCGCCGGCACGTTCGACGAATCGATCGACGGGCGGACGATCACGGCCCAGCGGCTTATCGAGACACTGCCCAACGGCCGTCAGCACTATATTCTCGATATCACGCCGAACGGTCCGCTCGACAATACCGGTGTCTTCGAGGTTCCGCCCGGTCATGTGTTTGCCATGGGCGACAATCGCGACAATTCCTTGGACTCGCGCACCAACGAGGTCGGTTACGTTCCTATCGAGAATCTTATCGGTCGTGCCGATATTCTGTTTTTCTCGGTGGATGGCACGGCTGATCTGTTCATGCCCTGGACCTGGCCGACCGCGATCCGCTATGATCGTTTGTTCTCGATTATTCGCTAGCGAGCTTTAACTCCAGCGCCGTCATATGTCCCGGTAGGCCATCGGCGGCGATTTTGCCCTGATGGGCTTCGGACGAACGGACCCTTGTCACAAGAAATCGAAACGATCATCGGCTATCGCTTCAGCGACCGCGATCTGCTGCGGGCGGCGCTCACGCATGCGAGCTCTGCCGGGCGGGAGCGCCGAGCGGGCAGGGGGCAGTCCAAGTCCGCGACGGGCAATAATCAGCGGCTCGAATTCCTGGGTGATCGCGTCCTGGGTCTGATCATCGCCGAGATCCTTCTTAGCCAATACCCGAAGGCCAGCGAAGGGGCCTTGACCAGTCGCTCTCAGGTGCTGGTCAGTACGGTGACGTTGGCCGAGATCGCCACTGAACTCAATCTCGGCCGTTGGCTGGTCACCGACGGTTCGCTCACTTCGGGCAGCGCGCAGTTTAGCCACAAGATGCAGGCGGATCTTTGCGAGGCTTTGATCGGTGCGATCTATACGGACGGGGGCATCGAGGCGGCGCGTCGTTTCATCCTGAGCCATTGGGAGAAGCGCGTGGCGGCCATGGCCGATCCACCGCGCGATCCTAAGATGGCGTTGCAGGAATGGGCGCTCGAACGCGGCATGGACCTTCCTTCCTACACTGTCCTCGAGACGCAGGGGCCGGCGCACGCGCCTTTGTTTCGTATTCGCGTTAAAGTCGGCAGCGAGCGGCCCGCGACGGCGGAGGGCAGTTCGAAGCGGCGTGCCGAGCAGGCTGCGGCACAAAAGTTGATCGATCATCTAACCGAGGCCGCCAACCAGAAGGCCAAGAACGCATGACCATCCCGGATACGGCTGCTTCCGGCGCGCCAGCCTCAACTCGGGCGGGCTTCGTGGCACTGCTGGGCGCTCCCAATGCCGGCAAGTCGAGTCTCCTCAATCGCTTGGTTGGAACCAAGGTCTCGATCGTCTCACCCAAGGTGCAGACCACGCGCCGCCGGGTGATCGGCATTGCGATCGCTGGCGACGCGCAACTTGTCTTCGTCGATACGCCCGGCATCTTCGAGCCGCATGAGAGCCGTCGCCTGGAACGGGCGATGGTCCAGGCGGCTTGGGCCGGAGCGGCGGAGGCGGATCTGGTCGTGGCCGTGGTGGACGCCCGCAAGGGACTGGACGGCGATACCATGCGCGTCCTGGATGGGATCGCCAAGGCAAGCACGCCCGCCATCGTTGCCATCAACAAGATCGATCTCGTCGAACAGCCCAAGCTCCTGCCGCTGATCAAGGCCGCGAATGAGCGCGTGCCCTTCGTCGCGACCTTCCTGGTCTCGGCGCTGGAGGGCCATGGTGTTCCCGATCTGCTGGCCGATATCGGTCGAAGGTTGCCGGAAGAACCCTGGCTCTTCCCCGAGGATCAGCTGTCGGATTTGTCGAGCAGGGCACTGGCTGCCGAGTTGACACGCGAGCAGATCTTTTTGAAACTCAACCAGGAATTGCCCTACAGCATTACCGTCGAGACCGAAGCCTGGAACGAGAATACTGACACGGGCGAGGTCAGGATTGACCAGACGATCTATGTCCAGCGCGATAGTCAAAAAGCCATTGTGCTCGGCAAGGGAGGGCGCCAGATCAAGGCCATCGGCGAAGCCGCGCGCAAGGAGATCGAGCGCAACCTGGAGTGCCGCGTCCACCTTTTTCTCTTCGTCAAGGTCCGTGAGCGCTGGACCGAGGATCCAGAGCGCTATCGCGAGCTGGGGCTCGATTTTAATTCCTGACACGCGCCATCGATGATCGAATGGCGCGACGAGGGTATCGTTCTTTCCAGTCGTCGACACGGCGAGAATGACGCGATCCTGGCCCTGATGACCTTCGAGCATGGCCGCCATATGGGTCTGGTCAGGGGCGGTGGTGGCCGGCGGCTTGGACCGCTGCTTCAGGCCGGCAATCGTCTCGAGGCGGTCTGGAAGGCCAGGATTGTTGATCATCTGGGCCATTTCGCCTTGGAGCCGGTACGCCTGTATGCGGCCGGCCTCCTGGACGATCCCTTGCGGCTCGCGGCCGCGGCCGGGGCATGCGCCATGGTCGATGAGGCGCTGCCGGAACGTGATCCACACCCTCGGCTCTTCGCGGCTTTGCTGACGCTTCTCGAGCGGCTGACCGGCGACGCGGCCTGGCCCGAGGCTTATGTGCGTTTCGAGCTGTTGCTTTTGGCCGAGCTCGGCTTTGGCCTGGAGCTCGATGTCTGCGCCGTCACGGGCGAGAGCGAGGGCCTGGCCTTCGTATCGCCGCGCACCGGCAAGGCCGTGACGATGGCAGCTGCCGGCACCTATGCCGATCGGCTCCTTCGCCTGCCGAGCTTTCTCGTTCTGCCGGTACCGGCGGATCGGCAGGGCATCGCCGACGGTCTACGGCTTGCAGGCTTCTTTCTCGACCGGCATATCGTGGGGCCGGTCGACAAGCCGTTGCCCCTGGCGCGCGACCGTTTCGTCAGTCTATGGCAGGCGCGCCTGGATGCCACCGATGACGCAAGGGAAGATGGAGCATGAGTCGAGCGGCCAACGCCGGTAGCGGGGGCCCCGAGGGCGGGGACATCCGCCCCGTCAACCTCAAGGACGCGCTTTCCGAGCGCTATCTTGCCTACGCACTCTCGACGATCACCTCCCGCTCGCTTCCGGACGTGCGCGACGGGCTAAAGCCCGTCCAGCGGCGGCTCCTCTACGCGATGCGCGAGTTGCGCCTGGACCCAGCCTCTGGTTACAAAAAATGCGCGCGTGTCGTCGGCGATGTGATCGGTAAGTTCCATCCACATGGTGACACCGCCGTCTATGATGCCATGGTGCGTCTCGCGCAGAGCTTTGCCCAACGCTACCCGCTCGTGGATGGCCAGGGCAATTTCGGCAATATCGACGGCGATAACCCGGCGGCGATGCGCTACACCGAGGCGCGGCTGACCGACGTTGCCATGGCGCTTCTTGAAGGAATCGACGAGAACGCCGTCGATTTTCGCGACACCTACGACGGCAGCGAAACCGAGCCCGTTGTATTGCCAGCGGCATTTCCCAACCTTCTGGCGAATGGCGCCGCCGGTATTGCCGTCGGCATGGCCACCAACATCCCGCCGCACAATGCGGGCGAGCTCCTGGACGCGTTGGCCTGGATGCTCAAGCGCAAAGCCGGGGAACTGCCCTCGGTTGAGGAGTTGATGGCGCATATCAAGGGACCGGACCTGCCGACAGGGGGCGTTCTCATCGATAGTCCGGAACTGATCGCCGCCGCTTATCGGACGGGGCGTGGTTCGCTTCGCCTGCGAGCCAAGTGGGAAAGAGAGGAGCTGCCGCACGGGCTCTACCAGGTGGTCATTACCGAGATCCCCTATCTCGTGCAGAAATCCCGCCTGCTTGAGCGCCTGGCCGAGTTGTTTGCCGCCAAGAAGCTGCCGCTTCTTCAAGATCTGCGCGACGAATCCGCGGATACGGTCCGGCTCATCCTTGTCCCGCGTGCACGGACCATCCCAGCCGATGCCTTGATGGAGCAAGTCTTCAAGGCGTCCGAGCTCGAGGTGCGCCTATCCTTGAATATGAACGTGCTCGATGCGCAGGGCGTGCCCCGCGTCATGGGCATCGCCGAGATCTTGCAGAGCTTCCTCGACCACCGGATGGTCGTTCTCATCCGGCGAACGGAATTCCGGCTGGGCAAGATCGCCGATCGGCTGGAGGTACTGGAAGGCTATCTCAAGGCTTTCCTCGATCTCGATCGCGTTATTCAGATCATTCGCGAGGAAGACGAGCCCAAGGCAGCACTTATCGCCGCCTTCGAGTTGACCGACCGGCAGGCCGAGGCGATCCTTAATCTCCGGTTGCGCAATCTGCGCCGGCTCGAGGAGATGGAGCTCCAGGGTGAGGCCAAGAAGCTCCGGGACGAGCAGGCCGATCTGCAGGCGCTGCTGGCCGACGAGGGCTTGAGGCGGGGCCGGTTGCGCGAGCAGATCCTGGCAACGAAGAAAGCCTTTGGTAGCGGCGAGCTCGGCCGTCGACGCACGGAGCTGGGCTCGGCACCGACGGTCTCGGCCGAGATCATCGACCTTCCCGTCGAACGTTTCCCTGTCACCGTGGTGCTCTCGGCCAAGGGCTGGATCCGGGCCATGCGCGGGCATCTCGAGGCATCGGCCGAGGTCAAGTACAAAGAGGGCGACGGCGAGCGGTTCCTGCTCCATTCCCAGACGAGCGACAAGCTCCTGCTGCTGACCACGGATGGCAAGGTCTTCACCATCGGTGTCGACCGGCTGCCCGGCGGCCGCGGGCAGGGCGAACCCTTGACGTTATTCGTCGACATTGCCCGCGGCGTGGAGATCGTCGCGGCGCGCATTCACGAGCCGGAGGGGCGTCTCATTCTGGCCACCAAGGACGGCCGGGGCTTCCAGGCGGTCGAGAAGGAGTTGTTGGCCCAGACCAAGACCGGTCGCCAGGTCGTCAATCTCGACCAGGGCCTGAAGCTCGATTTCGCCGTCCCGGTGCGAGGCGACATGGTCGCGGTAACGGCCACCAACCACAAACTCCTCGTCTTTCCGCTGGAGGAGTTGCCGATCATGGCCCGAGGCAAGGGGGTCTTGATCATGCGCATGAAGGATGGCGAACTCGCCGACATCAAGACGTTCCAGGCCGATGAGGGGCTTACCTTCGGTCCGCCTGGGCAGACTCGACGCGTGAACGACCTGCAGGGTTATATGGGCAAGCGGGCCGGCAGCGGCCGGCTGGCACCGCGCGGTTTCCCACGCCACCATCGATTCGAGTAAGACGCCGGCGCATGCGTTATCTGGTAGTATTGGCGATGGTGACGCTCCTTGGTTCCGCCGATCCGGCGCAGGCGGAAGCGTGCCTGGATCTGCTGACCAAGCCTTCCGATGCCGCGGCCTGTATTGAGCGAAGCACCAAGGACGCCGAGGTCGAACTCGCCGCGCGGCTGAGGACCTTGAAAGCGCAGATCGCCAAGCAGACGATCAAGGCGACGCGACGGCAAATGTCGTCGGACCTTCAGGAAATGCAGACGCATTGGACTGCGTTTGCGGGCGCGGAGTGCGAACTCGAGGCGAAGGCCGCCAGCGGTCAGGATGACGCGCCTTATGCCGGGAGCCTCTGTCGTCGGCGCCTTATCGATGCCTACACCAAAGATGTCGTCGAGCTGACAAAGAAGCTGCGCTAGATTCCTTCCCTCGCGCGGCCGGAGTTTCCAGCGGCCGCGACTCTCCATAAACTCGAGGCAACGACCGATCGGGCGGTATGACCAACCCGGTTCAAGAGGCAGACACGCGAAAGGCCGTCGATGATGAGCGATCAACCCTTGTGGCGACCGGATGCCGTGCGGGCGCAAGGGACACAGATCATGGCCTTTGCGCAGGCGCATGGCTTTAACGGCGATAGCGCTATCACCGATCTCTGGCATTGGTCGGTTCATAACGCCTCCGCCTTCTGGCAGGACATCTGGCGGCTGGGCGAGGTCCAATCGGAAGCGCCTTACGAGGAGGCCCTGGTCGAAGGTACGCATATGCGCGATGCGCGCTGGTTCACTGGCGCGCGATTGAACTTCGCCCGCAATCTCCTGCGTCGCGATGACGACACGCCAGCCCTGATCTTTCGTGGCGAGAACGGCTTGCGCCGCCAATTGTCCTGGGCGCAGCTTCGGGCACAGGTGACGGCATTGGCGGCCGCCTTGAAGGCCGATGGCGTCGATGTCGGCGATCGCGTGGCAGGATATCTGCCCAATCTGCCGGAGACGATCATCGCGCATCTGGCAACGTCGTCGCTTGGCGCCATCTGGTCGTCCTGCTCGCCCGATTTCGGCGTGCGCGGTGTGCTCGACCGGTTCGGACAGATCGAGCCCAAGGTCCTGATCACAGTCGATGGCTATCATTATGCCGGCAAGCGCATCGATATCGGCGCCAAGGTCAAAGCGGTGGCGGCAGAGCTGCCAGCGCTCGTGCGGATCGTCATGGTGCCTTATCTCGATCGCGAGGCCATGCCGCCCTCACTGCCTGGCGCCGTCCGTTGGGAGAATTATCTCTCGGCTGACCCCGGCCCACTGAGCTTTGCCGAGCTTCCCTTCGATCATCCACTCGTCATCATGTACTCCTCGGGCACCACGGGGACGCCCAAGGCCATCGTCCATGGCCAGGGCGGTGTTCTCTTGAATCTTATTCGCGAGCATCGGCTCCATAGCGATATCCGGCCGGGCGAGCGTGTGTTTTATTTCACGACCTGTGGCTGGATGATGTGGAACTGGCTGGTGGGCGCGCTCGCCAGCCAGGCGACCCTGGTGCTCTTCGACGGTTCGCCTTTCCATCGTGACGCCTCTGTGCTCTGGCGGATCGCCGAGGAAGAGGAAGTCTCGGTGTTCGGCACCTCCGCCAAATATATCGACGCGCTGCGCAAGGCCGATTATGCGCCGAGGGATCGGCATGCGCTGGACCGGTTGCGGGCCGTTCTGTCGACCGGGTCGCCGCTGGTGCCGGAGGCCTTCGAGTGGGTCTATGCCAACGTCAAGAGGGATCTCCAGCTCTCATCGATCTCCGGGGGTACCGATATCCTGGGTTGTTTCGCCCTGGGCAATCCCGCCGGACCGGTCTTCGCTGGCGAGCTGCAGATGCGCGGCCTTGGCATGGCCGTCGAGGTCTGGAATGCCGAGGGTCGCGCCGTCAGGGGCGAGCGGGGCGAACTGGTCTGCACGCGGCCCTTTCCCTCCATGCCGGTGGCCTTCTGGAACGACCCGGACGGCAGCCGCTATCATGCCAGCTATTTCGCCAACTTCCCGGGCATCTGGTGTCATGGCGACTATGCCGAGCTCACCCAGCATGACGGGATCATCATCCTCGGGCGCTCCGACGCCGTGCTCAACCCTGGTGGCGTTCGCATCGGGACAGCCGAGATCTACCGCCAGGTCGAGGGCATCGACGAGGTGCAGGAGGCGATCTGCGTCGGCCAGGATTGGGAGGGCGACGTGCGCGTGATCCTCTTCGTCAAGCTCAAGGACGGAACCGCGCTGACGAGCGATCTCGAGTCCAAGATCAAGGCCCGGATCAGGGAGAACGCGACGCCGCGCCACGTGCCGGCACGCATCCTGGCGGTCGACGATATCCCGCGCACGATGAGCGGCAAGATCACCGAGATCGCGGTGCGGGACGTCGTCCATGGCCGCCCGGTCAAGAACACGGAGGCTTTGGCCAACCCGGACGTGTTGGCCTTCTTCAAGGACCGTCCGGAACTGGCGCACTGACTGCTGAGAGAGGCGGGTCATGCGCTCCTGGCGTCTCGTCGTCCTCGAGGCAATCCTTATCGCCCTGCCGGGCCTGCTGGCGCTCCTGGCCGTTCTCGTCACGGGCGCTGCCCATCTGGCCGTCGGGATCGGACTGGGCGTCGTCCTTCTGATCGTCCTTGCCTGTGTGCATGCACGCAGGCGCGGGCGCGATGCCAGCCGTCTCCTCGACTGGCTGAACGACCTGGTCACAAGCGAACCGTTGCTGGATGACGGGAGCGAGCGTGCGTCGGCCGCCCCCAATCTGCATGGTCCCCTTCGCTTCGTGGCGCGCTCGATCGCCGATATGGCAGAGCTTCTGGCCGATCGCGGCCGGCGGCTGAGACGTCAGGAGCGAAGCCTCGCCACGATCGTGGCCGGCATCTTGGACCCGATCCTGGTCGTCGATCGCCATCGGGCGATCGATCTCGCCAATCCGGCGGCCGATCGCGCCTTCGGCGTGCGCTTGAACGGGCTTCCGCTCACCCGGGCCATTCGCGATCCGGGTGTCCTGGCGGCAGTCGACGCGGCCATCGGAACAGGCAGCGCCAACAATGTGGCCTTTAGTCCGACCTTGGATCGCGGCAAGCAGTTCATAGCCCGCGTCATGCCGATTTCGCTGCGCAATGGCCTGCCAGGCGTCCTCCTTGCCCTGCGGGAACAGTCGGAGCATGTTCTAATCGAGCGCATGCGATCGGACTTCGTCGCCAATGCCAGCCACGAGATCCGTACGCCTCTAGCCTCGATAATTGGCATCACCGAAACGCTGCAAGGCCCGGCTAAGGACGACGCAGCGGCCCGGGAGATGTTCCTTGAGATGATGGCCGACGAGGCGCGACGCATGCAGCGGCTCATCGACGATCTATTGTCCCTCTCGAAGATCGAAGTCGCGGCCAACCAGCAACCGGAAGCGAGCCTCGATGCGCAAGCCGTCGTCGAGGAGGTGATCGACCGGCTGCGCAAGACGGCCAGGGAGGTGAACTCGCACCTGAGCCTGACGCCAGTTTCAGCCGAGCGAACGCTGCCACCCGTCAGGGCGGATCACGATCAGCTCCACCAGATGGTTTTCAATCTGGTCGACAACGCGCTCAAATACGGTGCCGGCCGGCCGGTCGACGTCACGCTCCGCCACCTGGCGCGAGCCGAGGGCGATGTCGGTCCCTTGACGGGGCGGCCATGCCTGGAGATCGCCATCACCGATCATGGCGAGGGCATCCCACCAGAGCATCTGGGACGGCTCACGGAGCGCTTCTACCGCGTGGACAAGGCACGTTCGCGCAAGATCGGCGGCACCGGGCTCGGTCTGGCGATCGTCAAGCACATCGTCCGTCGCCATCAGGGTCACCTCCGTATCGAGAGCCGACTTGGCCTGGGGAGTTGTTTTTCGATCTTCCTGCCGCTGGCCGATATCGGCGATCCGGCGAAGGCCGCGATAATCTCCGAGTACAATCACGAAACCATCACATAACCGTCATAGAGACAGCGCGACGGCGGCACAGAAGAACGGCGAACCCGAGCCGCGGCCGCCGCGGTTCTCTCGCAATCGAACGGAGATGGCTCATGCGTACCTTGAGCGGCGCCTTGGCTGGTGCATTGTTGACCATCAGCGCCGGCTTGGCCCAGGCGACCGATATTTCTGGTGCCGGTGCCACCTTTCCCTATCCCGTCTATGCGAAGTGGGCCGAGGCGTATAAGGCCGAGACCGGTGTTGGCATGAACTATCAGTCGATCGGTTCCGGGGGCGGCATCAAGCAGATCATCGCGCGAACGGTGACCTTCGGTGCCTCTGACGCGCCGATGAAGAGCGAGGATCTCGAGAAAAACGGTCTCGTGCAGTGGCCGCAGATCATGGGCGGCGCCGTGCCGGCCGTGAATCTTCCGGGCATCCAGCCTGGCGGCATCACGCTGGACGGTCATACGATCGCCGAGATCTATCTGGGTAACATCACGAGTTGGAACGATCCGCAGATCGCCGCTCTGAACAAGGGCGTGAACCTGCCGGATATTGCGATCGCGCCCGTTTATCGCTCCGATGGCTCGGGCACCAATTTCCTCTTCACAACCTTCCTCTCCCAGACCGACGATGCGTTCGCCAAGAACGTCGGTGCCAACGCCTCGGTACAGTGGCCAGCCGGCATCGGCGCCAAGGGTAATGAAGGCGTAGCCAACATGGTGCGTCAGACGCAGGGTAGCATCGGCTATGTCGAATATGCCTACGTCAAGCAGAACAAGATGACGTTCGCCAAGTTGATGAACAGCGCGGGCAAGGCCGTAGAGCCCGATTCCAAGGCCTTTGCCGCTGCCGCAGCCAATGCGGACTGGAAATCGGCCCCGGGTTACTATCTCATTCTCACCAATCAGCCGGGGGCCGATAGCTGGCCCATCACGGGTGCTTCGTTCATCCTGATGCCCAAAGAACCCAAAGATCCAGCCGCGGCGAAGGCAGCGATCAGTTTTTTCCGCTGGGCCTTTGAGAAGGGTGGCGCGCTGGCCGATGGACTGGACTACGTGCCGATGCCGCCCGCCGTCGTGAAATCCGTCGAGGAACTCTGGCAGGGCTCGATCAAGGTCAACTGACCGTCGAACGATCAAGGGTCTGCCTTGGCACCGCATCTTTCATGATCGAAGGATGCGGTATCGATGGATCGCCCCATTTCATCCGGAACCATCATGGCTCGAGCTTTCCTTAACCATCGCGATGGAACGAAGGGCGGAATCGCCGAACGCGGCATCACCCCCGCCTTTGCCAAGCGCCAGCAGGCGCAGGATTCGATCTTTTATTATTTGACGCTCGGCTTTGCCCTCCTTGTTCTGGTCATTCTGGGCAGCATCATGGCTTCCTTGATCGATGGGGCCTGGCCTGCCTTCGCCACATTCGGTCTGGGCTTCATCACGACCGAGATCTGGAACCCGGTCACCGAGCAGTTCGGTGCGCTGGCGCCGATCTACGGTACGCTTGTGACCTCGGCCATCGCCCTTCTGATCGGCGTACCGGTGAGCTTCGGCATTGCGATCTTCATCACCGAGCTTTGCCCTCGCGGCTTGAAGCGGCCGATCGGCATCGCCATCGAGCTTCTGGCGGGTATTCCCAGTATCATCTACGGCATATGGGGCCTCTTCGTCTTCGCGCCCTTCATGCAGCTTTATATCCAGCCCTTCCTGATCAAGGGGCTAGGGCCGCTGCCCCTCATAGGCTCGCTCTTCAAGGGGCCTCCTTACGGTATCGGGATCCTTACGGCCGGGATCATTCTGGCGATCATGATCCTGCCCTTCATCACGTCCGTGACGCGCGATGTTTTCGAGACGGTGCCGCCAATGCTGAAGGAATCGGCCTACGGGCTGGGTGCTACCACCTGGGAGGTGGTGAGCAGGATCGTGCTTCCCTACTCTCGCGTGGGCGTGACGGGCGGGGTCATGCTTGGGCTTGGGCGCGCGCTTGGCGAAACCATGGCCATCACCTTCGTCATTGGCAACGCGCATCGGATCAGCAACTCGATCCTGGCGCCCGGCACGACGATCTCGGCTTCGATTGCCAATGAGTTCACCGAGGCCGTGGGCGACCTCTATACCAGCGCCCTGATCGGCTTGGGGCTGATCCTCTTCGTGATCACGTTCTTCGTCCTGGTGCTCGCAAGGCTGATGCTGATGCGCATGGACAAGAAGGCTGGAGGCTGAGCATGGCAGCGACCTCCCTCTCGAAGAGCCTTTATGCCAGGCGCCGAAGCACCAACTTCGTCGCGATGCTGTTGGCCATGGGTGCCGCCGTCTTTGGCCTGTTCTGGCTCTTTGCCATTCTTGGAACCTTGTTCTGGAACGGCTTCTCGGCGATCGATCTTGCGATTTTCACGCAGAATACGCCCGCACCGGGAAGTGCCGGCGGGCTCGCCAATGCCATTATCGGCAGCCTTGCCATGACGCTCATCGCTACGCTTGTCGGTACGCCAATCGGCATCATGGCTGGTACCTACCTGGCCGAGTACGGCAAGAAGTCGGTCCTGGCCTCAGTGATCCGCTTCATCAACGACATCCTCCTTTCCGCGCCCTCGATCATTATCGGCCTCTTTGTCTACGTCATCTTCGTCCTGCAGGTCGGGCATTTCTCGGGTTGGGCCGGATCGCTCGCTCTGTCCTTTCTCGTCATCCCGGTCGTCGTGCGGACCTCCGAGGACATGCTCAATCTCGTGCCGACCGGCCTGCGCGAGGCCGCGGCGGCATTGGGCGCGCCGCGATGGAAGGTGGTGGCGTTCATTGCCTACAAGGCCGCGCGCAACGGCATGATCACAGGCGTGCTCCTGGCCATCGCGCGGATCAGCGGCGAGACGGCGCCGCTTCTCTTCACCTCCCTGAACAATCAATTCGGCGGAAGCGGTTTCTTCTCGTTCTGGAGCAGCGACATGAACGCGCCGATGGCCAATCTGCCGGTAGCGATCTTCCAGATGGCGCTCAGTCCCTATGAGGACTGGCAGCGACTTGCCTGGGGCGGCTCGCTGCTCATCACCGTCGCCATCCTGGCGTTGAACATCGCAGCTCGCGGCCTGGCAGCCCTGACAAGCAAGGGGAACTAGAACTCATGAACGCCGAACTGGCATCTTTGGCCACGGGCCAGCCAAGCAATGTCGACGCCGCCCTGAGTGCCAAGATCGACATCCGCAATCTGAATTTCTTCTATGATAAGTTCCATGCGCTGAAGGACATCAACCTCAAGCTGCAGACAGGCAAGGTCACGGCCTTCATCGGCCCCTCCGGCTGCGGCAAGTCCACCCTTCTGCGTGTCTTGAACCGCATTTATGACCTCTACCCGAAGCTGCGGGCTGAGGGTGAGGTTCTCTTTGACGGCGAGAATATCTTGGCCCCCGGCCAGGACCTCAATCTCCTTCGGGCCCGTATCGGCATGGTGTTTCAAAAGCCGACGCCCTTCCCAATGTCGATCTATGATAATGTCGCCTTCGGCATCCGGCTCTACGAGAAGCTTTCCAAGTTGGAGCTCGACGGCCGGATCGAGGCGGCGTTGCGTCGGGCCGCCTTGTGGGACGAGGTCAAGGACAAGCTGCATCAAAGCGGTCTCGGGCTCTCGGGCGGTCAGCAGCAGCGCCTTTGCATCGCGCGCAGCGTTGCCGTCAAGCCAGAGGTCATCCTGCTCGATGAGCCATGCTCGGCACTCGACCCGATCTCGACGGCCAAGATCGAGGAACTCATCGACGAGCTGAAGCAGGATTATACGATCGCCATTGTTACCCATAACATGCAGCAGGCGGCGCGTACCTCCGACTACACCGCCTTCATGTATCTGGGGCAGTTGATCGAATTCTCGCCGACACAGCAGGTTTTCACCAATCCGCGCGAGAAACGCACCCAGGATTATATCACTGGCCGTTTCGGCTAAGGCTCGAGGGAGAGCTCTCATGGTAAATCAGGCAGCTGATCCTTCGGGCGCCAAGCATATCGTCCAGTCATTCGACGACGACATGAACGGCCTGACGTCCAAGATCATCCAGATGGGCGGCTTTGCCGAGCGACAGGTGGCCGATGCCGTCGAAGCGCTGGTCAATCGCGATATCGTCAGCGCCTCGCGGGTCATTGAGCGCGACAAGGAGGTCGATCATTTCGAGGAGGAGATCGATCAGGACGTCATCCGCATCCTGGCGATGCGCCAGCCCATGGCGGTAGATCTGCGGATCATCACTATGGCGCTCAAGATCAGCAACGATCTCGAGCGCACCAGCGATTATGCCGTCTCGATCGCCAAGCGGGCGCAGCGCCTTGCGGATCATCCCGAGTTTGCGGCGATGAACCAGGTCCGTCGCATCAGCGAGCAGGCCATTGGCATGGTCAAGGACGTGCTGGACGCCTTTGTCGATCGCGATGTCGAGAAGGCAACGGACGTCTGGAACCGCGATCAGGAACTGGACCGCAACTATACCAGCCTGTTCCGCGAGCTCATCACCTACATGCTGGAGGATCCCCGCAGGATCAGCCAGTGCATCGATCTTCTTTTCATCGCCAAGAACCTCGAGCGCATCGGCGACCACGCGACCAATATAGCTGAGAAGATCAACTACATGATGCTTGGTTCCTCTATCAATCAGCCAAGGCGCGATTGACGATGAGCAGGCCCTTGATCCTGATCGTCGAGGACGAAGCGGCATTGCAGAAGCTCCTGGCCTATAATCTGCGAGCGGCCGACTTCGAGACCATGCAGGCTTATGACGGCGAGGAGGCTCTGACCCTCATAGCCGAGCGTGAACCAGACCTCGTCCTGCTCGATTGGATGCTGCCCCAGCTTTCCGGTATCGAGATCTGTCGCCAGCTTCGCCGCCGCAGCGAGACGGCGAGCATGCCGATCATCATGCTGACGGCCCGCGGCGAGGAGCCTGACAGGCTGCGTGGCCTCGATACCGGGGCTGACGACTATATCACCAAGCCGTTCTCGCCGGCCGAGCTCATCGCCCGCATCCGTGCCGTGCTGCGCCGCGTGCGGCCGGCCTTCACGGACCAGATCCTGTCATTCCATGACCTGCGCATGGACCTGACGGCACATCGCGTGTTCAGGCGCGATCGCGAGATCCATCTCTCGCCGACCGAGTTCCGGCTGTTGCGGCATCTTCTCGAGAATCCTGGCCGCGTCTTCAGCCGCTCGGCCCTGTTGGACAGGGTCTGGGGCGGTGAGCTCGACATTGAGCTGCGCACGGTCGATGCGACCGTGCGCCGGTTGCGTCGAGCGCTGAACGGCGACGACGAAGCCGACCTTCTGCGCACCGTTCGCGCCGAGGGTTATTCGCTCGACCATAAATTCGCCGAATCGGCCCATTAGGACGGCCTGCTCGCTTCGCCTCATCTGTCCCGCACGGACGCCAGCGGGTCCTCGGGCCAGTCGTGTTTAGGATACCGGCCGCGCAGGTCTTTGCGGATCTTGGCATAGCTGCCGCGCCAAAAGCGCGGCAGATCGCTGGTCACCTGAATCGGTCGTTGGGCGGGTGAGAGCAGGTGAACGCTCAATGGGACGCCGGCAACCGAGGGGTGGCTGTCGACACCCAAAAGATCCTGCAGACGCGTGGCGATGACGGGTTGCGGGCCCTCATAATCGATCCGTAGCTGGCGGCCGCCGGGCGTCTGCCAGGCGGCGGGTGCCAGGCGATCCAGGGCCTGACGCTGCTCCCAGCTGAGCAGGCCGCCCAGGGCCGCCTCCATGTCGATGTTGAGGAAGTTCCGGCGGCCTGCGAGATAGGGTGCGAGCCACGTATCGAGGCTTGCCATGAGCGCCTCGTCATCCGTCGCGGGCCAGCGACCCTTCTCCATGCGCGCGGCGAATCGCAAGCGGGCCAGCAGCGACCTCGCGCCATTCGTCCAGGGCAGCACCTCGAGTCCCTCGTCGCGAAGATGCTGAAGGAGCGCCTCCGTGATCGCTTCCGGTGCGACGTCCAAAAGGGGCTGTTGAAGGAGGACGATGGTGCCAAGGCGGGTCGTCCGGGTGGCCTCGATCCGGCCGGTATCGGCGGCGAAGGCCACTTCGTCCTCGACGCGGATGGCGTCCGCACAAAGGCGCTGCAGGCGATCCGAGGCAATTTCGGCCGCCAGATGGATGCGCGCCTCGGCGCCGCCGTCGTCGAGGTCGGCCGCGACGATCCAAGGCGCCGCCGCCATGGGGGTGCCCATGGCAAATCGGGCGCCACGGCCGTTTGCCAGACGAAAACTGCCGCTTTTACCCCGACCCTGACCGACGCGTTCGGGATAGGCCAGGGCCAGCGCCTCGCCCGCGCGCTGCGGTTCGATCGGCTGCGCGGGGCCGGCAAGCCTGGCGATCTGGCCTGCGACCCGTTGCAACTCCCTAAGAGCGCCCTTGTCGGCGTTGCCACCGCCCTGCTGCCAGAGTTCGAGACGGTGACCGAGATCCGGGTCCTGCGACTGGCGCCAAGGATCGCGCGCGGAGAGGAGGGCCGCCAGCGCCACTGCCGTGCCCACAAGGCCGTGCTCTTCGGCGCGAACGATCATGTGGGCCAGTCGAGGGTGCAGGGGTAAAGCGCGGATCCGGCTGCCATGCGGGGTGATCCCGCCATCTTCTGCCAGGGCGCCAAGTGACCGCAGCGTCGATATCGCCCGTCCCCAGGTCGCCGTGGGCGGGGCCGTCAACCAGCGCAGCGCATCCGGTCCACGTACCCCCCAGGCAGCCAGCTCGAGGGCTAGAGGGGCAAGGTCCGCGCGCTCCATCTCCGGCGTATCATGGGCGGGGCGTAGACGCTGCGCGCCTTCGGCCCAAAGGCGAAAACAGTGACCTGGACGCTGCCGGCCGGCCCGGCCGGCACGCTGTTCGGTTGCCGCTTGCGAGACCTCTATGGTCTCCAGGCGGCTCATGCCGGTCCGGGGCGAGAAGGCGGGCTTGCGGGCGAGCCCGGCATCGATGACGATCGAGACGCCGTCGATCGTCAGCGAGGTCTCGGCAATGTCGGTCGCGAGGATGATCTTGCGCCGGCCCTCCGAGTCGCCTTGGAGTGCCCGGTCCTGCTGGGCCGGCGGCAGGTCGCCATATAAAGGGACGATGGCCAGCTCCCGGTATGCCGGGTCGCTTTCCAGCGCCATCCGGGTCCGGCGAATTTCGGCAGTGCCTGGCAGGAAGCAGAGTATGTCGCCGCCGTCGATCGCCAGGGCCGTTTGCAGGGCCGATGCTATCTGTGCCGGCAGCGGCAGGTCCTTGGGGGATGGCAGATAATGCCGCGTGACGGGAAAGCTTCGCCCTTCGGAGCGGATGACCGGCGCGTCGTCGAGGAGGGCCGAGACCGTCGAGGCCGCGAGCGTTGCCGACATGACGAGGATGGCCAGATCGGGCCTTAGCGCTTGCTGGGCCTCGATTGCCAGGGCCAGGCCCAGATCGGCGTCGAGCGAGCGTTCATGAAATTCATCGAAGATGATGACGGCCACACCTTCGAGGGTGGGATCGGCCTGGATTCGGCGGGTAAAGATACCTTCGGTCACCACCTCGACGCGGGTCTGGAGCGAGCCCACCCGCTCGAAGCGCGTCGTCCAGCCGACCCGCTTGCCCGGCTCTTCCTCCAGCAGGGCCGACATGCGCCTTGCCGCGGCACGCGTCGCCACCCGGCGCGGCTCCAGCATGAGGATGCGACCTTGTACCCATTGCTGCTGCATCAAGGTCAAAGGGACCAGCGTCGTCTTGCCGGCCCCGGGCGGGGCGACGAGGACGGCGCGGCGGTCGCGTTCCAGAGCGGCCACCAGCTCCGGAAGGACAGGGGCGACGGGAAGATCGAAGGGCGGCATCGGACATCATGGTGGTGGGGGCCGCCGGTCGCGGCGGCGGTCAGCGCGCTAGATGAGCTTTTGCGCCTTGAAGCTCAAGTGGCGATTCTTGCCGACGATGACATGGTCGTGCATTTGCACGCCCACCGTCTCCAGCGCCTCGATCACCTGCCGCGTCATCTCGATGTCGGCCTTGGAAGGCGTCGGGTCGCCGCTTGGATGATTGTGGACCATGATGATCGCCGATGCGCTGAGTTCCAGTGCCCGCTTGACCACCTCGCGCGGATAGAGTGGCGTGTGGTCGACGGTGCCGCGACTCTGGACCTCGTCACGCAGCAGGCCGTTCTTGCGATCGAGGAAGAGGATGCGGAATTGTTCGGCCGCACCATGCGCCATGGAGGCCTGGAGATAGTCGGTCAGAGCACTCCAGGATGCGATCGGCGTAGCCGTGCGTATGGGCTCCTTGAGGACGCGCACGATCGTCTCATGCACCGCCTTGAGGAGCACGGACGTGAAATGCAGATCGTCGGTCCGGTTCTTCGTCCATTCGTCGCCGTCTTCCTCACGTGGCGGCTCGAGGCCTGGAATCTCGGCATAGCGGGCATGCTCCGCCGCCAGGGCGGCACCAAGGCCGCCGAAGCGCTCGATCATCGCCTTGGCGATGGGCTTCGTGTCGCGGCGATGGACGGAAAAGAAGAGTAGGAGCTCCAAGAGCTCGTAATCCGCGAGGCTCGCGGGCGACGTCTCGATGAAGCGATCGCGCAACCTACGCCGATGACCATGATAATGCTTGCCGCCCCAGGAGTGACCGCCGCCCGGGCCAGGCAAGGGCGCTTCCGCCAGCCCGGGTCCGGCAAAGCCCTCGACCAGCCGCCAGTGCTTGTCGCTGCTGCTCCAACGGCCGCCAAGCCGCTTGATCAGCTCGCGATGCGGGAAGGTATCGCCGACGATGACGTGATCGACGCCGCCCGACTGATTGCCGCGTTCGACGAGCGAAAGACCGACATCCGCAAGCTTGCGCGCTACGTTCTCCCTGGATACTGCATCGTTCATCGCGGTGCTCTCGGATCAGGCTGGTCCCCGTAAGAGATAATCGCGTTCTGGTTGATATTCAGCAGGAAATCCTGCGGCTGGCCGAGCATGCCCATCGTCGCGGCCGGATTGAAGCTTCGACATCACAGGGCTTTGGAGAAGGCGCTTGAGCAATCCGACGGCATCGCTCCTCATCATCGGCAACGAAATTCTCTCAGGCCGTACCATCGACGCCAATCTGTCTTATATCGCCCGCGTCCTGGGTACGGCCGGCATCCGCATGACCGAGGCCCGTATCGTTCCAGATATCGAGGCCAGGATCATCGAGGCGGTGCGGGCACTCGCCGCCAGCACGACCTATGTCTTCACGACGGGCGGCATTGGTCCGACGCATGACGACATCACGGCCGCCAGCATTGCCAGGGCATTCGATGTGCCGCTCGTGCGCAATGCGGAGGCGGAACGGCGGCTGCGTGCCTATTACCCGCCCGAAAAGGTCAACGACGCCAGGCTGCGCATGGCTGACATCCCGCAAGGTGCCAGCCTTATCGACAATCCCGTCTCGACCGCGCCGGGCTTCGTTCTTCGTAACGTGCATGTGCTGCCGGGCGTGCCGCGCATTATGCAACCCATGCTCGATCTTCTCGTCCCGACGCTGACGGGCGGCAAGCCCTTGCGCTCGCGGACCGTCGTCTGCGACGAGGCCGAGGGTGTCCTGGCTGACGGTCTGCGGCAGCTGCAAGCGACCCATGGCAGCGTCGAGATCGGTAGCTATCCGGGACAGCGGGACGGCCGACCGGAGACCTCCATTGTCTTTCGCGGCACCGACCCCAGGGCGATCGAGGCGGCGGTTCTGGCCTTTGCTGACCTTGCGCGCCAGATTGGGTTTGCCGCCGAGGATCAGGGCCTGGCCCCGCTTTGAGGCCAAGGGAGAACTGGGGGGCAAAGCAAGGCTCCGATTGAAAAACCTATCGGCCTCCACCCCTTGCGGCCCCGGCCGACGACGCTATGGTCCGCGCGGCTGCCCGCTTGGCGAAATCGGTAGACGCACCGGATTTAAAATCCGTTGCCCTCAAGGGCGTGCCGGTTCGAGTCCGGCAGCGGGCACCAAATGGATCCGGGCCTCCGGCCGACAATGCTGGGGAACGTGCGTTCCTCCACTAAGTTCATCTGGCATTCCGGCTGCGATTAGTCAGCAGCCTGGCTAGCGGCTTTCGCGCTTGACCAGCCGGGCCACCTCTTCTTCGACGATGCGCTCGACGAGCTGCGGCAGGTTGGCATCCAGCCAGTCCTTCAACATTGGCCGCATCATCTCGACGACGAGTTCGTCGATCGACGGCGCGCGTGCTCGCGTCGGGGCTACCGCTTCCTGGAGGCGCGCGAAGGCGGAACTGCTGGCCATGGCTGCTGCCGAGGAAAGGAGACCGTTATCCGCCGAATTCTGGGCTGAAGGCGCGGGTTTGACGGTGGGATTGGCGGGCTCGGTCGAGACTGGAGGCGTGACCGTCACGGGCTGTGTCTCGCGCCATTCCGCCTGGCTGCCAAGCGCTTGAGGAGGAGGGTTGGCGATGAAGGAGGGCCTGGGGATCTCGCTATCGCTCCGCTCCAGGGGGCTTGGCTCCGGACGGATTGGCGCCGTCTCCCGCGGCCGCTGCGGCTCGCTGCGCTCGCGCAGGAATTGCGGCCGGGGCAGCTCCTCGTCCTGCTTTGCCTGGGGCACGCTGCTGGGGCGGGGGGCTGGTGCGGGCGGTGCCGGCGACTGACCCTCCGGCTCGTTGACGATCATCCGGCGGATCGACGTCATGATGTCTTCCATCGACGGGACCGGCGCGCCTCGCGAGGGCGCGCGGTTGCTTTCATCGGTCATGACGGCTCCAGAATGTTCTGCAAGGAGTGGGCGAACAGGCACTTGCCTTGTGATCGTTGATACATACCAAGAATATCGAAAAGGTTAACGATGCGAGGATTAAGGAGCGGCATCGGAGTCCGCGGCGAGGCCAAGAGCCCGCTCGTCCAATCGGCCCGAGGCGGCCAGGAGCGCATAGCTCGCGGTGACAAGATCCGCTTGCGCGCGAACCAGTTCCGAGCGGGCCGCAAGAGCTCGTTTTCCGCATCCAGGACGTCCAGGACCGTCCGCAGGCCGATGAGCGCCTCGTGCCGCACGCCATCGGCGGCGATCTCTGCCGCACGCGCCTGGATCTCCAGCGCCCTGACGGAACTTCGCGCCAGCATGAGGGTCTGCCAAGCCTGCGTGGCATTGAGCGTGACCGCCAGCCTACGGTCCTCCAGGTCATAGCGGCGACGTGACAGTTCGGCCTGGGCCGCATGTTCGCGCGCCGCGGCACCACCGCCCTGGTAGAGCGGGACGGTGACGACAGCCCCTATGGACGCCTCCGTCTGCCGATCGGTATAGCGATCCGGATCGGTCGCGTAGGCCAATTGAGTCTCGAGTGCGACCTTGGGGCGGCGCTCGCTTTTGGCGACGGCCAGAGCCCCTCTTGCCGAATCGACGTCGTTCGCGGTCGCGACCAGGCTTGGATGATCCTGCGCCAGGCCTTCAGCCTCGGCCTGCGAGCGCGGCAGGCCCGGCGCTTCGGGCGGCGGCAGCAGAATCCGCGACGGCGGCCGTCCCACCAGCCGCATGAATTCCGCTTCGCTCGCCTGCACGCCCGCCTCGGCCACGGCTTGCGCGTGGGCGGCACCGGCCAGGCGGGTTTCCGCCTGCGCGATGTCAGTGATCGTAACATCGCCGAAGCGAAAGCGCAGCCGCGTCTGGTCGAAGGCTTGTTTTAGTCGTTTTTCCTTGGCGGTCGCCAGGGCGAGAAGAGCACGATCGCGGATCAGGGCGGCGTAGGTACCAGCCACCGTTGCCAGGATCTGCTGTTCGGCATCGCGGAGCCTGGCGCGTTCCGCTCTAAGATTGCCCTGGGTGCGCTCAATGTCGCCGGTGATTTGGCCGCCGGAGACCAACGGCTGGCGAACGACCAGGGCCTGTCGCGTGGCGCCAAGCGTCGTCGTCTGCCGGTCGGCGTCGAGATAGCTTATGCCTTCGCTCGAATTCAAGGAGACGGTAGGCCGCCCGCCGGCCTTGGCGGCGTCGACCAGTGCTTGCGCGCCGCGCACCCGTTCCCTGGCGCTCTTCAGTGCTGGATTGGCATCGATCGCGTCGAGCAGCACGTCCCTGAGTGTCTCGGCAGCGCATGGCGATATGCCGAGCCACATGCACGTCATCAGGATCAAAAAGCGCCCGGTGCTCATCAAATGGCGCTTAGCGAAGTTCGCCTAGCGGAGATACTCTCGCGCAACCCCGGAGATAGATAACGTGGAGATGAGTCGCATTAATGTCGCATCGGGGTTGAGCCTGGTTATCTTAAAAGACGAAGCTCGGCGCGGGTCGGAATGTGACAAGTTCAGGGAGCCAGGCGTCGAACGGCGTTACCTTGCCGATCGTTCCATTCACGCGTGTTGCAATGGTGACGCGACCGGCTCGGTCATCCTGAACGACGCAGGCGAGGCGCCCTCCCTCCTTGAGCTGCTGTGTCAGCTCGCTCGGGATCGCGCGCACCGAGCCTGCAAGGAGAATGACATCGAAAGGTGCCTTTGCCGGTAGGCCCTCTTTTAGTCTGCCGGTCTCGACGCTGACATTGTCGATTCCGAGATCCCTCAGGCGGCGATCGATCTCCGTCGTGTCGTCATGCCGTTCGGTCAAGAGCTGGACGCTGGCGCCGAGACGGCCGGCCACGGCCGCGGCATAGCCCGTGTCGCAGCCGATCACGAGGACCGTCTGGTCCGGCCGGATGGCGGCGCTCTGCAGGAGCTTGGCCAGTGCCAGGGGCTCGATCAGCCGGCGGCCATCGCCGAAGGCCAGATCCTCGTCGGTATAGGCCACGCTCTTGAACGCGGGCGGCACGAAGAGCTCCCTTGGAATGGTCAACATGGCCTCGATGATGCCCGGGTCGTCGATCCGATTGGTCCGGAGCTGGCTCTCGACCATGTTTCGGCGGGCGACGGCATAATCGGACATGTGGGAAGCTCGACCTTGCGGGTTGGCAACGGAGCAAACCGGCCTCGCCGGCGCCGGCGCAATATAGAAGCGTTGCGCAAGGAAGGGCAATTGCTGCGCCGGGCGGCTGGACGCGGTCTCAGTGCATTGACCGCGCGGTGCTGCCTCCCCTATGAAAGCCGCGCTTCACACCGGCCCGGTGGCAGAGTGGTCATGCAGAGGACTGCAAATCCTTGTACGTCGGTTCGATTCCGGCCCGGGCCTCCAGGTCTCGAATGAGACGAGTGGAGCGGTGCTGGCGATGCGGATGAAAAATCATCACCGCATGGCTAGCCGAGCGGGCCAAGGGTTGCTATGACCCGCGCCCGAAGACGAGAGATGTTCCGGCGTAGCTCAGTGGTAGAGCAGACGGCTGTTAACCGTCGGGTCGTAGGTTCGAGTCCTACCGCCGGAGCCAAGTCATCCCCCAAGAAAGTCCTGTCCGCCTGATGGGATCTCGCAAATTGCTGCGAGGCGTCTAAGCTGCGTGGTCTATTTTCTTGTGGTCCCGCGTTCTTCGCGTGGGGCCGGGGTCGTCCTTTGCGTTGGGACGAGGGGAGTTCTGGTGCGAAACGAACGCGGTCGTCGACTTGGCAAGGATGTGCCGATCGTCGTCCTTACCGGTGCCGGCATCTCGGCGGAATCGGGCCTGGCGACGTTTCGCGGAGCGGATGGCCTCTGGGAGGGTCATCGGATCGACGAGGTGGCGACCCCCGAGGCGTTCAGGGACGATCCCGAGCTCGTGCACCGCTTCTATAATGCACGCCGTCGACAACTGGCCGGACCGGGCATCGCCCCCAATGCGGCCCATCTGGCTCTGGCGCGCCTGGAACGGGCGTGGACGGGAGACTTCCTGCTCGTCACCCAGAACGTGGACGATCTTCATGAGCGGGCGGGGATGGTCAGGACGCTGCACATGCACGGGCAACTCGGCATGATGCGCTGCCTTGCCTGCGATGAGGTCGGTCCGGCGGACGAGCAATTGAGTGTGCGGAGCTGCTGCGGCGTCTGCGGCTCAATCGCCACATTGCGTCCTGACGTCGTCTGGTTCGGCGAGATGCCGCGCGGCCTCGGTCGGATTTACAAGGCGCTCGAGACGTGTGGAATTTTTATCGCGATCGGCACCTCGGGGCAGGTCTACCCGGCGGCGGGATTCGTCGAGGCGGCGCGTGCCGCCGGTGCTTGGTCAATCGAGGTTAATCTTCTTGCCAGCGCCGTCAGCGATTTCTTCGATGAACATTGGCGGGGGCTCGCGAGTGAAGCGGTGCCGGCCCTGGTCGACCAGCTCATCGGAAGTTGACGCCGACACGGATTTGGCCACCATGCCGCAAGCGAAAGGGCAGGTGGTTCGCTTGCGGGCACATGACCCGTGTGTTATCTGCGCACCGCTTTTGCTCGTGTGGCAGCTTTGATGAAAAGGGCGCCACCATGGGCCGGACGAGGTCACAAGAAAACGGGGAACAGCAGCAAGTGCCTGCCAACTCAGCCGCCGCATCGGGCTTGGCGACACGCTACGCGACGGCAATCTTCGAGCTTGCCGAGCAGCATGGCGAACTGGATGCGGTGGCCAGCGATCTGGAGGGCCTGCGGCGTATGTTCGCTGGGAGCCAGGATCTGCAGCGACTTACGGTCAATCCGTCGCTTTCGCGCGGCGACGAGGAAAAGGCGATGGCGGCATTGTCGGAGGCCGCTTCCTTTTCCGCCCTTACCCGCAACTTCCTGGGCGTGCTGGCGTCGCATCGCCGCCTGCACTCGCTGGATTCAATCGCTCAGGCCTTCGTGACGCGCCTGGCCGAGCAGCGCGGCCAGGTGCAAGCACGGGTCGTAACGGCCAGTCCGCTGCCCGCGAAGGATCTGGCGGCCCTGAAGTCTAGTCTTGCCGCTTATGCCGGCAAGACGGTCGATCTAGACGTGGCGGTCGATCCCAGTCTTCTTGGCGGGCTCGTCGTCACCATGGGTTCGCGAATGATTGATGCGTCGTTGAAAAGCAAACTTAAAGGCCTCGAGCTGTCGATGAGAGGAGTGGGCTGATGGATATCCGCGCTGCAGAAATATCGGCCATCCTTAAAAGCCAGATCGAGCATTTCGACACCGGGGCCGAGGTCGCCGAGGTCGGACGCGTCCTTTCCGTCGGCGATGGCATCGCCCGCGTCTATGGCCTGGACGAGGTCCAGGCGGGCGAGATGGTCGAGTTCGAGGACGGCACGCGTGGCATGGCCTTGAATCTCGAGCTCGACAATGTCGGCGTCGTGATCTTCGGCGACGACACGGGGATCGGTGAGGGCGGTACCGTCAAGCGGACCAAGTCGATCGTCGATGTGCCGGTCGGCAAGGGCATGCTGGGCCGCGTCGTCGACGCCTTGGGCAATCCGATCGATGGTAAGGGCCCCATCGAGGCAGCCGAGCGACGCGTCGTCGACGTTAAGGCGCCGGGCATCATTCCGCGCAAGTCGGTGCACGAGCCGATGCTGACCGGCCTCAAGGCCGTGGACGCGCTGATTCCGATCGGCCGCGGACAGCGCGAGCTCATCATCGGCGACCGCCAGACGGGCAAGTCCGCCATCGCCATCGACGCCTTCTTGAACCAGAAGGGTGTCAATGCCGCAGCCGGCGACGACGACACCAAAAAGCTCTTCTGCATCTATGTGGCGGTGGGCCAGAAGCGCTCCACCGTGGCCAAGATCGTGAAGTCGCTGCAGGACCGGGGCGCGCTCGACTATACAATCGTGGTGGCGGCGACGGCCTCCGAGGCCGCGCCCCTGCAGTTCCTGGCGCCTTATGCCGGCTGCGCCATGGGCGAGTATTTCCGCGACAACGGCATGCATGCCGTCATCGTCTATGACGATCTCTCCAAGCAGGCGACAGCCTATCGCCAGATGTCGCTCCTGCTGCGCCGCCCGCCGGGCCGTGAGGCGTTCCCGGGCGACGTTTTCTACCTCCATTCGCGCCTGCTCGAGCGTGCCGCCAAGCTCAGCGACGAGCGCGGGGCGGGCTCGCTGACGGCGCTGCCGATCGTCGAGACGCAGGCCAACGACGTTTCGGCCTATATCCCGACCAACGTGATCTCGATCACCGATGGCCAGATCTTCCTGGAGACGACGCTCTTCTACCAGGGCATCCGCCCGGCGGTGAATGTCGGCCTCTCGGTCAGCCGCGTGGGCTCGGCGGCCCAGACCAAGGCGATGAAGCAGGTGGCCGGCAAGATCAAGCTGGACTTGGCGCAGTATCGCGAGATGGCGGCCTTCGCCCAGTTCAGCTCGGACCTCGATGCGTCGACGCAGCGTCTGCTCAACCGGGGCGCGCGCATGACCGAGCTTCTGAAGCAGCCGCAATACCAGCCCTTGACCAACGAGGAGCAGGTCGTCGTCATCTATGCCGGCGTCAATGGGTATCTAGATGGCATCAAGGTGGCCGATGTGGGCAAGTTCGAGCACCAGTTGCTGGAACAGGTGCGATCAAGCCAGGGCGAGCTGATCGAGGCGATCCGGACCACGGGCCAGCTCTCGAAGGAGAACGAGGAAAAGCTGAAGGGCGTCCTCGAAGCCTTCGTCAAGAACTTCGCCTGAGGCGCTAGCGCATGGCCAGCCTCAAGGACCTCCGCGTCCGCATCAACAGCGTCAAGCAGACCCGCAAGATCACGAGTGCCATGAAGCTCGTGGCGGCTTCCAAGCTGAAACGGGCGCAGGAGCAGGCGGAGGCGGCAAGGCCGTTTGCCGAGAAGATGACCGCGCTCCTGGCCAATGTCGGCGGCGCGATGGCGGGCCAGCCCGGCCTCTCGCCGCTCCTGGTCGGCACCGGCAAGGACGACGTCCATCTTCTTGTCGTCGCCACTGGCGATCGCGGGCTTTGCGGCGCCTTCAACAGCTCGATCATTCGCGGCACCAGGCGAAGGATCGCGGAGCTGCGTAGCCAGGGCAAGGAAGTCAAACTTTTGACGATCGGCCGTAAGGCGCGCGACCTTCTCAGGCGCGATTATGGCGACCTCATGGTCGAGCATGTCGATGGCGTGGTCGGCAAGCGCCGGCTGGAGTTCGCCGATTCCAAGCTGATCGCCGACAAGATTCTCGATCTCTTCGAGCAGGGCGCCTTCGACGTGGCGACCTTGGTCTTCAATCAGTTCAAGTCGGCCGTCACCCAGGTCCTGACCTTCAAGGCCCTGATCCCGGTCGAACTGCCCGTCGTCGAGGAGCAGTCCGAGGCCGCCGAGCCACAGGCGATCTACGAGTTCGAACCCGGCGAGGAAGCGATTTTGAACGAGCTGCTGCCGCGCAATATCGGCGTGCAGATCTTCCGCGCGCTCCTTGAGAATGCCGCAAGCGAGCAAGGCGCGCGCATGGTGGCCATGGACAATGCGACGCGCAACGCGGGCGACATGATAAATAGTCTGTCCTTGCGTTATAATCGCCAGCGTCAGGCCCAGATCACCAAGGAGCTGATCGAGATCATCTCCGGTGCCGAGGCCGTTTGATCGTCGGGTAGGCGTGGGCCGGATCATCCGGCCATGACCGCCGTTTAGAATGCGCAGCCTGGGGCTGCTTTGAAGACAGGGCAGGCGAAACCTGCTCTTTGGCGAACTGAAGCTTTTTTAGACCTTGAGGTAACGATGGCGACCCAGCTCTCCGAGAGGCCCGGCAACACGAACGCCACCAATGTGGCGCGCGGCAAGGTCACCCAGGTGACGGGTGCCGTCGTCGACGTGCAGTTCGCCGGCAAGCTGCCCTCGATCTTGAATGCGCTCTACACCGACAATAACGGGAGCAGGCTCGTTCTCGAGGTAGCGCAGCATCTGGGCGAGAACACCGTCCGAACGATCGCCATGGACGGTACTGACGGGATGACGCGCGGCCAGGAAGTGATCGACACGGGCGCGCCGATCTCCGTGCCGGTTGGCAAGGAGACGCTGGGCCGGATCCTGAACGTCATCGGTGAGCCGGTCGACGAGCGCGGCCCCGTCAACGCGACGGTTACCGCTCCTATCCATGCTCCGGCACCGGCCTTCGTCGACCAGGCTACCGACTCCGAAGTTCTGGTCACGGGCATCAAGGTCGTCGATCTGCTCACGCCCTATCCCAAGGGCGGCAAGATCGGCCTCTTTGGCGGTGCCGGCGTGGGCAAGACCGTGCTCATCATGGAACTCATCAACAACATCGCCAAGGCGCATGGCGGCGTCTCGGTCTTCGCCGGCGTCGGCGAGCGGACCCGCGAGGGTAACGATCTCTATCACGAGATGATGGAATCTGGCGTCATCGACCTTGAGGACCAGAGCAAGTCCAAGGTGGCGCTGGTCTATGGACAGATGAACGAGCCGCCGGGCGCCCGCGCTCGTGTCGCCCTGACTGGCCTCACCGTGGCCGAGCATTTCCGCGATACCGAAGGGCAGGACGTGCTCTTCTTCGTCGACAACATCTTCCGCTTCACTCAGGCGGGCTCCGAGGTCTCGGCGCTGCTCGGCCGTATCCCCTCCGCCGTGGGCTACCAGCCGACGCTGGGCACCGACATGGGGGCCATGCAGGAGCGAATCACGTCGACCAAGAAGGGCTCGATCACCTCGGTGCAGGCGGTCTATGTGCCGGCGGACGATCTGACCGACCCGGCGCCGGCCACGACCTTTGCCCATCTGGACGCTACCACGGTGCTTTCGCGCCAGATCGCGGAGCTTGGTATCTACCCGGCCGTCGATCCGCTCGATTCGACGTCGCGCATCCTCGAGCCCGACGTCGTCGGCGAGGAGCATTACCGCGTCGCGCGTTCGGTTCAGGAGACGCTGCAGCGCTACAAGGCGCTCCAGGACATCATCGCCATCCTGGGCATGGAGGAGCTCTCGGAAGAGGACAAGCTCACCGTCGCCCGGGCGCGCAAGATCCAGCGCTTCCTCTCGCAGCCCTTCCACGTGGCCGAGGTCTTCACCGGCAGCCCCGGCAAGCTCGTGCCCGTCGAGGACACGATCAGGGGCTTTAAGGGCATCGTGAACGGCGACTACGACCACATGCCGGAAGCCGCCTTCTACATGGTCGGCACGATCGAGGAAGCCATCGAGAAGGCCAAGAAGCTGGCCGCAGGCTGATTGTCGGATCCAGGGCCGCCCCTGGATCCTCCCTTTCTATCAGGATGCTTGCCGCATGGCCGAGAACAAGGTGATCCTCGAGCTGGTCTCGCCCGAGCGGGTGCTGGCCAGCGAGGAAGTCGACATGGTGACGCTGCCGGGCGCCGAGGGCGAGTTCGGCGTGCTGCCCGAGCACGCGCCCCTGGTGGCCCTGCTCAATCCCGGCATCATCACGACCTTCGAGGGAACCACGCCCAAGAAGCGCATCTTCGTGGCCGGAGGATTCGCCGAGGTGAACGAGCGGGGATGCATCGTCCTGGCCGAGGCTGCAGAGCCCCTTGAAGAGATCGATCGGGCGAGCGCCGAGCGTGCGCTTGCCGACGCGCGCGATGATCTGGCTGACACCAAGGACGCGGGTGAAACCGAGCGGCAGCGTCTCGAGACGGCCGTCAAGGTGGCTGAGACCAGGCTCGAGGTGCTGGATAACCCCTCGCATTGAAGTAGGCCTTTCCGGGCCTTCGTCCTGATCCGCTGGCTCCTGTCGGGTGCCGCGCAATCGGGCCGAAAAGATCATTGTCATATAGGACACAAATCCTTATAGTGGGCGGCGTGAATGTCGCGCCCACCACCTCCACGCATGCAGCGCGCCGCTGCCGCCCCTACGCGCATGGCGCCAATCGCCGCCGCGTCGCCAAGAGATTGGCGGGCGGCGTCGCGGTCGAGCATGTGGCCGAACTCGAAGGGGTATCGGTCGGGACGATCACGGACCTTTTGAGCGACCTCGCCTTCAAGGCGTTGCTCGATCACTATCGCGCCCTGGCCCGCGCGGGAGACGCGCTGCGCGAGCATCGGCTGCGACGGATCGTGCTCATCCTTTTTGTCAGCGCCGTCCGCCGTCTCGACCCCTTGGCGATCATCTATGGCATGGCCAAGCTGCTTGCCCTGCGCGATCCCGTGGCCTGCCTTCTCGATCCCTTCCTGGCCGCGATGGAGCGAGGGATGGGCTCGCTGGTGCCGCGCCGTCTGGTTCATTCGCCGCGCGTGCTGAAGCCGGCGCCGGCAGCCTTGCCGACTGATCCCGTGCTCCTGCTGCGCCACGAAGGCAACGGCGAACGTAGCGAGACACGCCTGGTTGCGAGGCTGGTGCGCCTGGCCGAAGCGGCCGCCTTGATGGCGGCGTCCAAGGGTCGCCACCGCCGTGGCGCTGCCCTCATCGAGGAGGCCGATATCCTCCTCCCATTGCCGCCCGAGGACGAGCTGGGCGATATCCTTCGCGGGGCCTGGGTTGCGCTTCGGCGGGACTGGCTCCAGCGCTCGCCGAAGCGTCCGCCTCCCGAGTCCGGGCCGGAGCCATTGCGGGCGGCGCATCCCGCACCGCCGCAAGTCAGGCCGCGGCACCGCTTCACCTACCAGGCTGTGACCGCCTTCGATCCTTGAGGCGGCGCTTGATCTCGCCCGCATGCTTACCTTGGACCCGAAGCGTTCAGGTGAGGGCGAATAGGACTCGACGTCGCATCGCCGGCCGCTACATCAGGGCGCCTATGGACGATCCGTCGACGCCAATGGTCCTTCCTGACCCTTTCGATCGCTGGCTTGCAAGCCGGGGCTGGCGTCTGCGTGCGCATCAGGCGCGTATGATCGAGCTGGCGGAGGCCGGGCGGGACGCCATGCTGGTGGCGCCCACGGGCGGCGGCAAGACGCTGGCCGGCTTCCTGCCCAGCCTGATCGAGCTTGCCGCCATGCCGCCCCGCGTCAAGCGGCGGGTGCACACGCTCTATGTTTCGCCACTCAAGGCACTGACCACCGATGTCGGCCGCAATCTCGAGCAGCCCATCGGCGAGATGGGGCTGGACGTCACGACCGGCATTCGCACAGGCGACACGCCAGCCAATCGCCGGGCTAGGCTGCGCCGGAGTCCGCCGGATATTCTTTTGACGACTCCTGAGAGCCTGGCGCTGCTTCTCTCCTACGAGGATGCCAGCGATTTTTTCGGTGGCCTCAAGGCGGTGGTGCTCGATGAGCTGCACGCCATTGCCGACAATAAGCGCGGCAGCCTTCTTTCGCTGGGTCTGGCACGGCTGCGGCGGTTGGCGCCGGCGGCAAGGTTCGTCGGCCTGTCGGCGACCGTCGCCAGCCCGTCGACGCTGCGGCGGTTCCTCTCGCCGGTACCCGCGAGCGTGGCGCTCGTGGAGGGCGAGGCGGGAGCGCCGCCGGAGATCGAGATCCATGTCCCCGACGGCCACGTGCCCTGGGCCGGTCACATGGCCACCTTCGCTGCCAAGGATATCCTGGCGCATATCCGAGCGGCCCGCATCTGCCTCGTCTTCGTCAATACAAGGGCGCAGGCAGAGCTTTGCTTTGGAGCTGTCTGGCGGCTGAACGAGGAGAATTTGCCGATCGCGCTCCATCACGGCAGCCTTGCTGTGGAGCAGCGGCGGCGCGTCGAGGCGGCGATGGCCGCTGGCAGGCTGCGTGCCGTCATCTGCACGAGTTCGCTCGATCTCGGCATCGACTGGGGTGCCGTCGATCTGGTCCTCCAGGTCGGCGCACCCAAGGGAGCCGCACGTCTCGTGCAGCGCATAGGTCGCGCCAATCATCGCCTGGATGAGCCCAGCCGCGCGGTCCTGATCCCCGCCAACCGGTTCGAGATCCTGGAGTGTATCGCCGCCCGTGAGGCCGTAGCCGAACACGAGCTCGATGGTGGCCAGATGGCGATCGCCGCGTTGGACGTGTTGGCTCAACATATCGTCGGTACGGCCTGTGCAGGCCCGTTCGACGCCGATGCCCTGTTCGCCGAGGTAACAATGGCCGGCCCCTATCAGGGGCTGACGCGCGCGGTATTCGACCGCGTCCTCGATTTCGCCGCGACCGGCGGGTACGCGCTCCAGGTCTATGAGCGCTATCATCGCCTGGCGCAGGACAAGGAGGGCCGGTGGGGCTTGGTCGATCGCCGGCTGGTGCGGCAATATCGGATGAATATCGGCACGATCGTCGAGGCGCCGCTGATGCGGGTGCGCCTAGGGCCGCGCGGGCGCCGGCTTGGCGAGGTCGAGGAGCATTTCGTCCTCTTGCTGACCCAGGGCGATACGTTCCTCTTTGCCGGCCGCATCCTGCGCTTTGAAGCTATTCGCGAGAACGAGGTCATCGTCTCTTTGGCCAAGGGCGCGGCCGAGCCGAAGATCCCCGCTTATGCCGGCGGCAAGCTGCCTTTGACGACCGAGCTCGCCCATCGCGTGCGGGCGATGCTAAACGATCTTGAGCACAGGCCGCGTTTCCCGGCGGTGGTTCGGGAATGGATCGAGGCGCAGGAGGAGCATTCGGCGATCGCGGGCGGTGAGGAATTGCTGGTGGAGACCTTCGAGCGCCATGGCAGGCATTTCCTCGTCGCTTATTGCTATGCCGGCCGCAACGCGCATCAGACGCTTGGCATGTTGATCACGCGGCGGATGGAGCGGCTGGGGCTGCGGCCGCGTGGGTTCGTCGGCTCGGATTATTGTATCGCCGTCTGGGGTCTCAACCCGATTTTAGACATTGCGCCGCTCTTTGCCGTCGATCTGCTGGGTGACGATCTTGAGGAATGGATGGCCGAGAGTTCCTTGATCAAGCGGACTTTCAGAAATTGCGCGGTGGTCGCCGGTCTGATCGAGCGGCGTCATCCAGGCCAGGAGAAGACGGGTCGGCAGGTGAACTTCAATGCCGATCTGATCTATGATGTCCTTCGCCGCTACGAACCGGATCACATCTTGCTGCAGGCTGCGCGCGTCGAGGCTGCTGCCGGGCTCACCGATATTCGGCGGCTGTCTGACCTCCTGACCGAGGTGCAAGGCCGCATCAGGCATGTGCGATGCAAACGGATTTCACCCTTTGCCATCTCGATCATCGCCAGCATCGGCAAGGAGTCGGTGCAGGGCGATGGCGTGGACGAAGATCTGGATGAGATCGTGACGGAGCTGGTCGAGGAGGCGATGGGCGAGGCGGCGGCGGCTCGTCACGTCGAGGCGCAAAGCGGACTGGAGCCCATCGTCAAGGAACGGGGCGAGCGCCCGCATCGCGTCGGCGGGGCCGGCCGCTCGCGTTCGAGGCGTTCATGACGGCGGTACGGATAGAGCTGGGCACCCGGTCGTTGATCCTCGATCCATCGGGGGCCGCCTTTTGCGAGGCCAGCGGCCTGTTGGTCGTGGCAGACCTGCATCTGGAGACCGGAAGCGCCTTTGCTCGTCGCGGTCTTCTGCTGCCGCCCTACGACACGGCGGCCACGCTGCATCGGCTGGAGGCGCTGATCACGCGGCTTCGGCCCTCGGTGGTCGTCAGCCTGGGTGATGCCTTTCATGACGCCAAGGGGCATCTGAGCCTGCCGGCGATGGAGCGACGATTATTGCAGTCGCTCTGTGGCAAGGGTCGGTGGATCTGGATCAGCGGCAATCATGACCCCCTGCCGCCCGAAGGGCTGGCCGGCGAGGCGTTGGCCGTCTTCGTCGATGGCGATCTCGTCTGCCGGCACGTGCCAAAGCCGGGCCCGACGACGATGGAAAGCGGATTCGAGATCGCCGGGCATCTTCATCCCAAGGCCCTGGCGCAAGGGACGCGCCTGCGCTTGCGGCGACCTTGTTTTCTCAGCGACGGGTCCAGACTCGTGCTTCCTGCCTTTGGCAGCTACACGGGCGGTCTGAATGCGCTGGACGACGACGTCAGCGGCCTTTTTGCCGGCGGCTACGACGCCTACCTGCTGGGCAAGGACCGGGTGTTCCGCCTGGCACATCATCAATTGCTGGCGGAGCCCCCCAGTCCGCGCATGGATGTGATCCGCCATTTGCGACTGGGTGTCCGGCATGGCTGAGGAGCAGGAGGGGAGCATGGATCAGGCGGATTCGATTGCGGGCGAACAAAAGCGCATCGAGGACGATTTCGCCCTCCTTGAGGATACGCGTGACAAATACGAGTTCATCATCGAGCTTGGGAAGGAACTAAAGCCCATGCCCGATGAGCAGAAGATCGCGGCGAACCTCGTTCGCGGCTGCCAGAGCCAGGTCTGGATGACGGCCGAGCTTGATCCGGCGAGCGGTCGCCTGGCCCTTCGTGCCGACAGCGATGCCATCATCTCCAAAGGGCTCGTGGCTCTGGTGCTGCGGCTCTACGACAAGCGGTTGCCGGCGGAGATCCTGGCGAACCCGCCGGACGTGTTCGAGGCGATCGGCCTGGGTCGCCTGATCACGCCCGGTCGTTCGAACGGGCTCTATGCCATGGTCAACCGGGTGCGCCAGTTCGCCGAGGGATTCGGCCAGGCGGCTAAAGCTTGATCCCGCTGGCGGCGGCGATGGCATCGGCGATGCCGGGCGTCGCTGCGGCCACGGCGCGCGTTTCAAGCAGGGTCGCGCCATCCGTGTAGTCGGTGGCGCGACCGCCGGCTTCCTTGACGATGGCAAGGCCGGCGATCACGTCCCAGGACGAGCAGGTCAGGACGGCGTGCGCGTCCAGTCTGCCATCGGCGACGTGACAAAGAGAAAGGGCGCTCGACCCCATGCGGCGGTGGTCGAGCTTGAGATCGAGAATGTTGCTCACGAGCGTCTCGTAGCGCTCGGCTGGCGTCTTGAATGTGTAGCTGAGGCCGATACAGGCCGTGGCGGTCTCGGTTCTAGCCGAGACCTTGATGGGCTTGTCGTTCCGAAAGGCGCCATGGCCGCGTCTGGCCGTGAAAAGCTCGTCGTGGACGGGATCATAGGTCAAAGCGAGCTCGGTTTGCTCGTCGACGATGAAAGCCAGGACCATCGACCAATAGGGCAGGCCACGCAGGAAATTGGCGGTACCGTCGATGGGGTCGGTGATCCAAAGGCTGGGGGCCAGCTGGCCGCCATGCTCTTCGCCCAGCACCATGTCGTCGGGAAAGGATTGGGCGATGCGCTCGCGGATCAGCGTCTCGACCTCACGATCCGCCTGGCTGACGAGGTCCTGGACGCCCTTGGCCTCGACCTTCAATTCGCCCCGGCGATGAAAATAATCGAGGGCCACGCGGCCGCCATCGCGAATGGCCTGGATAGCCACCTGCATCCGCCGGTTCAGATCGTCTTCGGTCATACTGGGTCCTTCTGCTTGAATTTGTCGATCAACAACGTCCGCCGACCATTCTCGCCGACGTCGTGGACGGCTCGTTCGAGCGCTTGATAATCGCCGACGATGACGACTAGCCGGCGTGCTCGCGTAATCGCGGTATAGAGCAGCCGCCGGCGCAGCATCCGCCCGTGCTGGCGCCCGAGGGCCAGGACGACTGCTGGATATTCCGAACCCTGCGCCTTGTGAATGGTCACGGCATAGGCCGGGGCCAGGGCCGAGAGGTCAGAGAAGGTGTAGAGGAGCTCGCGGCTATCGATGATCGCCCGCAGCGTGCGAGCCTGTCGATCGATCGCCGTTACCCGGCCGAGATCGCCATTATATACTTCCCGGTCATAATCATTCTCGATCTGCATCACCTTGTCGCCGACCGCAAAGACGATGTCACCACGCTCGACGGTGGCGATCGGCTCGGGATTGAGGCACTGGCGGAGCACTGCATTGAGGGCCTGTGTTCCGAGCGGCCCCCGATTCATAGGCGAGAGCACCTGCACATCAGTCCAGGGATCGAGGCCAAAGCGCTGGGGAATTCGTTTCGCCACCAGCTCGACCAGACGCTCCCGCACTGCCTCCGGCGTATCGGCTCGAATGCCGTAGAAATCGCCTAGCTCGTCGTCCCGGTGAAGGAAACGGGGCAGGCGCCCCTCGTTGATCGCATGGGCATTCGTGACGATGGCGCTCTGGGAGGCCTGGCGGAAAATCTCGGTGAGGCGGATCGTGGGTACGCGCCCCGATCGGATCAGGTCGTCCAGGACCTGGCCCGGGCCGACGGAGGGTAGCTGATCAGCATCGCCGACGAGCAGCAGTGCCGCGTCGTCCGGCAGGGCGTCGAGAAGGGCCGCCATGAGGTTGGTGTCTACCATCGACATCTCGTCGCACACCAGAAGATCCACCTCGAGCGGCCGTCCGGCATGCCGGCGAAAGCCACGTCCGGGATCGGCCTCGAGCAGGCGATGCAGCGTCTTGGCTTCAACGCCCGTGCTTTCGGTAAGGCGCTTTGCCGCCCGACCTGTTGGTGCCGCCAGCGCTACCCTCACGGTCGATTCGCCAGCACGTGCGGCCAGGCTGTCGATCGCGGCCAGAATGGCCCGCACCAGCGTCGTCTTACCGGTGCCGGGCCCACCGGTGATGATCGTGATCTTGGCCGACAAGGCGACTTTGACGGCTTCCCGCTGGGTAGGCGCCAATTCCACACCGAGCGAGCGATCGGCAGCGGCGAGCGCGCCAGTCGGATCCAGTCGGGCTGCCCAGGCGGAGGGCGAGCTGCCGATGGCGCCAAGTCGCCGCGCGATTGTATCTTCCGCATCCGCCAGCGCTGCAAGCTGGATCTGTTGACCATTCTCGCCCTCCGCCCGGAGCAGACCCAGCCGGATAGCGCTCTCGAAAGCGGGCTCGATCGCGTCCCGGGGCAGCGCGAGCAACTGGGCGGCGTCGGCGAGGAGAATGGCTTTCGGCACAGCGGTGTGACCGGCGTCGGCTGCCTGCCGCATGGCCTCTTCCAAAGCCGCCACAAGTCGCACCGAAGCGTCCGGCGCTATGCCAAGGCGGCGGGCCACATCGTCGGCTGAGCTGAATCCGAAGCCGCGCACGTCGCGCGCCAGAGCGTAGGGGTCGTCGCTGACCTTGGCGATTGCTTCCTCGCCATAGGCTTCGATGATGGCGCGGGCCTTGGCCGGCCCCAGCCCGTTGCCATGGAAGAACACCATGAGATTGCGCTGCTTGTCCTCGCGCTGCCAGGCGTCGGCGATGCGCGTCGCCAGTGTGGCGCCGATCCCCTGGACCTCCTGCAAGCGTTCGGGGCGCGTTGCCAGGACATCGGCCAGCTTCTCGCCGAAATGGAGCGCCACCCGCTTTGCGAGTTCCTCGCCGATCCCGGGCACGACACCTGAAGCAAGGTAGGCTTCGATTCCGGCATTGACGTCGGACGCCACGATATCGGCTTCGGATGCCTCGAATTGGCGCCCCCAGGCCTTGTCGTCCTTCCATGTGCCCGTGGCGCGCACGAGATCGCCTGGTCGCAATGGCTGCAGACGACCGACGAGCGTCTGCAGATCGGGCATGATGGCCGTGCGCAGGCGGAGCACAGTGTAGCCGGTCTCAGCGTTGCGAAATGCGACCTTCTCGACCGTGCCCGTCAGGAACGTTCCCTGTTGCTCCCTGGCGCTCTCCTGGCCCTCGACCAGCTCTGTCACCATCCCTGTCCAGTTCGCATGGCGCCCTATCTGTTCTGGCAATCAAAGGCCGACCCCTTGATTGCCAGCGTCGCGGGGTGATCGTAAGGATCCGTGCCGTTTGAAACGAGACCGCGGCAGCGGGCCTTGCGCCCTTAAGGAGATGCATCCCATGGCTAAGGAAGGATGGGAAGCCTGGCGACCCGGATCGCGTCCGGCAATGCCTGGTCTGGCCAAGGTCGTCGGCCACCGCGGCGCACGTGCGCGCGCACCTGAAAACACTCTTGCCGGCCTGCGCAAAGCGGCCGAACTCGGGGCCACCTGGGTCGAATTCGACGTCATGCTGACCGCCGATGGTGTGCCTGTACTGATGCATGACGATACGCTCGATCGCACGACAAACGGACAGGGCTCGACGGCGGCGATCACTCTGGCCGAACTCTCCAAACTTGACGCCGGCGGCTACTTCAGTGCCGCGTTCGCGAACGAGCGCGTCCCGACATTCAAGGAAGCCATCGATATTTTGATCGATCTTCACCTGGCGGCGAATGTCGAGATCAAACCTGTTCCTGGCCACGAGCGGCAAACGGCACATGCCGTAGCCCAAATCCTGGCGGATTCCTGGCCCGCCATAGGACCGGATCTCTTGATCTCCAGCTTTTCCAAGACGGCGCTGACGGAAGCGCGAGCAACCGCGCCCGCCTTGGCCTACGGACTCCTGGTCGAAGAAGTTCCCGCGAACTGGGCATCGCTTATGCAGGAACTTGGCTGCACCAGCCTGCATGCGTGGCACGAAAAGACGGCACCCGAAGAGGTCGCCTCTATCGCGGCAGAGGGCGTGCCTGTGCTCCTGTACACGGTCAACGATCCTTCTTGCGCCTCGGCATTTTTAAAAGCCGGAGCGGCTTCCATCATCACCGACGTTCCGGACCTTATCCTGCCTGCCGTCGATCACCGATAGCGGCGGAGCAGGCCCACGAGCTTACCTTGGACCTTGACCTGGCTGCTATTGAAAATCCGGGTCTCGTAGAGTGCGTTGGCAGCTTCGAGCGCGATCGAAGCGCCCTTCTTGCGCAAGCGCTTCAACGTGACTTCCTTGTCGTCGATCAGGGCGACGACGATGTCGCCGGAATCAGCTGTTTCGCCTTGCTTGATCACGACGAAATCACCGTTGAAGATACCGGCGTCGATCATCGAATCGCCGACGACCTCGAGCACGTAATGCTGCCCGTCGCCGATCATCATTTCCGGAACACTGATGGTTTCCGCGCCTTCGGCCAAAGCCTCGATCGGTGTCCCGGCCGCGATACGACCATAAATGGGTATCGCCGAGTGGCCGTCACCGCCCGCCAGCAAAGGTCGACGCTTCATGCCCTCGAACGTGCCCCAGACCACATTGGAACGCGTCGACGCACGTCGTCCCCTGCGACCTTTGGTTTCGGGAGCGGGGCGCTCCCGCTCGGGCGACCGGTCCGGCGAGAGCGTCTCGGCCTCGCGATGTCCGGCGGCCACATCCTCAGGCAGGCGAAGAATCTCCAATGCGCGGGCGCGATGGGGCAGCCGGCGGATATAGCCGCGTTCCTCGAGGCCAGAGATCAGACGGTGAATCCCGGATTTAGACTGAAGCTTCAGCGCGCAGCGCATTTCTTCAAAAGAAGGCGGCACTCCGTGCTGCGCCTGACTTTTTTGGATGTAGCGAAGCAACTGGAGCTGACGCTGAGTCAGCACGTCCGACCTCCCTCCGGCGTCTTGATCCTACACGAGGCTCACGTCCATCGTTCTACTTTAGTTCTCTTTTTTGTCAACGGCCCGCGAGGGTTCAGACGCCTGCCGCCCGCAGGTTGACGATTGTCACCGACGTACCTTGAGGGGCAGGCTCGGCGAAGGCAGGCCGGATGATAAGGCAGTCCGCCTGGGAGAGGACGGCGAACATCGAGCTATCCTGCCGCTCGGCCACTTGGACAAGGGGCAGCCCGGTCGCGGGATCGATGCCAACGAAACGGGCACGCAGATAATCTTCGCGCTGATCGTTGGCGGGAAGGGGCGTTGCGGCGATGGCCTTGGTCTCCGGAAGGGCGGTATCCTGTCCAAGGAGGCGCCGGACCGCGGCGCGCAGGAACAAGGTGGCACAGACGGTGGCCGAGACGGGGTTGCCGGGCAGGCCAAGGACCGAGCAATCGCCAAGGCGGCCAAACATCATGGGCTTGCCGGGGCGCATGGCGATTTTCCAGAAATCCAGCTCCAGGCCCCGCCGCGTCAGCGAGCTCGAGACCAGATCGTGCTCGCCGACCGAGGCGCCCCCGGACGTTACCAGCATGTCGCAGCGTTCCGCCTGGGCAACGGCCCGATCGAGATCCTGCTCATCGTCGGCCGCGACGCCAAGATCGACCGGTTCCGCCCCCCAGCGACGCAACAGCGCCGCGAGCGTCGTGGCGTTCGAGCTCAATACATCGCCTTGCCGCAAAAATTCGCCCGGACGCTTGACCTCGTCGCCGGTCGCTAGGATCGCTATTCGCGGTCGGCGTCGCACCGGAAGGATCGCGTGTCCCATTGCCGCGGCAAGGCCGAGCTGGCGGGGCCCCAGGAGGGTTCCAGCGAGCAGTCCCTTCCAGCCTTCTGTAAAATCGAGCCCACGAGGCCGTACGAACTGTGCTGTTCGCGCGGCCTCACTGAAACGCACCCGGTCGCCGTCCCGATCGGCATTCTCCTGGAGCATGACCGCATCGGCATCCTCGGGCAGCAAGGCGCCAGTGAAAATGCGGGCAACCGCGTTTGACGGCAGCGCTTCCACCGCCTGGTGACCGGCTCGGTTCTCGCCAGCGATGTTCAGCCACTGCCCCGGTACGATTTCGGCGGCGCGAACAGCATAGCCGTCCATGGCCGAGACAGCTCCCGGAGGTTGTGTCCGCCTGGCCACGAGATCGCCGGCCAGCACACGGTCCAGTCCCAGATCGAGCGGCACCCACTCGCCGGAAACGGTGGTCAACCTGCTGACGATGCGTTGGCGTGCCTCGGTTACGGCCAACATCTCAGGCGGCCTCAAACGTACCGGAACGACCGCCTGTCTTTCGCGTCAATCGGACATCGGTAAGGATCATGCTGCGATCGACCGCCTTGCACATGTCGTAGATCGTCAGTGCTGCCACCGTCACGGCGGTGAGCGCTTCCATCTCGACCCCCGTCTTCGCTGTGACCTGGCAGGTCGCCTCGATGGCGACAGAGGGTGGCTCCTCGATCAGTTCCAGCCGCAACTCGACTTTCTCGAGCCCGAGCGGATGGCAAAGAGGGATGAGGTCAGCCGTGCGCTTGGCGCCCATGATGCCGGCCAGTTGGGCGATACTGAGAACGTCGCCCTTGGCAAAGCCGCGCGCGGCGATCCGCGCGACCGTCTCGGGAGCCATTCGCACAAGACCCCGCGCGGTGGCCGTCCTCGCGGTGACGGCTTTGGCCGAGACGTCGACCATGGTGGCATTGCCGACATCATCCAAATGGGTGAAGCCGTCGGCGGCCGCTAGGCCCGTGTCGGACTCATGGTCTGCCTGCCGCGATTCGATGGCACGATCGAACGAGGGCGCGCGAAGGGCCGGGGAGCCTGGCGGGCGGATCATGCCGCCGCCTCGATGCCTAGAATGGCGCGGGTGGCGGCAGTGACGTCGTTCTGGCGCATGAGCGACTCGCCGATGAGGAAGGCCTTGGCTCCCACGGCCTGCATCCGGATCAGATCGGTGTGGGCATAGAGGCCGCTCTCAGCCACCAGCAAGCGATCGGGTGGTACCAGCGGGGCTAGCGCTTCGGTTACTGCAAGATCGACCTGCAAGGTCTTGAGATTACGGTTATTTATGCCGATCATTGGCGCGTCCAGACGAAGCGCGCGCTCCAGTTCGACGGCGTCATGAACCTCGACCAGGACATCCATGCCGTGGGTCCGAGCCAGAGACACTAGTTCGACGGCCGTCTGGTCGCTCAGAGCCGCCATGATCAAAAGAATGCAGTCCGCACCCAGCGCGCGTGCCTCGACCACCTGATAAGGATCGATCATGAAGTCCTTGCGAAGGACGGGCAAATTCACGGCCGTGCGCGCCGCCACCAAATACGCGTCGCTTCCTTGAAAATAGGGCTCGTCGGTCAGGATCGAAAGGCAGGAGGCGCCCCCCGCCGCATAGGCCCTGGCAAGGGCAGGCGGATCGAAGTCGGGCCGTATCAGGCCTTTTGAGGGCGAGGCCTTCTTGATTTCCGCGATCAAGGCGAGCCGGCCGCACCGATCGCTTGCCCTAAGGGCTGAGGCAAAGCCGCGCGGCGCCGAAGCAGTCTTCGCCTGCTCGCTCACCATTGTAAGCGGCACAGCCGCCTTGCGGGCTTCAACATGCTGCCGTTTGCGCTCAACTATCTCATTAAGAACGTCGCTCAATTTGCTGATTCCGCTCGAGAGATCTCGACAAGGACATTCAATGCGTGACGGGCCCGCCCGCTCGCGATCGATTGGGCCGCGAGCTCGGCTCCTTCGCGTAGGGAGGTCGCCCGGCCAGCTACCACGAGGGCACCGGCTGCGCCCATGACCGCCGCATCCCGCAACGGCCCGGGCTCACCCGCCAGCATGGCCCGGATGGCCTTTGCATTGAAGGTCGGGTCACCGCCTTTCAGATCCTCTGGCCTGGCCCGCATCAGGCCTGCATCCTCCGGCGTCACCTCGAATGTCTCGAACCGCTGTCCGTCCCAAGACGTGACCAGACTCGATCCCGTCGTCGTCAACTCGTCCAGACCGTCAAGCCCGTGGACGACCCAGGCGCGCTCGCTGCCGAGCTTGGCCAGGGCCCGGGCTACCGGCTCGACCCATTCGGGCGCGAATACGCCGACCAGTTGGCGGCGCACGCCCGCCGGATTGGTCAATGGGCCCAGGAGGTTGAAAATGGTGCGCGTACCGAGTTCCGAGCGCGGTCCAGCCACATGCCGCATGGCGCCATGATGCCGCGGCGCCATCATGAAGCCGAGCCCCGCCTCGGCTATGGCCCGTTCGATCTGGGGAAAGGGGCAGTCGATATTGACGCCCAAGGCGATCAGGACGTCGGCCGAACCGCTGCGGGAGGAAAGATTGCGGTTGCCATGTTTGGCGACCGTCACGCCGGCCCCGGCAATGACGAAGGCCGATGCCGTCGAGATATTGAACGTCCCGGCGGCATCGCCACCCGTGCCGACGACGTCGATCGCATCGGCGGGCGCCTTCAGCCGGAGCATGCGCTCGCGCATGGCCATGGCCCCAGCCGTCATTTCGTCAACCGATTCGCCGCGCACGCGCATGGCCATGAGCAGACCGGCAATCTGCGCTGGCGTCGCCTCGCCGGCCATCATCAGATCGAAGGCCTCCCGCGCGACCTCGAAGGAAAGTGGCTGGCCTTGCGCCGCCATGCCGACGATTTGCTTGAAGCGAGCAAGGCCGTCGGGGCGCGCCTCGCTCACGCCGCCTCCAGGGCGGGGAGCAACGCAATGAAGTTGCGCAAAAGAGCCTTGCCCTGGTGTGTCTCGATGCTCTCGGGATGGAACTGGACGCCATGGATCGGCAAGGATTTGTGGCGCAGGCCCATGATCACACCGTCCTGACTGCGCGCGTTGACGACGAGCTCATCGGGTATGGTTGCGGGCGCGGCACAAAGAGAATGGTAACGTGTTGCCTCAATAGGCGAGGGCAATCCCTTGAAAAGACCAGTCGAATCGTGTTCGATCTGGCTGATCTTCCCATGCATCGGAAGGGGTGCCCTGACGATGCTGGCGCCGAAGGCCTGGGCGATAGCCTGATGGCCGAGGCACACTCCCAGAATAGGGCAACGACCGATGGCGGCGCGGATCAACGGGAGAGAGATGCCGGCACGGTCCGGGTCGCAGGGGCCGGGCGAGACGACGATGGCGGAAGGCCTTCGTGCCAGGGCTTCCTGGACGGTCAGCTGGTCGTTGCGCTGGACCTCGACCTCGCCACCGAGCTCGCCCAGGTAGTGGTACAAGTTCCAGGTGAAACTGTCATAATTGTCGATCAGAAGAAGCATTGCTGCCCCACCCGGAAGGATAAGCGGTTGATCTCGAACGAGGGGCCTAAGAAGACCCCAGCACCGTGTGGCGTCAAGAGCGAGACGCCGCCGGCCGAGATGGCCCTTGCTCCCATCCTTGCGCTCGGAGGCAGCCTTGGCCGTTAAAGGTGGCCGACCGGCCAATCGCAAGCGAAAGAGCGGGTCACGATCGCGTCGCCCGGCACGTCGCAAGGCATGGCTCAGCCTGTTGGCCGCCTTCGACTGGCGGCGTCTGGCCATCGTCGCGGTCGCCCTCCTGGTCGTGGGGGGCGGCCTCTACGGGACATATCACTGGGTGGCCGGCCATGCCGAGCGGGCGTTGCGCGATGCTGCGACTGCGCGCACCGAGCCCCTGCCGAGCCTGCGCCAGGCGGCTCCAGGACCGGCGACACGGCAAATGGAGGAGCAGCCCCCGGCAGAGCCCCCCACTCAGGCCCGCACCGTTCCCGAACAGCCCGCCGCACCGCTGGCCGAGCCTAAGCCCCGTCCTGACGTGACCACAGCCGCATTGCCGCCGGTGGCACCGAGCGACAACCCGGAGACGCGACAGAGCCAGGCGCGCAAGCCCGTCATCGCCATCATCATCGATGATGTTGGGCTGGATATTCCTGCCGCCAGGCGAGTCATCAGGCTGCCGGCACCGGTGACGCTGGCCTTCCTTCCCTATGGCAAGGAGACGGCGAAGCTGGCCGGCGACGCGCGGGCCGCCGGCCACGCGGTTTTCGTGCATCTGCAGATGGAGCCGGAAGGAAAGGCCGATCCCGGCCCGAAGGCCCTCCTAAGCTCGCTGAGCGACGAGGAACTGCGCGCCCGCACGGCCTGGGCGCTCGGCCGAGTGCCGGGCGCGGTCGGGGCCAATAATCACATGGGCAGTCGCTTGACGGCCAACGCGCATGCCATGCGCATCGTCCTGGGCGAGCTCGACCGCCGGCAGATGGCGTTCGTGGACAGCAAGACTTCCGCTGCATCCGTTGCCGAGGCAAGCGCTCTGTCGATGGGCATGCCCACGACCGCACGGGACGTCTTTCTCGATAACCAGCAGTCGGCCAGCGCCATCATGGCGCAACTCGACGAGACCTGGCGAATTGCCCAGCGCCGCGGCAGCGCACTTGCGATCGGCCACCCCCATCCCGCGACGCTGGCCGCGCTTGAGACCTGGCTGAAGACGATGCGAGGCCAGGCTATTTTCGTCAGCGCCACCGACCTTATCGATGTCCGCCGCTGCCAGCACGCGAAGGCCGGCGATGCGGCGATGGCCTGTGCCGAGGCGGAGCGCGTCGCCGCAGCGTCGGGTCAGCGCTAGCTTCGGCCGCGACTGGCGAATCGCACCGCTTCTTCGGCGGCCCGCAGGAGCGCGCGCGCTTTGTTGAGGCTTTCTTGATATTCCGCCTCGGGATCGCTGTCGGCCACGACGCCACCGCCCGCCTGGACATACATCTTGCCGTCTTTGACGAGGGCCGTGCGCAACGCGATGCAGTTATCCATCGAGCCATCAGCGGCAAAATAACCGACCATGCCGGCATAAAAGCCCCGCCGTTCGGGCTCGAGTTCCTCGATGATCTCCATCGCCCGCACTTTGGGAGCGCCTGACACCGTTCCGGCCGGAAATCCCGCGATCAAGGCGGAGAGAGCGTCGAACTCCGGTCGGATCATGCCCTCCACGTTGGACACGATGTGCATCACATGGCTGTAATGCTCGACGACCATCTTCTCGGTAACCTTGACGGTACCGACCTTGGCAACCCGACCCACATCGTTGCGGCCCAGATCAAGGAGCATCAGATGCTCCGCCAATTCCTTGGGATCGGCCAGCAGATCGCGTTCGAGGGCCTCGTCCTCGGCCTTGGTCTCACCGCGTCTGCGGGTGCCGGCCAAAGGTCGGATCGTGACTTTCCCATCGCGCAGACGGACGAGAATTTCCGGGCTGGAGCCGACCAGCGCGTAGCCATCAAGATCGAGAAAGAAGAGGAAGGGCGATGGATTGAGGCGGCGAAGCGCCCGGTAAAGGGCAAAAGGCGGTAGGTCGAACGACAGCTCGAAGCGCTGGGACGGCACCAGCTGAAAGATGTCGCCAGCCGCGATATACGCCTTCGCTTTGGCGACGGCAGCATGATACGCCGCCCGGGTCATGTTCGCCTGCGGCTGGCCGACCGGCCCCGGCGTCGGTCCGGCCGAGGAGGGGATGCCGCGATCGAAGCTGCCGGTCGCATCCGCCAGCCGCTCGCGCGCGCGATCATAGGCATCGGCAGCACTGATTCCAGGATCCGGGTAGACGGGCGTGACCACCGCCACGCTGTCCTTGATCGTATCGAAGACTGCAATGATCCCAGGCCGGATGAAGACGGCATCCGGCAGGCCCAGACGATCTTCGGTCAGCTCGGGCAGGCGCTCCATGAGCCGGACCATGTCGTAGCCCATATGGCCAAACAGACCGGCGGCGGGCGGCGGCAGTTCGGCAGGCAACTCGATTTGCGATTCCGCGATCAGGCGGCGGAGGCTGGCCAGGGTGTCGCCTTCCTCGGGCACGAAGGCCAAGCGATCCGCACGCACGCGGCGATTGATCTCCGCCCGGTTGCCCCTGGCGCGCCAGACGAGATCGGGCTTTGTGCCGATGATCGAATAGCGCCCCCGGCTGGCGCCGCCCTCGACGCTCTCCAAAAGGAAACTGTAGGGTTGGCCATCGGCCAGCTTGATCATGGCCGAGACGGGCGTCTCAAGGTCGGCCACCAGGGTGGTCCAGAGCACCTGGGGTCTACCGGCCTCAAAGGCGGCAATGAACGAATCGCGGGAGGGTTGCACCAGCACGGCGTCTAGGGCTCCGAACGCTGCATCAACGCAGCCATTGCCTGGGGATAGGTTTGGATCGCGTAGCGTTGCCGCAGTGCCGCCTCGTAGTCCTGGATAAGGTCGTTGGCGAGGCCGGCGGTCTGGCCGTCCAGGATTGGCTTCAGGTCCGTCTTGGGATCGGCCGCTTCGATATTGTCCAGCACCACGACGGCGCTGCCGCCCTGCACAGGTACCACGTGGTCGACGGGCTTGCCTTTGCTGGCATCGAAGAGTGCGGGCGTTGCCTCTGGGGCTGGAGGGGCATCCTTCGGCGGGGTGCGCGCCGTAAGCGGGAGCGCATCGAGGCGTGTACCAGGGTTCTCGGCGGCTAGCGCCTCGAGCGATTCACCCGTCTTGGCCTTGTCCAGAAGGGCCGCCGCCAGCTTTTGCGCCGCGTCGCTTGCCTGTTGCTGCCGCCAATCCTTGACGAGTTCGTCGCGGGCCTCTGCCAGCGTCTTGGTGCGCGGCGGCTGGATCGCGGAAACGCTGACGACGAAATAGCGCCCGTCATTGTCGGTGATCAAAAGGGAGGTCTGCCCTTCGCCTGTGGCGAAGATCTCGTCGAGCATGCGCTTATCTAGGGTGGGGGTCACAATCTTCGAGCCGTCCGGTGCCTGGCCGTTACGGTCCACGGCAGCGATTTTTTGCACTTGGAGGCCAGCGCGTGCCGCCGCGTCGGCGAGACTGGCGCCCCCGCCTAGCGCGTCGTCAAGCTGGTTGGTGATCTCGGGCAATTGCTCACTCGCATGCCGCAGCGCCAGATCCTTTTCGATCTGGGCCTTTGCCTGATCAAAGGGCGTGACGATCTCAGGCTCGATTGCCGTCAGCTTGATAAGATGCCAGCCAAAAGAATCTTCCACTGGTGAGCTAACGCCCTGGAGTTGTAGGCCCCAGATGGAGGTATCCAATTTTTCGGGAAGTTGGCCTTTGGCTACCGGGCCGAGCGTTGCGTAGCTGACGCCCTTGTCCTTCAGCGCCTGGGCGACCTCGGACGGGCTCTTGCCTGCAGCAATCTGGCGTCCTGCCTCTTCGAGTGTTGCCGAGTCGGACGCGAGCAACTGCTCGGCCGTTCGCGTCTCCGGCTTGGTGAATTTCGCGAGATTGGCATCATAATAGGTCTTAGCGTCGGCCTCGCTGATCTGCTGCTCGCTGGCCAGGCTCTGGGCATCGGCGATTGCAATCTCGACCCGTCGGTATTCGGGAGCCTGATAGCGATTCTTGTTCGCCTCGAGATAGGTGCTGAGCGTCGCATCGTCGGGCTCCGGCACCTGCATCGCGCTATTCTCGACGATCAGTGCGCGACCGGCACGCTTCTCGTTCTGATAGGCTGCCAGTACCTGCGCGGCGGCCTTGGCGCTGCGTGCGCCAGCGGTCAGCGCGCCTACGAGGTCGCCGCGCAGGATGTCGCCACGCAGCTGCTCGAAGAAGTCCGTCTCGGTAAAGCCTACCTGCTGGAGATAGGCCTCGAATTGGGGACGGTTGAAGCCGCCTTGATCTTGGAAGCTCGGCTCCTGGCGAACCGTCTGGACCAGCAGCTCGTCCGGGACGACAAGGCCCAGATCCGCCGCATGGGCATCGAGCAGCCGCCTGGCGATCGCCGAGTTCAGCGCTTGCTGACGCAGGCTGTTCATGATGGCGGGGGTAGGCGGCAACTTGCCGCCCATCTGCTGCTGCAACTGGTTCATTTGTTGGCGGGCTTCGCGCTCGACCAGGGGCGCGCGCACCGGCAGTCCATCAACCTTGGCAACGACGTCCGTCGACGTATCGCCGCGGAACACGTCACCAATGCCCCAGATCACGAAGCTGACTACCAAAAGCAAAAGAAGGATCTTAACGACCCAGCTTGAGGCGCGGCTGCGCAGAGCATCGAGCATGACGACATCCGGAGGAGCAAAGAGCGAAGGGGCGAAGGTCGCAGCGGATCGGCGGATTCAAAGCCGATCGAGCGGCGGCGGAGCATAGAAGGCGATGTCCAGCCGCACAACCGCAAGGGCTCCTAGCGTCAGCGAGCGGGAGATGGGCCGCCCGCGAGCTAGCATAGGACATCTCCCTTATGATACGGACTCGCAGCGAATCCAGGACAAGCTAAGGGACGGCAATGAGTCTTGAGAGGCCGATCGTGTTCGGGAATTGGAAGATGAATGGCCTGCGCGAAGACGGTCTGGCGCTCGCGCGCGCTGTCGCCACCGCTCCCGGCAAAGGCACGCTCGGGATCTTTCCGCCAGCCACCATTCTCCGCGAGGTGATCTTGGCGGTTGAGGGCAGCAACGTCATCGTCGGCGCTCAAAACGCTCACAGCGAAGATTTCGGTGCCTTCACAGGCTCGATCAGTGCGCCGATGATCAAGGACGTCGGCGGAACGGCCGTCCTCCTTGGCCATTCCGAATGCCGCCATGGCCTGGGTGAGGCGGACGCCGACGTCTGGGGCAAGGCTGAGGCATCGGCACGTGCGGATCTGCTGACGGTTATCTGCATCGGCGAGACGGATGATGAACGCACCGCCGGGCGGCGTGATGCGGTCCTGCGTCGGCAGATCGATGGCAGCATGCCGCGTGGCAGCGACGTCAGCAAACTGGTCGTGGCTTACGAGCCGGTCTGGGCAATCGGCACTGGCAAAACACCCTCAGAATCCGACATCGTTTCGGCCCACGCCTTTGTGCGCGAACGGCTCGATGCCATTTTTGGCAGGGAAAGTCGCATTCCGATCCTTTACGGCGGCTCCGTAAAAGCGGAGAACGCGGCGGCCATCCTCGCGCTCGAAGGCGTCGACGGCGTACTTGTCGGCGGTGCGAGCCTGGATGCCGAGAGCTTCGTGCGGATCTTCCAGGCAGGACAATAGTGCATTGGACCTGCCCGGCTTTTGTCATCGCTTGCCCTTCATCTCGTGGTAAACGTTAAGTCCATGTCAGCGATCTTCCTTGTCATTCACATCGTCATCGCGGCCGCGCTGGTCGGCGTGATCCTGATCCAACGAAGCGAGGGAGGCGCCCTCGGCGGCCTTGGCGGCAGCAACATGGGCGGCGTCATGACCGGACGCAGCACGGCCAATCTCCTGACACGGACGACCGCCATCCTGGCGGCCCTCTTCATCGCCACCAGCCTCGCCTTGGCGATCTTCGCCGGCCATACGCCGCGCACCCGCTCCTTGCTCGACGAGCTTCCGGCCGGTCCGGCCGCCGCTCCGGCACCAGCGGCGCCGGAAGGCAACGCGACGCAGAAGCCCTCGACGGCCGCTCCTGCACCACAGCCAGCAGCACCTTCTTCCGGCCCCCAGGCGCCAGTGGCACAGTGATCGCCGCGGCTTTGTCGAACTCCTTGCAAGGAAGCCCTAAGAGCTGATGCCCAAGTTCGTGTTCATCACCGGTGGTGTTGTCTCGTCCCTGGGCAAGGGGCTAGCCGCCGCGGCCTTGGGCTCGCTTTTGCAATTGCGGGGCTACAAGGTCCGGTTGCGTAAGCTCGATCCTTATCTCAACGTCGATCCCGGCACGATGTCGCCCTATCAGCACGGCGAAGTGTTCGTGACTGACGATGGCGCCGAGACGGATCTGGACCTTGGCCATTACGAGCGCTTCACGGGAGTGCCCGCAAGAATAACGGACACCGTGTCTTCGGGCCGTATCTACTGGACCGTCCTCACGCGCGAGCGCCGCGGCGACTATCTGGGTGGCACGGTGCAGGTCATCCCGCACGTGACCAACGCCATCAAGGAATTCGTGCTCAACGACACGGCCGAGGCCGACATCGTCCTTTGCGAGATCGGCGGCACCGTCGGCGACATCGAAGGCTTGCCGTTCCTTGAAGCGCTGCGCCAACTGCAGAATGAGCTGCCGCGTCAGGATTGCATTTTCATCCATGTGACCTTGCTTCCCTACATCGCCTCGGCGGGCGAACTGAAGACCAAGCCCACGCAGCATTCCGTGGCCGAATTGCGGGGCATCGGCATTCAGCCGGACATCCTCCTGCTCCGCTCGGAACATCCGATCAGCGAGGAGGCAAAGCGCAAGATCGCGCTGCAGACGAGCGTGCGCGAGGAGGCCGTCATCCCGGCCCTTGATTGCGCCTCGATCTATGAGGTGCCGATCAGTTATCACGCTGAGGGCCTGGACCAGCAGGTCCTGCTGGCCCTCGGGCTCGAGGCCAGCGGCGAGATCGACCTCTCCAGCTGGGAGCGCATTGTCGAGCGCGTGCGCCGTCCCGAGGGCGAGGTCAACGTCGCTATTGTCGGCAAGTATACCGACCTTGCCGACGCCTATAAGAGCCTGGGCGAGGCGCTGGTCCACGGCGGTATCGCCAATAATGTGCGCGTCAATGTGCGCTGGATCGACGCCGACGAATTCAATCGGGGGGATGCCTGGGCGAGGGTTCAGGACGTCAACGCCATTCTCGTACCCGGCGGATTCGGCGAGCGCGGGTCGGAGGGCAAGATTGCTGCCGTGACCTATGCCCGTGAGCGTAAACTTCCCTTCCTCGGCATCTGTTTCGGCATGCAACTCGCGTGCGTGGAAGCCGCCCGCAATCTGGCCGGCATCAACGGCGCGAGCTCCACAGAATTCGGCCCTTGCGCCGATCCCGTTGTGGGTCTGCTGACCGAATGGGACCGGGACGGAATGGTCGAACGGCGCGGGCAGGACGGTGATCTAGGCGGCACCATGCGACTTGGTGCCTATGTCTGCGATATCGAGCCGGGTTCGTTGATCCACGACGTCTATCGCGAGACACGGATCAGCGAGCGGCATCGACACCGCTACGAGGTCAACATCAACTATCTCGAGCGCCTGCAGGCGGCAGGCCTGAAATTTTCGGGCATGTCCCCCGATCGTCGACTGCCGGAGATCATCGAGCTTCCAGGTCATCCCTGGTTCGTGGGCGTGCAGTTTCATCCCGAATTAAAGTCGCGCCCTGCCGCACCCCATCCCCTATTCGCCGCCTTCATCAAGGCGGCGATGGAGCAATCAAGGCTCGTCTAACATGACATCGCATCCGGTTCAGGTAGGCTCCGTAACCTTTGCCCAGGACCGTCCGTTCGTTTTGATCGCCGGTCCTTGCCAGATCGAAAGCCTGGCGCATGCGCGGGAGACGGCAGCGGCCCTGGTCGAGGTCACGCGCAATCTCGACATCCCGCTGATCTACAAGAGCTCCTACGACAAGGCCAACCGGACGAGTGCGTCGAGCCAGCGCGGGGTCGGCATGGCGGCGGGGCTCGACATACTGCGCACGATCAAGGCTGAGTTCGACCTTCCGGTCATCACGGATGTGCACGACGCCGCGCAGTGCGCGGCGGTGGCGGAGGTCGTCGACATCCTGCAGATCCCGGCCTTCCTCTGTCGGCAGACCGATCTCCTGGCGGCAGCGGCGGCGACGGGGCGGGCGATCCACGTCAAGAAGGGCCAGTTTCTAGCGCCCTGGGACATGCAGCAGGTCTCGAAGAAGCTCGAGAGCTTCGGTGCCAAGCGCATCCTGGTCTGCGAAAGGGGCGTCAGTTTCGGTTACAACACTTTAGTCTCGGACATGCGCGCACTCTCGTATCTGGCGGCCACCGGCTGGCCCGTGATCTTCGATGCCACTCATTCAGTGCAACAGCCAGGCGGCCTGGGCGGGACCAGCGGTGGCCAGCGGCAGTTCGTGCCGCTCCTTGCCCGAGCCGCCCTTTCCATCGGCGTAGCGGGCATTTTCATGGAAACGCACGAGGATCCGGATCACGCACCGAGCGATGGCCCCAACATGGTGCCGCTGGCACGTCTGCAAGAGGTGCTGAGTGATCTCAAGGCATTCGATGGTCTTGCAAAACAACGCCCCCTGATTCAGTTGGCTTAAAAGAAAGCGCGGAGCTGTTTGGATGAGTGATACCGAGATCGTCGCGATTCGTGGACGAGAAATCTTGGATAGCCGCGGCAACCCTACCATCGAGGTCGATGTCGGCCTTGCATGCGGTGCCGTTGGCCGCGCCGCCGTCCCCTCGGGGGCTTCGACCGGAGTGCGTGAAGCGCTGGAACTGCGCGACGGCGACAAGTCCCGTTACGGCGGCAAGGGTGTCCGAAAGGCGGTCGAGGCGGTCAACGGCCCCATCACCGACATTCTGACCGGACGCGACGCCGTCGAGCAGGCGGCGATCGACCTGGCGATGATCGAATTGGACGGGACCGAGAGCAAGAGCTCGCTTGGTGCCAACGCGATCTTGGGGGCAAGCCTCGCCGTAGCCAAGGCCGCGGCATCGGCCTCCGGCCTGGAGCTCTATCGTTATCTGGGCGGCGTCGGGGCCCGGGTGCTGCCGACGCCCATGATGAATGTCATCAATGGCGGCGCGCATGCCGATAATCCGATCGACATCCAAGAATTCATGATCATGCCCGTCGGCGCAGCGAGTTTCAGCGAAGCGCTGCGCGTGGGCGCGGAAATCTTCCATGCGCTGCGGAAGAGCCTGAAGGACGCCGGCCACAACACCAATGTGGGTGACGAGGGCGGATTCGCGCCCGACCTAAAGTCGGCCGAAGACGCGTTGGCCTTCCTCGAGAAGGCTGTGACCGCCGCGGGCTACAAGGTCGGCGACGATATCGTCTTCGCGCTCGATTGTGCCGCCTCCGAGTTCTACAAAGACGGTCGCTACGCGATGGAAGGGGAAGGCAAGAACCTCGATGCCGCCGGCATGGCGAGCTTTCTGGAAGGCCTGACCGCGCGCTTTCCCATCGCCTCGATTGAGGACGGCATGGCCGAGGGTGACTGGGCCGGTTGGAAGCATCTGAGCGACGTGCTGGGCGACAAGATCCAACTGGTCGGCGACGATCTTTTCGTCACCAATGCCAAGATCCTGGCGGAAGGGATCGAGAAGGGGATTGCCAACTCGATCCTGGTCAAGGTCAATCAGATCGGCTCGCTGACCGAGACCTTGGATACGGTGAACCTGGCCGCGAGCGCGCATTATCGTTCGGTCATGTCGCATAGATCGGGCGAGACCGAGGATGCGACCATCGCCGACCTCGCGGTTGCAACGAATTGTGGCCAGATCAAGACAGGTTCCCTCTCGCGTTCCGACCGACTTGCCAAGTATAATCAACTCTTGAGGATCGAGGAGAATCTCGGCGATGCCGCGATCTATCTTGGCCGCAAAGCGCTAGGCCGCGGCTGATGATAAGCCAGATCGGGGAACGCCTCGTCGAAATGGCGGGTGCCGGAGGGGCTTTGGCGATGCATATGACGAAACGCTGGCTTCGCCGTCATTGGCATCTTCTGGGCGCGTTCCTCCTTCTGATCTATTTTGCCTATCATGGGATTCATGGCGAGCGCGGTGCGCTCGCCTGGGTCGATAAGAGCCGCGAGCTCGAAGCGAATAAGACCGAGCTCGCGGAACTCAACGGCCAGATCGATGACCTGCAGGCCAAGGTGACGGCGCTGCAACCGGATCGCGCTGACCCCGACCTGCTCGAGGAAAAGCTGCGCGAGCTTGGCTATATCGCCCGGGGCGAAGAAATCGTCGTGCCGAGTGACGCCCATGGCGACCAGGCGCGCTAGCAGCGTTCCCGAGGCGATCTGGCGGGACGTCATTAAAATGCGACGGATAAAAGCCCCATCCGGGTCTGCCGCCCATGCAAACTGCGCCTATCTGCCGCTATATCGTTTCGTGTAATTAGCTGGACATGACGTGCGATCGCGAGATCGCCGCCCAAGATAGCGAACGATCGTGGAGGCGCGGTGACCTTGAAGGGCGCGCACCTCTCCGGCCAAACGCCCAAGACAGAGGAAAGCTCGCCGCATGAGCAGTGCCAAGCCAACCAGCTCCTCAACGACGCGCTCGAAGAGAAATACGGCCAGTCGCCAAACGCCGGCGAAAGCCGCAGGCCAGACGCCGTCGACAGAAGCCTTGCTGGCCATGTACCGGCAGATGCTTTTGGTGCGGCGCTTCGAGGAAAAGGCTGGCCAACTCTACGGCATGGGGATGATCGGCGGTTTTTGCCATCTCTACATCGGCCAGGAAGCCGTTGCCGTGGGCATCCAGACCCAGCTTGAAGACCGCGATTCGATGATCACGGGTTATCGCGATCATGGCCACATGCTGGTGAAGGGCATGGACCCCAAAGGGGTCATGGCGGAACTGACGGGACGGGCTGCCGGCTACTCCAAAGGCAAAGGCGGCTCGATGCACATGTTCGCCAAGGAAAAGAAATTTTATGGCGGCCACGGCATCGTAGCCGCCCAGGTGCCTTTGGGATCTGGCATTGCCTTCGCGCATAAATATCGCGGCGATGGCGGGCTTTGCGTCTGCTACTTGGGCGATGGAGCGGTTAATCAGGGCCAAGTCTATGAGAGCTTCAACATGGCGGCTCTCTGGAAGTTGCCTATCCTCTACGTGATCGAGAATAATCGCTACGCCATGGGCACTTCGGTCCAGCGAGCCTCGGCCACGCCCGATCTTTGTCATCGCGGCAGCGCCTACGGCATTCCTGGCGAACAGGTGGATGGCATGGACGTCCTGGCCGTCAAGGAAGCCGCTGGAACGGCCATGGCCCATATTCGTGAAGGCAGCGGTCCCTTCATTCTCGAGGCCCTGACCTATCGCTATCGTGGTCACTCGATGTCCGACCCCGGTAAGTACCGCACGCGCGAGGAAGTCCAGGAGATGCGCGAGCGGCATGACCCGATCGATCGGCTGCGCAAGCTCATCATCGATGGCGGCCACGGCGACGAGGACAGCTTCAAGTCGATCGACAAGGAAATTCGCGACATCGTCAATGACGCGGCGAAGTTCGCGCAGGAAAGCCCTGAGCCTGACGCGAAGGAGCTTTGGACCGACATCCTGATCGATGCCTAAGTCCAGTCCCGTTCGTGTTTGCTCGACCCGCCATTGGTTCGGGTCCAAGGGTCGCTCTTTTCCAGGAGGCTACGCATGCCCACCGAAATTCTGATGCCGGCACTGTCCCCGACGATGACGGAGGGCAACCTCGCGCGCTGGCTCAAGAAAGAGGGTGACGAGGTCAAATCCGGCGACATCATCGCCGAGATCGAGACCGACAAGGCGACGATGGAATTCGAGGCCGTTGACGAGGGCAAGCTCGGCAAGATCCTCGTTCCCGAAGGTACCGAGGGGGTCAAGGTCAACACGCCGATCGCCACCTTGCTTGGCGATGATGAGACTGACGGTTCGGCTACTTCCCAGCCCAATGGCAAGTCATCCGAGTCCTTGGTATCAGCCGAGGCAAGCGTAAAGAAGGTTGATGCGCCAGCCGGGGAGAAAAAGCCCGCCGGCGATAGCGCCGCCCTCCCACAGCAAAGCCCGCAGCCCGTCGAGCCCGACGTTCCCGAAGGGACCGAGATGGTCACGATGACGGTTCGTGAAGCGCTTCGCGATGCCATGGCCGAGGAGATGCGGCGCGACCCCGATGTTTTCCTCATGGGCGAGGAGGTCGCGCAGTATCAGGGCGCCTACAAGGTCAGCCAGGGCCTGCTCGAGGAGTTCGGCGATAAGCGAGTTATCGACACGCCGATCACGGAGCATGGCTTTGCCGGCCTTGGCGTCGGTGCCGCGATGGCGGGTCTACGGCCCATCGTCGAATTCATGACCTGGAACTTTGGCATGCAGGCCATGGACCAGATCATCAATTCCGCCGCTAAGACTCTCTATATGGCAGGCGGCCAGATGGGTGCCCCCATCGTCTTTCGCGGTCCCAATGGAGCGGCGGCACGTGTAGCCGCCCAGCACAGCCAGGAATACAGTTCCTGGTTCAGCCACGTGCCGGGACTGAAGGTCGTGGCTCCCTATAGTGCGGCCGATGCCAAGGGTCTTTTGAAGGCGGCGATCCGCGATCCCAATCCCGTGATCTTCCTCGAGAATGAGGTTCTCTACGGTCATAGCTTCGAGGTGCCGAAACTCGACGATTATGTCGTGCCGATCGGCAAGGCGAAGCTGCTGCGCCAGGGCAAGGATGTCACCCTTACCGGCTTCTCGCTGATGCTGGCTCGCATCCTCGAGGCGGCTGAGCTATTGGCCAAGGAAGGGATCGACGCCGAGATCATCGATCTGCGCACGATCCGCCCCCTCGACGTCGAGACGATCGTCAAATCCGTTAAGAAAACGAACCGTCTCGTCTCGGTGGAAGAGGGCTGGCCGCAATCAGGCATCGGCTCGGAGCTTTGTGCCCAGATGATGGAGCATGCCTTCGATTATCTCGATGCGCCCGTCGCCCGCGTGACGGGCAAGGACGTGCCCATGCCCTACGCGGCCAATCTCGAAAAGCTGGCAGTGCCGCAGGTCGAAGATATCGTCGCGGCCGTCAAGGCCGTCTGTTACCGCGACTGACCAGCAGAACGAGAACAACGTCATGCCCATCAAGATTTTGATGCCTGCTCTGTCGCCGACGATGACGGAGGGCAACCTCGCGCGCTGGCTCAAGAAGGAGGGTGACGAGGTCAAGTCCGGCGACATCATCGCCGAGATCGAGACCGACAAGGCGACGATGGAGTTCGAAGCCGTCGACGAGGGCAAGCTCGGCAAGATCGTCGTTCCCGAGGGTACCGAGGGGGTCAAGGTCAATGAGGTGATCGGCCTTCTGCTCGAGGATGGCGAAGATCCCGCTACCCTGAATTCGGCAGGGAGCAGCACGTCGGAAAAGCCTGAGGCCAGTTCGGTCCCGTCGACGCCACCGGCATCCGCGCCCGCCAAGGCCGTGGCGGCGGAAGTCGCCGACGCGCCAAAGGATGATGGCCGCACGGGAGGGGCCGATCTGTCTCCGTCATCCGCCAGCATCCCGCAAAGCGACGGTGGCGGACGGATTTTTGCCAGCCCGCTGGCAAAGCGTCTCGCGGCAGCTGCCAAGATCGACCTTTCCGGGCTCAAGGGCAGCGGACCGCACGGGCGGATCGTCAAGGCCGATATTGAGGCTGCCGAAAAGGGTACGCCTGTGCAGGCCGCACCCTCTGCACCGGCAGCGGCAAGTCCAGCGCCGGCGAGGGCGGCGGACGTGGCCGAGTCGGTCGCGGCACCGATCGAGGTACCGAGCGCGCCGCATGACGTCATTCAGCTCAACACAATGCGCAAGACGATCGCCAAGCGGCTGACACAGTCGAAGCAGACGATCCCGCATTTCTATCTGACGATCGACGTCAATCTTGATGCGCTGATGGACATGCGGGCGACGCTGAATGGGCGTGCTGGCGCCGACTATAAGCTGTCGGTCAACGATTTCGTCATCAAGGCCGTGGCCGTGGCCTTGAAGCGCAAGCCTGACGCCAATGCCGCCTGGGGTGGCGACAAGGTCTTTCGCTTCAAGGATATCGACGTCTCGGTGGCCGTGGCGATCGAAGGTGGCCTGATCACGCCGATCGTCAAAAAGGCCGATCAGAAAGGCCTGGCGACGATCTCGAACGAGATGAAGGACCTGGCCAAGCGGGCCCGCGAGGGCAAGCTCAAGCCTGAGGAATTCCAGGGTGGCGGTTTTTCCATCTCCAATCTTGGCATGTTCGGCATTCGTGAATTCGCAGCGGTCATCAATCCGCCGCAAGCCTGCATCCTCGCCGTCGGCGCCGGTGAAAAGCGCGCCATTGTCGTCGGCAGCGAGATCAAGATCGCGACGATGATGACGGTAACGCTGTCCGTCGATCACCGGGTCGTGGATGGTGCTCTCGGTGCCGAATTCCTGGCGGAATTCAAGAAGCTCGTCGAAGAGCCCCTTTCACTGCTGCTCTAGGGACCGCGAGGCAAATAGCGAAGTGTCGATGCAGCTTGCGAGCCGCATTGCTCAAGCTAATGGAATGGTTGAGAAAAACATGGCCGAACAAACATTCGACCTCGTGGTCGTCGGCGGCGGACCTGGCGGCTATGTCGCCGCGATTCGAGCGGCACAACTCGGGATGAAGGCAGCTCTGGTCGAACGTGATCAGTTGGGCGGTATCTGCCTGAACTGGGGCTGCATTCCGACAAAGGCCCTGCTCCGCTCGGCCGACATCATGGACACGCTGCACCATCTCAAGGATTTCGGCCTGGAGGCGGACAATATCCGCTTCGATACCGCAGCGGTCGTCAAGCGTTCACGGCAGGTGGCCAACCAGCTCTCAAGGGGCGTGGCCCACCTCTTGAAGAAGAACAAGGTCACCGTCATTGAAGGTACCGCCAGGCTTGCGGGCCAGGGCACGCTCGCAGTCGAACTCAAGGCCGGTGGCCAGAGCCAGGTCAAGGCCAAGTATATCATCCTGGCCACTGGAGCCCGGGCCCGCCAGTTGCCGGGCCTCGAGGCCGACGGCAAGCTGATCTGGACCTATCGCGAAGCATTGGTGCCCCAGGTCATGCCGAAATCGCTGTTGGTCGTGGGATCGGGCGCGATCGGCATCGAGTTCGCGAGCTTCTATCGCTCAATGGGCGTCGATGTGACCGTGGTCGAAGCGCTGCCACGTGTCCTGCCGGTTGAGGATGAGGAAATCTCGGCCTTCGCGCACAAGCAGTTCGAGAAGCGCGGCATCAAGATTCGCGCTGGCGTCGCACTCAAGGCGTTGGAGAAAGGCACCGACTCGGTGACGGCCTCGATCGAGGTCGACGGCAAGGCCGAGAAGATCCAGGTTGATCGTGTGATCATGGCGGTGGGAATCGTCGGCAATGTCGAGAATCTCGGCCTTGAGACGACGAAGGTGAAGGTCGATCGGACTCACATCGTCGTTGACCAATACTGCCGCACGGACGAGCCCGGCATCTACGCGATCGGCGATATCGTCGGCGCACCGTGGCTGGCGCACAAGGCCAGCCACGAAGGCGTCATGTGCGTCGAGAAGATCGCCGGCCTTGAGCACGTGCACACGTTGGATGTGACCAAAATCCCGGGCTGTACGTATTGCACGCCGCAGGTCGCAAGTGTCGGGTTGACCGAGAAGGCGGCCAAGGATGCCGGTTACGAGGTCAAGGTCGGTCGCTTTCCTTTTATCGGCAACGGCAAGGCGATCGCCCTTGGCGAGCCCGAGGGCATGGTGAAGACCATCTTCGATGCCAAGTCCGGCGAGTTGCTGGGTGCCCACATGGTGGGTGCCGAAGTCACCGAATTGATTCAGGGCTATGTGATCGCCCGGACCATGGAGGCCACCGAGGAAGATCTTTTCAACACGATCTTCCCCCATCCCACGCTCTCCGAGATGATGCACGAGTCGGCGCTTGACGCTTACGGTCGTGCCATCCACTTCTGAAGCCATGGCTACGCTCACGATCACCCCGCCGCACGTCCAGACACCAGCTACCCGCAAGAAGCCGGACTGGATCAGGGTCAAGGCGCCCGTCTCCGCAGGCTACCATGCCACGCGCCGGCTGATGCGTGAGAAAGGGCTGCACACGGTCTGTGAGGAGGCCGCTTGCCCCAACATTGGCGAGTGCTGGCAAAAGAAGCACGCGACGGTAATGATTCTGGGAGATACTTGTACCCGGGCCTGTGCGTTCTGCAACGTCAAGACAGGCATGCCACGTGCCGTCGATCCCCTGGAGCCGCAGCATTTGGCCGAGGCCATCGCCGAGATGGGCTTGGAGCATGTGGTCATCACCTCGGTGGATCGTGACGATCTGCCGGATGGCGGTGCCAGGCAGTTCGCGCGCTGCATTTCCGCGCTCCGTGCCGCGTCACCGGCAACCACGATCGAGATCCTGACCCCTGACTTCCTGCGGAAAAAGGGTGCGCTCGAAATCGTCGTCGAGGCAAAACCGGACGTCTACAATCACAATCTCGAAACGGTGCCGCGCCTTTATCGGACCGTCAGGCCGGGTGCCCGCTATTTCCATTCGCTGCGCCTGCTGCAGCGGGTGAAGGAATTGGATCCGCACATCTTCACAAAATCGGGCCTGATGGTAGGGCTGGGCGAAGAGCGGCGCGAGATTTTCCAGGTCATGGACGACATGCGTTCAGCCGAGATCGATTTCTTGACCATCGGTCAGTATCTCCAGCCGACGCCGCGTCATCACAAGGTCGAGCGCTTCGTCCCGCCGGCAGATTTCGAATCCTATGCCAGGATGGCGCGGGCGAAGGCGTTCCTGCTGGTCTCGGCCTCGCCGCTCACGCGCTCCTCTTATCATGCCGGCGACGATTTCGCTCGATTGCGGGAAGCCCGCGAGAGAGTCCTTGGCGGCCTCGTTCCTGACGTGTCGACGGCCGCGCTTGTCTGATGCCAGTTCATAGTGAGAAGAGGCGCCTGCCTTACACGCCGGAGCAGGTTTTCAACGTCGTCGCCGAAGTGGATAAATACCCGGAGTTTCTGCCGTGGTGCAAAGCCTGCAGGATCACCCGACGCCAAGGTGATGTCTTCTTCGCCGACCTCATCGTCTCCTTCAAGGTCTATCGCGAGCGCTTCACCTCCAAAGTCGTTCTCGACCACCCAAGGCAGATCGACGTCGAATATATCGACGGACCCTTTCGTTATTTGAAAAACCGCTGGCGTTTCGAAGAGGACGGGGAGGGCGGCTGCATCGTCGATTTCTTCGTCGATTTTGAGTTCAAATCACGCATCTTGCAGGGGCTGATCGGTTTGCTCTTCAACGAGGCCGTCCAGCGTATGGTGCGCGCTTTCGAGGAGCGGGCCAACGAACTCTATGGCCCGTCGATTGGCCATGCCACCGTCTAGCTGTCCCCTTTAACGCGTTGCAGGGGCGGAGAAGCAACCTCGTGAAGCGCGCTATCGCGTCTTAACCGCAAGCGCGAAGGGCCAGCTTTAGGGCATGGTCGAGCGTTGATGCTCGAATAGTCGATCGATCGCCGGCAAAAACTTGATGGTCGTCCTCAATGCCGCTCGGCGTGGCAATGCCGAAGAAGACCGTCCCAACCGGTTTGGCCGGAGATCCGCCGCCTGGCCCAGCTATGCCGGTGACGGCGATGGCGAGATCGACGGCAGCGGTTCGGCGTGCGCCCGCAGCCATGGCGCATGCCACCTCTTTACTGACGGCGCCAAGGCTGGCGATGAGGGTGGCATCCACACCCAGCATCTCGGTCTTGGCGGCATTGCTGTAGGTTACAAAACCACGATCGATGACGTCGCTAGAGCCGGCGAAATCGGTCAATCGCGCGATGATCAGACCGCCAGTACAGCTCTCGGCCGTTGCCAGCGTCCAGTGACGGGCCCGACACCGGGCGAGGAGAGAGCGGCAAAGCTCCTCGTTATCCGGGCTCATGATCTGTTCCTTAGTATCAACGTCGCCACCGCCTGAGCTGCCAGTCCTTCGCCCCGGCCGGTAAAGCCAAGGCCCTCGGTCGTCGTGGCCTTTAAACCGATACGATCGGGCTCGAGTCCGAGCAGTTGAGAGAGCCGCGACAGGATAGCTGCTCTATGAGGGCCGATCTTCGGTCGCTCGCCAATGATCGTAATGTCGACATGAACGAGGCGTCCTCCCTGTTCGCCGGCCATTTCGAGCGCTCGCGCCAGAAAGATCGCCGAATCGACGTTGCGCCATCGCTCGTCCGTGGGCGGAAAATGGACGCCGATATCGCCGGCGCCAATCGCTCCCAAAATAGCGTCTGTCAGTGCGTGCAGGCCGACATCGGCATCGGAATGACCGGCCAGGCCGAGTTCGAAGGGGATCTCGACTCCGCAGAGCCAAAGGGGTCGATCCGGGACCAGGCGATGCACGTCGAAACCCTGACCCGTGAGCGTCAGCCAATCCGGCCTACGTGCAGCCAGATCGTCCACGGTTGTTATCTTGACGTTCGCGAGGTCACCTTCAGTCATATGCACATCCACTCCCGCTACGGCGGCAAGCGCCGCATCATCCGTCAGCGCGCGACCGGCATGGGCACGATGCGCCTTTAGAATCATGGCAAAATCGAATCCCTGCGGGGTTTGCATGCGATAGAGACCATCTCGTGCGATCTCCCCCACAGCGATGCCATCCGCAAAACGTCGCAACGTGTCCGTAACCGGCAGGACGGGTACGACCGCTTGCCGCCCGTTTAGTCCATTGAGCACTCGATCGATCAGCGTCCGCGAAACAAATGGCCGAGCCCCGTCATGGATGAGAATCTGTTGCGCGCCGAGATGGGCAACCGCCTCCAAGCCGCGATGAACCGATGCCTGGCGATCCGCGCCGCCTGTCACGGGAGGCAACAGGTCGAGATCGCCGCAGGCCCGCCGATAGAACTCGTCATGGCCCGGCCCGATGACGACGAGGACCCGACTGATTGCAGGATGTGAGATGAACGCCTGCGCCGTCCGCCGTAGGATAGGGACCCCGTCAAGGTCCACATATTGCTTGGGAAACGCACCGCCAAAGCGATTGCCGCTGCCGCCGGCAACGATGAGGGCGATGGTGGTCAAAGGGCTTCGATTCAATGATTTTCCGACTGTGATCATAGCGGAAGATGGCTGCCGCGCAAAACTGTGCTTCTCCTCAAGCTCATTCCTCTTGTTGCTCTCCAGGTCAACGCCTATAGCTTGCCTGAATGTTGTGCATCACTGTTTTGATGCTTAGCTAATGGGCAGCTCAGGTCAGATGGTAATCGACTCCATGGATGCACAGTTGCGGCGCCCGGCCGCGGTCGTGGAACGTGCGGAGATGCGCTCGGAGATCATGCTGAGCAATCTCCCAAGCGCCGTTTTCGCCCTCGACTCCGACCTGCATTTCATTGCCGCCAATCCGGCGGCCGAGCATCTGTTTCGTGCGAGTTGGACTACACTGCAGGGGCGGTCGATCGAGGGCTTTCTTGGCCCGCATGCAAAACTCGTCGATCTGGCACGACAGGTGCAGAAGAGCGGCAGCTCCATTTCCGATTATGCCGTGGAACTGGCGCTGGCGCGCGGTGAGACAATGACCGTTGACAGCCATTTAACACCGATCATTGAAGCGCCGGGACAGGTTCTCGCTATTTTGCATCCCTGTTCGATGGCACGGCGCCTCGATCAGCAATTGGGCAATCGCGGATCGAGCCGGTCTGTGGCGGCACTGGCGGCGACGCTGGCGCATGAGGTCAAGAATCCACTCTCGGGCATCCGAGGTGCGGCGCAGTTGCTCGAGCCCTACATTGAAGACGACGACAAGGTCCTGGTGAAGCTCATCTGTGATGAGGCGGACCGCATCTGCAATCTGGTCGACCGCATGGAGGAGTTCGCGGAGCCTGGAACGATCGCCAGAGAGCCCGTGAATATCCATCAGGTCCTCGAGCATGTCCGTCGGATCGCCGAGAATGGATTTGCACGCAGCCACCGCATCGTCGAGCTCTACGATCCGTCGCTGCCGGATGTGGAGGGTGACCGTGACCGGCTGATTCAAGCATTCCTCAATCTGATTAAGAATGCGGCCGAGGCAGCTCCGGCAGATTCGGGCCAGATTACGATTTCCACGCAATATCAGCACGGCCTTCGCATGAGCGTGCCGAATAGTTCAGAACGCCTGGAGCTGCCGATTACGGTCGAGATCCGCGACAACGGTGCCGGGGTTCGCGACGACATGGTCGATCATCTTTTCGAGCCTTTCGTCTCCAGCAAACCAAAAGGGACCGGCCTCGGACTGTCCCTCGTATCCAAGATCATGGGAGACCATGGCGGTCTCGTAACATATGTACCAGGTGAGCCCGGTGCCATTTTCCGTGTCAGGTTGCCCGCCGCGCGGCGGCCGCGACGCGAGTCAGGAACACGTCTGTAATGAATGGGGAAACCATCCTGATCGCCGAGGATGACTCGGCGATCCGTACCGTCGTCAGTCGGGCTTTATCACGGCAAGGCTATCGGGTTCAGGCAACCAGCGTTGCGAGCGCCCTCTGGAAATGGATCAGCGACGGTGAAGGCGACGTCGTGATCACAGACGTCGGTCTCCCCGACGAGAACAGCCTCGATCTTTTGCCGCGCATCAAGACGCTGCGTCCGGATCTGCCCATCATTGTAATGAGCGCGCAAAACACGTTGCTCACGGCCGTTCGTGCGACGGAGCGCGGGGCCTTTGAATATCTTCCCAAGCCGTTCGATATTGGCAGTCTCGTGGCGGCGGTACAGCGCTCGCTCAGCCAGCGTCGCCACCGTGCGGACGCACCGACGGACGAGCATGTGGGTGAGGAGCAATTGCCGATCATCGGCCGCTCCCCGCCCATGCAGGAAATATATCGTATCATCGCTCGTCTAACCGGCACCGATCTTACCGTCTTGATAGCTGGCGAATCGGGCACGGGTAAGGAACTGGTTGCTCGCGCGCTGCATGACTTTGGTAAGCGGCGCGAGGGACCTTTCGTCGCCGTCAACATGGCAGCCATTCCCAGGGAATTGATCGAAAGCGAACTCTTCGGGCATGAGAAGGGTGCTTTCACCGGAGCCGGTGCGCGTCGGGCTGGCCGATTCGAACAGTCGAATGGTGGCACGCTTTTCCTGGATGAGATCGGTGACATGCCGCTTGAGGCGCAGACCCGTCTTTTGCGGGTTCTCCAGCAAGGCGAGTTCATTCCCGTCGGCGGTATTCATCCCATCAAGACAAATCTACGCATCGTCGCTGCGAGTCATCGCGATCTCCGCTTGATGGTCCGTCAAGGATTGTTTCGCGAAGACCTTTTCTATCGTCTCAACGTTGTGCCGATCCGCCTGCCGGCGCTTCGCGAGCGCGCTGAGGACATACCAGCTCTCGTCCAGCATTTCCTGAGCAAGGCTCATGGCGAGGGACTGCCGCTCAAGACGGTGACACCCGAGGCCATGCAGCGTTTGAAGGGATATCGTTGGCCGGGCAATGTACGCGAACTCGAGAACCTTGTCCGTCGTCTGGCGGTTCTCTACGCCGAGGAGACGATTGGCGAGGAGGTCATCGTCAGTGAACTCGACCAGGCCCAGGCGGAGTTTCCCGCGGCGGACAGCGTTACGCCCGCCTCGGAAGAGAGTTTCCAGGTCTCGATCGAGCGTCACGTGGACAGGTATTTCCGTGCTCACGACAGCGCCCTGCCGCCACCTGGCGTCTATAATCGTATATTGCGCGAGGTCGAACGGCCACTGATCGCGCGGACCCTCGCGGCAACGCGTGGTAACCAATTGAAGGCAGCCGACATCCTTGGGGTGAATCGCAATACGTTGCGTAAAAAAATTCGTGAACTGGACATCCAGGTGATGCGCGGTCCATGATATAGATGACGTAGCGCCCCCAACCTCGCTCGGGGGCCGTCAAATCGATCGGCCCGGGCGCTTGTCGACCTGGGTCATCTCGCCGCCTGCGGCGTTTAGTAATGGGCGAGAACGGCCTTTTTGTGCGCGCGCTATTAAAGCCATCCGAGCCCGCCCGAGGCTCCTCGACCCGATCTGCTCGCCTCGAACGGCGGGCTGCACTGGTGTTGACAGTTTTAGCGGTCATCGCCGGCATCGGAACCTACGTCGTAACGTCGGGCTGGCCTTTGCCGCGCTCTAGCGTGCGATCGGTCCTGATCCTTCTCAATATCGATCTCATTTTGCTGCTTTGCCTCGGCGTCATCGTGGCAAGGCGTATAGTCCGATTGGTGGTCGAGCGCCGTCAGGGCTCAGCTGGCTCCAAGCTGCACAGCAAATTGGTGGCGATGTTCGCGGTGCTGGCGGCCACGCCAGCCATCATCGTCGCCATTTTCTCAGTGGTCTTTCTAAGCTCGGGACTCGAGCATTGGTTTTCCTCCCGCATCCGCGATGCGCTTGAAAATTCTCTGGCCGTGGCCGAAGCCTATCTCGATGAGCACAAGGAGGTCATCAGGGCGGATGCCGTGGCGATGGCGGCGGACCTCGATCGGGAAGGGCCTGCCGTCTTGCAGGATCCCGACTATCTGCGCCACTTGGTGGTTGCCCAAGCCGCTTTGCGCTCGCTGACCGAGGCGATCGTCTTCGACGGGACGGGCAAGGTCCTGGCCCATTCCGGCCTTGGCATCGCACTCGAGATCGAGCAGCTCTCGCCAGATGATCTGAGCCGAGCGGCTCAGGGCGAGGTCGTAACCATGACCAACTCGTCCGATGACCGGGTCCGCGCACTTCTTCGTCTCGATGCTTTGGGCGATGTCTATCTTTTTGTTGGCCGCTTCGTCGATGCCCAGGTTCTAGGTTTCATGGAGCGTACACAGGAGATCGTTGCCGAATACCGCAATCTCGAATCTGAACGATCCGGGATCCAGATCACCTCGGCCCTGGTTTTCGCGATCGTCGCCATTCTGTTGCTCCTGGCGGCGGTCTGGATAGGCCTGCACTTGGCCGATCACCTGGTGCGGCCGATCAGTCGCCTTATTAGTGCAACTGACCTCGTCAGCCGTGGCGATCTCTCGGTCCGGGTGCCTGAGACGGCGGAAGAGGACGAGGTCGATCAGCTGAGCCGTGCCTTTAATCGCATGACCTCGCAGCTCGAAAGTCAGCGTCGAGAAGTCGTGGTCGCGAACGAGAAGCTCGACGATCGTCGACGATTTACCGAGACCGTGCTCACCGGCGTCACGGCTGGTGTCATTGGTCTCGATCGAGACCGGCAGGTACTTCTTCCCAACCGATCCGCAAGGGAAATTCTCGGCATCGCCGATGACTCTATCGAAGGCCGCGCCATCGACAGCCTCATTCCAACGATCACACCCTTATTCGACCGGCTGTTGGAGGATCACGACCATATCGTCCAGGAACATCTCTCTTTGCGGCGAGGCGATCGCGAGCGGATGTTGCTTGTTCGGGTCGCCGCACAGCTAGAGGCTGGTGAGATCATGGGCTACGTCGTCACATTCGACGATGTCACAGAGCTCATGAGCGCGCAGCGTCAGGCGGCCTGGTCTGAATTGGCCCGCCGCATAGCGCACGAGATCAAAAACCCTCTCACGCCGATCCGCCTGGCGGCGGAACGCCTGACCCGTCGCTATCAGAAGGACATACCGGCCTCCGATCAGGAGAGTTTCGCCCGGTCAGTCCAGACGATCATCAGTCAGGTCGACGTGATCGGACGTCTGGTTGGCGAGTTCTCAGCCTTCGCTCGAATGCCACCGCCGATCTTCAAATTGCAATCCTTGAGCGAGTTGGTCCGCAACGCCGTCCTGTTACAGCAGAGCGCTTGGCAGACCGTAAATATCAAGCTCGAAGAACCTACGGGCGATCCGTTAATCATTCCTTGCGACAGCGAAAAGGTCGGTCAGGTCTTGACCAACCTTCTCCAGAATTCGATCAACGCCTTACTCGAGCAGCCAGCCGCCCAGCGGGAGCCCATGACTGTCCTGGTTCGAACGTCGCGACAGGCGGATTTCGTAACGGTCGCGATCCAGGATAACGGCCCCGGCTTTCCGGCTGGCGAACGCGAGCGACTTTTCGAGCCGTATTTCACGACGAGGGCCAAGGGAACGGGCTTGGGTCTTGCTATCGTTCGGAAGATCATGGAGGAACATAGAGGTAGGGTCGAACTCGATAATGCACCAAGCGGGGGCGCTGTCGTGCTCTTGTCCTTTCCCGCAGCAGCAGATGTCTCGCAGCAGACCGACAAGACCGGGACGACAAATTTGGGGCCCGGCGCCAAGAAGACAGATCGACCGATGCAGATGGTTGAATGAGCAAAGATGTTCTAATCGTAGATGACGAGGCGGCCATCCGCGACGTCGTCGCAAGCATTCTCGAAGACGAGGGCTATGTGCCTCGCCAGGCGTCCAATAGTGACGAGGCCCTCCGGGAGATTGAGCGGCGGCCCCCGGGCCTCGTTCTATTGGATATCTGGCTGGAAGGCTCGAAGCTCGATGGCGTCGAAATTCTCGAGCGCATCAAGCGGGACCTGCCCCATCTTCCTGTGATCATGTTCAGTGGTCATGGCACCATCGAGACCGCCGTCGCGGCGATCAAGAAAGGTGCCTACGACTTCATTGAAAAGCCCTTCAAATCCGACCGGCTGCTAATCGCCATATCGCGGGCAATCGAAACCAGCCGGTTGCGGCGCGAGAACGCGGACTTACGTGGCCGCATCGGTGCGGATACGGTTCTCATCGGTTCGTCGCCGCCCATGACCCGTGTCCGTCAGGTGATCGAGCGCGTGGCGGCAACCAACTCGCGCATCCTCATCAGCGGGCCGCCGGGATCGGGCAAGGAGATTGCGGCACGCGCAATCCATGCTCAGTCGCGTCGCAACATGGCTGCCCTAGTCGTGCTCAACGCAGCGACGCTTGGACCCGAGCGCGTCGATCTGGAATTGTTTGGTGCCGAGCCCGGCTGGCTCGGGCCGGAGCAGCCGCGTGTGACAGGCTGCCTGGAGCGGGCTGACGGCGGCACGCTGCTGCTCGACGAAGTCGCCGATATGCCGCTCGAAACGCAGGGCAAGATCTTGCGCGTGCTCCAAGAGCAGCGTTTTACCCGCCTGGGCGGCGATCAGCGCGTCGAGGTCGATGTTCGGGTGGTCGCGACGACGAACCGCGACCTCCGTCAGGAGATGACGGCCGGGCGTTTTCGGGAAGATCTATATTACCGGCTGAACGTCGTTCCCATAGCCATGCCGCCTTTGAGCGAGCGTCGTACAGATATTCCCGAGCTTGCCCGTCATTTCCTACAGCTGAACGCGCGCAGTTCGTCGACTGCCCTCCGGCAGATCGGTGAAGATGCAATGGCCGTTCTCCAAACGGCCAATTGGCCTGGTGACGTGCGCCAGTTGAGAAACACCATCGAGTGGATACTCATCATGGCCCAGGGCGATGCCGCAACACCGATTGAGGTTGCGGATCTCCCCCCCGAGCTGACGATGAGCGCTACATCAGGGATGGATCCAAACGCCAACGGCGAACTGGTCTCGATGCCATTACGCGAGGCGCGCGAGCATTTCGAGCGCAGTTACCTTCAAGCACAGCTCCAGCGATTCGGCGGTAATATTTCGCGGACAGCCAGCTTTGTCGGCATGGAGCGATCAGCTCTGCATCGGAAGCTGAAGACGCTCGGGCTGAACAACGACTAATCTAGGTATACGCCACGTCCGGCGGCGACCATTTGCCAGCAGAGAGCCCTGTCCGGCTATGACACGTATTGCTTATGTCAACGGCGCATACTCTTCCGTTTTGACGCCCGCGATCCGGATCGAAGATCGTGGCTATCAGTTTGCTGATGGGGTCTATGAGGTCCTCAAGGTCAGTGGCGGTGGTGTGCGCCATATAGACCGGCATCTGGATCGGCTGGGCCGATCTCTTGCGGCCCTAGGCATGCGCTGGCCAATGGGGCGCGGTCCTTTGACGCAGGTGGTTCGCCGTACCGTAGCGCTCAACAGCCTTCGCGACGCGCTCGTCTACATTCAGGTGACGCGCGGCGTGGCCGCGCGCAATCATCTTTTTGACGCCAATTTGAAGCCATCGCTCGTCGTCACCGTACGCTCCCTCAAACTGCCATCGGCGCGGGAGAGGGATGAGGGCGTGAAAGTCGTGACAATGCCGGATGAACGGTGGACGCATTGTCACATCAAGTCGATCAGCCTGCTGCCCAACAGCCTGGCACGACAGCGCGCAGCTGACGAAGGTGCGAGAGAGGCTTGGTTGGTCGATCGCGATGGATTCGTCACAGAAGGCAGTTCGTCGAACGCCTATATCGTGGACGAGGAGGGCAGGCTGGTTACCCGGCCGCTTGGCCAGGAAATTCTAGGGGGTATCACGCGATCGCTCCTGCTCGAGGCTGCCGAGGCCGAGGGGATTGAATTTGTCGAGCGAGGCTTCACCGTCGCGGAGGCGCAAGCAGCGCGGGAGGCATTTCTGACCAGCACGTCTGCCGGCGTGCTGCCGGTGAGCACGGTTGACGACCGTGTCATAGCCAATGGTCGTCCAGGCAGCATCACCCGGCGGCTGACCGACCGCCTGCAGCGGCTCGAACTCGCTTCAGACGATGGCATTGCCGTGAGATAGTTATTGCCGCTGTGGGGTTGTGCTCGTTCGTCGCTTGTTCTGGACGAGCGCTGTAGCTATCTCACAAGGGCGGGTAGCTTGCGACGGATAACGAGCGCAGGCCAGCAGCGACTATGTGTGTGTGTCTCGTCGACGAGCATCGACGAAAGTGTCTAGAGGATACAATGGCTATGGCAGCCGAAAAGCAACAAAATTTGCAGGATGTGTTTCTCAATCATGTCCGCAAATCAAAAGTGCCGGTGACAATATTTCTTATCAACGGCGTTAAGCTTCAAGGCGTCATCAGCTCATTCGATAATTTCTGTTTGCTTTTGCGGCGAGATGGTCATGTCCAGCTTGTCTACAAGCACGCTGTATCGACTGTGATGCCATCCGCTGCAGTGCGCCTCTATGATCCAGCCGCGGATGATGGCAAGCCCGCTCCCGACATGCAGATGTGACGATCGTCAGGTTGAAGGAGTAAGGTACGGTTGAATGACGCTCTAGCGAACGCCGACGAAAAGATTGGCGCATGGGTGCTGCAACCTTACCAAGCGGGTAAAGACGAGAATTCTCGTCAACCGGCGGAGCGCCTAGCTGAGGGCATGGGGCTGGCGCGTGCGATCGACCTCGAGGTGCGCGGCGGTGAATTAGTCCAGCTTCGACAACCAAACCCAGCGACACTTTTTGGTACGGGCAAGGTGGAAGAGCTGGGCGAGCGGTTTTCGCAAGAGGCTGTCGAACTCGTCGTCGTCGACGGCGCGCTAACACCAGTGCAGCAGCGCAATCTCGAGACTGCCTGGAAGACTAAGGTCATCGACCGGACAGGCTTGATCCTCGAGATCTTCGGTGAACGCGCGCGAACCCGAGAGGGCGTATTGCAGGTCGAGCTTGCGGCATTGACCTATCAACGCTCCAGGCTGGTTCGGTCCTGGACCCATCTCGAGCGGCAACGAGGTGGTTTCGGCTTCCTCGGTGGCCCGGGTGAAAGCCAGCTCGAGCTCGATCGCCGTCGGATTACCGAGCGCATCACGCGTATCAAGCGTGAACTCGGGGAGGTCATACGGACGCGTGGTCTGCATCGCGCGGCGAGGGAGCGCGTGCCCTACAAGACAGTCGCTCTGGTCGGTTACACGAACGCGGGCAAGTCCACCTTGTTCAATCGCCTGACGGGCGCGCACGTGGTGGCCGAAGACAAGCTCTTCGCCACGCTTGACCCGACAATGCGTCTCATCCGTCTAAACACCGGTCTGAAGACAATCCTCTCCGACACGGTGGGATTCATCAGCGATCTGCCGACATCGCTGGTGGCGGCATTTCGCGCCACCTTGGAGGAAGTCATATCTGCCGATTTGATCCTCCATGTGCGGGACATTGCGCACCCTGACAGTCAGGCTCAGGCGCTGGATGTCGAGAAGGTATTGGATGAACTGGGTGTGGGCGAGGTGGCTCGCCATGAGCGCCTGATCGAGGTCTGGAACAAGATCGATAGCCTCGCGCCTGATGAGGCCGAGCGCGTTCAGGCGGAGGCGTCACGACGGCCAAATACGATCTTGGCCTCGGCCCTGACCGGCCAAGGTGTCGACGATCTGCTCGACGTCGTTGGCGGTCGCCTTCTAGCTCACCATCACGTGGCCGAGGTCGATATACCGACCAGCGACGGCGCGCTGCATGCCTGGCTCCATCAACATTGCGAGGTGCTGAGCGAGACGGACGGTGAGCAACGCCGCCACCTCAAGGTCGCCGTCGAACCGCAATTTCGCAATCGACTCGAACGTCGACTGGCGGATGCTGCGAGCGCCTAGGCGATCTCGATCGCAACATCTTCAAGATCGAATGCTGACGCGAGTGCTGCCAGCCTCGACGTGATGGCCTCGTCGTCCTCGATCACTGCATCATGTGGCGCCTTGAGGATGAGGACCGAGTCGCTCAGCGCCAGTCGACACTGCTCAAGAATCTCTGGCGCGCCCCCGGAGAGTCGATAGCCGAGTTCCAGAACACGGCCCACCAATTCCGTCGATCGGATCTGGTCGTCGTCGAGAAACTCGAGCGCATGAGTGATCGCCGGATCTCGCCGGTCGCCCCCATAGCGTGCGTACACGATATGGGCGAGCGAGATCCGCTGGACATGATCGATACCAAGGAAGGGATATTGAACGAGGCGCAGGAAGGCTTCCTGGGCGCGGGTGTCGGGATGTTCGCGCCAGCTGGCGTCGGATACGTGGCAGGCTGCCTCGCGTAACCGCTTCCACGCAGCGGTTTCGCGCGTCGCGAAAATGGTATTGCTCCATTCAATCATGCTCTTGCCGACATGAGCGGAGCGATTGGCGACACGGCCGAGGTCTTCGGCGGCGGCCAATAGAGGATCCCGATGCCGTTCCTTGCGCTTTAAGAGAGCAAAGACACGGCCTTCGCGTACTCCTGTTGCCGAAAAGACGACCCGAGCCGGCTTCAGTCTTCCGACGACTTCGGAGAGCATCAAGCCAGCGGCCACGGCGGTCCCGGCGCGCTTGCGCGGCAGACCCGGAATCGAGGCCACGTCGGTACTTAGACTGATCTCACGTCCAAGGTCGATCGCCTCGTCAGGTCGCAGCTCGAAGCCGTGCACGATCCGCAAAGGATGATTGGTCATTGTCATCCTTGCCCGCGCCAGCGCCCGCCAGCTGCCGCCGACGACATAGAACGTCTTGCCAGCTGCAAGACCATCGAGATCGGGATATTCCGCGAAAGCCCGAGCAACGAGATCGCTCGCGCCCGTCAGGCCGCCGGCCTTGATGGCCTCGCCCACGATAAGGGTTCCAAGCGGTAGGCTGCGGAGCGTCGTCGCCTTTTCGACAAACCGCCGTCCGGACGGGACGGCGGCGAATTCTACACTGCCGCCGCCCAGGTCGCCCATGATGCCCGCAGGCTGGAAGAACCCGCAGGTCACACCCAAGGCACCGAAATGTGCCTCTTCCTGTCCGGAAAGGACGGTGATCTTCTGGCCAATCGTCTTCTCAGCCTGCTTGACGAAGCTGGCCCCATCGCGGGCAAGCCTGACCGCCGCCGTCGCGATGATGTCGATGCGGCTACAGCCGACGCCTTTGGCGATGGCGGTGAAGCGCTTCAGGCTGTCGAGGGCGCATTTCCTGCCGGCGCGGCCGAGTTTGCCATACCTCGCCACCTCGCGCCCGAGGCCGCAGAGCCGTCGCTCGTTGAAACGCGTCACCGGGGCACGTGTGAGGCCATCATAGACGACGAGACGAATAGAGTTCGAGCCGAGATCGACAACCGCGAACGGCTCAAGCTTATGCTTTGTCATGAGAGGGGCAAATCACTCAGTCGGCGGTCTGGTCGGGATTGGCAGCCGCATAGAGGCGCAGCTGGGCAACGCTGCCTTTTCTCTTGAGCGCGCTTCCTCGACCTGAGAGGCTCGGATTGGTCATGAAGTAGGTGTGGGCAGAAAATGGCTGGTCATTATGCGCGACCCGCTCGTAGGTCCCGTCCGCATTCAAGAGCCAGCTGCTGGTATTATCCTTGAGATTGGCAATCATGACCTGATCGAGCACTTGCTGGTGAACGGTCTCATTCTCGATCGGTACCAGGGTCTCGACACGACGCGACAAATTACGCTGCATCCAGTCGGCCGAGGAGATGAAGACTTTTGCACGCTTGGACGGAAGGCCATAGCCGGCGCCAAAGCAGATAATGCGGGCATGCTCGAGAAAGCGCCCGATGATGCTCTTTACCCGAATATTTTCCGAAAGGCCCGGCACGCCCGGACGCAGGCAGCATATGCCGCGTATAATGAGATCGATCTTTACGCCATTGTTCGATGCCTCATAGAGCTTAGTGATGATCCCCTCGTCGGTCAGCGCGTTGAGTTTGGCCCAAATCTGGGCTTTTTTGCCTACCTTAGCGTATTCGATCTCAGCATCGATCAAGGCGGTTAGCGTCTCTCGCAAATTGACCGGCGCAATTGCCAGCTTTTCGAGTTTCCTGGGCTCGGCGTAGCCCGTCATGAAATTGAAGGCCCGCGCTGCGTCATGACCAAGTGCCGGGTCGCAGGTGAAGAAGGAAAGGTCGGTATAGATCCTGGCCGTAATGGGATGATAGTTGCCCGTGCCGAAATGCACATAGGTCCGGAGCCCCGTCTGTTCGCGGCGAACGACCATCGAGACCTTGGCGTGTGTCTTCAACGTGATGAAGCCATAGACGACCTGGACTCCGGCGCGCTCCAGATTGCGGGCCCAGCGAATATTCCGTTCTTCATCAAAGCGGGCCTTCAACTCGACCAATGCCGTTACGGACTTGCCGGCTTCCGCGGCGTCGATGAGAGCGCCGACGATGGGGCTATCCTCGCTCGTGCGATAAAGCGTTTGCTTGATAGCGACGACGGCCGGATCGCGTGCCGCCTGACGGACGAACTGCGCGACGACGTCAAAGCTTTCATAAGGATGGTGGACAATGAAATCCTTGTGCCGGATCGCAGCGAAGCAATCGCCGCCGAAATCCTTGATGCGCTCCGGAAATCTTGGACTATAGGGAGGAAAGAGAAGGTCTGTCCGCTCCTTGACGATGACCTGCGAGGTTTCGGCAAGGCCAAGAATCCCGTCGGTTACGACGACGTCCTCCGGGGGCACCGCCAGCTGGTCGGTGATGAACTCGCGAATGCGATCTGGCATGGCGGCGTCGACCACGAGCTGAATAACCGACCCGCGGCGACGACGCTTCAGCAACGTCTCGAAGAGACGGACCAGATCTTCGGCCTCTTCTTCGAGCTCGATGTCGCTGTCGCGAATGACACGGAAGTGACCGACACTAAGGACTTCGAAGCCAGGAAATAAATTATCGATGAAAGCAAGGATGAGCTGTTCGATCCTGATGAAGCGATAGCGTTCCTCCGAGACACGGATGAAACGGTCCATCATGCTCGGGATGAGAATAAGGCCGTTTAGAATCTCGCCTTTAGGCTGCTTCAATTCGAGAACGATTCCCATCCCTCGGTTGGAGATGAAGGGAAAAGGATGTGTCGGGTCCAGGGCTATCGGCGTGAGGACGGTGAGCGCCTCCTCAAGGAAGCTCTCACGCATGCGAGCAAGCTCGCTACTTGCCAACTCGTCAATGTCGAGGAGCTCAATGCCCTGTTCCCTTAGAAGCGTCGTCAGTTCATGCCAGCATTTATTCTGATCTTCCGTCAGCTTACGTACACGCTCGGATATCGCCGCCAGTTGTTCGCTAGGCGTATTTCCATCGGTGCTGACCGTGTTGACACCTGCCGAATGCAGGCCTTTCAGGCCGGCAACGCGCACCATATAGAATTCGTCGAGGTTCGAGGCCGAGATCGACAGGAAGCGGAGTCTCTCCTGCAGCGGATGCTGAACATTCGACGCTTCCTCCAGGACGCGCTCGTTGAAGGCGAGCCAGGAAAGCTCGCGATTGATGAAATGTTCGCGCCGCAGAGCCATGGGCTGGGCGATCCCGGTAGCGGCAAACGATGGCAGAACTTCGGCTTCGCTCATGTCACAATCGTCCCGGCAGCTATGAGGCCCCGTTCTAGAGATGCCACTCGCGCCTGCCAATCACGTTGTCATCCGGTTTGTTCGGAGGATCTGAGTTGGCCGTCACGGTTCGCCGGCTTCTTTTGCTGCGTCACGCAAAATCGTCCTGGGACGATCGGGACTTGGCCGACCATACACGCCCATTGGCCTTGCGCGGCCGAACCGCCGCCCAGACCATGGGACAATTCATCAAATCTCAGGGATTGATGCCGGATCGCGTCCTGTCCTCCGACTCATGCAGGACGAGGCAGACCGCAGAGATCGTCCTCGGCATTCAAGATCGAATGCCCAGTGTGGAATGGCTGGCTGGGCTTTATCTAGCGTCAGCCTGGCAAATCCTGACAATCATCGGCGAGCAAGGGGGCACTGCGTCATCACTTCTTGTCCTCGGTCACGAGCCCGGCATCGGCGTGCTGGCGAACGTTCTGGCTGGAACGGGGAACGATGCCGAACGTGCGGCCATGAAGAAGAAGTTCCCAACAACGAGCTTGGCGATTATTGAGTTTCGCATCGATCGATGGTTGGAGATAGCCGTAGGCGAGGGGCAGCTTATTCGTTTCGTTCGGCCCCGGGATCTTGCCGCTTAGTGACATCATTCGCGTCAGGCCCGGTGCTCTTTTCCAATACCTTGGCTGCTGCCCAGAATGTCTCGAGTGCAGCCAGCGGCAGAGCCTCGACATCTTTGCCTCGCTCCGTCGCCTGGCGCTCGACCTCGCCAAAGCGCCGTTCGAATTTTTCATTGGCGCGGCGCAGAGCCTGATCCGGATCAATCTTCAGATGGCGGCTTAAATTGACGATGGTGAAAAGCAGATCGCCGATCTCCTCTTCCTGGGCCAGCCTCGCATCCGGCCGGTCAATGACCTCTTCGACCTCTCGAATTTCTTCCAGAAGCTTATCCCAGACCTGCGCCGTATCCGGCCAGTCGAAGCCTACGCGCGCGGCCCGTTCCTGCAATTTATGAGCGCGCTGTAGTGGAGGAATCGTGCGGGCAACACCGGAGAGCGCGCTGAAGGCGGTATCGGTGCGTTCCGCCTTTCGGCGCCGCTCTTCCGCCTTGATCGTTTCCCATATTGCGCGCTGAGCCGTCTCATCCGTCGACGTGCCTACAGCGAAAATATGGGGATGCCGGCGAACGAGCTTTCGATGAATCGCACGAGCGACCGTTCCGAGATCAAAGAGGCCTTGTTCCTCGCCGATACGGGCGTGGAATACGACCTGCAAGAGGAGATCGCCGAGCTCGTCTTCCAAGTCGTCCCATGATTCTCTCGCGATCGCGTCGGCAACCTCGTAGGCTTCCTCGATCGTGTAGGCACTGATCGAAGCAAAGGTCTGTTTGATGTCCCATGGGCAACCGGTCTCCGGATCACGCAGCCGCCGCATCAGCCGCATCAAATCGCCGATCGGCGCCAGCACTACATCATCGTCCGGATCGGACTCGATCATTGGCTTTCCAGGGATTAAGTGTTGGGATCTGAAACCTAGATATTTTACTATCAATGTGTTTGAATGAAGACAGCTGCCATGGCCACGGGGACGATCTCAAGCAGCATCGGCGGCTGGCGTGCAAGCTCCAGTTTGCCGGGTCCCGCGCGTCCGCTCTGATTCCAGTAGCGTCGCCTTAACGAATCTCGTCGCCGCATCGGCGCAAACGCCAGCGAATGTCAGTATAAAGATCGTCCTGCCGACAGGCTTGCGCGATTGATCCGGCAAGGAAATGACGGTCGGCGTCCGCAAAGCTAATCACGGCACGATAACGAAGCTGCCCGACGGCGATCTAAGCTATATCTACAAAACCTCGTTGTCGGTGGTGACAATATCCGAGTGCCGTTGAAGACCAGCGATGGTCCCATTGTCTATTTGACGATGCGCATGGTCGAGCTCGTCAACCCGTCGACCGGCGCGCCGCTCACCGATACGACATTCCCTGTCGACGAGGTCGGCTGGGACGCGAGCGCAGATGAGGCTGCTTAGAGCAGCGTCTCCTGCTTTCCGGCGGTCTTGCTCCGGTTGCCAGCAGGGCGTCGCCGAGTTATCGGCCGTTCATCGAGTTCAGGCACGACGTTCAAGGCGGCATCCCTGAACACGATGGAGAGATGGGCCTTGCTCTTTGCATCGTCAGCGGTCGTGACCAAGCTACCAGTCTCGTCCCGGACGAGCACATAGCCGCGCTCCAGGACGCGCTGTGGCCCGAGTGAATGACAAAGGGCGCTCAAAGCCTCTACACGTTCGCCATACGCGCGGAGTCGGCCTCGCGTGGCCTGGTCGAGTCGGGGGGACATGCGCGCCAGGGTCGACAAGCCAGTTTCAAGGCGGCCTGTCAGGGTCTCAATCGCTAATCGGCCACTTATCGCTGACAGGGCCTCGGTCGAGCGCCGGATCATGTCGGCGGCCACCTCATCAAGCCGGGCTCCACGGCCCAGCAGTTGCAGGCGCTGGACTCGGACAACCTCAGCGGGCGGCCGGAGGCGAAGCCGCTCGCTCAAATCATCCAGCCGTTGGGCGGCCGTTCCGAGCAGTCTTGACGGGTGAGCCAGTCCTCGAGCTACCCCATCGACGTGTCGGCGCATTTCGTCGATCGTGCGTCCGAGACCGGCTTGCTGGCGCATCCTCAGCTGGTCGAGCTGGAGCATCAGCTCGCGACGGACAGGGACCGCCATTTCGGCAGCGGCGGTCGGCGTCGGCGCGCGGTGGTCGGCCGCGAGATCGATAAGCGTGGTGTCGGTCTCGTGTCCCACCGCCGAGATAAGCGGAATCGAGCAGGCCGCTGCGGCGCGAACGACGATTTCCTCGTTGAACGCCCACAAATCTTCGATCGAGCCGCCGCCACGAGCAACGATGATCAGATCGGGCCGCGGTATAGCCCCGCCCTCGGGCATCCCGCTGAAGCCGTCGATAGCCGCAGCGATGGCTTCCCGCGCGCCTTCGCCCTGCACGGGCACAGGCCAGACCAGAACGCGCCTGGGAAACCTCTCCTCCAGACGATGCAGGATATCGCGGATGACCGAACCGGTCGGAGAGGTCACGATACCGATGACGCCCGGCAGGACCGGCAATGGTCGCTTACGCGATACATCGAAGAGGCCCTCGGCCTCGAGCCGGCGGCGGCGTTCGTCTAGTTGCGCCAGGAGGGCGCCGATACCGGCAGGCTCCATACGCTCGACGACGAGCTGATACTTGGAACGGCCAGGATAGGTCGTCAGTCGGCCGACACAGATGACCTCCAATCCGTCACCGGGCTCAAAGGCAAGGCGGCCCAGCGTGTTGCGCCAGGCGACGGCATCCAGGACGGCTCGATCATCCTTCAGTGCCAGATAGACATGGCCAGAAGCCGCGCGCTTAAATCCAGAAATCTCGCCGCGCACACGTACAAGTCCGAAGGAGTCTTCGACCGTCCGTTTCAACGCGAAGGCCAGTTCGGAGACAGAATACTCAGCGATGTTGGAGGATGTTTCGCTCAAGTCTTCATCTCTGTCGCTGTCCTCTCAGATTAGGCTGTCCTCGACCATGGCTTCGGCGATCTGCACGGCATTGAGTGCAGCACCCTTGCGCAGATTGTCAGACACGATCCAAAGGTTGAGGCCATAAGGTACGGTCGGATCCTTGCGGATACGCGACACGAAGACCGCATATTCACCCACGCAGTCAATCTGAGTCACGTATTCCCCGCGCTCTGGATCGTCCACGACAAGGACGCCCTCGGCGTTTTGCAGGGCCTCGATCGCTTCTTCGACCTCGATCGGCGATTCAAACTCGACATTGACCGCCTCGGCATGGCCGACGAAGACCGGGACACGCACGCAGGTTGCCGTAACGTCGATCGCGGCGTCCAGGATCTTCTTGGTCTCGACCGTCATCTTCCACTCTTCCTTGGTGGAGCCATCCTCCAGGAAGACGTCGATCTGCGGGATACAGTTGAAGGCGATCGTCTTGGGAAAGATCTCCGGCACCTTACGATCGTTCATGTAGATCGCCTTGGTGTGCTCGAAGAGCTCGTCCATCGCCTCCTTGCCGCCGCCTGAGACCGATTGATAGGTCGAGACGACGACCCGTTTGATTCGGGCAATATCGTGCAACGGCTTAAGCGCTACGACCATCTGGATGGTCGAGCAGTTCGGGTTGGCAATGATATTCCGAGCGCGAAAGTCGACAAGCGCCTCGCGATTGACCTCCGGGACGATCAGCGGGACATCCTGCTCCATCCGGAAATGCGAGGTGTTATCGATCACGACACAGCCGGCGCGTGCAGCGCGGGGCGCATGAACGGCGGAGATCTTCGCCCCTGGCGAAAACAGCCCGATGTCGAAGCCCTCGAAATCGAACGTTTCGAGATCCTTGACCTCCAGCCGCTCATCATCTCCGAATGATACTTCCTTGCCGAGGGACCGCTCGGAGGCGAGGGCAACAACCTCATCCACCGGGAAGTTCCGCTCGGCCAGGATCTCGAGGATTTCTCCACCAACCGCACCGGTCGCGCCCACGACGGCCACTTTGTAGCCCATTGAAACTAGTCCTTCCCAGCAGGGCCGCTCTAGGCAGCCAGTCGATCGAGCGCGTCCAGGATGCGCGAGCCCATCTCGGAGGTCGAAACTCTGGTCGCTCCGGACTGCATGATGTCGGCTGTCCGATACCCTTCGTCCAGCACGCGGGTGATGGCACGGTCCAGCATGTCGGCCTCCGCTCCCCGCTCGAACGAATAGCGAAGCAGCATGCTGAAGCTCGAGATGCAGGCCAAGGGATTGGCGATGCCCCGGCCGGCGATATCGGGCGCCGAGCCGTGCACGGGCTCGTACATCGCCTTGCGCCGCCCATGCTGATCGGGTGCCCCCAGCGAAGCGGATGGCAACATGCCGAGACTGCCCGTCAGCATGGCCGCAACGTCGGACAGGATGTCGCCGAAAAGATTATCGGTTACGATCACATCGAACTGCTTGGGCTGTCGAACGAGTTGCATCGCGCAGTTATCAGCCAGCACGTGCGCAAGCTCGACACCGGCAAATTCGGTATCGTGAATACGCTGAACGGTCTTCTTCCAAAGAATGCCCGACTTCATGACATTCGATTTCTCGGCCGAGGCAACCCGATTGGAGCGCTTTTGCGCCAGTTCGAAGCCGACACGCGCGATCCGCTCGATCTCCGAGGTCGTATAGACCTGCGTGTCGACTGCGCGTTCCTGACCGTCGGGCAGGCTCGTGACCTCCTTGGGCTCGCCAAAATATACCCCGCCCGTTAGTTCCCGGACGATCATGATATCCAAGCCTTCGACCAACTCGGGCTTGAGGGCTGAGGCTGCCGCAAGCGCCGGGAAGACGAGAGCAGGGCGGAGATTGGCGAACAGGCCAAGCTCCTTGCGCAGTGCCAGGAGACCACGCTCGGGCCGTTTCTCGAAGGGTAAGTCATCATAGGCTGGCCCCCCCACAGCGCCGAACATGACCGTGCCGATCGTCGTCGCTTTCTCAAGGGTCGCTGGAGCCAGCGGGACGCCGTGGCGATCATAGGCCGCGCCGCCGACGAGATCTTCGTCGAGTGCGAAGACCAGTCCGCGAGCGCCGAACCAGCCGGCCACCCGCTTGACCTCTTCCATCACCTCGGGACCGATTCCATCACCCGGGAGGAAGAGAATGTGACCTTGTTCGGTCATGACCGATGCTTCTTTCGCTTGAGGAGATTGGGTTCAGGCCACAGCTCGGTAGAGCCAAGGTTGTCCCGTGCGCTGTTGAGACTCGAAGCCGTCGATCTTGGTGCTCTTGGCGAGCGTCAGGCCGATATCGTCAAGGCCCTGCAACAGGCAATCTCGGCTGAAGGCATCGACGTCGAACGGCAAGGGTGCGTTGCCGCGTGGCCGGATAATTTCCTTGGCCTCTAGGTCAACCGTGAAGGTGGGATCATCGGCCTCGGTTGCTTCCTGCATGAGCAGGTCGATCTGTTCCTGCGGCAAGACAATCGGCAGGATGCCATTCTTAAAGCAGTTATTAAAGAAGATGTCGGCGAAACTCGGCGCGATTACGCAGCGGATGCCAAAGTCGAGCAGTGCCCAGGGCGCGTGTTCGCGCGAACTGCCGCAGCCAAAATTTGCGCCGGCGATAAGGATCTCGGCGTGTCGATAAGGCTCGCGATTAAGAACGAAGTCGGGCTTCTCAGAACCATCCGTCTCGTAGCGCAGTGTCTCGAACGCCGCGATGCCGAGACCGGTGCGCTTGATTGTCTTTAGCCATTTCGCCGGGATGATCTTGTCAGTGTCGACATTGACGAGTGGCAGAGGAGCGGCCACCCCAGTGAGCTTCGTGAAGGGCTGCATAAAGATGCTCCCGGAAATGAGCTCGATCCGGGTTCACTGGAAACTCGGATCCTCGATCGATCTCAGGCCAAGTCGCGCACGTCGGTCAGGTGCCCGTTCAATGCGGCAGCGGCGGCCATGGCTGGGGAGAGCAGATGCGTGCGCCCGCCCGGCCCCTGCCGCCCTTCGAAATTGCGGTTGCTCGTCGACGCACAGCGCTCGCCCGGCTTAAGCTTATCGGGATTCATCCCAAGACACATGGAACAGCCGGCCTCGCGCCAGTCGAATCCAGCATCGATGAAGATCTTGTCCAGACCCTCTTCCTCGGCCTGGTATTTGACGAGGCCCGATCCCGGGACGATCATCGCTTCGACGCGCGAGGCTATCTTCTTGCCCTCGACCAGTTTGGCGACTGCGCGCAGGTCTTCAATGCGCCCATTCGTGCACGAACCGATGAACACCTTATCGATCGCAATCTCGCTCATCGGCATACCCGCTTCGAGACCCATATACTCGAGCGAACGCGAGATCGACCGACGGCGATCCTCGGCGTCGGCTGCACGTGGATCCGGAACCGTTCCGGTGATGCCAACGACGTCCTGCGGGCTGGTGCCCCATGTTACCTGCGGTTCCAGCGTTTGCCCGTGCAGCACAATCTCGGTGTCATAACGCGCGTCAGGATCCGAGGGCAGGCTCCTCCAGTAGGCAACCGCCTGCTCCCAGGCCCCGGCCTTGGGCGCCATGGGGCGGCCCTTGACGTAGGCGAAGGTCGTTTCGTCCGGGGCGATCAAGCCCGCTCGCGCGCCAGCCTCGATCGACATGTTGCAAATGGTCATCCGGCCCTCCATCGAGAGGCCGCGAATGACGCTGCCAGCATATTCGATGACGTGACCGGTACCGCCAGCAGTACCGATCTTGCCGATGATCGCGAGAATGACGTCCTTGGCCGTGACGCCAAAGCCAAGCTCGCCATCGACTGTGATCCGCATCGTCTTCGGCATGCGCTGCAGCAACGTCTGGGTCGCCAGCACATGCTCCACCTCGGAGGTGCCGATGCCGAATGCCAGCGAGCCGAAGGCGCCGTGCGTGCTGGTATGGCTGTCGCCGCAGACGATCGTCATGCCGGGCAAGGTAAAGCCCTGCTCGGGCCCGATGATGTGAACGATGCCCTGGCGCTGATCCGTGACGCCGAAGAGCTCGACACCGAACTCTTCGCAGTTCCGTTCCAGAGTCTCGACCTGCAATCGCGAGGTGGGCTCGGCAATGCCGAGCTTCCTATCGCTGGTCGGCACATTGTGGTCGGGAACGGCAAGCGTTGCGTCCAGGCGCCGTACGCGTCGGCCCGTGCTGCGCAGACCCTCGAACGCCTGCGGACTCGTTACCTCGTGAACGAGGTGACGATCGATATAGAGTAGGCAGGTGCCATCCGGCTGGCGATCAACGACGTGGCTGTCCCAGATCTTTTCGAAAAGCGTCCTGCCCATCCTACCGCTCCAAAGGGCGCTATGCGCCCGTGACTTCAGCTTGCTGCCTTCTGGTCCTTGCTGGCGGGACGGTCATCCCGCAGCTCGACGATACGCGCGGCCTTGCCGGTGCGCCCGCGCAGGTAATAGAGCTTCGCACGCCTGACACGACCGCGCCTGACGACGTCGATGCTGTCGATACGCGGGCTGTAGAGCGGGAAAACACGCTCGACTCCCTCGCCATAGGAGATCTTGCGGACGGTGAATGCCGAATTGAGGCCGCGATTGCGTCGCGCGATGCATACGCCTTCGAATGCCTGCACACGCTCACGATTGCCTTCGATCACCTTCACGTTGACGCGCAGCGTATCGCCGGCTTTGAAGGTGGGGACGGCCCGCTGAGCGCTCAAGGCCTCGATCTGTTCGCGTTCCAGATCTTCAATAAGATTAACAGCCATCGACTCTACTCCTGTAAGCTCGGCATTCATTATTCTTCAGGTGGATGGCCGTCAGCCCGCTCGGGCGAGCAGGCAGGCGACTCCACACTGGCAGCCAGAGCGGATCGCCATGGATCACGACCGGCGGCGGTCGTCAATAGATCAGGGCGCTTGGCAGCCGTGATCTCAAGGGATTTTTGTCGCCGCCATTCCTTGACGCGGCCATGGTGCCCGGAAAGAAGGATGTCGGGCACGCGCCGGCCCTCCCATTCCTGCGGTCGGGTATAGTGCGGATATTCCAAAAGCCCGTCGGAGAAGCTTTCTTCGACAAGCGATTCCGCCGCCCCCATGACGTCCGGAATCAGGCGGACGCAGGCATCGATCATGCAAAGGGCAGCCGTTTCGCCGCCAGACAGGACGAAGTCGCCGATAGATATCTCAAGGAAGTTCCTGGCTTCGAGCACACGTTCGTCTACTCCCTCGAAGCGCCCGCAAAGAATGGTCATTCCAGGGCCGGCGACCAGTTCGCGTGCCATCGCCTGATCGAAACGGCGGCCCCGTGGCGACATATAGATGAGCGGCCTCTTGGCGCCCTGGCCAAGAGCCTCGTCGACTGCACGGGCAACGACGTCCGGACGCATGACCATGCCCGCACCGCCACCAAATGGTGTGTCGTCGACAGTATGATGCTTGTCCAGCGCGGCATCGCGCAAATTACGGCTGACCAGCCGCCAGCGTCCGTTCGCCTTGGCACGCCCGCTCAAGGAAAAATCGAGCGGGCCCGGAAACATTTGCGGGAAGAGGCTGAGGACGGTGACCGTCCAGGGTTGCTCCGTCATCGTTCTGCGCTCGCCACCAGTTCACCCGGCAACCGAACCGTCACCCGCCCTTTGGCGCTGTCAACGTCAGGGAAATAGTCGCGCGTAAACGGAAGCATATGCTCGCGGCCATCTTCGCCGCGAATTTCGACGATATCGCCCGCACCAAAATTATAGACAGCAACGACGTGGCCGCATTTTTGCCCAACCTCGTCGAGGCATATTAATCCGACCAAATCGTCAAGATAGAACTCGTCGTCGGCCAATGGTGGAAGGGCATCACGCGGGATATATAGGAGCGTGCCGCGGAGGGAGGAGGCGGCGTCGCGATCCATGATCCCCGGCGCGGTGACGATCACGCCATCCTTGGTGCTCGATTGAATGCGAACGGTGAAGAGCGCCTTGCCATTCGCATCATAGAGCGGCCCATATCCAGCGACAGCCTCAGGGTCTGCCGTAAAGCATTTGAGCTTCATTGCCCCCCGCACACCGTGCGCGGCCGCAATGGCTGCGACGCACACAAAGCGCGAGGGTTCCGATGCGGGCATATCCGTCGAGACTCACCGGTCTGATAGATCAGGCGGCAGCTTCGGCCTCGGCGTTGGCCTTCTTCTTGGCGGCTTCCTCGGCGCGCTTGCCCGTTCCGCGAAGCTTGGCGGTATTGTTGGTGATCCCCGCCTTGTCCAGGAACTTGGCAACGCGATCGCTGACCTGCGCGCCATTGCCCAGCCAATAACGGATACGCTCTTCATTTAGCGTAACGCGATTCTCGGCCTCGGCGGGCAGGAGAGGGTTATAGCTGCCAAGCTTCTCGAGGAAACCGCCATCGCGTGCCGCACGCTGATCGGCGGCGACGATACGGTAATAGGGGCGCTTCTTGGCACCACCGCGGGCGAGGCGAATACGAACGCTCATCGATAATCTCTCTTTAGACTTGGCAAAAAACCGCTTCAGCGGGGGGGCATCAGGCCCGGGGGCAGCTTCATTCCACCCAATCCGCCTCGACTCAACAGATTCTTCAGATTGCCGAGGCCGCCGGCCTTTTTCATCTGTTTCATCATGTCTTGCATCTGGCGGTGTTGCTTAAGAAGTCGGTTGACGTCAGCAACGTCGGTTCCCGACCCCTTGGCGATACGACGACGTCGCGAACCATCGATTATCTTCGGGTTGCGGCGTTCAATTTTCGTCATTGAATCGATAATGGCAATTTGCCGGCCGATGATTTTCTCATCGATCTTGGCTTCGCCCATCTGAGCCTTGAGCTTCGCGATACCAGGCAGCTTGCCCATGATGCCGCCCATGCCACCCATCTTCTTCACCTGAAGGAGCTGGCTCTTGAAGTCCTCCAAGCTGAAGCTCCCCCTCTGGAGCTTATCAGCCAGTCGCTCGGCCTCATCTTTGTCGACGATCTCGGCGGCCTTTTCGACCAGCGAGACGACGTCGCCCATGCCAAGGATGCGGCCAGCCATGCGATCAGGATGGAAGACCTCGAGCGCATCGAGTTTTTCGCCCATGCCGACGAATTTAATCGGTCGGCCGGTCACCTGGCGCATGCTCAGTGCGGCACCACCGCGCGCATCGCCGTCGAGGCGGGTCAGCACGATGCCGGTTACGGCGATCCGCTCATGAAAATGACTGGCGACGTTGACGGCATCTTGACCGGTCAGCGCATCAGCAACGAGCAGCGTCTCGTGCGGTTTCGCGAGGTCGCGAACCTGAAGAAGCTCGACCATCAGCGATTCGTCGATATGGAGCCGGCCTGCTGTATCGAGGATCAGGACGTCGAAGCCTTCACGCCGGGCGCTTTCCAGCGCGCGTCGGGTGATGTCGAGTGGCTGCTGCCCGTTCACGATCGGCAGGCTGTCCACTTGTGCCTGCTGGGCCAGGACCTCAAGTTGCTTTTGCGCCGCTGGTCGCTGCACGTCGAGCGAAGCCAGGAGGACCTTCTTGCGGTCCTTGCGCAGGCGAACGGCGAGCTTGGCCGAACTCGTCGTCTTGCCGGAGCCTTGCAAGCCGACCATCAAGATTACGGCTGGCGGGCTCGCCAGCTTAAGCTCGGAAGTCGCGCCGCCTAGAAGTTCGCGGAGATGATCGTTGACGATCTTGACGACCATCTGGCCGGGGGTAATCGATCGCAGCACCTCTTGGCCGACGGCCTTTTCGCGAACGCTGGCTATGAAGTCCTTGACCACCGGCAGTGCCACATCCGCCTCGAGCATCGCGACGCGGATCTCGCGCATGGCGTCGCCAACGTCGCCCTCGCTAAGGACGCCCTTGCCCTTCAGCCGGTCAAAGACCTTGCCTAGCCGTGTGGAGAGGTTATCGAACATCGCGTCTCAGAGGACTTGCTTCCCGTTGACGGTGGAGACGATCGAGCATAGCACAACATGACGCAAAAGAACCTCGCCATGGAGGTTCATCCGGCGTCCTTGAGGATTAGTGATCTACGACACCGATCGGCGGCTAGCGTAGGACGCAGGCTTTTGCGCTCCATGCATTGAAAAGTCAAGCAATTGGGCAGCCTCGCATGATCGGGATGGCGATAAGGTTGCCTTAGTCATGGCAAAGCCTTATCGGGCAGCAATGCAGCGAATTCCTTTCATCAAGATGCACGGCCTGGGCAACGATTTCGTGCTGATCGATCGGCGCGAAAAGGTGCTGGAGTTCGATGCGGCCTTCGTCACGCGGATCGCCGACAGGCACCGCGGCGTGGGTTTCGACCAACTCGTCATCCTTGATGCCAGCGCCGACGCCGACGCCGACGCAAGGATCAACTTCTTAAACAGTGACGGTTCGCTGGCGGGCGCTTGCGGCAATGGAACGCGCTGCGCCGCACGCTACCTAATGGACCAGTCTGCCATCGACGAGATCTCGCTTGCCAGCGGGAGCGGCCTGTTGCGAGCCGTGCGCCTCGCTGATGGTCAAATCAAGGTTGGGATGACTGAGCCGCGGTTGGCATGGCGTGACATCCCGCTGGCGCAGCCTTGCGACACCTTACATGTCCCCTTGCGTCTCTTCGGACTTGGGGAACCGGTTGCCGTGAACATGGGCAACCCGCATGCTGTCTTTTTCGTCGACGATCTTGATAGCCTCGACATTCCGGCGATCGGGCCAACGCTTGAGCGACATCCGATGTTTCCGGAACGGGCGAATATCGGATTTGCGCAGATCGTCTCGCACGAAGCGCTGCGCTTGCGTGTCTTCGAACGTGGTGCCGGCCTTACGCTTGCCTGTGGCTCTGGGGCCTGTGCCGCAGTGGTGGCCGCTGTTCGCCGCGAACTCGTCGGTCCGGCCTGCCAAGTTCAACTCGACGGTGGGGAACTCTCGATCGCCTGGGCCGGTGCCGGCCCGGTCTTCATGACAGGGCCAACTGCCTACAGTTTTGAAGGCATGCTTGTCGGCGAGGGGAACCATGTCGATGTCTAGCGAGCCAACTCTGGAAGTCATCACGTTTGGCTGCAGGCTGAACAGCTACGAGTCCGAAGTGATTCGTGCGCATGCCTCTGCCGCTTCGATCGACAATGCGATCATCATCCACACCTGCGCTGTTACGGCCGAGGCGGAACGGCAGGCGCGACAGGCCATCCGCAAAGCGCGACGCGAGCGACCGGGTGCAAGGCTGATCGTAACAGGGTGTAGCGCCCAGGTCGCAAGTCGGGCCTATGCGGACATGCCGGAGGTGGATCACGTCGTCGGCAATGCCGAGAAGCTCGATCCAGATGTCTGGAAGCTATTGGCCCAACCTTCGGCCAAGCCGAAGGTCCAGGTGGGTGACATCATGCTGGCGCGCGAGACCGCGGGTCATCTCGTCGAAGGCTTCGATGGTCGTACGCGCGCATTTCTCGAAGTCCAGGGTGGCTGTGATCATCGGTGCACTTTTTGTATCATTCCCTTTGGCCGGGGCCCAAGCCGGTCGATTGCCGCGTCGCGCGTGATCGAGCAGGCTCGACTCCTGGTCGCCGCCGGCTACCGCGAATTGGTGGTCACCGGTGTCGACATTACGTCCTGGGGTAAAGATCTTGAGGGCACGCCGACCTTGGGAAGCCTGCTGCGGGATTTGCTCGATAGCGTCCCCGACCTGCCGCGCTTGCGGCTCTCTTCGTTGGACCCGGCGGAGATCGATCCTGATCTGCAAAGGCTTATCCGCGATGAGCCAAGGCTGATGCCGCATTTGCACCTGAGTGTTCAGGCTGGCGATGATCTAACGCTAAAGCGGATGAAGCGACGGCATTCGCGGCGAGACGTAATCGAAGTAGCACAACATTTGCGCAGCCTGCGCAGCGACATCGTCTACGGCGCGGACTTGATCGCCGGCTTTCCCACCGAAACCGAGACGATGTTCGAGAACACGCTGCAACTCGTCGACGAGGCCGGGCTGACATACCTCCACGTGTTTCCCTATAGCCCCCGCGCCGGGACGCCTGCAGCGCGCATGCCGCAGGTCGACCGGAATATTCGCAAAGAACGGGCAAAGCGTCTTCGCGAAGCTGGCGATGCCGCTCTCGGCCGGTTCCTCGCCAGCCAGATCGGGCGGCGTCAAAGCGTCCTCGTGGAGCAAGGCGGCATGGGACGCACAGCACACTTTGCCACGATGCGGCTGCCGCCGGGCGGTCCGGCAGTGAGCAGCATTGCGGAAATCGTCGCCACCGATATCGAGGACGGCCTTCTGGTCGGATCCATGGCAGAAGCGGCATGAGCGAGACAGAGCCCAAGGGCTGGTTCGCCCGGCTGCGTGGCGGCTTGCAGCGCTCGTCTTCAGCGCTGACCGAACGCATTGCCGGCATCTTCACAAAGCGCCGGTTGGATGACGAAACGCTTGAGCAGCTAGAAGACGCACTGATCATCTCCGACATCGGCGTCGATACGTCGCGAGACCTCGTGCGCGATCTGGCGCGTGGACGCTACGGCAAGGAATTGAGCGATATCGAGGTCAAAGAAGCGCTGGCGGGATTGATCGCCGGACGGCTCGAGAAACTTGCCGAACCCTTGCCGCACCGAGACCAGCACAGGCCGCAGGTCGTTCTGGTCTGTGGCGTCAATGGCACCGGCAAGACGACGACGCTGGGCAAGCTGGCAAAGCAGGCGACCGAAGCCGGGCTCAAGGTTGTACTGGCCGCATGTGACACCTTTCGTGCTGCTGCCGTGGAGCAACTGCAAGTATGGGGCGAGCGCAATGGCGTGCCGGTCATTGCCGCAAGGACCGGTTCAGATCCGGCCGCCTTGGCCTACGAGGCTCTCGATCGTGCCCGACGTGAAGGTGCGGATCTCCTAATGATCGATACGGCGGGGCGTCTGCATAACAAACAAGTGTTGATGGAGGAGCTCAAAAAGATCATTCGCGTGATCAAGAAGCTCGATCCCTCCGCACCTCATGATACGATTTTGATCCTAGATGCAACAACTGGTCAAAATGCGCATAGCCAGGTCGATACATTTAAGACGATGGTCGACATAACCGGTCTGATCGTCACCAAACTGGATGGTACGGCCAGAGCAGGGGTCGTTGTAGCCATCGGCGATCGCTACAAGCTACCGGTACACGCCATTGGCATCGGCGAGAAGATCGACGATCTGCGTCCCTTCGAGGCCTTGCCTTTCGCGCGTGCCTTGATGGGGCTCGACCGGCCATCGTGACCGGGACTAACCAAGGGATATCATGAGACAAAATCTCGTAGAGACGATCCTGGGCGCCGTGGTCCTCCTCCTGGCCATAGGCTTTCTCGGATGGGCCTATACACGAAGCAATGTCGGCTCGCCGACAGGCTACACCCTGAACGCCGCGTTCGATCGGATCGACGGTCTGGATGTGGGCTCGGATGTACGGATCAGCGGCATCAAGGTCGGCAGCGTTCTGTCGCAGCGACTGGATAAGAAGACCTATCGCGCCGATGTCAGCTTTAGCGTCGAGAATGGGATCGAACTGCCTCGGGACAGTTCGGCTGCCATCGTCTCGGCGAGCCTTCTTGGTGGTAAATATCTGGCTCTAACACCCGGCGGCGAGGATGAAGCTCTGAAAGACGGCCAGTCGATCACCATCACGCAGTCATCGATCAACCTCGAGGACCTTATCGGTCAGTACATCTTCGGCAGCGGCCAGCGCGGACAGAGCAATCAGGCACAATGATGATGAAGACCGTGCCGGTGCTTTCTATGGCGATCGCATTCGTTTTGGTCTCTTTACCGGGCCATGCGGCGCAGCCCAGCATCCGCAACAAAACGGTGATTCTCCAAGGTCTCGATAAGATCACCGCGCGGATCAATTCCTTTAGGGCACCGATCGGCCAACCCACCCGATTTGGCAGCCTGGAAATTACGCCCAAGGCTTGCTTTTCGTCGACGCCGACCGAGCCGCCCGAAAGTGCTGCGTTTCTGCAGATAGCCGAGACGCAGGCTGACGCACCGGCAAAGCCGCTGTTTTCGGGATGGATGTTTGCTTCATCGCCCGCTTTATCGGCGCTGGAGCATCCGATCTATGATGTCTGGGTCTTGAGCTGTGCGGACCCTGTCGATGCGGAATCGCCGCCGCCTGCCGTGTCGTTACCCGAACCGCCTTCCGATCCAGATGCCGCGCCGGTCACCAGTCCTTCACCGAATGGATAGGCTTGGCTCGGAAAGCGTGCCTCAGCACGAAGGGCTCGCCGCAGCCTGCTGAGATAGCTGGTGCGCGCGATCTCTAAGGCGCCGAACCGCCGTAGGTGGTCTGTCACAAATTGCGTATCGAGCAGCAGGAAATGGCCGGCAAGCAGGCGGCCGATCAGGTCGACAAGCGCAACCTTGCTGGCGTCGGTCCGGTACGAGAACATGCTTTCACCGAAAAATGCCCCGCCCAGGCTGACGCCGTAGAGGCCACCTGCCAGTCGGCCATCCTGCCAGCACTCGACGCTATGGGCATGACCGGCATGGTGAAGTTCAACATAAAGTTCGATGAGACCATCGTTCAGCCATGTCCGGGGCCGTTCAGGGGTCGGATCGGCACAAGCGGTGATGACCTGGCGGAATGCGGTGTTGCAACGAATATCGAAGGGACGTCGTCTGACTGTCTTGCGAAGGCTCCGGGGAATATGGAACCCATCCAGGGGCAGGATGCCGCGCCTTTCCGGATTGACAAGATATATGGTCGGATCGTCCCGATCGTTGGCCATCGGGAATTCGCCTCGGGCGTAGCAACTGAGAAGATCGGCCGAGTTGAGGACTCGCATGGCTCAAATTCGGCCGTCAGCAGCGCGCGGCAGAAGCGGCCGGCGGCTTAGTTCCCGTCCCAATCGGCAAGAAAACGACCGAGCCAGCCGGTATCATACTTGGATTTTTTGACATCGTCGGTCTCACAGAGCGCTCGTAGAAGCGGTATACTGGTCGAGATGCCGTCGATGACGGTTTCGGCAAGGCTTCGGTCCATTCGTCGGATCGCCGCTTCACGGTTTGTATCGTGGACGATGACCTTCGCGATCAAGCTATCGTAATAAGGCGGGACCGAATATCCTGAATATAGTGCCGAATCCGTTCGCACTCCCGGGCCGCCTGGAGCATGAAACGCTGTGACCTTGCCAGGCGCGGGCATGAGCGTGCGTGGATCCTCCGCATTGATCCTGCATTCGATCGCATGGCCAGTGAACGTAATGTCGCTCTGCCCGAAACTGAGCGGTTCGCCGGCCGCGATCCTGATCTGCTCGCGAATCAAGTCGCGCCCCGTGACGAGTTCGGTCACCGGATGCTCGACCTGCAGGCGCGTATTCATCTCGATGAAATAGAAGCGACCGTCCTGCCAGAGGAACTCGATCGTGCCCAGGCTGCTATAGCCGAATGTTCGCATGGCCGCAGCTACACGCGTGCCGATAGCCTCCCGTTCGGCCGCGGAGAGGACGGGCGACGGCGCTTCCTCAATGATCTTTTGATGCCGGCGTTGAAGGGTGCAGTCCCGTTCGCCCAGATGCACGACATTGCCGAACTTGTCGCCAATAACCTGGATCTCGATATGACGCGGGTGATCAAGGTATTTTTCAAGGTACACTCGATCGTCGCCGAAGCCCATCTTCGCCTCGTAGCGCGCTAGCTTGAGCGCCTCGATCAGGCTTCCTTCGTCGTGGACGACGGTCATGCCACGGCCGCCGCCGCCGGCGACGGCCTTGATCAGCACGGGATAGCCGATCTCCTCGGCGGCGCTGATCGCTGCCTCCTCGCCCGTAATGGCATCGGCCGTACCCGGTACCGTCGGCAGGTCCAACTCCACGGCCATCTGCTTGGCACGGATCTTGTCGCCCATGATCCTGATCTGCGAAGGGTCAGGACCGATGAACGTAAAGCCATGCTCGACCACCATGCTGGCGAAATCGGCATTCTCAGCAAGAAAGCCGTAGCCGGGATGGATGGCTTCGGCGCCGGTGATCTCGGCAGCGGAGAGAATAGCTGCCGCGTTGAGATAGGATTCGGTTGCCGAGGGCGGACCTATGCAAACGCTCTCATCGGCCAGCCTGACATGCATGGCCGATGCGTCCGCTGTCGAATGTACCGCTACGGTCGAAATATCAAGCTCGCGGCAGGCGCGGAGAATGCGCAGCGCGATCTCGCCTCGGTTGGCGATCAGAACCTTGTTGAACAAGCTCGCCATCACTCGATGATCATGAGGGGTTCGCCGAATTCGACCGGAGCGGCGTTTTCGACAAAGACTTTCGTAACGCGGCCCGAACGAGGGGCCCGGATCTGATTCATCACCTTCATGGCCTCGACGATCACGAGAGTAGCACCCTCTTTGATCTCCTGGCCGACAGTGACGAAGGGAGGCGCGCCGGGCTCGGCTGCCGTATAAGCCGTGCCGACCATGGGTGAGGTCACGAGGCCAGGGTGAGAAGAATAATCGGTGGCGGCAGTTTCAGCGGCGGCAACCACGGTGCTGGCGGGTCCAGCAGCGAGAGCTGGAACATGGGTCGCAACGTCGACGATCTGCTGGACTTGGCGCGCAACTCGAATCTTGGTCTCCGACTGACTAAGCTCAATTTCGGTTAAACCAGTCCGTTGCAGAAGTTCTGCTAACTTCGCAATGTAGTCGATATCGATCTCGAGTTTGGCCATCTTCGATTCTTTTGCCATTCGAACTTCTGCCGATTGTCAACGACCGCCCAGCGCCGATACCGAGAATCGACTGGAGCATTGTTTTGAAACTGTCATCGATACCACGTCTTAAATGGCCGGAAGAGATGCGTTTCGGCACCACGGCCATCTGAGCGCGTTCGGCAATCGAGCGCGCTTATATCATGGTCATCGATCAAGGCAATCTCGCTCGATAATCGCGGCGGTTGTAAAAACTCAGCGATTATCCGCCCGTCGAGGAGGGTTCGAACAACTGCCAGCCTCTGATTCCCAGCCGCTCGGCTGGTTGGAAGTCTGCCTTGTAGTCCATGGTCTTGGATCCTTCGACCCAGTAGCCGAGATAGACATAAGGCAATTTTCGCCTGACCGCTTCCTGCACGTGCCAAAGAATGATGAAGGTGCCAAGCGAACGAGCGGACTGGATCGGGTCGAAGAATTTATAGACGCCGGAGAGACCGTTTCTTAGCTGGTCGGTCAGGCTGACCCCCGCAAGCCTGCCGTCCGCATAACGAAATTCGATGATCATCGTACATGCGGGTGAGTCCTCGAGCATGGCTCGATAGTCCGCCCACTCCATGGACATCATGCTGCCGTCTGGATGGCGCGCTGCCAGATAACGGTGAAAGAGCTCGAACTGCTCTTCGGAAGCCACGCTGGGCAGGACGGCCCAACTAAGATCGGCATTTCGTCGTAGCACTTTGCGGAAACGGCGGCTGGGCTCGAAACGGTCCGCTACGATCCGCACCGGAACGCATCGCCGACACGAAGGGCAGGCTGGGCGGTAAAGGTAGGTTTGACTGCGCCTAAAGCCGATTTCAGTGAATGCCGAGAGGGCTGCCTCACTATCCTCGCCACGAAGCGTGGTCAGTACGCGCTGTTCCTTCAGGCCGTCCAGGTAAGGACATGGCGCAAGCTCCGTCGTGTAGAAGCGGCGCGGTGTCGTAATCGTCACAAACTCATCCCTACTCGGCTACTCGAGGCCAGGGGCCGTAAGCCAGACGGATTTAACTGTCGCAAAGAACAAGTAGTCCTTGAGCCATGCGCTTGCCATACGCGAGGGATCGCAGGGTCAATAAGTCCTTATAGCATCGTTAACTCACCATTAGCTTTCTTGGCCCATGAATGGTCCCGACGTGCGACGCAACAACCAGCGTTGCCAAGCTTGGAAGTGAGATCGATGACCCAGATGACCGATGCAACCAGCAGCGCCGATGGAAATTTCACCCAGAATTGCCGTCCTTATCTCATCCTGCGCCAGTCTCGTGTGCCGGTCGATCTCATCCATGTCGAAGACGATCAGGATGGACGGCGCATTCTCGTAGAAACGATGCTTGGAGAGCGTCTTCTGGTTACCGAGGGCGCGCTCGAGGCATGTCGAAATAGCTGCCACGCATAGAGACCTCGCCAGGAGGGACGGCTGATTCAGCGACTTGACGGACGCCGAAAACTGATCGCGATCCGCAAGCCGGGATTATTGTCGTCGAGTGTCAGCTTCGCCTCATGCAGCCTCGCAACCGCGCTCACCAGGCTTAAACCGAGCCCGTTTCCAGGTGAGGAGCGATCGGGATCGAGGCGGACAAACCGCTCGAGAGCCTTCTCTCGAAGATTAGCCGCGATGCCCGGTCCGTTATCGGCAACGAGAATCGTGGGAGAGGGCTCGTCGCTGATGGTAACCGTTACGACCCCGTTCTCTGGTGTGTATTTGATGGCGTTGTCGGTGATGTTGGCCAGCGCCTGCGCGACCAGTTGGCGGCTGCCGATGATTGACACACCTTCCTTGGCTTCGAGTCGCAAAGTAATGTTCTTGACCTCGGCTAGTGGTTCGTAAAGCTCGACAACATCACGCGCCAGATCACAGAGGCCGATCTCCTCCCATTCCGAACGCTGGCTACCCGCTTCTGCGCGGGCGATGTTCAACAACGCATTGAATGTTTCGATCAGCTTATCCGCATCTTGTACCGTAGCCTCGAGCAACTCATGCGCCTCGGCACTGCTCAGGTCGTGCATCATCGCCACCTCAATGCGCGAGCGGATGCGCGAGAGTGGGGTTCTAAGGTCATGCGCGATATTGTCAGTGACTTCCCGCATGCCAGCCAGAAGTCGTTGTATACGCTCCAGCATGGCATTTAGGTTCGTTGCGAGTTCGTCAAACTCGTCGCCGCCGCCCTCGACCTGGATGCGCTTGCCGAGGTTGCCCCCCATGATGGCGGTAGTCGTCCGATTGATCAGCTCGATCCGGCCCAACGTCCACCGGCTTACAACGAAGCCGCCACCGAGGCCGAGCAGGATCATGACACTCGTGCCGACCAGGACCGAACTCCAGAGCAACTGCTGAGTGCGTTGCTTTTCGGTGATGTCGCGTCCCACAAGAAGGCGGAATTTCTGACTGACGACGAACGCCTTGGCCGACACCCAGCGCTGGATGACGCGATTGTTGGACGCGACGGTCTCGAAGCTGAAACGCAGCGTCGAATCAGGAAGGAGATCCGCGTCCGGCCAGTGCGGCAGGTTCCCGGCAACGTAATTTCCGTCCCAATCGACGAGCAGGTAGATGCCCATCCGATCAGGGTCACCCTCGATGCTTGATCGCTGCTCGATGATGCGCTTGAGGCCCAAGATCCCCTGTTGCTGGCTCTGCTCGTCGAGCCCCTGAATCTCCGCGTCGATAGTTTCCATCGTCTGACGCTCCATGAAGCTGGAGGCCAGACCGTAGACAAACGCGAGGAGAGCCAGAGCCGATAGACCGAAGACCAGAAGGTAGACCGCGGTGAGGCGAAAAGTCGAAGATTTAAGAAGCCTTGTCCGGAGCCCTGAGGCTGTACCCGGCGCCCCTGACCGTGTGGATGAGGGGATATTCATAGCCGCGATCGATTTTCTGCCGCAGTCGAGAGATGTGGACGTCAATGACATTAGTCTGCGGATCGAATCGATAATCCCAGACTTTTTCCAAGAGCATCGTGCGTGTCATGACCTGACCGGGATGCCGCATCAATACTTCGAGAATTTTAAATTCTCTCGGCTGCAGTTCAATTTCCTTGCCGCCCCGCTCGACTCTCCGGGAAAGCAAATCCATCGACAGGTCGACATAGCGAAGGATCGTTTCGCGTCCATCATTGGACTCGGTGGCGCGTCGACGGACGAGTGCCTCGAGGCGCGCCAGGAGTTCGGAGAATGCGTAAGGTTTGACGAGATAATCGTCACCCCCGGCGCGCAATCCCTTGACCCGATCGTCAACCTCGCCCAGCGCACTGAGAAATAGAACGGGAGTCCGATTGCCGGTAGCTCGCAAGGTCTTGACGAGGTTGAGACCATCGAGGCCCGGCAGCATGCGATCGACGACGAGCACGTCGAAACCTTCGGTCGCCGCCAAAAGCAGACCGTCCTTGCCATTATGCGCCACCTCGACCGTGTGGCCACTTTCGGAAAGACCCTTGGCCATATAGGCGGCCGCGTCCTTGTCGTCTTCGATTACCAGGGTTCGCATGGTCTTTTGCGCAGCGCTCACCGGTTTAGCAACAGGGCTGTTTAGCGTGGATACTTGCACAATAACTACTCCCTTTCAGGAGGTTCGCCCTCGCAGGCGCGATGTCTTCTTCGCGCGAAGCGAGGGCCTCGTCCAGAGATCGGTAGTGGGCCATCGAATGCCCGCATCAAGACACGGAGAAAGGAACAGCCGCAAAGAGCTGGGCGCCGTCGCGTTGAAAGAGCATCAAGACGGCCTTTTCACCACGCTCCCGGGCCGCCGTGATCGCCTTGACCACGTCTTCCGGGCGCGACACGGCTTTGTCGCCTACCTTGAGAATGAGATCACCGGCCTGGATGCCCTTGGATGCGGCCGGGCTGCCATCCTCGACGTCGCTGACAACCACTCCCTTAGCCGTCGCCGGCAGGTTCAATTGTTTGCGAAGATCAGGTGAGAGCGGCGCCAGCGCCAAGCCGATCTTGGCCTGCGACTTGCTTCCATCCTGATCGTTTGCGGCCACCTTGGTGGTATCTGTCGGCATCTCGCCAATATTAACTTTGACGCTACGAGTCGAACCGCCTGAAACGACGTCCAGTGATTCTGTGCTGCCTGGCTTTGTGTCAGCGACCGCGCGGGTGAGGTCGCGCACCTTCTCGACTGCCTTGCCGTTGAAGCCGACGATCACATCACCGGTCTTGAGGCCAGCCGCCTCAGCGGGGCTGCCTTCTTCCACCTTGCTCACAAGGGCGCCGCTTGCCTTCTTGAGGCCGAGGCTGGAGGCGATATCCTCATCCACCGGCTGAATGCCCACACCCAGCCAACCACGATCGACCTTACCATCGTCGGTCAGCTGCTGAATGACCGATTTGGCAAGATTCGACGAGATCGCGAAGCCGATGCCGATGCTGCCGCCCGACGGCGAGAAGATCATGCTGTTGATGCCGATGACCTGGCCGTTCAGGTTGAAGGTCGGGCCGCCGGAATTGCCGCGGTTGATCGCTGCATCGACCTGAAGGAAGTCGTCATACGGCCCGGCACCAATCTCGCGTTGCGTGGCCGAGATGATGCCAGCCGTCACTGTGCCACCCAGGCCGAAGGGGTTGCCGACGGCCAGCACCTTGTCGCCGACGCGAACCTTGCTACTGTCGCCGAACGAGACGAAGGTCAAATCTTTATGCGCCTCGACCTTGAGGACGGCTAGATCCGTCTTTTCGTCGATGCCCTTCAGCGTAGCCGGAAGCTTCGTGCCATCCTGGAAGGAGACCTCGATCTTCGACGCGCCGCCTGCCACATGGGCGTTGGTCACGATGTAACCGTCTTTCGAGATCACGAAGCCCGAACCTTCGCCCAACTCCCGTTCCGAGTGAGACCGCTGATCTGGAGCTGGCATCTGCTGACCGAAGAAACGCTCAAAGAAACGGCGCATCTCAGGGTCGTCCAAAGGCGTGCGCTCGGCATCCACCTGTTCGGTCTTTTCGACAGAGACGTTAACGACCGCCGGCATGACGCGCTGAACGAGATCGGCATAGGAATCGTTGTAGCGATCGGCCGAACTGCTGGTTTCCGTCTGAGCCTGGGCCACATGCCCGGTAAACGGCACGACGGCACCGGTCGCCACAAGCAAGGTGGCCCCGGACACCACGCTCAAGAGGCGGATCCGCCGCAAAGCACCACGAGTCAAGAAGCTATCCTTTTGAGCAGCCATGGCATTTACCCATCTGGCGAGAATAATATTGGTGATAGGGGCGTCGGGTGTTCAGAACCGTGCACCCAATCGACATCCAGCATCACCATCCAGAGGAGATATAGTTCATGAAAATGGCCGTTCATTGGCTTTTTGGTGAAAAATGCACCACCTTCATGAACTGAGCGATCGCGACCCGACGATGCGAGTGCGCGCGATTGACGCCGATCACCAACCGCGAACAGTTGAGGCTTGGCACCAAGTCCTTGCAGACGCGACTTCGGGCGATCTCTGCCTGGTCCGCGCTTCCGACCACTGTCCGCCCTTGCTTTCTGATTCGGGTTCCCACGAAACGCTCGGTCAGGCTTGCCGCGAACGAGGCGTTCACGTCGCCTGGGCTTACAAGGAGACCTGCACGGGACGGCAATACCGCGCCTTGACGTTCGTCGACGACACGGGCGGAGCACAGGCAAATTATCGCGGCACGCATCCCGATGGCGGGGATATCGCCGGCGGTTTCAGCGCCGGCAACTGGATGACGATCGTGCCATGGCGCATGGGCCGGGTAGGCCTTTTGCTGGGCAAGGATCTCGACCACCCTGAGGTCGCTCGGGCGCTCCGTCTTGGCGGCGCGGAACTGCTTTTATGGGTAGGTCGGGCCGACAAGCTCGGTCCTTGGCGCATCCTCGCGCAAGCAAGAGCTATCGAGAACGGCGTTGCGTGCCTCGGCTTCGGCCAGGATCTCATTCTTGCACTGCCGGATGGAAGCATCCACGCCGCGGCGGGATCGTCGGTTTCATTCGAGCTTGGCGTGGCCGCTGGACCGCCGCCTAGCAACCGTCGGCCGATTCTCTACCGCTGCCTATGCGAGGAAGAGCCGACGCCACCAGGATGACATGATGGGGAGCGAGTTGACGGTCGCAACGCTCTCGGTTCAACTCGCTTGCATCATGACTGCGAACAGCGAGGAAGACCTCCGGTGAAGAATATTCTCGCGCACCTCGAGGTTAGCGCCGTCCTGCCCGCCGTTCTGGGATGCGCGCTTGCGGTGGGGCGACGATTCGACAGCTATATCGAAGGCCTACATATGCGGCCCGGACAGCCGGACGTCATCGCGGCGGGCGCCGATGGTTTCGTCGCCGCGGCTCCGGATCTTGTCTCGGGGTTCGAACGGGAAGCCAAGGACCGCGCGGAGAAAGCCCGCGTGACGTTCGAGACGTTCATGCACGAGCATCATCTCGTCCGGCCCGTCGACGGTAAGGTCGGCCTGTCGGCAGATTGGCGCATCGAGACCGCCAACGGTCCATCGGCCATCGGCTCGATCGGCCGTGTCTTCGATCTGATCGTGGTAGGACGTCCCTTAAGGGATTCGGTAGCACCTAGCATGGCGGCCTTGGAGTCGGCCTTGTTCGAGACCGGCAGGCCCATCCTGGTTGCACCACCGGTGGCCCCGCCCACGCTAGGCGAGCATGTCATGATTGCCTGGAACGGCAGTACGGAGACCGCGCGCACGATGGCATTCGCCATGCCCTTCCTTCGCCAGGCACAGAAGGTGAGCGTTGTTGCGGTCGAGCGGAACGTCGCTGGTCCGAGTGCCGCCGAAGCGGCTTTGGCGTTGCGGCGCCACGGCATTACGGCCGATTGGCGAGAGGTCCTCCTGAACAACCGTTCCGTGGGCCAAGTCTTACTGGCTGAGGCCGCCGACTTGTCGTGCGACTTATTGGTCAAGGGAGCCTACACGCAAAGCCGCCTCAGACAGATGATCTTCGGCGGTGCGACCAGCCATATCCTGGCCGAGGCCGAGTTGCCTGTCTTGATGGCGAACTGACCGCTAGGCCAGCAATTCATCCAGGAGGACAACCGCGCTGTTGCGGCGTGGCTGCCAGAATCCGCGCTGGATCGACTGGCGAAACCGCGAGGCGATCTCGCGAAGAGCGTCTTGATTTGCGATCTTGAGGAAGGTCCGGACTTCATCATCCTGGAGATAGGCATCGAAGAGAATGTCGAAATGGTGGCTCTCGACCTCGCCGGACGTGGCCGCAAATGCGTGCAGGAAATCGACGGTGGCAGCTATCTCGCTAGCCCCGCGATAGCCGTGCAGCATGATGCCGCGTATCCATTTGGGGTTGCTGGCCCTCCCTCTGACGATACGAGCGAGTTCTTCCTTGAGCGATCGAAGATGCGGGAGCTTGCCGTGGGAGTGATCGGCATGGACGATTTCGGGCTGTCTGCCGCTGAGGCTTCGCACCGCTAAGGCCATGCCGCCAGCGAATTGGTAGTAGCCGTCACTGTCGAGCAGGTCATGCTCGCGATTATCCTGATTTTGGATGACCAGCTGTGTCCGGCGAAGCTGCTCGACGAGAGTAGACTCCTCGAGCCTCCCTGCGCTGCCGCGACCGTAGGCATAGGCCCCGTGCCTGATAAAGAGGGCTGCCAGATTTCCTTCATCGCGCCAGCGGTCCTGATCGACCGCCTCTTGAATCCCGGTGCCGTAGCTGGCCGGCGGCGAGCCGAAAATGCGAAAACTCGCGATACGATTGGCCTCCGTAGCCGACAGTCCCTCGGCCTGAAGATGTTGAGACGTCGCGCGAGCGGTTGCCGCAAGAGGATTCTCGTCGGGTGGCTCGTCCAAGTTAGCGATGGCCCGGATCGCATCGTCGAGCAATTCGATCTGAGCGGGAAACGCATCGCGAAAGAATCCCGAGATGCGTAGAAGAACGTCGATGCGGGGCCGTCCGAGGACAGCTAGTGGCATCACCTCAACTCCCGTCACCCGATAGCTTTGCGTATCCCACACCGGCCGACAGCCGAGAAAAGCCAAGGCCTGGGCAATATCGTCGCCGCCTGTCCGCATGTTGGCGGTGCCCCAGACCGAAAGGGCAATCTGCCGAGGCCACACGCCATGCTGCTGCAAATAGCGGTCGATAATGGCGTTGGCCGAGGCCCAGCCGATCTCCCAGGCGGCCGGCGTAGGGACGGCGCGCGTATCGACGGAATAGAAGTTTCTGCCAGTCGGTAGCACGTCCAGTCTACCGCGCGTCGGGGCGCCACTTGGCCCAGGGGGGATGCGACGGCCCTCCAGAGCCTTCATCAGATTGGCGATCTCGTCTGAGGCGGAGCTATCGAGCAAATTGGCAACGTCGTGTTCGAGCCATGCCAGCGTCTCGACCGTTCGACGCCAGGAAGGTGATGGCTGTTTGCTTTTAGCCAGCAGTGCCAGGGCCAGGCGTTCCAATCGTTGCCTGGTATGGCCGACGTGACGCCAGCTTCCATTGAGGATCGAGGTGAGGATGTCGGGACGTGGACCATCCCATGTCGTGGCCGGATCGATCTCGAAGGGATCGTGCGCGTCCAGGCCCAGATCGGTGACAAGGGCGTCCATGAGCGAAGGCCGAGCGCGATCGGCAGGCGCGTTCATCGACAAAGCCAAGAGCAAGGCCGCGCGCTCGTGGCCGGCAGGTGCGCGGCCAAAGACGTGAAGACCATCGCGGATCTGCAATTCTTTCAGATCACAAAGATGGCGATCGATCGCTGTCAGATTGGTTGGATCGGCTTCGTCGTCAAGCTGAAGGTCCCGCGCGAGGCCCGTTGCTTGAGCGAAGTCGAATATTTCCCGGCATAAGCGTTCCGCACGCGTCGGGTCGAGACTTTGCGCCTGTGCATACTCGTCCAACAGGCGCTCGAGTGGGGCCAATGATTGATTGGTGCCAGCCCGGGCCAAAGGCGGCGTCAGATGATCGACGATGACGGCGCCCAACCGGCGCTTGGCCTGGGCCCCTTCACCGGGATCGTTGACGATGAAAGGGTAGATGATCGGAATGGAATTGAGCAGGATTTCCGGCCAACAGTCGGCCGACAGGGCAAGCGCCTTGCCCGGCAACCATTCGAGCGAGCCGTGCTTGCCGATATGAACCAGGGCATGCGCGTCGAAGCCGTTTTGTATCCAGGCATAAAAGGCCAGATACGCGTGGGGCGGCACGAGATCTTGACTGTGGAATGTCTCATTCGGATCCAGCCCCGGCGCGCGTGATGGCTGCAATCCCACGACAAGGTTGCCTAAAGGGAGGACCGGGAGTGAGAAGGCACCATCAACGACGAATGGATCGGTCGCGGCGTCGCCCCAGCGTTCATCGACCGCCTTCGAGACAGCTTCTGGCAAGGCGGCTAGCCAGGCACGGTAGCGCTCGACCTCGAAGCGCACCCGGACCTGCCGACGACCAAGCGAAGCGGCATCGCTCGTCACCCCCGCTCGTAGCGCCGTCATCAGGTCAGCCGCGGAAGCCGGACAATCCCGGATGTCATAGCCTTGGTCCGCCATCGCCTGCAGGATGACCATGAGGCTGGCTGGGGCGTCGAGGCCCACCGCATTGGCGATGCGGCCATCGCGAGGGGGATAATTGCCGAGGATCAGCGCCACCCTGAGCTCACTCGTCTGGGTACGTCGCAGTCGCAGCCAGGCGGCTGCGGACGATGCGACCCTTGCGATGCGATCGGGCCTCGGGTGGTGTCGAACCGGTCGGATCTGCGTTACCGGGTCCAGCTCCGTGACCGACTTGAACGACACGACTCCGACCAGGAGCCGGCCATCGATTTCGGGAAGGGCAACGCTCATCGCCAGGTCCCGCGGGACGAGGCCGCGCTGGCGCGTTATCCAGCTTTCTTCGCTTTCACTCGAGAGAATGACCTGCAAAATCGGGCAATCGGGAATCTGCAAGGGGTCAGGGGTTCGCTCATCCATCCCCCCTAGGGCAAAACCCGTCATGTTGAGGACGACTCCAATGCGATGCCGCTCCTGCTGTGCCGCGACGAGCGCGGATGCCTGCGGCTCGCGCAGGCTCGTCACGAACAAGGCAGCTGCCTGGATACCCTGTTGGGCCAACGCCTCGATGAGAGCATCGACGGGCGCCGTATCGCCCGACTGCATCAAAGCGCGATAGAAGACGATGAGCGCAATCTCGCCCTCGACCAGAGCCGGATCGGGCTGGCGGTAGAAGCCCAGCTTTGGCAAGGCGAGGGGCGGGAGGGCCGAGAGCCTTGGCTCCAGAAGGCAATGCGCGTAGCTCAAAAACGCACGCCCATTTTCCAGACCGCCTTCGACCAGATAGGCCTGTAATCGCGCGAGCGATGTAGCATCCACCGTCGACAGCCTGCGTAGTTCCTCGTCTTCGCGGTCGTCGCCAGGCAAGAGGGCGAGCTGGAATGTTTCCGCTCCGGCCAACAGGGACAACTGCTCCACGCCATAGGCCCAGTACGAACGACCACCGATCAGGCGAACGATCACCAGCCGGGCACCCGCGATCGTCTTTTCGAGATAAAGGTCGATCGACATTGGATGCTGCAATTGCAGCAGGCTGGCGAGGCGGAGCGATGGCGCGCAAGCGTCCCGCTGCGCGGCGGCAGCGCTAAGGAGCGCTAGTTCCGTGTCAGCAAAGGATAAAAACACGATATCGGCTGGCGATTGATCGAGATCGACGGCTTCGCCTTCAAGTGAGGCTGGTGCGTCCTTGGCGAGGAGGAGATGCAAACTCTAGCTTTCCGGGCTGCGCTTCAGCCAGAGCGACAGGCCAGCGACCATCAAAACGACCTCGTCTGCCACTTCTGCCAGCCGCTGATGAAGCCGGCCCGCATGATCGGCGAACGACCTGCCCAGGGGGGTGGTAGCAACACCGCCGAGGCCGACCTCGTTGGATACGAAGAGGAGTTTTCCAGGCTGCGCGACCACAACGTCGAGCAGCTTTTCGACCGCGATGTCGATGTCGCGATCTGCCATCATCAGATTGGTCAGCCAGAGTGTCAGGCAGTCGACCAACAAAAATCGATCGGCGCGCGCTACGCTGGAAATAACGCTATCCAGGGCCGTGGGCTCCTCGAGTGTTTGCCATCCCTTGCCTTGGCGATTGGCCTTGTGGTGGGCAATGCGCTCTCGCATCTGCTCATCCCAGGCCTCGGCGGTCGCGATGTAGATCGGTTGCAGCCCGCTGGCCAGAACCTGTTCCTCGGCAAAGCGGCTCTTTCCCGAACGGGCGCCGCCGAGCACCAAGCCAAGACGGGTCATGGCGCCTGCAGGTCCCGCGCTCTTGCCTCGTTGACCAGCGCGATCAGCTCTCGGCGTGCTTCGTCGGCGTTAGCGACCGGACTGGAAAACGGCAGGCGTATCACCTGATCCTCGCGTCGGAGATCGGACCCGTCGGCGTCGATCCCCGTCATCACCCAACCCGCATCTCCGCGAGCAGCCAGACAGCGCGCAATTAGATCGAGGGCGTCTCGATGATCGGCATTCATATGGTCGACGATATCGGACTCGGCCTCATCGAGCGTGGCAGCAACCGAGTTATCCAAGATAAAATCCGTAGCCGCGTGCCATTCGATCTTGCCGAAACCCGCGATTGTGTGAGCCCTGTCCGGCTCGAGTCGATAGAACGCGAAATCCTTGAAGCCCGCATAGATGCCGGCATCTGGATGTCGCGCCAGATAACGACGGGCGGCAGCCGGGTCGTCGATCGGTTGGAGGACTCCCTGCAGAGTGACCCGTTGCCCGCTCAAGGGTGTTGGCATGCTTTTCGTGTCGTCGATCAGGAGGGACGCGCGATCGTCCGACTTGAGATTACGCGTATGCTCGGCCAGTGTGGAGAGTAGCAGGAGCGGGCGACAGCTGTGATCATAAGCGATTAAAACGAGCGAAACGTAGGGCGAGCCGTCCAGCAAGGTCCCTAGTGCCGCACGATCCTGCTGGCGCAAGATCCGTCTGATTGGACGGCCGCGTTCGAGATTGTCGACGCCTCCCATAATTCTCCTGAATTTGTTGGTCAGCTCACCCTGCCGACAGCCTAGAAGAGATCCTGGCCGCCATTTACCGGGATCTCGGCACCGGTGATGTAGGATGCGGCATCGCTGCAGAGGAAATAGATGATCGCACTTACCTCTTCGGGCGAGCCCAGTCGCTTGAGGGGAATACGCTCGACCAATTTGTCGGTACCGGGCGAGAGAATGGCAGTGTTGATTTCGCCTGGGCAGACCGCGTTGCAGCGAATGCCCAGATGCGCCACGTCGGCGGCGAGTTCTCTTGTCAGCGCCGTCAGCGCCGCCTTGGAAGTACTATAGGCACTGCCGGCAAACGGGTGAACGCGCGTGCCGGCGATCGAGGTGATGTTGACGATCGCACCTTGCGTCTTGTGAAGCATAGGCACGCAGGCTCGAGCGAAAAAGACTGGCGCCATAAGATTGATGGCGTGCGTTTTTTGCCAGACCGCCAGATCGCCATCCAGGCAGCCCAACCTGCTCCCATCGGGGGCTTTTGGGGAATAGCCGGCATTATTGACGAGGGCATGCAACTCCCCGTCTCCCAAAATCGCGTAGAGTTGTTCGATCGCACCTTCAAGGCGATCGATATTTGCAAGGTCTATCGTGATATGGGCATGACGTTCGTCTCGAGGGCACTGAGGCGGCACCGGGTCTCGTGAGCAGGTGATCGCCCGCCACCCCTGGCGGACGAAATAAGCCGCGGTTGCATGGCCAATGCCTCGGCTAGCGCCCGTGATGAAGACAGTTTTCCGTTCGTTCATGCCACTCTCCATCGCCAGTCACGCGCAAGCTTAGCATAGCTGCTTCCGTTATAGTGCAAAACCTGATTCAGGGAGCTAGACGTTCGACTCGCCACGTCTCGCCGTCGAGCTTGTAGCGCAGCCGGTCGTGCAGCCGGGAGCTGCGTCCCTGCCAGAATTCTATGGAACGGGGCACAACACGATAGCCCCCCCAATGGGCGGGCCGGGGTACCTCTTCGGGATAACGCTCGCGGGCGGCGGCCTCGGTGGCCTCCAATTCGCCTCTGGTCTTGATGATCCGGCTTTGGGGCGAGACGAGGGCACCGATGCGGCTGGCGTAGGGACGGGACGCGAAATAGGCATCGGCCGCCTCGGGCTCGCTTCGCGCGACCCAGCCTTCAATGCGTACCTGACGCTGGAGTTTGTCCCACCAGAAAAGCAGCGAGGCGCGCCTGCTTTGATCGAGCTCGATGGCCTTGCGGCTTTCATAATTGGTATAGAACACGAAGCCCTGGTGGTCGAAAGCCTTCAAAAGTACCATGCGGGTGGAAGGATTGCCGTCCGCATCGACGGTGCCCAAGGCCATGGCGTTGGGTTCCATCAGACCCGCAGCCAACGCCTCGTCGAACCAGTTTTGAAATTGGACGAGAGGGTCAGGATCAACCATCGTCTCGTCCAGTGACGACTTGTCATAATTGATCCGCATCGACGATGGATTACTCACGAAATTTCTCCAGGGTGACGAGGCCGACCATGAGCGCGGGATGCGTGAGCCTCAGGCCCTAGCCTTCGACGACAAAAGCTCATACCCACAAAATTCTGGGCGCAGCGGCTGGCCGGTGCCTTTCGATCTACGGCTCAAGTGGAGATATGGCACGTGGAAGGCATACTTTCGATCCAGTCCTCGGTGGCTTATGGCCATGCTGGAAACAGCGCCGCGGTCTTCCCGCTGCAGCGGCTGGGCTTTGAAGTGTGGCCGGTGATGACCGTCCTCTTCAGCAATCATACGGGCTATGGAAGCTGGGGCGGACGATCGGTCGATATTGAATGGGTGCGCGAAGTCATTCAAGGAATTGAGGAGCGCGGCGCTTTCGCCACCTGCCGGGCGGTGCTGTCGGGTTATCTGGGAGCACCTGAGAGCGGTCAGGTCGTACTCGATGCGGTGGAGCGTGTGCGGCGCGCCAGTATCGATTCGATCTACACTTGTGATCCCGTAATGGGCGACCAGGGTCGTGGCTTCTTCGTTCGCGCCGGTATCCCCGAGTTCTTCCGCGATCGGGCCGTTCCGGCGGCGCACATCGTGACCCCCAATCAGTTCGAGCTGGCCTATCTGGCCGGCCGCTCGATCAGTAATCTAGCGGAAGCCGTCGAGGCAGCCTCACTCATCCGAAAGTCCGGCCCTGAGATCGTTGTTGTCACCAGCCTGGAGCTCCCCGGCGAGCGCGACACGCTGGGCATCCTTGCCCATACCGCCGAAGCTTCCTGGCTGGTGCAGACGCCGCGGCTGCCCCTCGACATGCACGGCACCGGCGATGCTTTCACCGCCCTATACCTGGCCTCGTATCTCAAACAGCGGGACGCCCGGTCATCCCTGGAGCATGCGAGCTCGGCCATGTACGGCCTCGTAGCCGCCACCCATCGGGCAGACTCGCACGAGTTGTTGCTCATCGAAGCGCAGGATCAGTTGGTAAGCCCTGGACGGATCTTCGCAGCGACCCAGGTCGTCTGAATTACCTGGGCAACTCGACGATAGACGGTCGGCCGTCTCTGACGGCAAGGGCAATTGTGCCGTGCTTTAGGGCCAGAGCGGCTTCGCCGAAGATCCCGCGACGCCAGCCGCAGAGCGCTGGTACATCGGCCTGATCGTCTATGGCTATTGCCTCCAGATCGCCCGCGGAAGCAACAAGCCGCTGGGCGACATCGGCCTCCTCGCAACGCAGTTTGAGCAGCACTCGCAGCAGCTCGACGAGCGGCCCGAGGCCGCGGGGAGGATCGGCAGGCTGTTCGATCGTGGGCAATGCCGAGCCTGGAGCTGCCAAGACGTCCTGGACGATACCGAAGACCTGATGCGTGCTCTCCCGATCGAGCGTGATTCGATCGAGGGATTTCAGATCTTCGATCGTCCTGGGCCGAGAGGCCGCGAGCTCGAGGAGAAGGTCGTCGCGAAGGATGCGATTACGCGGTAGATCGCGCGTGCGGGCCGCCTGTTCACGCCAGGTAGCTAAGCGCTGCACCATTAAGAGAAATCGCGGGTCACGCGTTCTCACTTTGATGCGGCGCCAAGCTTCCTCTGGATTCTGTTCGAACAGGGACGGTTTATAAAGTTGGTCGATTTCCGCCTGCACCCATTCGCTGCGTCCCGCAGCGCTGATCTGACGGGCCAGGCGTTCATAGATGACGCGTAGATGGGTGACGTCGCCGAGGGCGTAATTTATTTGTGCTTCGCTCAACGGTCGCCGTGACCAGTCGGTGAGGCGTGAACTCTTATCGAGTCGCCCCTTGGCTACCTTGCTGACCAAGGTTTCGTATGCCACTTCGTCACCAAAGCCGCAGACCTGTGCCGCGATCTGTGTATCGTAGAGGGGTGTCGGCAGACGTCCGGAAATTCGCCAGAAGATCTCGAGATCCTGCCTTGCGGCGTGAAAAACTTTGAGGATCGCTGGATCGTCCATGAGCTCGATGATCGGCTCGAGATCGAGGCCGGGTGCTAAAGGGTCGATCGCCATCGCCTCCTTGCTGCCACCGATCTGGATAAGACAGAGCTTGGACCAGAACGTGCGATCCCGCATGAACTCGGTGTCGATGGTGATGAACCGCTCACCCTTGAGACGTTCGCAGAATGCGATGAGGGAATTGTTGTCGGCGATCAGCGTCATGTAAACTCGATATCGGCAAGGGGCAAAATGGCAGCCTTCAAGTCGTAAGGTCGCTTGACATGGCTTTGACCTTCGTGACTTCCTCCGCGCCGTTCTGGCACGGCTCTTTTGCAAAAAGGGAAGTCCGGACCATTTGAGGAACAGGATTGCTTAACGCCATGCATGTCTATCGAACGCATCGATGCGGCCAGCTTCGCGTGACCGATGTCGGTCACACCGCACGTCTCAGCGGCTGGGTGCATCGCAAGCGCGACCATGGGCAACTTCTGTTCATCGATCTTCGTGATCATACGGGCCTTACCCAGATCGTCGTCAATCCTGATCGCCCGTTCTTCGGTGATGCCGAATCGCTGCGTCTTGAGAGTGTCATCACGATCGAGGGACAGGTCATCGCCCGCGACGCTGACGCGATCAATCCCAACCTGCCCACAGGGGCTATCGAGGTCGTCGCCGACCAGTTCACGGTTCAGTCGACAGCCGACGTGCTGCCCATGCAGGTGAATGCCGACCGGGATTTTCCCGAGGAAACGCGTCTACGCTATCGCTTCTTGGATCTGCGGCGCGAGCAGATGCAGCGCAATATTCGGCTACGATCGGCCATCATTTCGAGCGTTCGCCGTCGCATGGAAGAGCAGGGTTTCACGGAATTTCAGACGCCTATCCTGACGGCAAGTTCGCCGGAAGGGGCCCGTGACTTCCTGGTGCCCTCGCGCCTGCATCCCGGGACGTTCTACGCGCTGCCGCAGGCGCCGCAGCAATATAAACAGCTCTACATGATCTCCGGATTCGACCGGTACTTTCAGATTGCGCCTTGCTTTCGCGACGAGGACGCCCGGGCTGACCGTTCGCCCGGCGAATTTTACCAGCTCGATATCGAGATGGCGTTCGCGACCCAGGAGGACGTGTTTGCCGCGGTCGAACCGGTGATCCACGGACTGTTCGAAGAGTTCAAGCCCGAAGGATGGACTGTTTCCCCAGCACCCTTCAAGAGAATCAAGTTCGCGGAGGCGATGCGGCTTTATGGGTCGGACAAGCCGGATCTTCGCAATCCGATCGTCATGTGCAATGTCTCCGAGCATTTTCGCGGATCGGGCTTCAAGGTCTTTGCCTCGATCCTGGAAAAAGATGCAAAGGCTGAAGTCTGGGCCATTCCAGCCAAGGGCGGCGGAAGTCGCACCTTTTGCGATCGAATGAATGCCTGGGCCCAGGGCGAAGGTCAGCCGGGACTTGGATATATCTTCTTTCGCGAAGGCGAGGGGGCGGGTCCGATCGCCAAAAATATCGGCGAACAACGAACCGCTGAAATTCGCGACAAACTCGGGCTTGGCGATGGCGACGCCGTCTTCTTCGTTGCTGGTCAACCCGGCAAGATGGCGAAATTCGCGGGTTCGGCCCGAATGAAAGTCGGCCAGGACCTTAATCTGCTGACGCAGAATGTCTTCGAGTTCTGCTGGATTGTCGATTTTCCGATGTTTGAGTGGGACGAGGACCTCAAGCAGGTCGTTTTCTCGCACAATCCCTTTTCCATGCCGCAAGGCGGCCTTCAGGCCCTGGAGGGCAGCGATCCTCTCGATATCCTTGCCTATCAGTACGACATTGTCTGTAACGGCATCGAACTCTCCTCCGGCGCTATTCGTAACCATCGGCCTGACATCATGGCCAAGGCATTTGCCATCGCCGGATACGGACAGGATGAGCTGGAGACAAGATTCGGTGGTATGCTGCGCGCTTTGCGGTTCGGTGCTCCACCACATGGTGGCATCGCACCGGGAATCGATCGGATCGTTATGCTGCTCGCGGACACGCCAAACCTCCGGGAAGTCACGGCCTTTCCGCTCAGTCAGCGTGCGGAGGAACTTCTTCTCGGCGCGCCGAGCCCGGCAAGCGAAAAGCAGCTAAAGGACGTCGGTATCCAATTGACAATCGCTGCCCGAGAACGACTGGCCGGCCTTGAAAAGGCGGGACTTGCGACCGACAAGGCAGGCGGCGAGGAATAAGCCGTCCTGCGTGGACCCGCGAGTAATGCTAAGCTGGAATGCTGGGCTTCATAATCGGACTGGCAGATTCGCGCGGTCTGTCAGGCTCAAGACAGCTGGACGCAAGTTGCAGCAACCGGGCCACGAGATCTGCGCGGCCATGGTCGTGATCTCGGCGTTCGGATTGCAGTTCCTGGATGGCCAGTTTAATCACACTCGCGAGGCTGGCGCGTTCTCCCGCCTGACCGGTGCGAACCTGGATGACGATCGCTAGGAGCTCACGATCGACCTCGGCAATCAGTTGCTCCAGCTTATCGAGGCGGGCCTTTTCTCCTGCCTCGGTGCCCGTTGACACTGTTGCCAATTCCGCCCGCGTCAGACCGGCGGCAAGGAGCGGTGCTATGGTCCATTCCGGCAGGGAATATTTGGTTTCCCAATGATCACGGCATAGCCGATCACGCTCGCGAAGAAGTTCGCGCATCGTGTAGTCAGGTGGTGCAGTATGAATCATGAAGCACATCGCACAGTATGTTACGATACGAATGGCCACACCGGCCACATATCAAAGAACTATCGCCGTAGATTTCTCGCTCTGGTTGGCACTTGTCAAATTGAATGTAGAGATATCCATCTAAGGAAATTAAGAATAAAATTTATCTAAAAAACTCTTACGCTCTTAATGTTTCTATACCTTGATGATGTTGGCTGATGCGGCCCAGGCATTCAGAGCTCGATGCAGCAATACCAAAAGATCGAGGGGACGACGTGCGGAGTTTTCTCGTCGACCTTTTGCTGCTGAGGCAGCCACCACCGAGCTTAGAGCAAGCAGATCCGCATCCTTTTTCAGATCCGCCATTCGAAATTCAGGCAGCCCACTTTGCCTCAAACCCAGGATGTCACCTGGGCCTCTTAGGTTCATGTCTTTCTCGGCAATCGCAAAGCCGTCTTCTGTTTGTCTGAGCGCCTGTAGTCTTTGCCGCGCGGAAAAGCTAAGGGGCGCGTTATAGAGCAGCAGACAAAAAGATGGCCTCACGCCCCGACCAACTCTTCCACGCAACTGATGCAATTGCGCCATACCGAATCGCTCAGCGCTCTCGATTACGATGATCGTGGCTTCACTCACATCGACGCCGACTTCGACGACCGTGGTCGCAACGAGAAGCTGAATGTCGCCTGCGGCGAAGGCCCGCAACTGCGCTTCGCGTTCCGAAGCCTCCTGCCGTCCGTGCGCGATGCCGACGCGTTCGCCAAACAACAGGGCCAAAGTGGCAAAACGCTGGATCGCGGCGTCCTGGCTGGCCGAGACCTCATCCGTTTCGATCAAGGGACAAATCCAGTAGATCCGCTCGCCATTGGCGAGGGCACGACCACAGGATGCCATAACTTCATCCTGCCGGTCCGCAGCAATAAGGCGCGTTTTGACCGGCAAGCGGCCGGGCGGCTTTTGTCGAAGCGACGAAACCGTCATGTCCCCGTATAGTCCTAGAAGCAAGGTGCGGGGAATGGGCGTGGCGCTCATCGCGAGAAGATGCGCGGCGCGTCCCGCTCTGGCCTTCAAGATCAATCGCTGTCGCTGCTCGACCCCGAAACGATGTTGTTCGTCAATTACGACCAGCGCCAGATTTTTGAAGATCAACTTGTCCTGGAACAGGGCATGCGTACCGACGGCTAGCTTGACGTTGCCGCTGGCCAGCGCCTGGGTAAATTGGCGTCGTGCTCCCAGTGTCTCGCTTCCTGTCGCCAGCACGACCTCGACGCCCAGTGGCTCGAACCATTGAGATAATGTCCGATGATGCTGCCGTGCCAGGAGTTCGGTCGGCGCCATCAAGGCGGCCTGTGCGCCGCAGGCCGCCGCGGTGAGCATCGCACAGGCGGCCACGAGCGTCTTGCCGCTGCCGACGTCACCCTGGAGAAGCCGACCCATGGGCCGCTCTTTAGCCAAGTCCGCCTCGATCTCCTGGATGGCGCGAAGCTGGTCGTTCGTGGGCACGAAAGGAAGGCGAGACAAAAAAGCCCGTTGTAAGCCTTGCTCATCGCACAACGACATGGCGGGAAGCTGCTCGATGGTGCGCCGGCTCGATTCAAGCTCGAGTTGAAAGGCGAGGATCTCGTCGAAGGCCAGGCGCCGTCTGGCGGCCTCGGCCGTGTTCGTCGCGTGCAGCGTCAAGATGGCCTCGCGCCAGCCTGGCCAGCCATGCTTCGCGAGCAGGCCGGCATCCAGCCATTCCGGAAGTTCGGGCGTTCTGTTGACCGCTTGCCGGATCAAGGCATTGAATCTGCTCCGGGGGATCCCCTCAACCGTTCCATAGGAGACGAGTGATCCAGGTCCGGCCTCAGTTTCAGATGCCAGTGTCGGGTGCGCCACGCGATATCGATCCCGATAGATCCCTATCCGGCCGATGATCCGACAGCGCGTGTCGAGAGGGTAGCGCTCGGCGAGCCACTTAGGCCGTGCCCTGAAGAAGATCAGATCGAGCTCCGTCTCCCCCACTTTGGCGACGACGACGTAAGGCATCCTCGATGTCCTGGCCGGACGGTGCGCCAGGATCTCGACCTCCAGGCAGACAAGCCTTCCAGTCGCAAGCGCAAGATCGTCGCCGGAGGTCGTGTCGATCTTGCCGTTAGGTGCTAGAAGGACCAAGTCGATGCAGCGCACGGCGTCGCGGCGGAGCCGCCTCGCTAGGGCGGCTGCCGTTTTCGGTCCCACGCCATCGAGGGAGGTGACCGGTGCGAGAAGGGGATCGAGACGATCTTGCCACTCGCGTTCGTCATCGATCGTCGGGCTTTGTTTCACGAGTAGTCGGGTAGCATCATGTCATTGGATGCTCTAGCCATCCGCAAGAAGCGCCTTGTGCATCATAGCCGCTATCGCGGCTTCCTCGAGAGCGACGTCATTCTCGGACGGTTCGCGGAGGAGCATCTGGCCAGTTTAAACGAGGAACAGGTCGGTCGCTACGAGACGCTGCTGGCCGAGAGCGATCACGACATCTTTGCCTGGATCGTTGGCAGCAGGCCTGTTCCAGCCCGTCACGACAATGACGTGCTGGCCTTGATCAAAAGCACGCAGATAGCTTTAGCACGGAGCCACCGCGCCCGATGACTCCGTCTGGATCGATCCAAGACGGCGACGTCGTCGAATCCGTCGCCGAATCTTTCGCAGCCGAATTGGCCGCCGAGTCTTTGCCGACGCGAACACTACTTAGTGCGTCACGGGACGGCCTCGAGGCTCGCTTCGTTGTACAACGCCTGACGTCAGGGGATGCCTCGACCATTCTCTTCATCGCCAGGGATCAGCCACGACTGATTCAGTTAGAGAAGCTCGCCCACTTCTTCGCGCCGCAAGTTCAAGTGTTGAACCTGCCGGCTTGGGACTGCGTGCCCTACGATCGGATCTCACCCAATGGCGAGGTCATGGCAGCGCGTCTACGCACGCTCGCGGCCTTGCTCCATCCGGCTGACCAGGCGCCGAAATTGATCCTGACCACGGCAAATGCGGTCCTGCAGAGATTGCCGCCGGCCGAGGCCGTTGCGGCAGGACACTTCACCGCGCGCACTGGCACGCGCGTCGATCGCGAGGACCTGATCCGCCATCTCGAGCGCAATGGCTATCGGCGCGCGGGGACCGTCGTTGAGACTGGCGAATATGCCGTCCGTGGCGGTTTGCTCGATGTCTTTCCCACAGGTGCCAAGGCGCCCGTACGGTTGGACTTCTTTGGTTCGACGATCGAAAGCATTCGCCGCTTCGATCCATTGACCCAACGCTCGGCCGGCAAGGAACAGCAGCTCGAGCTGGGCGCGGTCAGCGAGGTGGTTCTGGATGATGCTGCAATCGAACGCTTTAGAACGCGCTATCTGCAGACTTTCGGCGCCGTCGGCAGCAGCGACCCACTCCTCGAATCTGTACAAAGTGGTCGCCCATTTCCGGGCATGGAACACTGGCTGCCGCTCTTTCACGACTCTTTGGCTACGCTCTTTGATTATCTGCCGGCCGACTGCGAGCTGGCCTTTGATCATCTAGCCAGAGAGGGCGTCCTCGCCCGAGCTACCTTGATTGGCGAACACTACGAGGCCCGCCGGACGCCTGAGCCCACAGGCAGCACCTTTGGCACCGTTCCCTACCGCGCCCTTCCGCCTGACGCCCTTTATATCGATGAGCAGAGCTTCGAGCGGGCGGCCAGGGAGCGGCGGAGCTTTCAATTCTCGATCTTCAACGCGCCGCCCGCCATACCCAAGGGGTACGACGAAGTCATCGATCTGCATGGCCGTCCCGCCAGGGATTTCGCGACCGAGCGGGCGACGCGCGATACCAACTTGTTCGATGCAATCGTTCGGCATCTGCGCGAGCTTCTCGGGCGCAAGGCAAAGCCGCTGATCGCCGTTGCCAGCAATGGCGCAGCCGAGCGATTGCAACAGGTTCTCGAGGACCATGGTGCTGAAGGGTTGAGCCGGGCCGAGACCTTTGCCGAGGCGAGGCGGCTACCGGGCGTGGTCATCGTCGTGCTGCCCCTCGACCACGGCGTGATCGCTGATGACGGGTTGCACATCCTGAGCGAGCAGGATCTACTAGGCGACCGTATCGCCCGAGCAGCGCGCAAGAGCAGGCGAGCCGACAAATTCATCGCCGATTTGACGCAGTTGGCCGAGGGCGATCTCGTCGTGCATGCCGAGCATGGTATCGGGCGCTTCGATGGCCTGGTGACGCTCGAAATCGGGGGAGCTCCCCACGATGTGCTCAAACTGATCTACGCCGGTAACGACAAGCTCTTTGTGCCCGTCGAGAATCTCGAGATATTATCGCGCTATGGTAGTGGCGAAGAGGGCGGTGCGCTCGACAAGCTGGGCGGCGTCGGTTGGCAACAGCGCAAGGCCAAGGCCAAGGAGCGGATCCGCGAACTCGCGGGCGAATTGATCAAAGTTGCCGCCGAGCGGGCGATGCGCAAGGGTCAGCCTATCGACCTCGCGCACGGCATTTATGACGAGTTCGCGGCGCGCTTTCCCTTCGAGGAAACCGAGGACCAACTGCGTGCCATCGAATCGGTCCTGGGCGACATGGCATCGGGTCATCCGATGGATCGTCTGGTCTGCGGCGATGTCGGCTTCGGCAAGACCGAGGTCGCCATTCGCGCAGCCTTCGTCGTCGCCATGTCCGGCCGACAGGTCGCGATGTTGGCGCCGACCACGCTTCTGGCACGCCAACACTTCAATGTGTTCTCACAGCGTTTCGCCGGCATGCCGATCCGCGTAGCGCAGCTTTCGCGCTTCGTTACCGCCAAGGAGATGGACAAGACGAAAAAGGCCATGATCGCCGGTGAGGTCGACATCGTCGTCGGCACGCACGCGCTCTTGAGCAAGGGGGTAGCGTTCAAGGATCTGGGCCTCGTGATCATCGACGAGGAGCAGCATTTCGGCGTGGCGGCCAAGGAGAAGCTGAAGCAGCTCCGCGCCGAGGTCCATGTATTAACGATGACCGCCACACCCATCCCACGCACGCTGCACATGGCGTTGGGCGGCATGAAGGACCTTTCCATCATCGCTACGCCACCGGTCGATCGTCTGGCCGTGCGCTCCTTCGTCACGCCGACCGATCCAGTGGTGCTCCGCGACGCCATCCTGCGTGAGTATCATCGCGGCGGTCAGTGTTTCTATGTCTGTCCCCGCGTGGCGGATCAGACGAAACTGCGACAGGATCTCGAAGCCCTCGTGCCCGAAATCAAGATAGCCGTTGCAAATGGTCAGATGGCGCCCGCCGTCCTCGAGGCGGTGATGAACGATTTCTACGACGGCAAGGTAGACCTCCTGCTCGCGACAAATATCGTCGAGAGCGGCCTCGATATTCCGCGCGCTAACACGCTGATCGTTCATCGCGCGGATCTCTTCGGTCTCTCCCAGCTCTATCAGCTACGCGGTCGGGTCGGCCGATCGAAGGTCCGGGGCTATGCCTATTTCACCGTGCCGAGCGAACGAACGCTCGCCGATACAGCGGAAAAGCGTTTACAGATCATCCAGTCTCTAGATGGGCTGGGAGCCGGCTTCCATCTGGCGTCGCACGATCTCGACATCCGAGGAGCTGGTAATCTTCTTGGCGACGAACAATCTGGTCAGATCAAGGAGGTCGGCTTCGAGCTCTATAACCAGATGCTGGAGGAGGCTGTCACCGAGCTCAGGCGGGCTGCCAAGGACGCCGAGCAATCCGCCAGCTCGGCGACGGACTGGACGCCACAGATCACGGTCGATGCCGCAGCGTTGATGCCTGAGAGTTATATTGGCGATCTCGACCTTAGGCTCAGCATGTATCGTCGCCTGGCCTCGCTGCAGGAGGCGGACGAACTCGATGCCTTTGCGGCTGAGCTGGTGGACCGTTTTGGCAAGATGCCGATCGAGACGCGACAACTGATTGAAATTGTCGGAATCAAACAGCTCTGCCGTCGTGCCAACGTGGCTAAGCTCGATGCCGGGCCGAAGGGAATCGTCGCGACATTTCACGAAAACCGCTTTCCTCGGCCCGACAGGCTGGTCGGCTGGATCGCCAACAGCAAGGGGCAGATGCGGGTCCGACCGGATCATCGGCTTGTCATGATGCGTGAGACACAGTCGCCGCCCGAGCGATTGAAGGCGGCACGCTTCCTCGCAAGCGAGCTCGCCAAGCTGGCCACCTAGGGCGATCGAGGATCGATGCTGCTGCTCACCCATCGCTCCGGTCTCGGCCACCAGACCGGACCTGGTCATCCGGAGTGTCCAGGCCGCCTCGAAGCCGTTCTGGCGGCGCTAGAGGAGTCAGCAGGGCCCGACTGGCAAAGGCGAGAGGCTCCCGCGGCGACGAGCGAACAGATCGGCCGCGTCCATCCTCCTGAATTTCAAGAGCGCCTGGCAAAGCTGATGCCGGCAGAAGGCCTCAGCGCCGTCGATGGCGATACGATCGTTTCACCCGGCTCGCTGACCGCCGCCATTCATGCGGCGGGAGCGTGTTGCGCCGCCGTCGAGGCGCTCCGAACCGGCGAAACGAACATCGTCTTCTGCGCGACAAGGCCGCCCGGCCACCACGCGGAGCCCGCCCGCGCCATGGGCTTTTGTCTCTACAACCAGATTGCGATTGCTGCGGCTCATGCGCTAGCGAGCGGCGATTTCCAACGTGTGGCCATCGTCGATTTCGACGTCCACCATGGTAATGGCACACAGGCGACGTTCTGGAATGAGCCGCGCGTCTTCTACGCATCCATCCATCAGACTTCGCTCTTTCCTCACTCGGGCCGCGCGGCCGAGAAGGGTGCGCACGGCACCATCCTCAATCTCCCTTTGCCGGCCGGTACCGGCGGAGCAGGCTTTCGTGCCGTCGTGGAAGGCTCCCTGCTGCCGGCGATCGATCGCTTCGCGCCCGAGCTTCTTTTGATCTCCGCGGGTTTCGATGCGCATGTCGCGGACCCGCTTGCCGACCTCATGCTGGAGGAAGACGATTTCGCCTGGATCACCAGCGAGCTGCGCAAGTTGGCCTTGACGCATGCCGGGGGGCGGATCGTCTCGACGCTTGAGGGTGGCTACGATATTGACGCGCTCGCCCGCTCGGTCGTGGCGCATCTCGAGGGGCTCACCTAAAATTGCCTGATGCCCGGAGAAGCCAATGGCTAAGTCGCTTGCCGAATCGCTGAAATCGGATCCCGCTCGCCCGACCACAGATGCCGCCGTCGCCTCCATGAGCTTCGAGGAAGCACTGGCCGAGCTCGAGTTGATCGTCCAAAAACTGGAGCGCGGTCAGCTCGATCTCGATGCGGCCATCAAGGCCTATGAGCGCGGGACCGAACTGCGCCAACATTGCACAACGAAACTTAAGGAGGCGGAGTTGCGCGTCGAGAAGCTCAGCTTCGATGCGGCTGGCAATGCCCGCCTGCAACCGCTGGATCCGGCGTGAGCGGCCCGATCTTGAAGGATATTATGGCCCGGGTGGCGGCCGACATCGAGCGCGAGCTTGATCGACTCCTTAGTCCTACCGATACCGTTCCTCCGAGGCTGCTGGAAGCTATGCGCTATGCGTGCCTCGAAGCAGGCAAGCGTTTCCGACCCATTCTCGTACACGCTGGCGCTGCTCTGGGCCACGTCGATCGTGCGTCCATTACGCGGGTCGGTGCTGCGATTGAGCTCGTTCATTGCTATAGTCTCGTTCACGACGATCTGCCGGCCATGGACGATGCCGAGCTTCGGCGCGGGAAGCCGTCAGTCCACCGACAGTTCGGTGAGGCTACCGCCATTTTGGCGGGCGATGCCTTGAACGCGCTGGCGATGGAGGTCTTGGCCAGGGCGGACTGGCCGGCGGCTGCCCCGCTTCGCCTGGAGCTCGTCGTCGGCCTCGGCCGGGCAGCTGGTGCTGCTGGCATGTGCGGTGGCCAGATGCTCGATCTGGAGAGCAGCAGCGAGCGTCTCCTAAGCGAAGAAGAGCTGGTACAGCTTCAGCGCCTGAAAACAGGCGCACTGATCGGCTTTTCCCTGGAAGCGGGTGCCCGCTTGGCCGGGCTGGACGCCGCGGCACTTCGAGCCCTTACCGTTTATGCGGATGCCCTGGGCCTAGCCTTTCAGATTCGCGACGACCTGCTCGATCTCGAGGTCGGCGAGACGGGCAAAATGGCGGGCCGGGATGCGGCACTCGGCCGCAAGACCTTCGTTACCCTGCTGGGGGCTCCCGCTGCGCGAGCGAGGTTGATCGAGCTGCGGCAGCAAGGGTGGAGTGCGCTCAGCCGAGCCAAACTGGAAACCAACCTCTTGGGCCAGCTGTTTGATTTCGTTATAGATCGCAGTTCATGAGCGATTTTTGAGAGATCACCACGAGACGCCTTTACGAGCCGCGACGAAATGCTCCGCAGACGCGCGAAAGAATTACATGAGTGACACACCGCTGCTCGATATGATTAATCGTCCTGCTGATCTTCGGGCGCTCAGCGTGGATCAGCTGCCACAGGTGGCGGAGGAACTTCGGCGTGAGACCATCGATGCTGTCTCTGTAACGGGCGGGCATCTCGGCGCCGGTCTCGGAGTGGTCGAGTTGTCCGTGGCTCTCCACTATGTCTTCGACACGCCGAACGATCGGCTTATCTGGGATGTGGGACATCAGGCCTATCCCCATAAGATTCTGACCGGCCGGCGCGACCGGATCCGCACATTGCGGCAGGGAGGCGGCCTTTCGGGCTTCACGCGTCGTAGCGAAAGCCCCTACGATCCGTTTGGCGCTGCTCACAGCTCGACCTCGATCTCGGCGGGCCTCGGCATGGCGACGGCAGCGAGGCTGGAGCAACACCCGCGCAATGTCGTGGCAGTGATCGGCGATGGCGCCATGAGCGCCGGCATGGCTTATGAGGCGATGAACAATGCCGGGGCCATGCAGGCCCGGATGATCGTCATCCTGAACGATAACGATATGTCGATCGCCCCGCCGACGGGAGCGATGAGTTCTTATCTATCGCGCGTCGTTTCGAGCCATACCTATCGGGGCTTTCGCCATGTGGCGAAACAATTGGCCAAGCGTTTCCCCAGCCGCCTGCAAAACATGGCGGCCCGCGCCGAGGAATATGCGCGTGGCATGGCGACGGGTGGCACATTATTCGAAGAACTGGGCTTTTATTATATAGGTCCGCTCGACGGGCATAATCTCGATCATCTGATACCGGTGCTCGAAAATGTCCGCGATGGTCGCGCGAAGGGGCCCGTGCTGATCCATCTGGTTACGCAAAAAGGCAAGGGGTATCCGCCGGCAGAAGCGGCGCTTGACAAATACCATGGTGTCAGCCGCTTCGAGATCGCGACCGGCAAGCAGCAAAAAGCGGCATCTAACGCGCCGTCATATACTTCTGTCTTTGCCCGTGCCTTGGTCGCCGAAGCAAAGGCGGATGACAAGATTGTCGCAATAACCGCGGCAATGCCTTCAGGCACAGGCGTCGACAAGATGGCGGAGCTCTTTCCGCAGCGTGTCTTCGACTGTGGGATCGCCGAGCAGCATGCGGTTACCTTCGCGGCCGGGCTCGCCTGCGAGGGATTTCGCCCTTTTTGTGCGATCTACTCGACCTTCCTGCAGCGTGCCTACGATCAGATCGTACACGACGTGGCGATCCAGAGTCTGCCGGTCCGATTCGCCATCGACCGCGCCGGCCTCGTCGGCGCCGACGGCGCCACCCATGCCGGAAGCTTCGACATCGGCTATCTGTGCAGCCTGCCTGGTTTCGTCGTCATGGCGGCGGCGGACGAGGCGGAACTCATGCACATGGTGGCGACGGCAGCGACGATCGACGATCGACCGAGCGCGGTACGCTATCCGCGCGGCGACGGGGCCGGCGTTGATCTGCCGGAGCGCGGCACGCCTCTTGCCATAGGCAAGGGCAGGATCTTGCGACATGGCGAGCAGGTGGCACTACTGAGCTTCGGCCCGCGCCTCTCGGAGTCGCTGATTGCGGCTGAGGATCTTGGGCGGCAAGGTATTACGGTCTCCGTCGCCGATGCCCGGTTTGCAAAGCCTCTAGACGAGGATCTCATCCGTGACCTGGCCCGTCGCCATGGCCTCATCGTCACCATCGAGGAAGGTGCTGTCGGAGGCTTCGGCAGCCAAGTGCAGCAATTCATGGTCAATGCCGGTCTGCTCGACGATGGCCACACGCGTCTCCGCAGCATGGTGTTGCCCGATCACTTTATCGACCACGATACGCCGGCGCGGCAATATGAGGAGGCCGGCTTGACGGCCTCCCATATCGTCAAGCTCGTGAAGGCGGTCATTGGCCGTGAGTCCGGCACCAGACGACTGGCTGCCGTTTAAAACGACGAGATCAACTTTGCAGATTCGCCCTGTTTCGACACCGGCCGACGACAACGCCCTATGGTCCATCCTCGAGCCCATGATCAGGGACGGCTCAACCTATCTTCTGTCGCCTGACTTGGATCGCAAGGGTGCGCTCGCTTACTGGTTGAGGCCAGAACACGAGGTCTTCGTTATCGTCGCCGACGGCGAGGTCGTCGGCACGTATTATCTGCGCGCCAATGCGCAAGGCGGCGGCTCGCACGTAGCCAATTGCGGCTTCGTCGTCCATCCAGCGGCGACCGGACGCGGCCTGGCGCGACAGATGGGCAATCACGCGTTGGCCCGTGCCCGCGAGCGGGGCTTCAAGGCACTCCAATATAATTTCGTTGTCGCCACGAATGTGGCCGCCATTGCGCTTTGGCGCAGCCTCGGCATGGAGACGGTCGGGCGATTGCCGCGGGCCTTCCTCCATCCAACCGCGGGCTATGTGGATGGCCTCATAATGTACAGGACACTTTGACGGCGGTGGCGCGCGAGCGACTGGATTGCCTTTTGGTCGAGCGCGGTCTGGCCGACGATCTCGACAAGGCGCGAGCCATGCTGATGGCGGGCCAGGTATTTTCCTCTGAGAAGCGGCTCGACAAGGCCGGCACCCTCGTGCGCGCGGACATTCCCCTCGAGATCCGCGGGCGCGGCGAGGGTTGGGTGAGCCGCGGGGCCGGGAAGCTCAAGGCGGCCATCGAGGCGTTCCATATTGATCCGATGGGCCTCATCGCCCTCGATGTCGGAGCCTCAACTGGAGGTTTTACACATGTGCTGCTCCGCCATGGTGCCAAGCGAGTCTATGCCGTCGATGTGGGCAAGGGCCTGCTCGACTGGCAGTTGCGCAATGATCCTCGGGTCCAGCTCCGCGAAGGTCAAAATGCGCGCTTTCTCGACGCGACTATTATCCCAGAGCCCATCGATCTGATCGTCTGCGATGCAAGCTTCATCCGCCTGGCGACTGTCCTGCCGGCCGCCATGGCGCTGGCATCGGCGGAAGCCCGGCTCGTTGCCTTGATCAAACCGCAATTCGAGGCGGCCGCGCGGGAGGTGGGGCAGGGCGGTGTCGTGCGCGATGCGACGATCCGGACCCGCATCTGCGACGGCGTTCGCCACTGGCTCGACGCCCAGCCCGGCTGGCATGCCACTGGCTTAGTCGAGAGTCCGGTGCGCGGGCCCGCCGGCAATATCGAGTATCTAGTCGCCGCTAGTCGGACAGGGCCCGTCTGAAGCGCGCGAAACCGGCCTCGAGATCGCGGATGAGGTCGGTCGGGCTCTCGAGCCCTACATGCATCCGCATCGCCTGCCCGGATCGCGTCCAGGGGACTGCGGAGCGGATCGCCGCAGGCTCGACCGGGATCAAGAGGCTCTCATACCCGCCCCAGCTATAGCCCATGCCGAAAAATTCGAGTTCGTCGAGCATGGCGGCCAGCGCAGCTGCCGACGACGACTTCAAGATGAAGCCGAAAAGACCGCTCGAGCCCTTGAAGTCGCGGCGCCAAACTGCGTGTCCCGGATGATTGGGGAGGGCCGGATGAATGACTTCTGCCACTTCCGGTTGTGTCGCCAGCCAATGCGCCACATCGATTGCCGATTGCTGATGTTGTTTGAGACGGACGTCCAGCGTCCGCAATCCACGCAAGGCCAAAGCGCAGTCGTCCGGCGAGGAAGCCGTCGTAGTCTCCCAGATGGACTTGCGAAGACGATGATCCATGGCCTCGGTCATCGTGATGGTTCCCATCATCAGATCCGAGTGACCTCCGATATACTTGGTCGCAGCGTGAATGCTGATATCCACGCCCAAGGCCAAGGGCTTGAAGAATAGTGGCGAGGCCCAAGTATTATCGATAAGCGTGACAACCCCATGCCGTTTCGCAACCGAGACGATCGCTGGCACGTCCTGAATTTCGAACGTCCATGATCCGGGGCTCTCGAGAAAAATCGCTTTGGTGTTCGGCCGGATCCTGGCTTCGATATCGGCACCGATGAGTGGATCGAAATACTCGATCGCGATCCCGAATTTCGTGAGCATGCCATCGGCGAAACCGCGCGTCGGGCCGTAGACGCTATCCGTTACGAGCAGATGATCACCCGGTTCGAGCAAGGCCAAAAGGGTGGCAGTGATCGCGGTCTTGCCTGATCCCACCGCAATGGAGCTATAACCCTCCTCTAGAGCAGTGAGCGCCTCTTCGAGCGCGAAATTGGTCGGCGTGCCATAACGGCCATACTGGACATTGCCGCGTGTCTCGTGCCGACGAAGTGCATCGACGGTCGGGTAGAGGATGGTCGAAGCTCGATAGACCGGTGGATTGACGATTCCGAAATGGGCATCGGGGTCCCGTCCCAGAACGGTAACGGCGGTCGCATCGCTGTAAGACGTCAAAGTCCGCTTCTTCAAGATGATCACATCCTCATCGCTCGGTTCGACGCTGTGGGCATACACGATGAGGCCCGGGTCCATCCAGCCAACGTGATTACCTGCTGGGAAATTGTGCACCGGACGAGCGTTGTGTAAACGATTGGCAATCAGGGCTGCCGCGTGCATGACTGCGGGTACGACAATCCGCGAGTGTGGCCGGAATCGACCCTGCCTCTTTCGAGGAAGGGTCGCCAACTTTGGAGGTTCCATGCGTTTGAAGTGTCTCGCCCTTGCCGGGGCCGTGGCTTTCGTACTGGGGGGAACGCATCTCGCGAGTGCTGGTCCGACCCTCGACGCCGTCAAGAGTCGCGGAGCCGTCAAATGCGGCGTCAATACCGGCCTGGCCGGCTTTTCGCTGCCCGATAGCCAGGGCAAATGGACGGGAATCGACGCTGACGGTTGTCGCGTCGTGGCTGCGGCCGTACTCGGGGATGCCACCAAGGTCCAATTTGTGCCGCTCAACGCTCAGCAGCGTTTCACCGCTCTGCAATCGGGCGAGGTCGACATCCTCTACCGCAATACGACCTGGACGCTGACGCGTGACGCCAGCCAAGGCCTCGAGTTCGCCGGCGTGAATTTCTACGACGGGCAGGGCTTCCTGGTACCTAACAGTCTCGGCGTGAAGAGCGCGCTCGAACTCGATGGCGCCACGGTTTGCGTCCAGCCCGGGACGACGACGGAGCTCAATCTAGCGGACTATTTCCGCACGCATAACATGAAGCTCCAAACCGTCGTCATCGAGGCGCTGGACCAGCTGCTCCAGGCGTTCGAGCAAGGGCGCTGTCAGGTCTACACGACCGACAAGTCCGGTCTCGCGGCCTCGCTGGCGAACGATCTGAGCAACCCTGGCGACTACACGATCCTGCCGGAGACGATCTCGAAGGAACCTTTGGGGCCAGCCGTGCGCCGTGGCGACGACGAATGGTTCACGATCGTCAAATGGTCCCTCTATGCCCAGCTCGAGGCCGAGGAAGCGGGCATCACCTCGAAAAATGTGGACGAGCAGAAAGCTTCGAGCCAGAGCCCGACCGTACAGCGTCTCCTGGGCGTTCAGGGTGACATGGGCAAGCAATTGGGCATCGATAATGCCTGGGCCTACAACATCGTCAAACAGGTCGGCAATTACGGCGAGATGTACGATCGGAACGTCGGCCCGAGTACGCCTTTGAAGCTGCCGCGCGGACAAAACGCTCTTTGGAATGCCGGTGGCCTTATGTACGGCATACCCGTCCGCTAGGTGACCGACCCGCGGATGCCTGCCATCCGCGGCCCTTGCAGAAGTAGCGGCGTCGATCTTTGCCGCTCAAGACCGATGACTGGGGGAGGGCTTTCATGGCGACTGCGGGGCTTTCAGCACAACGGACCGGCGGCCTGGGTGCCGCATGGCGCAATCCCCGCGTAAGGGGGATCATCTATCAGATTGTCGTCGTCGGCCTTCTGGCGGCGTTGATCGCCTTTCTTGTCAACAACACGATCACTAATCTGGCGATACGGCAGATCCGGACGGGCTATGACTTTCTGGCCCAGCAGGCAGGCTTTAATATCGGCGAGCACGTGATCCCGTTCGCGCCTTCAGACTCGTATGGTCGCGCCATTGTCGTTGGCTTCCTCAACACCCTGAAAGTCTCGATTCTCGGCATCATCATCGCCAGTGCCATCGGTGTCCTGATGGGCATTGCCCGGCTCTCGTCGAACTGGCTCCTTGCCAAGGTCGCGATGGTCTATATCGAGATCGTCCGCAACATTCCGCTGCTGCTCCAACTCTTCTTCTGGTACGCTATCATCAGCCAGCTTTTGCCGAACCCGCGCGACGCGTTGGTGCCGGTACCAGGATTCGCCCTGAGCAAGATGGGGCTGCAGATGCCGGCTTTGATCTACGATCCCGGTCAGACGCCGCTCGTCATCATCTTTCTGATCTCGATGATCGCAGCCTATTTCTATTATCGCTGGGCCCGCCGACGCCAGGCGGCAACGGGGCGCGAGCCAAAACTGCTGCTGCCGATCATCGGCTTAATCGTCTTGCCTACCCTAGTGGCCTATCTGGTTCTAGGCGCGCCCCTGCATTTCGACGTGCCTACCTTCACGCGGTTCAACTACCAGGGCGGCACGAGTATCACACCGGAGTTCCTGGCCCTCCTGGTCGGGCTCAGCATCTATACAGGCTCATTCATCGCTGAGAACGTCCGATCGGGCATTCTCGGCGTCCCATGGGGGCAGAGCGAAGCCTCATCGGCGCTCGGCCTCCGGCGTGGCCAGCAGATGCGGCTCGTCGTTCTGCCACAGGCTTTGCGCATCATCGTGCCGCCAACGACCAGCCAATATCTCAATCTGACAAAGAACAGCTCGCTCGCGGTGGCCATCGGGTACCCCGATCTGCTTTCGGTTACGAACACCACGTTGAACCAGACCGGGCAGGCGATCGAGTGCATCTCGATAATGATGGGGATCTACCTGGTTATCAGCCTGGCGATTTCCTTGTTTATGAACTGGTACAACAAGCGCGTCGCGCTGGTGGAGCGCTGATCGATGCAGCAAGTGGACCACCTGACCACAACGCCCGAGGCCCCACCGAGAGGTTCATCCGGCGCCTTCGTCTGGGTTCGCAAGAATCTGTTCGGTAGTATTTTTAGCAGCATTTTGACGCTCGTGATCTGCGGCCTGATCATCTGGTTCGTGCCGAGCCTCGTCGAATGGGCACTTATCAAAGCCGTCTGGCCAGGGGCTGGGGCCGATGCCTGCCGCGCCGCGAGCGGCGAGGGTGCATGCTGGGCTGTGATCGGTGACAAATGGCGGCTGATCATCTTTGGCCGCTATCCTTTCGACGAGCATTGGCGACCGACCCTGGCCATGCTGGTTCTCATGGGTACCGTCCTGGTCAGTTGCGATCGGCGCTTCTGGAGCGCTCGGCTGATCGTCGTCTGGATCCTCGGGATGCTCGTCTTTCTCTGGCTGATGGGCGGCGGCTTTGGCCTAACCTCGGTGCCGACCGGGCTCTGGGGTGGCTTGCCGCTCACGATGATGCTGGCTTTCTTCGGCATGGTCGTGGCCTTTCCATTGGCCATCCTTCTGGCTCTTGGACGGCGCTCCAGTCTGCCTTTGATCAAGGTCGTTTCGGTCGTCTATATCGAACTCATTCGTGGCGTACCGCTCATCTCGCTGCTCTTCATGGGATCGTTTCTCCTGCCGCTCTTCATGCCCGCCGGCACGACGATTGACGCCGTGCTACGTGCGCAGATCGCAATCATTCTCTTCCAGGCTGCCTATCTAGCGGAAACCATCCGCGGAGGCTTGCAGGCGCTTCCCAAGGGCCAGAGTGAGGCAGCCGACGCCCTGGCACTCGGCTATTGGAAGACGCAACTGCTCATCGTTCTGCCACAGGCCTTGAAGATATCGATCCCGCCGATCGTCGGTTCGCTGATCAGTCTCTTCAAGGACACATCACTCGTAGCAATCGTCAGCCTCTCGGATCTCCTGTTGTCCATGCGACAGGCGATGGGGGATCCGGTCTGGCGACCGTTCTTCGTCGAGGCATTTCTCTTTATCATGCTGATTTACTGGGCTTTTTGCTTCTCGATGTCGAAATACAGCCAATATCTGGAGCGGACGCTCGAGACTGGCCACCGTCGGCGTTGACCCATAAACTCCCTGTGTTGGAGCAAAATCCATGGCCGCTGTTGCATTTCACAAGAAGGACTCGACGCCAGCACCGTCGGCCACGCCAATGGTCACGCTTGAAGGCGTCAATAAATGGTACGGTCAGTTTCACGTCCTTCGCGATGTCAATCTGACGGTCAAGCGCGGCGAGCGCTTTGTCATTTGCGGACCGTCCGGCTCCGGCAAATCGACCATGATCCGCTGCATCAATCGGCTGGAGGAACATCAAAAAGGCCGGATCACCGTTGATGGCACGCCCTTGACCGAAGATGTGCGCAACATCGAGGCGGTGCGCCGCGAGGTCGGCATGGTCTTCCAGCAGTTCAACCTGTTTCCGCATTTGACGGTTCTGCAGAATTGCACGTTGGCGCCGATCTGGGTGCGTAAGATGCCCAAGAAGGAAGCGGAAGAGATGGCGATGACCTATCTCAAACGCGTCCGCATTCCTGAGCAGGCGAACAAATTTCCCGGACAGCTTTCTGGCGGCCAGCAGCAGCGTGTCGCCATCGCCCGTGCGCTCTGTATGCGCCCCAAGGTGATGCTCTTCGATGAGCCGACCTCGGCACTCGACCCTGAGATGGTGAAAGAGGTGCTGGACGTCATGGTGGAACTGGCGCGCGAGGGCATGACGATGATGTGCGTCACGCACGAGATGGGATTTGCCCGCCAGGTGGCCGATAGCGTCATCTTCATGGATCGGGGCGAGATCGTCGAGCAGGCGCCCCCAGCGGAGTTTTTCAAGAACCCCAAGAGCGAGCGGACCCGGGCGTTTCTCGGCCAGGTTCTGGCACATTAAGCCCGAAAGCATAAGTATAGTTTGTCATAACGATACTTATGCATAATGCGAATTTGCCGCTTTTGATGAGTGCCCGAAGCTCAACTTCATAGAGTGAGCGGCGGTTGGAAAGCTGCAGGCTTCGATCACGCAGATTCGCCGAGTGCGCGAGGCATCACCGCGACCGAGCTGAGCCGTTCCGGACGGACAATAGCAACCGTCCCCTCGGGTTTGTCAAAAGCGATCCGCGATGATCTTGGCGTGGACTGCGATTTCGGCGGCCAGACGTGTAGCTGGCCGATCGTAAAGTTCGCGAGCCATATTGATCTGTTGGATCTGCCCCTGCCCTGACCACCATGCGATTCGAGACCGTCAAGGCGCTTTCTCCATTGTTCGCCATGAGGCAGCAGGATCTTCCCGCTGCTCTGCCGTTCGAAGCCGCCGATCATCCGCAAGATCGTTGTTTATCCTCGGCCAGGCAGGCCAAGGAAGCTTAGAATTCACCGGGTTGGATCGATAGACTGATCGGATCGACGGCCCCTCGGTTGCCGTCGAAGCGCTTGCTGGCCCTACCAGCTGAAGGAACCGGCGAGACAGACGTATTCACCGCTTCCGCCGAAGATCGACGACGTCACGCCGCCTCGTCTAGTGCCCGAGCTTTAACTATCCGGGTGATCCTCGTCCAACCCGTTTCTTCTTTGGTGGGAAGGTCTTTTTTCAATCATTTCAACCGGCGAATCAGCCGCCCCCGTCGATAGGTCCCGAATCGAGGTAGCTTAGAAAGCGCTTTCGCCAGGCAGTGATGTCATTGTGCCGGATGGTTGCGAGCACGCCGCGATGGCGATCCCGGCGTTCATCGGCCGACATGACCAGCGCACGATTGAGGGCGCCCGCCGTATCGTGCACATCGTACGGGTTGACGATCAGCGCCCCCGCTGCCTCCAGAGCCGCCGAAGCACCAGCAAAGCGGGAAAGCACGAGTACCCCCGGATTGTCCTCGATCTGTGCGGCAACATATTCCTGTGCCACAAGATTGAGGCCATCCCGCAGCGGCGTGACGAAGCCCACGCGTGCGTAACGGAAATAGCCAGCCAGCGCCCGGCGCGGATGCGTGCGATTAATGTAGCGAAGCGGCAGCCAGTCGGGCTCGCCATACTGCCCGGTGATCCTGCCCGCCAACTGCTCGACTTCGTTGCGCAGGAGCACATATTCCGGCACCTCCTCGCGCGACGGTGCCGAGATTTGCAGGAAACTGACTTGGCCGTGATGCTCGGGATAGTCGCGCAGGAGCGTCTCGAAGGCGCGCAGCCGTTCGGGAATGCCCTTGCTGTAGTCCAGCCGATCGACACCGACGACGAGCGCGCTACGTCGAAGCGCCGAGCGCATCCGCTCCACATGGCTCCTGGCCTCGACGGCAGCGGCCAGGGCCTGCATCTCGTCGACGTCGATGCCGATCGGACAGGCGATGGCCTGCAACCGCCGGCCGAGCGCCCTGATCGTCGTCGCGGCGTCAACGTCGCCGCTCAGTTCTCTGGCGACATAGTCCTTGAACTGCTGGAGATCGGTCGGCGTTTGAAAGCCGACTACGTCATAGGCACAAAAATCGGCGGCCAGTTGGCGGTGCCATGGCAGGACGACCATGATCTGTGCTGCCGGATAGGGAATGTGCAGGAAAAAGCCTATGCGGTTCGTAACGCCTAGCCGGCGCAACTCCGTCGCCATCGGAATAAGGTGATAGTCCTGGATCCAGATGATATCGTCAGGCTGCAGCTGGGGCGCAAGTTCGCGCGCAAATCGCTGATTGACCCGCCGATAGACCTGATACCATTCGTGGCTGAAGCTTGCGAGATCGAGCCTGTAGTGGAAGAGCGGCCAGAGAGTGCGGTTGGAAAAGCCACTATAAAATCCAGCCTTTTCCTCGCTGGTCAGATCGGTCAGCACATAGGTGACATCACCCTGTCGGTGGCGCTTCAGTTTCGGTTCTTCCGCGACGTCGCCGCTCCAGCCAAACCAGATGCCACCATGCTCCGCCAGTGCCGCATGGACCCCAACCGCCAGACCGCCGGCGGCCGGCCGCGTCTTGCTAACCTGAGTGACGCGGTTAGAAACAACTACGAGTCGCAAGTCAGTTCCTTTGATTGCCCCTGGCGCAAGACCAGGACCCTTCCAGCGGCATGGTTTGGCGGCGAGCCGTCGCCGGGCCGCCGCCTGAAGTCTGGTTCAAGCGCTGTCATTCCGAGTTAAACCATAATCGTGCCGGCATGAAGGCAAGTGCCCCACTTTCTGTCGGGGCCGAAAGCCTCTGCGCCGCAAGCGCAAGCCTCATGCCATGTTCTAATTTAGAGAATGCACGTCCATCGCCAAGCGGCTTGCAGCCGTGTCGTGCCCTCACCACTTCGTTATATCCCAGTCCGTTGCCCGCTTCCGAGGTCATGTCCGTGCCCGAGTTGAATGCATTAATTCTTCCCCATCGAGGCTTCCTTGATATCAGAGGCGACGTCGCGAAGTCCTTCTTGCAAGCGTTGATCAGCAATGACACGTCGCGGCTTAGCGCAAGCCAGGCGCTATACGCGGCTCTTCTTACGCCGCAGGGCAAGTATCTGTTCGATTTCTTCCTCTATGATGACCATGCGGGTGTTCTTCTGGAATCACGCGAGGACACGTTGGACGACCTCCAGCGAAGGCTGACGCTCTATCGTCTGCGGACGGCCGTCGAGATTACCAGGGTCCAATCCCCTCCGAGCATTCTAGCACTCTTCGGTCAGGATGTTTTTGCGGTTTTCGATATCCCCGCCGAGCCCGGAACGGTGCGAAAGCTTGGTGAACTGCGCCTCATTGTCGACCCCCGGCGCGCTGAGATGGGTGTGCGAGTCATGGGCCCGTTCCAGGCTGTCTCCGCCCTAGCCTATCAATACGGCGCACACAACGTGACCTTGAGTGCTTATGAACGACACCGGATCGAGCTCGGCGTGCCCGAGGGTGGCGTGGATCTGCTCCCGAACCAGTCTATCCTGCTCGAGAGCAATTTCGAGGAGTTGCACGGCGTCGCATTCGATAAAGGCTGCTATATCGGCCAGGAACTAACAGCCCGCACCAAATATCGCGGCCTTGTCAAAAAGCGGCTGGTCCCCGTCGCGATCGACGGGCAGCCCCCCGCCGCTGGTGAACTGATCATGGCGGATCATCGGGAAGCTGGGGAGATTCGCAGTGTCGCCGGCGACCGCGCGCTGGCGCTGCTTCGTCTCGATTATCTGGATGGTCAGACCCAGCTTCGATCGCGCGAAGCCAGGATCCTGCCTTTGCCGCTGCCATGGGCAAAGGCTTAGGCCGGTTGACTATGCGGTCTGACGGGCAATGGCATCCAGAATATTTCGTACCCGATGCGACGGGCTGAGGCGCGCATCGTCGACTAACCGGCGAAGATGAGCTTCCATGTAGGCGAGGCCGTAGCGTCCGCGTTCTTCCTGGATCGCCGAGACGATCCAACCCCGGGCCTGACGGTGCCGACGCTCCGCTTCGCCCGAGCAGCGATCTAGGAAGAGATCGATGACCGCTGGAAGATTTTGCCGCGTCACGCTCGAGACCATGAGTGGCGCCAGCTTCCCATGCGCCAGCGCGGCAAGGCGCGCCAGCATGGGCGCTGTCTCCGCATCGCTATCTGATTTGAGCATCAGTGCCTGATCGGGCCGCGCCATCAGGCCGGCTTCCATAAGCGCTACGCAGTCCTCGGATGTGGGTTGCAGCGCAAGAAGTGTGAGATCGCAGGCGCTAAGCGCCAGCTGGTCCATGCCTGTTGGCACTGTCGCTTCGATGACGACCACGTCGAACACCGCCCGCGCCAGGACGACGATCGGTTGAAGCAGCGAACTCACATCCCGGGGCGAGAGAACTTGGGAAAAATATCCATCCGCATCGACCAAGGCCACTGTCTCCTCGTCAAGGCCGCCGATCCGCAATGTCACCACCTTGCGGTCGCGGGCACGTAATTCGGCGACGACGAGCTCGATCAGCCTCGATTTCCCACAGCCGGGAGGGCCTACCAGGCCGACAGCGCGTCCGCGCGGATCCACCCAGGCGGCATCTTCCAACGCCAACTGACTGAAGCGATCGCGCTCAAGATTGGAGATGATCCCTGGCAGCGCCGCAACTCCTGCCCTGCGCAGACGCTGAAGCGGCGATTCGGGCTTGGGACCGACGCCCCTTGGTCGTAGAAGATCCTTGCTCATCCAGGCGACCTCGAGCGGCAGGCCGCCGCGCGTCGTCCAGACATGGCGTTCGTCGACGCGATAACCGCGCTGCTCGTAGAACGGCACGCCGGAGAGCGCCGCGCCGACGACGATACGCGGAAAGCCCTGCGCCGCAATCGCTGCCTCAGCGCGATCGACGAGTCCCGATGCTACACCCGTTCGCGCGAGATCTGGATCGACGAAGAGAGCTAGGATCTCGCGTTGCCGCCAGGAGCAGAAGCCGGCCAGTCGGCCGTCGGCGGTGAAGGCCAACTCAAAGGTCTCACCTTCCGCCATCGCCTCGCCGTATCGTTCATCGAGCAGCCCTTCGGCCCAGCTCTCGCACTCGGCGGCACTGTAGCCCGTGCGCCCGAGCACGCGAATGGCCCGTTCATGCAGCAGACGAAGAAGCGGTCCGTCCTCGGGAGCGGCGCGTCGATAGCATGACGCTGTCCGAGCGCCGATCACCTTCAGTTGGCGGATTTCTGCCGCAGCATCGCCTGCGCGGCGGCCAGCCTGGCAATCGGCACGCGATAGGGCGAGCACGACACATAGTCGAGCCCCACCTTCTCGCAGAAGGCGATGGAGGCTGGATCGCCGCCATGCTCACCGCAGATCCCGAGCTTGATATCCGGCCGGACCTTCCGTCCCCGCTCTGCGCCGATCTGGATGAGTTCACCCACACCCGACTGGTCGATCGACTGGAAGGGGTCATGTTCGAAGATCCCTGCCTTCTGGTAGGGCTCCAAGAACTTGCCGGCATCGTCGCGCGATAGACCCAATGTCATTTGCGTCAGATCGTTCGAGCCGAAACTGAAGAAGCTCGCTTCGAGCGCGATCTCATCTGCGCGCAGAGCCGCGCGCGGCAGCTCGATCATCGTGCCGACCTGATATTCGATCTGCTTGCCGCTCTCGGCCATCACCTCCCGGGCGACCGCGTCGATGCGAGCCTTGATCAGCTCGAATTCCTTAGCCATGGCGACCAGGGGAACCATCACCTCCGGTATCGGCGCCGTGCCGACCTTGGCAGCCGTCTCGACGACCGCCTCGAAGATGGCGCGCGCCTGCATCTCGGAGATCTCGGGATAGAGGATGCCAAGCCGACAACCTCTAAGCCCCAACATCGGATTGGCTTCCTTGAGCTCAGCCACGCGTCGCCGAACCGTCTTGGGTTCGACTCCTGCTGCCTTCGCCACCTCGTCCATTTCGTGCGGCTCGTGAGGAAGGAACTCGTGCAGCGGCGGATCGAGAAGCCGGATGGTCACAGGCCGCGGCCCCATGATCTCGAACAGTTGGACGAAGTCACCCTTCTGCATGGGAAGGATCTTGGCCAGGGCCTTCCTACGGCCTTCGACGTCTTGGGCCAGGATCATCTCCCGCATCGCGAGAATGCGCTCGTCCTGGAAGAACATGTGCTCTGTGCGACAAAGGCCGATGCCCTCAGCACCGAACTTGATCGCGGTGCGGGCGTCGGTCGGCGTATCGGCGTTGGTTCGCACCTTGAGGCGGCGGAGCTTGTCAGCCCATTCCATGAGCGTGGCGAAATCGCCCGACAGTTGCGGGTCGACGGTGGGAACGCGACCGGCCATGACGAGCCCTGCCCCGCCATCGATGGTGATCTCCTCGCCTTCCTTCACGGTGACGCCTTGCGATGTGAAGGTCTTGTCGCGATAGGAGATCGACAATTCCCCAGCGCCACATACGCAAGCCTTGCCCATCCCACGCGCGACCACGGCGGCGTGGCTGGTCATGCCGCCACGCTGAGTAACGATTCCCTTTGCCGCATGCATGCCGTGGATGTCGTCCGGGCTGGTCTCGATGCGCACGAGGATAACGGCCTCGCCAGCCGCCGCTTTGGCCTCGGCATCTTCGGCGTTGAAGACAACCTTGCCGGATACAGCGCCGGGAGATGCCGGAAGCCCCTTGGCGATGATCTTGCGCTCGGCCTTGGGGTCAAGTGTCGGGTGAAGCAATTGATCGAGCGAGGCGGGCTCGACGCGACCCACGGCCTCATCCTGGGTGATAACCTTTTCTGCAGCGAGATCCACCGCGATCTTGAGGGCGGCCGCCGCCGTCCGCTTACCAGTCCGTGTCTGTAGGACATAGAGCTTGCCTTGCTGCACGGTAAACTCGATGTCCTGCATCTCGCGGTAATGCGCCTCGAGCTTGTCGAAAACGTCGGTCAGTTCCTTGTATGTCCCTGGAAGCTTGACCTCCATCGACTCGGCCGGATCACTCTCGCCCGCCTCCGCCATTGCCTTGGAGAGGGCCTGCGGTGTGCGGATGCCCGCTACCACGTCCTCACCCTGCGCGTTGATCAGATACTCGCCGTAATAGAGCTTCTCGCCTGTCGACGGATTACGGGTGAAGGCGACGCCGGTGGCGCAGTCGTCGCCCATGTTGCCAAACACCATGGCCTGGACGGTCACGGCCGTGCCCATCTCGGCGCTGATGCTGTTGATCCGCCGATACGTGATTGCCCGAGCGCTCATCCAGGAGCCGAAAACGGCGCCGATCGCACCCCAGAGCTGTTCCTTGGGATCTTGCGGGAAATCGCGGGATGCTTCCTGCCGCACGATCGCCTTATAAGTTTTGACGAGTTCCTTGAGCGCCTCGGCATCGAGTTCGGTATCGAAGCGGGCACCTTTCTCCCGCTTGAGGTCTTCGAGCGCCTCCTCGAAGGAATAATGCTTCACCTCCATGACGACGTCGCCATACATCTGGATGAAACGGCGATAGCTGTCATAGGCAAAGCGCGGATCGCCCGAAGCGCGGGCAAGCCCCTCGACGGTCTCGTCGTTGAGACCGAGGTTCAAGACCGTGTCCATCATCCCAGGCATCGAGATCGGCGCGCCCGAACGTACCGAGACGAGTAGAGGCTTCTCGGCCGAGCCGAAGCCCATGCTGGTCTGCGCCTCCATCTTGCCCAGTGCCTCTTCGACCATCGCCGTGAGCTCGGGCGGATAGGAATTATCGTGAGCGTAGAAATAGGTACAGACGTCGGTCGTGATGGTGAAGCCAGGAGGCACCGGCAGACCCAGATTGCTCATCTCAGCGAGGTTGGCGCCCTTTCCGCCGAGCGTCGCCTTCATCGAAGCCGTACCCTCCGCCTTGCCGTCACCAAAGCTAGATACCCACTTCGTCATCTGGCCTGCCCCTCGTATTGTGATAATCAAGTCACAATGAAAAGTGATAGATTAATAATACTAGAAGATAGGCGAGTTCAGCGGATTTCTCAACTGTCCCCGATGACCGAAAAATCCGCGATGCGACCTAAGCTTGCGCGAATTGCTGCCAAAAGTCGCAGGCGATTTTCTCGTACTGGTGGATCAGGAACATTGACCATTACCGCCTGAAAGAAATTATCGATTGGCTGCCGCAGCCCGGCGACGGTAGCCATCGCGGCATTGAAATCCTCTAAAGCCTCCGCGCGCTCGATGGAGAGCTTTGCAGCGGCGAGGCTTTCAATCAGCCTCCGTTCCGCAGGCTCGCGCGCCAGTTCTGCATTGGGGACATCGGCAAAGCGCCGCTTGTCCTTCTTCTCCTCAATCGAGACGATGTTGGCAGCTCTGCGATAACCGGCCAGAAGATTACGTCCGTCATCGGTATCGAGGAACGCCTGCAAGGCCTTAACCTTCGTGATCAGCCGAACAAGATCGTCATCCGCGCTGCCGGCGAAGACGGCTGTCAGCAGATCGTGCCGGACGCCTTCATTGCGAAGATGGACCTTCAGCCGGTCGGCGAAGAAGCCAAGCAGATCCTCTTCCAATGCCTTGCCGTCGACGGTCTCCAGTTGCCTTCCATAGCCGAACAGACTGGCCTGAATCACTGAGCGCAGCGGTAGCCGCAGGCCATTTTCGAGTACGAGCCGGATCACGCCCAAGGCAGCTCGACGTAAGGCGAAGGGATCCTTGGAGCCGGTGGGCTTGATCCCGCGCGCGAAGAAGCCGACGAGCTGGTCAAGACGGTCGGCCAGCGCCAGGACGACGCTGACGGGTGCGGTGGGACAGGCGTCCTCGGGGCCCTTGGGCAAATAATGCTCGGCGATGGCGCGAACGACCGGTTCGCTCTCGCCCTGCTCGAGTGCGTAGTAGCCGCCCATAATTCCCTGGAGTTCGGGAAACTCGCCGACCATGCCGCTCACGAGATCGGCCTTGGCCAACTGCGCCGCACGCTGTGCCAGCGCGAGATCAGCGCCTGGCACATGATCGCAGAGCGCTTCCACCAGCCGCGTCAGCCGACGCACGCGCTCACCCTGGCTGCCAAGCTCGGCATGAAAGACAGTATTTTCGAGGCGGCTCAACCCCTGCTCGAGCCGGCGCGTCCGATCCTGCTCCCAAAAGAAACTGGCGTCCCACAATCGCGCCCGCAGCACCCGCTCATTGCCCGCGATGATGGCAGCGCCGCCGTCGCGCGCCTCGATATTGGCAACCGTAATAAAAAACGGCGCCAGATTGCCCTGGTCGTCCTCGACGGCCAAATAACGCTGGTGCTCGCGCATCGAGGTGACGAGAACCTCCTGCGGCAGCTGCATGAAGGTGCTGTCGATACGGCCTAAAAGCGGTACCGGCCATTCGACCAGCCCCGCCAGTTCATCCAAGAGGCCCGGATCGTGCTTGAGCCTGAGGCCCTGACCGACGGCAAGCGCCTTGGAGCGCTGCTCGATCACCTCTCGCCGTTCGGCCGGATCCAGCATCACCTTCGCCGCGCGCAGAGTTGGCACGTAGGTCTCGAAGGTGCGCAGCTCCAGAACATCCGGCGCCATGAAGCGATGTCCGCGGGTAGTCGGGCCGCTACGCAGGCCGGCGAAGCCGAACGTAATCGTTTCGCCGGCCAACGTGCAAAGGATGGCGTGCAGCGGCCGAACCCAGCGGGTCTCGCCCTTCCCCCATCGCATGGATTTGGGCCAGGGCAACCTGCCCAGCAGCTCGGGCAGGAGGCTGCTGAGGAAATCGCGTGTGGCGCGCCCCTGCTCCTGCACCAGCGCGAAAAGCGTGGCCCCGCCTTTCTTGTCGGCGCGCTCCTCGATGGTAAAAGCACCAGCCGGCAGAGATCTAAGGAAACCCTCTCTCGCCGCCGCTGGAGCATCGGCACGGGGCCCCTTGCGCTCAATGCTGCGATTAGCCTGGCGCTCCGGCAGACCCGGCACAAAGACGGTCAGCCTGCGGGGGGTCGCGTAATGGCGGATTTCGCCTGCGGGCGCGAGACCGGCTTCGGTCAGCGCCTGGCCGAGTAGTTCGGCCAGGTCCTGAGCCGCCCGCATCTGCATGCGAGCCGGGATTTCTTCGGAGAAGAGCTCAAGCAGGAGATCAGCCACGAGCGCTTGCTCCCTCGACCTGGACCTGCGATTTCGGCCGGGCTTCGACCCACATCTCGCAGCACGCCTTGGCCAGATTTCGGACTCGGCCGATGAAGGCCTGGCGTTCGGTGACGCTGATCGCTCCGCGTGCGTCCAGAAGATTGAAGAGGTGGCTTGCCTTCAGGCATTGGTCATAGGCGGGCTGAGCCAGCCGACGCTCAAGGATCCGCGCACATTCCGCCTCGGCGTCCTCGAAATGGCGAAAGAGCATGTCGGTGTCCGCCACCTCGAAATTGAACGCGGAATAATCCTGCTCGGCGCGCAGGAACACATCGCCATATGTCTTGGCAGCGGGCGAGGCCGGATCGTTGAACGCCAGGTCATAGACTCGTTCCACGCCCTGGACGTACATCGCCAGCCGTTCGAGTCCGTAGGTCAGTTCACCCGAGACTGGACGGCAATCGATCCCGCCGACCTGTTGGAAATAGGTGAACTGTGAAACCTCCATGCCGTCGCACCAGACCTCCCAGCCCAACCCCCAGGCACCGAGGGTCGGGCTCTCCCAGTCATCCTCGACGAACCGAAGATCGTGCATCAGGGGATCGATGCCCAGCGCGAAGAGCGACTGCAGATAGAGATCCTGCAGGTCCGGGGGCGATGGCTTCAAGATCACCTGGAATTGGTAATAATGCTGCAGTCGGTTGGGATTCTGGCCATAGCGGCCGTCGGTCGGCCGACGCGACGGCTGGACATAGGCGGCGTTCCAGCTCTCGGGGCCGAGTGCACGCAAGGTCGTGGCCGGATGGAAGGTTCCGGCGCCGACCTCCATGTCGTAAGGCTGGAGGATGACGCAGCCTTGCGCCGCCCAGAATGTCTGGAGGCGCAAGATAAGGTCTTGAAAGCTGGCGGGACGATCGGAAACGACGGTAGGCACAAGCATCACCTTGTCATGAGGCGGCGCACGCTAGTGGCGGGTGCGGCGCGAATCAAGCGATGCTGGTGGAGCAAAGATTAGCCTGCCTAGCGCCGGAAGCGACACTCGTCCGTGCTCCTGCAGATCGTTCCGTTCGGCACGTAGGTGCCGCAGCGCGGGCAGGCAACGAGGTCGGTCGTCGCGCGCGCCGCTTCGAAGGCCGCATCCGGTCCTGGCGGCCATGCTCGGGCACCGCCTTGGGGTGCGCGGTGCGCCGCAGCGCGCCGCCTCGCGTCCAAGGCCTGAGCGCGAATACGTATGTCGCTAATGATGCGCATGCCGCGCCAGGCGGCCAGAACAACCAGGACCAGGATAAAGAGCTTGCCAATCGAGAGGCCAAGCATGGGCATCGCTTTCGAACATATTCGCCGATCGCTCCTTCTAGAGCCATTTCAGAACGAGGCAAACGATGTCGGACGCAAAGAGGTCGAAAAGAGATGGCTCCTAGAGCCCGAAGCGCTGCCAAAGGATTCGGTCTTCGAGCGCTGAGAGCGTCGAGGTGGTGATCGCTTCGGCTGCATCTCCGACTGCCGAGGCAACACCGAAGCGCAGTCGGCGCGCCAGCCAGGAACGTTTTTCCTGGATGACTCTGATCCTGGCCTTCTTGCCAAAGCGCTGACGGATCAGTTCGTGCGCCGTAGCGATGCCGTCGGCAAGCCCGATCTCGACTGCACGCCGCCCGGTCCAGACCTTGCCCTCGAACAAGCCTTTCTCCTCCAGGCGTAACCGCCCTGCCCGCCGATGTACCACCTGCTCCTTGAAGGCGGCATGGATGTCGCTTTGGATCTCGCTCAGCAGCAGCAGGTCCTCCGGTTGTTCAGGCCGAAACGGATCGAGGAGCGCCTTGTTCTGCCCGGCCGTGTGCACGCGTCGCTCGATGCCAATTTTCGCAATGGCTTCCGTAAAGCCGAAGCCGGCACTGATGACGCCGATCGAGCCCAAGAGTGAGGAGGGATCGACGAAGATCTCGTCGGCCGCCGTCGCCAGCCAATAGCCACCCGACGCCGCCACGTCCTCGACAATCGCGATGACGTGCTTGTTCTTACTCTCGGCCAGACCTCGGATACGACTGGCGATCAGAGAGGACTGCACGGGCGAACCACCCGGACTGTTCACCAGAAGAAGGACGATCGGCGCTTTCTTGTCGGCGAAGGCCTCCTCGAGGGTCTTCTCCAGAGCGGCCAGAGTGAGCCCCCCGCTCAGCCCGCGTGAGCCAATGACACCTTGCAGCCTGACGGCCGGGATGACCTTGCCGTGCTTGCGGCGAAAGAAACGCCTTAACTTGCCCAACATCGTGCCTCGCTGCTGCTTTCGTCGAATCGCCGGCCTAGAGCTTGAGCGGCATCCCGTCCCGCAGGACGGCCGACGCTTCTGCTGTAAAGGTACCGCCCTCGCCGTGCAGCACCATCCCTCGCAAGAGTTGAACACCTGCCCGCGACCCCTTGCGGGCGCGAACCAAGAGACGGGAGGGTTTGGGCGAAGAGGCCCGAGGCCAGAGCGGAAAGATGCGGATGTCGCCTGCCCGACCGCTCAGATGACTCAAGATCTCGTCCAGCCGATCGGCGCGATGCACGATCGAGAGATACCCGGCCGGACGAAGCCGGCGAAGACAGGCATCGAGCCAGGGGGCCAGCGTCATACCCTCGACATGCGCATGGGCTTTGGGTCCGGCATGCGCGGCCCTGCCGGCGGCGTCCTCGGTCAGATAGGGAGGATTGGTGATCACGTGATCAAAGCTGTCTCGCCGCAATGCCACAGGCGGTCGGGCCGCGTCGCCCTCGATCACGGAAAGGAACTCGTTCATATTGTTGAGATCGATGGACGCGCGAGCCAGGGCAGCGATCGCAGGGTTGGATTCGAGGCCGACGACAAACGAGCCGGGGACGCGCGCCGCGAGGCAAAGGCCGATCGCGAAGGTGCCGCAACCCATGTCGAGGGCCCGCTCGCCAGCAGCGATCGGCGTAGCCGCCGCCAGCAGCACAGGATCGATCGCCACGCGATAGCCTTTTTGCGGTTGCAAGAGATTGACCTTGCCACCCAGGAGCCTATCGAGACTGGTGGCTACGCTGTCCATCACGGATCGCACCTTGCCATGAAGGCCAGAACTTCTTGTACCCGCGACAGATCGTCTGCCGAGACCAATACATGGCGCGGAGAAATGCCGAGGCTGCCCGCAAGTACTCTTATGTGGGCATCGATCAGGGTGGCGTCGATACCGGCCTTCTCCAGCATCGCCATGATGAGCAGGATCTGGACGGGATCTTTGCTATTTAACGATTCGAGCATTGGGGGGCCTTGCCATTCCGATCCTTCGCAGCGCCGGCTGGTGTTTTCCTGGAACAACGGCCTTTGCTAGGGGCCGGGCTCGGTTGTAAGCAGGCCATGCACGAGAATGGCACAGACTTGCAAGCTATCGCATCCACACGTCATAGGGCGGGCTGGTAGGCCAGGAACGGGAGATCGGTTTGTTGAGTGTAACGGTGCCTCCTTTACGTTCTGACCAACGCCAGCGGGCGGACAGGCTCGATGGCGCACGTCGGCTGGTCGGCGCCGATCTTGAGCGCGTGAATGTATTGATCCTGGAGCGGCTGCAGAGCGAGGTTAGCCTCATTCCAGAGCTTGCCCGTCACCTGATCGCCTCGGGTGGCAAGCGGGTTCGGCCGATGCTGACCCTGCTGGCGGCCAAGCTTTGCGATTATGAGGGCGAGGCGCAGATCGCTCTGGCGACGGCGGTCGAGTTCATCCACACAGCAACGCTGCTCCACGATGACGTCGTGGACGAGAGCGATCTTCGCCGAGGCACGTCGACCGCCAATACGATCTGGGGCAACAAGAGTCCGGTGCTGGTAGGTGATTTTCTTTTTAGTCGCGCCTTCCAGCTCATGGTGGCAACCGACCGGATGCGGGTGCTCGAGATCCTGGCCAACGCCTCGGCTATCCTGGCCGAGGGCGAGGTAGCCCAGCTTGTGACGGCCAACGATCTCTCGACTACCGAGGACGCCTATCTTCGCGTCATCGAGGCGAAAACCGCATCGCTCTTCAAAGCGGCTTGCGAGGTTGGTGCGGTCATTGCCGATCGGCCAGCAGTCGAGGAGCGTGGGCTCGCGGATTATGGCACGCATATCGGCATCGCGTTCCAACTCGTCGACGACGCGCTGGATTACGCGGCTTCGCAGGCCGAGCTTGGCAAGACCGTCGGCGACGATTTTCGCGAGGGGAAGATCACGCTGCCGGTCCTGCTTGCCTACAATGCGGGTAGCAGCGAGGAGCGTGCCTTCTGGGAAAGGACGATGGAGCGGCTCGATCAGTCCGAGGTCGATCTCAGTCAGGCGCAGGCATATCTCAGCCGTCACCAGGGTGTCGAGCAAACGATCGAGCGAGCGTGCCAGCATGGTGCCCGCGCCAAGGCCGCCCTCGATGTGTTTCCTTCGTCGCCAGTGCGTGACGCGCTCCTCGACCTTGTCGATTTCTGTATCGAGCGCGCCTACTAGCGCCGGCTGGGGCTTGCCGAACCCGGTCGCCCCTTCTATAGACCGCCGCAGCCGGAGTGTAGCTCAGCCTGGTAGAGCACTGCGTTCGGGACGCAGGGGTCGCAGGTTCAAATCCTGCCACTCCGACCACCGACAAGGCTTTTGTCGGTTCGACAATGACTAAGGGTTTCCCGAGACGCGACGCGCGTCCCCCGTCATTGAACAAGCGCCATGCGCTAGAGCCAACGCCACACATACCTTCGCCGATGCTGCGAGTATCGTAGCAAGCCTTGAGAAGATCCCTCGACGAGCAACATGAAGGGCTGGGCGGCAAAGCGGCCGTCCGCGCAATCTGGTCAGCCTCAAGGAGACGGGCATGGAAATCCTCTATACGGCGACGGCGACATCCAAAGGCGGTCGTGACGGTGGTGCCAAGACCTCGGATGGCAAGCTCGACCTCGCCCTCTCGGTGCCCAAGGCCATGGGTGGCGATGACGGTCCGGGCACCAATCCCGAGCAGCTTTTCGCCTGCGGATACGCAGCCTGCTTTCTTGGTGCGCTCAAGGCCGTTGCCGGCAAGGAGAAGATCAAGGTCTCAAACGATACGACCGTGACGGCCAAGGTCCATTTCGGCAAAAAAGAACCGGGATTTGGACTGGCGGTTGAACTCGAGATCAATATCCCGGGCATCGACAAGGCCCAGGCAGAGGATCTGGTGAAAAAAGCACACGAATTCTGCCCTTATAGCAGGGCCACCAGGAATAATATCGACGTTAAGCTCACGGTTGTCTGAGCCCTGGCGTTCGGGTCGGGCCCGTTCCGACTGTCACGAGGACCACCTGTCACCTTATATAGAAAACCGGGTCATTTGGAGAATCGGGCTCGCCCGCCAGTGAGCCCGGCATGCCAGAGATGATTGCCGTTAGAGCCATCCTGGATGGATCGAACGACAACCAAGGGATAAAGCCCTGCATGGACGTCGGGTTCGTCGTCAACGAAGTAGGCTGAGCAATAGGGATGGACCTGCCGGTCAGGCTCAAACAAGCAGTTGATGACCTGTTGCATGGTCATTCGGCGAACGAACTCGGCCGGCACGCAGCCTTGCTATCAAAGCGCTACCGTGCCGAGATCCGCGATGGTCGGCACCATATCGCAGATGAGGCATCGGCCCTGGCATATCTGGCCGTTCGACTGCCGGCGACATTCGCCGCCACCCATGCGGCCCTGACGGCGGCTTGCAAATGTCTGCCCGACTTCAAGCCGGCATCGCTGCTCGACCTCGGTGCCGGCCCGGGCACAGCCGCCTGGGCGGCGGGCGAGATCTGGCCCACGCTCCAGCGCGCCCTCCTCGTCGAGGCCAGCCCGGCGATCCGCCAGCTGGGCCAACGCCTTGCTGAAGGCCTAGAGGTCGATGCCAGCTACCTGGATGGTCATCTCGAAGGATCTTTGGAACTCTTGCCCAAAGCCGACCTCGTGACGCTGACGTATGTCCTGGACGAGATCGATCCCGCCCGGCGCCCTGCTCTGGTCGAGCGTCTTTGGTGGGCGACGACTGGCCTTCTTGTCATTGTCGAGCCGGGAACGCCCGCTGGATGGGCGCGCCTGATGGCGGCGCGTACGCAACTCCTGGACCAGGATGCCTGGATGATCGCCCCCTGCCCGCACAAGTCGGCCTGCCCGCTGGCTCAGCCGGACTGGTGCCATTTCGCTGCACGGGTGGCGCGCTCGCGCCTGCACCGCCAGGCAAAAGAAGCCGCCCTGCCCTGGGAGGACGAGAAATTTATCTATCTGGCCGTCGCGCGGATGCCTGGAGGACCGGCGGACACCCGAGTCATCGCACGTCCGAAACGGGACGTCGGCCATATCTCGCTCAAGCTTTGCCATCCAGACGGCAGCGCTGAATGGAACTCCTATGGTCGTCGAGCCAAGACCAGCTACGGATTGGCAAGGCGCGCCGATTGGGGCGACGCCATTCCTCTGCCCTAGCCGCCTGCCCGGCTATGGCGTTCCTCTGCTGGCTGCGGCATGACACAGCGACAACGGCATGAACCGGGAGGCTAAAAATGAGCGAGCAGGTGTCGGAATATCTCGTCGTTGATCCAAGCTTCAAGCGCCTTTTCAATCCAAATCAGCGACTCTTAAAGCTGTTCACCGGCTGTGCCTGGGCAGAGGGTCCGGTCTATTTTCGTGACCAGGACGTATTGCTGTGGTCGGATATTCCCAATAATCGCATCCTGCGCTTCACCCCGGATCAGAGCGGGCTGCAAGGCAGCGTGTCGGTCTACCGCCAGCCATCCAACTATGCCAACGGGAACACGCGCGATCGTGAAGGCCGCCTGATCTCCTGCGAGCATGGCGGCCGCCGTGTCAGCCGTACCGAATATGACGGCAAAATCACCGTCATCGCCGACAATTCTCAGGGCAAGCGACTGAACTCGCCAAACGACGTCGTCGTCAAGTCCGATGGGACGATCTGGTTCACCGATCCGCCCTACGGTCACAAGAGCGACCTCGAAGGCCACAAAGGCGAGAGCGAGATCGGCGCCAATTATGTCTACCGATTCGATCCTCGCACCGATCGGCTCGAGGTCGTGGCCGATGACTTCACCAATCCCAACGGCCTTGCCTTCTCACCTGACGAGAAGACCCTCTATATCGCCGATACCGGCAAGAGCTTTGATCCGAACGGGCCGCTTCACATTCGCAGGTTCGCCGTGAGCGAGACAAACGCGCTCTCGGGCGGCGAAGTCTTCGCCGCACCAGATGTCGGCGCATCCGACGGCTTTCGCTGCGATACCGAGGGCAATGTCTGGACGTCGGCTGGGGACGGTGTGCATGTCTTCAATCCCGCCGGGGCGCTGTTGGGCAAAATCCTGGTGCCAGAGGTGGTCGCCAACATCACGTTTGGCGGCTTTAAGCGCAATCGGCTCTATATTTGCGCGACGACGAGCCTGTACGCCATCTATCTGCCGGTGAACGGCGCCCAGGTACCTTAGTGGATCGCTTAAGCGCGAAAACAGGAAAGGTTTGATCATTGGCCGAGCAGGCAGTGGCAGGCAGCGTTGCCAAAGGGAGATCGCCAGCAGCGCGGGCCGAGGCTGCATCAACCGGACAGGCTGGGAGGGTGCATCCGGCCCACGAGGCCCGCAAGGCAGTGCTGGCGCGCGCCATGCGGCAGAACGGTGTCGGCGCGCGCCTGCAAAAAACGACGACCAATCTCTTCCGTGATCGGCAAGAGGCGCCGGCCAAGCGGCTCGATGTCAGGTCGATGAACAATGTTCTAGCTATCGATACCGAGCGCGGGTTGATCGATACCGAGGGCATGACGCCCTATGATGGTCTCGTCGATGCGAGCCTGCCGCATGGCCTGATGCCAACCGTCGTCCCGGAACTCCGTTCAATCACCATTGGTGGCGCCCTGGCGGGTATCGGCATCGAAAGTTCATCCTTTCGCTATGGCCTGGTGCACGAGACCATCGAATCGTTCGACGTCCTCCTGGCCGACGGCGAGGTCGTCACCTGTCGCGCCGATAACGAACATAGCGACCTGTTCTTCGGCTTTCCCAATACGTTCGGCACGCTCGGCTACGCGCTCCGTACGATCGTCAAAGGTCACCCTAGCAAACGCTATGTAAAGATCGAGCATCGCCCGGTCGACGATGCCAGCGCATTCGGCGAGGCGTTGGCATCGGCATGTGCAAGCGACACCTTTGACTTCGTCGAAGGCGAGGTCTTTGGCCCGGGCCGGCATTATCTCTCCACCGGCCGCTTCGTCGACGAAGCACCTTATGTCAGCGACTATACGTTTAAGCAGATCTATTACCGCTCGATCCCAAACCGCCTCGAGGATTACCTGACTGCCCGAGACTTCATCTGGCGGTGGGACACCGACTGGTTCTGGTGCTCGAAGGCGACAGGCGCGCAAAATCCCCTGCTGCGCCGGCTGGTGTTCGGCCCTAAACGATTGAATTCCCGCGTCTATATGCGGCTCCTTCAGCTTTCGAGCCGCTACAGCCTGCTTGAACGTCCCTACCGGCTGCTGGGCTATCGATCAGAATCGGTAATCCAGGACGTGCCGATCCCGGTCGAGAAGCTTTCGGTCTTTCTCGAGTGGTTTCACAAGGAGATCGGCATCGCCCCGGTCTGGTGCTGCCCAGTGCGGGCTTACGATCCGCAGCACCGCTATCCGTTGTTCCCCCTCGAACCCGGCCAACTCTACGTCAATGTGGGCTTTTGGGACGTGCTGCGCCGCCGTGAGGACCGCCCCCGCGCCTATTACAACCGGCTGATCGAGGCCAAGGTGAAAGAGTTGGGCGGCCTGAAGTCGCTCTATTCCGATGCGTTCTACGAACGAGCGGAATTTGACAGGATCTATGATCGTGCGGCCTATGACCGCCTCAAGGCGCGCTACGACCCCAATGGCCGGCTCAAGGACATCTACGACAAATGCATTCTCGGCGCATGAGCCGCCCCAGCGGCGGCCTGACGGGGCATCAGACGATCACGGCGATCTTGTTCCTGGGTATTTTATCGCTGGGTGCCTGCGCCAGTGAATCGAGTGGTCAGTCGGTCGAGCGACCAGGCGATCGTGGGTATCTTTGCGACGATGGCCGGCTCGCGGTGCTCAGGCAGACCGATCCGAGTGAGATCGCGCTCGACCTTGGGGACCATCGATTGTTCCTCCGCCGAGGAGCGGATGGGACCTATTCCTCGGGTGCCAACATCCTGGTCATGACAGGGGCCGGGGCAACTCTGAAGACGCCGCCCTCGGCCCCCACCTCATGCCGAAGCTACAATCCCCACGAGGCCCTGCCTCCGCCGGGTACTCCCTAGGGGCGCCTCAATCATCAGTCGAATTAATCCGCAGCGCCCTGGATCTTTTCACCGGCCTTCTCGACGGCTCGGCCGGTTGCGGCGGCATTGTCGCGCGTATCTTCCTTGATACCGGTCCAGGTATCGCCGCAGGCAGCGAGGAGGAATGGAACGAATGAAAGAACGAGTAAAGCGCGTTTCATTTTACACCCGATTGCTAGGATGGCGCATTAACCCGACTGCAACCCCAAGGTTCCGGTTGCCTTCGATATCCGCTGGGCCGTGTGATCTCAGTATGCCGGTCGTCACCTCGGGCATGATCGAGCCGATCATTATTTCGTGCGCAAACCGGCGAAATTCGCATGTTCGAAGGGCTCATTTGATGGTAGTCGGGGCCGCCAACAAACGGTAGAACCAGGGTTCGCCTTGTCAGCGGACAAAAGGAGCAAGGTGAGCTAGATCCTCCCCTTTCGACGAGGCGACCACCGATCAACGCTTTCTCATCAAAAATTTATGCGAGACTGCGCGACGTATCGGCTATGCCCTGTCAGCGACGATACGGGCGCTTGACGCAATGAATTGTCGACCCCCGATGGGCTCCGCCAGCAGCTTTGCGCGCTGGGAGAGCCCTTAACGGGGGCCGGGACAGACCAACAAAGCGGGTACCGCCCGCTGGAGAGCAGATTCGATGTTCGAAGATAGGCGAGATGCCGGTCGCCGACTGGCGGCGCGTCTCTTGCACCTGCGAGGCCAGCAGCCGATCGTTCTCGCATTGCCCAGGGGTGGCGTGCCGGTAGGACGAGAGATTGCCCAGATACTTCATTGTCCCCTTGAGGTCGTCCTGGTTCGCAAGCTCGCAGCCCCCTGGCAGCCGCAACTGGCCGCAGGCGCTGTTGTCGGCGGTGCCGTAGTGGAGACCGTGCTGAACGAAGACGTGATCAAGGCGCACCGCATCGATCCCGGCTATATCGCCCGGGCATCCGCCCGTGCGCAGGCCGAGATCGAGCGTCGCCGCCTGTTCTATCTCGGTGAAAAGCCACCGGTCCGGCTGGATGGCCGGACAGCGATCGTCGTCGATGACGGCGTGGTAACCGGTGCCTCGATCCGCGCGGCCCTGAAGTCCGTCCATCGCGGTGGCCCGGCAAGGATCGTCGTCGCCGCGCCGGTAGCCCCTCGGGAAGCCGTCACCCTCCTGGAGCAGGACGCCGACGAGGTCATCATCGACACCGTTGCCGAGGATATGGGGGCCATCGGCTTCTTCTATCGCGATTTCCACCAGCTCGACGACGAAGAGGTCATCGACCTTCTGGACGACATGGTCGCCTGAGCGGCGACCCGTCCTTCGTACTCTATCAGCAAAACAAATATCTGAACGGCGACGTGCACCCAGCACGCGGCCGCCCAGGTGTTCATGTGCCTTCCTCTGGCTAAAGCGACGCCGGCTGCCCCTTGACGGTTTCGTCGCGAAGCCCGATGGGAGCCGCCCGAGTGAATCGTATCAGCCGAAGAGGATCACGGACATGCAGCTTGCGGCCTCCATGGCGCGGCTCGGAACCGAGAGCGCGTTCGAGGTGTTGGCACGGGCCGTCGAGCTGCAGGCGAGCGGACGCGATATCATCAATCTGGGCATCGGCCAGCCGGATTTCGCCACCCCGCCCCACATCGTCGAGGCCGCCATTGAGGCACTGCGGGCCGGACACCACGGCTATACGCCCGCCAACGGTATCCTGCCGCTGCGGGAGGCTGTAAGCGAGGATCTGCTCAATCGCCGCGGCATGGTCGTTCATCCCGACCAGGTCGTCATCGTTCCTGGCGGCAAGGTTACCATGTTCATGGCGATCGCCATGTTCGGCGAGCCTGGCGCCGAGATCATGTATCCTGATCCTGGTTTTCCGATCTATCGCTCGCTGATCGAGTGGAGCGGCGCCAAGGCCAAGCCGATCGGCCTGCATGAAAGCAAGGGCTTTGCTTTCTCGGCGGACGAAGTGCTGGCCGGCATCAACGACCGAACACGTCTCATCATCGTCAACTCGCCGGCCAATCCGACGGGTGGGATCGTTCCCAAGTGCGAACTCGACCGCCTCGTCCAGGGACTCGAGCGCTTCCCCGATGTGGCAATCCTCTCCGATGAGATTTATGCCCGCCTTTGCTATGACGGTTGTCAACACGCATCCCTCAGCGCCTATCCCGAGATCGCTGACCGGCTGATCCTTCTGGATGGCTGGTCAAAGACCTATGCCATGACCGGCTGGCGGCTGGGCTACGGGGTCTGGCCGCGTCATCTTGCGCCGCTTGCCACCCGCCTTGCCGTCAACACGCATTCCTGCGTCAACGCAGCGACGCAATGGGCAGGACTTGCTGCTCTCAAGGGATCGCAAAGCGACGTTGCTCGCATGACCCAGATTTTCGCGGCACGGCGCAAGCTGATCATCGAAGGGCTTAATCGGATTCCGGGCTTTCGCTGCGTCACGCCCGGTGGAGCCTTCTACGCCTTCCCCAACATCGAAGGTACGGGTCGCTCGGCCCGAGTCCTCCAGGACGAACTCTTGGAGACCTGCGGCGTTGCCACCGTGGCGGGCACGAGCTTCGGGCAATTTGGCGAAGGGTATCTTCGCTTTTCCTATGCCGCCGCCAGCGAGGCGATCGAGACTGCACTCGCGCGGATCGCGGCCTATCTGGCTGGCTAGAGCGCAGCAGACGCGACCGGAGGACGCGGTCTGCCCTGGCTAGCCCGGTCAGACGTCGTAGCTGCCATCCCCACCATCAAACCCATCGTCGCTGTAGCCGCTATCGTAGCCAGCGTCTGTGTCGTAATCCGCGTCTTGGCTGGCATCCTGTGCCGGGTCGTCGGTACTGTCCTGACCGGCTGCGTCCTGGCCGTCATCCTCGACGATCGTCTCGTTGATCGTCTGGTTCTCGATGATGGTCTCGCCGGGCGCGTAGCCTGCACTGCCATAGCCACCAAGTCCGCCGCCGTGGCTAAAGAGGCCGGAGATGGCCTCGGCAGCCAGGTAGCCGCCGGCTACGCCAACGGCGGTCTGCGCGGCACCCCTTAGGAACGAGCCACCGCCTGACATCGTCTGTGGATAAGGTTGCTGTGCGGCATATCCCGCCTGTGGCTGGCCGTAGGCCTGCGGTGCCGTTGGGGCGGGTGCTGGCCGTACGCCGGGCTGGCTGCCGAACCGTAACGATTGCGATTCCGCTGGGGCCGTCGGTCGGACGCCCCAAGGGCCCGCCACCGGAGCTCGCGGCATGAAGCTTGGCACCTCCTCCTCGCGCGGTCTCTCGGCCTGGCGCAGCTTAGCCTCGGCTTGAGCCAGCGCAGCTTCCTGGACGAGAACACTTTGCGCCAGGAAGTAGGCGGCGTAGGGACGCTTGGCCATCTGCTCGCCGATGAAGCGATCGGCCTCCTCGTCACGCCCCGCCCCGGCGTTGCGGTCCAGACGGTCGAACAGACCCTCGAGCAGCTTGCGTTCGTCAGGCGTCATGATGCTGGCCTCGCGCTGTTAATATCCTGCGGCAGATGTGGGGTCGAACGATGACCACGCAATGAATAATAGGTTGGAATACCTTCATCTCCGACCTATTACTGCACGACGCCCTCACAGGGGCGATCATCTTTTGAGCCCAACTCGATGAAGGGAACAAGCGCCGCCAGTGGGGCCATCGCCCAGCCAAGCGGCCGGTTTTCGACATAGCCCGGCGCCGGCGCCACCGAGGGATTGCGCATCGGCCCGCCGATCGCGATCGGCATGCGCATGCTACCAATGCTGGCATCCCTCGGATAGGCGTGAAACATAAGGTCCATCTGCTCATTGCCAAGATTGATCTTGCCCTGGAGCGTGAGCTTGTCGGAAGGCGTGTCGACCAGGACGGTCTTCGTGCTCACCATGCCGTTTTGAACGTCGAGATCGGCGATGGCGCAGCGGATCTGGGTGTTTTCGCTCTCGGTGCCCATGAGCCGCTTGATATAGGTGACGAGCACCTGACCGAGGTCGATCCCGGCAAGTTCCGGCAACAGGCGATCGACCGATCCTCCGGTCATCGTCAAGGCGATGCGCCCATCGGCTGTGGCCGCCATCTGTCGCACATCGGCTCCCTGGCCCCGCAGCTGCGCGCGCCCGCTAAAGACGCCCAGGGCGTCATTGGTGAAGCCGAAACGCCGCATGAAGTCGTTCAACTGCAGGCTGCGGATCCGCATGTCGAGATTGCCGGCCACAGGCGTCTTGCGCCCATCGATGGCGGCCAGGGCGTTGATGTGGCCGCCGGCGATTACCGCCTCGAAAGGCTCGAGGGTGATCAGTCCGTCTTTAGCGATGACATGAAAGGCCAGATTTTGGATCGGCAGCTTGGGCGCGATCACGGACTTGCCCTGAAAACGCACGTCGAGATTGAGGTTTTTCCAGGCCGCGGCGTCGATCTTGGCATCCGGAATGAGGCGTTGTTCCGCCGCGAGCTTTTGCGCTGCCGCCTTCTGCTCCGGGCTTGCCGCATCCTTGGGGCCAGCGCCGGGGGGCGCCCCCACGAGACCGGCAAGATCGGCAAACTCGACGCGGTTCGACTGGAGATCGGCTTTAACAAAAGCGGGCTTGGCCGCGATGTTGACGGAGACGTCACCTTGGACGTCGCTGTTGCCGACCCGGCCGTCGAGGCCGTTGACCGTCAAGAGGTTCCCGGAGCGGCCAACCCGTCCAGCCACCTTATAGGGAGGAAGGGTGATTTTCGGCAGCCCGAAAATGTCCAGGATCTCGGCCAGATCCTGGCCCTTTGCCGTGCTGGCAAGATCAACGCCCTGTCCATGAAGCAAGTCGTCTATGCTGCCCTTGGCGGTCATGGTCGTGCCGCCGAGCGTCAGCGCGGCGTCGATATCGGCCCCCTTATCACCGCGCCGCTTCGCCCGGGCATCCAGCGCATAGGCGGGAACGGGTTTCTCCGTCAGTCCGGCCAGCGGCAAGAGTTTGCCCAGCTCGGTCCCCTTGGCATTGGCGTTGAGATCGAGTTCGCGCAGCTCGGCCAGCGGCCCGGTCGTGCCGGCGGCGATGTCCAGCCGGTCGTTGCCGAGGCTGCCTGTTATCGTCAGTGAATTTCGCTCACCTTCGGTCTTGCCGATGGCCCTTAGGTTGAAGGCAGGCACGGGTCGGGCACCCAGGCCGAGCATTTCGAGGAGCGCCCCGGGTTTGGGCGAGACGGCGGTGATGTCGAGGTTCAGGCCTGCCAGCGTCGTCGGATCGCCAACGGCGCCGTTCCCTTTGATCATGTTGTCGCCTAGGGATACATCCAGATTGACGAGCCGCCAGGCATCGGCGTCACGACCGACGGTCACGGTCGCGTCATAGCCTGGCAGCCGGCCCTTGGTCGCCACGCCCGCCAATGCCAGGAGCGGACCAGCGTTCTCGCCATTGCTCGTGGCCGTCAGCTCGAAGCCGTCCTGCGGTGCCGCGGGATTGTTGATCCAGCCGGCAAGCTGAGCCCGCTGGGGTTCGGCGCTCTTGCCGTCAAGGTCACGGACGCCGAGATTGGCCTTGATGTCATAGCGCTGGACGCCACGGGTCATGGACGCGCTGAAGGTGCCAGCCAGATTGCGGCTGCTCATCTTGTCCAGATAGTCGATCGAGCCGTCATCGATGTGTATCTCTCCCAGTTCCGGGAAGGTCGTCGAGCTTTGCTCCGACTGGTCCTGATTGCCCCCGCTCTGCAGCTTGTCGAATTGCCAGTTGTTGCGGCCATCGGCCAGTCGCACAAGCTGGCCCTCGGGGCGGTCGAGCGCGATCTCCGGCAGGACGATCCGGCCGGTGAGCAAGGGCCAGAGCGCGATGCTGACCGCGGCATGCTGGACGCTGGCCATGGGCGCGCTGATGCCTTGCTCCTGCGCCCAATCGGGATTGCCGATCGTCAAGGGCCCGAGACCTATGCTGAGGCCCTGATCGTAGCCAAGCGTGATCGGGCCGGTAAGCACGACCTCACGGCCCAGGGCGTTGGAGGCCTGTCGGGAAATCATCGGGTCGAAATAACCCCGCTGCAGCAGGACCACGACGATGATGAGGGCCACGACCACCAAGCCCACCAAACCAGCCAGTGTCAGCGCGAAAAACTTGATCCAGCGTGTCATGAACACAAAGACCTACAGGCGGGACTGTTTCTTATTAGCGCCAATAGGCGATGAATGTTCCGTCATCGCCGCATCATGTACGCAGATTCGCGTCGGATCGTTCGCCGCGATGATCTCAAGTCCGCCCGTCTGCTCTCCCGGACTTAACGCCTGTCAGTCACCGCCTTTCGTCTGGGCCGGCGGCAGCCGCAGCCGGGCGGCAAGGAGATGCCGGGCAGCATCGCTGGCGGGTTGCCGGAGGATGCGCTCAGCCGGGCCCGTCTCGACGAGACGCCCGCTTGCCATGACGGCGACGCGGTCGGCGAGAATGGCGGCTGTCTCCAGATCATGGGTGATGACGAGAAAGCTTAGATTGCGCTCGGCCTGCAGGCGTTTCACGAGTGCCGCCAGTCGCAGTCGCCGCACGGCATCCTGCGCTGCCATCGGCTCGTCCATGATGATGAGGCGCGCATCCGCCAGGAGGGCGCGGGCCAGGGCCACTCGCTGGCGCTGGCCGCCGGAGAGCGCATGCGGCGGCCGACCGAGCAAGCCGGGATCGAGATCGACATCGTCCAGGACCGCATGGATCAGCGCTGTCCGCCGGCTGCGGGCGATGTCGAGGCGAACGCGCAGGGGGTCAGTCAGGAGCCGCAGCACGTCGGCTCGTGGATTTAAGGCAGCCAGCGAGTCCTGAAAGACCATCTGCAGCGCGCGGCGATGGCGGCGGCGAGCGGCACCGCGCAGTCCTACCAGATCGATGCCGTCCAGGTGGATCGCGCCGGCATCCGGCTCGACAAGGCAGAGGATCAGGCGTGCGAGGGTCGTCTTGCCGACACCGGAGGCGCCGATCACGACCAGTGTCTCGCCGGCCGTCAGGCTCAGATCGACATCGACCACAACGTCCTTGCCGTGGAAGCGCTTGCTCAGGCCCTCTACCCGCAGGAGCGGCTCAGTCATGGGCGTGAAGCTGGCGGTGGGCCTGGACGAGGGAGCGGGCGGCGGCGTGCCTGGGAGCCAGGATAAGATCTTGTATGGGCTGGCGCTCGACGATCAGCCCCTCATCGATGATGAAGGCATCCGCTGCGAGATGGGCCGCCAAAGCGAGGTCGTGGGTCACGAGGAGGATCGCCATCCCACGCGCCGAGGCGATGCTCTGCAGCAGGTCGACGATATGGCGTTGGGTAACGGTATCCAGCGCCGTCGTCGGCTCGTCCAGGATCAGGAGTGCGGGATCGGCGGCGATCGCCGCAGCGATGGCAACTCTTTGGCGCTGGCCGCCCGAGAGCTGGTGGGGATAGGCCTGCCCGATGCGGTCCGGCTGGGGAAGATCGAGCTGGTGAAAAAGGCTCGTCGCCTCTTCCATGGCGCGGCGAGAGGATCGGTGCCGATGCGCCCGGACCACCTCGGCCACCTGCTCGCCAACCCGGAGGACCGGATTCAGGGCGGACATCGGATCCTGGAAAACGAGGCCGACATCGCGGCCCAGCCGCATGCCGGCCGGCAGCCCACCCCAGACGATCTGCCCTTGCATCCGTGCTCCCGGTGGCAGCAGCCCGGCGATGGCCAGCACCGTCAGGCTTTTGCCCGAGCCGCTGGCACCCAGAAGGGCCGTGCGCGAGCCGGGTTCGATGACGAGATCGACCTGCCGCACGGGCAGGCTCTGGCCAAACCCCACCTTGAGCCCGGTTACGTCGAGCAGGCTCATCGAAGACGCCTCGGATCGAGGAGCCGGGTCAGCCCATCGCCCGCGATGCCGACCGAGAGGACCGTCAGGCAGATGGCAGTACCGGGAATGAGTGTCAGGGCCGGTGCGCTGCGAAGAACGCTGCGGCCATCGGCCACCATGCGCCCCCAGGTAATGCGGTTGGGATCGCCCAGACCGAGGAACGACAAAGCGGATTCAACCAGAATGGCGGCGGCGGTAATGATGCCGATCAGAGAGAGAACCGGCGGCAGGGCATTGGGCAGGACCTCGCAAAAGGCGATCCGTGCTGGAGGCATGCCGAGAAGACGGGCGGCGTCAACGAACTCGCGGCTTCGCCAGCTGCGGACTTCGGCTCGCGTCAGCCTGGCAGGTGCTGGCCAGGCACCGGCCGCGATCGCCAGGACGATGACCGGCAAGGAAGGTCCGAGAATGGCCACCAGGGCCAGCGCCAAGAGAAAACCTGGAATGACCTGGAAGGCCTCGACAATCCGCATAAGGAACTCGTCGAGCAGGCCGCCCGCGAAGCCTGCCACCGTGCCAAGCACGACACCGACAAGAAAGGCCGCAGCAGTGGCGCTGCCAGCGATCAGCAGCGTGTTGCCGGCCGCATGCGCCAGCATCGCCGCGACGTCGCGGCCAAGTCGGTCGCTGCCCAACGGGAGATGCGGATCGGTGAAGGGCGGCCGAAGTGGCTTGCTGACGAAGGCCAGCGGGTCACCTGGCCAGAGCCAGGACGCGAGGCAGGCCATGGCCAGAAGAAGGGCCAGGAAGGCACCGCCGGCCGCCGCCTCGATCAAGCCTGGATGGCGACGCATCAGCTGCGGACCACGCGCGGGTCCAGCTTCGACTGCACAAGGTCGATCAGGACATTGATGAGAATGACGAGCAGCGCGCTTATGAGAATGATACCCAGGAGGAGTGGCGCGTCCCGGCGCGTGACGGCCTCCGCCGCCAGTCGGCCCAGCCCCGGAATGGCAAAGACGCTCTCGATCACGACGCTACCCCCGAGAAGCGTCCCGGCCTGGAGGCCCAACATCGTGACGACGGGCAGAATCGCATTGCGCGCCATGTGCCGCAGCAGGATGCGCCGGCGCGCAAGGCCCTTCGCGCGCGCGGTGCGCACATAGTCCTCACCTGCGGCCTGCACCATGCCGGCCCGCATCAGCCGCTGGTAGAGGGCGGCGTAGCCGAGCCCGAGCGCGCTTACCGGCAGCACCAGATGCTTGGCCACGTCCAGCACATGCGAGAGGCTCCCTTCGCTCGCGGTGAGACTGCTGATGCCTCCCAAGGGCAGCCAGGCGAGTTTCAGTGTGAATAGCAGCATGAGCATGAGGCCGAGCCAGAAGTTCGGGATGGCACTGAGGATCAGACTGAGCGCGCGCAAGATGCCGTCGCCGATGCCATGGGGCCGCATGCCGGCCAGGATGCCCATGGACGTGCCCAGGGCGGCGGCGAAGGCCAGAGCGGTGCCCGAGAGGAGCAACGTATTGGGTAGGCGCTCCAGGATGAGGCCGACCACGGGGCGATCGAAGGCTACCGACCAGCCGAGATCGAAATGCAGGAGCCCTGACAGATAGAGGCATAGGCGCGGCCAGAGGCCAAGGGACAATCCCCATGCGGTCCGTAGACCCGCGGCATCGCCGCCTGCCCCGCCTGTCTCGGCCAGATAGGCATCGACGGCATCGCCGGGTGCTGCTGCCAGCAACATGAAATTGACGATGCTCACGATGAGCAGGACAAGCAGGCCTGTCCCCAGGCGTCGCGCCGCGAAGCGGGCAAGCCTGAAATTCACGCCTTTGCCCAGGGGCTCAGGCCAGCCACGTGTCGGCCCAGTTCGAGACAGCCCAGCGAGGATTGGCGGCAATGCCGCGTACGTTGGGGCGGGCGGTTGTCAGCATCGTGAAGTCAACGACCGGGATGATCGGCAGTTGCAGGCCCGCATATTTCTGGAAGCGCTGAAAGACGGTGATCCGCATGATGGGGTCGGTCGCGGCGGCCGCCTGAGCGATGATGTTGTCCATCAAGGTATCGGCGTAGCCATACTGGTTGGAAAAGGGCACACCCGCCGGAATGCCGCTCTTATAGAGTATGGTCGTCGAGATGCCGGGATCGTTGCGATAGGCCGGTGAGCCGATCGCCAGATCGAAACGATGATCGGTGTAGACGGCCTGCTGATGGGCAGCCGGGTCCAGGACCGTGATGATAGCCTCGATGCCGATCCGAGCCAGGGCCTGCTTCAGGTAGTCGCCCATTTGCAAAGTCTGCTCGAACCAAGGAGCCGGTAGCAGGCTGAGGCTGAAGCGCTTGCCATCGGCGCCGCGCGGATAGCCCGCCTCGTCCAGCATGCGCTCCGCCATGGCCGGATCGAAGGCGTAGTGCGGCACGCTCTCCTCGAAGAATTGCGCATCCGAGCGTGGCACGGGCCCCGTGGCGGGCGTGGCTCTGCCCATGAAGATCGTGTCCGCCACCTGCTTGCGATCGACGGCAAAGGCGATCGCCCGCCGCACGCGGACATCGGCCAGTTCCTTGCGGCGATGATTGATTTCGATCATCACCTGGTAGGTCAGGGCCTCATAACCTTCCTGGTCGACCTGCATGCCTTCCTGCTGGGTGAGACGGTCGATATCGGCCAGGGAGACGGCGGAGAAGGCCGCGACGTCGATGTCGCCCGTCTCGAGTGCGGCGGCGATCGCACCTTTGTCGGGCAGCACGCGATAAAGAATGCCGTCGAGATAAGGCTGGTCCTGCTGCCAGTAGCCGACATGGCGTTCAAGCCGGTAATAGTCGCCTTCCTTGTGCTCGACGAAACGAAAGGGACCCGTGCCGACGGGCTGCTTGTTGGCGGGGTTGGTCATGATGTCGCCGCCTTCATAGAGATGGCGCGGCAGCACGCTCGTCAGTGCCGGCATGGCATTGCGGAACAGTTGGAAGGGCACGGGCTGCGCGAAACGCAGGATCGCCGTCGCGGCATCGGGTGTGTCGACCGCTTCCAAGGAGGCAAAGACGACCTGCCCCAGATTCTGCAGCTTGCGCCAGACTTCAAGCGCGGTGAACGCCACGTCCCTGGAATCGAAGGGCTGGCCGTCATGCCAGGTCACGCCTTGACGCAAGGTGAGGCGCACGCTCCGCCCGTCCGGTGCTCCCTCCCAGCCCGTGGCCAGACGGGGGACTTGGCCGATGGGGGCGCCGTTGGGCGCGAAAGCCTGCTCGGCCAGCGGCTCGACGACCTTGCTGGCGACGAAGAAGACTCCGTTGGAGGCGACGATGGCGGGGTTGAGATTGCGCGGTTCGGTATCGGCGGCGACCTTGAGGATGCCGCCTTTGCTGGTCGTCGCCGCAGACGGATGGCGCAATGGCAGGGACAGCCCGAGGGCGGCTGCGGTCCCCGTCCTCAAGAGGCGACGGCGTGAGAGAGAACGGGTCATCGGGCTGGTCCTTGCGCGCTTCGCCATGGCGGTAGGCGGCCTGGATGGTTGCCGTCAAGCATCCTCGGGCCCTGCGCCGGCGACCTAGCGCACCAGTGGTAGCAGGGATTCGAGCCAGGGGCGGGTTCTGGTCGCGGTTATCGTCGCAGCGCGGATCAGCCGATCGACATGCTGCGCCAGGATGCGGATGTGCTCGGTCGAGCGGAAGACAAAATAGTTGCGGCCGATATAGATGGCCGCGCGTTGTGGGCCAAAGACCGTCACCGGTGCCGAAAAATCCTGGCGTCCATCATAGAGAAACCAACGAAAGCGTGGATAGAGTTCGTCGACGAGGCTCATTGCATGGAGGATCTGTTCGCGCCGGAGCGACCGGTCCAGCCCCTGCCAGCCACCCTCGCCCCGTGCAAAGCTTTCCATCGTCTGGAACGGCATGGCTGTTTCCATCTCCGTGTCCGGCTCGCGCAGATAGTCCAGCCGCGACTGGGTGATGCCGATCCGCCGCTCGGGCGTGGGTACGGCTGAGAGCCCATACTCGAAGCGGATGACGTCGTCTGTCTTCAAGACGTCGGGGAAGCTCGCGGGCACGTGGCGGATCTTGTAGCCGGCCGCCTCGCGATGCCAGCGCAACAGCCGCTCATCCAGATGCGAGAGAGCGTCTGATTCGACCTGAAGGCTCTCGTGCAGCACATCGGCCCCAAGCCCGTCACGCTGACTGAGGCCAAAGAGCCAATCCAGTGAGACCTGGAAACTCGTGGCGATGCCAATGACCGACTCCATCCTCGGCAGGCGTTCATTTCCAGGCGCGAGCAGCTGGGAAAGGGTGGACCGATCGATCTGGACCCGCTCGGCAAAGGCTGTCTGGCTCAGTTCCGACTTTTCCAGCACCTGAATGAGGCGCTCGCGGAAGAGCCGAACCATCACGCGCTTATTCATCGAATTGCCTGCAGATCATTCACATCAATCGCTTCGAATTCGCATCAGTTTGTCGATTTAATATTCCATATTCACGTGTTGTGATCAAACGCCGCAAAAGTCACGCATTCGCTCGTTGCCTCGTCATTTTTCGAGCATCTCAATGGTGGAAGACCGATGCGGGGGATGCAGGGGGATGGCAGGTCGGGGGATCGAATGGCCGACTATGGGTCTGACGGCCCTGGTCTATGGCGGCTGGTTGGCGCTCACCTATTTCCACAGTGACATCCCGCTGGTCCTGCTTCTGCCGGCGGCAGCCTGGTTCATGGCCTGGCACATGTCGCTGCAGCACGAGGTGATCCACGATCACCCGACGCCCTTTCGATGGGTCAATGACTTTATCGGCTTTTGGCCCCTGGGCCTGTGGCTGCCTTATGCCATCTACCGGCACAGCCATCGATGCCACCATCAAAACGACAGGCTTACCGACCCGATCGACGATCCGGAAAGCTACTATCTGACACCGGCGCAGGCGAAGAGGCTGCGCCATCGCTTCGTACATTTCTATCGCGTCATCGACACGCTGGCCGGCCGCGTCGTGCTCGGGCCGCTGCATGGCATTCTGGTCTTCCTGGCCGGACAGGCGTGGCGGCTGATGACGGGGAATCGCAAGCTCTTGGGGATCTGGGCCCTGCACGCGGCCGGCATTGTGCCCATCCTCTTCTGGGTTCTCGTCGTCTGCGACATGTCGCTTTGGTCCTATCTGCTGGTCTTCGTCTATCCCGGCTTTGCCCTGGCGCTGGTCCGCTCCTTTGCCGAGCACCGGGCAGCGCCGGCCACAGCGCACCGGACGGCGATCGTTGAGAATGCCCCGGTTCTGGGGCTGCTGTTCCTCTACAATAACCTTCACGTCGTGCATCACGACAAGCCGGGCCTGCCCTGGTACGCGATCCCCGCCTATTACCGCCGTCACCGCGAACGCCTGGTGGCCGGCAATGGCGGGCTCGTCTATGATGGTTATCTGGATGTCGCCGATCGTTTCCTGTTTCGCCCGCATGACCGGCTGGTTCATCCAGCCTATCCGGAAGAGGTGACAGGCTATGACAGCTCGGATCGCCAGCTTGGGCATGTACGACGCGCCGTGGCTACAGTCGGCGAATGACGCCGTCTGGTCGGCGCTGGCAGCGATCCTTCAAGATCGCAACCTGAAGGACGTCCCCTCAAGCCTGGATCGCCGGGCGGCGCCGCCGGCGGTTTGGCAGGCCCCCGACCTTCTCATGGCGCAGACCTGCGGCTATCCGCTTCGCACCTTTCTTCGTGGCCGCGTCCGCTATGTGGCGACCCCCAGCTACGCTTGGCCCTGCATCGAACGGGGACGGCATTGCAGCGTCGTCATCGTGGCGGCGGATTCACCGATCGAGGAGGTTGCCGAATTGCGCGGCCAGGTCGTGGCCGTTAATGGGCCCGACAGCAATAGCGGCATGAACCTGCTGCGCGCCTTGATCGCCCCGCATGCGGCCGGTCGGCCGTTCTTCGCCCGGGTCCTGCCGACCGGCGCCCATCTGGCCAGCATGGCGGCCGTGGCCAAAGGCTATGCGGGCGTGGCCGCGATCGATGCCATCACCTATGGCCTGGCCGCCCATCATCGCCCGGAATTGACCGAAGGCCTGCGCGTTCTTGCCGTTTCCGCGTCGACACCGGGCCTGCCGCTCATCACCAGCCTTGCCACCAACGCGGCTGAGATCGACGTCATGCGGGCGGCCCTGCGGGATCTGATCGCCGATCCGGCGGCGGCGGAAGGGCTGGCGATGCTGGGCATCTCGGGCTTCGAGGTGCTGGAGGAGAGCGACTATGACAGCATCCTCGACCTTGAAGCCCAGGCCATCGTCCAGGGATACCCGGTTCTCGCCTGAGAGTGGGCTACTTGCCCGTTCGTCGGATCGCCTGGATGGCCGTGTCGAGCGCTTGCAGGAACTGACTGCGATCCTGCTTGGAAAAGGGACGACCGCCACTCTTGATCTCGCCTGCCTCACGAAGGCTGGTCATGAGGTTGCGCATCGCCAGATCGGCGCCGATCGAGGCCGGCGTAAAGGGACGGCCGTTCGGGGCGATGACGCGGGCCCCCGCCTTGACGCAGCGATCGGCCAGCGGAACGTCGGCGGTGATGACGACATCGCCCTGCTCCGCCCGCTCGGCGATCCAATCGTCGGCGCGATCGAGGCCCTCCGTCACGGTCACCCGTTCGATGCGCGGGTCGTCCGGCACACGCAGATAGGCGTTGGCCACCACGAGGACCGACAGGCCATAGCGTCCGGCCACGCGATAGATCTCCTCCTTGACCGGGCACGCATCCGCATCGATGAAAATCTTGAGCAGCTTGGTCCTCCAAGATGAGAGATTGGGTGCCGGGGCGACCGGATCAGGCGACAAGGCGCGGCTAATCCTCTAGGCAGGCGGCAAGGCACCATTGCCGCGAACGCGTCGACGTTCAAGTCAGGGAAACGGAGAGCCGATGAGTGCTGCGCTGCAACCCCTCTTCCTCTGGCTGGTGAGTCGGGATCTGGCCTTGCAGATCGTCGGTATCGCCGCCTGCGGCGTCGCCTTTTTTGGCGGCAGCCACCTGGATGTCGGGGCCCGTACCTTCCTGGGCATCGCCTCGGCCCTCATCTTGGCCCTGGCCTCCTATGCCAAGATCATGGCGGGCCACCTGCCGCCGGACCGGCGCCGCATCGAGCAGATCTCCCTGCCGCTCTATCTGGTCTTGGTCGTCGTCATCCTCTGGTTCGGCATCGACTTTCTCTAAAGCCGGCACTTCCCGACCGTCATTCCAGGATGATATGCGGCACGAAGCGCGAGAGATCGCGCGTGATCCTGCTCTTATCCTCGCGCAGCCCCATGCCGCAGGCCTCGCCGTTCACGATCCAGGCGCCGACGACCATGTGGTTGCCCTCGACCTCGGGCAGTCTGGCATAAAGCTGCAGGACATGACCCTCGGCGCCATAGGGACCCTCGGCCGTTTCTTCCTCCTGGTCCAGATCGAGGATCGTGACGTTGGCGCCCTCGCGCGAAAGCAGCGGCTTGCGGACATAGCGCGCATCGAGCATCGCCCTGCCCTGTGCCTCATCCTCGAAATAGGCGGGCAGCAGATTGGGATGGCCCTCGAACATCTCCCAGAGCAAAGGGAGAATGCCCTTGTTGGAGAGGATGGCTTTCCAGGGCGGTTCGGTGAAGCGGGTATCGGCGCCATCGAGATGAGCGGCATAGTCTTCGCGCAGCAGCCATTCCCAGGGATAGAGCTTGAAGAGATGGGTGATGGCCTCACCCTCGAGCCCGGTGAACTGGCCCTGCGTGTCGATGCCGATCTGCTCGATGTCGAGATAGCGGGGAATGAGCCCGGCCTGCAGGGCGCAATCCTCGAGATAGCGCACGGTCCCGCGATCCTCGGCGGAACCGGCCGCCGCCGCGAAATGCATCGGCCAGCCCGGCGGCACGCCTAGGCTGGCCAAGCCCTCGATTAGGCATTCCTGGACCCGGTTGAACTGATCGGCGTCGGCCGGCACCTGACCCGCCTGGATCGCCTCCTCCAGCCAGAGCCACTGGAAGAACGCCGTCTCGTAGAGACTGGTCGGCGTGTCGGCATTATATTCGAGCAGCTTGGCCGGGCCCCGGCCGTCATAGGCAAGATCGAAGCGGCCATAGAGAGCGGGCTCGCGATCTCGCCACGAGCGGCGGATCAGGTCGAAAAAGCGCTCGGGGATGGCCAGACGGCGAAGGAGCCGCTCATCCTCGACGACGCGATCGACCAGCGACAGGCACATCCCATGCAGTTCTGCTGCCGGCTGATCGATGCCCTCCTCGATCTCGCGCAGGCCGAACTGCCAGCACGCGGTCTCGTCCCAATAGGGCTGGCCGTACATGGTGTGGAAGACGAAGCCCAATTGCTCGGCCTGCGTCTTCCACCAGGGCCGCTCGGTCATGTGCCGTCGCTGCATCCTCGCGCAACCGTCGCTCAGGTGATCTGCCGGCGCGGTCCCTCGATCGCGGCGGTCGGGCGGTCCTCGGTGGCCGACCCGAGTTGCTTGGCCTTCAGCCGCTCGAGGACAGCGGATGCACCACCGGGCGCTCCGCCAATGCCGGCTGCGGCCAGGCGGGCATCGAGATCGGCACCGGTTTCCTCGCGTTGCAGTTCCTCGGCCGCCTCGTATTGCAGCGACTGCTTGGCTTGGCGCTGCTTGATGCGATCCAGCGAATCCATGGCGTTTTGCATGCGGGACTGGGCGCCGGAATGCCGGCTGGCGACCGCCGCCTGGGCACGCTGCACCGAGGCCGTGGCCTTGACCGTATCGACCTGCGATTTCATCCGCCTGAGATTGGCCTCCGTCTTGCGGATCGTCTCGCGCAGACCGCGCTCATTGGTCTCGTAATGCGAGGCCGTCTCGGCGGCCGCCGCGCGCTCGCTCTCGAGCTGGGCGATGCGCTCGGCCACCTCCGTCGCCAGTTTCTCTTCGCCGCGCTGGAGGGCAGCTCCCGCATGTGCCTCGTATTCGGCAATTCGACGGTCGATGTCGACGATCTTGGAATCGGCCATGCGGCGCTCGGCGATCAGGCTCGCAAGGTCGGTCCTGGACTGGGAAAGCGCCCGATCGGCGTCCCTGATCTCCTGATCGAGAATGCGCAGTGCCTGATGGTCGACGACGGCCTGGCCGCCTTCGCTGGCCGCCCCCCGGACGGCGGTGAAAATCTTGGAGAGAATGCCCATGGTCTTGCTGTCCTGCGGTTGGCGCGTGCTCAGGCGACGCGATGGACGTGCGATTCGAAATGCTCGGTGGCGTCGATGGCGTTGTCGGCCAGGGTCTCGAGCTCGATCAAGACGGTCTCGAAGCTCGATTCCGAGGAAAGCGCCCCGAAGATCTCATACCAGAGCTCGCCCTCGGCCGTGGTCGTGATGCCGTAGGTCGAGAGTGGGATCATCTTGTGCGTCAGGAGAAGCTCACGCTCGAACGCGGGTTGGTCGGCAATCGATGCCACGGGCCAAAGGAGTACGCTCATCACGATCTGCGAGCCCGCCACCGAGACCGTCACGGGCAGGTCGCCGAAATCATGCATGGTCAGATGCATGACGGGCTCGGCCCCCTCGACCATGTCGACAGCGAACTCGCCCTCCCTGGCCTGTGACGAGGCGGCAAAGGCGGCCTGGAGCGTCTCGACGCTCCAACGTTTGGCATCGCTCATGGCAAGATCGCTCCTTGTGGCTGGCTCGGCATGTCGCCCGGGCGTTTGCGGGAACGTGTCGATGCGGGGCGGATTATGATGCTGCAGGGCCGATTCGAACAGCCGAACCAGATCCGCATATTCCGGCGGCACCCAGATCTCCCGCTTGATCAGGCCCCTGGCACGCAGGCGGTCCCGACGACGGCGTTGGTAGAGTGCGGCGCGTTCCGGCATGCGTTTCCAAGTCATTTATGACATGTCATATGACATGGATGGTCCAACATGTCAAAATCGGGATGGATTGCGCGATGGCGCGATCGCCGTCAGAATGACCGGCGTGAGCAAAGGGACGGTTGAATGTTCGGACGGTTGCTTAAGTCGCTTGGCGGTGGTGGCGCCGCGGAGACCGAGGGGGCGCCCTCGCCGCTAGGCGTGGTCATCGGCCAGCCATTCTTTATCGATCCACTGGCCGTTCGCCTCCTTGGCGCGGATTCCCGGCTCATCCTGCCGGAGACCTCGATGATCGTGGCCGCACGCGGCCTTGTCGATCTGGGGGACGGCTCCTTCGTGCATCGCTACTATAGCGAGGACAACACGATGGTGCAGGCACTCACGAATGGTGGTCACGCGGCCGAGCACATAGCCGAGGTGACGCTCTACCGGCCGCTCCAGAGCTATTATCCGAACGAAAGCGACAGGGCCGCCTGGTCGCAATGGGAGGCCAAGCTCAAAAGCGCGCGCCTGGCGCTCGAGGACGGCACCAGCTACGAGCGCGTCTGGTTCGCCGAGACGCGCGGTCCGGCCGATCCCGTCGTCTTTTCCGAAGCGGTCAGGGACAGCGAGGACGAACCGCCAGCCCGGCGCGTCGACCAGCGGGCCATGCTCTTCAGCCGCGTCCTTGCCTCGGGCAAGCCCGAGTTTCTTCTGGCGGCCATCGAAACCATCCCGACCGGACGCTCGGTCGAATTGATGGTGGGCATGGACCTGGATCGCGCCAGCCTGTCGACCAGTTGAGCGGTTTGGCCGCCCTTGAGGAGGATTCTCATTGCATATCGCGCAATCGCTGGCGGGTCTCCCGGCCTTCATAGCCTACTATATCGTGGGTTGCGTTCTCCTGGGGCTCTACGGGCTCGTCTATACGCGCCTTACCCCCTATGACGAGATGGCGCTGATCCGCGCCAACAATGTCGCGGCGGCAATCGCCTTTGCCGGCTCGATCCTGGGCTTTATCATTCCACTCGCGGCCGCGTTCGTGAACTCGGTCGGCCTGTTCGACGCGGTCGTCTGGGGTCTTGTGGCCCTTATCGTGCAAGTGGGCGCCTATCGGCTGGCGCGCCTGCTCATCCCCGGGCTCTGCGAGCGCATTCCCGAAGGCGAGATGGCGCCAGCCATCTATCTTGCGGTGGTCTCGCTGACAGGCGGCATGCTGCAGTCGGCCTGCATGAGCTATTGAGGCCGGCATGAAGCGCTCGACCGCCATCACCTTGACCCTAATGGCCGCGGCCGGCGGGGCCCTGGCCATCTACAACTCGCGTGCCGACCAACAGGCTGAAGGCAATTATTATCCCTCGGTAGAGGCCTGCAAAGCCGAGGGCAAGGTCGATCCCGATGACTGCCAGAAGGCCTTCGACGAGGCAAAGGCGCAAAACGACGAACAAGCCCCTCGCTTCGACGAACAGTCGACATGCGAGGCTCAGTTCGGCGTCAACGCCTGCTATCGTCGGGAAGAAGGCGGCTCCAGCTTCTTTGTCCCCTTCCTGACCGGATTTCTCGTCAGCAACCTTGTCAATCAAGTGACCGGCGGCAGCGGTTATTGGGGCCGCCCCGGCGGCTATCACTACGCCCGCCCCATTTATCGCAGCGTACAAAACGGCGACCTCTATACCGGTTCGGGATCGCCGCTCAGCACCCTAGGCGGCTCCACCGTCCGCGCCCCCGCGCGCGACGTTTATCAAGCCCCCCCGCCCTCGCGAACCTCAGTCGTCAGCCGCGGTGGCTTCGGCTCGCGCAGCAGCTCTTGGAGTACCGGCAGCTTCAGATCCTGGGGCAGCTGATTCCGCTTAGCCTGCGCGCGACGGCCGCCGGGCTAGGCACGCCCTTTGGCCTCGCTGGTCGCCTCGGATCGCTTTGCGGAATCAGGCCGGCGTGCCGTAATGGTTAAGAACGACCTCATGAAGCTCGCCCGCCTTGTCCTGTAGGAACAGATGCAGGTTATTGCCTTCCTGAACGGTGGGATCATAGGCGATCACGCCGTCGGCATAGGCCTTGTCCAGCGTTGCAACGACGTTGTCCAGCGAGGCCTGGCTCCCGATACCATTGCCCAGATGCAGCGACTGGGTGAGATCCTGGCCGTTCAGCACGAAGCCGTCCAGCTGCAGCTTGTCGCCCTGGTCAAAATGCAGATCGGTGATGGTCTGCTTTTGCACGATCTCAATGCCATCGTGGACCGCGCCGCCGATATCCGATGACTCGCGACCACGGATGATGAAGCGATCGGCTCCGGCGCCACCGGTCAGGGTGTCGATGCCCTGATTGCCGATCAGCGTGTCGTCGCCCGCACCGCCGAAGAGGACATCGTTGCCCTTGCCACCGTAAAGCGTGTCCTGCCCGTCATTGCCGTGGAGATTGTCGTTGCCATCGGCGCCAATGACGAGGTCGATACCTTTGCCGCCTTCGAGGAAATCATTGCCGGTATCGCCAAAGAGCAGATCATTGCCTCCCGCGCCGCGTAAATGGTCATCACCCAGTTTGCCGATCTGAACATCGTCGAACTGTGTAACCGGCGGCGTTCCCTGCTCGTAAACAGTCAGGTCGTCACCTAGCGTACCAACATAGTCGGCCATGTGGTCTCTCCATGTATGTGATGCCGTTATCGCCCACGAAGGTTCTCCAGTATTAGTGGATAGGTCAACTTGGTTTTTCTTCGTGGGAAAAAGCGATTTGTCTTATGATCACAACCATAAGTATAAGTTTTTCCTAAGTAATTCGAATATGAATTTATCCATATAAAATAATTATTGCCGGTTAAGCGTGATGTATTATATTTAAATCGAATTAGAGGCGATGTTCGAAACCTACGCGTGCCGTCCATCTGCCCGTATATTCGGCGGCCCGCGCAATTATGAAGCGCCCAATCCTAGATTTCCGACCGGCGGCCAAGCTTGCTATTCTGTCATTCTGACGATTCTACGCAGCCTGCACCGCCCGTTCCTTGGCCCAAATAAGCCTTGCTTGGGGGGCGCAATCTGCATTTCGCGGTATCCAGATGTGACGCCGCCGCCATGAAGGAGGCGTGCCGGCGCGGTCCGGAGTCGAGACAGCGCCAAAATGCGGGCATTTTATCGGATGGCGTGCGCTTCGCGGCCGAATGGGCAGCGGGAAGGATGAGGCTCCAGCGGCGAGCGGCCATCCTTGCGTCAAAGCTGAACGGGGATCGTTAGAATCCCCAAAAGATCTGTTTATGCCCGTCAACGGGCCTAGTGGATGGCGCCCTTGCGCCAGAGACGCCAGAGGATCGTCGGCGTCGCCAGGATCGGGTGGCGCCGTTGCCAAGGGCGGAGATTGACCCGTTCGCCGGAATGACGCTCGATCTTCCAGGCCAGATAATCGGCACCGCCATCGAAGGTAAAGGCTGCCTTCATAAGGCGAGCGACTGACCAGAGCTTGCCCAGCCAGCGCCGACGTGCCCAGAGCCTGAGCGCGCGATCGCGCGCATCGAGGCCCGGTGCCGGCGGCAGGCAGGGTGCGATGATAGCCGCCACCTCGTCATAGCGGGCCTGGTCGGCAAGATAGACATCAAGCGCACGGCTCTGGCGCTCCGCCCTGAGCTCAGTCGCGTAGGTCAGGGCAAAGCCCTCAGTCCAGAGCGTGCGACTGTCGGGCTCACCTTCGATCACGGGCCGGATTTGCGTTGCCAGTGTCATCGGTGCGGCGATCAGCGCCTCACGCACCGCACGGCGTGCCTGCTCGTCACGCGTCCACGGCACGGCCACCGGCTGGCAGAAGCGCGCCCAGAAATAAGGATTGCTGGTACGCGGCGAGACGAGCCTTCTGAACTGCGTCTGGTCGACCAGGGCGTATTTCGCCCGCACTTTCGCCCCGTCCGCCATGGACGCCTCGATATAATAGACATTGGGTGGAATGAGCCGATTAAAGAAGCGGGCGATGGCGTTCTTATGGACCTGCCGATAGCCTTGGGTCAGGACATAGAGGTCGACCATGCGATCGCCAACCGCCTTGTCACGAAGCGCACTGCCATAGAACAGAATGGCCGTGGCCGATCGCGGGTAGAGCTCGCAAAGCGCGTCGACCAAAGCGGTGATCTCGGGCGGGACCGGTCGGTCCATCTCGGCCTCGACGATCGCGCGCATTTCGATCGCATACATCTTAGAACCGCACGAACGCGAGTTCGTCGGGCGCGCTCAGCGTCAGCGGCTGATGCATCGCCGCCTCGAAGAATTCGCCATCGATGGTGAACGTGCCGGTATAGTTTAGGCTCAGGCGGTCAGTACCCTGGCTGAAGAAACCCTGCGCCTCGCTCGGCCTGGCCGGCCAGCCGTAGAGGATACCTGCGGCATGGCGAATGAGCCTGGGCGGCGGATAGGCGATGCTGGTAAAGCGCAAGTCGCTGTCAGCGTCGTTCCAGAAGGGCCGCGATCTGAGCACAAGATGATCCAGCGTCGTGGCGAGCCAAAGCAGTTCGCGCCTCTGTCTTGTCTTGCCCTCGATCGTAACGCGCATCGGCTCGCCGTCCAGCGCGCCATGGGGTTTTCGGCCGATCGCCAGGCCGAAAAGCAACGAGATCAAGGTCACGAGATGCGACCACTCGCCCTTGAGGCCAGTCTTGTGGACCTTCCCGGTCGTCAGCCGAATGGCATCCATGATCCCCGCAAAGCCGGCGAACATGCCGTATACGGCCTCCTCCCGTCCGACCACGCCCTCAACCTTCAAAACCCGCCGATGCGTCGTGGTTTCTTCGATCCGCCCATGCGCGACCCGTTCGAGGAGCTCTCTGAGAGCCGCCGGGTTCCGACTCCTAAGACCACAATCACCCGCCGTCATGTTGGCCATGCCGCGCGGCAACACCGCCAGATGCGGCAAGGTCGCTGGTCTGAAGCGCCCAAGGAGCCTCGTCAACACGCCTTGGACCGTGCCATCGCCGCCATTCACGATCAAGAGAGAGGGTACAGCCGCCTGCACGACGGCAGCGATCTCGTCGAGATCCGTCCGCTCGTCGAAGAAGAGCTGGGTCACGGATGTATCCGCCGCGGCCACTTCCTTGAGCGCCTCAAGGCCTTTGCTGTTGCGCGTGCTGCGCGCGTTGTGGACGAGAATGACGGGCGTCATGTCAGCAGAGTGCCGCCTTGCATCCATCGGTTGCTGCTCATGAGCGCTCCGCCCGGTGCGAGCCGAACGGCATGGCAGCGCCGGTCTTGGTCGCGCCCTCGGCGTCGGCGACACGGAAGCGGCCGTGGAAATCGTCACCCCGCCGCTGCCGGCGTGGCAGTTCGAGCAGGCCCATCCAGCGAAGAAGGATCAAGGCAAGGACGGCCGGGACCGCCCAGGCCGAGAAGATCGGGCTGATGAGACCGACTTCGCCGAAGGCCAGAAGCGTGCCCGAGACGATCATCGAGAGAAAGCCGATCGCCAAGCCTTCGGTGAAGATGCGAAATACCATCGAGGTGCGGTTGAAACGGCGCACGATCGCCATGCCGATACCGACCATGAACATCATGGTGACGCCGGCGGCAAGGCGGCCATGCAGCCAGGTCCGCTGCGCCTCGACCGAGCCCAGGCCGTACCCGTTATGATTGACCGCGTCCCAGAGGTCGAGGAAGGAAAGTTCGCGGGGTGCCTTCGTCATCACCTCGACCTTGTCGAGCCTGACATTGATGGGCAGCGTCATTTGGGCGATCCGCGTCACCGGCTTGGCGGAGGCCGGCTGAAGCAGCACATCCTCGAGATGCCAGTCCGAACGGTTGGCACGCACCCGGGCGGCGCGCAGAACCTCCGTCGTCCGCCCTAGATTATCGCGCCGGAAAATGATGACATTGTTCATCTCCTTGCCGGGACGACTGGTGGCTGGGATACGCACAACGTTCTCGCCGTCGCGTACCCAGAGCCAGTCACTGGAAGGACCGGCGACGCGGCCGAAATCAGCCAGGCCCAGCGCATCCAGCGTCGGCGCGCTGGCCGGAATGGCCCAGTCGTCCAAGGCAAACTTGCCGGCGAAGAGCAAGAGGGCCACGGGCAGCATGCGAAGGACCAGACCCGCTCTGGAGACCCCTGAAGTCCAGATGATGACGAGCTCGCGGTGACGCAGGATGTCGTTGATGGTCACGAGGGCTGCTACCAGCGCCATCAGGGGCAGAAGATCGGTGATCAACGTCGGCAGCCGGATACCCGCATACCAGACCAGCGTTCGCCAGCCGACGCTGTCGCCCATGCCCTCGATGGCAGCGGCCCGGCGAAGAACGCGAGAGCCTGTCTCGAGCAGGTCGAAAAGGCTGGCGAAACCCGCAACCGTAACCAGGATGATCACGAAGCGCAGGAGGAACTTGCGGTTCAGGTAATAGGTCAGCCGACTCAAGGGGACGCCTCCCGGCTGGCCGGCAGCAGCCGCCTTATGGCAGCGAGCGCGCCGTCTAGGAGCCGGTCCAGCCAGTTGGAGCCACCGCCCGACGGTACGCGGACCGATTTTCGCCAGGTCAGGTAGATGCCCAGGATCAGGAAGGCGAAGAACGGCAACCAGAGTCCGACGGCCACGCTGACTTTGTTATTATCGGCCATCGACTTGCCGAATTCGGTCAGCTGGTTGAAAGCCAGAAGGAGAATGATGCCAAGAATGAAGCCGTAGGAACGCTGTGCCCTGCGTCGGCCGATGGCAAGCGGCGTGGCGATGAGCGGCAGGATCAGAGTCGAGGCGATCCGCACGAGACGGATATGCAACTCTGCCGTGATCTCCCAGGGCATGATGCCCTCGGCCGGATTGGGTTTGGCGTCGACAAGCTCGGGCAGCGTGTATTCACGCTCGTCCATGCCCCGCGGCCTGAACGACGTGTCGTTGCCTTGCAGGTCGGTGCTGAAATTGCGAAAGCGCAGCACCGTTGGCGCCGCACCGTTCGCCGTATCGTTGATGAAGCCGGAAGGCAGGAGCTGCTGCAGGCCATTTTGCAATTGCAGCGTCACAGGCTTGTCCATGGAGGCCGGCACGACCTGTCCCTTCTCGGCCGTGATGACCATGAGGTCGCCATTCTCGCGTAGATTGGCGAGGAACACGCCGGTGAAGCTGTTATGATCGGGGGCCAGCGTGTCCACGGTATAAGTCGTGTCCTGCAGCGTGACGAAATCGTTTTCGCGCAGGAGGGCCTGGAAGGAGACGTTGGAAAGCGCATAGACCGCAGCGCGGTAGGCGTAGCGACTATAGGGCTGGAGATAGCCCTGCACGCCGATATTAATGACCATCAGGACGAGCGAGATCAGCATGAGAGGCCGCTGCAGGCGCCAGAAGCCCGCACCTGCCCCCAGCATCGCGTCGAACTCGCCGTCGCGGGAGAGACGACTGAACGTCATGAGAATGGCGATGAAAAGCGCGGCCGGCAGGGCCAAGCCGATATAATGCGGGATCAGGTAGCTCATCATCTCGAAGATGACGAGCAGGCTGCCACGCCAGCCGATGACGATGTCAACGACGCGCAGCATGCGCTCCGCCAGGAGCGCGAAAAGCGCGCTGCCTAGAATCGCCAGCATCGGCCGCAATAGCTCGGCCGCGATGTATCGGCTGAAAAGGCTCATGACCTCGCGCTTGCTCTTGGCGGCGGTTCTCGTCCTGGCAAACGCCAAGCCGGTGCCCGTTTGGGACCGCTACCATTAGGGCCGATCACTAGAGGCCGCTCGCGCTGCGTGCAAGGCACCGCCGTGTGCCAGGCGATGATGATGTTACAAGCATGGCTCAGGCCACCTTGCTAAGGTCGACCGGCAAATCCGCCGCCGTGCGCTCGAAGTTTGCCTTGAAGGCACTGCCGACGGTCCAGTCATCGACATTGAGACGACGATAATCGGCACTAAGGCGATAGGGCGCATTGGCGCCTCTGGCACCCTTGGCCTGCTGCAGCTCGAAGAGGAGGTAGCCGCCACCGCCCTTGCCGGGACCGCCGGCCACCGAGGCCGACGGGCTGCAAAAGACGGGCACATCGCCCCTCGGACCGGGTAGCGTGCCCATCATCAAGATATGTTCGTGACCGCAAAGGATGAGCTCCGCGCCGCGCCGCTGGATGATGGCGCGAAAGGCAGCGCCGTCGCGCAGCCGCTTGCGCTTGCGGCTCCAGGCGTCGATCGGCGGGTGATGGATGAGGACGATCCGCAGGCCATCCTCGGGCTTGAGCCTGGCCAGGGTTTCGTCCAGGGCCAGGAGTTGGGAATCGCCAAGCGCACCCGCCGCCTCCCGCCAGCCGGTCGGAATAGCGCTGGAAAGGCCGATGATGGCCGCACCCTTGATGCGCTTGACGAAGGGATAGGGCTGGACGCGCTCCTTCTCGTCGCCTGCCATGAAAGCGCGCCACAGCTTCCAGTTATTCTCGGCCGCCCCCTTCACATAGGCATCGTGATTGCCGGGAATGACGGTCATGTTGTCGGGCGTGCCGACACCTTCCAGCCAACGGGCGGCGGCCTCGAATTCCTTGCGCAGCGAGATGTTGACGAGGTCGCCCGTCAGCAGCTTGTGATCGACCTCCTGCTCGGCCACGTCCTCGACGATGCGCTCCAGGATGTCAGCCCGATGGCGGAAGCGCCGCCCCCGCATCCAGGACATGTAGCCTAGGATTCGCTTACTGAAGAGATCGGTGATCTTCACCTCTGGCAGCGGCCCCATATGGAGGTCCGTGAGATGCGCCAGCCGGCAGACGGTTTCGTAGTTAGGCATGCGCCCGCTCGCGCAAGATCTTCTCGACCAGGAGGAGGTCCTCCAGCTTGTCGACGTCGATGGCGGCCTCGGCCACCGGGAGGCTGACCGGGGCTAGCCTGGCGCCCACGACCGAGGATGCCCGGCCGAACGCCGCATCAAGGCTGAGCCGTCCAGTGAGATAAGCCACGAGATGACGAAGTCCAAAGAGCCTGGCGATGCGCCAGGGGCGCTTGCGCTCTTCCTCCACCCGCCGCCAGAAGAGCACCGCATTTGCAGCTTTCGGCGTCTGGAGGGCAAAGAGGTTGGCGCCCGAGAAGCGCCCGTCCTTGAATTTCCAATATGTGCGCTTGTTGCCGGGAAAACGCGCCAGGATCGCTTGCGCCGGCGTCAGGCCGGCCGCGACGTCGGCGCCGCTCGTCCTGGCATCACCGAGAAAGCGCTCGACCAATTCCGGCGTCAGCAAGGGGTGATCGGCCGTTGTTACCAGCACGGGCCAGCTTCCCAGCCGCTCCAGGGCCGCGGCGACGCTGCGGCTGGGCGAAGTTTCAGCCGACACGGTGATGAGGCGGCCCGCCTCGGCCAACGCTCCAAGTTCGGGCGAGACGTCGAGGAGGCTCGCGTCGCCCACAAGCACGATGCGGCCGATCGAGCTCGATCCAGCGAGGGAGCGGACGACGCGGAGCAGCATCGGCACGTCCAAGATCGGGATCAGGCACTTGAAGGCGACGCCTCGCGCCGCAGCCAAAGGATCGCCCGCCTTGCGACTGCCTGCGAGGAGGATGGCATCGTAGGTGCTGGCCATGGCTGTCAAGCCAAGGCCTTCTCATAGATCCGATAGGTCTTGTAGGGCACACCCCCCACCAGCACGATCAAATCGTTCATCGCCCGGTTGCTCTCGAGAATCCATGAGAGCTCGGCCCATTCGACGCCCCGGCCCTTGTGATAATCCTTGACCGCACCGATGACGCCCAGCGCCAGGGCGGCACCCTTGGCGGTATGCTGATAGGCCTGACGCACCCCCATGAGCGGCATCCGGCTGCTCTTGACCCCCTTCACCTTGAGCCGCCAGAGCAACTTGGCCCAGCCGAACGGCAGGAGGTGACCCTTGAGGTCGAAGGCCGCCTCGTTGACGTTGGGGATCGTCACGACCATGGCTGCGGGCACACCGTCGATCTCGCCGATCGCGAAATGTCGGGCATCGACCAGCATCTTGATCGACTTGGCTAGATAGGCCGCTTCATCCTCGCCGAAGGGAATGAAGCCCCAGTTATTCGCCCAGGCATCGTTGAAAATGTCGCAGACGAGGCGGATCTCCTCATCGAAGCGCTTCATGTCCAAGGGACGGATATGCAGTGTCTCGAGCTTGGCACTTCGATCGATGATGCGCTGGGCAGCCGCCGGCCAGGGTGCCTGAACGTTGAAGTGATAGGCCAGGAGATCCTGCACCTTTTGGTAGCCCTGCCCCTCGACCAGCTTTGGATACCAGGCACGGCCGTGGCCCATCATCATCATGGGCGGCGTTTCCAACCCTTTAACCAGCAGGCCGACTTCGTCATTGATTGTCGGGTTGAACGGTCCCTTTACACGCCGCATCCCCTTGGCGCGCAGCCAGTCCTCAGCAACCTTCAGGAGCGCGGCCGCCGCTTCGGGGTCGTCCATGCACTCGAAGAAGCCGAACTGGCCGGTGGAATCCTGATAGCGCTCAAGATGGCGGGCATTGATCTGGGCGGAGATTCGGCCGACCGGACGACCATCGCGATGCGCCAGCCAGTAGGCAATCTCGATGCCTTTGAGAAAGGGATTCTTCTTCGCGTCCAGATGTTCCATGCGCTCGAAGACGAGCGGATGGACATAAGTGGGATCGTCCTCGTAGACGAGATCGGGTGCCGTCACGAACCGGCGGATGCCAGCCTTGTCCGTGATTGGCTCAAGCGTGAGCGTGCTCAAGGAGCGGTACGCTCGTTCCCGCGCCCGGTCCGGCGCCGTTCCAGTTCAGCCTCGCTGGCCGACAGCTCCGCCACCCAGGGATAACGTTCGCGCTCCTCCGCCGTATAGCCGAGATTGAAGGTGGTGGGACTGCGCGGCACGTCGCGCTGAGATTCGTAGATCGTCCCCAAAATCCTGTCCCAGAGATTGGAGGTGATCCCGAAATTGCCCTGCTCGCTGTGGAAATGATGCGCCAGATGCCGCTTCTTGATCGAGCGCAGGAAGTTGTTCTTAGGCGTGTATGGCAGATGCTGCATGCAGTGAATGAATTCGTAAAACGTGAAGGCGATCATGGCAGCGGCGATCGCGGCGAAGGCGCCCGAGAGGCCGGCCAGGAGCCAGCCGATCGGAAACGAAATGCCGATTAAAGCCGGCAGCGTGGTGTAGAGTGCACCGAACAGCACGGACATGTCGTGTGGGTTTTGATGATGATCGTAGTGAATGCGTTTCCAGACGGGTGCTGTCATCTCGGTCTTGTACATGAAGCGTGCGTGCAGGACGAAGCGGTGCAGCACATACTCGGCGAACGGATAGACGATGGCGGTCGCGACGAGCCCCACCACCGGCTGCCACCAGCTCAAAAGGAAACGGTACGAGAGGAGAATGGAGACGACCGCCAGCACGATGTAGACGAGGATCGCGTAGTGCGTGAAGAACGCACGCACGAGTTCCTTCAGGCTCATCTTGTCGAGGCGGTAGTTCCGGTCACCGCCAAAGCCCCAGGTACCCAGCATCATTTACTCGCATGCGATCACGACTGACGAGGACCACGCCTGCTGCCATTCGAACCGGCGCCGCCGCGGGCATGTCTCAATGCCCTCGAATCTAGACATGCCCTATCCCGGAGACAAGGTGTGCCGCCGGCTGACGGGTCTGCCGCCGGCGGCAAGCCTGCTAGACATTGAAATACTTGGCCTGCGGGTGATGAAGAACAATGGCGCTCGTACTCTGCTCCGGCCAAAGTTGATCCTCATCGCCCAGTTCGACGCCGACCCGATCGGCTCCCAAGAGACGCAGGAGCTGCTTTTGGTCGCCGACATTGGGGCAGGCGGGATAGCCGAAACTGTAGCGCGAGCCGCGATAGCCCTGCTTTAGAAGTTCGCGCATATCGCGCTCGTCCTGATGGCCAAATCCCAGTTCCGCGCGGATCTTGGCATGGACGTATTCGGCCATGGCCTCGGCCAGTTCCACGCCCAGGCCATGCAGCCTCACATAGTCCTGGTAGCGGTCAGCGGCGAACCATTCGCGCGCCACCTCGGAGGCATGCTGACCCACGGTGACGACCTGCATCGCCATGACGTCGCGGGTGGCATCGTCGATGTCGCGCAGGAAGTCGGCGATGCAGAGACCGCCCTCCTTCTTCTGCCTGGGCAGGCGGAAGCGGGCTACCTCGGTATTCCCATCCTCAGCAAAGAGGACGACGTCGTTGCCCTCGCCCGCCGCCTTCCAATAGCCGTAGGCAGCCTTCGGAAAGAAAATCTGCTCTTGCTCGGCCTCCTTAACCAAATTGTTAAGTATCGGCCTTAACTCCTTGGATGCCCAGTCTAAAAAGGCATCGAGTTTTCGGCCCTGCTTCTCGTAGCCCCAGTGAAACTGGTAGAGCATGTTCTCGTTCAGATAGGGCAAGAGCGCGCGCACCGGTACATTGTCGATGATTTTGCCGCCCCAGAAAGGCGGCGTAGGCACGGCAACGTCGCCCACCAACTCGTTGCGCCGCAGGCGGATTTCCTCGATCTCGTCGATCTCGAGCGGGCGGATAGAACCGCCCTTGGCCTCCTCCTCCAGGGCCTCCAGCGTGCGGTGCTTCTTGCCGGGCTTGCTCCTGCCGGCATTCTTGGCGACGCGCTCGGCCACGTAGTCGCCGAATTTCTGCGTCACCACCTTGTCCATGAGCGAGAGGCCGTCGAAGGCGTCCCGAGCGTAGGCGACCGGCCCTTCGCCATAGGCCTTCCAGCAATCCTCCTCGACATAGGCGCGTGTCAGGGCCGCACCGCCCAAGAAGACCGGCGTGCTCAGGCCCAGGCGCTGCATCTCCTCGAGATTCTCGCGCATGATGACCGTCGATTTGACGAGCAGGCCCGACATGCCGATGGCGTTGGCCTTGTTCTCGTTCGCGGCCTCGATGATGGCCGTCAAAGGCTGCTTGATGCCGAGATTGACGACCTTGTAGCCGTTATTGGTCAAGATGATGTCGACGAGGTTCTTGCCGATATCGTGCACGTCGCCTTTGACCGTCGCCAGCACGATCGTGCCTTTCTCCTGGCCCTCGACCTTCTCCATGAAGGGCTCGAGCCAGGCCACGGCACGTTTCATCGTCTCGGCCGACTGCAGGACGAAGGGCAGCTGCATCTTTCCGGCACCGAACAGCTCGCCCACCACCTTCATGCCATCCAGCAGCAGCGTGTTGATGATCTCGAGCGGCGGGTAGGTCTGCATGGCGGCCTCGAGATCTGCCTCGAGTCCCTGCTTGTCGCCATCGACGATGCGCTGCTTGAGAACTTCCTCAATGGTGTCGGGGCGGCTCTTCTTGACCGATTCTGAGGCCTTTCTGTCCATGAAGAGGGCGATGAAGGCCTGAAGCGGATCATAACCCTCGGCCCGCCGGTCATAGATCAGGTCAAGCGCGATCTTGGCCTCGTTCTCCGGGATCTTGTGCAGTGGCACGATCTTCGAGGAATGGACGATGGCGCCCGTCAGGCCGCGCTTGATCGCCTCGTCAAGAAAGACCGAGTTCAGCACATGCCTTGCCGCGGCGTTGAGGCCGAAGCTGATATTGGAGAGGCCGAGAATGATCTGGATCTCCGGGAATTCCGCGGCGATCCGCTCGATCCCCTCCAGCGTCCAGAGGCCAAGCTTGCGGTCGTCTTCGTTGCCGGTGCAGATCGTAAAGGTCAGAGGATCGATCAGGAGGTCATGGCGCTTGAGGCCGAACCGGTCGCAGGCAAAGGCCACGAGTCGGCGCGCCACCCGAAGCTTGCTCTCGACGTCCTTGGCCATGCCGGTCTCGTCGATCGTAAGCGCGATGACCGCCTGGCCGAATTGCTTGGCGAGGCGCATGCGCTTCTCGGCCGGCTCCTCGCCATCCTCGAAATTGATCGAGTTCAAGATGCCCTTGCCGCCATAGAGGCGCAGCGAGGCCTCGAGCACATTGAGCTCGGTCGAATCGAAGACGATCGGCGCGTCGACCGAACCGCGCATGCGGCTGATGACATTGGTCATGTCGCTGACCTCGTCACGACCGACGAAGGCCGTGCAGACGTCCAGCGCGTTGGAGCCTTCGCGCACCTGCTCGCGGCCCATGGCGACGCAGGAATCCCATTCGTCGGCCGCCTGGAGCTCGCGAAATTTCTTGGAGCCATTCGCGTTGCAGCGCTCGCCGATGGAAAGATAACTGCTTTCCTGGCGCAGGCTGACGGCGCTGAAGAGCGAGGCCAGTTGCGGCTGGAGGCTTACATTACGGGCCTTGGGCGCGGGCCTGAAGCCGTCCGGCGCGTTGCGGCGCAACATGGCATCGACCGCCGCGATGTGACGGTGGTCGGTGCCGCAGCAGCCGCCGACGAAGTTGATTCCGTCCTCATTGAGGAAGCGCTCCAGCCAGAGCGCCATCTCGTCGGGACCGAGCGGGTAGTAGGTCTGGCCCTCGCGCAGTTCGGGCAGGCCGGCGTTGGGCAGGACGGAAATCAGACCCGGCCAGTTCTGCGAGACGTAGCGCAGATGCTCGGCCATCTCCTTGGGACCAGTCGCGCAATTCATCCCCAGCACCGGGACATCCAGGGCATCGATGATCGTCGTGGCGGCGGCGATGTCTGTGCCGACCAGCATGGTGCCCGTCGTCTCGATGGTCACCTGCGCCATGATCGGGACGGCACGACCGATCTTTGCAAAGGCGCGCCGGCTGCCATTGACGGCCGCCTTGATCTGCAAGGGATCCTGGCAGGTCTCGATCAGGATGGCATCGACGCCGCCCTCGATGAGGCCGGTCGCCTGCACCTCGTAACCATCCTCCAAGGTCTGGTAGGCAACGTGTCCCAGCGAGACCAGGCGCGTGCCGGGGCCGATGGAGCCGACGACGAAGCGCGTGCGTCCATCCTTGGGCATGGCCTCGATCGCCTCGCGCGCCAGCTCGGCTGCAAGCTTGTTGATCTCGACCGCGCGGTCCTGCAGGCCGAATTCGCCAAGCGTCAAGGGCGCGCCGCCGAAGGTGTTGGTCTCGATGGCGTCCGCCCCTGCCTTGAGATAGGCGGTATGGATCTCACGCACGAGGTCGGGGCGGCTGAGGTTCAAGATTTCCGAGCAGTTCTCCTGGTCCCAGAAATCCTTGAGCGTCAGGTCGCGGGCCTGGATCTGCGAGCCCATGCCGCCGTCGAACAGCACGATGCGCTGACGGGCGTAGTCGAGGAAATCGGTCATGGGTGGCATCCAACAGCAGTGAAATGAACCGAGGGCGTCAGGTACGCGCTGCGAGCGGCCAGGCGCGTGGGTCGGCGGAGATGGGTAAGGGTCTTAGGCCGCCTGAGGCATTCGGCTGGAGGCACGCAGCAGATGGACGAGCGCCATCGGCAACTCGGCACGATTGAGCGCGTAGACATGGTGGCGGGTCAGCCCCTCGGCGGCGAGGCGGCGGCATTGCTCCGTCGCTACAGTGGCCGCCACCATGCCGTGCACCGGGCTCGCCTCGTCGACGCCCTCGAACATCGCCTCGAGCCAATCGGGGATACCGGCACCGCATGCTGCGCTGAATCTTTTGATCTGCCTGAAATTATGGATCGGCATGATACCCGGGACGAATTCGACCGTGACGCCGTCCTTCACCAGCCGGTCGCGAAAGCGGAGAATCTTGTCCGTCTCGAAGCAATATTGAGTGATCAGACGATCGGCCCCCGCCTCGATTTTGCGCAGCAGATAACGATAGTCGCTATCGGCGTCCGGAGCCTCGGGATGGGTCTCGGGATAGCAACCGACGCTGACATCGAAGGGAGCGATCGCCTTCAGGCCGGCCACGAGGTCATTGGCATAGGCATAGCCATCCGGCCGCGGCTGGTAATGCAAGGCTCCCTTGGGCTTGTCGCCGCGCAGGGCCACGATGCGGCGCACGCCCTGCTCCCAATAGCGCCGGACCAGTGCGTCGATCGCCTCGCGACTGGCATAGGCGCAGGTCAAATGCGCGGCGACCGGGATGGCATAGCGGCTGGCCGTCTCCGTCGCCAGTTGGAACGTGCCGTCCTCGCCGCTGCCGCCGGCGCCGCAGGTCACCGAGATGAAGCGCGGCCCGGCGGCGGCGAAGAGTTCGAGATTGGCCATCAGCCGCTCCCGCGCCTCCGCTGTCTTGGGCGGAAAGATCTCGATCGATAGCTCGACCGGGGGCAGATCGGCTGATGCCGTCGTGGCGTCGCGGCTCATGCGGCCTCTCGCGTCAAAAGTTCGGCAGATGTGTCGTCCTGACGGGCGCGACCGAGCCTAGCCTGCCAGATGACAACGGTAAGGCGATCGCCCTCGAAACGCAGCGGCTCTTCTTCGATGAAGCCCAGTTCGCTGAACCAGGCTGACATCTCCTCGGGCGAGAAGCCGAGGCGGCGGTGGCGCTTTTCCTCGCGCAACCACTCCTCGTCGTGTTGCAAAAGATCGCAGACGATAATCCGGCCATCCTGCTTGAGCACACGGCGCGCCTCGGTAAGCACGGCCAACGGGTCGTCGGCGAAATGGAGGACCTGATGGAGGATCGCCGCCTCGAAGGACTGGTCCTGCAGCGGCAATTGATACATGTCGCCGTGCCGCACCTGGCAATGGCGGGTCTCGCGCCGGTCGAGATGGGCGCGGGCAACCTTGAGCATGTCGTGGCTGGAATCGATGCCGAGGCCGCTGCCGATATGGCGCGAGAGTACGCGGAGGATGCGCCCCGTACCCGTGCCGATGTCGACGAGCGCCGCGGGGCGGATTTCCTGCGCCAGCTGGGTCAGCGCCTGTTCGATCAGGCCGCCGTCCACGGCGAGGTCGCGCTCGCTGTCCCAGCCATCGGCGCGGTCGTCGAAATATCGCTCGGCCGCGGCACGGCGCGCGTCCCGCGCCGTCGCCAGGCGCTGCCGATCGAGCAAAAGCTGCGGATCGTCGTCCGGGAGATGACGGCTCAAGGCCTTGGCGAGCCGGCTGCCGGGGCCGCTATGCGCCCGACGATAAAAGACCCAACTGCCCTCGCGGAAGCGCTCGAGCAGTCCGGCCTCGGCCAGCAGCTTGAGGTGGCGCGAGATGCGCGGCTGGCTTTGACCCAGAATCTGGACCAGTTCGCTCACCGTCCACTCGCCATGCGCGCAGATCGCCAGCAGCCGCAGCCGCGAAGGATCGGCGGCGGCCTTCATGCCAATCAGAAACGTGTCGAGCGGAGTCATCAAGCGATTGCATCTTACCCGGTGGGGCCAAGAGGGCGAGCGGCCGGGTCGAGATCTCGTGCGGCTTGCAGCACGAGAGGTAGGGCATCGCTCGCCGCCATGGCGGCGGATGCATATGTAGATGTCTTTATATGCTTGTCAACGCCGGCACCGCTGGAGCCGCGGATCTAGGCCCGGCTGTTCAAGAGCGTATCGGGAGTCTCGGGCAAGGCGTTGGCACCAAAGAGCCAGCTTACCAACAGATCGTCGACGGCAGCCTGGGTCGGAGCGGGATAGAGTTTCAAGGCGGCGACCGCCGCGTCCAGAAGATCCGGGCTATTGTCGATAAAGGCGCGCTCGAAGCGCCGGAAAATGAGCGAATCGCGCCCAAGTATCTCGCCCAGGCCTCGACGAAGGTTCTCCAGGCTCACGAGACGCACGTCTTCGGGCGGGTTCGACATCGGCTTCTTCCAGTTTTGTCCTGGCTAACAAGTGGTTCAACTGGCCGCCGACGTCGAGTGGTAATCGATACTTAACCCTTTCATGTCATAGTGAAATACGCGTTAACCCTTTTCTTTTACGCTTACGAGATTTTGGTGCTGGCCGGCTATCAACGCGCCTGCATGCCGGAAATCGCATCCACGCAGGCAATCGTGCTCATATTGATGATGCCGCGCGAGGAGACGGAGGGCGTTACCACGTGCGCTGGAAAAGCGGGACCAACGAGGATCGGGCCGACGGAGACCGCACCCGTCACGCTTTTTACCAGATTATAGGCGATATTGGCTGCATCCAAAGACGGCATCATCAAAAGATTGGCCGCTCCCTTGAACTTCGCCTCGGGCATCAGCCGGTCGCGAACGACCTGGCTCATCGCCGCGTCCGCCTGCATCTCGCCGTCGACCTCAAGTTCCGGCGCCAATTTATGCAGCGTCGCCAGGGCGTCCCGCATCTTGCCGGCCGAGGGCCTGTCGCTCGAGCCGAAATTGCTGTGGCTGACCAGCGCCACGCGGGGCTCGATGCCGAACCGACGAATAACCTCGGCCGCACGAAGCGTCGTCGCCGCGATCTCCTCGGCCGAGGGCTCGTAGCCAACATTGGTGTCGGCGACGAAAAGCGGGCCGGAATCCAGCACCAGGGCCTGGATGGTCGAGCATTGCCGGCAATCGTCTTTCAGGCCCAGCATCGAGGTCAAGTGGCGGACATGGCTTTCGAACGAGCCAACAGGGCCGGCCAGCATCGCATCCGCCTCGCCGCGCGCCACCATGATGGCGGCGATCACCGTCCGGCGCGTGCGTACCACTTCCTTGGCGGATTCGGGCGTTACGCCGCGACGGCACATGCGCTCGTAATAGAAGGCCACATAATCGTTGAAGCGCGGATCGCTGTTGGGATTGCAAAGTTCATAATCCGTGCCCTGCTGCAATCGCAGGCCCAGGCGCTGGATGCGCATCTCGACGACCTCGGGCCGGCCGATCAGGATCGGCCGCACCAGCTTGTCGTCGACCAGCGCCTGCACGGCGCGCAGCACGCGCTCCTCCTCGCCATCGGAATAGACCAGACGCTGAGGCTGCTGCCTTGCCGCCTCGACGACCGGCTTCATGATCAGGCTCGAGCGCACCACGCGCTCGTCCAGCGTGCTGCGATAAGCCTCGAGATCGGCGATCGGGCGGGTCGCCACGCCGCTCTCCATGGCGGCCTTCGCCACGGCCACCGGCACTTCGACCAGGAGGCGGGGATCGAAGGGCTTCGGAATCACGTATTCGGGCCCGAAGGTGAAGCTCTCCACGCCATAGGCCGTAGCCACCGACTCAGGTGTCGTCTTGCGCGCCAGACCTGCGATCGCCTCGACGCAGGCCTGCTTCATTTCCTCGTTGATGGTCGTGGCCCCGACGTCCAGGGCCCCCCTGAAGATGAATGGAAAGCAAAGGACATTGTTGACCTGATTTGGAAAATCGCTGCGGCCCGTCGCGATGATCGCATCCGGCCTCGCACCCCGCGCGATCGCGGGCGGGATTTCGGGCGTTGGATTGGCCAGCGCCAGGATCAAGGGATTGGGCGCCATCGACATCGCCATCTCGGCCGTCAGCACGTTGGGCGCCGAGAGCCCGAGGAAAATGTCGGCGCCTTCGATCGCCTCGGCCAGCGTGCGATGCGGCGTGTCGACCGCATAACGCTCCTTGTAGGGATCCATGAGTTCGTTGCGGCCCTTGTAGACAACTCCCTTGATGTCGGTGGCGATGATGTTTTCGGGCTTGAGTCCCATCGTCACCAAGAGATCCAACGTGGCAAGGGCGGCTGCCCCCGCCCCCGAGGTAACGAGTCTCACCTCCGCCAGCTTCTTGCCGCCGATGTGCAAGGCATTCACAACCGCCGCCGAGACGATGATCGCCGTGCCGTGCTGGTCGTCGTGAAAGACTGGAATCTTCATCCGCGCCCGAAGCGCTCGCTCCACCTCGAAGCATTCGGGCGCCTTGATGTCCTCGAGGTTGATCGCCCCGAAGGTCGGCTCCAATGCCGCCACGATCTCGATCAGCTTTTCGGGATCGCGCTCCTCGACCTCGATGTCGAAAGCATCAATGCCCGCGAATTTTTTAAAGAGGACCGCTTTGCCCTCCATGACCGGCTTCGATGCCAGTGCCCCGATGGCACCCAGCCCCAAAACCGCCGTGCCGTTGCTGACCACCCCCACGAGGTTCGATCGCGATGTCACCTCGGCCGCCATCGCCGGATCGGCCTCGATCACCTTGCAGGCAGCAGCCACGCCCGGGCTATAGGCCAGCGACAGATCACGCTGCGTCGCCAGCGGCTTGGTTGCCACCACCTCGAGCTTGCCGGGCTTGGGCAGCCGGTGATAATCAATCGCATCCTGCGAGAGCCGATCTTCCAACGTATTCAGCCTTCTTCTGCGTGATGTCGGCCCCAGGGCCTGCGCGCGTCAACCTAGCGCTTGCGCCCGCGCCCTGTCGACGCACCCCCTGCCGCTTTTCCGCCAGTCGGGAACCCGGCGAACCGCCAGCCGTCGCTTGGCCGATCTTCGCTGGACGCCCGACGCACCCGGGCATAAACCCGGCCGACAGCATCAGGCCCGGACGGAGCATCACCTTGAAGAGCGCAGCCAGCAACGGCAGGATCCTCGTCGTCGGCGCCGGCATCGCCGGCCTCTCCACCGCCTGGGCGCTTACCCGCCAGGGCTACGCCGTGGAAATATTCGACCAGGGCCCCATCCCCAATCCCCGCTCCTCCTCCCACGACGAGCACCGCATCACCCGCCACGCCTACGGCACCCAGGAAGGCTATGCCTACATGATGCCCCAGGCCTTCAGGGCCTACGAGGCCATGTGGCGGGACATCGGCGCCAACCACCATCTGCCCACGTCCGCCTGCTACCTCGTGCGCGGCGAGCAGCCCTGGTACGACGGGGTCCGTCTCACCCTCTCCACGATGGATGTCGGCTTTCGCGAGCTCGACACCGCCGCGATCCATGCACGCCTGCCCATGGTCCGGCTGGACGAGGACACCCGCGTCGTCGAAACAGACAAAGCCGGCATCCTCTACCCCATTCGCATCCTCACCGACCTCGTCGTCAGGCTGGCCAAGGACGGCGCCATCTTCCACGCCGACACCAAGGTCTCCGCCATCGACCCCGAGAAAGGCACGCTCACGGCCGATGGAAAGACCCATGCCGGCGATGCGATCGTCATCTGTGCCGGCGCCTGGGTCTCCCGCCTCGTGCCCAGCCTTGCCCGCACCGTCACACCCTCACGCCAGTGCATCCTCTATCTGGCCCCGCCCCGGGATCTGGCCGAAGCCTGGTCGCAGGCCCCCGTCATCGCCGATGTCGGCCCCCAGATCACCTACTGCCTGCCGCCCCGCGGCAATGCCCGGCTCAAGATCGGCGACCACCATTTCTCCCGCCAGGGCGATCCCGATGGCGACCGCATCGCCCGCCAGGACGAGATCGACGCCGTGATCGCCTGCGGCCGCCAGACGTTCAAGGATTTCGATTCCTATACCATCCTCGAACGCAAGATCTGCTTCTACACCGTCACGGACGACGAACATTTCGTCGTCGAGCCCCTGGGCGCCAAAGGCTGGGTCTCAAGCCCCTGCTCCGGCCATGGCTTCAAGCTCGGCGCGCTCATAGGCGCCGGCCTCGCCAGTGCCATCGCCGGCCACGTCACCAGCACCGAGCTATCCGCTTGGGCTGCCGGCCGCCTGCCCTACGACACCAGCAGCGCCCTCTTCGAGCGTATGCGCATAGCATGACGCGCTGGCGCAGCGCTTGAGTGATTTTTCGCCGCCAACCCGCTTCGCACTGCCTGAGCGGGCGCGGAAGCGGGATCAAGGCGGATAGATGGAGGTGATTCCGGTCACCACGATCTGGACCGCCAACGCCGCCACGATGATACCGAGGACGCGACTGAGCGTGTTGATCACCGTCCGGCCCAGAACCCGCTGTACCGGCGCCGATGCCCGCAACATCAAGAAGGTCAAAAGCAACGTCGTGGCCACGGCACCAATCACCGCTGCCTGACCGCGCCAACTACTCCCATACTGCTCCATGAGCAGTACCACCGAGGCAATGGCCCCCGGTCCCGATATCAAGGGCACCGCCAGCGGAAACGCCGCAAGATCAAGACTGTCCTCGTCCGAGCGCGCCGCCCGGTCCGCGACACCCTCCTTGCGGGCACCGCGCTTCTCGAACAACATCTCAAACGCGATCGTGAACAAAAGCAGCCCGCCCGCGATCCGAAACGCCGGCGTGCCAATGCCCAGGGTCGCCAGCAGCCTCTCGCCGCCATAGGCAAAAACTAACAGCACCACGAAACTGATCAACGGCCCGCGTAGCGCGATCCGCCGCGCCAGACCATCGTCCAGCCCCTGCGTCAGCGCGATAAAAATAGGCACCAGCGCCACCGGGTCCACAATCACGACCAATACAACGAACGACGCCCAAAACGCCTCGAACATCGAGCCCTCTTTCGGCGATGAAAGAGCATGATGGCGGAAGAGGCCTCCGGCGGCCAGGGGCCGAAAGGCCCCTGGACCCGGGTCGGGGTGGGGTTGTCGGTCGCGGGTGAGGATCGAGTCTTACCCGGCCACCATCACGAGGGCGGGCCGGTCCCATAGCGGCCGATCTTCCTCGCACCCTGCAAGCGTATCGCCGCCTGCATGCTCTCGGCCGGCCGCTCGTGCCAGTACCGCGCCACACCCCGCGCCACCGCCTCCAGGCGAAGCGAGGGCAGCGCGTTCTGACCAAGGCCCGTACCCATCCGCTCGGCCTCGGACGCCAGCTTGTCCGCCAGCCGGTTCAGCTCAGCCCGATTGTCCCGCGCCACCCGGCGCAGATCGGCCAGGGCCAGCGCTTCCGCCTCCTCCTGGTGCTCGGGTATCGCCGCGCAATGGCTCCAGTCGCCCGGCGGCTGGCGCGGCTCGGCCGGCGGTGCGGCCTCGCGACGCTCGGGCCT
>NZ_FYEH01000007.1 GCF_900187945.1 Arboricoccus pini | reverse complement strand
GCCCAGAAGGGGTAGCGGCGCCGTGGCGGCTTGGGGGCGAGGTGATCGGTCCAGTCCATGGGGCCTACCGTACAAGGAATATAGTCTTTATACAATCGGTCTCATGCGCTGCCCGCTGTCCGACCCACCCATCGCCCCCAGGTCCAGGAGGCGGTGCCTCCTGGTCGCCGAAGGCATTTCACCTACGCAAAAACACCCCACTCCCCGGCCCGCCCAGGATCTTGTCGTCCTGCATGATGATCTGGCCGCGCAGGAGGGTGGTGGTGGGCCAGCCTTTGATGGTCATGCCCTCGTAGGGTGTGTAGTCGCCGGCGTGCTGCATGAGGGCGTTGGTGAGGGTTACCTGGCGTTCGGGGTCCCAGAGGACGAGGTCGGCATCAGCGCCCGGGGCAATGGTCCCTTTGCGGGGATGGAGGCCGAAGAGGCGGGCACTGTTGGTGCTGGTGAGTGCCACGAACTGTTCGAGGCTGATGCGGCCTTTGCCGACGCCTTCCGCGAAGAGGACGGGCATGCGCGCGGCCAGGCCGGGGACGCCGTTGGGAACGAGGGTGAAGGGCGCCTCGGGCCCATGGATCATTTTGCCGACGGGGGAATCGTAGTCGTTCGGCGAGTGGTCGGAGGTGACGTTGGCGATGACGCCCCGACGCATGTAGCGCCAGAGTGCTTCCTGATCGGCAACGGTGCGCAAAGGTGGGCTGCAGATGAATTTCGCCCCTTCGAAGCCTGGGCGGTCGAGGTCGTCCCTGGTGAGCGTGAGGTAATGGGTGCAGGTCTCCGCGGCGACGCTGACGCCTCTTGCCTGGGCGCGCTCGATTTCCGCGGTGCTGTCGGCACCGCTAAGATGGAAAATCTGAATACGCGCGCCCGTCAGCTCGGCCATGGCGCAGACGCGGTGGACGGCCTCCGCCTCGGCCAGCATGGGGCGTGCCTCGGCGTGGTAGCGCGGCGCCGTCTTGCCGGCCTTAAGCAGGCGTTCGATCTGCCAGGCGATCATCCGATCATGCTCGGCGTGGACGCAGACGAGAGCGCCCTCCTTAGCGGCGAGCGCAAAGACGGCCAGGACCTGCTCATCCTCGAGCTTGGAGTCGGGATATGTGGTGAAGATCTTGATGGAGCGATTGCCGGCGGCGATGAGCGCCGGCAGCTCGGCCAGGAGGTCCTGGTGCGGATCGGTGACCAGGAGGTGGAAGGCATAGTCGACACGGGCGCCTTTCTCGGCCAGGGCGGCGTAATCCCTCAGGGCGTCCGTCATGCTGCGGCCCCGTTCCTGAAGCGCGAAACAGACGAGAGTCGTGGTGCCACCGGCGGCGGCCGAGGCGGTGCCGGTGGCAAAGCTGTCGACATTGACAGCACCGCCGGCGCCGCGTTGCTCGACATGGGCGTGGCTGTCGATGCCGCCCGGCGTGACGATGCGATCGGTGGCATCGACGACGTCATCCGACTCGAGCCCCTCCCCGAGAGCCGCGATGCGGCCATCCTTGATGCCGATGTCGGTGCTCCCCACCCAGTCGGCCGTGGCGACGGTGCCGCCTTTGATGACGCGATCAAATTCGGACATGGAGCGTTTCCCTCAAGGGCAATGAAATCGCCGGATGGAGTTCCTGAGAAGATGGTTTTGGCGTTATCTTCAAGTCCACGGGAAGGGACGCCGGGCGTTTTTCTGGCCGCCTTCAGCTAAACGGGACCTGAATCTTGAAACGTCTTTGCACCGTCTTTTGCCTCGCCGCCTTTCTGGCCGCGCCTCTGGCGCCGGCCTTGGCGCAAAAGCAGCCAAAGACGCCAGACGCGCAGAGCCAGGATTGCGCGCGCGGCGTCGGCGGACCCGCCGAGGGTGGCGGCCCGATCCAGGGCGGTCGGCAGATCCAGCCGACGCGCAGCGAGGTCGAGGACCGGCTAAGCTCGGCCGGATGCCAGGATGTCGACCAGTCGGCCCAGGATGCGAAGGACGTCGACCGGATCTACAAGCAATTGATGGGCGAGGATGCGAAGACGAAGCGCTAGGGGGGCAGCCGGCGCCCCGCATGGCTGAGACGGCCGCGGAGCTTGCCAAGGGCGTGGCGGCCGGCGAGCGCGCGGCACTGGCACGCGCGATCACCGCGCTCGAGAGCCAGCGGCCGGACCGGGCGGCGTTGGGCCAGGCGGTGCTGGCGGCCTCGATGGCGCGAACGGGCGGGGCCTTTCGCATCGGCGTCACGGGTGTGCCAGGGGTTGGCAAAAGCAGCCTGATCGAGGCTTTGGGCATGATGCTGGTCGAGCGGGGCCTGAAGGTGGCCGTGTTGGCCCTCGATCCGACAAGTGAGCGGACCGGCGGCTCGATCCTGGGCGACAAGACCAGGATGACGCGGTTGTCGGGGGCGTCGGGCGCCTTCGTGCGGCCTTCGCCGACGTCGGGCACGCTTGGGGGTGTCGGCCGGATGACGCGAGAAGCCCTGCTGCTCTGCGAGGCCGCCGGCCACGACGTGGTGATGGTAGAGACGGTGGGCGTGGGCCAGTCGGAGACGATCGTCGCGCGGATGGTCGATCTGTTTCTCTTCCTGGTGCTGCCCGGTGCCGGCGACGCGTTGCAGGGCATCAAGAAGGGCATCGTCGAGCTCGCCGACGTGATCGCCGTGACCAAGGCCGACGGCGAAGCGCGGTTGAAGGCAGCACAGGCAGCACGTCATTACGAGGACGCGCTCGCGATTTTGGCCCCAAGGGTCGCGAGTTGGCGGCCCCCGGTCATGGAAGTCAGCGCCCTGGAGGGCGCGGGCCTGGCAGCACTCTGGGCGATGCTCGAGCGCCACAGGCAGGTGATGCAGGAAACGGGTGCCTTCGCCGATCGCCGACGGGTGCAGAACCGACTCTGGTTCGAGACGCTTCTCGATCAGCGGCTGCGCGACCTCGTGCTGGGCCTACCCGGGATGGCGGCACGGATAGCCGAGACTGGGGATGCCGTCGCCGCTGGACAAATCGAGCCCGGCATGGCCGTCCTCTCGGTCCTGGAGCGGCTGAATGCGTGGTTTGGGGCATGACGACCGCCTGCCACGCGACCACCGTATGGGGGGATGCCGCATGAGCAAGGGGGCGCCATCGGAAGAGACCTTGCAGGCGCATGCCGTCCGCTATCTCGGCCGCTATGCCGCCAGCCGGGCGCACCTCCTGGCGATCTTGCGCCGGCGCGCGGAGAAGCGCTCGCGGCTGGAGGGCTTTGAGCTCGACCGGGACCTGCTGGACCAGCGGGCGGAGCGGGTACTGGCGCGACTGACGGAGCTGGGGCTATTGGATGATGCGGCCTATGCCGCCGCCCGAGCGCGTAGCCTGGCCAGGCGGGGACGATCGCCCGGCCATATCGCCCTGGCCTTGCGGCAGCGGGGGCTCGGCCGGGCGGAGATCGAGTCGGGCCTGGCGTCGCTGGCCGCGGAGGATGAGGACCCGGCCTTGAGCAGTGCCCGCGTGCTGGCGCGGCGCAAGCGGCTTGGCCCGTATCGCCCAGAAGCGGAACGGGCCGCCTGGCATGCGCGCGACCTGGCTAGGCTGATGCGGGCGGGGTTTGACTATGGCACGGCGCGGCTGGCCTTGTCGGACGATGAGGCGTGAGGCGCTCAGGCCCGCACGCGACACGCGGAGGGCAGCGGCTCGACCAGGGAGCCGCGCCAGTCGGCATGCAGCAGATCGATATGGCCCTGATAGGTGGCGGCGAGCCCCGCAAAGGCCGTATCGAGGATGCCGGCATCAATAAGCGATCCCACGTCCGCCTGGCCCTCGGGCAAGGCCGCCGACTTGACGAGGACGAGGTTGGGGGCGCCCAGGCGGTGGGCCAGCCAGAGCGCCAGACTGTCGGAGGTGACGTCCCAGGAGGGACGGATCGAAGGATCGCGGCCGGCCAGGTTCCAGGGCAGCCAGACGCCGCTCCCGGCCAGCGCCTGTATCTCGGCCATGGTCTCGAGCGCCGCCAGCGCCGGCTGGAGGCTGAGGAAGGCCATGGCCATCTGCTGCATGGCAAGGATCGCCATGCGATGCGCCGCCAAGGTATCGTAGCCGATGATGAGTTCGGCCGCGCGGACAGCGTCGGCGAAGGGACCGCCACCCGGGACGATCAGACAAGGTCGCGCGGCGCGTCTGGCCAATTGATCCAGCCAGGGCCGGAGATGGGCCTGGCCGGCGAGGCTGCCGCCCAGCTTGACGATCCACATGCGCGCCCCCGAGAAAAGATGGCGCGGTGCAAACGGGCAAGGCGGCACCGCCTGCGCAGCTCTAGCCCCGACGAGGTAGACAGGCCAAGTGGCAGAAGAAGATCCATTCACACGCTTGTTCGGCGTTCCCGCTCCCTGGCTGTTCGGTGTGCTCAACGTCACGCCCAATTCGTTCAGCGACGGCGGCGCTTTCCTGGGTGCCGAGGCGGCGATCGCGCAAGGCCGGCAACTGATGCAGGAGGGTGCCGCGGCGATCGATATCGGCGGCGAATCGACGGCACCGGGGCGGCCAGTCCTCGAGGCGGAGGAAGAGATCGGCCGGATCGAGGCCGTGGTCCGGACCTTGGCGCCTGAGACCGTACTCTCTATCGACACCTACCACGCGCGAACGGCGGCGCGCTCCCTCGAACTCGGCGCCAGGATCATCAACGATGTCTCGGCCTTGCGCGCCGATCCTGAGCTTGCCCGCGTCGTCGCGGCGCATGATGCGGGGCTGATCCTCATGCACGCCAAGGATGGACCCTTGCCGCACGTGACAGCGGCCGATCGTCGCTACGACGATGTTGTGGCGGAGATCGCGGCTTTTCTCCTAAGACAGGCGGAGGTGGCGATCAAAGCCGGCGTCGCGCCCGAGCGGATTGTCGTCGACCCCGCAGCCAGCTCCTTCATCAGCCATGATCCAGAGGACACCTGGCGCGTACTGGCGGGCTTCGAGCGCTTCGTCGAACTGGTGGCCCCCTTCAAGGTGATGATCGCGACCTCGCGCAAGGGTTTCATGCCGATCCGACTGAGTGAGCGCGATCCGATCTCGCAATTGACGGCACTGGTGGCCGCGATGCGGGGCGCCTCGCTGATCCGGACGCATAACGTGGCGATGGCGCGCGATTTCGTCATCGCGGCGCGCAAGATGGGACTATTGCCCGCAATCGAGGGCGGCACTTCCTGGGGCTAGGCGCGATGCAGGCAGCAGAATGGGAGAAAAGACGATGATAACCAGGCGCATGTTCGCCGCCGGCACGGCCGGCCTGTTGCTGGCCAAAGGCGGCGCGGCGGTGGCGGTGGCGGAGGATGGTCCCTCCCTCGCCCTTTTCAACTTCATCCTCGTTGATACGAGCCTCAATCCAGACTCCGATGCGCAGGAAGCCCGCCTTGCCATGGTGACGGACAGGGCGCGGGCAGCTCTTGCTGCCGGCGGCTATCGCCTGGTCGATACGAGCAGCGTGCCGCGCGAGCAGCAGATGGGACTGCGCGGCTGCAATGGGTGCGAACTCGACCTAGCGCGCAAACTCGGCGCCAGCGAGGCGGGGATGGGTTGGGTTCAGAAGGTCTCGCGGCTCATCTTGAACATCAATTTGCAGATCCGCGAGGTCGATAGCGGCAGGTTGGTCAAACGCGGTAGCGTCGATATACGCGGGGACACGGATGAATCCTGGCGCCATGGCATCGATTATCTGATGCGCAACCGCATCCTCGATAGCTGAGTCGCGGGCTAGCCAAACTGAGCGAAGGCGTCGGCGAAGCGAAGCTCGGGACCGGCCCTGCCAAGTCGCCCGGGCTTCAATTCCAATACCTGCAGGAGACATCCCTGATAGAGGCCGGCAAGACTGGCACTCGTCGTCCTGGTGAAGCCAAAGCGACGATAAAAGCTAGGCTCGCCGACGACGAAGACGGCCTCACAGCCCCGGCCGCGGGCCGTATCCAGGCCACGCTGCAGCAGAGCCGAGCCAATGCCCTGATTGCGGGCGAAGGGATGAACACAGAGCGGGCCCACGGCCAGGGCATGGATGCCCTCGACGGTAAGGCTCGTCATCATCAGATGGCCGACGATCTCCCCCTCGATCTCGGCCACGAACTCGATCTCCTGCTCGTCGCTGCGATAAAGCTGCGCTACGACGCGTGCCTCGTCGGCACCGTTGAACGCCAGCTCGATCAAGGCCAACACCGTGAGCCGATCCTCGCGCCTGGTGGGACGGATCAACATCGCGCGACCTCGTGCGGCAGTGCGGCCAGCAACTCCGCCGCGCTTCGACCCAGCAAAGGATGACGCCACGCAGGCCAGAGCTCGACCAGCGGACGCAGCACGAAGTCGCGCTCGGCCACTCGCGGATGGGGCAGGGTCAGGAAATCATCCGCATGCGTCAGATCATCGACCGCCACGAGATCGAGATCGATCGGCCGGGGACGCCAGCGGCCACCTTCCTTGCGGCGGTCCCGCCCGAGCTCCGCCTCGATCGCCTGCAGGCGCTCCAGGATCATCACGGGCTCGAGCTCGGTCTCGACGATCGCCACAGCGTTCAGATAGGGCGGATAATCGCTTGCCGGGTCGTCCGGCAATGTCTGGGCCGGCGTCTCGATGATCGAGGATGCCGTCACCGGGCCGCCCAGGGCAGGTCCCAGTCTCTCCAGGGCCACCTTCAGCGTCCCTGCCCGATCGCCAAGGCTGGCGCCCAGCGCCACGATCGCCCGTCTTGCCGTCTTTTCAACCACGGTCAGTGCCGTCCTCATAATGATCCGCCACTACGCCGCCGACGAGATTGAGCTAAACGGCCGCTTAAAGTCGATACTGTTCACCAATATATATAACCTTATAGCAATCTGTCGCAGCCTCCGGGCCAATTCCCGCCCGGGCGCCTCCAGTTTGATCGACGGAGCGACGCTCGGCTCCGGACGGCAACTGGACAAGGCTGCTCTGAGCGGCAGAGATCACGGTCGCGATCTCGCAACACCCACCCTCATATGGTGGTCGGCCAGCAGTACGATCGGCCGTCCTTTCCCCGAATCCGCACGCTGCCACGCAGTATCCCAGCCGAGGCGATGTTGAAGCCGTCCTGGTGCGCAACCGCGGGGCCGTCCAGCCGATCCGCCAGTCAACGACAAGGGACCTCGCTATTCCCTTCTCGGCGTAGGCGGCAGCCCGGGGCCTAGGCATGATCCGGATCGAGTCACGGACGACTGGAAAGGCCGGTGGGCCTTGTAGGGTCCGGGCGCGTCGATCTCAGCGGCGGCCGGTCACCCGCCGGCAGCAGGCACCCAGCGTACCCGCCCAGTCCCGAGCGCCACCTACTCCATCGCCATATAGCCCCAGACCACCCTGGCTGACGGCACCGATCGGCCATGACTTGACCCTCTTGTAACAGATAGCTGTGCAGGACCTGGACGCCTCGCACATGCTTCTTGCCACCTCACGCGGGGCATCCCGAAGAGGACGCTGATCTGGATCGACACCTTCGGTGCATGGGCCCCGGTGGTGCAATGCCGTCATGGCGATGGCCCGGCTGCGATGGCCGCGCTTCAGCGTGCGGGCTTGGCAGGGCGACGACCTTTCATGTTTTAGTTAAGGACCTGTATCGGCTCTATGGCGGCCGCGCCGCCTCAACCCCGCGACGTGGGGCGCTCCGGGGCCAATCGGCCGCAAAGGCGGCCAGGATCGAGGCCGGGCATGCGTCGTGGCCTTTGCGCTTGGGAGGACAATGCTGCGGCGGTCACGCCCGCCACTACCGCCTGAGGACGGTGACGGGCCGGCGTTCCTGCCAGCCGGCCCGCGCCAGCTCCGGCTCAATCGTCTCCTCGCGCGGATAGCCCAGGCAGAAATAGCCGACGAGCGACCAGTCGGGCGGCACACTCAAGAGAGCCAGCACCGCCGTCGGGTCGAGGATGGAGACCCAACCCATGCCAAGCCCGTGCGCGCGAGCCGCAAGCCAGAGCGTGTGAATCGCGGCCACTACGGAATAACGGAGCGTCTCCGGCATGGTCTGCCGGCCGAGGCCATGGCCGGTGGTCGTATCATCGGCGCAACAAACGGCCAGATGCACCGGCGCCTCGTCGAGCCCGGAAAGCTTCAAGGCTTTATAGCGTCGGGCCTGATCTGAGGCATAGTTCTGCGCCGCCTCGGCATTCGCCTCAAGAAAGCTGCGGCGAACGGCGGCCCGGCGCCATGGCGCCTCTACCAGAACGAAGCGCCAGGGTTGGCTGTTGCCTACGGACGGTGCCAGGCACGCTTGGCGCAGGAGATCGGCCAGCAAGGCCGGATCCACGGCATCGGCGCGAAAATGGCGCACGTCCCGCCGCCAGCGACAAAGCGTCTCGAGCTGCTGGCGAAAGGCATGGTCAAAGAAGGGAACGGCCTCAAGAATCATAGCAGGCTCTTAGGCCAGATCCTCGATCACCGCACCCCCCAACCGCACTACGCGCACCGAGGCCAAGGGCAGCCTGCTCCCGCGATTTCAGCCTGGCAGACCTCGATGCCGGCAAGTCCGCCGGGGCAAAGCAGATAGTGCGCGCCGCGAGGCATCGCTCATGCCGCCAGCATCCCCCCATGCGAACCGGCGAGAGGCAAATCGCCTCGCCGCTCGCGTCGTCACCCGCCCTTGCGCCGCAGGCCAAAATGGGAGGACCCGTCCGGTCATGGCCTAGGCGGCGGCACGAACCTGCGCCAGGAAACCAGCCACGGTCTCACGCAGCCGCTCGGCCTGCCGCGACAACTCGCCTGCCGCCCCCAGCACTTCGCCCGAGGTGGTGCTGGTGCTGGCGACCGAGGCGGTGACGCTGTCGATATTGCCAGCCACCTCACGGGTCCCCCGGGCGGTTGCCTCGATGTTGCGTGCAATCTCCCTGGTGGCCGCGTCCTGTTCCTCGACCGCCGAGGCGATGGTCGTCGTCACACCGTTCACCTGCTCGATCGTCTGACCGATATCCTTGATCGAGGCGATCGAGAGGTCGGTCGCATCCTGGACCTGGGCGATCTGCTGGCTGATGTCGGAGGTGGCCTTGGCGGTCTGATTGGCAAGCGTCTTGACCTCGGCCGCGACGACCGCGAAGCCCTTGCCGGCTTCACCCGCCCTGGCGGCCTCGATCGTCGCGTTGAGCGCCAAAAGATTGGTCTGCTCGGCGATCGACTGGATCAGACCGACGACGCCGCTGATCCTGGCCGATGCCTCGGAGAGCTGCCTGATCTTGCTGTCGGTGGCATCGACGATCTCGACGGCGCGCGAGGCGATCTGCGCCGCCTCGCTCACCTGTCGGCTGATCTCGCCGATCGAGGCCGAGAGCTGGCCGCCGGCGCTGGCGACGACCTGCACGCTTGTCGTCGCCTCTTCCGTGGCAGCCGCCACGCGACTGGCGCGCTTGGAGGTATCGTCGCTGCTGGTGGCCAGTATTCGCGCCGCGCCATGCAACTGGTTGGCCGCCTCGGCGACCGTCTGCACGATTTCTGTCGCCGCCGCCTCGAAGCTAATCACGATCTCGTTCAGGTGGCTGGCACGCCGGTCCGTCTTGATGCCCGCGGCCTTGAAGATCTCCACCGCCCGGGCGACCTCGCCCAGTTCATCCGTCCGGTCGACCAGCGGCACCTCGGTCTCCCACTCGCCGTGGGCCAGCTTGGTGACCACCAAGGTCAGCCGTGTCAGCGCGTTCACGATCGATCGGCCGAAATAGAGGGCGATGGCGACGACACTCGCAGCGACGATCAAGGTCAACACGCCGGTCAACCACAAGCCCATCGTCGAGACCAAGAACGCCTTCGCCAGCATCTGCGTGGCCTCGTCCCAGCTCTGATCCCCGTTCTCGTCGAGCACATCTGACAAGGCATCGAAACTGGCTTGCAGCGATTCCAAGGACGCGCCGACATCCTGGCGTTGCCCGCCGGCGGCGGACATGGTCGCCTGGAGCTGTGCATGCAAGGCGGACCATTTCTGGTCGATCTCGTCACTAAGCGCCAGCTCGGCCTCCGTCTTGGCCGTCGCACGATGCGCGTTTTGGGCGACCTCGAAATTGGTGGTGGCGGTCTCGAATTTCCGAGCGTCCTCCTGAATGCCCGAGCTGTCGACCGCAAGGAAGCCGGACATGACTGCAGCACGCGCGCGCTCGGCCTCGAAGAGCATTTCGTTCACGGCGTGAACGCTTGGCAGGTACTCCACGGCGATGCTGTCAATGTCGCTGTGAAGACTAGAGATGGCCCAGGAAGCGGCGCCACCCAGCAGGCCTGTTGCCAAGAAGATCAATAGAAAAGCCACGCGCGTTCGAAACCGGATCGATTTCGCATTCGCCTTGCTTACTGCCCTCGCCATGGTTTGCACCCCTCTTGCTGACCCCGAGTAGTCCAGCATAAGCGGGCCTTCTTAAGGATTAGTTAAATCAGGGGTCGGTCAGCCTCACCTTGCCCGGGACTGGGTTATTTCTAGCTAGTGCGTTACCGCATGCGCCGCGACCCGCCGCAGTCGTCGATCCCCTGGTCCACCGGGAGACGAAATGGACGAGCCGATCCTCAATTTCCTGGTCACCCACGTGCAGGCGGCGTTCGCCTGGGCGCCCGCCTGGGTCGGCGGCCTCGCGCTCATGCTGCTTTTCGCCGGCCTGGCCTTTCTGCTGCACGGCACGGTCATCCGCATCCTGGAGCGCATGATCAAGCCATCGGCCTCGGTGCCGCGCCGGATCATCAACCGTTCCCGCGGCCCTCTGCGCCTCGGCCTTGTCATTCTGGCCCTAGCCATCGTCGTCGAGCCCGCGGGACTGCCCGACCGGGTCACGGGCCTGGTCCAGCACGTCCTGCTCGTAGGCTCGATCATCCTTGTCGGCTGGGTCGCCGATACCGGCGTCGACACGCTGGCCGGACACTATATGCGGCGCTTCCGCACCGACGTCGAAGACAATCTGGTGGCAAGAAAACACGTCACGCAGGTCCGCGTGCTGCGCCGCCTGATCTACATCTTCATCGTCGTGGTCACCAGCGCCACCATCCTCATGACGTTCGAGCCGGTCCGCCAATATGGCGTCAGCCTGCTCGCCTCGGCGGGTGCCGCCGGCCTCGTCGTGGGTCTGGCGGCAAGACCGGTCCTGGCCAACATCATAGCCGGCCTGCAACTGGCGATCACCCAGCCGATCCGGCTGGAGGACGCGGTCGTCGTCGAGGGCGAGTGGGGCTGGATCGAGGAGATTACCGGGACCTATGTCGTCATCCGCATCTGGGACTGGCGACGCCTCATCGTCCCGCTTTCCTACTTCATGGAGAAGCCCTTCCAAAACTGGACGCGGGAGAGCGGCAATATCATCGGCTCGGTCTTTCTTTATGTTGACTACACGGTACCCGTCGAGCGCGTGCGGGCAGAGCTCGATACAATCTGCCGCAAGAGCCCGCTTTGGGACGGCAAGGTCGTCAATCTGCAGGTGAGCGACGCGAGGGAAGGCACGATCGAGTTGCGCGCGCTGGTGAGCGGCCGGAACTCGCCCGTGACCTGGGATCTCCGCTGCGAGGTGCGTGAAAAGCTGATAGCCTTCCTCCAGGCGGAATATCCGGGCTGCCTGCCCCGCCAGCGGATCGAAGTAACAGCCCTGCCCGGTCGTACCGACGAGGGCGGACCGCGTGGCGGCGGCGCTCCGAGCGACCTGGTCGGCCGGCAGATGGCGGATGCACCCGAGCGCTGAGTTGCGGGCTTGCCAAGCGCCTGCCACCCTAGGACGCTCGGCAAGACAAAGGGCCTCTCCCGGCATGGAGATCGATCTCAACAGCGACCTTGGCGAAAACTTCGCCGCCTGGCACATGGGCGACGACAGGACGATGCTCGAGATCGTCACCAGCGCCAACATCGCCTGCGGCTTCCACGCGGGTGATCCCAGCGTCATCGCCCGGACCCCGGCGGCGGCCATCGCCGGTGTGGCTGCAGGCGCGCATCCGAGCGTTTCTGACCTCACAGGCTTCAGCCGGCGGCCGATCCAGGGCGAGGACCCGGCCAACATACGCCAATGTCTCTATCAGATCGGCACGCTCTACGACCAGGCGGCCGACGACCCGCAGCTCGGATTAGCCCGGGCCGAGGCGGTAGCGGCTGGCGATCAGGACCTTAGCCTTGCCGTCCTGCCGGACAGCGCCATGGCGCAAACGGCGAGCGCGGTCGGCATACCCATGGCCTGCGGGGTCTTCGCCGATCGCGCCTATGAGGATGACGACCGGCTCGTCGCGGGGCGCCCGCCGGGTGCCTTGATCGAGGATGCCGAGCTGGCGGCCACCCGCGTCGTCCGCATGGTGGAAAGCCGAAGGGTGCACGGCGACAACCCGGCCGCCGTCCGGATGGCGGCCGGGATCAAGACCGCACTGGCCGCCGAGGGCATCAGGCTCAACCCGATGGGCAGGAGGCCTAGCCGTGGCTGAGGACGAGGAGACCAGGCCGTCGGGCCGGCGTCTTGCCTGGGCGCTGACCGGCTCCGGGCATGATTTCGTCGAATGCCTGGCGCTGATCGCCGCCATCGGCGAGATGGACGTCTTTCTCTCCAAGGCGGCGGCCGAGGTGATCTTCATGTACACCAAGGACCGGGCTCCCTTTCCGCCGGGCGTCCGGCTGATCAAGGACAGCTCGGCCTCGGCAGCACCCGTCGGCCGCTTTTATCACGGCTGGTACCATACGCTGGTCATGGCCCCGACGACCTCCAATACCGTGGCCAAATGCGTGGCCGGCATTTCCGATACGCTGGTCACCAACGTCTTCGCCCAGGCCGGAAAATGCCGCGTGCCGGTCATCGCCTATGCCTGCGACACGCAGCCCGTGCACGACACGATGGCGCCCGATCGCATGGTGCGGCTATGGCCAAGACGCATCGATCTCGACAATACCGAGCGCCTGCGCGGTTTCGAGCAGACGACGGTGGTCGAGACCTTCGCGAGCCTGGAGGCGGCCGTGCGCGGCCGCCTGGCCGAGATCGACGCCTAGGCGGTCCTGGCCTTAAGGGTCCGCGTACTCGGCAGGAAGGCCGCCAGAAGACCGATCAGCGGCAGAAAAGCGCAGATCTGGTAGACGGTGCGGATGCTGGTGAGATCGGCAAGCTGGCCCAGCACCGCCGCGCCAAGGCCGCCCATGCCGAAGGCAAAGCCGAAGAAGAGGCCGGCCACCGTCCCGACCTTGCCGGGCAACAGATCCTGCGCATAGACGATGATCGCCGGGAACGCCGAGGCCAGGAGGAAGCCGATCGGCAGGGTCAGCACGGTCGTCCAGAACAGGTTGACGTGCGGCAGCAGCAAGGTGAAGGGCAGGATCCCCAGGATCGACACCCAGATGACCGGCTTGCGGCCGATGCGATCGCCGATCGGCCCGCCGGCGATCGTACCGGCCGCCACCGCACCCAGGAAGATGAAGAGATGGAGTTGCGCGTCCCTGACGGAGAGGGCGAACTGGTCGATCAAGTAGAAGGTGAAGTAGCTGGTCAGGCTGGCCAAGTAGAAATATTTCGAGAAGATCAGCAATAGAAGGACGATGATGGCGCCGGTCACCTGACGGCGCGGCATGTCCAGCGTCGCCGGCTTGGTCCGGCTGACCGGCCGGCGCGCCTGCTGACGGCGATACCAGAGGCCGACCCAGGTCAAAACGCTCATGCCCAAGAGGGCCACGAAGGAGAACCAGGCGATCGAGCCCTGACCGTTGCGCAGCACGACGAAGGCCGCGAGCAGCGGTCCCAGCGCCGTCCCGGCATTGCCCCCGACCTGGAAGACCGACTGCGCCAGCCCGTGCTTGCCGCCGGAGGCCATGCGCGCCACCCTTGATGATTCCGGATGGAAGACCGAGGAGCCCATGCCGACCAGGGCCGCTGCCACCAGAAGGAGGGCGAAGCTGCCGGCCAGCGACAGCATCAAGAGCCCGAGCAGGGTCAGGCCCATGCCGAAGGCCAGCGAGAAGGGCATGGCGCGCTTGTCGGTGACGATGCCGACGAAGGGCTGGAGGAGCGAGGCCGTGATCTGGAAGACCATGGTGATCAAGCCGACCTGGCCGAAATCCAGGGCGTAGGTCGCAGCCAGCATCGGGTAGATTGCCGGCAGGAGCGACTGCATCAGGTCGTTCAAGAGATGACAAAAGCTGATCGAAAGGAGGATGCCCATCGCAGCCCCCTCCGGTCGGCTCGAGGCTGGTGCGGCGTGGACGCTGCCGGCCTCGCCCGTCGCGGCATATCGCGCCGTGATCTCGCTCATTTGCGTTTTTTCCTTGCCCGAGAATGCAGCGAAGAATACGCCTCCAAGCAATGGCCCGCTGCCGACATTGGGCCTCCCATCATCGAGAGTGGGCCAAGATGCGCGATGTCAGCTGGCAGGATATCGACGCGGCCACCGTGCCTGTGGTGTCGCGGGCCAACGACTATCCGGAGGAGACAGTCGGCCCCCCGCACAATCACAGCCGCGCCCAGCTCCTCCATGGCGCCACCGGCGTCATGATCGTCAGCACGGTGCACGGCACCTGGGTGGTGCCCCCGGCCCAAGGAGTCTGGATACCGCCCCGGGTTGTCCATCAGGTCAGCATGCTGGGCAAGGTCAGCACGCGTAACATCTATATCGACCGCGACCATCTCCTGGGCCTGCCGGAGGAATGCCGGGTGGTCGCGATCACACCTTTGATGCGCAGCCTCCTTTTCGAGACAGCCGACCTGCCGTTCGACTATCCACCCGACAGCCGTGCCGCCGCCATCATGACGCTCCTCCTGCATGAATTGCGCGCCATGGAGACCCTGCCCCTGGGCCTGCCCTTTCCCGAGCATGCCCGGCTGGCCGCCCGTTGCCGCGCTTTTCTTGAGCAGCCCTCCGTCCATGCCGCGATAGATGCCTGGGCAGCCTCGCTGTCCATGAGCCGGCGCGCCTTCACCCGCCTCTTTCGCCACGAGACCGGCCTCAGCTTTCGCGCCTGGTGCCAACAGGCCTGCCTGTTCACGGCACTGCCTCGCCTCAATGCCGGCGAGAGCGTCACCGCGATCGCCCTCGACCTCGGCTATGAGACGCCTGCAGCCTTCACCTCGATGTTCAAGCGCGCGCTCGGCGTGCCGCCCTCGCGCTACATGAAGGCCTGAACCTTTCGCCTAGAGCGGCTTTAACCCCTTCTCGATCTCCGCACGCTGCGCCTCCAGGAAAGGCGGCAGCGCCAAGCGCGCGCCCATCGTGGCCTCTGGCTCGTCCGTGGCAAAGCCCGGCTCGTCGGTGGCGATCTCGCAGAGAATGCCGCCCGGCTCACGGGCATAAAGGCTCCGGAAATAGAAGCGATCGACCGGACCGCTCGAGGGCACGCCCAGTTCCCGGTAGCGCTCGACCCAGTAGCGATATTCCTCCTGGCCCCGGCAGCGGAATGCCACATGGTGCACGGCACCGGCGCCTTGGCGCGCGCGGGGCAGCTCGGGCTCGACGCGGATATGCAACTCGGCCGCCGGCCCGCCCTCGCCCATGGCGAAGACATGCACGCGCCCTGTCCCCTCTGTCTCGAAGTCACGCTCGTGGCGCATGTTCAAGACCTGGATCAGGAATTGCGCGGTGGGATCCAAAGTCGGCACGCTCAACGTGATCGGTCCAAGGCCACGGATCTGATAGGAGGCCGGCACCGGGCTGCGCTCCCAGGGATAAGACGGTTCGCCGCCCTCGTCGTTAAGGAGCGCCAGCCGCTGGCCCTCGCGATCCTCGAACGGCAAGGTCAGCCGCCCATCAACGTAGTCGGCCTGCGGCACCGCGAAGCCCAGGGCCTCCAGCCGCTCGCGCCAATAGAGGATCGCTTCCTCGCTGCCGACCCGAAGCCCCGTTCGCACAATCGCGTTCGTGCCGCGCCGCTCGGGCTGGACGGGCCACTCGAAGAAGGTGATATCGCTGCCCGGGCTCCCTCGCCCATCGGCATAGAACAGGTGATAGGCGCTGACATCGTCCTGGTTCACCGTCTTCTTGACGAGGCGCAACCCGAGGTCGTCCGTGTAGAACGCGTGGTTGCCGCGTGCATCGGCCGAGATCGCCGTCAAATGGTGGATGCCGTGCAGCTGCATGGACCCGCTCCCCCTTGCACCGGCGGCGCGATGCCGCCGGTATCGCCCGAGATAGGTCAGGCCGCCCGACCGCGCAGGATGGTGGCGGTGACCGTTGCCACATGCTGGCCCTGGAAGCGCGCGATCGCCAGCTCGTTCTCGCTCGGCTGGCGCGAGCCGTCGCCGTTGGTGATCGTGGTGGCGCCATAGGGCGTGCCACCGCTGACCTGGCTGTTATCGACCAGACGCGGCTCGCTATAGGGCACGCCGACGATGATCATGCCATGGTGCATGAGATTGACGATCGTCGAGACGATGGTCGTCTCCTGGCCGCCATGCTGGCTGGCCGTCGCGGAGAAGACCGAGCCCACCTTGCCGATCAACTTGCCGCCGGCCCAAAGACCGCCCGTCTGATCCCAGAACTGCGCCATCTGCGAGGCCATGCGCCCGAAGCGGGTGGGCGTGCCCAGGATGATGGCATCGTACTCGGCCAATTCGTTGACGGTGGCGATAGGGGCTGCCTGATCGAGCTTGAAATGCGCGGCGCGCGCGGCATCCTCGGGCACGAGCTCGGGCACGCGCTTGATGACGACCTCGGTGCCACTCACGGACCGGGCCCCTTCGGCAACGGCCCCTGCCAAAGTCTCGATATGGCCGTAGGTGGAATAATAAAGGACGAGGATCTTCGACATCGGACGGGCTCCTGGCGCCATCTAGGCCCTAAAGGCCGATGCGGCGCCGCCGGTTGCGGATAGAGACGTTAACTCGGTCGACCAGCCCGCTTTGCATACCCACGGGGCAGCAAACAAATTGGCGCCAATCCGGCACGAATGGCATCGCGCCCACCAGGGCCCGTCACGCCGACCGACGCCCGCGACAGCCTTCGGGCATCGACGGGAGCGATCGCCCATCGGGGCCGCGTCCAGGGCCTTTGCGGATCATTGCCTGCAAGCTCGACCGAGGGAAACTATATCAGACTCTCGGGTCGGTTCCAAAGACGCACCCGATCGCGCCCGCCAAAGGTGCCCGGCTCTGGCCGGAAAGGCCGGGACAAAGACACGGATTTTCGGAGCTCGACCATGACGACGACGCAGGCGGATTGCATCAAAGCCATCAAGCTCGGCCTCGCCGGCGAATGGGACGGCGCCCACGCGATCGTTCAAGACGCCCCTTCGGCGGAAGCGGCCTGGGTGCATGCATGGCTGCACCGCGTGGAAGGCGATCTCGCCAACGCCGGCTATTGGTATCGCCGGGCAGGCCAGCCCATGCCGGCGGGCGACGTTGCGAGCGAGGGTCGGGCGATTGCCGCCAGCCTCGGCGCGATACTGGACGATGACACGTGAGATGGCAGGACGAAGAAAGGCCGAAGGTTGAGTGTCCCTGCATGCTGCGCCATGCTTGCGGCAGTGCGAGCAATAGAAGGTGACGGATAAGATGGCAGCGACGATCGCTTTGCCCGAGACCGAACTGCGGGCGGCCATCAAGGAGGCCGTCGCCGCCGGCTTCGAACGGCAACTGGCGCTAACCCAGGAATTGACGCGGCAAGCCTCTATCCGTGGCCATGAGAAATCGGCGCAAGACGTGATGGAGGGCGCCTTACGCGAGCGCGGCTATGCGGTCGATCGTTGGCAACTTGATCCCGCTTCTATCCTCTCTCATCCAGGCGCCTCGCCGATCGACGTCTCCTATGCAGAGGCCAGCAACGTCGTCGGCACGCTCGAGCCCAAAGGTGGAGCGATCGGCCGTTCGCTCCTGATCAACGGCCATGTCGACGTCGTGCCAACGGGACCTCTTGACATGTGGGCGGCCCCGCCCTTCGAGCCAACGATCAAGGATGGCTGGCTGGAGGGCCGCGGGGCCGGCGACATGAAGGCCGGCCTGGTGGCCGCCCTTGCCGCCATCGATGCCCTTGGCCATGCGGGCTACCGGCCGGCGTCGCGGCTGCATTTCGCCTCGGTCGTCGAAGAAGAAAGCACCGGCAATGGCGCCCTTGCCTGCCATCAGCGCGGCTATCAGGGCGAGGCAGCGCTCATTCCCGAACCCACCGGCGAGGCCCTGGTTCGCGCCAATCTGGGCGTCGTATGGTTCACGGTCGACGTCAAAGGCGTTCCCGCGCACGTGCATGAGAGCCGCTCGGGCGTGAACGCCATCAAGGCCATGCGTCGGGTCTTCAGGGCGCTCGACGATATCGAGGTGCTCTGGAACGCCAGCAAGCGACTGGACCCCTGGTTTCGCGACCATCCCCACCCGATCAGCATCAATGTCGGCAAGATCGAGGGCGGCGACTGGGCATCGTCAGTGCCGTCCTGGTGCCGGCTGCACGTTCGCGCCGGCTTTTATCCCTCGGTTGCCCCTGAGGACGCGCTAACTGAGATCGGCCGCGCCATCGAGGAAGCCTTCCGCCGCGATCCGGCTCTGGCCAAGAACCCGCCCACAATCAGCTGCAACGGCTTTCACACGCGCGGCTACATACTTCAGCCGGGCAGCGAGGCCGAGACCATGCTGCGCGAGGTGCACGAGACCTTGAATGGCGAGAAGCTGTCGGCCATCACCTTTCCAGCCTATCTCGATGCTAGAGTCATGGCGCTCTACGATAAGGTGCCGACCTTGGTCTACGGTCCGAAGGCACGCGCGATCCATGGCTTCGACGAGGCCGTCGACCTCGCTTCGCTCGAACGGGTCACGGAGGCCATGGCGCTCTTCATCGCCGGCTGGTGCGGCCTGGAGCCCAAGGGCTAGATGTCGCCGGCACGTTGGCATGACAGCGGGCAGCGTCTAAATAGGGTGTCATGATCATTGCCAATACCCTCCTGGCCATCCTGATGGCGGCGACGCTGGCCGTGCTGGTCACGGGCGTGCTGGGCTTTCTCAAGGGTGGCCCCTTCAACCAGCGCTATGGCAACCGCCTGATGCAGGCCAGGGTCGGGCTGCAATTCGCCTGCCTGGTGCTGGTGGCCATCATTCTCTTTGCCCACCTCACATGATCGCGCTCACGCGCATCTATACCAAAGGCGGCGATGGCGGGCAGACGTCGCTCGGCGATGGCAGCCGCGTCAGCAAGGATGACCTGCGCATCGAGGCGATCGGCAGCGTCGACGAGGTCAATGCCGTGATCGGCGTGGCGCGCGCCGACTTGCCGGCAGGCGATCCGGCCGATCTTATGCTGGCGCGCATCCAAAACGACCTGTTCGACCTGGGCGCCGATCTCTGCCGCCCCTTGCCGGACCCGGAGGGGCGAAGTGTGCTGCGCCTCCTGCCAGGCCAGGTCCAGCGGCTCGAGGCCGAGATCGATGCCATGAACGCCGAGCTCGAGCCCCTCACCTCCTTCGTGCTGCCGGGCGGCCGGCGGTCGGCAGCCCATCTCCACCACGCCCGCACCGTGACACGTCGGGCGGAGCGGCTGGCCGTGGCGCTGGGCCGGCAAGCTTCCCTCAACCCCGTCCTTCTCCATTACCTGAACCGGCTCTCGGACCATCTCTTCGTCCTGGCCCGAACCCTCAATGAGGGCGGCCGCGCGGATGTGCTCTGGGTTCCGGGCGCGCACAGGGGCTGAGGCATGCGGAGCTCCCCGCCGCCGATTGACAAGGCGTGATCGCAGCCCGTATCCGGTTCGCTGCTGCATTGCAAAGCGTCCAGCACGAGCGCTAGCCACATTAAAGTCGAGGCACGGCAACCGCAGGATGAAGATGACGATCGATCGTCCAAGCGTCGCGTCCAGGCTTCGATCCGCATCCAGGGATTGCGCATGAAGATCCTCGTACCCGTGAAACGGGTGGTCGATTACAACGTCAAGGTCAGGGTCAGGACCGACGGCAGTGGCGTCGATGTCGCCAACGTCAAGATGTCGATGAACCCCTTCGACGAAATCGCCGTCGAGGAGGCATTGCGCCTCAAGGAGAAGGGTGCCGCCAACGAGGTCGTGGCCGTCAGCATCGGCGATGCCAAGTGCCAGGAAACCCTGCGCTCCGCCCTGGCGATGGGTGCTGATCGCGCCATCCTGGTCGATCCGGGCAGTGTCTTTGGCCTGGACCTGCAGCCGCTGGCCGTGGCCAAGCTGTTGCGGGCCGTGGCGCTTCGCGAGGAGCCGGGCCTGATTCTTCTGGGCAAGCAGGCGATCGACGATGACAGCAACCAGACCGGGCAGATGCTGGCGGCCCTGCTCGACTGGCCGCAGGCGACCTTCGCCAGCGTCGTCAAGATCGAGGGCGAGGAAGCGCTCGTGACCCGTGAGGTCGACGAGGGTGCCGAGACCCTGGCCCTGCGCCTGCCGGCCGTGATCACGGCCGATCTGCGCCTGAACGAGCCGCGCTATGCGAGTCTGCCCAACATCATGAAGGCCAAGAAGAAGCCGATCGAAACGCTAAGTGCCGCCGATCTGGGCGTCGATCCGGCCCCGCGCCTGGCCTATACTAGTTTCGAGGAGCCCCCCCGCCGCCAGGCCGGCCAGAAGGTCGCCTCGGTGGCCGAGCTGGTCGAGAAGCTGAAGAGCGCTGGAGCGATCCGATGAGCAGCCTTGTTCTGGCACAGCACGACAATGCGACCCTCGACAAGGCAACGCTGCATGCGGTGACAGCAGCCTTGGCGCTGGGCGGCGACGTGCATGTCCTGGTGGCCGGGGCCGGGGCCGGCGAGGTTGCCGCCGCCACCGCCAAGGTGGCTGGCGTCGCCAAGGTTCTCCATGTCGACGACGAAAGCCTGCGGGCGCCTTTGGCCGAGACGCTGGGCGACCTGCTCCTCGGCCTTGCCAAGGACTATGACGCGCTGCTTTCGCCCTCCACGTCGCAGGGCAAGAACGTCCTGCCGCGCGTGGCGGCCCTTCTCGACGTCGCTCAGGTGAGCGACATCGTCGAGGTTGTCGATGCCAGAACCTTCAAGCGCTATATCTATGCGGGCAACGCCTTGGCGACAGTGAAGAGCCAGGATGGCAAGCAGGTCCTCACGGTTCGCACCACCGCCTTCGAGGCGGCGGCGGAGGAGGGCGGCAGTGCCGTGATCGAGCCGCTGGCGGCACCGACGGCGACGAGCCGGGTGCGCTTTGTCGGCCGTGAGGTGCACAAGAGCGAGCGGCCCGAGCTTACCAGTGCCCGCGTCGTCGTCTCTGGCGGACGGGGCGTGGCAAGTGCCGATAATTTCCGCCTCATCGAGGAACTGGCCGACGCCTTGGGCGCAGCCGTGGGCGCCAGCCGGGCGGCGGTCGACGCGGGCTATCGCCCGAACGACTATCAGGTGGGCCAGACTGGCAAGATCGTGGCGCCGGAACTCTATATCGCCGTCGGCATCTCCGGTGCCATCCAGCATCTGGCTGGCATGAAGGATTCCAAGATCATCGTCGCGATCAACAAGGACGAGGAAGCGCCGATCTTCCAGGTCGCCGATTTCGGCCTCGTGGCCGATCTATTCCAGGCGGTCCCCGCCATGACAGCGGCCCTCAAGGCCTAGACGAGCCCGATTTCGCTCCCCCGGCCGCCGGGCGGCCGGTTTTTCCCAAGACAGGCGGAACATCATTCCATGGCCGTAGCCTATGAGCGTAAAGCCTTCCCCCCCGTTCCCGAGATAAAGCGCATCGGCATCATCGGTGCCGGCCAGATGGGCGGTGGCATCGCGCAGGTGGCCGCGACCTCGGGCATCCTCGTCGATCTCGTCGACCTGTCGGCCGAGCGCATCGAGGCAACGCTGCAACGCATTGACGGCCTGCTCGACCGTCAGATCGCCAAGGGCAATCTTACCGCCGAGGAGAAGGAGGCGGCACTGTCCCGCATCCATACGGGCGAGAGCTTCGACAAATTGAGCGAGGCCGACCTCGTCGTCGAGGCGGCGACCGAGAATGAGGAGATCAAGAAGAAGATCTTCCGGGAGCTGGTGCCGCATCTCAAGGCCGACGCGCTGGTGGCCTCCAACACCTCGTCGATCTCGATCACCCGGCTGGCGGCGCAGACGGACCGGCCCGAGCGCTTCATCGGCATGCATTTCATGAACCCCGTGCCGGCCATGAAGCTGGTCGAGGTCATTCGCGGGATCGCCACCGAGGAGGAGACCTATCAGGCGATCCGCCGGCTGGCCGAGAAGATGGGCAAGCAGGCCGTCACGGCCGAGGACTTCCCGGCCTTCATCGTCAACCGCGTGCTGTTGCCGATGATCAACGAGGCGGTCTACACGCTCTACGAGGGCGTCGGCACGGTCGAGAGCATCGACACGGCCATGAAGCTTGGCGCCAACCATCCGATGGGGCCGCTCGAGCTTGCCGACTTCATCGGCCTCGATACCGCGCTCTCCATCATGCAAGTGCTCTATGAGGGTCTGGCGGACAGCAAATACCGCCCCTGCCCGCTCCTGGTGAAATATGTCGAGGCCGGCTGGCTCGGCCGCAAGGTCAAGCGCGGCTTCTACGACTATCGTGGCGCCACGCCCGTCCCGACGCGCTAGCGCCCGCGTCACATCCGATTTTGCGATGACCTTAAAGGCGCCCTCTTGACCGCACCTTGCAAAGCGAATCGAGTATCATGCCTACGGCCTTGCCGATCAGGCGGCGTTTTCGACAATGACCCGTTCCTCGTCCTCGGCCAGCGGCTCGAAATTGGCGCGCAGAGTTTCGAACGTCGAACGGGTCACGAGAAGCTCGCCCGGCCCGTGCGCGTTGCGCCGGTCCAGCCGCGCCCAGGCCTCGTCATCCGGACATCGCACGTCGTAGAGGCGAATTTCAGCGCCAAGCTCGGCCGCCTGGGCGCGGATCTCGTCGCGCTCGGCCCTCGACCAATAACCGCTGTCCAGGACCACGTCCTGCCCGAGCTCGATGCACCGATGCCACTGGTCGGTAATCAGGCTGAGCACGCGCGGGTACATCTGCTTGAACTGGCTCTCCGGCGGGTCGTCGCCGCAAAGACGGATCATCCATTCGTCATGCGTAAAGCGCATGGCCGGACAATCACGCTCCAGGCGGCGCGCCAGCGTCGTCTTGCCGACGCCCAAATAGCCGTGAATCAGATGGATAACGGGCATCGCAAACCTCGTGCCTGACCACTCGGATTAACATTGTGAAGGAATGATCTCACCATTGCTTTGACCCATTCCAGCCCCTGGAGTCGATGCACGCTTTCGCCGCCTCGCTCTTCGCTTGCTGCATAGCTATGCCCATGGCGCCATCAGACTGCCGATGGGAGCGGCACGGTTTGTGCAACCAAGACGCGAAAGCGATTGGTCCACTTCGACGATGCGAAGGGTGACCAGAACGGATAGGGATTGAGAAGACGATGGAGATCGGTACGACGAAGGGGGCCAGCCTTGTGCAGCTCTATCAGGTCAAGGCAAGCAGCCTCAGTGATCTGGATACGAACGGCGACAATGCGCTCGACTTGAACGAGGTCGCGAAGGCGCTGACCGGCAAGAATTACGCGGCAAAATCTGCCGACAAGGCAAATTCTGCCACTAAGAACACCTTCGACGCGCAGGATACCAACCGGGACGGGAAGCTCAGCAGCGACGAACTCGGCCGCGACAAAGGCGACACCGCCCAGGCCATGCAACTGACAATGGCCCAGTTGGCGGGCAATCTCCTCAAGAACTGGTGGTCGAAATCATCGACCAGCGATTCGGGGGACCAGGCATTCGGCCAGTTGACCGGCGATGGCGACAAGGGTGCGACCGCCGTGGCCTCCAGCGCGTTGTCGTCGACCAGCCGCGTCAACAGCGTGGTCGAGAGCGTGCTCGGCCGCTACCGGCAATGGCAGTCGGCCCGTGCGCAGCCGGCTTCCAACGGCGCCGGCACCGACCTTGCCGCCTGAGCCCCAAGGCAGCGCGAAAGGCGCAGGCCGGGTCCGACATCGGGGCGGCCGCGAGGTGGGCGGATCGATGAGGGTGACTCAGGCGGCTGACTGGCGCAGTTCGACCGCTTCGTCCAGGGCAACGGAGACCAGCCGCGAAACACCGCGCTCCACCATCGTCACGCCATAGAGGCGATGCATGCGGGCCATCGTCAAAGGGTGATGCGTGACGCAAAGGAAACGGGTGCCGGTCTCCTTGGCGATGGCCTCGGTCAACAGGACGAAGCGATCGACATTGGCATCGTCCAGCGGTGCATCCACCTCGTCCAGCACGCATAAGGGAGAAGGTGTGGCCAGGAAGAAGGCAAAGACCAGGGCCAGGCCGGTCATGCTCTTCTCACCACCCGAGAGCAGCGAGACATGGGTCAAACGCTTGCCGGGCGGCATGGCGTCGAGTTCCAGGCCGGCATTCAGCGGATCGTCGAGATTGGTGAGGCGCAAGCTTGCCTTGCCGCCTCCAAAAAGCTGATGGAAGAGTCGCTGGAAATGCCCTTCGACCGTGCCGAATGCCTTGAGTAGCCGCGCCCTTGCCTCGCCGTTCAAGGTGGTGATCGCACGCCGCAGCCGGTCGACGGCGCCCTCTACCTCGGCGACCTCGCGCTCGCTGCCCTCCAGCGCCGCCTGCATTTCCTCAAGTTCGACGGCCGCACGCAGATTGACGGCGCCCAGGCGGTCGCGAGAGGTGCGCAGCCGATCGAGCCGCCTTGCCAGTTCCGCCTCGCCTTGTTCGGCGTCATCGCCCTCCAGTTGGTCCTCGTCGCTCGGCTGCGCAGCGGCCAGCGCCTCTGCCCGCTGGGATTCGGCGGCTTCCCGCCTGCCACTCTCGCGCGCCAGCTCCGCCTCGAGAATGGCCAGCCTCTCGCGCCGTTCGGCAATCAGGGTTTCGCTCGCACGCTGCTGCCGCTCCGCCTCGGCAAGGTCTCGTTCGATCGCCGCCACCTCGGCGCCGACGGCGGTGACCTCCGCCTCCGCCGCCCGATGCTCGGCCTGGATCGGCGGCTCGCCCATGGCTTCCGGTCCCAGGGCGACCAATCGCAGGCTCAATCCCTCGACCCGCGCCGCCGCGGCCTGCGCGCGACGCCTGGCCGCCTCGATATCCTGGCAGAGGCGCGCTTCCTCCTGCTCCAGGGCACGTGCCCGTTCCTCGTCGCGGGCGAGGCCGCGCAGCACGACCTCCAGCCTCGTCCGGCACGCAGCATGCGCTTCCGATGCCGCTAAAGCAGCCGCTCCCAGCGCCTCCACCTCCGCCAGCGCCGCGGCACGCGCGGCGCCGGCCGACTCCAGTAGCCGTGCGGCCGACCGGCCGGCCTCGTCCGCGGCCGCTAATTCGGCCTCCAGTCGCTGCCTCTCTGCCCGCAGCGCAGCCGAGTTAGCCGCCAGCTCGGCCGCCTGGCCGGCTTCCTTGAGTGCCGCCGCCTCCAACCCTGATCGATCCATGGCCAGGAGTCGATCCTGGTCCTCGAGTTCCCTTTGCAGGCGCCGCCAGACAGCCTCCTGCTCGACCACCGCTTGGTGCGCCGTCGCCGCCGCCTCGCGCAACGCCGTGGCCCGGCCCTCCAGCACCTCGCCTTCCTCGGCAAGACGACGAGTCTCGTCCTCGCCGAGGCCGGCGGCCTGCAGCGCCGCCAGATCGCGTGCCGGCTCCTGGCTCTCCTCCAGAAGGGTCGCCAGATCGCGCCTCAGCCGCTGTTGCTCGGCCATGGCCGCCGCTGCCGCTGCCCGACACTTCTCCTCTTCATGTCCTGCTTGCGTCTCAACCCGTTCGGCCTCGCGAGCTTCCTTGTCAGCGGCATCCGCCGCCTCCCGCAGCTGACCAAGCGTTACCGCCATCGACTGGACGTCCGCCGCCGTCGCCGCCCGCGCCGCCGCCTTGGGCTCGATCTCCCGCCGCACCGCCGCCAGGCGACGACGCTGCGTTAGCCGCGCCGCCGCCTCGCCCGAGCTCGCGAGCCGGACGAAACCATCCCAACGCCAAAGATCGCCCTCGCGGCTGACCAACCGCTGTCCCTGCCGGAGCCGTTCCTGCAACGCCGGGCCCCGCGATCGCTCGATCAGCCCCACCTGGCAAAGCCGTGCCTGCAGGGCCGCCCCGCCACTCACCAGCCCGTCCATCGCCACGGCCTCAGTTGGCAGACTTGGTCCCATCTCCATAGAGGCCGGCAGCGAGCGCCAATGCGTAGGCGCCTGTCCATCCGCATCGGCCAGCAGATCGTCACCCAATGCAGCCGCCAGGGCGGCGCCCAAGCCTTCATCCAGCACCAGTCGGTCGATCATGGGCTGCCCCGGCATCTCGGGCACCAGCGCTTCCAGGCTGGCCCGTTCGGCCTCCAACCGGGCCAGCTGTGCCGCAGCATCCGACGCAGCCCTCTGGCGAACCTCCATGTCGCGCTCGGCCTCCTCGCGCTCCCGGGCCAAACGCGCGCGCTCGGCCTCGGCCGTCGCGCGCCGGGCTCGCGCCAGGGCGAACACCTCCGCCGCCGCTGGAAGGTCGAAGCCTGCGAGCTGACGATCGACGGCCTCCAGACGCTGCTCCAGGGCGACGCGCCGCTGCTCCAGGCGCGCAAGATCGCGCTCCAAGCCCTGCCGGCGGGCCACGGTGGCCTCATGCCGGGCAACGGCCTCGCCACGTTTGGCCTCGTGGCGGAGCGCCGCCTCGCGCGCCTCGCCGGCCGCCAGCGCCGCCTCGGCCTGGGCCTGTCGTAGGCCGGGCAAGCTTGCCTCGGCCGCCGCGACAGCCGCCGCCAAGCTTTGCCGTCGCGCGCCGCCGGATTCGAGAGCCTGGCGAAACGCGGCGATTTCGTCGCGCAGGCGATCGAGCGGAGTTGCATCCAGCTCGGCCGGCAGCGCCTCCAACGCGGCCTTGAGACCGGCTGTCGCGTCGTGCAGGCGCTGGCAGTCGAGACCTGCCGTCTTGAAGGCCGCCTCGGCCCCAGCAAGCCGCTGACGCGCCTCCGCCAAGGCTGCCTCCGCCTCGTCGCGGCGGGTTGCCAGGCGCGGGAGTTCGTCCTCGTCCGCAGCACGGGCCAGGCTTACCTGTTTCAGCGCACGACGAAGGTCCAAAAGCAGCTCGACTGCAGCATTTCGGCGGGCGTCGATCTCCGGAACGCTTTGCCCCTCCGCTCGGGCCTCGGCCTCGGCCGCCGCCAGTTCCTGGCGGAGAGCCTCGCGATCCGCCGCCGCCGCCGCCAGGGCCGCCATTTGCGCCGCCGCCCGTTCGCCCAACTGGGCCGCAAGCGCGGTGGCGGCGGTCAGCCGGTCGCGCGCAAGAGCCTGGCGGCGCTGGGCCTGGTCGCGCGCGCTTCGGGCTTCTGTTGCCGCGCGAGTGGCCTCCGCCAGCTCGACGCGCAGACCGTAGGCCTGGCCCTGCAGACGCTGGATCGTGGCGACCAGATCGGTCAGTCGAACTTCGGCCAGACGCCGCTCCAACGCGCGCAGTCGCGCCGAGAGGCGGCGATAACGGAGCGCCTGGGAGGCCTGCCGCTCGAGCTCGCCCAGGCGCTGGCGCCTGGTCGTCAAGAGATCGGCCAAGCGGCCGAGATTGGCCTCCGTCGTGGCGAGGCGCAATTCCGCTTCACGCCGCCGTGCATGCAGGCCGCCTATGCCGGCTGCGTCTTCGAGCAGACGCCGCCGCTCGTCCGGCCTGGCCTCGACGATAAGGCCGATCTGCCCCTGGCCGACAATGGCGGCACTGCGCGCACCGGCCGAGGCGTCGGCGAAGAGCATCTGCACGTCGCGCGCCCTAATCTCGCGCCCGTTAAGCCGATAGCTGGAACCGACACCCCGGCCAATGCGGCGAACGATCTCGATATCCTCGATCTGCTCGAAGCCCGTCAGAGACGCGATCGGCCCCTGGAGCTTGAGCGCGACCTCGGCGAAGTCGAAGGCGGGGCGAAAGGCGGAGCCGTTGAAGATGACATCGTCCATGCCGGAACCGCGCAAGCCCCTGGCCGAACTCTCCCCCATGACCCAACGGAGCGCGTCAACGACATTCGACTTGCCGCAGCCATTGGGCCCGACGATTCCCGTCAGGCCGGGCTCGATCGCCAGGTCAACGGGATCGGAGAAGGACTTGAAACCGCTGATGCGAAGATGCCTGACGTCCAATGCTTCCAGCCGCGACTACCTTTGGGCGACTGGATCGTTACCATCACGCTCGCGCGAGGTATAGGGCGCGCGCCTCAACCCAAAAGTGGGTCGATGATCTTGGCGAACTCGTCGATGCTGCGGGCACCCGGATAGCCCTTGCCATTGATGATGAAGGTCGGCGTGGAATCGACCTTGAACTCCGATTGCGCCTTCAGCCGCGACTGCAAGACGGCATCGGTCAGGGCCTGGTCGGCGAGGCAGGCGTCGATCCGGGTCGCGTCCAGGCCACCGGCCATGGCCAGCTGCTTCAAGGCGGCCTGCGGATCCTCGGCCAGCACCCAGCGGCGCTGGTTCTTGAACATCACGTCGACAAAGAGCGGATAGCGATCGCCGGCGCAGTGAGCGATGACGGAGGCCGAGAGCGCTAGCCGGTCAAGTGGAAAATCGCGCTGGATGAACTTGACCTTGCCCGTGTCGATGTAGCGGGCCTTGAACGCATCGAACGTCGTGTCCTGGAACTCGGCGCAATGCGGGCAGGTCAACGAGGAATACTCGATCACCGTGACCGGCGCGTCGTCGCGCCCGAGCGGATGATCCTCGACCTTGGCGGCGGGCGGAGTGGCAGCGGCGGGCGGGGTAGTGGTGGCCGGCGGATTGGCAGCGGGCGGGGTCTGCGCCGTTGCCGCGTGGCCGCCGAGCGAGAAGAGGCCGACGCCTCCGAGCAGACCGGCGGTGGTCAAAGAAAGTCGACGGCGGTTGACGAGCATCAATCCTCGCATGCGGCAGAGCGGCGAATGAGGGGGAGGTAGAGGCATGAGCCTCTGAGGGCAAGCAACAAAACCTTTAAGAATCGGCAACCCGTTCAAGATCGCCGTAGGGCCACCTTCCGACCGAGCGACAACAAGGCAGCCTGCAATTCGGCATTGCCGATGACGCCGACGGCTTCGCTGAGCCGGCTCTCCTCGGCGGCATCCAGCCGGCGCGGCGGCCGGCGCAGCACGATCGGTTTCGGGGGCACCGCCATCGCCACGAAGCGCAGGCCGCGGATGGCCGGAAAGCCGAAGAAGCGATTGACCCGTTCGACGATCTGCGAGGCCGCGTGCTGCAGCTCCAGGGCGGCCGCCCCGCTAGCCTGCAGGACGAGAATGCCGCCGCCGGCCTCGCGAGCGGTACGCTGGCGTCCCCTCTCGAAGCGTACGGCCACTGGCTGGCAGCGCGCGGCCAGCGTGGGACCGACGATCGTCCCCCATTCGGAGAGGATACTGCTCTCGGCAAAGCCATGCGCGCGAGCGGCCGGCGCGAGCAACCCGCCCAGCAACGAGCCCACGCGCGCCGTCGCGTAGCGCCGCCTTGCCGGCGCTTCTTCCTTGCCTCCCGCCTCGCTCCCCTTCTCTCGCGCCACGATCCCTCTATGGTCAGCCGCCATGTCCGTCCATTCTGCCACAATCGGCCGTTCCGGCCCAGGACCCGGCCTGCCGGCGCCGCCGGACGTGCTGCGCGCAACGCTGCTCGACTGGTATGATCGCCACAAGCGGGATCTTCCCTGGCGCGCCAAGGCCGGACTGACGGCCGATCCCTACGCCGTCCTGGTCAGCGAGATCATGCTGCAACAGACGACCGTTGCGACCGTGAGGCCGCGTTTTTTGCGCTTCATGCAGCGTTTCCCCACCCTGGCCCGGCTGGCCGAGGCCCCCCTGGAGGCCGTTCTGCATGAATGGGCGGGCCTCGGCTATTACCGACGCGCCCGGGGCCTCCATGCCTGCGCCCGACAGGTCGCCGCCGGCCATGCAGGAACGCTGCCAGCCGATCTGCAGGCCCTGCAGGCCCTGCCCGGACTCGGCCCCTATACCGCGGCCGCCATCGGTGCCATCGCCTTCGGGCTCGCCGCAGTGCCGGTCGACGGCAATGTCGAGCGGGTTCTGGCACGTCTGGTGGCTCTGGCCTCGCCGCTGCCGCCTGCAAGGCGGATGATCGTCGAGCTGGCGGCTGCCCTGGCCCGCCAGGAGCGAGCCGGCGATTTCGCCCAGGCGCTCATGGAACTGGGCGCGCTGATCTGCACGCCGCGCACGCCCTCCTGCCTCACTTGCCCCTGGCAGGTGCCATGCCGAGGCCGGGCCTCCGGGCGTCCTGTGGATTTTCCACAGCGATCCGCCCGTGGCATCCGCCCGGAGCGCCACGCGATCGCCTTTCTCTCGCGTCGGCCCGACGGCGCCGTCCTCCTTCGCCAGCGAGCACCCGAGGGCCTGCTGGGCGGCATGGTCGAGCTACCGGCCAGCAACTGGGACCAGGCGCAGGCGCACGAGCCGACGATTGACGCCATGCTGGCCGCCGCCCCCCTTGCCGCCAGCTACCGGCTGTTGCCCGAATCCGTCCGTCATGTCTTCACCCATTTCTCGCTGCATCTCCGGGTGGCCGTCGCCCTTCTCGCTCCCGATACGGCCGCACCGGTTGGCTGCTTCTGGGCGCCACCGTCAACGATGGCAGACCTTGCCTTGCCTACCCTCACCCGCAAGCTGCTGAAGCTGGGCCGGTCGGCTGACGATCGCGAGCCGCAGAGCAAAGAGCCGAAGAACACGAGGCGAGGCCGATCCCCGGCGGGTCGATCCACCCTTCCCCCATGAGGCCGGCACGCCAGCTTAGTCGCGCCAGATGTCTTGAACGTGACGCGGCAGCCGCCAGGGCGTCACGATGACGAGGTCGAAACGGCAGTCGAGATCAGCCAGCTCCGGCCGGTGACCTAGGTACCAACTGGCGGCATTGCGAATGCGGCGCTGCTGCCGGGGCTGCAGCGCCATGAGCCCGTCGATGCCGGCAGAGCGCAGTTTCACCTCGACGAAGACGAGGACCCGCCCCCGCCTGGCGATCAGATCGATCTCCCCCGCGGGCGTGCGCAGGCGACGGGCGATGACGCTGTAAGCCTTGAGGCGGAGCGACCAGGCGGCCAGCGCCTCGGCAAGGCGACCGGCCCGCTCGGCTGCCCGCCGCCTGCCGCTCATCCGCCCTCGTCCAGTCGCCGGAGCTCGAGAATGCGCTCATAGAGGCGATTGACGGGCAGGCCGGTCGCCGAGGCGACGGCCGCCGCCGCCTGGCGCGGCCGCATCTCCAAAAGAGCGTCGCGCAAGCGCTGGTCGAGGTCGGCCGGCGTCGCCACGTCGCCCGAAGGCGGCCCAATGACGACCGTGATCTCGCCCTTGGGCTGACCCTCGTGGGCATAATGGGCAGCCAGTTCCTCAAGGGGGCCACGCCGGACCTCCTCGAAGAGCTTCGTCAGTTCGCGTGCCACCGCCGCCTGTCGCTGGCCGAGCGTTGCCGCGGCATCGGCCAGCATGTCGGCCAACCGGCCAGGAGATTCGAGAAAGACCAACGTCGCGTCCAGTGCGGCCAGCCCGGTAAGGGTCGAGCGACGCGCCGCCTGCCGGGGCGGCAGGAAGCCCGCGAAGAGGAAGCGGTCGGTCGGCAGGCCGGCGATCGACAGCGCCGCCAAAACGGCCGAGGCGCCGGGCACGGCGCGCACGGCGATGCCAGCATCGGCGGCCTCGCGCACGAGCTTGAAACCCGGATCCGAGATGCAGGGCGTACCGGCGTCGCTCACCAGGGCCACGCATTCGCTCGCGCGCAGTTTTTCCATGACAATCGGGCGTACCATAGGGGCATTATGGTCATTATATGCCATGAGGCGGCGGCGTATCCCGAGATGCTGCATGAGCCGCATGGTGACGCGGGTATCCTCGCAGAGTACGAGATCCGCCTTACGCAGGAGTTCGCCGGCACGCGGGCTGAGGTCGCCCAGATTGCCGATCGGCGTGGCTACGACGTAGAGCCCCGGCGCCATCGGTCCACGTTTACTTGGCAAAGGGGCTTCGCTAGGGTCCGCGCCACTGGCGACATCATCATCGTTCGCCTCCGCATTCATGATCGGCAATGTCTTTCGGGAGTATCCAATTGGCCTCGTCTGCAGTCGCGACCCGAGAACGCCGACCGTCCCGTGTGACGATGTGCCTCTTGGGCGTGACCCTGCTGGCGCTTGGCGCCTGCACGCGCGCCGACGAAACCACGCCGCTTGCCGCGCCGCAACCGCAGGCTGCTCGGACGGCACAGGCGGACGTCCCCACTGCACAATCCCACGCCAAGGTGGGCCTGCTGCTGCCGCTTACCGGCCGTGCCGCCGCCGTCGGCCAGGACATGCAAGACGCGGCGCAGATGGCGCTCTTCGACGCCCAGTCCGACCTTCAACTGCTGACGGAGGACACCGGCGATTCGCCGGAGCAGGCGTTGCGCGCCACCCAGACAGCCCTGGACCAGGGCGCCAGTCTCATTCTCGGCCCGCTCTTTGGCAATTCCGCACGCAACATCGCCCCGGCCGCGGCCGGGCGTGGCATAAACGTCATCACCTTCTCCAACGACGCTACCGTCGCCCGGCCCGGGCTCTTCGTCCTGGGCTTCCGCCCGGAAGAGCAGGTCGAGCGCATCGTCCGCTTCGCGCACGATAATGGCGCCAAGCGCGTGGCGCTCCTCGCTCCCGACGACGCCTATGGCAATCTTGCGACCGCCGCCTTCAGGCGTACCATGGCGACCCTGGATCCCTCCGGCACATCCAGCCAGACCATCCTCTATCCTGCCGATGGCGATGCCAGCGCGGCACTGCAAACGGCCGCCACCAGCGGCGTTCCGTTCGACGCGATTCTCATCGCCGACGGCGGTCAGCGGCTGGTCCAGGTCGCCGCGCAGATCAAGAGCGGACCGAACGCCGCCACTCGATTGCTTGGTACGCGCCGCGTCGAGGAGGATAGCAGCATCTTGTCGGCAGCGCCGCTGCAGGGTGCCTGGATCGCCGGCATGGCGCCCGACGCCGTCCAGAGCTTCATGAACCGGTTCGCCACCGTCTATGGCCACCAGCCGAACGAGTTGGCGGTGCTCAGCTACGATGCCGTGGGCCTGGCCGCTCTTTTGGCCCGCTCCAACACCGGCTTTGCCGCCAGTGCCATCACCGATCCCCAGGGCTTCTACGGCGTGCTCAGCCCGTTCCGGCTGAAGCCGGATGGCACCTCGGAGCATAATCTGGCCATTCTCCAGGTAGACCAGGGCAAGCTGTCCGTCCTGGCTCCCGCGGCGCAAAGCTTTCAGAGCGACGTGCCCACGAATTGAGCCTCGCGCCTGATACCGGTCCCTTAAACCTAATCATTGCAAAAAGTTCGCATACGTCTATCTAGGGTTGATATCTGATGACTCGGTATCAATTCGCTATGACGTTGGAAAACCTTGGATTTTGTGGCCCCAAGGCCGTTCTTGGCGAGCGTGAGCAGCGCCAGTGGCCTCTCAATGGCGCACGCTTCATCGAGGTTTTGCGCCAGGAAGCTACAGCGCGCCTCGCCGCGCAGCGGGGGCATCGGGTTCTACTCCTGCAAGCCGAGCATGAGATCGGCCTACGGACGAGGCGCGGCCTGCAGGAGCCCAACATGCGCGCGCCGCTCGAGGTCGACATCGTCACGACCACGGAAGGGGCTATCCGCGCACTCGGTCAGGACCAATACGACGTCTGCATCCTAGACTGGCCGGCCGAATCCCCCGAGCAGCCGCCCGCTATCCTGGCCGCCATCGAGCGCATGGGGATCATTCTGCCGGTCATCGGGCTCAGCCGCCGAGGCGCCAGCGCCGCTGAGGCGGAGGCGCTCCAGTTGGGCATCGCTGATGTCATCGATCTCGAGGATCTGGATGCGCGGCGCTTAGAGCGGGCGATCCGGATGTCGGCGCACCGCCAGCGCACCACGCTCCATCTCGACCGGATGGCGCATCTCGATCCCCTGACCGGGCTTGGCAATCGCACCTTCCTGCACGACCGGCTGGCGCATGCCATTGGCCAGGCCAAGCTGCATCGGGGCGAGATCGCCGTCATGATGCTGGACCTGAACGGCTTCAAGGCGATCAATGACGAGATGGGTCATGCCGCCGGTGACGAGCTATTGCGCGCCATCGGCGAGCGCTTCAAGGCCCGGCTGCGTGTCGGCGACACGATCGCCCGCCCGGGCGATGACGAGTTCGCCTTCGTCATCGAGGGGCTGGGAAGCGCAAGCGACGCCAGAGCCGCGGCAAGGAAACTGCTCGCGGCAGTGGAGGCACCCTTCGTTATCGATGGGCAGGAGGTGCGGGTCGGCGCCAGCCTGGGCGCTGCCCGGTTTCCGGTCGTTTCCGACGATGCGGCCACCCTTCTGCGGCTTGCCGACGGCGCTATGTACACCGCCAAGATGGAGCGTACCCGCGAGCCACGTTTCCATGCGAGCATCGAGAAGGCCTTCGGCGTGCCGCGCGGGTCGTCGAACAGCCCGCTCGCGACCATGCTGCGCGAGGATCTGATAGCCCTGCGCTTCGAGCCCCAGACCCCCTTGGCCTCCGACCGGGTCGGTATCAGCGTCGTGCTGCAGACGCCGGAATCGGTCCCCGATTTCGGTACGGGCAGCTTGAATGCCCTGACCGAGCAGGCCGGCATGGGCGAACTCCTGACCAACTGGCTGCTGGAGCGCATCTGCCTTCAGGCGCGCGCCTGGCAAAAGATCTATCCAACGCCCTTTCATATGAGCCTGCCGATCCTCTCGCGACGCCAGCTCCTCTGGCCCGATCTGGCACCGACCATCCAGGATCAACTGCAACGGCATGGCCTGCCGCGCGCCATGCTCGAAATCGAGATCGACGAACGATTGCTGCAGAAACAGCTGACGGCCGGCGGCGTCCTGCATGAACTCCGACGCGCCGGCATGCGCCTTGCCGTCACCGATTTCGGTCGCACGCTCGGAGCGCTGCGCCTGCTCCAGGAAGCCCCTGTCCAGACACTGAAGCTCTCAGCTGTCCTCACCAATCCCATGACCAGGGAGGAACGCGCCACGAGGTTGACCCGCGGCCTCTTGCATCTGGCGCATGACATGCGCCTGCGTGTCGTCGCCGACGGTGCCACCACGCGCGAACAACTGACGTTTTTGCACGGCATCGGCTGCGATGCCGTGCAACGCACGCCACTTACCCGCCAGCTCACCGTCCAGGAGTGCACCGCTTGGCTGGATGAGAATTTGAGGCCCCCATTGAGGGCAACCTTCCGCTAGAACGCTGACGCGCACCCTTTCATGCTCGCGCACGCATGGCAGCCATGCTTGCCTTCCGGCCGTAGGATGCTCAAGTCTTGCATAACCGATACTGTGACGGAACGTACGATGCGACTGGTGGTCAAGGGCGCTGTCGCCTATGGCGCCGTCCTGGCGGGCTTGTACTGGCTCCAGGATTCGATGCTTTTTCCCAAGGCCGAGGCGGCGATCGCCGCCTATCCGTTGCCGAAGGAGGCGCGACCCTTGGCGCTGCGCACGGCCGACGGCTACACGATCCACGGCCACCATCTACCCGCCCGCGAACCGTCGCGCGGCTTGATGATCGCTTTTCCCGGCAATGGCTGGAATGCCGAGGATTTCCTCTTCTTTCTTGGTCACAAGCTGGCCGATTTCGACCTTGTGGCTTTCCATTACCGGGGCTACGGCCCCAATGCGGGCCGCCCGGGCGAGCGGGCTTTCTTCGCCGACGCGCTCTCGATCCACGAAGCGCTCACGGCAGAGTTGCGTCCCAAGGCCGTCTATACCGCGGGCTTTAGCATCGGTACGGGCGTTGCCGGCTATCTGGCCTCGATGCGTCCCGTCGCGGGAACTCTCCTGGTGACGCCGTTCGATTCGATGGAAGCCATCGCGAGGCAGCGCTTTCCCTGGGCGCCGACCGGCTTGCTTCTGCGGCACCGCTTCCGCACGGCGACGCATCTGGCTGGCTCCGATGTGCCGGTCGCCATGATCATGGCAGGTGACGACAAGATTGTACCGCCGGCCCGCAGTCTAGCTCTGCGGCAGGCCCTGCGGCGCGTCGTCTTTGCCTCGACCATCCCGAAGGTCGGCCACAGCGCCATCTACGAGGACGAGCGTTTCGATGAAGCCTTGAACCAGGCCATGCTCCACCTCGAGGGTGCGGCTGAGGACCCGGCCCGGGTCGACGACGATCGCCGTCACTTCGTGCCGCACAGCCTGCCGCTCCTTGTCCCCAGCACCTGAACCCGTCGGCATGACACCCCTGTGCGCATACACTGCCGCCATCGATGGTCGATGATGCGCTACGAACTCGCCACCCTATCCGCTTCGTTCCGGTGATCAACGATACCACCGAGGCAACCCGATCCTTGATCGCCGATCGCGAGGTCAAAGGTAGGCTGTTCGGCTAGCTGGCGCATGGAGCTAGACCCGTTGGGCCGCGTTCGCCGTCTAGCAACGCTTCGAGATACCCGAGGACATGACAGCTGCGCGGCGACGGGCCCGTGCTGCCGGCCAGTCCCTTCACTGCCGGTAACGTCGGAACGTTGTTGGAGATGAAGGCCCACGTACAGACCCTGCCCTTTCGTGCCGCCGACCAGGATCGGCGCAAGTGGCGGCATCTACGAGTTCGGGACATACCGGTTGAAACCAGGCGGGCCGCAGCGCCCGCACTTGCAAGCTGGGAAGCCGCAACCCTGCCGGCACAGACGTATACCAGCATCTCGCAAGCCTCGTTTATGCGCTGATGGCGCGCCACGATTCACGCGCATCTGGATGCTTTATCAGTTCAGAGGAACGGCGTGATCTGTGGGCCAAGCACTACGCGGAGGGGCTCTGGCCGCCCAAAGGCGGCCTTGAGCAAATCGTCGAGGCTACGGGGGCGTACCGTCGCCTTGCCACTGGCTGATTCGCCGCCGAACCAAGGAACCCTGCATGGCAGCAAAAGAAAAAGCCCGCCATTGCTGGCGGGCTCTCTTTTGACCGCTCCCCTGGGATCGCCGATGGCGACCCGCCAAAGGGTCAGCGCGAATAATACTCGATGACCAGATTGGGCTCCATCTGGACCGGGTAGGGCACGTCCGCCATCTTCGGCACGCGCACAAACTGACCCTTGAAGACGCTGGTATCGACAGTCATGTACTCTGGCACGTCACGCTCGGGATGCGCCGTCGTCTCGAGCAGGCCCTGATGGTTGCGCGACCGCTCACGCACCTCGATCTCGTCGCCCTCACGAACGCGATAGCTCGAAATGTTGACCCGTCGGCCATTGACGCTGACATGACCATGATTGACGAACTGGCGTGCGGCGAAGATCGTCGGCGCGAAATTCATCCGATAGATGACCATGTCGAGGCGGCGCTCGAGCAGGCCGATCAGGTTCTCGCCAGTGTCACCCTTGAGGCGGACAGCCTCCTCGTAGGTGCGACGGAACTGACGCTCGGTCATGTTGGCGTAGTAGCTCTTCAGCTTCTGCTTGGCGATCAGCTGCAGAGCGTAGCCAGAGAGCTTCTTGCGCTTCTGGCCATGCATGCCAGGGGCATAGTTCTTGCGCGCTAGAGGGTCCTTGGCGCGACCCCAAAGGTTCACGCCCAGACGGCGGCTGATCTTGCCCTTGGCTTCAATACGCTTGGTCATCGGCTATGGAGGCTCTTGGTCCAACGGAAACAACGAAGACACACGCACCAATCGCATCGTCGGCTCAGACGATGAGATCGATCCGCGACAGGCGAATGCGCAGTCTGCTGAATTGCAGGCCGCGAAGTCGGCGGGTTATAGCCGATCCGAAGCGCTTGTCAAACCTCGGATGCATGTTTCCGCCTGCTTCCAGGCGGTCGGGCGATCCTGGCTGAGCCGATCATCCTATCCCCAGAGCTCACGGGCGGCCGGGTAGAGGGTGCTATGCTCAAAGCGCAGGGGAACGCTGCGATCTTGCGCCAATTGCCGGAGGCCGTCGAGATCGACGAACCTGGCGCGCTGCGCCACGAGCATGGCCGGCGCTGCCCCGAGCGAGGAGCCGCAGCCCCCGGCCACGGCAAGGCCCAGCCCGACGTCGCGTGCCTTCATGGCAAAGCGCAGTGCCTCGGTCAGGCCACCTACCTTGTCGAGCGTCACGGTCGCGACGTCGTAACGGCGCGTCAGCCCTTCCAGATCCTCGCTTGTCTGCACACTCTCGTCGGCGGCGATCGGCACGGGATGGAGAATGTCTGCCAGCACCGCGTCCTGGCCCACCGGCAATGGCTGCTCGACCAACTCCACATTGGCGGCGGCCATGGCCGCCAGATAGGGCTCGAGCCGACCTTGCGTCCAGGATTCCTCGGCGTCGACGACGAGGCGGCAGCGCGGGGCGGCCTCGCGTACTGCCGCCAGTCGCTCCAGGTCGCCATCGCCACAAAGACGGAGCCGGAGGATGGCACGATCCGCAGCGGCGGCGGCCGCGGCCGCCATGATAGCCGGCGGCCCCGGCGCTATCGTGTGGCTCGTGACCACTGGCCCCGGTCGGTTCAGGCCGGCCAGTTCCCAGACCGGCAGGCCGGCGAGCTTGGCTTCAAGGTCCCAGAGTGCGCAGTCCAGCGCATTGCGCGCCGCGCCGAACGGCAGGGCGACGTCGAGTTCGAGGCGGGACGCGCCATCCTCGATCGTCCCTTTCTGGCCACGAATGAGCGCCATCACGGATTCGATGGTCTCGCCGCGGCGGCGGCACGGCACGCTTTCGCCGCGTCCGACCTGTCCATCCGCCTCGATGACAACTGTCACGGTCTCCGCATGCGTGCGTGCCGAGCGCGCGAACGGGGCTGGCTCCTTGAGCGGAAATCGCTCATGGCGCACGGTCAGGCGGCGTCCGGCCATGATTGTCCTCCGATAAAAGGGATCTGATGGAAGGTAAGATGTGAGTTGATTACGCTGACCCGGCAGGCAGAGCGGCGTGCGGGCCAGTCAGAGGGGAATCAACCGCGTCTAGCGGGATCGGCACTGATGCTGCATTGCAAGCTATGGCCGTCTAGCAAAGTGCCCCTCGGCTTGGCAAGTAGATCCATCCGATTTGCCTAAAATGCCGCAAGCGTGCGCTCGACGGACGCTCGCTCAAGACTGCCAGCGATCGCGAGCCATCTTGTCGCTGGCCCTGGCCTCGACCCAGTGACCGCCTTCGCCGGTCTCTTCGTATTTCCAGAACGGGGCGTCGGTCTTGAGCCAGTCGATGAGAAAGGCACAAGCATCGAGGGCGGCTTGTCGATGGGTGGACGCGGTGGCGACGAAGACGATTGGCTCGCCAGGCAGCATGCGGCCGACGCGGTGGACGATCAGGCTGTCCAGCAACGGCCAGCGCCGATGCGCCTCCGCCTCGATCGCGTGGAGTTGCTTCTCCGTCATGCCCGGATAATGCTCGAGGGTAAGGGCCTGGACCGTCCGGCCGCCATGCGCGTCGCGCACGAGCCCAAGAAAGCTGGCGATACCGCCGGTGGACTGTCGCGCCTTGGTGAAGTCCGCGAGGAGCCGGCCGGGATCGAATATCGCTTCCTGGACCCGGACCGCCATCAGCCCCCCGTTACGGGCGGAAAGAACGCCACCTCGTCGCCGGGCAGCAAGGTACGGTCGTCCTCGACATAGTCGTGATTGACCGCACAGCGAACGATGCCGCCGGCAGCGCAAGCCTCGGCGAAGCGCGGATGGCGCCGGCCCAGCCATGCTTTGAGGGCGGCCACATCCTTGATCTCGGCCGGCAGGTCGATCTCCTCGGCGGCCACGCCGGTCCGTTGCTTGAGCCAGGCGAAATAGCGGATCTGCAAAGGCATCGGCCTCCTTGCTTCAGGAACCGTGCGTCGCGGCGACACGCTCGGCGGTGCGCTGCTGTCCAGGTGGATCCTTGTCCTTGCCGTCCAGCTTGTCCGCCAGCATGTGGCGAAGGCCAGCTTGCAGGTAATCCCAGCCGGTCACGAGGGTCAAAAGCGCGGCCCCCCAAAGGCCCCACCAGCCGATCTCGGCCGCGTAGAGCCAATGCGGCGCCGCGTTGCCAGCGATCAGGCAGCAGATCGCCGCCATCTGCACGCCGGTCTTCCATTTGGCGAGCCGGCTCACCGGCAGGCCCACGCTCACCTCGGCCATGTATTCGCGCAGCCCCGAGATCATGATCTCCCGCGCGATGATCACGAGTGCAGGCAAAAGGGGCGCCTCGCCGAATCCGACCAGCATGATAACGGCTGCGGCCACCAGGATCTTGTCTGCCACCGGGTCGAGCCAGCGGCCAAAAGCCGATTGCTGCTTCCAGTAGCGAGCCAGATAGCCATCCAGATAATCGGTGATCGCCGCCGCGACGAAAATACCGCAACCGATGAGCCGTGCCTCTGGGCCGGGAAAGTAGAAGCAGGCGACCATCAAGGGCACCAGTCCCACGCGCACGATCGTCAGGATGTTCGGCCAACTCCAGAGCATGCGCTCGTCCAACATAATCAGCGGCTGTCGTGAAAATGATCGTAGACCTGGCGGGCGACAGCCTTGTCGATGCCCGGTACCTGTTCGAGGTCGCGCAAGCCGGCTTGGCTGACCCCCCGTGCCGAGCCGAAATGCTGCAGCAGCGCCTTCTTGCGCTTGGCGCCGATGCCAGGCACGGCATCGAGCTCGGACCGCCCGATGGCCTTGGCGCGTCGGCCCCGATGGGTCGTTATAGCAAACCGATGCGCCTCGTCGCGCAGGCGTTGGAGAAAGTAGAGAACCGGATCGCGCGGGTCCAGCGAGAACGCCTCGCGGCCGCGCATGAAGAAGCGCTCGCGGCCGGCATTGCGGTCCGGCCCCTTGGCGACGCCAAGGATCGCGACGTCGCGCACGCCCAATTCATCGAGCGCTTCGTGCGCGGCACCCAGTTGGCCCGCGCCGCCATCGATGATCACGAGATCGGGCCAGCCCGCCCGCTCGCGATCCGGATCTTCCTTGATAAGCCGGCCAAAACGCCGCCGCAGCACCTCGCGCATCATGGCGAAGTCGTCGCCCGCCCGGAAGGTCGGCAGGCTTGCGGGAAGCGGTTCGGAGGCCTCGGCCAGCGCCTCGCTCGACAAGCCGCCTTTGATGTTGAAGGTTCGGTAACTCTTGCGATCGAAACCCTCGGGCCCGGCGACGATGAAGGCGCCGATAGCGTTGGTGCCCTGGATGTGGCTATTGTCGTAAACCTCGACCCGCTGTGGCGCCGCTTCCAGGCCGATGCGCTCGGCCAAGGCCTCGAGCAGGCCCTCCTGCGCGCTGGTATCCGCCATGCGCCGGGCCAACGCCTCACGCGCGTTCTTGAGTGCGTCCTCGACGAGTTGGCGCTTGTCGCCGCGCCGAGGCTGGGCGATCTCGACCTTGCGTCCGGCGCGAATGGCCAACGCTTCGGCCAGGAGCTCCTGCTCGGCCACATCGTGGCTGACGAGGACGAGCCTGGCTGGCTGCCGATCGCTGTAGAACTGTGCCATGAAGGCTGCCAACACCTCGGCATCCGTCGAATCCCGCGTATGGCCCGGATAATAGGCGCGATTGCCGTAATTCCGGCCGCCACGATAAAAGAAGACCTGAACGCAGGCTTGGCCGTGCTCGGCGTGCATGGCCACGATGTCGGCATCGTCGACCGCGTCGGTGTTGATCCCCTGCCTGGAGCTCACATGCGCGATCGCCTTCAGCCGGTCGCGGTAGACAGCGGCCGCCTCGTAATCCATGCGCTCCGCCGCGGCCGTCATCCCTTCCTGCAGGCGCGCCTGGATGTCCTTGGTGTGGCCATTCAAAAACTCCTTCACCTCGACGACGAGGCCCGCATAGCTCTCCTTGTCGATCCGGCCGACGCAAGGCGCCGAGCAGCGCTTGATCTGATATTGCAGGCAGGGCCTGGAACGCACATTGAAGATGCTGTCGGGGCAGCTGCGCAACGGGAAGGCGCGCAGGAGCGCGTTCAGCGTCTCGTTGACCGCGCCGCTCGAGGCGAAGGGCCCAAAATAATCGCGGCCCGCGCGCTTGGCGCCACGCTGGCGGCCGATCATCGGCCATTCGTGATCGTAGCGCAGATAGATGTAAGGAAAGCTCTTATCGTCGCGCAGAACGATGTTGAAGGTCGGTCGGTAGCGCTTGATGAGGTTGGCCTCAAGGAGGAGGGCCTCCACCTCCGAGGCGGTGGTAACGAACTCCATGGACCTCGTCAGGGCCACCATGCGCTGCAGCCGCGCGCTGAGGACGCCGATCTTGGTATAGGCAGGAACGCGCCGCTTCAGCGACTTCGCCTTGCCCACGTAGAGGACCTCACCCCGCTCGTCCTGCATTCGGTAGACGCCGGGCGCATTCGGAAGCCGCGGCACCAGGCTCCGGATGAGCTCGGCACCCTTGAGCGGCGCAATGCCGGACGGGGCTGCGAGCGGTGCGGCGGTCTCCTCCGCCGCGCCCGCGCCGGCGGGAGAGGCTGTCGGGGTATCCATCACCCGGTTATTGGCAAGCCGGAGGCGCCCATTCAAGGGCGGCCCGCACGATTTCACCCCTGGTTCCTGAGAAGCGGGCTCAGCTGCGGATCAGGCGCAGGAAGCTCGACAGCTCGATCGTCGAGCCGCAGACGAGGACTCCGACCCTGGCGCCCTGCAGCCGGTCGCGCAGCGGACCCAGCGTGGCTGCCAGGGTTGCGGCACCTGCAGGCTCACACATCAGCTTGAAGCCATCGAGGTAGAGACGCATGCCCTCGATCATGGCCGCGTCGGGAACGAGCACGACGTCGTCGACATAACGGGCGCAAAGGCCGAAGCTGTAGGGCAGCGTGTAGGGCGCACCCAGGCTGTCCGCGATCGTCTCGACATGGTCCAGCCGAACAGGCGCGCCCGCGGCGAGGCTGCGGGCCATCGAATCTGCTCCCTCGGGCTCGACACCAAAGACGAGGCAGCTGGGCTTGATCTGTTTGATGGCAGCAGCCACGCCGCCGATGAGGCCCCCGCCGCCGATGGAGATCACCACGGCATCAAGATCCTTGACGTCCTCCAGCCACTCGGTCGCCACCGTGGCTGCTCCGAGTGACGTGAAGCGGCCCGCAAAAGGGTGGATGAGATAGCGCCCTTCCTCGGCCTGAAGGCGCGCTGCCTCGTCGAACGCCGCCGCGACGTCCTCGGCGATCACCACCTCGCCACCAAGACTGCGTACCAGCGCGATCCTCGCAGGATCGGCCGTCTTGAACATCACGAGTCTCGCATTCACCCCAAGGCTGCGCGCGGCCCACGCAGTGGCGATCGCATGATTGCCGGCGCTGACGGCAGCAACCCCCCTGGCGCGGCGTTCGGGCGTCAGGCTCAGAATGACGGCCAGCACGCTGCGTGCCTTGAACGAGCCCGAATGCTGGAAAAGTTCGAGCTTCATGTTCAAGCGCGTACCGGAGGCTAGGCGCCGCGTGATGGCGGGCGCCAGGCAATCGACGCTGGGCGTGCGCACGATTCGCGAAGCGAGCGCTCCGGCGGTTTCACGAATGGCCGACAGCGGCAGCGTGACCAATTCGTCGAGTGAGCCTTCCGTCAACCGCAGAGCCTCCAGCTATCCACGAAATGGTAGATTTACGTGAAACGACCGTTAACTAAGCGCCCGGCGGCGCCTGTGACCAGGGGCCTTCCGCGCTCGCCAATATCCAGGTGCTGCCTTTTCCCGTAAGCATTAAGACGCTAGGCAGTTTCCCAGCGTCACGCATGTGCCAAGGATTTGAGATGTCCAAGCCCGATGTACTGGTTCTGAAGGCCAACCGTCCAAAACAGATGGCGATGCTGGCAGAGGCCTATCGCTTGCATCGCTACGACGAGGCGGCGGATCCGGCGGCCTTACTGGCCGAGGTCGGGCCTTCGATCCGTGCCGCCATCGGCCTGGGCGAATCCAAGGTCGACCAGGCACTCCTGGAGAAGCTGCCCAAGCTCGAGATCGTCTCGCTGGCCAGCGTCGGTTACGATAGCGTGGACATCGAGGCCTGCAGGGCGCGCGGCATTAAGCTGACCAATACGCCCGACGTTTTGACCAACGACGTCGCCGATCTGGCGCTCGTCCTCCTGCTCTCCATCCTGCGCCGCGTGCCGCAGGGCGATCGCTATATCCGCGAAGGGCGATGGGCCAAGGAAGGCTCGATGCCGCTTGCAAAGAGCGCCACCGGCCTGACGGTCGGTATTTTGGGCCTTGGCCGGATCGGCAAGGCCATCGCCAAGCGGCTGGAAGCGGTCGGCATGAAGATTGGCTATCATGGCCGGCATCAACAAAAGGACGTCACCTATGGCTATTATAAGAACCTGAAGGACATGGCGGCCGACCGCGACGTGCTGATCATCGCGAGCCCGGGTGGGCCCGCGACGCGGGGCATCGTCAGCGCCGAGGTCATCGAGGCCCTGGGCCCGGAGGGCTATATCGTCAATATCGGTCGTGGCAGTGTCATCGACGAGGCGGCGCTGCTGGCGGCCCTGAAGGAAGGCAAGATCGCCGGCGCCGCACTCGACGTCTTTCTCAACGAACCCGAAATCGACGAGGGCTTCTTCGCCCTCGATAATGTCGTCCTGCAGCCGCACGTGGGCAGCGCGACGAGCGAGACCCGCGACGCCATGGCCCAACTCGTGGTCGACAATCTGGCGGCCCACTTCGCCGGCAAGCCGCTCCTCACGCCGGTGGAGTGAGCCGGCTAGGGCCGAGAGCGGAACCTGGGTCGGCGTGGCAAGCCAGCGCTGTCGGAAAGTCAGGACCATCGGCTTCGGCTTCTCTGTCCGCCGGGCGATATCGCGAGTTCGTACTCGACCTCGGCCTTGAGTGCCGTCAGGAGGCTGCCATCCATGCAGGCCTCCAGAACATGCGGATGGGCATGGCTCTCGCAGCGGACCGCTGGCGGCGCTCGGCCACGACCTCGATGGCGGCGACTGGGAAAAACCCTTGGCTGCCCCTCTATCCTTCGCCAGCAGGAATGGCAGCGGTAATGCTTGCGTCCTTTGACGCCACGGCCGGCCGCCCGGATGTGGCTGTCCTGGTTGACCGGCGATATATAAACGTCCTGCGGACTGGGGCACCGCCTTGCTCCAGGTTCGGCTGATGAGCGACTTGTCCTTGATCAGCGATCCTCGGGCGCGTAGAAGGCGAAGCCCTTGCCGACAGGCTGCCCGCGTGATGCCGGGCGCGGCATCGCTCACATAGTCCAGACCGGCGGCCACGTTTCGCTCTTCGCCACCGCGGTCTCGACCAGGTGGGGAGGGGAACAGGATGTGGCAAAGCGCGGTCCCGCCAGGTCTTCAAACGTCCGAGCGAGCTTGAGAGCGATGCTTCCATGAGCGGTTCCGCCGTCAGCCTGCGCACTCGGATCGAAGAGAGGAAAGCTATCGTCGCTGTGATCGGCCTTGGCTATGTCGGTCTGCCGCTCCTGCGGGCCGTCCTGTCGGCAGGCTATTCGGCGATCGGCTTCGACATCGACCGCGCCAAGCTCGCCGCCATCGAGGCCGGACGCACCTATATCGCCCATCTGGATGCATCCCCGGTTCACGCTGCGGTCACCAATGGCTCTGCCCGCGTCACGGATGACTACGCGCTCCTGGCCGAGGCGGACATCATCGTCATCTGCGTGCCCACCCCTCTGGGACCGCACCAGGAACCCGATCTCTCCTATGTCGAGGCGACGGGGAGCGGCCTGGCCCGGGTGCTGCGGCCAGGGCAACTCGTCGTACTGGAATCGACCACTTATCCAGGCACGACCACAGATCTGCTCAAGCCCATCCTCCAGAGCGGCGGCCTCGTCGCGGGGCGGGATTTTCACCTGGCCTTCTCGCCCGAGCGCGAGGATCCGGGCAATCCGCTCCAGGCAGCCGAGATCCCCCGAGTGGTGGGCGGCGACGGCCCCGTGGCCCAGGAATTGGCGCTGGCCTTCTATGATAGCGTGGTCGTCAGCACGGTCGGCGTATCCAGCCCCGCCACCGCCGAGGCGGTCAAGCTCACCGAGAATATCTTCCGCGCCGTCAACATCGCACTGGTCAATGAGTTGAAGACCGTTTTCGCCGCCATGGACATCGACATCTGGGAGGTGATCGAGGCGGCCAAGACAAAGCCTTTCGGCTTCATGCCTTTCTATCCGGGCCCCGGCCTAGGCGGCCACTGCATCCCGATCGATCCCTTCTACCTCACCTGGAAGGCACGCGAGGTCGAGGTGCAGACCCGCTTCATCGAGCTGGCGGGCGAGGTCAATACGAGCATGCCGCGCTATGTGGTCGAGCGTCTGGCAGATGCCCTGAGCAGGCGGCAGCGCAAGGCGCTGGCCGGCGCGCGGGTCCTTCTGGTCGGCGTCGCCTACAAGGCCAATGTCGACGACACGCGCGAGAGCCCAGCCTTTCGTCTCTGGGAGCTTCTGGAGCGCCAGGAGGCCATCGTCGCCTACCACGATCCGCACGTGCCCGTCCTTCCCGCCACCCGGCATTATCCCGGCCTGAGCGGCAAACAGAGCACGATACTGTCCGCCAAGGTGCTGGCGGACTTTGATGCCGCCATCATCTGCACGGCGCACAAGACGGTCGATCACGCGCTTTTGGCCAGCCACTGCCCGCTGGTCGTCGATACGCGCAACGCGCTCGGCACGTCGGGCTCCTGGCCCAACGTCGTCAAGGCCTGAGCGATGTTCGCCGGCAAAGCCGTTCTATCCGTTGTTCCCGCCCGGGGAGGCAGCAAGGGCATTCGCGACAAAAATCTGCAAGACGTAGCGGGGCGCTCGCTCGTCGCCTGGACGACCGACGCGATCGAGTGGCTCCCCTGGATCGACCAGGCTCTTCTCTCGACCGACGATCCGGCCATCGCCGCCGAGGGCCGGAGGGTCGGCCCTCCCGTCCCTGCCCTCTGGTTCTGGCCCAACACCGATGCCGGCTCGGACACGACTTCGCATGGCACCCGCCGCTTTCGCGCAAAACACGCGATCCCGCACGTCCAATTCTTCAAGACCCTGGCGCCGGAGGATTTCCTGAACGTTCTCAAGTGTGCCATCGCCATTGCCGGCAATTCCGGCGTCAGCATCGGCAAATGCGCCTATCCGGGCGTACGGGCGAATGATATCGGCAGCCGCCAGCGCGACCGGGGAGCCTATGCCATCGACGTGCCGCATGAGCCAGGAGGCCATAAAGTGGGCCGTTCTCACCGCGATGCGCCGCGAACGGCCCCGTCCCGATCAGATCCGTGGCGACGGCAGGGCCGCCCAGCGGAGGCCACTATCCTTGCCCATGCAGCGCTTACCTTTTTGAAATGACCCTTCCCTCGAGCCGTCCCCTCGTCGTCCTGCCGATCGAGATCCGCAATCGGGAGCTGGATGGCATGCTGCTTCTGGGAGCGGTTCTGGCAGAGCGCGGCCATCCCGTCTTGATGGGCAATCGCCAGTCGCTCATTCGCCGCCATGCGTCGCTGCCTCCGGCGATCCTTCTGGGAAAGACCGTCCAGCAGCCGGATGCCGAGGTCTATAGCCGCTGGCGAGAGGCCGGCCACCGGATCGCGGTCCTCGACGAGGAGGGCCTTATCACCTACTCGACCGAGCTCTATCTGCGCCGCCGCGTCCATGTGCCGACGATGACGCAGGCCGACATGCTGCTGGCTTGGGGGCCCGAGCATGCGCGCATCTGGGAGGGCGTCGAAATGGGCCTGCCGCGCCCGCCAGTGCGGGCCGTCGGCAATGCGCGCTTCGACCTGCTTCGCGCCGAACTGCGCGGCGCCCATGCCGATGCGGCAGCGGCGATACGGGCAAGGCTCGGTCCCTTCATCCTCTTCAACAGCAATTTCGCCGCGGTCAACGCTTTCACACCGGAGCAGAACCGCTTACCCCATCCAGACGAACTGGCGCGGGCCGGCCAGACGCCGCCCCCATATTATGATCCGGGCCTCGCCCGCTACCGGCACAGGCTCTTTGCCGCCTACAAGGAGGCCCTGCCGGCCATCGCCCGGCGGTTTCCCAACCATCGGCTGGTCGTGCGGCCCCATCCGGCCGAGTGCCCGGATGCCTGGCGCCAGTCGCTGACCGGCTTGCCGAATGCGCATGTCGTCTACGAGGATGCCGCGCAACCCTGGATCATGGCAGCGACCCAGGTTATCCATCACAGTTGCACGACAGCCGTCGAGGCCTACCTCATGGGGCGTCCTGCGCTGAGCTATCGACCGGTCGAGAACGACGCCTTCGATCCGCTCCTGACGGGCGTTTGCAGCGAGCGGGTGCGCGACCTCGACACCCTGCTGGCAAGGCTGGATGCCTGTCTCTCAGGCGATACGCCGCGTGCCGATCCGATGGCCCGGGAACTCGTCGCGCACCGGCTGACCGGGATGAAGGGAATTTTGGCGGCCGACCGCATCGCCGATGCCCTGGCCGAGTTGCCGCCACCGCGACTTGACCTCAACGCCAGGATCAGCCGCTGGCGCTGGCATTGGCATGAACTGCGCAAGGAGGGGCCGGAGACATGCCGCTCGGTCGCCCGGTTGAACGCGCATTTCTATCCGCCGGAAGAAGCCGGTGCGGCGCTGGTCGATCTCCAGGCGAGGCTACATGTCTTCAGCCGGCTGCTCGGGCGCTTTGCCGGCGTCGATCTCGGGGCCGCACCGCTCGGCCCGGAGGCGCCACAGACCTACTGGCTGCGCGCGCATGGCATTGTGGCCGGCCAGGACGATGATCTTGCGGCCGGGACGATGGAGGCGGACGGGCTGGCTGCTCCGTCGCACTGCATCAAAGGCCTGACGGCTCAGCGTGCCTTGCCGCTTCAGCTGGGCCGGCGGCGCGCGGCCGGATCGCGACCAGCCTAGAGGGCAGCACCTTGCGCCAGCGGCGCCGGCCGGCCGCTGGGCGATTGCCTGGCGCGCGCCTGCTGGCGTTTGTCCCATTCCTCGCGCAGCACGTCGCCGACAATGACGATCTCGCCCTCCAGCGATTCCAGCATGTCCAGGATGAAATCGAGTTCCAGGTCGGGCGCGTGTGGGGCGGCATAGGCGTTGGGCGTGGAAGTATCGCCCGGATAGGTGCCGGCGGGGTGGCGGAAAAGGTCGATGCCGCCCACGATCAGCCGCGCGGGCCGCAGGGCCACGGCCACGGCGATCATCACGGCGCCGTTGGTGGGCCGGTAAAAGCCGAAACGGCTGAAATCCGTGCTGCCCAACCGCTCTGCGGTGGCATAGTCGAGCTTGCGCGACGTCGCCGTGAACCGGCCCAATATGTCCCGCTCGGATTCAATCGAGAAGAAGCCGAACAGCCGCTGCTCGGGCAGTCGCTCGATGCTCTGCTTGGCGCCGGTGAAGACCATGTCGGGGGTGGTCAGAAACCCGCGCGTGGCCCAGGAGTGATTGACTCTGAAGCAGCAATCAAAAGCGAAGTCGGCGAGCCGCGGGTCTTCCGAGGATGGCCCGTTGCCCAGGCAGATGATGTTTTGCGGGCCGCCAAGGCGCTGGCGCAGTTCCTCGAGCGTCTCGACCGCGCGAAAACCCTGCGGCGGCGGCTCGAGCGCCCGGTCGCGCTTGAGCACCGAGCGGCGATAAAGCTCGCGCTTGGCGACGATGAGCGGCGTCGCCCGGTCCACCACGGGTGCCAGCATCGTCCCCGATGCGTGCTCATGGTCGAGTTCGATAACGGTGGTCGCGGGGTCGTCGGCAACCGCCAGGGCCGCGCGCTCGGCGGGCGGCACGACGATCAGATCCGGGGCCAGCGACAAGCGCCGCATGAGGCCACGGCGTGGGCGACCCAGCATCAACGTGGCGGCACCATCGACCGCCAGTCTGTCGATCAGACGCCGCGGCAGCCCCCGGCCGCCGTCGGGAAGCAGAAGAAGGTTCGGCTGAAGTGCTGTGATGAAACGCGCATCGGCGCCAAGGAAGGGCAGCGGCAGCGGATAGACATGTACCGGGAGGCCCGAGCAGCGCGCGGCGCGACGCGCGGCGCGATCGCTCGAGGCAACTAGCAGATTCATGCGCGGGAACGCCGCGTGCAGCGCCTTGAAGAGCTCCAGGCCGTTCTCGAAGCCGCGCCGATTGCGCGCCATCATCAGCAAGGCGCCGCCTTTGCGGCGCGGTAGGATTCCGAGAAGCCGCCGGATCGGACGGAACGGTCGGGTGAGCGATAGACGAGAGATCGATTTCATCGACACGCTTGCAGGGGCGTTGACCATGCTCGGACGAACGGAGACCGATCAACCGAGCCGAACGCAAACAATGTCACATCACGTGCCAAGGAGCCAGCCCGGAGGCGCCTGACGATTACGCCTTCACGTTGAATTGCTGTTCTAGCGGCTCGTCATGACACGCGGGCGCCACATTTGGCCCAGCGGCATTTCGCGCAGCAGTGCCGGCAGCGTCAGCAGAGCCAGCCCAAAGCCCGTCAGCAGGATCTTGGTCGCGTTGCTGAAGGGTCCGTAATGCCAATCAAGGCCCCGCATCAGATAGATGATAACGACGTGGAAGGCATAGACCTGGAGCGAGTGCCGGCCGAGCAGCCTCAGGGCCGGCAGCGAAAAAAGCGCGGTGAGCCACCCGGCAAGGCGTCGGACCCACGAGGCCTCGGCCATGGGGCCGGCCATCAGGATCCAGCCCACGGCATAGGCCAAAGCGGCAAAATTCAGCATGCCGATTGGTCCGAATTCGGCGCGTCGCTCAAGGAACGCCAACCTTGCCATGACATCGTCGGATAAGAGGTCAAAGGTCTCCGCGAGGCGCAGGGCGGCGAAAAAGACGAGAAAAGCCAGGGCTGCCTTGATGGCCATGGTCTGGCTCGGGCCGAAGACTCGCCGCCAGTCGAGTTGCCGCGTCGAGCTTAGGGCGCCCAGGACGAGGCCGGCGACGAAGAGGAGTTGCCAGGCCAGGGGATCGAAGCCGGCGCGAAGTGTAAGGTTCGTCCGCAAGCCGCCAAGCACATGGTCCGCCCCGTCGACAAGTGGCAGATGGAGCCCGACTTGCACGGCGAACCAGAGGAGCAGCGAGCCGATCGCCACATAGGCAAAGCGGCCGTTCAAGCAGAGCCAGACGAGCGGCGGGGCCGCCATCAGATAAAAGATATATTGTGGCAGGATGTCCATGAAGGTGGGCTGGTAGAGCAAGGTTGCAGCCGCCACCTTGAAGGTAAGGTCGCCACGGATCAGCTGGCCCAGCCATGCACCCCAAAAGACCCACGAATAGTGAAGGAGCCTGCTGAGAAGAAGGATGACGACAAGACAGCCCATGGCATAGGCATAGAGTTCGAGCGCGCGCTTCCACATGCGCTGGCACGCTTGCCGGAACCCGTCTTTCGCCATCCGCCGTGCATAGACCATGCCGACCAGCAGGCCCGAAAGGAAGACGAAGCCCTGCGCATCCTGCACGAAACCGAGCTCGGCATGATTAACGTGCAAGAGGATGGAGCCGCCCGTGAAAGTCAGGTGGTTGATCAGCATGAAGACAAGAAAATAGCCGCGCAGGCCATCGAAGATCTCGAGGCGTCCCATATCCCCTCTCGGATGATCAGCGAAAAGGCGATGCCCACAGGTGGCTCGAGAACAGCCGGCCGGGAAGGGCGTTCCCCGCGATTGGCCTGTGCTTGGGCTTACCAATCGATCCTACTTAAGTTTCCGCCCTGCAAAAAAGGCGGGCGCTTCGCGAGGCGCCTGATGCCGAGGCGCGACGATCGATCCTTGAGCCGTACGCCCCGGCTATGTGAGCAAGAAATGATGCGCATGACGCTCCCTTGTGCTGCCGCCATGGCTGCGACGCCTGCTGCAGACCCACAGCGCCGCCGCCGAGCCACCGCTTCCGGGTTCGGCCACGAACCTCATAGCGGCAGCGGCTTCCGCAGGCCTCATGGAGCAGGCGATCGATGCGCCGCCGCGAGCAGCGTGTAGAGCTCGTCACGGGACTGCCGCATGTGAACCGAACGATCATGACCTCATGATCGTGGCGATCGGTTTCTCCAGCCGGGAGGGCATCGGCGCGACCACGGCCGCCAACACCCATACGATCTACCTCGATACCATCCTTCCGCAGAGTTTCAAGGGTGTCCAGCTCCTGATCAAGGACATTGGCGGCCAGACGGCAGCCGACATTCTCAAGCGCTTCACAAAGGATTTACTGGTCGCAACGTCGGATCTGGTCATTCGGCTGGCGACCATCAGCGATGCCTCTCAGAACAAGGAGCCAAAGGAAGTCTAGAACGGAATCCCGACGGGGAGATCGGCCACATTCGCCAACCTTTTGCCGAACTCAGATTTACGGGTCGCGATCCTGAGCTGGCCACAAGGCCGCGACCCTTCTCGCCATACCGTACAAGGCAAGTCCAGGGCAAAGCCCGTGATATCCGGCAGAGCCGGAGACACGAGGTGGAAGCGCCGACCCATGGGCGAAACGACAAACCAGCAATATCGGCGGAACTAGAGGATCGAGGCCGCCTCTATAAAGCGCTCGACCGCATGGCCGAGACCCTGGGTCTGCTGACGCAGGACCTGGGTTCCTTCACCGAGATTCTGTGTGTGGCCCTCGGTCTCCGCCACGGCATGAGTCACGCCGCCGATAATCGCCGCGACGTTGCTGGTAGCCGCACTCTGCTCCTCGACCGCGGCTGCGATGATGGTAAGGACGCCCTGCATCTCGCTGGCGATACGGTTCACTGTCTCGATGGCGCTGACCGCTGCCTCGGTGCCAAGCTGGATGGCCGCCACCTGGGCGGCGATGTCACGGGTCGAACGCGCGGTCTGCGAGGCCAATTGCTTCACTTCCTGGGCGACGACGGCAAAGCCACGCCCAGCATCGCCGGCACGCGCCGCTTCGATCGTCGCGTTTAGGGCCAAAAGATTGGTCTGCTCGGCAATTTCGCGGATCATGCCGACGACCGAATCGATCGTCGCCGCCGAGCCCGCCAGTTCGCGTATGCAGCTCTCCGCGCGCTGCGCCTCGCCCGCTGCGGCCGAACCGATCGAGGTCGCCCGCCCGAGTTGGCCGGAAATCTCCGCTACTGCCCGATCGAGCTCACCGGCGGCCGCCGCCATTGCCTGCGCATCGCGCGCCGTCTTTTCGATGATGCCGCGAATGTCGCCGCTGGCCCGCTCGAGGCCGTCTGTTGCCGCCTCAATATTGCCCGTGGCCGTCGCAAGCTCGCTCTTGAATCGCCGGCCGATCGTCGCTTGCTGGGTTGCCGACCACCAAGTCACCAAGGCATGGCGGCCTTCCGTGGCCGGCAGAGCCGAGTAGAGAAGGTCGATGATCTCACCGCCTGCCTCCAGCCGGCCGCCAAGTGGGCCACCCTCGGGCCTGGCGACGACCTGCCGCGCAAGGTCGCGGTCGATACGCAGCGTTTCCAGGCTCGCACCGACGAGCGCATGACCGAGGCCCGGCAGCGTCGCCAGCAAAGCCTCGCTCGCCTTATTAGCGTAGAGAATGAGGCCGCTATCGACGTCGACCACAAGAATGGCGGTGGGCATGCCATCCAGCCAGACGGCAGCCCGTCGCCAAGTATCGGGCTGGTCCAGCCCGGCCTCGCCTAAGGCCTCAGGCTTATGCGCCCGACGGGTAAGTCCCAACATCTTCTGTCTTTCGATAGCCGACCATCCATCGCGGGACCGACACTATCGGAAAAGACTTAACACCAGCTTAATGCCAACCGCCTTCAGACAGGCTTGCCGAGCATGTCGGGCGGCAGCTCAATATTGACCGCCAGCATCGACATCGACTGGTCACGCTCGAACTCGACCTTCACTTTGCCGTCGTCGATCTCGACATATTTCTTGATGACGTCGAGGAGCTCCCGCTGCATGAGGGGCAGAAAGTCGGGCCCCGTCATGGCCGAGCGCTCCAACGTCAAGAGCACCTGCAGGCGCTGCTTGGCGGCATTGGCCGAAGTCGTCTCGCGCGAGCGACGAAAAAGGTCGAAGAGTTTCACGCGCTCCTCCCCCGAAGCCAGCTCATGAAGCCGCGCTTTTGCGGCGCCACGTAGCGAAGTTCGAGGGTTTCGCCCAAGAGCCGCGAGACCGAATCCCGATAGGCCTGCCCCGCGATGGAACGCTCGTCCAGAATGATCGGCGTGCCGATATTCGAGGCCTGCAGCACCATATCATCCTGGGGTATGACGCCCAGCACGGGAATGGCCAAGATGTCCAGAACATCGTCGAGCTTGAGCATCTCGCCGCGCGCGACCCGCTCCAGGTCATAGCGCGTAAGCAGGAGATGCTGCTTGACCGCCGCCTCGCCGCGCTCGGCCCGGCGTGAGCGGCTGTTCAAGATGCCGAGGATGCGATCACTGTCGCGAACGCTCGAGACCTCAGGATTGGTGACGACCACGGCCTCATCGGCAAAATAGAGCGCCAGCTGCGCTCCACGCTCGATGCCGGCCGGGCTGTCGCAGACGATATAATCGAACTCCTGGCGAAGCTCGTCCAGCACCTTCTCGACGCCCTCGTGGGTGAGCGCGTCCTTGTCCTTGGTCTGCGAGGTCGGCAGGATGAAGAGATTGTCGACCCGCTTATCCTTGATCAAGGCCTGGTTCAGCCTGATCCCGTCATTGATGACGTTGATGAAGTCGAAGACGACGCGCCGCTCGACGCCCATGATGAGGTCGAGATTGCGCAAACCGACATCGAAATCGATGACGACTGTCTTCTTGCCCCTTTGGGCCAAACCGGTCGCGATGGCAGCCGATGTGGTTGTCTTGCCGACACCGCCCTTGCCGGACGTTACGACGATGACGGTGGCCAAATCCTCAACCTCCAAACCAAACGATCTTTCATTTTCAGCGCACGCGCGATCAGGGCATGGGAGCCAGTAGCAGGCGCTCGCCGTCACAGGTCACCCTGGCACGACGATTGACGAGCCGCTGGTCGATCGCTTCGTTCACCATATAGACACCAGCGATGCTGAGTAGCTCGGCATCAAGCTGGTCGCAAAATATCATCGCCCCCTCATCGCCGTCGATGCCGGCGAAGGCACGACCGCGCAACGGGCCATAGACATGGATATGTCCGGCCGCCGCCAGTTCCGCCCCGTGCCCGACCGGTGCCAGCACCACGAGATCACCGTCCGGCGCGTGGATCTGCTGACCGCCGCGGACCGGTTCGGTGACGATCCGCGAAGCGCCACGCCTGACCGCAGGCACCGCGCCGTTCGCGGCCGGCGCCTTGGTGACTTTCCGAGGCGTCTCGGCGACCCGCTCCTGCGCAGCGCCCCCGGCGCCGAAGCGAGCCAGGCCCGCCTCGGCCGCAGCCTCGTTCCAGGCGTCGCTGCCATTTTGGATACCGATCGGGACCAGCCGGTGGGCACGCAACCGCTCGGTGAAAGCCGCGAGGTCGATCGGCGCCCCCTCGACTATGGGTGCAACGTCGATAACGAGCGGCGCATCACGAAAGAAGTCCGGCGCGTGCGCGATCTTGTCCAGGAGCAGCTTGAAGAAATCGGGATCATCGGGCGCGATCAGCCGCAGCGCCAGCATGGTCTGCAGCGCACCACGCACCTGAAAGGGATGCCGGCTGCCGCCTGCTCCCTCGCTTTTCGCCGCTGCCTGCACGCTTGCCGTCAATCCTCAGGGCCTTCTTACCATCGCCCCCAGGGTCAAGAGCCACTCAGGGGTTTAATCTCAGACTTCCAATTGCGATCGGGCACTACTAGCCGAATTGCCCGGCGTGGCAAGGGCTTGCAGGCCACAGCCTTGACGCCATGCGTGGAGGCGCTCAAGGGCCAGCCTCGCCTGGCTTTGCTTGCGCTCATTCTTGCGCGTGCCCGGCGGAGGAGGCGGCAGGAGACCAAAATTGACGTTCATGGGCTGGAAGGTCGTTGCATCGGCACCGCCGGTCAGGTGGGCCAACAGGGCACCGTGCGCCGTCTCGGGCGGTGGTGCCTCGATCGCCTGGCCCAAGGCCTCGGCGGCGGCAAAGCGCCCCGCCAGCAGGCCGACGGCAGCACTCTCGACATAGCCCTCGACGCCGGTGACCTGGCCCGCCAGGCGGACATGCGGCATCGCCTTCAGCCGCAGCGCGGCGTCCAGCAAGAGCGGGCTGTTGATGAAGGTATTGCGGTGCAGACCGCCCAGCCGCGCGAAACTCGCCTGCTCCAGGCCCGGGATCATGCGGAAGATGCGTACCTGCTCACCATGACGCAATTTGGTCTGAAAGCCCACCATGTTGAAGAGCGAACCCAGGGCATTGTCCTGGCGTAGCTGGACCACGGCGTGCGGCCGTCTGCCCGTGCGCGGGTCCGTCAGCCCCACGGGCTTCATGGGGCCAAAGCGGAGCGTGTCCGGGCCACGCCCCGCCATCACCTCGATCGGCAGGCAGCCCTCAAAATAGGGCGTGTCCTTCTCCCATTCCTTGAAATCGGTTTTCTCGCCCGCAAGGAGGGCTGCGATAAAGGCCTGGTAGGTGGCCTCGTCGAGGGGGCAGTTGATATAGTCGGCATTGCCGCCGCCCGGCCCCTCCTTGTCGTAGCGGGACTGCATCCAGGCCACATCCATGTCGATCGTCTCGCGCAGGACGATGGGGGCGATGGCATCGAAGAAGGCCAGATGCGCCTGGCCGCCGACGCGAGCGATGTCGGCCGCAAGTTCGGCGCCGGTCAGCGGCCCGGTGGCGATGATGACCTGGCCGCCCGAGGCCGGCGGCAGGGCCATGACCTCCTGGCGCCGGAGCGTGATGAGCGGCTCTTGCCTGATGGCCGCCTCGACGCCCGCGGAGAACGCCTGACGATCGACAGCCAGGGCACCGCCGGCCGGAAGCTTGGTCAGGTCGGCGATCTTCATGACGAGCGAGCCCAGTTGGCGCATCTCCTCATGGAGGAGGCCCACCGCGTTGTTGAGCGCGTCGTCGGAGCGAAAGGAATTGGAGCAGACCAACTCGGCCAGGCCGTCCGTCTGGTGCGCCTCCGTCCGTCGGAGGGGCCGCATCTCGTCGAGCAGCACCGGCACGCCCGCCCTTGCCAACTGCCAGGCCGCCTCCGATCCCGCCAGTCCGCCACCCACCACTCGAACCGCTTGCGTCATCGCTCCGCCATCATCTCCTGCCCCGGTCTTGCGCCCGCGGGCTCATCGAACCTAGGTGCATCATTGCCTTGCGCCCTATATCGCCCCAAAGCACGACGCGGAACCAAAGGTCGATGTCTATGACCCCAGAAGCCCTGATCGACAAGCTCGGCCTCGCGCCGCATCCCGAGGGCGGCCACTATGTCGAGACCTACCGGGCAGCGGGCCATGGTCGTTCGCCCGTGACCGCCATCTATTTCCTGCTTGGCGCCGGCGAGCGATCGCACTGGCATCGGGTGGACGCCACCGAGATCTGGCTGTGGCATGGCGGCGCGCCGTTGACGCTCAGGCTCAGCACCGACGGCGAGACCGAGACGATCCTGCGCCTTGGACCCGAGCTCGACGCCGGCCAGATGCCGCAGCGCGTGATCCCGCCCGACGCCTGGCAGTCCGCCGAAAGCGAGGGCGACTGGACGCTTGTCTCCTGCATCGTGGCGCCGGGCTTCGACTTTTCGGGCTTCGTCCTGGCGGCCGATGGCTGGCAACCGGGCCAGCGGAACGACGCGTGACACGCTATCACTGGATCGTCGTCTTCGGCGCCGCCGTGCTCGAGGACGGCCAGCCGAGCGGCGTCCTCAAGCGACGGATCGAGGGCGGCTATTCCGCCTGGCGCCGGCTCGATAATGCCCGCTTCATCCTCTCGGGTGCCGCCGCCGACCACCGGCCCTCGGAGGCCAGCGTCATGCGCGACACGCTCCTTGCCAAGGGCGTGCCGGCGGAGGCCATGATCCTGGACGAGACGAGCCGCGACACCTTCGCCTCGGCGCTCGCCACCTGGCGTCTCCTCAAGGACAGGGCGGACGTGCGACGGGTCTGGGTCTGCACGAGCGCCTTCCACACGCCACGCTGCCGCCTTCTCATCCGCATGCAGGGCTTTCGCACGGGCCAGGTCCACGTGCCGCGCGCCGCGACACGGGAATGGCAGCCGCGCTACCTCTACTGGACTCTGCGCGAGGTGCCGGCCCTGCCCTGGGATGGCTTTCTCATGCTGCTCGAGCTGGCGCGCCGGCATATCGCCCGGCCGAGGAGGGATCGGCGATCTCAGCCTCGCCGGGGATCAAGGAGCAAACGAAGCTAGAGGAGCCGAGGCGTCGAGTGCCGCAAGGCGCCCTCGTGCTGGAGGAGCCATCGCTTGCGCTCGAGACCGCCGCCATAGCCGGTGAGCGTACCGTTAGCGCCGATCACCCGATGACAGGGAACAACGACGCCGATCGGATTAGAGCCATTGGCCATGCCGACGGCGCGCATGGCACCCGGCGCTTCCAGCGAGAGCGCCAGAGCGCCATAGGAGGTGACGGTGCCCGCCGGAATAGCGCGCAGCGCCGTCCAGACACCACGCTGAAAAGGCGTACCACCCAGGGTGCGAATGGCAATGGCGTCCAGGGCCACAAGCTCGCCCGCGAAATAGCGGGCCAGCAGGGCCCGGGCCGCGGTCGCCTCGCCCTCGATGAGACGCACCGCACCATGGAAACGCCCCAGCAGGCGCCGCATGCGATCCTCGTAATCCTCCCAGTCCAAGGCGCAAAGGGCACCGTTCGCATCCACGACCAGGAGTGCCACGCCGATCGGCGTGGCGAGCCGATCGATCGTCAAGCTGAGCAGGGCCGCGCTGCCGTTCAAGCGATGCTTTGCACGATGCCGCCCTCGACGCGGAGCGCAGCACCGGTCGTGGCCGAGGCCTGGGGCGAGGACAGGTAGACGACCATGGCAGCGACCTCCTCGACCTCGGCGACGCGGCCGATCAGCGAACTCGGGCGATGCTCCTTGACGAACCCCGCCGCGACCGCCTCGAAGCTCTTGCCCTGCGTCTTGGCGATCTGGTGGAACATCGCCTCGACGCCTTCCGACATGGTAGGCCCGGGGAGCACCGAATTGACGGTAATGCCGCTGCCCGCGAGCGTCTGAGCCAAGCCGCGCGAGACGGCCAACTGGGCCGTCTTGCTCATGCCGTAATGGACCATCTCGGTTGGAATATTGATGGCCGATTCGCTGGAGATGAAGATGATCCGACCCCAGCCTTTGGCCTGCATCGCCGGCGCCAGGGCCGTGGCCATGCGAACGCCGCTCATGACGTTGACCCTGAAGACCTCCTCCCAGTCGCCGTCGGGGATCTCGAAGAAGGGCGTGGGTTCGAAGATGCCGGCATTGTTGATGAGAATGTCGACCTCGCCCACGGCCTGCGCCAGGGCCTGGCAACCTTCCTTCGTGCCGACGTCAGCGGCAATGCCCGAAATGTCGGCATCGGGAAGATCGGCCTGGAGTCTTGCCGTGGCCTCCTTGACCCTGGCCTCGCTCCGACCGTTCAGGGTGACGATGGCGCCGCTCTTGGCAAGGCCACGGGCGATGCCGTAGCCGATGCCGGCCGTCGAGCCGGTCACCAGGGCGTGCTTGCCGGAAAGATCGATGTGCATACGCTTGCTCCTCATGGCCATGTATGCGCGTGGCCTTTTCTGCTCGTGACCCGCCAAGTCTAGCGCTTGGCGCCGGCGAGAAAACCCGGTCCTGCTAGTTCAGCTCAAAGAGATAGGCTTCCTTGCCCTGCACGGCAGCCATGCGGCCAGCTTTGTCCAACGCCACGGCGTAGCCGAAATCGGTCTCGGGCGTCGGCACGGGCGCATCGAGGCTGTCCTTCAGCGCCCAGCCAGCGCCCTGGCGCTGGAAGAGATAGGCGGCACCACAGCGCGATGGTCCCGATTTGCATGTGGCGCGAGGAGCGCCCACCAGGAGGCGAGAGCCGTCGCTCGAAAGCGCCACGGACGCGCCAAAATAGCCGGCCCGGGCTTCTGGTGCGGCGACGCGCGCGAGCCCGGCCCAGCCCTTCGCATCGCGGCCGAAGAGATAGACGGCTTGGTCACCGCCGACGGCGATGACCAGGCCATCCGCCGACATGGCGATGTCGCTACCGAAGCTGGCCTCGCCGCGCGTATCCGGCACGAGAACACCGGCCTCTTGCAGATGGCCGTCCGTCTGGCGCTCGTAGAGATAGACTTCGCCCTGATCACCGCTCTTGCCAGGCCCGCCGACCGCGATGAGCGCGCCGGCGTTGCCGACCGCCAGCGCGTGGCCGAATTCGACATTGAAGGGCCCACCTTCGGGAAAGGCGATCGTGTCGGCCTGGCGCCAGGTGCCACCGGCGGCGAGAAACAGCTCGGCCACGCCACAGCGCTTGAGCGGCACGCCGTATTTGCACTCATAGTTGGGCGCGCCGAGAAGGATCGCATCGCCGGCCGCCGACACGGCGACGCCCGGCGGCGGCGGGTTGGCGAAAGCCTTGCTGCCGCTGAGCACCAGGCTGCCGGCGCGGGTCAGGCTGCCATCGAGGCCGCCGACGACCGTCGCGCGATCACCGCCATAGTCATAAAGCACCGCCGTGGCACCGCCAGCGGCCACCGCGAGCGGCCGGCAAGGGCTTGCCTCGCCCCCGATCGAGCCATCGGCCGCCCAACCACCGCCGCCACGAGTGTAGCGCTCGAGCGTTGAACAGCCGGCACCGTCCTTATGCAAGGCCAGGAGATACCGGCCGGACGGATCGAGGCCGCGCGGCACCAGGACCGCGCCGGCGGGAAGCGTATCGGCCGCCTCCGCGACGGAGCCCATGGCCAGCCAGCCGAGCGCCAGCGCTCCCAGCGTCAGACGGATTTTCTTGTGCATGCCGGATTTCGTCCTCTCGTCTCGGTCATGCTTTTCAAATGCGGCGGCGGCGGTCAAGCCAGCCCGTCGGTCAGACCGGTCATCGCCCGCCCCGCCGGCAGGCTCCGGCTGGCCAGATCGTGGCCGGCCGCCCTCACCTCATCGGGCGGATCGAATTCCTCGGGCGTTGCCCCCACGCGGAGCCGGACGAGCCAGCGCCCGACGGCTGGCAAGGCGGAGGCCCAGGCCAGAAAGGGTGCCAGCATGAGCGGGAGGACGACCGGCAGCAGCATAGGCAGAGATGTGGGCGCGCTCCAGAAAGCACTGACGGTCAAAAGGCAACCAAGCCCGGCCATGGGGCCTAGATTTCGCCAGGCCTCACCCAGCGGGACGCGGTGCTGATCGCGGCGCTGGCTCGACCAGATCCGTGCCCGGCCGGCGAACAGGCCGAGGATAAAAAAAGCCTGCCTTGCGGCCAGGAGCGGCATGAGAAGGAGCGAGAAGAGGAACTCGGCGGCGCCCGAGACGAGGATCGTCCGCGTGCCGCCGAACGCATGTCTGGCTCCCGGTCGGAGGAGGGTCATGAGGAGGCCCATGGCCTTGGGCGTCAGCACCATGAACATGACAACCAGATAGAGGCCAAAGCCCAGCGCCGCCTTCCCTGGCACCGTCGGTGCCGCCAACAAACCCGCCTTGATCAGGAGCGGGCGCAGCAGCGACAGGAGCAAAAAGCCCAGCCAGGCGGCGGCTTGCAGGTACATGAGCATGGCCAGGAGCAACTGCAGCCGGCTCATCCAGGTGAGGCCGCGCCAGAAAAGCAGCCGACCATATTGCATGTTGCCCTGGCACCAGCGCAGATCGCGCTTCAGGAACTCAGGAAGCGTGGGTGGATTTTCCTCAAACGAGCCGGCCTCTTCCGGCAGGACGCGGACGGCATAGCCGGCGCGTCGCATGAGGGCCGCCTCCGCCTGATCGTGGCTGAGGATGAGCCCGCCAAAGGGTGGCCTGCCCGGCAGCGTCGGCAGGCGGCAGGCGGCCTTGAAAGGTGCCAGGCGGATGAGCGCGTTGTGCCCCCAGTAGCAACCGGTCGCTCCCTGCCACCAGGCAGCACCCAGCGCGAACATCTGCATGCCCTGCCGCATACCGTACTGGAAGAGCCGGGCAAAGCCGCTCGCGCTCGGCAGGCCCACGGCCAGCGTCTGGAGAATGCCGAGGTGCTGATCGGCATCCATGCGGCGCACCAGATCGTGGATGGCCGCCCCCGTCATCAGCGAATCGGCATCCAGCACCAGCATGTAGGCGAAACCCGGCCGGAGCCGATCGAGAAAAGCCCAAAGATTGCCCTGCTTGGCATCCGCATTGGTGGTGCGGCGGCAGTAATGAATCGAGACCGGGCCGGGCGGCCACGCCTCGAGGCTGCAGGCCTCCTGGGCGGACAGGACCGGATCCTGGGTGTCGCTCAGGATGTGGATCTCGAAAAATGCCGCCTGCGGCAAGGCTTCCAGGCTGGCGCGCATGGCCTCGAGATGGCGGCGCACGCGTGTCGGGTCCTCCTCGAAGATCGGCATGGCCACGACCGTCCGGCCACGCAGGGGCGCTCGCGAGCGAAGCCTGGGCACCACGCGATCTAGCGGCCGGCCCCGCCGCAGCATGAGGCCAACGCCAACCGCGGCGTTCCAGAAATTGAGCGCGTTCCAAGGCAGCATGACGAGGAAGCAGCCAAGGAGCCCAACATCGATGAGGTCCAGCCCATCGCCGGCCAGGAGCAGCGCCATCAGATAAAAAAGGCCGCCGATGGTGCCGAGCACCAGGGCCAGGAAGACCGAGCGACGGCGGAGGATCGCCGCCTTGTCCCTCAACGTCATCAAGCCTCCGCATGATCGCGCCAGGACGACGATGCGGCGTCCCCCCGGGACATTTGCCCAGGCCTCTTCATATCGTCAGACACTTAAGGGAATCTCGCGAATGAGCGGCAACGCACCGCTCACTTCACGGAAACCTGATCAGGGCGGCGAGGAAACCGGCGCCATCGGCATCGGCGGCACCAGGTAGGTGAAGGGGGCGATATAAGCCTGTGCCATGATCATGAGGCCGACCAGGGCCGCCAGCGCGATGCTATGGAAGAAGACATAGCGCAGGATGTTGCCCTCATGCCCGTACCAGCGCGTCGCCGTCGAGGCGACGACGATGCTCTGCGCGTCGATCATCTTGCCCATGACGCCGCCCGAGCTGTTGGCCGCCGCCATCAGGACGGGATTGAGCCCGAGCTGATGGGCGGTCACCCGCTGCAGGCCGCCAAAAAGCACGTTCGAGGCGGTATCGGAGCCCGTCAGCGCCACGCCCAACCAGCCCAGCATCGTGCCGAAGAAGGGATAGAGCCAGCCCGTCTGAGCGAAGGCCAACCCCATCGTCGCATCGGTACCCGAATAGCGGGTGACGTAGCCAAGAGCCAGCATGCAGGCGATCGTGATCAGCGAATAGCGCACGATCCAGAAAGTCTTGAGATACTCCCGGACCAGGGCGATCGGTCCGTATCCCAGGACGAAGCCACCGATGATGGCCGCCAGCAGGATGCCGGTACCGGTCATCGAGACGATATTGAAGATATAGACCGCATGCTCGACGGCGGGTGCGGTGACGACCGGCGGCACCTTCAAAACCAGATCGTTCAGGAAGGGCACGGCGGGCTTGGCGATATAGAGGCCGTCCAGGAGGTCTTTGACCTGCGGCACGCCCCAGAGAAACACGAAGACCGAAAGGATGATCCAGGGGATCCATGCACGCAGCGCCGAGCCCTCGCGAACTGCCATTTCGGGCGGCAGCTCGTCCGTGCTGGATTTGGCAAAACGGCCGGGCATTTCGGTCATGGGCTTCTTGGGTGACCAAACGCGCATGAAGAGGGCCAGAGCCGCCATCGACACGAGGGAAGCCACGATGTCGACGAGCCAGGGACCATGAAAGTTCGAGACCAGATATTGCGGCAACGCGAAACTGACGCCGGCGATCAGAACGGCCGGCCAGATCTCGATCATCTTCCTGAAGCCCGCAAAGGCCCAGATCAGCCAGAACGGCACGATCAGCGAGAAGAAGGGCAACTGGCGGCCGATCATGCCGGTAAGCTCGTGGAGATCGAGCCCCGATACCGCCGCCAGCGCGATTACGGGCGTGCCCAGCGCACCGAAAGCCACAGGGGCCGTATTGGCGATCAGGGAAAGGCCCGAAGCGGCCAGCGGCGAGAAGCCAAGGCCGATAAGCATCGCCGCTGTGACGGCAACCGGCGTGCCGAAACCAGCCGCCCCCTCGAAGAAGGCACCGAAGGAAAAGGCGATGAAGAGCAACTGCAGGCGCTTGTCGTCCGACAGACTGCCGATGCTGCGCTGAAGGACGTCGAACTCGCCCTTTTCGTAGGTGAGGCGATAGAGGAAGATGACGTTGACGATGATCCAGCCGATCGGCATCAGGCCATAGGCCCCGCCATAGGCGGCCGCGGCCACCGCCATCGAGGTCGGCATGCCAAAGCCGACGATGGCCACCACAAGAGCCGCAAGCAGACCAAGCAGGGCGGCGATATGCGCCTTGATCTCGAAAATCGCAATCGCACCGAGAAGGACGGCGATCGGCAGAGCCGCGATGATTGTCGAGATGACGGCATTGCCTAAAGGATCATAGATCTGCGACCAGGCTTGCGGCTCCACGGGTTCGCCTCCTTATTCATTGTACCCAATAACGCTTAGCAGTCGCGGTGCCGAGGAGTAAGACGCCTTCGAACACAGTAGGCAAGGCTCTTTAAGGAGTCTTTAACGCCCGACGATCCAAAGGCGAGGCCAGGTCACGATTAAGGGCCCTCCCGCTGCCCGCCCGTTTCGATACTTGGCGCTACTCAAAGGTTGCTCGCAAGCCGCAATCGACCACCGGCCTAAAGCCAGCGTGAGCGCTTGAAACGGTAGTAAAGAAAGCTGCACGCGCAAACGATCACGCCCAGAACGACGAAATAGCCATACTCGGTCTTCAACTCCGGCATGTTCTCGAAATTCATGCCGTAGATGCCAGCGATCGCCGTCGGTACCGCCAGGATCGCGGCCCAGGCCGCGAGCTTGCGGGTGATGTCGCTCTGGCGCTGCTGCTCCAGCAAGCTGCTTGCCTCGAAGACGAAGGTGAGGATCTCGCGCAGCCCGTCCACCATCGTATCGACACGGCGCACATGGTCGAAGACATCGCGGAAATAGGGCCGCACATTGTCATCGATACAAGGCAGCTCGAGATTGATGAGCTTGTTGCAGACCTCCCCCATCGGCCCCATGATCCGCTTGAAGCGGATCAGTTCGCGCCGCAGCCCGAAGATCGCCCTGGCGTCGCGCCGCTGCAGCGGATTGTCGATCGTCTCCCGCTCCATGACGAGCACACGCTCCTCAATCGCCTCGATGATCGGCAGATAGCCGTCGACGATGAAGTCCAGCACCCCGTGCACCACATAGTCGCCGCCATGCTGAAGCAAACTGGGCGCCGCCTCCAGATGCTCCCGCAGCTTATGGTGGCTGCGGCTCGAGCCGTGGCGGACCGTGATGATATGCCGGCGACCGAGGAAGATGTCGGTCTCGCCATAGACGATCTGCCAGTCCTCCAGGGCGGCCGTCTTGAGGACCATGAAGAGTTGCTCGCCATAGACCTCAACCTTGGGCAGTTGATGCGCCTCCAGCGCATCTTCCACCGCCAGGGGATGCAGGTCGAAATGGCGGGCAAGCTGCTGCAATTCCCCGGCATCCGGCTCGTGCAGCCCGATCCAGATGAACTCGTCCCCCTTGACCTGCCAGCTCTCCGGCTGATCGAGGCTCGCCTGCCGGATGCGCTTGCCCTCCCGGTAGACCCAGGCCGCGACGATCGTCATCGCTCTTCACCCTCCCCAGTGGCCAAGCGCTTGACCCCTCCCCCCCTGGCGGCACGCCGCCTCGTAGCCAGTATGGTCGCCAGGTCAACGGGCCTGTAGGACCACACATCCACCCCCACATCATATTGCCGCGTCATCGGCGAGAGCGCTCCATGACTGTGACCGTGGAGGTCGATCGACTTCCTGCCCATCTGATTCCACGTGCGGAATGGATAATGACAAAGGATCAGATGCCGCCCCTCCAAGAAAAGCTCGTGATAAGTTCGCACGCTGGCCCAGCCCTCGGCCTCCAGCGTCGATGCACCGTCATTATTGCCGACGATCAAATGCTTGACGCCGTTCAACCGACCAAGCAGCGAGCCGATCTCCGCTTTGCTCAACCTCGCGACATCGCCCAGATGCCAGACCTCGTCGCTTGCAGCCACGACCTCGTTCCAGCCGGCCTCGAGCGCCGCGTCGTGCAGCGCTAGCGTCGCATAAGGCCGCCTGTCGATCCCCAGCACGCGCGGGTCGTTGAAATGCGTATCGCTCGTGAACCAGACCTTCCCGCCAGGCGCCATGCTCGTCTCCTTGCGCTCGTGCCAGATCCGCAGCCAGCCATCCACTTCCTCCAAAGCCAATGCATCCAGGCCATACCCATCTGCCGCCCCCTCTGGGCGCTGTCCAGCCGCCGCGGGGCGCTCCATAACCGCTCACCACGACGACCCATGGCTTCCAGCACCGCGGCGATGTAAGCCCTCCGAAGACATCACCGTCCTGCCATGCACCCGAGGCCGAGGAGACACCAGCTTGTCGCGCCAGACCGAGCAGACCCGCCGCATCACCGTTCCCGAGATCGCCGGCCGCAAAGGCGGACAAAAGATCGTCGCCCTCACCGCCTACACGACCCCCATGGCAGCCCTCCTCGATCCCCTGGTCGACCTCCTCCTCGTCGGCGATTCCCTCGGCATGGTCGTCCACGGCCTGCCCAGCACCCAGGGCGTGACGCTCGAGATGATGATTCTCCACGGCCAGGCCGTCATGCGCGGCAGCAGCCATGCCCTGGTCGCCGTCGACCTTCCCTTCGGCACCTACGAGGCCAGCCCGGAACAGGCCTTCGCCAGCGCCAGCCGCCTCATCGCCGAGACCGGCTGCCAGGCCGTCAAGCTCGAAACCCATAAGGGCGTCGCGCGAACCATCGCTTTCCTCGTCGATCGCGGCATCCCCGTCATCGGCCATGTCGGCCTGCGCCCGCAGGCCAGCAACGCGGACGGCGGCTTCAAGGCCAAGGGCCGCACCGAGGCCGAGCGCCAACAAGTCCTCGATGACGCGACGGCGGCCGACCTGGCCGGCGCCTTCGCGCTCGTCGTCGAAGGCGTGGCCGCCGACCTCGCAGATACCATCACCCGCAACGTCAACGCCCCCACCATCGGTATCGGCGCCTCTGCCCAATGCGACGGCCAGATCCTCGTGACCGAAGACATGCTGGGCCTCTTCGACTGGACCCCCAAATTCGTCCGACGCTACGCCAACCTCAAAGAGACCATCCAGCAAGCCACCACAACCTACGCCGACGATATCCGCAAGGGCACCTTCCCGGCGGACGAGGAAACCTATCGGCTGGGGACGAAGGCATGAAGAAGCAGCCTCCGGCGGCCCTCGGCGATCTGATGATCGCCGTCTCGCTGCGCGAGCACGGATCGACAGCTTTGCTGTCGATGGGCCGAAAGGCCCCTGGACCCCAGGAGTGGGGTTGTTGGTCGCGGGTGAGGATTGAGTCTTAACCGGCCAGGATTACGAGGGCAGCCCGGTCCCGTAGCGGCCGATCTTCCTGGCACCCTGCAACCTGATCGCCGCCTGCATGCTCTCGGCCGGCGCGAAGGAGAAGGTGTCCTTTACCCATGTGTAACCTGTGGCGAGACCTTAGCCGGGCCTGCAACCGGGGCCGAGAGACGGACGAAACGCGCGGATCCCTCCGGCTGGTTGACGAGGACCTCGCCCACCATCGGCGCGCCCTCCTCGTCTTCTCCCTCATGATAGAAGCGATAGGGACGCCGCTCGCAGCCGGCAGGGGGAAGGCATCGCCTATCCTTTGATGCAGCGCGCGAGCATCGCGACGTCGTCGTCTCAGGACGACCTCGAGCTCCCATCGACGAGGCCGTCATAGCGATCATAACCGTCCTCGCCGAACCTGATGCTGGTTTCCCGGAATTGCGGACAGTCGGGATGTAGCGTCCGTCGCCCAGGAGCTAGACGGACTCGGCGACGGTCCCGACTAGGTCGCGGAGGACTGCCTCTGCCTTTCGATGGCGTCGCCCGGCCCGGGGCGACTGCCTGCGCCCTGGCGCGTCCGACCGCGGCGTCGTCCGCATCGAGGGCCCGTTCCACCAGCCCAGGTCATGTAGCGCGACGGCCAATGCTGCTCGCGCGCGCTGGAACGCCACCACCGTGCTGGCATCCTAGCGGCCGATCATCCGCTCGCGCCCATCGCTGCTTTGCCAATAATCGAAAAGAGCATCGGGCGCGGCATCCGGCGAGCCGTAGGACCTAGCGCTCCAGACGTCACAGTCGCCGATGCGTCCTGGCCGGCATCCCTCATTGTCGACCGGTCGACCTTGCGCATCAAGCCGACCGACGAAGAGGCCGCCATCGCTCCCCAGCCATGCCGCCGGCGGCATGGCTCGCGGCGGTGCTTGATGGACGGACAACAAAGCGGACGTGGCGCCGGTGAGCCCTGGATAAACGCCAGGAGCGAGGACACCGTGCGAGGCAGCCTCGCTGGGCGGCCTGTCGTCGGCCGGTACGCCATCCAGAGGGAAACGATCGGCTGGGCGATATTTTCGGAACCTTGCGACACGATGCCTCCTGATGAGGTCTGTTTCTTGTTCTGCTGTCGCCGGCCGACAGGTGCTGGGATCGTCCGGCGGGTTTATCCGGCTAGCGCCTGAGCCGCCCCGATCGAACTGCTTTCACGCCATGTTGGCATTTGCCTGCCACAGGCTCGGCTTCCGCTGCAGATCACTCACGCAGCAAGAAAAGACGTGACGTCTGTTTTATACTGTCTTTAAAAAAGACTTAGATATATCTTAGGCATTATACGGTGAATATCGAATAATAAGATCGGACTAATATTTTAAGGTTCGGCACAATAAATGAATGTTATCTATCCTATATTTGTAAATATTGACTCTTTGCCATCCCATATCTACTTCTGGAGCAGCGGGAGCATCCTTATCACCGTCCATCCTGGATCCATGCCATGTCGCCCTTTGCCGTCGCCGTGCTGGCTATCAGCATGTCCGTCGACGCGTTCGCGGTCTCGGTCGGCCGCGGAGCGGCGATCGGCCGGCCGCGTCTTGGCGAGACACTGCGCACGGGTATCGTCTTCGGCGTGGTGGAGACCATAACACCGCTGGTCGGCTGGACGGCCGGCGTGGCGGCCAGCAGCTTCGTACAGGCCGTCGACCACTGGATTGCCTTCGCCCTGCTGGCGGCGGTTGGCCTGCATACATTCTTGAACGCGCTTGGCGACAAGAAGACGGTGGCTCCGGAAAAGGGTCGTTCACTGACCGTGCTCCTGGCAACTGCCATCGGCACTAGCCTCGATGCCATGGCGGTCGGCGTGTCCCTGGCCTTCCTGGACGTCAACATCGCCGTCATCGCGATCGCCATTGGCGTTGCCACCTTTTGCATGTCCTCGGGCGGCATGCTGCTCGGCCGACTGATCGGCAGGCATTTCGGCAAGGTAGCAGAGGCCTTGGCCGGCATCGCCCTAGTCCTCCTTGGCGTCTCAGTGCTGGTCGAGCATCTGACGGCCTGAGTAGCCGCGATCGCATCTGCAACGGAGGGCTGGCCTGTCCTCTGGCCATTCGAGGGCTCCGACGACAATCCTTCAGGCGCAGGGCGGAAGCTGATCGCCTGGCGCTCAGGACCGGCGCCTTTTGGAGCACGCATAAGCTGGATACGCGCCGCACGGTCGACACTCCCGATCTGCGCAGCCACCCGAGCGACAATTATGACGCACGTCCCCTGCAGGGCTTCGGCGAACTCGGCTACCGCATCGAGCTTGGTTCGCTTGGTCGCATCGAGCCGTTGGCGAGCCTTGCCCACGTGCAACTGCACACAGACGACATCGACGAGCATGGCGGGCTCGCCGCCTTGCGCGGGCAGAGTGCCGACACCGACGTCACCTTCTCCACCTTGGGCCTGCGCGGCGAACACCGCCCTGCATGGGGTGGTGGCCTGCTCGCCCTGCAAGGCATGGTGGGCTGGCGCCATGCGTCGGGCGATAAGAAACCCGCGGCCGATCTCGCCTTCGCCGCCGGGCGGGACTTTTCCGTCGAGGGCGTGCCGCTGGCCAAGGACAGCATGCTCATCCAGACAGGCATCGAAGCAGCACCGATCGGTCCGGTCAGCCTTGGCTTGAGCTATACCGGCCAGCTTAGCGGGTCCGCCCATGACCACGGCTTTACCGGTCATCTGGCACTTCGGTTCTGACGACGACGAAGCGCCAGGCTGGCACGACTGATTTCTCTTGTTAAAGGCAGGGCCCGATCGGCGCGGGGGATCGCTGCCACCCATCGACCTCACTTGGCCGTGATTTGCGAATGCATAAGAACAAAGATAGAACTCGAGATGCATGACCGACACGCTTGCCAAACTCGAGATCCTGGCGGACGCCGCCAAATACGACGCCTCCTGCGCCTCGTCGGGAGGTGCCAGGCGGAACTCGCGCGATGGCAAGGGCCTGGGCTCGACCACGGGAAGCGGCATCTGCCATTCCTACACGCCGGACGGTCGCTGCGTGTCGTTGCTCAAGATCCTTTTGACCAATTTCTGCCTTTATGACTGCGCCTATTGCATCAACCGCCGCTCCAGCGACGTGCGCCGCGCGCGTTTCACCGTGGACGAGATCGTCGAGCTCACCCTCGATTTCTACAAGCGCAATTACATCGAAGGTCTGTTCTTGAGCTCGGGCATCATCCGTAATGCCGACTATACGATGGAGCAGTTGGTGCTGGTGGCGCGAAAGCTGCGCCTGGAACACCAGTTTCGTGGCTACATCCATCTCAAGACCATCCCCGAGGCCTCGCGCGAGCTCCTAGACGAGGCGGGCCGCCATGCCGACCGGCTCTCGATCAATATCGAGCTGCCGACCGAGGCCGGGCTGAAGCAATTGGCACCCGAGAAGACGCAGCCCTCCATCCGCGGCGCCATGGCGTCCTTGAAGCTCAAGATCGACGCGGTCGAAGGCGAGCGCCGGGTATCCTTGCGCAGCGATGCGGCAAGGCGCGCGCGGCCGCGCTTCGCCCCCGCCGGCCAGAGCACGCAGATGATTGTCGGTGCCGATGCCGCCGACGACGCCGCCATCCTTGCGACCTCGGCCGGGCTCTATGCCGGCTACGGGCTAAGACGCGTCTATTATTCGGCCTTCAGCCCCATCCCTGCCGCCAGCAGCATCCTTCCGGTCAAGCCGCCCCCCTTGATGCGCGAGCATCGGCTCTACCAGGCCGACTGGCTGATCCGCTTTTATGGCTTCGCACATGAGGAGGTGACCAAGGCTGCTCCCGGCGGCATGCTCGATCTGGAGATCGATCCCAAGCTTGCCTGGGCGCTGGCACATCGCGAGCAGTTTCCGGTCGACATCAACCGCGCGGCCAAGGAGATGCTTTTGCGCGTGCCGGGCCTGGGCACCCGCGCAGTCGCCGCCGTCCTGCGCTCGCGCCGCCATCGCCGCTTGCGGCTGGAGGATCTCGCAAGGCTGACCGTCTCGGTCAAGAAGCTCCTGCCTTTCGTCAGCCTGCCGGACCACCGACCGCTCCTTCTGGACCGCCAGGACCTGCGCCAGCATTTCGTCCCCCCTCCCCGCCAATTGCCGCTCTTTGGCTGAGCCATGGCGCGCTGGCACCTGGCCCTGGCGGATGACGGCGACCTCGCTTCGTTCCAGGACGCCGCGCGGCGGCTGACGGCGATCGACGCCTCGCCCGACGACGTCACTTTCGGCGGGCCGGAAGAGGGCGTCTTGTTCGGCCAGTCACCGCCACCGGCCGATGCGCCCCTTGGCGTACCGCGCGCCTTCGTGTCGTTGGCCAGCCTCGTTGTCGCGCATGCCGATCCCCTGCGTTTTGCCCTCCTCTATCGCTTGCTCTGGCGACTCCTGCACGGCGAGCGCCACCTTCTTCAGGTCAGCGCCGACCCCTTGGTGCATCGCCTGGAGATGATGGCCAGGGCGGTGCGACGCGACATGCACAAGATGACGGCTTTCGTTCGCTTCCGCCGCGTGATTGTCGATGGTGGGCCCGACGACGGGCGCGGTGATGGACCGGGCGGCGGGCACGAGCATTATGTCGCCTGGTTCGAGCCCGAGCATCTGATCTTAAGGCGCATGCAGGATTTCTTTTGCGACCGCTTTGCCAGCATGCGCTGGTCGATCCTCACCCCGCGCGGCTGCATGCATTGGGACAAGGCGACGATCCGCTTCACACCCGGCGTGACGCGCAGCGAGGCCCCGCCGGCAGATGGGCTCGAGGCCTGGTGGCAGGCTTATTACCGCGCCATGTTCAATCCAGCACGGATCAATCCCGAGGCTATGCGCGCCGAGATGCCGCGCAAATACTGGCATAATCTGCCCGAGGCCGCGCTTATCCCGGAATTGCTGCAACAGGCACCGGCCAGAACGGAAGCCATGCTGGAGGCCGCCCCCGTGACGGCACGAAAATCAATTCCCGCCCCGAGGCATACGCCGGCTCCGGAGGGCGACACGCTGGCCGCCCTCCGCCATGCCTCGACGAGTTGCGCGCGCTGCTCCCTGCATGCGCCTGCCACCCAGACCGTCTTTGGCGAAGGACCGCCGGACGCGCCCGTCATCTTCATAGGCGAGCAGCCTGGCGACCAGGAAGATCTGGCAGGGCGCCCCTTCGTCGGTCCTGCCGGCCAACTCTTCGATCGCGCGCTGGCCGAGGCTGGTCTCGACCGCCGGCTGATCTACGTCACCAATGCAGTCAAACATTTCAAGTTCGTCCTGCGCGGCAAGCGCCGCATTCATCAAAAGCCAGACGCTGGTGAGATCGAAGCCTGCCATTGGTGGCTGGCCGAGGAGCTTCGCCTCATCCGCCCGCGCCTGGCCGTGGCGATGGGGGCCACGGCCGCCCGTGCCTTGACCGGCAGAGCAGTGACCATCGGTCGCGAGCGTGGACGGATCACCAGCATGGCCCATTTCCACGGACTGATCACGGTGCATCCTTCTTTTTTGCTGCGCCTGCCCGACAAGGCGGCGCAAAAGGCTGAATATCGGCGCTTCGTCGAGGATCTGGCCATCGTCGGCAATGAAGTGAGCGACGTGCGCCTCGTGGCCTGAAGCATCACGTCGCGCCGGCTCTTCCTCGCGATCGCATCGACGTCGAACCGGACGGCCCATGATGCGCCGCTCGGTGCCCCGAATGCCGAAGAAGGGGCGATCAATCGGGTCGCATGAGCTCGGCATAGCGGCGCACGCAGCGCCGAATCGCGGTCTTTCGTACCCGCGGAAAAGCCGCGATCTTGTCTCGCGCAACGCTCTGCCAGAGCCGGAGGTCCAGTCGGGATCGCTCGCGCAGCAGCTGCCTTGCAGCCGGCGTCAATTCGCTGTGGAGCGGGCTGCGATAGGCTGGGGGGATCGCGCTGGTCTCATTGAGATTGGCACGCGTCAGGGGACGTTGCAGCCAGGTTTCGATGCGTCCCCAGAGGTCGGGATTCTCGACGCAATCGAGGAAGTCGAAGATCATCAGCCTTCGCGTAGCCTCGGCCAGCAGGACGCGATCATCGGCAGGGCGGATGAAATCGCCGCGAGGAATGAGCGGATGGGGCCAGAGCAACATGCGCAGGGTCAGATTATCTGTCTGACAAGCCAGGATCGGGTTCGAAATGAAGCTCTCCAGCGGCTGACGCGCCAGGCTGACACGCTCGGACCAGGGCCACCAGACGGCAAGGTCACCATCCGTGAGCTGCCGCCAGAACATCCAATGCGAGAGCAGCCGGCAGATCGGCTCCCGCAGGATCGTCATGAATCGTGCCTCGGGATATGTCTGGCGCAGCGTCGAGAGGGCCATATGCCCGGCAATGACGGCAGCACCTCGCGGGACGACGCCCGACGAGGCATAAATGAACGGTGCCACCTGCTCGGAGAGCTCGTCGAAATCCTCAAACGTACCAAACAGCGAATGATCGAAGCCGCCCACCATCGCCGTCGGTTCGTGGCCTGCGGCCAAGGCCGCCATGATGGACGTGCCGGAGGTCTTGGGCACGTGCATGAATGCAAGGGGCTGAGTGTTCGTCAAATTAGAAATCAACCGTTCCAGGCCTGTGCTGATTTATGCCGTGTCTTATAGCGAGAAGAAGGCCATGGTGCGCCGCCGGCAAATGACGCGTCTCCGGCGGCACGGCTCGAATGCCGCTTGGTCAGGCGAGGGTCTCCAGCACGCACGACCGCCGGCACGCAAAGCCGGCACCTCCATGCACGAAGCAGCGAAACTGGATGCCGAACTCAAGCTGGCTAAGCTCGAACTCGAGCTGGAAGGTCGATCGCCCCGGCTGGACCTGAATTTTGGTGCTTGCCAGCGTGACGGCCGGTTCCCGCATCACGACATCGAGCGTGACCGCCGCGGGCATTTCATCGCTCTCCTTGTTCAGCTCAAAGGTTACCCGATACCGGCCGGCCTTGAGCGGCATATAGGGCCCATAGATGAGGGCACCCTTGTCGCCGTCCTTGGCCACCGCCCAGGGCTCGCCATTCTCCAGGCGCAGCTCGCCGACGCCCATGATGGAGCGCGTCAGCCGCTCGGGCCAGGCGGCGGCGAAGATGCCGCTCATGCGTCGTTCAAGTGCCTCGGCCTCCACAGCCTTCTCATTGCGTCGCGCCTCGATCCACCAGATGAACGAATTCTCTGGATCGTTCACGGCCATGACGTTGCGCTCGACGATCGATATGGAATCGCCCTGGCCCGGCACGAAGGGCAGGGTCTGGCCGGTTGCCGGATCGCGGCAGAGCCAGATGCCCTTGACGGCGGTGATGTCGAACCCTGAGAGCTGGGTGAGCTCGATCGCCTCGTCCACCGTTAGCTCGACCGTATGTTCGGGATGGCTCCAATTCAGGTCCGTCGTGATGGCACGGTTCGGGCTGTCGATGACGAGCAGGCCGCCAGGCTTGAGAATGCGCGCGGCTTCCTTGTAGAAGCCACAGACCTCCTCGGGCCAGAGATGCTCCATATTCTCGCCGGAGAAGACGAGATCGGCTTCCTTGTCGCGCACGGCCGACATGTCGGAGCAGGTATTCTCGATCCAGACGACATTGTCCGGCAGCCCCTCGGGCTTGGGCGAGTAATATTCAACACCCAGATGGCGACCGATATCGCCATAGCATTCCTGGACCCATTCGAAATACCAAAGGCCGGCGCAGCCGGCGCTGACGAAGACCTCGCAATTCTTGGGCAGTTGCCGGAGATATGCACTGCGGGCCTGGTGCAGCTGCATGTTGATATCGACCGCAACCGGAGGGGTCCCCGTCCTCTCGCCGCCGGCGACAGGATTGGCCGGCAAGCCGTCCAGCCGTTCGTTGAGCTTGTGGATATCCTTGCGTAGGGGCTCGAGCATAAACGCCCTCAGCCTTTTGGCCGGCGACCTGGTCTTCGTGTCCATAGCCCGCATGGAACGCTTCCTCTCTTTATTCGCACATGCCGGATACGCGGCGGCGACGGATGATCAGGATGCTTGCCTACAAAGCACGTCGTCGAACAGCGTCTGGGCATCCTCATCAGGATGGCGGATCCTGATCCGTGGCGGACTTGCCCGACCGACCTCGGCCTTCTTCGACCATTGTTCGGCCACAAGCGCCTGGCGCTCGGAGGCCACGATCAGGAGCGAGGCCGCATGCGGGCTGAAACCCACACCCACCGCCTCTGCCCCGTCAGGGTCGGCAAGCTTCATAACGCTTTCAGGATCGTGCCAGAACAGGGCGATCGCGATTCCGCGATTGGCTGCCCGGGCCAGGAATTCGGGCGCGGCCTCAAGGGGATGACTTGGACTCGCCAGGACCAGGAGGTGGTCGCCCCGCCGCAAGCTCGCGACCTCGTCGAAAGGGGCCTCGCCCGGAATGCCCAGGAGCCCGCAGGCAAAGCCATGGGCGTGCCGATAGTCCAAGATCGCCGTATCGAAATAGACAGGCCGGACACGCCACCCTTCCCGCGCATCAAGGAGCATGGCTCGCAAGAGGGACCTCAGGCCATCCATGCCCCTTCCCTGCGCATCGGCCAGCAGCGCCGTGACGTCGACGAAGATGAGGGGGGCCCCCACGCGCGGGGGGAGGCCATGACTCAACGTCTCGGCCATCGATGCCAGCGCCTCGACACTGGGCGGCTGCTCCTCAGCCTGGTCACGGATTGCCATGGCGAGCCGGCGATGCCGCGCCCTGGGCGAGGTCGCGAACCGCTCTAGCGCCTCCCGATAGCGATGGCGGACGTTCGCCGCGCCATGATGGGCCAGAATATAGGCGCGACCGGCCTCGCCCAGACGGCGTCGCTCCCCGGGATCGCGATGAAGAGTCTCCAGCGCGCCCGCCAACTCCCCGGACGTAAACGTGTCGGGGATTCGCAACACAGTCGCGGGATCGAGCTCGGCCATTGTCCCGTGGGCGTTGACGATGGTCGGGATTGCATAGGTGAAGCAATCGAGCACGGATATCGAGGTCTCGCCGCGCGAAAGCGCGCGGAGCTGCACGGCCAGATCGCTCGCCGCCAGATAGGTCTCGTACTCCTCGGGCGAGACATAGCCGGTGACAGTGACGTTCCGGGCGCCGGACTCCGACTTGATCCGCTGGACCACTGCCTGGGCATAGGGACCATCAGCAGTGCCGACGAACAAAAGCCGGCAATCCGCGTCGCCTGCCAGAGTGGAGGCGAGCCAACCCTCCAAAAGGCCGTCGGCCCGCTTGGATTCGCCCATGACCCCGAACGAGCAGACGAGGAAGGTCTGATCATTCAGGCCAAGCCGAGCGCGCGCTTCCTCCCGCGTCGTGGCGCGGGTCGTGCGGCGGAACAACGGGATCACCTCCCATGGCGGCATCCCGTCGCCATAATAGGTGGCGAACAGTTCCTTGGGCGCTGCTGAATGCGTGATCACGCCGTCGGCCCAATCCAGCATCTCGAGATTACTCGGATAGAGCCAGGTCGCGTCATGCGGGTCGCGCGTCTTCGCCGCCAGGGCGGCGTAGCCATGCGCGTGCAAGAGCCGCTTCGTCCAGAATTGTGGCAGCTGGCCGACATACTCGCCATCGCACATCATGCCACTCATGAAGAAGTCGTGCATGACGACAACTCCGCCGAATTCCTCGAGCATGGGCAGCATGTGCTGGTGGAAGCGACTATTGCCAAAGTGAAAGACGAGGTGATCGTAATGTCGCCAGGGATCGCTCAGCGCTTTGTAGGACATGACCCGATGATTGGCGATCAGCCACTCATCGCTTATCTCGTCCTGGGCAACGACCAGATCGATATCGAAATCCTTGGCCAGCGCGTTGACGAGCGCTGCCGAATGATCGGCAATGCCTGAAGCCAGCGGCGGCAGCGGCGAGATGAAGGCCAGCCGCTTGCGGCGTCGGCCCGCCACCGGCGCCGCACGGCCCCGGTCGGCAAGAATACGCTCCATCCCATCAAGCGAGACCCTGGCGCAGTTCAACCAGGAGAAATCCTGTGCCCGGGCCAGGCTATAGGCCCGCAACTCCTCCAGCCTGCCCGGCGTATCGATGCAGTCCTTAATCGTCCGCGCGATCGCCGAAGGCGAGCTGGCATCGAACGAGGCGCCCTTCAGCTGATTGATCTCGACGAGGCTGCTATTGTCGCCCGATGCCGTCGGTGCGCCGCAGGACATGGCCTCCAGTACGGGTAGCCCGAAGCCTTCGTAGAGCGAGGGGAATATGAAGAGCGCGCAGAGATTATAGAACTCGACCAAGTCCTGATCGGGCACGAAGCCTGTGATCACGATCTCGCCCTGACCGATGCCATGGCGCGCGGCAAGGTCCTCCAGACGCTTTCTGGCATCCTTGTCGGCCTTGCAGACAATGGCCAAGGGATGCGCCTGGCGGAACGCCTGCGGCAGCTGGGAGAAACCCTCGATCAGGCCATCGGTATTCTTGCGAAAGTCGATCCCGCCCGTATACATGATGAAATCGGACTTAAGGCCGTAGCGGGACAGTAATCGCGCGGCATCCTCGGACGAAATGTCGATTCGGCGAAATATATCGTCGACAGCGCCGGAAATATTGACCACCCGCTCGGGATCGACACCCAGTCGGGCTATGGCATCGCTGCGACTGGCGGCCGATATCGCCAAGAGCAGATCCGCCTGCTGCATTTGCCCAAGGCGTCGATAGAAGAATTGCCGCGTCTCAACATGCGGAAGATAGATGTCCTTGTAGATCACGGGTATCAGATCATAAAGGATCACCGCCGACAAAGCTCGCCCCGCCCGCGGGGCGCCCGAGACGACGACCGGGTCGCCAAAGCCTTCGCATAGGCTGGTCGTCAAGATGAAGTCCGGGTCCAGTCGTTGCAGATAATGGTCGCGGAGCCGCTCGCCCGCGCGCGAGATCCATTTGGTGGTTTCGTTCTGATAGCCGGCCTTCACCGGCCCGTCCCAGACGACGAACTGCTCCTTCGAAACGAGCGGCAGGAACGCTGCCTTCAAAGGCTCGATCGCCAAGGGAAAAGCGTTGTTGCAGGCGACGAAGACCTCATGCCCCCGCTCGCGTGCCACCTGAATGAGGGCCTTACTGATCGCGATGCTGTAACGACCGATGCCGCGATTGCGGCTGCCCGTGCTTTGCGCGCCCTGCAGGTCGATGACGATTTTCATGGTGGCGCTCAGTCGTTTCTGGACGAACGTGGGGCGATGAGGCCGAAGGTTCGCCGGGCCTCGGGCGAGAGCGATGCTGGCGGCTCGATCGTCGCCAGCGGCGTCGTGGCGGGCGCGGTGACCACGCCTTGCATCAGGCCGGCTGCCTGCAGCTTGCCTTTCTTCTTGCCCTTCCAGCGCTTTTTCATTTTCTTGCGCATCTTGGTCACGCGTCTGGCCACGCCATCCACGATCCGCGCCATCCGCGGCTTCTTGCTACGCGGACGCCCTGGCAGGCGCATCGGGGCGAACAGTCCGAACGACCAGAGGAGACGAACGCCTGTGTGACGCTCGATGCGCTTCAGCTCCGCCAGGGCGGCATTCGCGAGCTCGGTCGTATGCGCGATCCGGTATTGATCCTGGACGACCTGCTGCTCGATCGCGCGCATAGCGGCCTCGACCCGCTCATGGTCCGAGCGCGCCGCGTGCAACCGTGCGTCGAGATCGCGGTGCAGAGCACTCGCGGCATCGAGCCGCTGGAGCAATCGCTTCTCGTTCTCGAGCAGAGCCGTTTCGTTCTCGAGAAGCGCCTTCTCGCGCGCGTCCAGCGCGTCGATGCGCTCGATCAGCTGGCGTGTCGCCCTGGTCTGAAAACGGTCGAAGACGTTGGGCTGGATCGCCAGCCGATCGATCAGCTCGGCGTGCTCCTCGGCGACGAAATAGCTGTTGATACCATCGAAATAGGCAAAGCCGTAGCGATGCTCCAGCGGATGGTTGGGATAGGTTTCCTTGATCCGGTCATTGGTGCCGGGCCTCGTTGCCTCCAGAACGATGATCCAGGGACGGATGAGCTCGAGATCGAGCCCTTCCAGCACCGCACGCTCGGCACCCTCCACGTCGATCTTGAGGAAATGGATCGGTTCGTCGCCGCGCCTCGCGCAAATATCCTGGAGGCGAAGCATGGGAATGGTCGTCTCGACGATAGCCCATCCCGCCTTGCGATGCTCGTCGGCCACCTCCTTGAGCGTCGTCGACAGACCCGTATCCGGAATTTCGTAGAACGTAATGGTGCCGCCGCTGGCCCCGCAGCCTACGAACAGATTGACGTCCTCGGGCCGCGCCGCGCAGAGCCTGTCATACCATTGGCGGACCGGCTCGACATTGATGCCGCGCCAACCCCGCTCGTAGAAGGCACGCGTGACCGAGTCTTCCTCCGGATCGTTGGCGCCAACATCGACGTAGAAGCCGTCCGCCACGTCCTTGAGTGCCCGCCACAAGATGACATCCTCACCGTTTTGCGCGTAAGAGACGAATGTCATTGCGGGAGGTATCTCCAGATGCGGCTTGCCGAGACGGTAGGGCCATCTAGAGATATCCTCGAGTATCGTCCACTATCAGTTAAAGCGCGAGGCGGGATAAACATGGCCAAACGAGCTCTGATCACCGGCGTGACGGGGCAGGACGGCGCCTATCTAACCCAGTTGCTCTGCGACAAGGGTTATGAGGTCTTCGGCATCCTCAGGCGGTCCGCCTCTTCCGACGTCATCGGCGAACGGCTCCGCTGGCTGGGCGTGCTCGATCGCATCAACCTGATCGACGCCGATCTTCTGGACCTGGGCTCGCTGATCCGGGCCTTCGAGCAGGTGCACCCGGACGAAGTCTACAATCTTGCGGCGCAAAGCTTCGTCAAGAGTTCCTGGAACCAGCCCATCCTGACCGGTCAGGCGACCGGCATGGGTGCTGTCAACGTTCTGGAATCGCTGCGCATCGTCCATCCCAAGGCGCGTTTTTATCAAGCCAGCAGTTCGGAGATGTTCGGCCTCATCCAGGAGCCTGTGCAGAACGAGAAGACACCCTTTTATCCGCGCAGCCCCTATGCCATCGCCAAGCTGTATGCGCACTGGATGACGGTCAATTACCGCGAGAGCTTTGGCATCCATGCCTCGAACGGCATTCTCTTCAACCATGAGAGCCCGCTGCGCGGCATTGAGTTCGTCACCCGCCGGGTTACCGACGCCGTGGCCCGCATCTCGCTTGGCCTCTCGCGCTCGCTGGCACTGGGCAACGTCGATGCCAGTCGCGACTGGGGCCATGCGCGCGACTATGTGAAGGCCATGTGGCTGATGCTGCAGCAGGACGAGCCCGACGATTATGTCGTGGCCACCGGCCGCACCGTGACCGTCCGCGAGATGTGCCGCATCGCCTTTGCCCATGTAGGGCTGAACTGGGAAGACCATGTCGAGATCAACCAGGATCTCATGCGGCCAGCCGAGGTCGACGTGCTCCTGGGCGATCCGAGCAAGGCCAAGGCCAAGCTCGGCTGGGAACCCGAAGCCTCGCTCGAAGACCTGATCGCCGAAATGGTCGATGCCGACATCGCACGGCACAAGGGCAGGCTTGCTTGAGCGCAGCCATGTCGGCCCTGCGCCCGATCCTCGTGACCGGCGCTGACGGGTTTGTCGGCCAGCGCCTGACGGCGGCCCTGCGCGCCGAATTTCCGGCGACCCCGGTCATCGGGACCAGCCATACGGACAGAGAAGGTCTCCATACGCTCGAGATCCGCGCGCCTGAGAAGGTGCGCGACCTCATCGCGGCCGTCCGACCCCGCGCCTGCATCCATCTGGCGGCGCTCTCCTCGGTCGACGAGGCGTTCGCCGACCCGATCGCTACCTACGAGACCAATCTCTTCGGCACGCTTCACCTGGCGCACGCATTGCGCGATCTTTGTCCCGAGGCGCTCTTGATCTATGCCTCAACGGGCGAGGTCTATGGCACGTCCTTCGTCACCCGCACGCCGCTTTCCGAGACCAGTCTCCTGGCGCCGGCCAATCCCTATGCGGCCGCCAAGGCCGCAGCCGATCTCGCGCTCGGCCAGATGGCGCTCTCGGGCCTGCGCGCCCTAACGCTGCGCCTCTTCAATCACACCGGTCCCGGCCAGTCCTCCCGCTTCGTCCTGCCGCGCATGGCCGAGCAGATGGCGGCGATCAAGGCCGGCCACAAGCCGCCGCGCCTCGAGACGGGCTCGCTCGATCGCTGGCGCGATTTCCTTGACGTGAGCGACGTCGTCCAGGCCTATATCGCCATCCTACGTCACGAGGACCCGCCAAACGGGCAGGCCTTCAACATCGCGTCCGGTACGCCGCGCCATCTGCGCAAGGTCGCGCGCGAACTGGCAGCGCTCAGCGGCGTCGAGGTGGAGTTCGTCGAACACGCGACGACGCCACGCCCCTTCGACAGCATCTACTCCTCGGGCGACCCCAGCCGCTTTGCCGACACGTTCGACTGGCGACCCGCTGTCCCCTGGAAGGGCCTCCTGACCTCGCTCCTCGACTATTGGGCGGGCCAGGAAGCGCGAATGAGAAGCTAGCCGGCGAATGTCGCGATCAGCCGGACGCCCCCCGGGCCGCCAGATCGTAGAGCGGGTTGCGAAAGAGGCTGGTCGAATAGCGATTATGGCTGAGCTGCAAGGGTCGCCAGGTTCGCGGCAAGGGCGCAAAGGTCGCTACGATCAGGCCGTCGCCGCTGAAGCTCTCATGAACATCATGTTCGGCAACGATGGTGGCCCCGGCATTGAGCAGGAGTGCCAGACAGCGCTGGTGGGTCAATGGATCGCCGCTGATGTGATGGACATGGGTCGAGACAAACACCCAGTCGATCCGACGGGCAGCAAAGAGCGCCTCGCAGCCTAGGAGCGTATCGAACTCCGCACCCTGCGTATCACAATGCAAAAGCGTCAGACGTTCGATCCGTCGGCTGGCCAAGAGGTCTGGAACGCTATAGCGCGGCACCTGACAGATGCCGGAATCCTCGGTCTCGAAAGCTTGCGGCGCCAACGAGGTCGCACCGACGAAGCCCTGCACGAAGTCAGGCGCCAGGTCGTTGAGCCGTGCGTTCGCCCGGCCGACCTCGATATGTGCCGGGTCCGGCTCCAGTACGATCGCCCGGCGCTTGCGGTGGCCCTGCAAGAACCAGAGGGAATAATAGCTCCAAAAGCCGCCGAGCTCGATCATCCATCCCTTCTCGGGCAGGATCCCCATGACGGCGTGGAAGGCTCTCTCCTCCTGCGGCTCGTGATGGCCGCGGCAAAGCTCGATCAGGTGCTGCATCCAAAGGCCGTGATAGCCACCAGCCTTGACGCGCAGGCCGTTGTGCATGATCTGCACCGGCCCGCCATCCGCCAGTTCCACCACCTTGCCGGCGTTCTTCACCTTCGGCACGTCGTCCGCGTCGCGACAACGCACCGCCATGGCGATCCTGGCCTCGGTCGAGATGCCGATCGGCGTCTGGCTCTCTAGGGCGCGTGGGTCCAGACCCGGACGAAGAGGGACCTCGAGGGGCGACGTCTTGCGGCGTTGCCGCCAGTTTTTCCACATCGTCATCGAAGACCCGTCCGACATCGCAGGAGACCGCAAGGTCACTGCGTAGCGGCATAAGCGGCCAGCCTCAACCATACGTCCGGGGAAATCGCGGCGGCGGCGCGCCTGCCCCCTCCTAACCGGCCCGCTTGGCCTTCAGCTCACGCCGGCGGGCGTGCAGGACCGGCTCGGTATAGCCGTTGGGCTGCGACCTGCCCTTGAAGATCAAGTCGGCAGCGGCCTGGAAGGCCACGCTGCCGTCCAAATCCTTGGCCATCGGGTGATAGTCCGGATCGCCTTCGTTCTGCTTGTCGACCACCGCCGCCATGCGCGCCAGGGTCTCCTTGACCTGCGTTTCGGTAACGATACCGTGGCGCAGCCAGTTGGCGATATGCTGGCTAGAGATGCGCAAGGTGGCCCGGTCTTCCATCAACCCGACATTGTTGATGTCGGGCACCTTGGAGCAGCCGACCCCCTGATCCACCCAGCGGACGACATAGCCCAGGATGCCCTGCACGTTGTTGTCGAGCTCGGCCTGGACCTCCTGGGGCGGCCAGTTCGTGTTCTTGGCCAGCGGGATGGTCAAAAGGGCCGCGCGATAGTCGCCCTTGCGGCTCTTCAGCTTCTCTTGCACCGAGGCCACGTTCACTTGGTGATAATGCGTGGCGTGCAGCGTTGCCGCCGTCGGCGAGGGGACCCAGGCCGTGTTGGCGCCGGCCTCGGGGTGCCCGATCTTGGCCTTGAGCATGTCGGCCATCCGATCGGGCATCGCCCACATGCCCTTGCCGATCTGCGCCTTGCCCTGCAGGCCCGAGGCCAGCCCCACATCGACGTTATTGTCCTCATAGGCCTTGATCCAGGCCTCGCCCTTCATGTCGTTCTTACGCACGACTGGCCCGGCTTCCATTGAGGTATGGATCTCGTCGCCCGTACGGTCGAGAAAGCCAGTGTTGATGAAGACCAGGCGGTGACGCGCCGCGGCGATGCAGGCGGTAAGGTTGAGGCTGGTGCGCCGCTCCTCGTCCATGATGCCCATCTTGAGCGTGTTGGCAGGAAGGCCCAGAACCTTCTCGACGCGGGCAAAGAGCAGATCGGCGAAGGCCACTTCCTCCGGGCCGTGCATCTTGGGCTTGACGATATAGACCGAACCCGCCCGGCTGTTCTTCGGTCGGTTCTGGGCCTTCAGGTCATGGATGGCGATCAGGCTGGTAAAGAGCCCGTCCAGGATACCCTCGGGCACTTCCTCGCCATCGAGGAGCACGGCATCGCTCGTCATGAGGTGGCCCACATTGCGGATCAGCATCAAGCTGCGGCCGGTCAATGTGAGTTCGCCGCCGCCGGGCTTCTTATAGACATGGTCCGGCTCGAGCTTGCGGGTCAGCGTCTTGCCGCCCTTTTGGAACTGCGCCTCTAGATCGCCCCGCATGAGGCCCAGCCAGTTGCGATAGACAAGGACCTTGTCAGCCGCATCAACGGCGGCCACGGAATCCTCGCAATCTTGAATGGTGGTCAGCGCCGCCTCAATGACGACGTCGCTGATGCCGGCCTTGTCGTCCTTGCCGATGAAATGCGTACGGTCGACCTTCACCTCGATATGCAGGCCGTTATGGACGAAAAGGAGGGCTGAGGGTGCGGTGGGCTCGCCCAGATAGCCGCACAATTGTGCCTCGTCCGCCAGGCCCGTCGCACTGCCATCTTCAAGGCCGACGACGAGCCGACCCTCCGCCAGCCCGTAGCTGCGGGCCGCGCTATGCGAGCCGCTTTTCAAAGGCACGGCCATGTCGAGAAAGTCCCGCGCCCAGGCGATGACCTTGGCGGCCCTCGCCGGATCGAAGCCGCGCTTGGCTTCGCCTTCCAGCGGGATGGCGTCGGTCCCGTAGAGCGCGTCATAGAGACTGCCCCAGCGGGCATTGGCGGCATTCAACGCGTAGCGGGCGTTGGTGACCGGCACGACGAGCTGCGGGCCGGCGACGCTGGCGATCTCGGGATCGACATTGGTCGTCTCGACGGCGACCGGCGCGGCCTCCGGGAGGAGGTAGCCGATCTCGCTCAAAAAGGCGCTGTAGGCTGGGCTGCCGGCCTCGCCTGGATGATCGACGTGCCAGGCATCGATCTTGGCCTGCAATTCGTCACGCCGCGCGAGCAATGCCTTGTTGCGCGGAGCAAGCTCGACCAGGATCGATTCGAGTCCGGCCCAAAGCGCCGTCGCCTCGACACCCGTCCCCGGCAGCGCCTCTTGCTCGATGAAATCCTTCAGCACGGGCGCAATCGCCAGACGGCCGGTCTTGACGCGCTCAACCATGGGACTCTCCTTCCTCGACAGACAACGGCACCGCCCTCGGAGAAACATCCGCGGAATGGCGATGCCTGCTCCTTCCAGAGCGACGTTTCGCCGCTATCTAAGCTCTCCCGCCGCCAGATCGAGGGCTCTTTTCTTGCCCTTTCCACCAGACGGAAAAACCGAGGCAGTGGTCTACAACTCTTTCCGCCTGATGGAATGGGCGGCTTTCGCGAGAAAATCTTGACGGCCCGGGGCCGGGCTCCCATCTGCAGGAGGTCGGGCGCTTCGGGCCCGACATCGTTGAAGACTGCATGCAAGGCCTGGCATCGGGCGATCCGTCGGCGTCGGGCTCGTCGCTTCAAGGGAAGGACAGCAAAATCATGCGCGAATTCGATCTTAGCCCCCTTTTTCGATCCTCCGTCGGCTTCGACCGCCTGGACAAGCTCTTCGAGACGGCGATGCGGGATGCCGGACGGGACAGTTCCTATCCGCCCTACAACATCGTCAAGACCGGTGAGCAGACCTACCGCATCACCATGGCGCTGGCGGGGTTCGGCGAGGAGGACCTGGATCTCCAGGTCGAGAATAATGTGTTGACCGTGCGCGGCCAGATTCGCGAGGTCGAGAAGGATCTCGAATATCTCCATCGCGGTATCGCGCAACGCGCCTTCGAGCACCGTTTCCAGTTGGCCGACCATGTGCGCATCGTCGACGCAGGCCTGGACAAAGGCCTCTTGAACATCCGCCTCGAGCGGGTCATCCCGGATGCGATGAAGCCTCGCAAGATCGAGCTCGGCGGCAGTACCAAGGCAAAGACGATCTCAGGGGCAGCGCAGGCGGCGTGACCAGCCCATTCGGGCACCCTACCCCACTATCAGACGGGTAAACGGCTCCAAAATTGGATTCGGGGCCGTGACGGGCGATGTGCTGATGGGTCGCCAACAGGCAAGCGCGTTTCGCGCACCCTAGGCTCGAGCCGGTGCCGAGCGGTTAGCTTTGGTTGAGCGTGCCTGGGCAGCTCTGAATCAGCTTGAGGAGCGAGGCGACGGATCGATTAGCGAGGTGAAGTTGCATGGTACTGATGGTTGCGGAACTGTCATAGTTCGTCCCGCAAACGAGGCTCTGTGAATTGCGCGTTGAACTAGCACCCTTTCGACGAAGCGCCGGCCTGCCGGTCAGCGCCTAGCCGCCGTCTGGGGTATCCATTTCCCAGAGGCTGACCCAACGGGCCGTCTCGAAGAGTGGTCCCTCCTTGCTCGCTGGGTAGCGGCCGTTCCAGAGCGTCGCGTACCCCGATCCCAAGGTGAAGGGCAGCTCGAAGAGCATGAGCCCCGCCATGCCGGCGAAAGCCTCCGGAGCTCCGCCTTTGATCGCCAGATCGGCTTCACCCCAATATTCACGCAGATAGTCGAAAAGATCGCGGATGAGCGCGATCAACGCGCCGCCGTCGCCCCCCCTGATCGTTTTTCTCGGCATGAAGGGGACGGACATGCCGGCGTGATTGAAGACATAGCTGGCCTTCAGCGCAGAGAGATTCGAAATCCGCCCGGCGCGGATCGCCAGAGCGGCTTCGCCCCCCAATATTGCAGCCGCGTGCTCGGGCGTACCATCGCCGTGCACCGCCTCAAACGCACGCCAGCTCGCTTCCAGTCCCGGCCGCATGGCCCTCCCCTTTTTCTTCTGCTTCCTGCCGGTCCGGCAGGGTTGGGAAGGTAGGGCGAAGGGAGCTTTGGCACCAACGCGACATGACGCCTCCTGGTGCCGTCTGAAACTCAAGGCTTGAATGCCTCGATCAGCCTCACTTATAAGTCTGGCTCATGCCTGAAGCAGTTCCACGACCGTTCGTCGGCATTACCGCCTGTCTGAAGCCACGCGATGGCGGCTTTTTCTTCCATAGTGTCTCGCGACGCTATGTGGACGCCGTTGTGAGTGCCGTGGATGCGGTCCCGGTCCTTTTGCCCGCCATCGGCGATGCACAGGACATCCCGAGCCTGCTGTCGCGCATGGACGGGCTCGTCCTCACGGGCAGCCCATCCAACGTCGATCCCGCCCATTATAACGGCCCGGCCGCCCGTCCGGACAACGAGGCAGATCCTGCAAGGGACGCCACGACCTTGCCGCTCATCCGCGCGGCCATCCAGATCGGGCTGCCGGTCCTGGCGATCTGCCGCGGCATTCAGGAATTGAACGTCGCCCTGGGCGGGTCCTTGCACCAGCATGTGCAGGAACTGCCTGGCCGCTTCGACCATCGCTCCGACAAGAGCAAGCCGATCATTGAGCGGTTCCTGCCCTGCCACGCGATCCGGGTGCGACCGGACGGCGTGCTGGCCCCGATCCTGGTGCCCGGCGAAGGTGGCCTCATGATGGTCAACTCCCTGCACGGCCAAGGACTTGATCGGGTCGCACCCTCTCTCGTCGTCGAAGCGGAAGCCGAGGACGGCACGATCGAAGCCGTGAGCATGCCCGAAGCCAAGGGCTTCGTCATCGGCGTGCAATGGCATCCGGAATACGCTCCGGAGGAAGACCCTCATTCCAAGCGTCTTTTCAAGGCGTTCGGCGATGCGGTTCGAGCATTCGCCAACAACAGAGCCGGACATGTCGGATTTCAAAGAGTGGCTTAGAGCCCATAGCGTCACCGAGGTCGAGTGCATCGTCGCCGACATCAACGGCATCGCGCGTGGCAAGATTCTTCCGGGTGACAAGTTCCTCCGCTCCATCGACGAGGACTCGCTCCGTCTGCCTGAGAGCATCTTCATCCAGACGGTGACCGGCGATTATCCCGACGAGGACGTGATCGACCCGATCGACCGCGATATCCGGCTGCGGCCCGATTTCAAGTCGATCCGGCTGGTGCCCTGGTACGAGGAGCCGACCGCCCAGGTCCTGGCCGACTGCGTTTATCATGACGGCTCGCCGGTGGACATTTCGGCCCGCTACGTCCTGCAGCGGGTCTTGAAGCTCTATGCGGACAAAGGCTGGAAGCCCGTCGTGGCTCCCGAGGTCGAGTTCTTCTTAACGAAGATCAACGAGGACCCGGACTATCCGCTGGTCCCGCCGATTGGCCGCTCCAAGCGCCAGGAAACCGGCCGCCAGTCCTTCGGCATCGAGGCCGTCAACGAGTTCGACCCGATCTTCGAGGACGTCTATGACTGGTGCGACAAGCAAAATCTCGACGTCGACACGCTGACGCACGAGGCCGGTGCCGCGCAGATGGAGATCAACTTCAATCACGGCGACGCGCTGGCCCTAGCCGACCAGACTTTCCTCTTCAAGCGCACCTTGCGCAACGCCGCCTTGAAGCACGGCATCTACGCGACCTTCATGGCTAAACCGATGGCGGGCGAGCCTGGCTCATCCATGCATATCCATCAATCCGTGGTGGACGCGGAGACCGGCAAGAACCTGTTTGGCGATGCCGAGGGCCGCAATACCGAACTCTTCCTCTGGCATATTGGCGGGCTGCAGAAATTCATGGCGGCGGCGATGCCCCTTTTTGCCCCCAACATCAATTCCTATCGCCGTCTGCGACGCCACTCCACCGCGCCGATCAACGTCCATTGGGGCGTCGAGAACCGGACGGTAGGCCTGCGCGTGCCGGCCTCCGGCCCTGAAGGCCGGCGGGTCGAGAACCGCATCGCCGGTGCCGACGCCAACCCTTATCTGGTCATGGCTGCCTCGCTGGCCTGCGGCTATATCGGCATGGTGGAGCAGATCGAGCCCACCGATCCGATCAAGGGCAGCGCCTACCGTCTGGCCCAGACCCTGCCCCAGCAGATGCCCGAGGCGCTGCGCAAGCTCCAGGGCAGCGGACCCTTAAAGGAGACACTGGGCGAGGCCTTCGTCGACGTGCTCCTGGCGGTCAAGCAGAGCGAACACGACGCTTATCAGCGCGTCATCAGCTCATGGGAGCGCGAGCACCTGCTCTTGAATGTCTAGCCTTAAGCCCGGCTGGGACGCACGGCCGCACGACGGCCGGAAGCTCCAAGGACCCTAGACGATCGGCGGACCGGCCGCCTTGGCATGCGTTCCGACGCGATCGATCATCATGGCGCTTGCCTCGTTCAGGCCCTCGAGTCTGAACTCGACACCGCGCCGCTTTAGCTTCTCGGCGATCCGGTCCAAGGCGCCAATCGCCGATATGTCCCAGAAATGCGCCCGGCTGACATCGATCACGACCGACTTCAGCACCTCGTCGGTATCGATCGCCTCGGCGAAGGCGTCGGCCGAAGCAAAAAAGATCTGGCCGCTCACGCGATAGGTTCGCCTGCTCGTCGCCGGATCGAACGCGGAGGTGATCTTGAAGAGCCTTGCTACCTTGAAGGCAAAGAAGACGCCCGAGAGCAGGACGCCGACGATAACGCCCTGCGAGAGATCATCGGTCAGCACCGTGACCAGCACGGTTGCCAGCATGACGACACTCGATACGCGCGGATGCGTGCGCAGGGCCTTGAAGGACCCCCAGTCGAAGGTGCTGATCGAGACCATGATCATGACGGCCACAAGCGCCACCATGGGGATGCGGCGCGCATAGTCCTGGAAGACAACGACGAGGAGGAGGAGAAAGACACCGGCCATAAGACAGGACAGCCGGCCACGACCGCCCGACTTCACGTTGACCACAGTCTGGCCGATCATGGCGCAGCCGGCCATGCCGCCAAAACAGCCAGCGACGATGTTGGCGATGCCCAACCCCCAGCATTCGCGATTCTTTTGCCCCCGCGTCTCCGTCATCTCGTCGACGACGTTTTGCGTCAGCATCGATTCCAGGAGCCCGACCATCGCCATCGGCACCGCATAAGGGGCGATGATCTTCAGCGTCTCGAAAGTGAAGGGCACATCCGGGAGGACGAAGTAAGGCAATTCGCTCGGCATCTGCCCCATATCGCCGATCGTCTTCAGGTCCATGCCGGTCGAAAGCGCGATGGCCGTCAGCACGACGATGCAGATGAGGGACGAGGGCACGGCCTTGGTCAGGCGTGGCAGGAGATAGATGATGGCCAGGCCCAGTGCCGTCATCAGGTAGCCCTCAATGCCCCCGCCCAGGAGCTGCGGCACCTGGGCTGAGAAGATGAGGATCGCCAGGGCGTTGACGAAGCCCGTCATGACGGAGCGGGAGACGAAGCGCACGAGCACGCCCATGCGCAGGCATCCGGCTGCTATCTGGATGATGCCGGCCAGGAGCGAGGCGGCGATGACGTACTGCGCGCCATGCGCGTGCACAAGTCCGGGTGTCAGAAGAGCCACGGAGCCGGCCGCAGCCGAGATCATGCCGGGTCGACCACCGGTAATCGCGATCGTCACGGCGATGCAAAAGGAGGCGTAGAGCCCTACTTTTGGATCGACGCCGGCCGCGATCGAAAAGCCTATGACCTCGGGAATGAGGGCAAAGGATACCACGAGACCGGCCAGCACGTCGTTCTTAACGTTACCGAACCACTCTGCGCGCATACGCGCCAGCGGAGAGGACATGGCTGCGCAGCATCCATCTGCTTGACGCCCCGCCCACCGGCATCACCCACCGCCCTCGAGGCAAGCGGACTCCTGATGATCGGCGCAGGCAAGTGGCGCGGCGCTCCAGGCGCCGCGTGGTTCTCGCGAAGCGTTCTTAACGAAGCGCCGAGCCCCGATCAACCGCGCGTCGGCGACGGCCCAGGCGCAAGATCATGCCGACCAGAAGCCTGAGATGCATGCAAATCAAGAGGAGATTGTCGCGACCGTATCTGAAGTGCGAGATCCCTCCTTCCTCGCGAGTGAGATAGCGCACCGGCGCCGGCAGGTTGACGGCCGGCACGCCGGCCCAGGCCAGCCTGACGACAGCCTCCGTATCGAAGTCGAACCGCCGCATCCAGCGGGTCTCCGCCATGATCGCCAGGAGCGGGCGCAATGGATAGACGCGAAAGCCGAAGAGTACATCGTCGATACCGGCATCGCCCGTCTCCAGCCGCACCCACCAGTTCGAGATCTTACGGCCGCCGACCCGAATTGCCGGGGCGCTCGCATCGAAGACCGGTCGCCCGAGCACCATGGCGTGCGGCGCGGCCACCGACCGGGCGATGAAGCTGCCGATCAGATCGGCTGGATGCTGACCATCGGCATCCATGGTGAGCACATGGGTGAAGCCCGCCTCCGCCGCCGCCTGCATGCCGTGATGAAGGGCAGCACCCTTTCCCTGGTTCTCGGGCAGGACGAAGACCCGGATCTCCGGATCCATGGCCGCCAACTCCAGGACGGCACGCTCGCTGCCATCCGTGCTGCCGTCGATGACGACCCAGATCGGCCGCCAATACCTTCGAGCCGCCCGAACGGTGTCTAAAAGCTGATGGCCGCTGTTGAAGCTCGGGATCAGGACCAGATGGCGAGCACGGCTCAAGGCTGGAGCTCGGCCAGGAAATAGGCTTCGAGCTCGGCTGTAAGCGCCTTGATATCGTGCTCGGGAGGAAAGCGGCGACCGAGCCTGATCCGATAGACGAGCGGCAAGGGAGGCAGGACAAAAAGGGGCCGACCCTTGGCGAGAAAATCACAGCTCGTCTCGATGAAAATCGTCTGCACCGGTACGGCTGCCTGCCTTGCCATGAGCGCCAGACCCGGTTTCAGGGGTCCCACGGGCTGCCGCATCGTGCGCGTGCCCTCGGGGAAGACGAGAAGCTGCTTGCCGTCCCGAAGGCGCGCTCTGGCTTCCTTGACCGTGCGCAAGGGCGGATCGTTACGCACATAGCCCGCAAGCCGCATGCCGCAACCAAAAAAGACATTGTCGAAGACACCGGCCTTGGTGATGCACACGACGTCGGGCAGGCGCGAGACGATGAGCACCGCGTCGATGAGCGAGGGATGATTGGGTGCGATGATGAGCGGCCCCGCCTCACGCAACTCGTCCAGTGCCTTGAGATCGAAGTGCACCCGTCCGGTCGCCCACATGCCGAGGAGAAAGGTACGGGCGGACAACATCACGAGCGGTGTGCCGATCCGATCGCGCCAGGCGGCAGGCAGGACGAGTCGTGCCGCCAGGGCCAGGACGGTCCAGACCAGCGTCACGGCGGCAAACCAGGCAAAGACCAGATAAAGCAGAATAGTGTCGACGAGCCGGCGGGGCCGTCTGGCCCAACCCGCAGTTCCACGATCCTCTCTCGCCCCGATCTCCATACGCAAGCTCTAGACGCAGCTCCCCGCATCAATCAATCGGCAGTCGCGCCATTAGCACACGATACAATGACGACTGTTCATGCGGCCGATGAAGCGCCCCCCTTGCCAAGCTGCCTCTCGACCGTCCATGTCCGTACGCTGAGGGCGTTCCCCAGGCGTCGCCCCCCTGGACCGGCGAAACGGATCAACCATGCCGACGATGTTGCGCAGCAACTGGGCCCTTCTCCTGGGCATCCTGCTCTTGATGCTGGGCTCGGGGCTGCAAAGCTCGCTCTTGCCGATCCGCGCTTCGCTGGCCGGCTTTCCAACCTCGACGACGGGCCTCGTCCTTTCGGCCTACTATGCCGGCTACCTCCTGGGCTGGGCCCTGGTCCCGGGCCTGATCGCCAAGGTCGGCCATGTGCGCGTCTTCGCGGCCATGGGCTCGCTCGTCTCGATCTCGGTCCTGATGCATGCCGTCATCGTATCGGCGCCCGTCTGGTTCCTCGCCCGCATGCTGACCGGCGCCAGCCTCTGCGGCATCTTCATGACGACCGAGAGCTGGCTCAACAGCAATGCCACCAACGCCATTCGCGGCCAGTTGCTCGCAACCTACATGGTCATCCTGCTGGCCGGCCTCTCGGTCGGCCCCTTCCTCTTGAACCTGGCCTCGCCCAGCAGCGCATCGCTCTTCATCCTGGTCGCCATGCTGGTCTCGCTGGCCATCATACCGATGCTGCTGAGTGCCTCGCCGGCCCCGGCTCTCGCTCCGTCGATGCGACTAGGCCTGAAAGCACTCTTCGCGCTCTCGCCGCTGGGCACGGTCGCGATCTTCTGTGTGGGCGTGGCGCAAAGCGGCATCTATGGCGGTGTCGGGACGATCTACGGCCGGGCGATCGGCCTCTCCATCCCCGGCGTCTCGCTCTTCATGTCGCTCACGATCCTGGGGGGCATGCTGTTCCAATGGCCGGTCGGCTGGCTCTCGGACCGCTTCGACCGACGCAAGATCCTGACGCTGGTGGCCTTCCTGACAGCGGTCTGCGCCTTGCTCGCCATCCCGGCGCAAAGCAACACCCGGCTGGTCTTCATTCTCTTCTTCCTGACGGGTGGCTTCGCCCTGCCGCTCTATTCGCTCTGCGTGGCACACGCCAACGACTACATGACCAAGGAGCAGATGGTGGGCGCCAGCGGCGCGCTGCTCCTCGTCAACGGCGTCGGCTCGGTGCTGGGGCCGGGCCTCTCAGCCTTCTTCATCGGCAGGATCGGTGCCTACGGATTTCCGCTCTTCATCGGCTGTGTGCACGCCTTCATCGGCATCTTCGCCCTCTGGCGCATGACGCGGCGTTCGGCACCCTCTATGGCCGCACAAGGCCCGACGATACCCCTGGCCACACCCACCCCCATGGTAACGACAATCGGCCAGGACCATGCCGTCGAGCAAAGCGTCGACGATCACGTCGTGCTGGCAGAACAGGACGAACGGCGCGCTTAAACCATGTCGAGCGGCCCGGCGTCGCGCCGAATTTCCTTCAGCACCACGCCGTTCGCCTGCCGCTTGAACACGACAGCGGCGCCGGCGGAAAACAAAAGCTGGTCCTAGTCTCTTGAAGACTATGTTCCAGCGCGCGTTTTTTGCCCTCGCGCGACCTAGACGAACTCGATATAGTCGCTTTTTGAAGGTTCAACCGTCGAAGGATTCGCGGCGCCATCGTTATCGTAAGCTCGCTCGTCGCCGATGCCTCCAACGGGGGTCGGCATCAAGGCGCCGGAAAGCGGTATTGCACGTCCCCGAAGACTCAGGTTCGGTGCGTCATGCTCTGCGCTAGCCCGGGTTGGAGTGTCATCCGGCATTCCCGTTTGATTGAGCAGCGCCCTGCGATAGTGAGCAAGCCACGCCTCCTTGATGCGCATCTTCCTTGCTCTGTCTTCGTACCCGGATAGATCTTATGTCGCGTAAGCTTTTTGTCGCCAACTTCCCGTTCACCACGACGGTCGAGCAGCTCCAGGACATCTTCGGTGCCCACGGCGAGGTCGTGTATGCCAAGATCGCCACGGATCGTGAAACCGGCCGTTCGCGGGGCTTCGGTTTCATCGAGATGGCGTCGCCCGAGGAAGCCCAGACGGCTATCCGCGAGCTCGACGGCTACCAGATGGCGGGCCGGCCCCTGGCGGTGCGCATCGCTGAAGATCGTGGTGGCCCTGGCGGTCCTGGCGGCGCGCCGCGTGGTGGCCCACGTGGCCCCCGTCCTGACCGTGGTCCTGGCGGCGGCGGCGATCGCGGCGGCTTCGGCGGCCCGCGCGGCGGCGGCGGTGGCGATCGCGGCGGCTTCGGCGGCCCGCGTGGCGGCGGTGGCGGCTTCGGCGGCCCGCGCGGCGGTGGCGGCTTCGGCGGCGGCCGCGGCGACTACTGATCATCCGAGACGAGGGGCGGGCATCATTGTCCGCCCTCTTTCTTTTCGCGGCGGCAGGCACAGAATCTGGCGCCTGCCTATCTTTGCGAGCTGATCGGCGGACGACGGATATCGGCCCGTCCGCGCGTGCATCTCTGGCCACTCTGACCACGCCAACGGTTGACGATTGCCGCGGGATCGCCACATACGGCCTTGACTCCCTGATCCTCTACCCGTTTGCCTTTAGGTTGCCGTCGGCCGCGCCCATGATCTGCGTTTCCACATGATCGTCGAGCTTAATGCACGCTCGCGCGATGTCTTTCGCAGCATCGTCGATTCCTACGTGGCCACGGGCGAGCCTGTCGGCTCACGCACATTGTCGCGTCGGCTGACCGAGCAACTCTCGCCGGCGACGATCCGCAACATCATGGCCGACCTCGAGGAGCAGGGTCTTCTGTTCTCCCCGCACACCTCGGCTGGCCGATTGCCGACGGATGCCGGTCTTCGCCTTTATGTTGATGGTCTCCTTGAGGTCGGATCGGTCACCGCCGACGAGCGGCGCTCGATCGAGAGCCGGGTCGCCGGCACCGGTCGCAGCGTCGAGACGACGCTGACCGATGCGACCAACGCGCTCTCAGGCCTTTCCCGCTATGCGGGACTGGTCATGGCGCCGGTCAGCGAGCGCCCCTTCCGACATGTCGAGTTCGTGCCGCTCTCGCCCGGCCGGGCGCTGGTCGTCCTGGTCATGGACAATGGCATGGTCGAGAACCGCGTGGTCGACGTGCCGCTCGGCATGTCGCCCTCGGTCCTGGCCGAGGCCGGCAACTACCTCACGCGACGCCTGGCCAACCGCAATTTCGAGGAAGCCTACCAGGCCATCCTGCGCGAGATCGCCGAGAACACCTCGCAGCTCGACGAGATCGCCAAAGCGCTGGTGGAGACGGGTCTTGCGACCTGGGCCGGCGATCGCGAGCGCGATGGCGGCTTTCTCCTGGTCAAGGGCCAGGCCCACCTCCTCGAGGATGTGACCAACATCGTCCAGCTCGAGCGTGTGCGCGCCCTCTTCGAGACGATCGAATCGAAGAAGTCGCTCCTCAAGCTCCTCGAACTGGCCCAGGACGCCAAGGGCGTCCAGATCTTCATCGGCAGCGAGAATGAGCTTTTCGGCATGTCCGGCTGCTCGATGATCGTTGCCCCCTATCGCTCGGGTGCTGCCGGCGCCGATGGTCCCGACGTCGTCGGCGCCATTGGCGTGATCGGCCCCACCCGCATGAATTATGCGCGCATCATCCCGATCGTGGATTATACGGCGCGCGTGGTCAGCCGGCTGCTCGGCAGCCGGCATGGCAGCCTTGACGACGAGGTTTGAGATGAGTGACGAGAACGAGAAGACGATGAACGCCGAGACCACAGCCGAGAACCCGACTTTGTCCGAGGCCATGGGCGAGGATCAGACGGCGAGCGCGGCCGAACGGGTCGAGGCGGAGCTCGCCGAGACCAAGGACCGCCTATTGCGCTTGGCGGCGGAGATGGAGAATCTCAGGAGGCGGACCCAGCGCGAGGTCGAGGAAGGTCGCAAATATGCCACGACCAATTTCGCCCGCGGTCTGTTGGACGTAGCCGACAATCTGGCACGGGCCCTTGCCAGCGTTCCGCCTGAGGAACGCGAGCGCAACGAGTTCATCAAGAATCTTGTCCTTGGCGTGGAGATGACCGAACGGACGCTGCAAGGCCTGTTTGAGAAGAACGAGATCGCCAAGGTCGTGCCGGAAAAGGGCGAGAAATTCGATCATAACGTGCACCAGGCGATGTTCGAGGTGCCCAGTGCCGATCGGCCCTCCGGCACGATTGCCGAGGTCCTGCAGCCGGGCTATGTGATCGCCGGCCGCCTGTTGCGGCCGGCCCTGGTTGGGGTGACAAAGTCAGCTCCCCGGCCGACACAGCCCGAGTCCAACGTCGACCAGCAGGCCTGATCGCCAGGACGGGCCGGTGCTGAGGAGCGGGGCCTTTGCGGGCGGGTCTCCGTCATTTCGAAGAAGTGGATTAGCTGCGATGCGGGATGGGGTGAAGAAAGTTGTCCTCGCCTATTCGGGCGGGCTCGACACCTCGGTCATCCTACGCTGGCTGCAGGATAATTATGGCTGCGAGGTGGTGACCTTCACCGCCGATCTCGGCCAGGGCGAGGAGCTCGAGCCGGCGCGCGCCAAGGCAGAGATGCTGGGTGTGAAAGAGATCTTCATCGAAGATCTCCAGGAGTCATTCGTCAAGGACTTCGTCTTCCCGATGTTCCGCGCCAACGCGCTCTACGAGGGCTGCTATCTGCTCGGCACCTCGATCGCGAGGCCGCTGATCGCCAAGCGTCTGATCGAGATCGCCGAGGCCACCGGCGCCGACGCCGTGGCGCACGGCGCCACCGGCAAGGGCAATGACCAGGTGCGCTTCGAGCTCACCGCCTATGCCCTGAACCCGGCCATCAAGGTGATCGCCCCCTGGCGCGAATGGGACCTGAACAGCCGGGAGAAGTTGATCGAGTACGCCGAGAACCGGCAGATCCCGATCGCGCGCGGCAAGCGCGGCGAGGCGCCCTATTCGACGGACGCCAATCTTCTCCACATCTCCTACGAGGGCCGTGCGCTTGAGGACCCTTGGGAGGAGCCGAGCGAGGAGATGTTCACCCGCTCGGTGGCGCCTGAATTGGCACCCGACAAGCCCACTTATGTGGAAGTCGGCTTCGAGGCCGGCGACGCGGTCTCGGTCGACGGCGAGGCCCTCTCGCCGGCCAGCCTTCTGCGCCGCCTGAACGACCTGGCCGGCGCCAACGGCATCGGTCGGCTCGACCTCGTTGAGAACCGCTATGTGGGCATGAAGTCGCGCGGCGTCTACGAGACGCCCGGCGGCACCGTGCTTCTCGCCGCCCATCGGGGCATCGAGAGCATCACCCTGGACAGAGGTGCGGCTCATCTCAAGGACGAGATCATGCCGCGCTATGCCGAGCTCATCTATAACGGCTACTGGTATGCGCCCGAGCGGCTGATGCTCCAGGCCTTGATCGACAAGAGCCAGGAGAAGGTTACCGGTACCGTACGGCTCAAGCTCTTCAAGGGCAGCGTCCAGGTCGTGGGACGCAAAAGCCCCTATAGCCTCTACCGTCAGGAATTCGCCACCTTCGAGGCCGACACGGTCTACGACCAGCATGACGCCGCCGGCTTCATCAAGCTCAACGCACTGCGCCTCAAGATCCTGGGCCTGCGCGACCGCCAGGCATGAGGCCGCTCATGGCCGGTCACGATCGCTACGACTACAGCGCCATCGTCGACCGGCCGGCCTTCAACTGGCCGGATGGTAAACGGCTGGCGGTCTATATCGGCCTCAATCTCGAGACCTTCAGTTTCGGTGACGGCCTGGGGGCCGAACTGGCGCCTGGCGGGCCCCAGCCGGACGTCTTGAACTATGCCTGGCGGGATTACGGCAACCGCGTCGGCGTCTGGCGCATGGGCGAGCTGTTGGCCAGCCTGGACCTGCCGGTGTCGCTCCTGCTGAACAGCGACATTTATCGCCATTGTCCCGAGGTCATCGTCCCCTTCCGGCAGCGGGGCGACGAGATCGTCGCGCATGGCCGGACGAACGCCGAGCGTCAAAGCATCATGAGCGAGACGGCCGAGGCCGCGATGATCGACGACGTTACGGACACGATCCGGGCACACGAAGCCCGGGCGCCGGCCGGCTGGCTCAGCCCCTGGATTGCCGAGAGCCACGTCACGCCCGACCTCCTGGCGGAAGCCGGCTATCGCTATACCCTCAACTGGTGCCACGACGACCAGCCGACGCGCCTGCGCACCCGCAACGGCCAAGGCCTCCTGGCCGTCCCCTATCCGCAGGAAATCAACGATATCCCCGCGATCATCGCCCGTCGCCTGGAGGCCAGGGCCTTCGCCGACATGATCGTCGACCAGTTCGACGAGATGCGCCGGCAGGCCGAGGACCAGCCCCTCGTCATGGGCATCGCGCTCCATGCCTACATCATGGGCCAGCCGCATCGTCTCTTGCATCTTCGCCGCGCGCTCAGCCATGTGGCAAAGCGTGATCCGAATGTCTGGCTCTGCACCTCCGGTGCCATTGCCGACCACATGCTCGCCGAATCGCCCCCCTGAACCCGCCCGCGCGGCGCTACTTGGCCGCGGGGCGGGCGCTCGCCACCCGGGCACGGTCCTGGACCCATCGCCAGGCAAAATCGGCCCAGTCCGGCGGCATCTCGTGGCCGCCTTTATGCAGCACCATGTCCAGTCGCGTGCCGCTCTGGCACCGCGTCCAGCTCCGCACGACCCAGTCGCCGACCGTGGCGAACGTGTCGGGCGCGGGCTTGCAACCATTGGCATCGGTGATGATGGCAAAGCTCCTGAAGAGGCCCTCGATCATCTCGTCCTTGTTGTAGCGCTGCCCTTCGAGCGGCACGACATTGTCGCTCAGCCCGTGAAAATGCAGAAGATCGAAGGGTGCTGCCGGGCAATAAGGCGGCAGCGGATCCCAAAACGGTCCTGAGAGGGCCACGTAGGCCTTAAAGAGCCTGGCACGGCAGGCGAGATCCCAGACCATCGAGCCGCCATCGCTGAAACCGGCGGCGAAAAGATGCGCCTCGTCGACGGGAAACCGCGCGCGCACGTCGGCTAGAACCGCCTGCGTGTAGGCGAAATCGTCTCGCCGGAACTGCCGCCCCTGGTGGCCCCAGGCCTTGCCGTCGGCCTGCGGCAGCACGAGAAGGATGCCCAGCCTGTCGAAGGCCTGACGCAGCGAACGGTTTTTCAGCATCTGCGCTGCGGTATTGCCATAGCCGTGATAGAAGACGACCGTTGGCAGCGGGTCGCGGCCATTCCAGCCGCTGGGCGGGCTGGCGAGATAGATCCCGCCCTCGACCGTACAGGGCTCCTCGGCGCCGCAAACCACCCCGGCCACGGCTCGGCCCATCTGAGCCATCAGAAACAAGAGGGAGAGGAGGCGCATGGCCGGATCATCCAAAGGGCAAATTTCGCCGCAAAACTTAGCTTTGTGGAAGGATCCGGGGCAAGCCATGGATGACCCGGTATGAGCAACGGCGAGACAATTGGCTTTCGCATGGTGCTCCACCCGGGCCAGGCGACGGAATATCGCCGCCGCCACGCGGCCCTCTGGCCGGAACTGCGCGACCTCCTCAAGGCGGCCGGCATCAGCGACTACCGGATCTTCCTGGACCCCGCGACACACCACCTCTTCGCGATCCTGACACGCGCCCCCGACCACCGGATGGCGGACCTCGCGGACGAACCCGTCATGCGGCGCTGGTGGGCTCATATGGCCGACATCATGGAGACGGATTCATCGGGCGCGCCCAAGGTGACGCCGCTCGATCCCATGTTCCACCTGCCCTGAAGCGGGAACGGCCGCGCCGGGCGTGCCCGGCTCGCGCACAGGCTCATTCGGCCGGGATGGCGACCTCAACGTCCCGCCGCCTGCCGCCCTGGCCGATCATGAGCGAGAGAATGGCGGCCACGAGGCAAAGGGCACCGGCCAGGATGAAGGCCTGGAGATAGGAGCCGAAGGTCAGGCGCAGATAGCCGGCCAGGAAGGCGACGCTGGCCGCTCCCAATTGATGCGCGGCCGAGATCCAGCCGAACATCAGCCCCACCCGCTCCTTGCCGAAGACATTGGTGGCAAGGCGTACCGTGGGCGGCACGGTGGCGATCCAGTCCAGGCCGTAGAAGACCGAGAAAAGACCCAGCGTATAGACCGACATGTCGGGGGCGATGACGAAGGCGAAGGGCAGGTAGATCAGCGACAGGCCGCGCAGACCGTAATACCAGGCCAGAAGATGCCGGTTGCTCCAGCGATCGCTGAGCCAGCCCGAGAGCGTGGTGCCGAAAAAATCGAACAGGCCCATGGCCGCCAGCAGGCCGGCACTGCCAAGCTCGGGAATGCCGTGGTCCAGGCACGCGGCGATAAAATGCGTGCCGATCAGACCGTTCGTCGAGGCGCCGCAGATAAAGAAGGTCGCGGCCAGGATGAGGAAATCGCGCGATCGCAGCCCGTCGCGCAATGCCACGAAGGCGAGCTTTACGGGCGAGCCACGCCGCTCTTCCTTGAGATTGGCTGCATCGGTCTCGCCATAGGGCAAGAGTCCCTTATCGGCTGGCCGATTGCGCATGAAGCAGACGACCAGCAGCGCAGCCGCCAGCGCCCCGGCCGCCACCAGGTAGACGGCACCGCGCCAGCCTTGCGTACTGGCGGTCCAGGCGATCAGTGGCAGGAAGAGAAGCTGGCCCGAGGCCGTGCTGGCGCTGAGCATGCCCATGACCAAACCACGTTGGCTGGAAAACCATCTTGCCGTGACGATGGCGGCCAGGACCAGGGCCACCATCCCGGTGCCAAGGCCGATAATGAGGCCCCAGATGAGGACAAGTTGCCAGGGCCTGTCGATGAAGGTCACGGCCACCATCGCCAACGCCAGGACGAAGAGAGCCGATGCCACCGAGCGGCGGAGCCCGAAGCGTTCGACGATCGCCGCCGCGAACGGCCCCATCAGGCCATAGAGAGCGATATTGATCGAGACGGCCATGGAGGTCGTGGCCCGCGTCCAGCCGAACTCCTGTTCGATCGGGACGAGCAGCACGCCTGGCGTGGCCCGCACACCAGCACTCACAAGAAGGACAAAGAACGTTATACCCGCAATGATCCAGGCATAGTGCAGCGATTTGGGCAAAGGGCGCATCGAGACGTCTTTCGGGCGGCGTGAGCGCCTCTTCTACAAGGCACTCAAGGCCCTTGCCATGCCCGATGCGACCCCGCTTGGTGGGGCGCTAGTGCGGCCGATGTGCCCGGTCGCCCCCCAGATCGGCGCGTAGGCCCTCACGCTCATTGCCGCCCTTCGCCAGGTTGGCACAGACGCCAAGGCCGACGAGAAAGGCCGCCAGCACGCCCAGCGTGACGACAAAGCCCAGGATGAAATTAAGCATAGTCGCAGGCCTCCCAGCCTTTCATGCCCGGACGCTGCGCCGCTGGTCATGTCGGCAAGGAGAGGTCACACTCTGTTGCCGGCCCCGCGCCGTCTTGTCGCCGGGTCTTCTCTATATGGGGATCAAGGATAGCCCCCGCACCGGCCCAGGCAAGCGAAATCGCCCTTTACGCTAGCGTGACGTCGAGAGCAGTGGTTGCCGCGACGGCACGCCTGGCCTATGCGCGCTAGAGTGCGCGTGCAATGAGATGGACCCAGAAGCTTGCAGAGCATGGCGGGCATCGAGCCCTTGATCGACCTCTACGATGCCTTCCTCCTCGACCAATTCGGCGTCCTGCATGACGGCGAGCAGGCGCTGCCGGGCGCCATCGACGCCTTGTCCCTGCTGGCGGCCGCCGGGCGCACCGTCATTCTGCTCTCCAACTCCGGCAAGCGCAGCGCGCCCAATCGCGAACGCCTGGCCCGCTTCGGCATTGGCCCGGACCTCTACGCCGACATGGTGACCTCGGGGGACGTCGCCTTTGAAGCCCTGCGCCGGCGCCACGACCCGCTCGTGGCCGGCCTTGGCGACCGCTGCCTCTATATCGGCCGGGGCCAGGATGTCTCGGCCGTGGCCGGTCTCAAGCTCGAACTCGTCGGCGAGCCAAGTGCCGCCGACTTCGTTCTTCTGGGCGGCCTGGATGCCAATGACGAATCGCCGGCCCGCGCCCGGACGATCCTGGACGCGGCGCGCCGCCAGGGCCTGCCGATCCTTTGCACCAATCCCGATCTCGTCAGCCTGGATGGCGCCAAGCGCTTCCCCGGCCCTGGACAGCTGGCTGTGGAGGCGATGCAAGCCGGCGCCGACATCCGCTGGATCGGCAAGCCCTGGCCCCGGATCTACACAACCGCCCTGGCTCTCCTGCCCCCGGGCCGCCGCGTCATCGGCATCGGCGATTCGCCGACCCACGACATCGCCGGCGCCAACAATGCGGGCCTGCCAAGCTGCCTCGTCCTCTCAGGCGTGCACAAGGCGAATGTCACGGCCCCCCGACTGATCGAGGCCAGCCAGCTGCCGACCTACCAGCTACCCTCCTTTGCACCGACGGCCAGCGGTGATGCCCTGCGCCATTGAATCTCCGGCCGCCGCTTGCCAAGCTGCCGCGATGCATCAGATCGATGTCCGGCAGGGAGGCGGGACTGCCGCGGCCGAAGAGCTGGCCTTCATCGCCAGCCAGGGGCACCAGAGCGGGCCCGACCGCAGCACAGACTGGAACACGAGGGTAAGGTCATGACCGAGGTCGTCATCGTCTCAGCAGCGCGCACGCCGATCGGCGCCTTCAATGGCGGCCTTTCCACCGTTCCCGCACATTATCTGGGCCAGATCGCCATCAAGGCCGCCCTGGAGCGCGCGCGGGTCGATGCGAGCGAGGTCTCGGAGGTTATCCTAGGCCAGATCCTGACAGCCGCGCAGGGCCAGAATCCGGCACGGCAGGCCTCGATCAACGCCGGCGTGCCCCAGGAAGTGCCGGCCTACGGCGTCAACATTCTATGCGGCTCCGGTCTGAAGTCGGTGGCCCTCGGCTACCAGGCGATCATGAACGGCGACAGCGCAATCGTCGTCGCTGGCGGCCAGGAGAGCATGAGCCAGGCGCCGCACGCGGCCTATTTGCGCGCCGGGGCGAAGATGGGCGGCGTGGAATTTGTGGACACGATGATCAAGGACGGGCTCTGGGATGCCTTCAACGGCTACCACATGGGCACCACGGCCGAGAATATCGCCGAGCAGTACCAGATCACGCGCGAAGCCCAGGACACCTTCGCCGTCGCCTCCCAAAACAAGGCCGAGCAAGCCGTCACCTCGGGCCGCTTCAAGGACGAGATCGTACCGGTGACGATCAAGGGCCGGAAAGGCGACACGGTCGTCGATACGGACGAATATCCCCGCTTCGGGGCCAAGATCGAGCATATGAGCAAGTTGCGCCCGGCCTTCTCCAAGGAAGGCACGGTGACGGCCGGCAATGCCTCTGGAATCAATGACGGCGCCGCCGCGCTGATTCTCATGACCGCCAACGAGGCCGCCCGCCGGGGGCTCACCCCCTTAGCCCGCATCGCCTCTTGGGCCCAAGCCGGCGTCGACCCCAAGATCATGGGCACCGGCCCCATCCCCGCCTCCCGCAAGGCCGTGGCGAAAGCCGGCTGGGACATGGGCGAACTCGATCTCATCGAGGCCAACGAGGCCTTTGCCGCCCAGGCTTGCGCCGTTTCCAAGGAGCTTGGCTGGGATGGCAGCAAGGTCAACGTCAACGGCGGCGCCATCGCCCTTGGCCATCCGATCGGCGCATCGGGCGGGCGCATCTTGACCACTCTCCTCTACGAGATGCAAAGGCGCGATGCGAAGAAAGGCCTGGCCACGCTTTGCATAGGCGGCGGCATGGGCATTGCTATGTGCGTGGAGCGCTGACCATCATCTGACCCGGACGAAGGCGCGTCGCGCTCTACCTGGGGTGCCTTTGCTGCCAGGCCTTCATTTCCTTGATCTCGCTTGTCTGGGCGCTGATCACGTTTTCCGCCAACTTGCGCAAGATCGGATCATGGCCGTGGTCGAGCTCGACCTTGGCCATGTCGATCGCCCCCTCGTGATGGGCAATCATCATCGTGACGAAGTCCCGGTCGGGATCGCCCGACATCTTGACCGACATGCCTTGCATCATGTCGGCATTGGCCTTGGCATAGGCCCTGGAAGCCGACGTGTCGGGCGTGGCCTGCGTCATGCCCGGCATCGTCATACTCCCCATCGAAGCCGCTTTGTCCTGAGCGTCAGCCCGGCCGGTCACGAGGAGGCCCGTCAGCAACGCTGCCAGGGCCAAGCTCCATCTCCTCATCGTCCTCGATCTCCAAATTGAGAAGTAATCGTCGAGACCAGGCGTCTCCGATCGTCGCCTTCGTCCGCTGACTCGGCCAGATCATCCAGGATTGGACAGGCGGAGCGCCGATCGCCATGGCACTCATGGACCAGACGCCGCAAGGTGCGGCTCATCTCCAAGAGCTGCTCGGCCTTGCGGTCCAGAGCGGCGATGTGGCGTTCGGCCAGCCGCTTCACGTCGGCACTGGCACGCGAGCGATCGCGCCAGAGTGCCAGCAACTCGCCCATCTGCTCGACTGAGAAGCCGAGGTCCCGTGCGCGGCGGATAAAACGGAGCGTATGCAGGTCGTTCTCGCCATAGACGCGATAGCCGGCCGCCGTTCGCCCCGGGGCGGCGATCAAGCCGATGGTTTCATAGTAGCGGATCATCTTGGCCGAGACGCCGGAGGCCGCCGCCGCTTCGCCGATATTCATGCTTCCTCTTCCGGCAACCGGCCGGCCCTGTCATGCCTCAGATGAAGGTTCCCATAATGGAAAGGTCAAGAGGGACGGCAGCATGGGAGAGGCCGTAGCCGAGCACACCACCACAGCGCCCGGCTTGCCGACTTGAGAGCGTTATTGTCACGCCACCCGGGCGGGCGTAATTTTGCTCCGTGGGACTCGATGGACGAGGGGCCCGCTTCTCAACCCGTTGCTTGGACCCGGTAGCCTTGACCCTTCTTCGCTCGCTGGCATTTCTCCTTGCTGTCTGCCTGCTGGCCCTGCCCGCGGCGGCGGAGGAAGCCATGCCGAGCCCCCCGGATGTGAGCGCCAAGCTCATCGTCGGCGGGCGTGATCCTCATGATCCCAAGCGGGTCTGGGTGGGGCTCGATGTGACGCTGGGCGATGGCTGGAAGACGTATTGGCGCTCGGCCGGTGACGGTGGCCTGCCGCCCGAACTGGACTGGCAAGGGTCGACCAACCTTGCGGGGCAGCAGGTCTTCTGGCCCCTGCCGGAGCGCCTGTCTTTTCTCGGCATTGACAGCCTTGGCTACAAGCACCGGGTGCTTTTGCCGATCGCGGTCGAGCTAGCGACGCCCGAACAAAGCGCCAACCTCACCCTGAATGCCGCGCTTTACGTGTGCAGCACGCTTTGCGTCCGTGAGGAAAAACAGCTCCAGGCGACCATTCCGCCCGGCAACGGCAACCTCGTGGGCCAGGCACTGATCGACAACGCCTTGGCCACGGTGCCCGCAGCCGGCCCGTCACACAGTCTAAAGCTCCTCTCGGCAGGTATCGCGGACAGATCGCAGCTTATCGTCCAGGCCGAGGCGGAACGGGGCTTCGATCATCCCGATCTGCTGGTAGAGGCCGGCGATCAGGCAATCATGGGCAAGCCCGAGGTCATCCTCGACGATGGCGGCAAGAGCGCCCGCTTCGTCATTCCCTGGACGAAGCAGGCAGGTACCGGTGACGCGGGCAAATCCGTTCGGCTGACCCTCATCGACGGCTCGCGGGCAATCGAGCAGACCGAGACCCTGGGGATCGCCGCCCCAGTGTCTTCGGGCCAGGGATTGCCCATTCTCCTCGTGGCCTTCCTGGGCGGCCTCATCTTAAACCTGATGCCTTGCGTGCTTCCCGTCCTCTCCTTGAAGCTCATGAGCGTGGCGCGGGCCCGGACGCTGGAGCAGCGGGCCCTGCGGCTGGGCTTTGCCGCGACCGCGCTCGGCATCGTCGCCTCCTTCCTCCTCCTGGCCTTGGCGATGGCCGGCCTCAAGGCCAGCGGCGCCAGCGTCGGCTGGGGCATCCAGTTCCAGCAGCCCCTCTTCCTCACGCTGATGGCGCTGCTTCTCACCCTCTTCGCCGCCAATATGCTGGGGCTCTTCGAGATCCACCTGCCCGGCTGGGCTGCACCTTCCGGCGGTGGGGCGCGGCACCACCTCGTCGGCGATTTCGGCACCGGGCTCATCGCCACCCTTCTGGCCACGCCCTGCTCCGCGCCCTTCGTCGGCACGGCCGTCGGCTTTGCCTTCTCACGTGGGCCGCTGCAGATTGGCGGCATCTTCCTGGCGATGGGCCTGGGCATGGCGACGCCCTATCTGCTGGCAGCCACGTTGCCAGGCTTGGCGCGCTTCCTGCCGCGCCCCGGACGCTGGATGCTGCATCTAAGGCGCATTCTAGGCGTGCTTCTTCTGGTCACGGCAGCTTGGCTCGTCTCCTTGATCACCAGTATCGTCGGCGAGATCGTGGGCCTCGTCGCCCTAGCCTCACTCCTTGTGATCCTGGCGCTGCTCTTCGTCCGCGACCGCATGACGGGAAGCACAAGGCGGGCCCTGGGTGTGACCGCATTCGGTATCGGCATCATTCTCCTGGCGGCCCAGCCGGTTCTTGGATGGGTGCTAACACCCCCGCCCTCCGCGGCGACGGCGACGGCCTGGCGCAGCTTCGACACGCGCAACATCGACGATCTGGTCCGCGCGGGTCGCACCGTCCTAGTCGATGTCACCGCCGACTGGTGCATCACCTGCAAGGTCAATGAGAGGCTCGTCCTGGAGCAGGCAGCGATCGTGCGACGGTTCGATGACGAGGTGGTGCCCATGCGTGGCGATTGGACCCGGCCCGACCCACGCATTGCCGACTTCCTCAAGAGCCACGGACGCTATGGCATCCCGTTCAACGTCGTCTATGGTCCCCGCGCACCGACCGGCATCGTCCTGCCCGAGCTTTTGACCGTCCAGACGGTCCTGGACGCGATCGAGGCCGCCTCGGTTCCGGCACCCTCAATCGGCCTCGCCTCGGCAGCCTCCCCGCCCAGCGGCCATAACACGCGGTTACGGTAAGATCGGGGATGCGCCCATCCGCCCGGCCACGCCTGCTGCTGTTCTCGCTGCTTGCGCTGGCGGTTTTCTGCATCTTCGCTCCCACACTGCGAGCGGCCGGCCTGATCGCCGATCTCTCTCATCACCTGGTGGCCATCACCACGGCCTTTGCCGGCAGTGACGTCCTGGTCTTCGGCACGACGGGCGGTCCCGACCGCGACGTCGTCGTCACCGTGCAAGGCCCGGCCGGCGAGGCGATGGTGCAACAAAAGTCGCGGGTGGGCGGCCTCTGGCTCAGCACGGCGCGCGTGACCTTTAGCGACGTGCCGCTTTTCTACGCCGTGGCCTCGACGCGGCCGTTGGCACAATTGCAGGCACCAGACGAGCTCGCGCGCAATCAGATCGGCGTCGACATGCTGAAGCTCCAGCCCATCGTGGTCGAGGGCACGGGTGACCGACGCGTCGGCCAGTTTCGTGACGCCCTCATCCGCCGCAAGGAGCAGGCCGGCCTGTTCCAGGCCGAGGTCCGGCCGGTGACCTTCATCGGCGACCGGCTGTTTAGGACCACACTCAGCTTTCCGGCCAACGTGCCGCCAGGTGCTTATCAGGTCCGAACCTTCGAATTCGAGAACGGCCTGATCGTTTCCGCCCAGACGAATTCGCTCAGCGTCTCGAAGGTCGGGCTGGAGGCGGAACTCTTCAATCTGGCGCATCTGCAGAGCTGGCTCTACGGTCTGACCTCGGTGGCGCTGGCCGTGGCAGCCGGATGGGCCGCCAGCGCCCTGTTCCGCAAAGCTTGACGCACCGCTCGTCGCCCCCTACCTGCTGCCTCCCTTCGCAAGGCCGGATGACCAACGAATGATGAGCGAGGACGCATTCTCCGAAGTCACGCCCAAGAAGGTCAGGCAGCGGGTCTTCCTGGTGGTGGTCGACGATACCAAGGAGATGGGAAATGCCCTCCACTATGCGTGCCGCCGCGCGCAGCGCACAGGTGGCAGGCTGGCCCTCCTCTATGTGATCGAGCCCGTCGAGTTCGGCCATTGGCTGGGTGTCGGGCGAATCATGGAGGCCGATGCGCGCGCCACGGCCGAGCAACGCATGCAAAAGCTTGGAGCCGAGGTTTTCAAGCTGACGGGCTCGATGCCGATCATTCATATCCGCGAGGGCAAGCGATCCGACGAGGTCGTCCGGCTCGTGCAGGAGGACGATACGATCTCCACTCTCGTCCTTGCCACCGCGGCTGGCGGCGCGGATCCCGGTCCCCTTGTCACCCACGTGACCAACCAGCTCGGTCGCAAGCTCAAGATCCCACTGGTTCTCATTCCGGGTGAACTTTCCACAGACGAGATCGACGAGCTCACACACTGACGTCTCAGAACATCTGGTCGCGGCCATCCAGCGTCAAAAGCGAGAGATAGAGATCGGGGCGGCGATCGCGAAAGAGGCCGGATGAAGCGCGGGCCGCCGCCAGGGCGTCGAGATCGAAGCTATAAGTGAGGAGTTGGTCGCCCTCGCGCCCGGCGGAGGCTAGGATATTGCCTTTTTCATCAACGATGAGGGAGCCGCCTTGAAAGGCCAAGGCGTCTCGGTCGCCCATCTCCAGACCGTGGCGGTTGACCGATATGATCGGCATCAGGTTGGCGCTGGCATGTCCCTGGATGACCCGGTGCCAGTGCAAGACACTCTCGGGCCTGACTTCCTGTGGCCGACCACCCTGCACGGTCGGGAAGAGGAGAATCTCAGCTCCCATGACAGCCATCGACCGGGCGCATTCCGGATACCACTGATCCGTGCAGATGCCGACGCCGATGACGCCATGCCGGGTTCGCCAGATGCGAAAGCCCGTATCGCCCGGGGTAAAATAGAACTTTTCCTCGCAGCATGGGCCATCCGGAATATGGCTCTTGCGATAGATGCCCATGACCGTGCCGTCAGCGTCAATGATGGCGACCGTACTGAAGAAGGCGTTGTTGGCCCGCTCGAAGAAGCTGATTGGCAGCACCACGTCGAGTTCGGCCGCGAGCCTGCTCATCCGCGCGATCAGCGGATGGCCCTCGAAGGGTCGCGCCAGATTGAAATGCGCCGCCGACTGCTCCTGGCCAAAATAACGCATCTCGAACAGGGCCGGCAGCAGGACGAGGCCCGCACCCTCAGCGACAGCCTGACGCACGAGCGCCTCTGCCCGCGCGACATTCTGGTCGCGATCGTTGCCACAGGCCATCTGAACTGCGGCCACTTTCAGCTTGCGCATGCCGGTCACTCCACGCGAAGAAGGGCGCAGGGGCCGTTCCCGCGCTCGGCCTCGATATCGTCGACGATCGGACCCTTGCAAATCGCGTAGGGAGTGATGGGCCGCTTGTCTAGTCGCCAATCCCGGCCCGCCCGGTTCAAGAGGGGGGACAAACCTCGATCGCGGAAAGGCAACGCGACCTGACCAAGTGAGCCGTCCAGCCTCGCCGCCTGGCATTATCGCCAGCCCGCAAATGCCCTCCGACATCTTGCCCCGAGCCGATTGCAGCCCCGCCCGGGTCCAACCTTCCACCGTCTCGACGAAGAGCGCGGAGCCTGATGCGCCAGCGCCCAGGCCGTCGCCGTAGCGAAACAGGAAGACGCCCTGGCCGTCGCGCTCGAGCATGCCGCGGCCCTCTGTCGCGACCGGAACAGCGCCTGACCGAATCGGCCCCACCTTCAAGATCGGCGCATTCGTGAGCATGGCCGCACGGACAGCACTGGCTGGTGTCAGCTTCATGGGCAGCGGCGGTCTGCCCTCGACTGGCTTCAAGGTCAGGACCGACCAATCATGGTTGAGAGCCCTGATCTTGCCTTGTTCGTCGAAGAGGAAGACATGCGACAGGCGGATCTCGGTGATCTCATAGGCGGCATCTCAAGAGGAGGACGAGGCGGCCGGGATTGGCCGTCCATTGCCGCATGTTCGCGATACAATGGCCCACCGAGAGGGCGGTCAACGGAGCCACCAGGACGGCGCCACGATTGCACTTGCTGCAGTCGGTTGACGGCGCCAAGCGGCCTACGGTCGAACGTGGCGTCCTCCATACTTGCGGTGCTGGCAGACAGCGGCTGAGCCAGCAGGCCCCCAACGGCCACGCAGCGCCTCAGCACGCGCTCTCGAACCGCTCCATGACCGCGTGGAGGAAAGCCAAAGGCTCGCGCTCGCGCCAGAAGCGGCTGACGATCTCGACCTCGATCGGCCGGTCATAGCCATGGTCTGCCAGGAGCCGAAGCCAGGGTCGGAACTCGATCACGCCATCGCCCATTAGCATCCGCTCCGTGGGCATGCTGGAGGAGGCGACCGGCCAGTCGGCAAGTTGGCAAAGGGCGATGCGGCGGCCGGCGGGCTCGATCAGGTCGGGCAGCGCCGGATCCCACCAGGTGGAAAAGAGGTCGAGCGCCACGGCCACGCCACTGGTGCCCAGCCCGTCGCAGATGTCGAGCGCCTGGCGCAGCGTCGTGACGACATTTGCAGCCGCCAGCATCGGATGCGCAGGTTCGATCGCCAGCACCACACCGGCCGCCAGCGCGTCGTCCAGAATGCTGGCCAGCCCGTCCTCGACCATGTGGCGCGCGCCGGTCAGATCCTTAAAGCCCGGCAAAAGGCCGCCGCCGGCGACGGTCAGGCAAGGCGCGCCCATCTCCGCCGCCGCTTCGATGGCACGCCGATGCGCGTCCAGAAGGCGTCGGCGATCGCTGCCGCCTTCGGCGATGAAACCCGCGTCATCGGCTAGCGAGCTCGGCGCGATGCCGGCACCGCGCAGGCCACGGCTCACCTGGCGAGGCCCTTCCTCCTCCCACTGCCGACGCGTCGGCGCGGCATAACGGATGCCGTTCCTGGCCAAAAGATCGAGGGCCCCGTTCAGATCGAGCACGTCCTCGAAGGTAGCGAGATTGAGCGAGAGGCGGTCGAGCGAAGCCATCGGACGATCCTATTATCGAGAGACAAGAAACAAACCGCGGCTCAACCCTGCGCAGGCCCATCTTTTAAAGGCCAAGCCTCGGCCACGCGCGCCAGGGCGGCCAGGGTCTCGGCACTGACATGATGCTCGATACCCTCAGCATCGGTCGCCGCGACATCCTCGCTGACGCCGATGGCACGCAGAAAAGCCAGGACGATGCGGTGTCGCTCGCGGCAATGCCGGGCCAGCGCCCAGCCCTCCTCGGTCAGGAAAATGGCGCGATAGGGAGCCGATTGGACGAGCTTGTCCTTCTGCAGCCGACTCACGGTATTGGCGACGGTCGGGTTGGTTACCCCCAGCCGTTCGGCCAGATCGACCACCCGAGCCTCGCCCTTGGCCTCGATCAGGTCGGCGATCAGCTCGACATAGTCCTCAGCGACCTCGCTCTTATGATCGCTGCGCGTGCGGCCGAAGGTGGCGGCCTGCAACTCGGGCTCCTGCAATTGAACCTGCGCCTTCGACAATGGCGTTCTCCAAGCCGCTTCTACGATCGACAACAAGCCAGCGACCCTTACCTTAGCCGCAGCCTGGGCCCTGTGCCAGCGAACGGCTGGTTGGAGAATGGCCTAGCTCAGGCCCTCCGGGAGCCGGCCGCCTTCCTCCACCACCAATCCCATCTGGGCGCTAGATGTCCGATCGCCTGGCGGTCACCTCGATCTCGATCTTCATGGCCGGATCGAGAAGGCCGGCCACCAGCATCGTCGCCGCCGGGCGGGCCTCGCCGAACGCCTTGCGCAAGAGTGGCCAGCAAGGCTCGAAATCCGCACGATCGGGCAAATAGTAGGTGACGCGGACAACGTCCTTGAAGCTGGCACCGGCCTCGGCCAGGGCGGTCCCGATCTTGGCCAGCGTCAGCTCACACTGGGTGACGACGTCCGGAGCCAGGATGCCGGCCGCATCGGCGCCGGTCGTGCCGCTGACAAAGATCCAGGGGCCATCGACGACGGCACGGCCATAGCCGATCTTGTCCTCGAAGGGCGAGGCTGAACTGATGCGCCGCCTGGTCATGCGTGCTCTCCCGACAAACCATAACATCTCAGCATGAAAGCATAATGGAGGGCCAGTTCCGCCAGCGCGTCGTAGCGCCCCGAGCGGCCGAAATGCCCGCCTGCCATGATGGTCTTGAAGAGCAACGGCTGCTTGCCGGTCTGGGTCGCCCGCAGCCGCGCCACGAACTTGGCCGGCTCCCAATAGGTGACGCGCGGGTCGCTGATCCCGGCCGTGACCAGCATGGCCGGATAGTCCCTGGCGGCAATATTGTCATAGGGGCTGTAGGCAAGCATGCGCCGCAGGGCATCCACGTCCTCGATCGGGTTGCCCCATTCCGGCCACTCAATCGGCGTCAGCGGCAGACTCGGGTCCGACATGGTGTTGACGACATCGACAAAGGGTACCTCGGCGATCACGCACTTCCAAAGATCGGGCCGCATGTTGGCAACAGCGCCCATGAGCATGCCGCCCGCACTTCCGCCACGGATGGCGATCTCTCCCTTGGCGGCCCAGCCCTCGTTAATCAGATGCTCGGCTACGGCGATGAAGTCCTTAAAGCTGTTTTCCTTGGCCGCGAGCTTGCCAGTCTCGTACCAGCGCCAGCCCATCTCGTCGCCGCCGCGCACATGCGCGATGGCAAAGGCAAAGCCACGCTGCAGGAGGGTTAGCCGGTGAGGGCTGAAGGCGGGGTCCATGCCGTGGCCATAGGCGCCATAACCGTAAAGATGCAGCCGCCCTGTTCCATCGGTCGGATAGTCCACCGGGTGGACCAACGTGATCGGAACGAGCACGCCATCATGGCTGGGCGCCATCAGCCGCAGCGTCCGATAGGCTGTCTTGTCGTAACCCGACGGGATTTCCTGAACCTTGCGCGTCACGAGCCGCCTTGCCCGGACGTCATAGTCGTAGACGGTCGAAGGAGTGACCATCGAGGTGTAGCCAAGGCGGATCGTGCCGGTAGCGAAGACGCGGTTGTCCCCCAATGCCGGCGTTCCCACCGCTTCGGGAAGGGCGATCTGATGTTGATCGCCCTGATAGTCACGCACGCTCAGCGCCGAGAGCCCGTCTGCACGTCCAAGAAGAACCATGAAATCGGCAAAACAGGCGAGATCAAGGAAATAATAGCGATCGCTGCCGGCGATCACCTCTTCCCAGCGGGCCTCGTCCGGCTGGTCCGCAGGCGCACGCACGAGGCGGAAATTCTCATGCCGATCGTTCGTGCGTATCCAGAAGAAACCATGCGCGTGCTCGATCTCATACTGGTGGCCCTCACGGCGCAGGGCAACGCATCGGGCCGAGCCAGGCCGCCCGGTCGCCGGCAGCACGTGGCTTTCCGTCGTCACATGGGTCCCGGTACGTATGACGAAATAAGCCCGGTCCCGCGTCTTGCCGAGAGAAACGAAAAAGGCCGGATCTTCCTCCTCGAAGATGGTCCGGTCGTCGGCCGGCTCCTCGCCCAAGCGGTGCGCGCGGACACGATAGGGTCGCAGGCTCTCGTTCAGCTCGACATAGAGGATATATTCCCCATCCTCGCTCCAGGCGAGCGTACCGGAGAGATGCGCGACTCCTTCCTCCAGCACCTGGCCCGTGGCGATGTCGCGGATCGAGAGCTTGAAGCGCTCGGAGCCATCCTCGTCGGTGGCGATCGCGAGCAGCCGCCCGTCCGGGCTGACCGCCATGCCGCGCAGGGCGAAGAACGGCTTGCCCGCCGCCAGTTCGTTCTCGTCCAGAATGATGACGGCGGCGCCGTCCACCGCTTGGCGATGCCAGACCCGGTATTGACTGCCCGGCCGGTAGCTCCAGTGATAGAGAAAGTCGCGGTCCAGGACAGGAACGGAGCTATCGTCCTCTTTCAGCCTGGCTTTCAGCTCAGCCTGCAGCTGCTCGATCAACCGAGCCTGCGGCGCCATGACGGCGTCCACATAGGCGTTCTCGGCCCCAAGATAGGCCAGGATCTCCGCATCCTCGACCTTGGGATAGCCAGGATCGCGCAGCCAGGCCCAATCATCGCTCCAGGTGAGGCCAAAGCGCTCCAGGGTCTTGGGCTCGCGTCGCGCCATCGGCGGCTGCGGCAGATGCATCATTCCTCCTCGGACAGAGCCAGGAGGACCTTATGGCACCGCCCCGACGACCGCCACAATCCGGGGAATCAGTCCTCGCCGGCCATTACCGCCGATCCCGGGACCGTGGCCCCTCGCGATCGGCGCTGCAGCGCCGACTGGAACCCCTCGAGATAGAGATAGACCGTGGGCGTGATGTAGAGCGTGAGTAGCTGCGAGATGAGCAGGCCGCCGACGACGGCCACGCCCAACGGCTGGCGCAGTTCCGCGCCCGCGCCGATGCCGAGCGCTATCGGCAGGGTACCAAAGATGGCTGCCATCGTCGTCATCATGATCGGCCTGAAGCGGATCAGACAGGCCTCGCGGATGGCGCTCTCCGCCGCCATGCCCGCACGCTGTCGCGCGATCGCCACATCGATCATCATGATGGCGTTTTTCTTAACGATGCCGATCAGCATGATGATGCCGATCAGGGCGATCACCGAGAGATCCATATGGCAGACCATGAGGGCGACCAGCGCGCCGATGCCGGCCGAGGGCAGGCCTGAAAGTATCGTCAACGGGTGAATGAAGCTCTCATAGAGCATGCCAAGGACGATATAGATGGTCAGGATGGCCGCCAGAATGAGGAAGCCCTGGTTCGCCAGGCTCTGTTGGAAGACCTGAGCTGTGCCTGAGAAGCTGGCCTGAACGGTGGCCGGCAGCCCCACCTCGCGCTCTACGGCGTGGATCTGGTCGACAGCCTCGCCCAGCGGCTTGCCCGGCGCCAGGTTGAAGAAGATCGTGACCGCCGGCTGCTGGCCCTGGTGATTGACGCTGGTCGGCCCGACCGTGCGGCTCATCGTGGCGATCGACTGCAGCGGGACGAGGCTGCCATTGCTGCCCTTGACGTAGACCCGCGCCAGATCGGCCGTATCGACCTGATCGGCATCGCGCGCCTGCAAGATCACCTCATAGTAATTTACCGGCGTGAAGATCTGCGAGATGTCGTTCTCGCCGAAGAGGTCATAAAGTGCCGTTCTCACCCGCGCGTCCGAGATGCCGAGCCTGGCGGCCTTGTCGCGGTCGACATCGATACGCACCCGCTGATTGCCGAGCTGCAGATCGGTTGTCACGTCGACGAGGCCCGGCAACTGCGTCAGCCGCTTCTGCAGGAGGGGTTCCACCTTCCAGAGTGCCCGGGTGTCGGAGCTTTGCAGCGTGTACTGATAGAGCGCCTTGCCGGTACGGCCGCCGATCTGCAGACTCTGGGCCGGCTGGAAATAGGCGTTGATCCCGGGCACCTGTGCAACGAGCTTACGCAGCCTCTGCGCCACCTCCTGCACCGGTGCGCGTATCGCGCGATCCTTAAGCGCGATGAAGAGCCGGCCCTGGCTGACGCTGTTGTCGACCGCGCCGCCGCCCACCGTCGAGTTCACGTAGTCGACATCCGGATCCTGGCGGATAAGGGCCGAGAGAGCCTGCTGGCGGGCGGTGAAGGCCGGAAACGAGGCATCCTGCTCGCCCTCCGTCACGACCGATATGAAGCCGGTATCCTCGGTCGGAAAGAACCCCTTGGGGACGATGGTATAAAGGTAGACGGTCGCGCCGAACGTCGCGAACGTGACGAGAAGCATCAAGGGGCGGTGGCGGAGAGACCAGGTCAGGGAGCGGCGATAGCCTCCCAGCAGGGCAGCAAAGACCGCGTCGGTCGCGCGGCCGACCCAGCCCGGCCTGGGCGCGTCATGCGCCTCGTCGTGCGAACGGTCGCCGACGCGAAGAAGCCGCGCACAGAGCATGGGCGAAAGCGTGATCGAGACAAAACCCGAAATGAGAATGGCCAGCGAGATGGTCATGGCGAACTCATGGAACAGCCTGCCGACGATGCCACCCATGAAGAGGACCGGTATGAAGACGGCTACCAGGGCCACGGTCATCGAGAGAATGGTAAAGCCGATCTCTCGGGCGCCAGCGATCGCCGCCTCGAAGGGTTTCCTCCCCATCTCCACATGCCGGACGATGTTCTCGAGCATGACGATGGCGTCGTCGACGACGAAGCCGACCGAGAGGGTCAGCGCCATCAAGGAGAGATTGTCCAGGCTGTAGTCCAGGAGATACATGAAGGCCAGCGTGCCGATGATCGAGACCGGCAGGACGAGCGTCGGCACGATGGTCGCCCGCAGCGACTTCAGAAAAATGAAGATCACAAGAGTGACGAGGGCCAGAGCCAAGCCCAGCGTGAATTTGACGTCGTCCACGGCCGCACGGATCGAGAGCGAGCGATCATTTGTCACGTGCAGATGGACAGAAGGCGGCAAGCCTGCTGCGACTTGCGGCACCAGTGCCTTGATCTCGTCGACGACATCGACCGTGTTGGCGTCTGGCTGGCGCTGGATCGCCAGCGTGATGGCACGCTCATCGTCCAGCCAGGAGGCCGTCTTGTCGACCTCGACGCTGTCGGTCACCGTCGCGATATCCTCGAGCCGCACGGGCGCCCCATGCCGCCAGGTGACGACGACAGGCCGAAAGGCTGCTGCCGTGCGCCCCAGGCTGGGTACGTCGATCGAGATCGCCTGCGAGGCCGTGTTGACCGTGCCGACCGGCGCGTCGGAGTTGGCCTCGTCGACGGCCTTGGTCACCTCGGACGAGGCGATGCCCAGGGACGCCATGCGCGCCGCGTTCAGCTTGATGCGCACCGCATATTTCTGTGCACCCCAGACGGAGACCTGGGCAACGCCAGGCAGAACCGACAGCTGCTCGCCGATATTGACCTCGGCCAGATCGTCCAGGGCCGAGAGCGGCTGCAGCCTGGAGGTGAGGGTCAAGAAGAGGATCGGCGCGTTGGCCGGATTCATCTTCCAGAAAGAGGGCGCATCCGTCATCTGATCGGGCAGATGCCGCTCTGCCACTGACAAGGCGGACTGCACGTCGAGGGCGGCTGCATCGATATCGCGCCCAAGCGTAAATTGCACCGTGATCCGCGTGTTGCCGGTGGTGCTGGTTGAGGTCATCGAATCGATACCAGCGATCCTCGCCAGTTGCTGCTCGATCGGCGAGGCCACGGAGGAGGCCATGGTGTCCGGATCAGCGCCCGCCAGCCTGGCGCTGATCTGGATCGTCGGCATGTCGACATTGGGCAGGGCTGCCACCGGCAGGAAGCGCAGGGCAGCAAGACCGGCCAGGACGATTGCCAGCATCAGAAGCGTCGTTGCCACCGGCCGGCGGATACAGGCTTCTGACAGACCCATGCCGGCTAGAGCGCCGCCTGGGCGTTGCCGCCCTTCATTACCCTGACGGGCGTACCGTCATCGAGGCGGAGCTGGCCCTCGATGATGACGAACTCGCCTTGCCGCACACCGCTCGAGAGGACGGCCATGCCATCCACCGTCCGGGCGAGATCGACCTTGCGGGCCTCGGCCCGCTGCGGCTTGTCACTGCCGGGGACGACGAAGACATAGGCGCCATCCTGACCGACCTGCACGGCTTCGGCAGGGACGACCAGCGCCTGCGGATCGGTCGACAATGTCAGGCGTACGCGCACGCTCTGGCCAGGCCAGAGGGCCTCGTCCTTGTTATCGAAGATCGCCTGGAGCGTGATGGTGCCGGTCGACTGGTCGACCGTGTTGTCGACGACGGCAACCTTGCCGTCGACCGCTCCCTGGGCTCCATCCGCCTTTACTTCCACAGCCTGCGGCGCATGGGCCGCGAGGATGCGCGGCAGGTACCGCTCGGGCACCGCGAAGGAGACATAGATCGGGCTGATCTGGTTGATGGTGACAAGCGGCTTCGTCGGGTCATTGGCCTTGACGGTCGTTCCCAGATGGGCCTCGACGATGCCGACCCGGCCGGCAACCGGCGCCGTGATCCGCGCCCAGCTCCGCTGCACCTGGAGCTGGCGCAAGGTGGCTGCGTCCGCTTCCAGGGTCGCCTGGCCGCTGGCCACCGCCGCCCTGACCTGATCCAGCTGATCCTGGCTCTGCCAATGCTTGGAGGCAAGCTCCGTGTAGCGTCTGAGCTGGGCCTGGTTATAGGCAAGTGTCGACTGGTCCTTGTCGATATCAGCCTGGCTTCTTTGGACCTGCGCATCGAGATCAGCTTTGTCCAGCTGGAAGAGAAGGTCGCCCTCCTTGACCATGGCGCCATCCTGGACGGCAACCATGGTCACTTGGCTGTTCAGGCGCGAGAGGATTTCAATCGAGGCAATGCTGCGCACCGTGCCGACCGCCTGGACGAGATCCGGCATGGCTTTTTGCTGGACGACGGCGACACTGACGGGCACGACCGCGACGACCTGGGGCTCGGCCGCCGGCGAGGGCGCCACGAAGCTGGCGAGCGGACCTTTGAGGGCATAGGCCCCACCCGCCACGAAAAGGAAGGAAAGCACGAAAAAGACGGGTTTGCGCATCGACATGAAGGCGAACGGGCTTTCCGCGCGAGCGACCAGCCCTCGCGCCATGGCGGCTTTAAACTTAGCCGGGCTCAGTTCCGAACGCCATTAAAACCGCTGCCATCTCACGGACTCATCCTACCGCCATGTCGGCCCAGCGAAACCTCAGTCGCTCGCCATAGACGTTGATGATGAGGGCCAAAAAAAGGATGAGCCTGCGGATCAGAACCTGAAGGAAGGTATCGATATCGACATGGTCGAGGCCGTCATTGAGGGCACCTCGGACACCGAGGCCGCCAAAGGTCACATCCCAGTCGGCCGGCTGATCATCCAGCACCTTGATGTCGGGATATTTCGCCAGCGCGGCCTCGAAGCCCCGAGCGCGACCCTGCGCCCCCGTATGGCCGAGCGCTCCCTGGATCATGATCATCGTCCTCTTGCCACCGATGGCGTCGCAAAGAGTCTGGGTCACCGACCCCCGGATGTCGACCAGTTGCCAAGGTGCGATGTGCGTATCCATGTCGATGACGGGGATGCCGGCGTCAATCATGAGCTTGACGGGATCGGTCAGCGTGCCGATGCCGAAGGCCTGCATCGCGACGAATCCCATTTCTGCGAGGTCATGTTGTCGGGGGATAAGGTGCCATTCCTTTCGCCAACGACATTTTTTTCACTTGGCATGGGGGTTGGAGAGCGCCGAGCGGCCGGGGTAGCTTGCGGCGGCCCGAGCAGCCAAGGGAGCGGCCTTGTTTCGCCAGATTGCCAATATCGGGGGTCTTACCCTGATAAGCCGTATCGTCGGCTTCGTTCGAGATGTCGCCACGGCGGCGATCCTTGGTGCCGGACCGGTGGCTGACGCATTTTTCGTCGCCTTCCGTCTTCCCAATCATTTCCGCTCGCTGTTTGCCGAAGGCGCATTCAACGCGGCCTTCGTTCCGGTCTTCTCGGGCGTACTCGTGCGCAAGGGTCAGACCGAGGCCAAGTCATTCGCGGAAATGCTCTTCACCTTGATGGTGGCGGTCCAACTGGGTCTCCTCCTTCTCTTCTGGGTCATCATGCCCTGGTTCATGCTGGTCTTCGCACCGGGCTTTGCCGCCGAACCCGCCAAGTTCGATCTGGCCATTGCCTTCACCCGCATCACGTTTCCCTATCTTCTCTGCATCACGCTGGTCTCTCTGATCGGTGGCGTCCTCAACAGCATGCAGCGCTTCACAGCCGCCGCAGCGGCGCCGATCCTGATGAACGTCGTGCTGCTGGCGGCCCTTTTCGGCTTGACGCCGTTCCTGCCAAATGCGGGCTACGCCCTGGCCGTGGGCGTCCTTCTCTCGGGCGTGGCCCAACTGGCCTACCTCTATTGGGACAGCCGCCGGGCCGGGATGGATCTGCATTTTCGCCGCCCCCGCGCCACGCCGGAGGTCAATCGCTTCCTGAGAGTGCTGGGCCCGGCGGCCCTCGGCCGCGGCCTTACCCAGATCAGCCTCTTCGTCGACACGTTGATCGCCTCGCTCCTGCCGACCGGTGCCGTCTCCTATCTCTATTATGCCGACCGGCTAAACCAGTTACCGCTGGGCGTAATCGGCATCGCCGTAGGCACGGCCCTCCTGCCGCAGCTCTCCCGCCAGCTCAAGGCCGGTCAGTTCGAAGCCGCTGCCGCCAGCCAGAACCGCGCCATCGAGATCTCGCTCGTCCTGACATTGCCAGCTGTGGCCGCCTTCATTGCCATCAGCTTTCCGTTGATGGACATGCTCTTTCGACGCGGCGCCTTCAGCGTCGCCGATGCGGCCGCCACGGCTTCCGTGCTGCAGGCCTACGGCATGGGACTGCCGGCCTTCGTCCTCGTTCCGGCCATGGTCTCGGGCTTCTACGCCCGCGAGGACAGCAAGACTCCGCTCTACGTTTCGCTGGTGGCCGTTGCCTTCAATGTCGGCTTGAAATTCGCCCTGATGGGTCCGTTCGGGCCAGTCGGTATTGCCGCCTCGACGACCGTGTCCTCCTGGATCAACGTCATCTTCCTTGGCATCGTCCTCCATCGCCGAGGCCACCTGGTACCCGATCCCGCCTTCAAGTCGCGGCTGCCGAAAGCGGTCGTCGCGGCTGGCCTTTTGACCATCGTGCTCCTCGGCGCCAATCACTGGCTGCTCGTCGATGCCGCCGGCGGCGACCGCCTACGCGAGGTAATGATCCTTGCGGGAATCGTCGCCGGGAGTGCCGTTCTCTATGCGGCTCTGGCTCTCGCATTGGGCCTGGTCTCGACCCGGGAATTGCGTCTCGCTATCGGCGCCCGAAACCGGAACGCTTGAAAAAGCGAAGCGAAGACGAAGACCTTAAGGCATAGTCTTTGCTCCAGACAAAACAGGTCATGATTGGAGAACGGCTGGATGCTTAAAGGTAGCCCCATTTCCAACCTCGACCAGGTGAACGCCAGGCGGGGGGCCGACCTCCTGCTCGAGGTCCTGAAGAACGAGGGTGTCCGCTATATCTTCGGCAATCCCGGCACGACCGAATTGCCCTTGATGGACGCACTCCTGAATTGCCGCGATATCGACTATATCTGGGCTCTCCAGGAAGCGTCGGTCGTGGCGATGGCGGATGGCTATGCCCAAACGGCCGGTCGCCCCGGTTTCATCAATCTGCATACCGCTGGCGGTCTAGGCCATGGCATGGGCAATCTCCTCAATGCCACCGTCGCCGGCACGCCTCTCGTCGTCACCGCTGGGCAGCAGGATTCCCGCCACACAATCACCGATCCGCTACTCTACGGCGACCTCGTGCGTCTCGCCACGCCGGCCGTCAAATGGGCACAGGAGGTGACGAGTGCCGACCAATTGCCGGTTCTGGTCCGCCGCGCCTTCCAGGATGCGGGCGCAGCACCGACGGGACCGGTCTTTCTCTCCTTGCCCATGGACGTGATGGAGGAAATGAGCACCGTTGGGGTTGCTCCCCAATCGACTATCGAACGCCGCGCTGTCGCGGGCTCTCTCGACCGGTTGGCCAAGGAGCTGGCTAGCGTCAAGCCTGGCCGGCTGGTCATCATCGCCGGGGACGAGATCCACGCGAGCGATGCCACCTCGGAGGTCGTGGCGCTGGCCGAGATGCTGGGCGCACCGGTCTACGGCTCGTCCTGGCCGGCCTTCATCCCTTTCCCCACCAGCCATCCCTTATGGCAGGGCAACATGCCGACCAAGGCCAGCGAGATTGCCGCCCGCCTTGGCGACTTCGACGCGCTTTTCGCCCTGGGCGGCAAGTCGCTGATCACGATTCTCTACACCGAGGGGCCGGCCGTGCCCGCCTCCTGCGAGGTCCTGCAAATGTCGGCCGACGTCCGCGACCTCGGCCGCACCTATGTAACGAAGCTCTCTGTCGTGGGCGACATCAAGGCATCGCTCATGGCACTCCTTCCGGAAGTGGAGCGTCTGACGGCTCCGCGCAGCACCGACTATCTGGCCCTGCGCGACAAGGCAGCCCTGGAGCGTGCGCGCCAGCGCGCGGTGCTGACGGCCAGAGCAGAGGAGGAATGGGACCGACCACTGACGACGCCTTTGGTCGCGGCCCGGGAAGTGGTGCGTGCCATCGGCCCGAAGATCGCCATTGTCGACGAGGCGATCGCCACATCGAGCCATGTCCGCGGCTTCCTTAACAGCGACTGGTCCAGGCAATACGCCTTCCTGCGCGGCGGGGGGCTTGGCTGGGGCATGCCAGCTGCCGTCGGCTGCTCGCTCGGCCTCGGCCGCGAGCCGGTGGTGGCCTTGGTCGGCGACGGTGCCGCCATGTACTCGCCGCAGGCGCTTTGGACCGCGGCCCACGAGAACCTGCCGGTTACCTTCGTCGTCATGAATAACCGCGAGTATAATATCCTCAAGAGCTTCATGAAATCGCAGGCGGGCTATTTCTCCGCCCAGCGTAATCACTTCATCGCCATGGATCTGGAAGATCCGGCAATCGACTTCCTGGCGCTTGCCGCCTCGATGGGGGTGCCGGCCCGTCGCGTCGAGCGGGCGGCCGACATCGCGCCCGCACTCGAGGCCGGGATCGCATCCGGCAGCGTCAACCTGATCGAGCTGCCGATCGCCATCGACTGACCTGGACGCTTCAGGCCGGCACGGGCGTACCTTCCCGCAATAGGCCGGCCGCACGCAGATCCGTCCAGAGGTCAGGCGGCAACGCGGCCGTCATAAGCTCGATATTCGCCTCCACCTCGGCCGGCCTGACCGCGCCTGGAATGATGGCGGCGATGCGGGGATGCCCCAGCGGAAAGCGAATTGCCGCCGCCGGCAGCCGTACGCCATGGCGCGCGCAGACCGCCTCGATCTCTCGGACGCGATCCAATATTTCGGGCGGCGCATCCTGGTAATTGTACTTTGCCCCCGGCACGGCGCCGGTGGCCAGAATACCGGAATTGAAGGGACCGGCCAGAAAGAAGCTGAAGCCCTTGGCCTCGGCGAGCGGAAACAGGTCGTCGAGACCACCTTGTTCCAAAAGCGTATAGCGGCCAGCCAGCATGAAGAGGTCGGGATCGGCGTCGCGCGCGAAACGCACGCAGGGCTCGATCTCGTTGACGCCCAGCCCCAACGCCTTGATGACGCCTTCCTCGCGCAGGCGGGCCAGCGCCTTGAAGGCACCTTCGACGGCCGTCTTGTAGTGGGTCTCGAAGACCTCGCGGCTACCGTGCGTCCAGATATCGAGATCGTGAATGAAGGCGATGTCGATGCGCTCGATGCCCAGGCGCTGCAGACTTTGGTCGATCGCGCGCATGGCGCCATCGTAACTATAGTCGACGCGCAGACGGAAATTCAGCGGGTTTTGCCACTGGCCTCGATCGAACGTGCCAGGCGCGGCGGGCTCCAGCCAGCGGCCGACCTTGGTCGAGAGGATATAGCTGTCACGCGGCTTGGTACGCAGGACGTGACCGAAGCGATGCTCCGAGAGACCATGGCCATAGAGCGGGGCTGTATCGAAGAGCCGGATACCGGCGGCATAGGCGTTCTCGATGGTGGCCAGGGCCTGATCTTCGGGCAGCTTGGCATAGATGTCGCCCAAGGGGGCACCCCCGAGCCCAAGTACCGGCACGTCAAGGCCCGTGCGCCCAACCGCCCGCGTCTCCAAGGACAATGCCATTGCCGCCTCCGCATTTTCTTATTGTCGAGGCCTCTAGAATGCTTTGCCGCTGTTCGAAACGCCAGAGCCCGTCGCATGCCGAGGATAGGGGCTACTCAGCCTGGCATGGTCGTTTTCAGCGAGTCCCCCTCGTCGGTCTCGAGCAGTGTCGCGTCCATCTTGTAGGCGGCAATCGCGTTCCGACCCCAAAAGGCACGCTTCTCGTTGTCGCTGAAAGCCGCCAGCGCCGCCTCAAGGATTTCAACCCAGGCGATCCAATCGACGGCCATAAGGCAGACCGGCCAGTCGCTGCCAAAGAGCAGCCGGGAGGCCCCGAAGCTCTCCCAGGCATGATCGATATAGGGCCGCAATTGCTCGGGGGTCCAATGGATCGGATCCGCCTCGGTCGCGACCCCGGAAAGCTTGCAGACGATATTGGGTCGCGCCGCCAGGTCGCGGAACTCGCGCCGCCATGGCTCGAGAGCGCCATCGCGGATCGCGGGCTTGGCGATATGATCGAGGACGAAGCGTGTCTTCGGACAGGCATCGACGAGCTTGATCAGGTCCTGCAACTGATGCTGGCGGATGCAGAGGTCGACGGTAAGATCGAAACGCCCGGCAAGCCGGACCCCTTCGATAAAGCCGGGTTGCAGGCAGAACCCTGGCGCTGGTTCATCCTGAAGAAGGCGGCGCAGTCCCTTCACCCGTCCCGTCGTCGCCCTGCTTGCCATTGTCTCTTCCAGTCTCTCGCCCTGCTCGAGCGGTAGATGGGCGACGATGGCGCCGATCCGACTGTCGTTCTCGGCTTGTTCGAGCAGATAGAGAATCTCTTTGTCCGCATCGTCGGCATCGGCTTCGACGGCAACGATGGCCGCCACTGCTCGGCCAGCCTGGGCCTGACCGTATTCGAGCAGCGCATGGCGCCGTCGGAGGACGGAATTGTTCTGCAGCCAGCGATAAGCCAGCCGCGACGGGTCAATCAGATGGATATGCGAATCGACGACGGGAAACGCAACCAAGGGCACCTCTCACGCGCTTAGTCACACGGAGCCACGAACCGGTAACTTTGCACAAGCGTGCATTGTCGCCGCCTTCGCAAGAGGGCAAGGATTCAGTCGAATTCAGAAGAACGAACGACCGAGAGAGCGAGTTCGCGCTGATGGTAGACGTGAATGCCATTGGCAAAGCGAAGGGCAATAAAGCCCGACACGTCCTCGCCGGCAGCGGTGATGTGATTCTGAACAGCCCAGCGTTCCAGGAGTGCCACGTCGGTAACGAGGGTCATCTCGGAAAATGACGAATCGTTAAACACGACGATTTCCTGATTCGCGTCGCCGATCAGATCTTCAAGACGGAGGCTCAGTTCGACCACCTGCTCGGCATCCCATGGCATGAGGTCCGCAGCGCCGAACTGGCCCGAGTCGGTGCCAGCCTCATCCATGACGTCGTTCGCATGAAGATGGGGGCCAGATACGACATAGTCCGACTTCGACGAACAGAACGAAAGCCAATCTTTCGTCGTCATTCAACCAATCCAAGTTCTAACGGTCGCTCACAGTTTCAAACTGCACTGAGGCCCCCCGGCTCCCCGCAGATCGAGCGATCGACACTTTTACTTGACATCTATTAGCAAGAGATAGTGGCGAAATCTCTTGCGACGCAAGCGATTCATCGTTGCATTTAACCCTGCGTGCGAGCGCAACACCTTTTGGGGTACCCCGCTGCAGCCCCGGTCTGGTTCACATCCTCGCGACGGCTGTCGTCCGCTCTCAACTCATCTTGAGAGCGGCAAGAAAAGCTTCCTGGGGAATTTCGATCTGCCCGACCTGGCGCATACGCTTCTTGCCCTCCTTTTGCTTGTCCAAGAGCTTGCGCTTGCGGCTGATATCGCCGCCATAGCATTTTGCCAGCACATCCTTACGGAAAGCTTTCACCGTCTCACGCGCGACGATCTTGCCCCCAATAGCTGCCTGGATGGCTACTTGGAACATCTGCCTAGGAATAAGCTGTTGCAATTTCTCGCAAGTGTTACGCCCGCGGAGTTCTGCCATGGATCGATGAACAATCATCGACAGACTATCGACCTTGTCACTGTTGATCAGGATATCGAGCTTGACGAGGTCGCTCTCGCCATAGCCATCCAGCTGATAGTCGAAACTCGCATAGCCTCGGCTGATCGATTTCAGCCGATCATAGAAATCAAACACGACCTCGTTCAACGGCAGGCGATAGACGACCATCGCCCGGTTGCCGACATAGGTCATGTCCTGCTGAACCCCGCGCTTTTCCTGGCATAGTGCCAGGACCGGCCCGAGGAATTCATCGGGCACCATGATCGAAGCCTTGATCCAGGGCTCCTCCACATGATCGATCTTGGTCACGTCGGGGTAATCGGCCGGGTTATGCAGCTCGTAGCTCGTTCCGTCCGTCATGTGCACGCGATAAACGACCGATGGTGCCGTGATCACAAGGTCGAGGTCGAATTCCCGCTCCAGCCGCTCCTGAATGATCTCAAGATGCAACAATCCCAGAAAGCCGCAACGGAAACCCAATCCCAAGGCGCCGGAACTCTCGGGCTCAAATTCGAAGCTCGCATCGTTCAGGCGCAACTTGCCCAGGCTGTCCCGCAGCGTTTCGTAGCTGTCGGCTTCGGCCGGATACATGCCGCAAAAGACGACCGGTTGGCTCGGTCGGAAGCCTTCGAGTGCCACCGTTGCGGGCTTGCGGTCGTCCGTGATGGTATCGCCCACCCGCGCGTCCGCGATGTCCTTGATGGCAGCTGTAAAAAAGCCCACGGACCCCGGCCCCAACGCGTCCATCAAGAGCGGCTTTGGCGTCATGACGCCAACGCGGTCCACCGGGTGTGCTGCACCCGTCCCCATGAATCGGATCTTCTGGCCTTTGCGGATCACACCGTTGCGGACCCGAAAGAGCGTTACGACACCGAGATAGGGATCGTACCAGGAATCGATGACCAGAGCCTGCAAGGGAGCATCCGCATCGCCCGTAGGCGGCGGCAGATATTTGACGATTGCCTCGAGGACGTCGGGGACGCCGAGCCCGGTTTTGGCCGAGATCTGCAGGGCGTCTGAGGCGTCGAGGCCGATAATGTCCTCGATCTGCTGCTTGATCCGCTCAGGCTCGGCGGCCGGCAGATCGACCTTGTTCAGGACTGGCAGCAATTCCAGATTGGCGTCGATTGCCTGATAGGCATTGGCCAGGGTCTGCGCCTCGACGCCCTGGGTCGCATCCACGAGCAACAGCGCGCCCTCGCAGGCACGCATTGACCGGCTAACTTCGTAGGCGAAGTCGACATGGCCCGGCGTGTCGATCAGATTGAACGTATAATCCTGGCCATCCTTGGCGCGATAGAGCAGCCGCACCGTCTGCGCCTTGATCGTAATGCCGCGCTCACGCTCGATATCCATGCTGTCCAGCACTTGGCTGGTCATCTCGCGGGCCGCCAAGCCGCCGCAGGTTTCGATCAGACGATCGGCCAGGGTCGATTTGCCATGATCGATATGGGCGACGATGGCAAAGTTACGGATGTGAGCGAGGTCGGTCATCAAATCGATCTCAAAAGAGGCTGCAAGAGAGCTATCTAGCGCAGATGCCCCCCGCCTGTCGCTGGGAGCGTCCCGTTGCAGCCCTCATGTATTATTGTCGGAGTGAGGCGCCATGCTTGGCCGCCGCCTCGACGATGCGGCGGGCGATGGCGTCGATCTCGGCCTCGGCCAGCGTCCGGTCCGCCGCCTGCAATCGCACAGCGACGCCAAAGCTCTTCTTGCCTTCGGGCAGGCCCTTGCCCTGATAGACATCGAATAGCCTCACCTCGCGGACAAGCTTGCGATCGACCAACCGCACCGACTTCAGGAGCGACTCCGCCTCGCGGTCGCCGTCCACGATGAAGGCGAAGTCGCGATCGACCGGTGGATAAGGCATCGTCTCGAGGGCAGCGCGGTTCTTGCCCCTGGCTTTGGGATGGGGCAGCGCGTCCAGATCCAGCTCGAAGGCAACCGTCTGGGCATCCAGATCGAATGCCTGCTGCACGCGCGGGTGGATCTGGCCGAAATAGGCAAGGACGTTCGGCCCCTGCTTCAGTGCTCCCGAACGACCTGGATGATACCAGACGGGGGCTTCGGCGCTCACCTGCACGGCATCGGCCCGAATGCCTGCCGCCTCGATCGCTGCCAGAGCATCGGCCTTGGCATCCAGAGCATCGACCAGCCTCGGCGCCTGGCTCCAGGTTCGCGGGCCGGCCGCGCCAAAGCGAAGGCCCGCCAGTCCCCACACCTGCTCGCCGGGCTGAGCGCCCTTGAAGCGCGGCCCCAACTCGAACAGACCTCCTTGAGGAATCGAGCGCGCGTAGTTGCGCGCAGCCGCGCTTAGAAGATTGGGCAAGAGCGAAGGCCGCATTGCCGAGAGCTCGGCGTTCAGCGGGTTCTGCTTCAGGATCGGCGAGGCAGCGCCAAACAGCACCGCCTGAGCTGGTGGAATAAACGACCAGGTGACCGCCTCGAACAAGCCGCTTTCGGCCATGACCCGACGTACCAGACTGCGCCGCCGCTGTTCGACGGTAAGGACCGGCCGTCCCACCGACGTCTCGCGATGCACCGACGTCTCGGGGATGTGCTCGTAACCGACCAGCCTGGCCAACTCCTCCACGATGCAGGCCTCGGTCGTAATGTCGCCCCGCCAGGACGGCGGCACCACGTCCAGATGGGGCTGGCCGCCTTGCGCGGACGCTTCGACCTCGAAACCCAGGGCCAGGAGCATCTCGCGTGCCCGACCGCTCTCAAGCTCGATGCCGGTCAGCCGCTGGAGCGCCGCCGGCCGGTAGCTCATCGGCCGCCGCCACGCAGGCATCTCGCCCGCCACACTCGAAGGACCGGCCTTGCCGCCGCAAATCTCAAGGATAAGACGCGTGGCATATTCGGTAGCCGGCATGACCAGTTCTGGATCGAGCCCACGCTCGAAACGCACCCTGGCATCGCTCTCGATGCCCAGGCGGCGTCCCGTCCGGGCAGTCACCATCGGATCGAAGAGCGCTATCTCGAGCAGAATATCGGTCGTGGCCTCGGTAACGCCCGACGCCTCGCCCCCCATGATGCCGCCCAGAGCCTGCGGCCCCTTGTCATCGGCGACGACGACGGTTTGCGCGTCCAACTCGTAGGTCCGCTGGTCCAGTGCCGCCAGCTTCTCCCCCGGACGCGCCATGCGCACGGTGAGATCCCCCTCGAGCTTGCCCAGATCGAAGACATGCAAGGGGCGGTTGATGTCCAGCATCACGAAATTCGTGATGTCGACCAGGGCCGAGATCGGCCGCAGGCCCACGGCGCGCAACCGCTCCTGCAGCCAGCGCGGACTGGCCCCATTACGCACGCCGCTGATCCGCCGGCCAACGAAGAGCGGACATGCCTGCCGTTGCTCCGGCATGAAATCCAGCCGGATCCCGGGCCCGCTTGGTCCTTCGACCGGGATGGGATCGAAGGAGCGCGGCCTGAGCCTGCCCATGCCGGCCGCCGCGAGGTCGCGCGCGATTCCGGCAATGCCAAAGCAGTCCGCGCGGTCGGGCGTCAACTTCACCTCGATCACCGGACCTTCGAGACCAAGTGCGCACGCCGCTGGCATGCCGACCTCGAGCCCTTCGGCCGACAGCTCGATAATGCCGTCATGGTCCTGGCCGAGGCCCAGTTCCCGTGCCGAGCAGAGCATGCCCTGGCTCTCCACGCCGCGGATCCTGGCCTTCTTTAAAACCTCGCCGCTGGCTGGAATCCTCAGCCCCTCGACCGCAAGGATGCCCCAAATATCCCCCCGGGCATTGGGCGCACCGCAGACGATTTCCTTAAGGCCGTCCTTGGTATCGACCGTGCAGATCTTCAACCGTTCGGCATCGGGATGCGGGCGGGTCGAGAGCACATGCGCCACCGTAAAGCCCTCCAAGGGAGCTCCCGGATCGACGATTTCCTCAACCTCGAGACCGAGTGCCGTCATCTTGTCGGCAAGCTCGGCCAGACTTTTGTCGGTATCGAGATGCTCCGTGAGCCAGGGCAAGGTCAGCTTCATCGCGAAAGCCCCGCATATGTCGTCGGAAGATCAAGCGGCAAGAAGCCGTAATGGTGCAGCCAACGCAGATCGGCCTCGAAGAAGGTCCGAAGGTCGGGGATGCCATATTTAAGCATGGCCACACGATCGATCCCCATGCCGAAGGCAAATCCCTGCCACTCGTCGGGATCCAGGCCGCAGGCGCGCAGAACGTTGGGGTGCACCATGCCGGAGCCCAAAATCTCCAGCCAGTCATCCCCCTCGCCCAGGATCAGCTCGTCCTTGGAACGCCGGCAGCCAATGTCGACCTCGGCGGACGGCTCGGTGAAAGGAAAGAAGCTCGGGCGGAAGCGTACCGGCACGCGCTCGCGCTCGAAGAACGCCGACAGGAAGTCGGTAAGACATCCCTTGAGGTGTCCCATATGGGTCTGACGGTCGATCATCAGCCCCTCCACCTGATGGAACATAGGCGTATGGGTAAGGTCGCTGTCGCGCCGATAGGTCCTGCCCGGTGCAATGATGCGATAAGGCGGCTTGCCGCCCAGCATGGTGCGGATCTGCACGGGACTCGTATGCGTACGCAGGACGAGAGGTCGACCCTTGGCGATCCCTTCGGCCGCGCCCTCGGCCAGGTAGAACGTGTCCTGCATCTGCCGGGCCGGATGATCCGGCGGCATGTTGAGCGCCTCGAAATTATGCCAGTCATCCTCGATGTCCGGCCCCTCGGCCACCTCGAAGCCCATGTCGGCGAAGATCGCCGTGATCTCCTCCTGTACCTGGCTTACCGGGTGGATGCGACCAACGGGGCGCTCACGCACCGGCAACGTCACATCCATGCGCTCATCGCGCAGGCGGGCATCGAGTGCTTGCGCCTCGAGTTCGGACTTGCGGACGGCGAAAGCCTCCTCAAGCTCGCGCTTGAGCAGATTGAACAATTGGCCGAGGCGAGGGCGCTCCGACGGGTCGACGCTGCCCAGGCCTTTCACGAGCTCGGTAACCTTGCCCTTCTTGCCCAGGGAAGCGACCCTGGCCTCATCCAAGGTGCGAAGATCCGCCGCGTCGGCGATCGCCGCCAGCGTCGTCGCCTTGAGCGCGTCCAACTGTTCTTCCATGACCTGTCTTCCGTCCAGCAGCGCTCTCCGCCCGGCTGGCTGGCAAAGCGTCGCAATTCACGATGCAGAACAGCAAAAAGGGGCCGCATGGGCCCCTTTCCTACGCAAGCTGGCTTGTCTGCAGCAGCACCATCAAGATGCCGCAACCATCCCGAGGCTCTACCTCAGGCCTGCAAGGCAGCCTGCGCCTTCTCGATAAACAAGCCGAAACCTGTCCGGTCATGCACGGCCAGATCCGCCAGCACCTTGCGATCAACCTCGATCCCAGCCTTGGAGAGGCCATGGATGAAGTTGCCGTAGGTCATGCCATCCTCGCGAACGGCCGCATTGATGCGCTGAATCCAGAGCGCCCTGAACTCGCGCTTCTTCACCCGCCGATCGCGATAGGCGTACTGAAGCGCCTTCTCCATCGACTGCCGGGCAGTCTTGATGCAGCTATTCCGCCGACCGCGATGGCCCTTGGTCTGCTCCAGGACCTTCTTGTGCCGAGCGTGGCTCGTAGTACCGCGCTTGACGCGTGCCATCTTGCTACTCCGAAACTAACATCCGGGGCTGAAATGCCCCAACTCGAACCCGAAAGGCATCATTGGGCCTAGGCCCACCGGGCTGCCTGAACCAAGAGGCTCCATCAGCGGAACGCTCCCGGCCGGGCCCGAGCATGAAAAACTCAGCCGTAAGGCATCATCAGGCGAACGAGAGCCGCGTCACCGGGCGCGAGGTAGGTGGCCTTGCGATGCAGTCGCTTGGCTGCCTTGGGCTTGCTCGACAGCATGTGACGCTGGGTCGAGTGCCGGGCCTTAACCTTGCCGGTACCGGTAAACGTGAAACGCTTCGCCGCCGAGCGCTTGGTTTTGATCTTCGGCATGAAAAAGAAAACTCCAAAAGCGCGGGGTTCGGCCCTGCCGCCCGCGCAAGCTGGGGGCTTATAACGGGAGCCATCCTCCGATGCAAGCACCCGATGGCACGAGCCTGACGGCAAAAAGCTCCCCGCACTCGCGGGGAGATCCAGAGCACCGGCCTTTTGATTTCTTTAGGCGCCGACGTCAACAGGTATAGGCGCCCATTCGCGAACGTCCGACTCAGTACTACCCAGGGCCGCCGCCACCCGGACCGCCTCCACCGCCACCCGGGCCACCACCGGGTCCGCCCCCCGGGCCGCCAGAACCACCCCGGTAGCCGCCAGAACCGGGGCCAGGCGAGCCAGAGTCGCCATGACGTCCTCCATCCCAGTGGCCGCCGCGGCAAGCGTCCAATCCAAGAAAGCCGCAGCCGCAGGCCGACAGTGAAGAGGCACCCAGTATGAGGCTGGCCACGAGTGCCACGCGCTTTAAACCAATTGAAAAGGACATGGCCATGTATCGCCCTCTCGAGCGAGCCGTGGCGGCACCCTTGCCGCCGGTCAAGTCAAAGCTCGCTCCGGGTATAACGACGTGGGCGGCGCATTCCGTCGCGCAATCGACTGATGGGTCCATAGTAGCGCGGGTCGCCGGCCTGTGAAGGCCACGCTCAATGCATGAGCGCGTCGACCGAGTCCTGCTCCAGTCCCTGCCCCGTCCTGGCGGGACCGTTCAAAAGGGCAGCGTCACCGTCCGGCGCGGCGGGTATGTCGACTGGATCGAACCGGCGAGCGCCAAGCGCCTCGATGATGGTGCTTAGCCGCGCGTCGATATCGCGGAGCAGCGTCGTTACTTTGGCAATACGCTGCCCACTTAGATCCTGGAAATTACAGGCCTCGAAGATGCGTGTCGTGATGGCGCTCATCGGCTCCCGCAACGAGTTGCCTTGAGCGTCCCACGCGCCTTGCGCCATCTGCTCCAGCAATTCCGCCGCATCGAGGATCGCATCTGTCGCTGCCTCGGTATCGAGAACCATGGCGGCGAGTTCGTCGACAGCACCGCTCAGCCTGTCGTCCTCCATGGACGGATGACGAACGCCACCGACCTCCTTGATGGTGGTGGCGATCATCAAGGACAACTCGTCGAGTTGCAGCTTCAACTGCTCGATCTCGCTAAGTGGTTCGCTCATCGCTCAATCCCCATCTGGTTCCCTAGATCAGCGCTTCGCTATTCGCCGCCCGCCCCAGACCGGCTAACCAAACGCGGCCGAGCGTCGGCCTCTTTTAATCCCGATCCTTTAGCCAAAGGTTAACGGACCCTTCGCGCTGCGCTATCAGCAGGTCATACGTAGATCACCCACCGCTCTGCTTTGGGTCGACACATGCATCTTCATCTGGACCCGCTGGGCGGCATTGCCGGCGACATGTTCACAGCCGCCCTTCTGGATGCCTTTCCGGGCACGCGGCAGGCCCTGGCGGCGACCTTGGCCCCGATCGCGGCTAGGCTGGGCTTTAAAGCCGACCACGCGGCTCATCACGACGGCATCCTTAGCGGCTCGCGCTGGCTGGTCACGCTGCCGCCGGAAGAGCGCGGCCACGACCACGGCCACGGGCATCGACCCTGGCGGGAGATCCGGCGCCTGCTGCATGAAGCATCCTTGCCAGCCGGCATCCTCGCTCATGCCCTCTCGATCTTCGGTCTGCTGGCCGAGGCTGAGGCCGCGATCCACGGCGTGGCCGTCGATGCCGTAGTTTTCCATGAGGTGGGCGGTCTCGATTCGATCGCCGACATCGTCGCCGCGGCCTGTCTGATCGACGAGATGGACGGAGCGTCCTGGTCCGTCGGCACGCTGCCGCTCGGCAGCGGCCGGATCAAGACGGCGCATGGCCTCCTGCCCGTGCCGGCCCCGGCCACCAGTCGCCTGCTGACCGGCTTTCGCTTCGCCGATGACGGTATCGACGGCGAGCGCGTAACACCGACCGGGGCCGCGATCCTGCGCCATCTTTGCGAACCCGGCCGGCCCCGCCCGACGGGCCGTCTCGCATGCCGGGGCTATGGCTTCGGCAGTCGGCGACTGCCGGGAATCAGCAACTGCTTGGCGGTGTTGGCGCTCGACGACCAGCCGGAGCCGAATTTGGCGAGCGGCACGGTCGGAGTCATCACCTTTGAGGTCGACGATCAAAGCCCTGAGGACCTGGCGCTCGGGCTCGAGCGCCTGCGCGCCAGAAGCGACGTCCTAGACGTCCTCCAGATTCCCGCGTTCGGTAAGAAGGGCCGCCTCGCCCTACAGGTCCAGATTCTCTGCGACGCGGGAGCGATCCCGGCGGTCACTGATGCCGTCTTTCTCGAGACCAGCACGATCGGCCTGCGCCAGCAGGAGGTGCAACGGCGTATTTTGCCGCGTGAGAGCCTTAGCATCGCCAGCGATGCAGGCAGCTTGAGGATCAAGCGGACCCAACGCCCCGACGGCACAACCAGCTTGAAGGTGGAAGCTGACGATCTTCATGGCGACATGCAAGAACGCCAGCGCCTGCGCCGACACGCCGAGGACGATCCCGGCCCTATTTGACCGCTCCGGACGTCATGCCCTGGACGATCTGCTTTTGCGCGATGATCGTCAAAAGCAGGACGGGCAAGGTGACGAGGATCGCCGCGGCAGAGAGCGGTCCCCAGCTGATCTGCTCATAGGTCAGGGAATTATAGACCGCCACGGGCAGGGTCCTGGTCGTGCGCCCCGCCAGAACGATACCAAACACGAAATTGTTCCAGGAGAAGATAAAAGCCAGGATCAGCGCCACCATGATGCCGGGACGGGCCAGCGGCAGGGCAATCAGACGAAAGACCTGCCAACGATTGGCGCCATCGATCCGCGAGGCCTCCTCGAGCTCGATCGGCAGGGTCTCGAAGAAGCTCGTCATGATCCAGATGACGACCGGGACGGTCACCACCAGATGCGTGATGATCTGCGGCCAGAGCGAGCGCATGAGCCCCAGATATTGGAAGAGCAGAAAAAGAGGAATGAGGAAACTCAAGGCTGGCGTCATCCGGGCGATCATGACGACGAGGGCCAGCTTGTGCGCCTTTGCCCGGGCAATGCCGTAGGCAGCCGGCACGCCCACCAAGAGGGCCAGCGCCACCGCCGAACCCGTCACGATCAGGCTGTTAGTGAAATAGCGGCCGAAATCATGCTCATTCAACATGGCCGAGTAGTTTGACCAGTCGAGGCTGGAGGGGATCAGGACCGGCGGATAGGCCGTATTGTCGATCTCGGGCTTGAGCGAGAGCGAGGCCATCCAGAGAAAGAACAGGAAGGCCGGCGAGATCACCACCAGGACGACAAGGAACAGCACCAGTTTCTGCAGCGGTGTGCGGCTCATCCTTGTGCCTCCCGCCAACCCGTGCACCCACGCAGCCAGAGAAGAATGAGTGTCAGCGCAACGACAAGGACCATGAAGATGACGGCAATGGCGGAGCCGTACCCCATGTCGTTGAAGGAGAAGGCCTGGAGATAGAGATAGATGTTGATCGTCTCAGAAGCCGTGCCCGGGCCGCCTTGCGTGATGGCGAAGATGATGTCGAAGCTCTTGAGGGCATCCACGCCGCGAAGGAAGGCGGCGACGACGAGAAAAGGCACTATCATGGGCAAGGTGATGAAGCGCAGGCGCTGAAACCAAGTGGCACCGTCGATCAAGGCGCTCTCATAGGGCTCGCTCGGCAGCGAGGCCAGACCGCCCAGGACCACCAGCATGACGAGCGGCGTCCATTGCCATGTCTCGACCAAAACAAGCGAAGGGATGACCGTGCCGGGATCGAACACCCAAAGCTGTGGCGGGATCCCGAGCAGCGAGAGAAGGTAATTCAAGATCCCGAGTTGCGGATGGAACATCATCGTCCAGACGAGGGCGATCGCCACGGGCGTTGCCATCATCGGCATGACGACGATGCCACGCAGGAACCCTCGGAGTGGAAATTCCTCGTGGAAGACCAGGGCGGCGATCGTTCCGAAGATCAGAGGCAGCAGGACCGACAGAAACGTGTAGAGGAGCGTCCGCCCGGTCGCCTCGAAGAAGCGCTCATCGGAAAAGAGCCTCGCATAGTTCGCAAGGCCGATGAAACTCCGCTCCGCGCCTACCTGCCAGTTCTGCAGGCTCATCCAACCCGTGAATACCCAGGGGAAGACGATGACAGCCAACGTTATCAGCAAAGCTGGCCAGATGAACGGCATGTAGCCGCCCGAATGCCAGTTCAGCCGGCGGCGACGCGACCCGCCAGCCGGACGGCCGACCATTCCTAGCGCGGCCATCCTAGGCTTCGCTTTTCTCAAGAATCGGTCGGAACTGGTCGGTCGCCTTCTGTAGCTCGTCCTTCGGATCGGCGCCCGATAGCGTGTTCGTCAGTGCTATCCCGAATATGTCGCGAAACTCAGTGACCGGAACGACAACCGGCAGGCCGAATTTGCTGACCTCGGCCGAACCGATGACCGAATCGACCCAGGCCGCAGGCATCTTCACCCCCTGGCGAACCGTCTGGTCCGCCAGAACCGACTTGCGGAAGGGGACGCCCGAGCCAGTCTGCAGCAACTGCGCTTGCAACGGTTTAGAGAGCGCCCATTGCAAGAAGAGGAAGGCAGCTTCCTTGTTCTGGCTCGCATCGGCAATGCCAAGGCCGTCGCCGAAAGTCGCGGAGGCATGTGCCTGAGGGCCTTTGGGCATGACGGCGTAGCCCACCTTGCCAACGACGCGGCTCTTGGTCGGATCCTCGAGAGGCGGCGCGAAGCCCACGCCGTCCAGCCACATCGCCGCCTTGCCCTGCAAGAAGGCGGCCTGGCACTCGTTCCAGTTGAACCCGATGGTTCCAGGGGGAGCGGTCTTGGTCAGGAGATGCTGGTACATGCGTGTCGCAGCCAGAGCACCTTCGCTTGTCGTGTTGAGTTGAAGGCCCGGCCCGACCGGTTCGACGCCATAGCCCAGAAGAAAGCTGGCCCAGACCGGCAGATTCGCGTTCTTCATGCCGCGCGCGACGAAACCATAGGTCCCCGTCGCGGGATCGGTCAGCTTCTCCGCCGCCGCGATGAGTGCATCAAACGTCTGAGGGAATTCGAGCCCGGCTTTCTGGAACAGATCCTTGTTCCAGTAGATGATCCAGTAGTCGACGCTGATCGGCAGACTGCGCAACTCGCCCTGCTCATTCGTGGCGTAGGCCTTGCCCGCAGCGGAGAAATCCTCCGGATCGAGATTGGGATCACGCAATTCCGGATCGTCAAGGAATGGCTTGAGGTCGGCCAACCACCTGCCCTTCTCGAAGAGCCGCTTTTGCACATGGTAGGAGAGATGGCAGACATCGAAGCTCGGCCGCCCGCTCGAGAACTCAACAACCGATTTTTGCCGCTGCTGCTGCTCGGGCACCTGCTCGAGCCCGACCTCAATCCCGGTCAGATCCTCGAACGCCTTCAGATTCTTCTGGATGATATCGCCGCGCGGACTTTTGATCATCGACACCTCGATCGAGGTGCCATCGAACTTCCGCCAGTTCGTCGCTGCCAAGGCCCGCCTGACGAACGGCATCCCGACCCCCGCCCCCGCGGCCACGCCCGTCACAAGAAACTGCCGACGGGTCGTCCTTCCGAACGAACGGATCATTATTGATTGCCTCCCCTTAATCTTTGTCCCGATCTATGACCGAGAACGACAAGGGAGGCCAGCCAAAGCTTGGACAAGAGGAGGTGAAGGCAGGATGCGGCTACCTAGCCGCTGCCTCACGATTGGTGTTTATCATAACGCCGTCAAAGGGATAAGCAGGAAGCGTGTGGACGCTCCACATGAGCTCGAGCGGCGATTGGCGGAAGCTTGTGCGCGATGATAACCGTCCGGTGTCGGTCGACACACGCCGAACATCGCGACTGACGGGCTGCCCCGCCATATCGACCTCAAGATATTCCCGGCAACGGATCCCGAAGAGCGGAGCGTCATGCGCTCCTTTCCGTCTTCGCCAGGCTCGTCGGCAAACTGGATGCTACGGACCGGCCGGCTCTCGAGCCAGCCGGTCATTGAAACCACGGCCTCAGGCTGCCTTTGCTGTCTGCTCGATCTGCTTGCCGATCAGATCGTGCAGCTTGCGAAGGTCGGCGGCGAAGGCGCGGATGCCCTCGGCCAGCTTCTCAGTCGCCATCGCGTCCTCGTTCAGCGCCCAGCGGAACGAACGCTCGTCGGTCGCCGGAATGACAGGTACCGTGCCATAGGCATCGGGCGACATCTTGCGCTCGAGCTTGCCTTGATCCTTGTCCAGCTCTTCAAGGAGGGCTGGCGAAATCGTCAGGCGATCACAGCCAGCCAGCGCCTCGACTTCGGCCGCAGATCGGAAAGAGGCCCCCATGACGATCGTCTTGATGCCCTTGGACTTATAGGCCGCGTAGATGCTGCGAACCGAGATGACGCCCGGGTCTTCCTCCGGACCGAAATCCTTGCCCTCAGCCTTCTTATGCCAATCCAGGATGCGACCGACGAAAGGCGAGATCAAGAAGACACCCGCTTCCGCGCAGGCCATGGCCTGGGCAAGCGAGAAGAGAAGCGTGAGGTTGCAGTCGATGCCCTCGGCCTGGAGGACCTTGGCGGCCTGGATGCCTTCCCACGTCGAGGCGATCTTGATCAGGATACGATCCCGCTCAATGCCTCGGTCCTTATAGGCGCGGATGATCTCGCGCGCCTTCTCTATCGTCGCCGCGGTGTCGAAAGAGAGATTGGCATCGACCTCGGTGGAGACGCGGCCTGGCACCAGCTTGGTCAGCTCGGCGCCGACGGAAACCGCCAGACGGTCGGCCACGGCGGAGATGACAGCCTCACGGCTGCCGTTCTGCGTCCCGCCCCAAGTTACCGCCTCGCGGACGATATGGGCCAAGCCCTCCATGCCTGCTGCCTTCAGAAGCAGTGTGGGGTTGGTCGTGCAATCGACGGGCTTTAGCTTGCGAATCGCATCGATGTCGCCGGTATCGGCAACGACGACGGTCATGTCGCGCAGTTGATCAAGCTTGGAAGCCATGACACCTCGCTGAGTGAATGAGTTACTTATTGCTGCGACATAGTATACCTCCTCCGAGGTTCGAGTGCACACTCCCAGCAATGAATGACGGCGATGCGCCTTCGCCTCAGGCGTCGCCGCTCAGGCCGTCGTCAGAACGAGGGCGCGCCACGCATCGCGCTCGACCCTTTCCAGCTCGCGCAGGCCCTGAGCCTCATGCGCCCCCAGGACACGCGGAAGGTCGCGACCGATAAAGCCTGAGAGCACGACCACGCCTCCCGAGGCCAGATTTGGTGCCAGATCCGTTGCCATCACGATTAGGGGATCGGCCAGAATGTTCGCCAGGACCAGATCATAGGGTGCAGCCAGCCGGACGAGATCGGAGCGCCAGCCCTCGCTTACGCCGGCGGTGATCCTGCCCCCCACGCCGTTCAAGAGCGCATTCTCGGCCGTCACACGCGCGGCAACCGGGTCATTGTCGACGGCGGTCACGACGGCTTCGGGCCAGAGATGGGCCGCAGCGATCGCCAGAATACCCGAGCCCGTCCCAAGGTCGAGAACGCGGGCGAAGCGCCGACCGGTCAGCCCCTCCATCGCATCGAGGCAGGCTTGCGTCGTCTGGTGCTCGCCCGACCCGAATGCCAGGCCCGCTTCCACCTCGATCCCGATCGCATCCGCTGGCACTTCGCTGCGCGCGGCTGCGCCATGCACGAAGAATCGGCCAAGCCGAAGCGGTTTTACAGCCGCAGCGGTTACCGCCAACCAGTCGGCTTCGGGGATGGGCTCGAGCGCCGCCAGACGTAACGTGAAACCGTGCCTACCGACGATCTCCTGCAGCCCGGCTTCCAGCTTATCCAAGGCCGGCTCGTGATCGAAGGTGAGGTCGATACGCCAGCGGACAGTCTCCTCCAGCTCGTTGGCCTCGTCCTCGAAGACCGCGACGCTGAGCGCCAGCTCATCGAGATCATCGAGCAGCGCCGGCATGGCCGATGCCGGAGCAAGGAAATTGGTCTTCCAGAGACTTATCGAACGCATTATGTCGCCTCGACGAAGCTGTCGACAACCTTCTTCCGACCCGCCTTCTCGAAGGCAATCTCGAGCTTGTTGCCCTCGATCGCCTCGATGCGGCCATAGCCGAACTTGTCGTGGAAAATGCGCTGGCCGATGTCGAACTTGCGGGACGGCGTGCTCGAGCGCACCTGCAGAATCTCCGCTCGACCTTCGATCAGCTTGGCCTGCTCGGCCCGACGCGAACGAAAGCGATTGGGAATGGGCGCGAAGGGCGCATCATCGAAAAACGGGTCGAGATCCGGCCGCGCATCGGGCGCGCGCTCGAGATGATCCACATGTTTGCTCGGCAATTCGTCCAGGAAACGGGACGGAACCGAGGACGACCATTGACCATAGACCCGTCGATTAGCGGCGAAGGAGATGGTCAGCCGCCGCCTCGCCCGCGTGATTCCCACATAGGCAAGCCGACGTTCCTCCTCCAGAGCCTTGGCTCCCCCCTCGTCAAGGGCCCGTTGGTTGGGAAAAAGACCCTCTTCCCAACCAGCCAGGAAGACATTTTGGAATTCAAGACCCTTGGCGCCGTGCAGCGTCATGATGCTGACCATGTCGGCCGTCGGATCAGCGGCGTTTTCCATGACCAGACTCACATGCTCGAGAAAGGCCGCCAACGTGTCGAACTCCTCCAGCGCCTTCACGAGTTCCTTGAGATTCTCGAGCCGGCCAGCGGCATCGGGTGAGCGCTCCTGACGCCACATCTCGGTGTAGCCGCTCTCGTCCAGCACGGTCTCCGCCAATTCGCGCGGGCTTTTCTCCCGCATGTCGCCGCGCCAGCGATCGACCATATGAAGAAAATTGACGAGCGAGGTCCGCGTCCGTGCCGCCAGATCATCCGTGCCGGACAGGGCATGACCGGCTAGATACAGCGACACGTGACCAGCACGGGCCATGTTGTGGACGGTCTTCATGGCGGCATCGCCGATGCCGCGCTTGGGCACGTTGACGATTCGCTCGAAGGCCAAATCATCGTCCGGGCTGGCGACCAAGCGAAGATAGGCGATCGCATCGCGGATTTCGGCGCGCTCATAGAATCGCGGGCCACCAATGACGCGATAAGGCAGGCCCATCTGGATGAAGCGCTCCTCGAGCGCGCGGGTCTGGAAGGAGGCACGGACCAGGACCGCGACGTCGGCCAGCTTGTGCTTTTGCCGCTGCCACGATTCGATCTCGTCGCCAATCCAGCGCGCTTCTTCCTCCTCGTCCCAGAGCCCCGCGACCTTGACCTGCTGACCCTCTTCGTCGTCGGTCCAAAGCGTCTTGCCATGCCGCTGACGGTTGCGCGCGATCAGGCCCGAGGCAGCCCCGAGTATGTGGCCGGTGGAACGGTAGTTTCGCTCCAACCTGATGACCTCGGCGCCGGGAAAATCCTGTTCGAACCGTAGGATATTGCCAACTTCGGCACCACGCCAGGAATAGATCGACTGGTCGTCGTCGCCGACGCAGGTGATGTTGCGCCACGTCTGCGCCAGAAGACGCAGCCAGAGATACTGGGCGACGTTGGTGTCTTGATACTCGTCGACCAAGATCGCCTTGAAACGCCGCTGATAACGCTCCAGCACGTCCGGGTGCTGCGTCAGGATCGTCAGGCAGTGCAGGAGAAGATCGCCGAAGTCGCAGGCATTCAGCGTCGCCAGGCGGCCCTGATAGGCTTCATAAAGCTCCAGTCCTTTGCCCAACGCGAAATCACCGACCTCCGAGGCTGGTACCTGGTCGGGTCGCCAGCCTTTGTCCTTCCATCGCTGGATGAGGCCGACCAGAGCACGCGGCGGCCATTTCTTATCGTCGATATTGGCGGCCTGGAGAACCTGCTTGGCCAGGCGCTGCTGATCGTCGGTGTCAAGGATCGTGAAGTTGGATTTCAGGTGGACGAGTTCGGCATGAGCCCGCAACATCCGCACGCCCATTGCGTGGAACGTGCCGAGCCACATGCCCTGCACACCATGGCCGACCAGGCCCTCCACGCGGTGCACCATCTCTCGCGCGGCCTTGTTCGTGAATGTGACGGCCAGGATCTCGCCCGGCCTCACCCTGCCGGTGATGAGGAGATGGGCAAGGCGCGTTGTTAGGACCCGCGTCTTGCCCGTACCCGCGCCGGCCAGGACCAGAAGGGGCCCATCCTCGGCCACGACCGCCGCGTGTTGCTCGGGATTTAGTCCTTGGAGATAGGAATCTTGCGGCCGGGGGGAGCCTGGCTGCGGCGTGGGAAGGTCCTGGGTGTCGCTCATGGCGCCAGTCTATTGATCGCGGATCGGCAAAAAGGCAATGCGCCGGCTCATTCCGGCGGCGGTTTGGTCCCCCGGCGGCGTGACCTCAGCGAACGGGCACCTAGCCCTGCTCCAGACCCAGGGTGAGAAATGGGTAGCTGGCCCGCGAGTTTGAGCTTCCGGTCGAGAAGGGCCTCGTAGATCGGCCGGCCTCCCAGCCGCCCAGCGACATGGTGCGCGATGGCGCAGGTCAACAGGACAGGCACCAGAAGATCCCAGGCCCCTGTCAGTTCCAGCGTAAGAATGGCCCCGACCAGGGGCGCGCGTACCGCGGCCGCAAAGGTCCCGCCCATCGCTGCCACCGCGATCGCCGGCAGGATCGGGATCGAGACATAGCTCTCTGGCAGGACGAGCAGCACAATCTTGCCGAAGACCAGGCCCGCCGCGGCGGCCAGCGCCAGGAGAGGCGCGAAGATGCCGGCGGGCGCGCCGCAGGCGTAGGAGGCGAGCGTCAGAAGGAAACGGAACACCGCTACGGCTAGAAGGAAGGTCAGCCCGTGAGGCGCGCCAAGCAGTTCCTGGACAAGATGCTCGCCGCCACCGGTGGCCTCATGGAAATGGCCCATCAGAATGCCGATAATGGCGCCAACGACGATTACGAAGGCGATGCCGCCGCGGCGGCCGAGGCGGGCTACCAGATCCAGCGTGCCCAGCAAGCTGGTATTAAAGATCACGCCGAGACAGCCGAGGACGGCGCCCAGCGGCAGGAAGAGGATCAGACTCGCGAGCGGCACCGGATCTGCGAGTGTCAATAGCTGCGGCACCGTGCCGGCGATACCCTCGGTCAGCAAGGCTGCCAGGCAGGAAGCCACGATGACGGCCAAGTAGGTACGCTGGGCATAGGGGAACTGCCGTCGCGTCTCCTCGATGACGAAGAGAATGGCGGCGAGCGGCGCGTTGAAGGCGGCAGCAAGGCCGGCTGCGGCACCTGCCGCCAGCAGGCCCTTATAGTCATTGTCGGTCAGCCGGAATCGCTCGGCCAGCCCGGCTGCGACCGAAGCACCGAGGTGCACGGTCGGTCCCTCGCGTCCCCCGACCAGGCCCGAGCTCAGAGCCATGATGCCGCCCAATAATTTCACCGGGAAGACGCGCCGCCAGCGGATCGTCGATCGTCCCTCGATCGCCGCCTCGACCTCGGGAATACCGCTGCCGGCCGCCTCCGGCGCCAGGTGGATCGCCAGGGTGCGCGCCGCCAGAATGAGGGTCGGTGGGATGACGACAAGGAGGACGGTGCCTGCCCCCGCGCCCAGCCTGGCAGACAGCCAATCCGGCCAGTGTGAGAAATACTCCACGGCCACATGCAGAATGACGCCGGCAGCGCCACCCAGGATGCCCACGAGGACGGCGATCAGCAGATAAAGCTCTACCGAAGGTCGGCGCATGCTCACCCGCTGCGGGGCATGGCCCACCACTGCCTCCACCTCTGTCACGCCAATCCGCCTTCAATCAGCCTCGTTCCGCGTGACACCTCGAACCAGGGCCACTCCATTGAAAATCCAAGAAGGCGCATTCGATCCCTGTCTGCCCAACCCTTGATACAGCAACGCTTCGCCTGCCATAGAGCAGGACCTCACTTCTTCCTTTTGCATCAGCGAGGCGGTCCTTGTCATGCGGCGTGTGCTCTGGCGCAACCTCGTCTCCCTTTCCACCTTGCTTCTGGCCGTGGCCTGCGCCGGCGACAAGGACACTAACGATACCGAAGCGGTGATCGCATCAGGAGGAGCCGTCACCGGCTTTTGCGATGGCGTCCTCCAGATAGCCCGTGCCGAATCGGCCGGCTTCGCCAGCCTCCGGGCCAAACCGATCGGCATGAGCGCGTGGACTGGAAGGGTCATTCCGAAAGGCTTTCGCTCATGCTCCGTTGAGGGCTCGGCCCGCTTTCGCGCCGAGTACGTCTGTTGGGGTGACGATGCACAGGGTGACGACGGCAGCGCCCTGCAGGGCGCCTTTGACCAGACGAGCAAAGCCGTCGATAGCTGCCTAGCCAGCAGCACGCCAGGTCATCGTTATCAACGAAGCCAGACATTCGAATTTGCCGGCGGCGAACGAATTGCGCTCTGGCGCGACATGGCAGGTGGTCCTGGCCCGGGCTTCAGCTTGAAAATCGAAGAAAATCTGTCGCGGGCCGGCCGATACTCAATTCGCCTGGGCACCATGACGCTGCGCTAACGCCCATCGTCAATCTGCCTTAAAAGTACTGGTCGGTCACCGCCCGTGCGGCGGCGGCGTCAGTCTTCGTCAATGCCGCCCGATTTGCGCGGGCCGCCAAAGTGATCGGAAGAATCGCATGCAGATCTGCATCTTCGGAGCCGGTGCCGTGGGCGGCTATCTCGCCGCAAGGCTGGCACGCGCTGGCAAGAACGTCTCGCTCATCGCCCGAGGCGCCCACCTGCAGGCGATCCGCTCGCAAGGTCTACGCCTGCAGACTCCGGCCGAGGATTTCGTCGTTCATCCGACCGCCAGCGACGATCCAGCCGCTCTAGGTCCTCAAGATGTCGTCATCCTCTCGGCCAAGACACCGGCGCTGCCTGGCATCGCCCGTAGCATCGCTCCGCTCATCCATCCGGAAACGGCGTTGGTCTTCGCGGTGAACGGCATTTTTTGGTTCTACGCGCATGGCTTTCGACCCGGCGGCTTGGGCCCGGATACACGTCGTCTCGACCCGGACCAGACCCTCGAGAACCTAATCGGTGCGGACAAGGCTTTGGGCATGGTGATCTATTCGCCCAATACGGTCGTGGCACCCGGTCATGTGCAAAATGCGCGAGCCCAGGGCGATCGTTTCATCCTGGGCGAGGCGCGCCAAGGAGCAAAGGCGCGCGCTCTCAAGGTGGCGAGCGCGCTTGCGGGAGCCGAGCTGGATGTGCGCATGGACCCAGATATCCGGCGCGCCATGTGGACGAAGCTAACGCTCAATGTCGCGAGTTCGCCCATCTGTTGCCTGACCGGGCAAACGGCGAAGGCGGCATTTGCGAATCCCGAGATCCGTTGCCTTGCGCAAGGACTGATCACGGAGACACTGGCAATCGCGAGAGCGCACGGCTTCGAGTTGGACATCGATCCCGAACAGCAAAGTTCGGCTGAAAAGACGGACCATAAGCCCTCGATGCTGCAGGACCTTGAGCTTGGCCGACCGATGGAGATCGATAGCCAGCTTCTGATCCTCAAAGATTTTGCGCGCCAGCTTGATCAGCCGACACCCACACTCGACATTATCTTGCCGCTTCTCGTGCAGCGCGCCCGGCAGGCCGGCGCCTATCCGCTGGAGCCGGAGATGGCGGGGACGTGAAATAAAGCATCGACCTGGGGAGAAACGATGAGCCGCGCCTTCGTCAATGAGGATGCCACACAGGGACAGATCGAGATTCCCGACAGAGCCGTGAGCGGTCGGCCGAACCTCGTGACAGCGAACGGCATCAAAATGATGGATGAGAAGATCGCCAGCTTGCGGGCAGCTCTGGACGCGCATGATCCCGATGCTCCCGGCGACGCTACGGCCAAAGAGCGTCAGGCTGTGTTGATTCGCGATCTTCGCTACTGGCAACAGAGGCGATCAACCGCCCAACTCGTTACTCCGTCTGAGGGTCCGATCGACGAAGTGAGCTTCGGGACGAGCGTCACGTTGCGGGACGCCAACGGCCAGCAGCGCACCTATCGGCTGGTGGGCGAGGACGAGGCAGATCCGACAGCCGGGCTTTTGAACTGGACTGCCCCGTTAGGCGAGGCGCTGCTCGGCGCCGTGGTTGGCGACGAGGTAAGCTTCGATCCATCGAGGCCGCCCATGGAAGTTCTGCGCATCGAGCGCTAAGGATCTTTTAGGCGTCAGCTGAGCTGACCCGTGGGCGAAGCGCCGGCGATCTGAAGCCAGCGGTCTGTCAAGGGCTGGCCTCCACCCAGCCCACGCCCTAGAACCGCGCTCGGCCTTGCAAACCAGTGAATTGAGGGATTGAGATGGCGGACACTCAAGGTATCGCCGGCGATCAACTGCGCAACCTGATCGAAAAAGTCGAACGACTGGAAGAGGAGAAGCGCGAGGTCGCCGAGCAGATCAAGGAGGTCATGGCCGAGGCCAAGGGCGAGGGTTTCGACGTCAAGGTGATCCGCAAGCTCCTCTCGCTGCGGCGTATGAAGCCGCATGACCGCGTCGAGCAGGACGAACTTTTGGAACTCTACAAATCAGCCATCGGCATGATGTAACTTAGGAACTGGCGCTGGCGGAAAGGGGCGTGGCTATGTCCTCCAGCGACTTGCCCTCTGCGTCCACGCCTATCATGAGCTCGACCAGGGCAGCGACCAGCATAAGAACCGCTGCAGCGATAAAGCCACCGAACAGAGCCCAGATGGACCCGGTATCGACGAGCCGGCCGAAGATCAGCGGACCGAGCACACCGCCCACCGCCGTTCCGATGGCATAGAAGAGCGAGATCGCCAGGGCGCGCACTTCTAAAGGGAAGATCTCGCTCACCGTCAGGTAGGCGCTCGACGCTGCGGCCGAAGCAAAGAAGAATATGATCGACCAACAGACAGTCTGCGTCGTGGCCGTAAGCAGGCCGTTTACGAACATCCAGGCGGTCAACGCCAGAAGTATACCCGAGAGCGCGTAGGTAGAGGTGATCATGAGCCGCCGGCCGATCGTGTCGAAGAGCGGACCAAGAAGAACCGGCCCCAGGAAATTGCCGAGCGCGAACGGCAGAAGATAGAGTCCCGCTCTGGAGGCATCGACGCCGAAGAAATGGATCAAGATCAAGGCGTAGGTGAAGAAGAGGGCATTATAGAGGAAGGCCTGCGTGCCCATGAGGGTCAGGCATAGGACGGCCTGACGGCGATGCGTCGAGAGCATCGCTTTCAAGATCCGGGCAAACCCGAATGTCCTTTGCGGATGAATGGTAATGGCCGAGCCCGGCGGCGGAAGATGGGCCTGTGCCTCGGCTGATACCGTTGCCTCGATGCGTCGCATCGTCGATTCGGCTGCCTCCACGTAGCCGTGCGTCGCCTGCCAGCGCGGGCTCTCGGGCACGAATCCACGCAGGAAGAGCACGACGACGGCAATGAGCGCCCCCAGGCCAAAGCCGATCCGCCAGCCCAGGTCGACGGGTACGATGGCAGGGTCCAGGAGGATCGTCGTCAGGCTGGCACCGACCGCCGCGCCAATCCAGAAACTTCCATTGACGAGGAGGGCGATACGTCCACGCAACCGTGCCGGTATGAGTTCATCGATCGCGGAGTTGACCGCAGCATACTCGCCGCCAATGCCAAGTCCGATCAGCAGCCGGCCGACGGCCAGCGACCAGAAGCCCTGGGCAACGCTGCTGACGACGACACCTGCCAGATAGACAGCCAGGGTGAGGAAAAAGATCAGGCGACGCCCCTGCCGGTCGGTCAGATAGCCAAAGAAGAGGGCCCCGATCACGGCGCCAGCGATGTAGAGGGCGCCGATATCGCCGATCTGCGCGGCACTTAAGGCCAGCGTATCGCCATGCTGCAGCACGCCACCCATTGCACCGACGATGGTCACTTCCAGGCCATCCAGGATCCAGGTGATGCCGAGCGCTAGGATCACGAAGAGATGAAAACGTGTCCAGGGCAGACGGTCCAGCCTAGCTGGAATCTGCGTCCTTATCGCGTCCATGGCGCCCCCACATGCTTTTTTTGCTGGATAAGAAAGCAGCGAAAGCGACAAGTGGTTGCATGGTCGGCTTCGCACCTTCCACGACTTATCGCGAATGCCCCAATGGCAGCTTCACTCGACGCTTTCGAAAGGTTGATAAATAATTATTATTATCTACCTTTGGTTGATATTCTGGAATTTCCGCCAGCATCAGTCGGGAGAGTGTCATGGGACGCGGGACGAGGCTTGGCGCCGCCGTTGCTCTCCTGCTCACAGGCTGCACGAGCGGCGTGACGCTCAGCGATGTCGATGGCGACGCAGTGCGGGCCGACACCGATCGGCTCGCGAACATCGATCGCTCGTCGCTCACTCCAATCGCCTTGACCTCGCGGGAACGCGTCCGGCCGGCCGAGGCCTATGCCATCCTGCAACGCTTGAACGTCGCGGCAAAGCCCGTCTGCGATGCCCTTAACGGCGATTGTCGCGTACGGCTCAAGCTTTCGAACAGCCGGGCACTGACCCCCTCCATGTCACGCAACGGTGAACTAATGCTTACCGGCCACTTGGTACATGTGCTGCAATACGAAGATGAGCTGGCTTTCGTCATGGCGCGCGAGATCGGCCATCGCATTGCCGGCCACGGCAATCTTTTGTCCTTGCGCGAGCGCATCGGCGCTGTTGCCGGCTTCCTCCTCGGTGCCGGGCTGATGACCGCCTCCGCCATGGGCGGCGTCTCGATGGACCATACGAGTTCCCAGGAACTAGGACGGGCTACTGATGGATTGGCCGCAAAGGGCCGCGATGCGGCTACGCTCGTTTTCTCCCAACGGGAGGAGCTAGAGGCGGACAAGCTCGGCCTGGAAATCATGAACGCTGCCGGCTACGATCAGTCAGCCGCCCTTCGCGCCCTGGAGCTGCTTTCGATCGAGACCGGCGGCAAAGACAACGATACGAACTTCTTTGGCACGCATCCTGGGCTTGGCGAGCGCATCGCGCATCTTCGCGTCGAAATCGCGGCCCTGCCGCCCGGCCCACCAAGGGCAATTAGCGACGCCGCCAGGGTCGTACGGACGCACCCGCAACCGGCCATGATGGTCTGGAGCGATGATCTTTCGCCACTTAAGTGATGAAATAGCGTTGGCGGATTGCAAATATCTGCTGGAACGTGGCGATTTGAAGGCGGTTCATGGGGACGAGCCGCGCCGGCGCGTCTATGTTGAACGGCGGGAACCACGGAGGATTGAGCATGGCAACCAAGACGACGGAGAAGAAAGCGCCGCCTGCCAAGACGGCGGCGGTCAAGAAACCCGCCGGAGCGAAACCCAACGCTTTGCAGCAGCCCCTGCAGCCGTCGCCCGAGTTGGCCGAGATTGTGGGCAAGGCCCCCTTGGCCCGCGGCGAGGTGGTGAGCAAGGTGTGGGAATACATTAAGAAGCACGACCTGCAAAATCCCGCGGACAAGCGCGAGATCCTGGCCGACGACAAGCTGAAGAAGGTGTTTGGCAAAGACAAGTGCACCATGTTCGAAATGAACAAGTTCCTGGCCCAGCATTTGAAGTAACGGGCGGCAGGCTTCGTCCCTATGCGGAGAGGTGGCCCTATGCGTGGTGGTATTCTGATCGGTCTGACACTGCTGGCCCTTAGTGCCTGCACGTCGCCGGATCAGACGCGTGTCACGCCGCAGCAGGGCCGCGATCTACACGACTTCATCAACGCGTCGCCGACGAAGCCGTAATGCCTCTCAGTCGCTCGCGAACGCCGAGGGGTTACTCCTTGCGTTCGCGAGCGACAGCAGAACGTCCGCATGGCAAGGCTGGTCCAGGGCGCACCAGCAGGCTAGCTGGCGGCCGCCGAGTTCGCGGCTGACATGACTTTGCCCGAAGCGCTCGAGAATATGGGCCTTGTACAGACCAAGGACGCTGGGAAGCGTCAGCGGGGCTTCCCAAAGGTGGACGAGCGGCAAGCCTTTTCGGCCCTCCACGCTGTATTCGATCCCGTAAGCAACCGGCTTACGGTCGAGTTCGCTTGGATGGACCGCCAGAAGATGGGTCTGGCCGATATGGAACGGGTTGGCCCAGCAGGTCCCCCTGCCGACAAAAACCGCCTTGCCCAAATCGGCGCCGGGCCGGCGCTGGACGCGTCTGCTCACGCAAACCACTCCGTTGCACGCATAGCCATCTCACCGCTTCGCTGCATGGACGGGTCCTCCCGGCAACGCCAGCCATATTTCTAGCAAGATATCAGCCAGACGATAATGGACGGCGGCATGGCCTTGGAATAGCCGGCGCGCCATCCTCCATCCCGTCGCCGGCGAAAAAGGGCAAGCAGGATATGCAGATGTTGGCTCCCACCTGCTGACGGATATTACGACAGGGTCTAGGAACGGAGCTCTTACGCCCATTATCCGTCACTCGGACGGGGCGTTCGCCCATCCAAGCAAGGCTCTCTTCATGCACAGACATCGTCACGCGAAGATCGTAGCTACCATCGGGCCAGCGAGTTCGTCGCCCGAGAGACTGCGTCAGCTGTTCGATGCCGGTGCGGACGTGTTCCGGCTGAATTTCAGCCACGGCACCCACGACGATCATCGTGCCGTTCACAAGGCCATTCGCGACCTCGAAGCCGAGGTTCGCCGGCCGATCTGCATCCTGCAAGACCTTCAAGGGCCAAAGATCCGGGTCGGCGTCATCAAGGACGGCAAGATCGAGGTTGCCGCCGGCGAAACCGTCACGTTCGTCCTTGGCAAGGAGGAAGGCGGCAAGGCCGCCATACCGCTACCCCACCCGGAAATCTTCAAGGCCATCCTGCCGGGCGCCTCCCTCCTGATCGACGATGGCCGGGTAAAGCTCAAGGTTAAGGAGTTGGAGACGGACAAGATCCATGCGGAAGTGATCGTCGGTGGCGTGATCAGCAATCGCAAGGGCGTCAACCTGCCCGACACACCGCTTGATCTCTCCCCGCTGACGCCCAAGGACCGGGCCGATCTCGCCTTTGGCCTCGAACTCGGCGTCGACTACGTGGCTCTGTCCTTTGTACAGAAGCCAGGCGATCTAATCGAGGCGCGTGGCCTGATTGGCGATAAGGCCGCGCTCCTGGCCAAAATCGAAAAGCCGCAAGCTCTAAAGCAGATCGAGGACATCGTGCGCCTTTCCGATGCCATCATGGTAGCGCGGGGCGATCTCGGCGTTGAGATCCCACACGAAGACGTGCCCGGGCGCCAAAAGGAGCTCGTGCGCCTGTGCCGTATGATCGGCAAGCCCGTAATCGTGGCGACGCAGATGCTGGATTCGATGGTCAATGCGCCAACACCGACACGCGCCGAGGCGTCGGATGTGGCGACCGCCATCTATGACGGCGCCGACGCCGTCATGCTCTCGGCCGAGAGTGCCTCGGGCGCCTATCCGGTCGAGGCCGTGACGATGATGTCACGCATCATCGAACGTACCGAAACCGACGGCTCCTATCGCTCGCTCATCCACGCGCTCCATCCGGACCTCGACACCACCGTCCCTCATGCCGTCGCGGCCTCCGCCGCCGCCTTGGCCGAGGCTATCAGCGCTAGGTTGATCGTCGTCTACACGTCGAGCGGGACATCGGCGGCGCGCCTGGTCCGCCAGCGCCCCGGCATCACCGTCCTAGGCTTCACGCCCAATGAACAAGTGGCCCGCCAGATGGCGCTTCTCTGGGGTGTGAGCAGTCTCCACTCCCGCGTCATCAATACCTACGAGGAAATGGTCGAGCATACCCGTCAGCAGGCGGCGGCAGCGGAATTCGCCGAACCGGGGGACCATGTCGTCGTCGTCGCCGGCATTCCCTTCGGCCAGTCCGGCACCACGAACAATCTTCGCGTGGTCCAGATCTGAGACAACGCACCGCATGTCACATGTTGCATCGGTGCGATGCAACATGTGAACTTACCCCGATATCATGCAAAGGATATCTCTGGCTTGCATAGATGAGCAGATGCCCATCGGCACTGCTAGATCTGGATCGACATGACCATGCCCGCCTCTCTGACGAGCCCGCTGTTGACCGACAAGGCCCCGCACGCGTTTGCGTTTCTTCGGCGCCTGGCCGCTCGCCGTCGCGCCTATCGTCGAGCGATGACCGAGTTCAGCTATCTGAGCAACGCCGAACTGGCCGATCTCGGGATCGGCCGCGATGATTTCATCAAGCTAGCCCGCGAGGTCGCCCGACTTGAAGCCTGAACGGCTTGCCTCCGGCAAGAACGCTAGGTGCTGGAGATGATCTTGACGGTGAGCGCTGTCGCGGCGGCGCGGTTCTCGACGCCGAGCTTGGGGTAGATCTGTTCGAGGTGTTTGTTCACCGTTCGTGGACTAAGCAGCAGAATATCAGCGATATCCCGATTGGACTTGCCGCGTCCTAGCCAGACCAGCACTTCCGCCTCGCGGCTGGTCAGTTGCAGCCGCTCCTTGAGGAGTGTGGCCTCCCTTTCCGGATCCGCGGCGGGCATCACTCGGAACAAGCGTTCTTCATCGCTCACTTGGCCAACATGCTGCAATTCGAGCGATGGACCGACCAGGCTACCGCCTGGATTTCGATCGAGTTGGCCTGCAAGGCTTGGCACACATGCATCGAGACCGGCCGCGGCCAACAGGCTCCTCGCCTGGGGTGTCGCCCAAAGAATCCGCCCCTCGGGATCGACCGCCAGGAGATAGCGCCCCGCGACATCGAGTGCCGCTTGCGAGCTTCGAGCCAGGCGGGCATTCGCCAAGTGCACGCCAAGACGGGCTATGACCTCGTCGGGTCGAAGTGGTTTCGTCACATAATCCACGCCGCCCGCCTCCAGGCCACGTACCACGCTGGCACTCTCGGTCAGGCCAGTCATGAAGACAATGGGCACATTGGTAAGCTCAGGCAACCGTCGCAGGCGACGACAGGCCTCAAAGCCGTCCATCCCCGGCATGATCGCATCCATGAGAATGATATCAGGCGCAACACGCTCGATAACGCTGAACGCGGCAGCGGCCGATTGGGCCAGCAGCACCATGAACCCGGCGCTCTCGAGGGCATCGTTCAACATGCCGAGCGTACCTGGCGTATCGTCGACGACGAGAACGACGTCGCGCCTTGTCAAGAGGACGCCGCCCCGGCAATGCCGGCTGCAAGCTCGGCTTCCGCCTTATCGAGCGCCTCCGTGAATGCCTCCAGACGATAATCGGCGAGCAACGCCTTGAGCTGACTGATGAAGGGCCGTGCCAGCGTGAATTCCTGTTCCAGCGCGTCTAGCCGGTTGCGGATCCCGCGCACATAGCCGATCGCGGCAAGTTCCCGTAACTCGGCCAATTGCGAACCCGACAAGAATGGCACATCCGCCACGACCGCCTCGGGCGTGACATCGAGACTTGTCCATTGAATACGAAGATAATGACCGATCTTGTCCAGGAGTTGCTGCAGATCGATTGGCTTGGACACCACATCGTCGTGGAAAGTCTCCTCGTGGGGTGGCTCCTGCAGCTCACGCAGCGTCGCCGAGACGATAAGGATGGGCGTGTTGGAAAATCCCTCGGCACGCAACTGCCTGGCCAACTCCCAGCCGTTCAGAGGGCCGGGCATGCGGATATCGACGAGAAAAAGATCGGGCGACGACTGCTTGGCCAGGGCTAGGCCCGATGCTCCATCCGAGGCCTCAAGCACGAGCAGCCCTAAAGGGGTCAACATGTCGGCGATCAGCCGGCGGTGAACCATGTCGTCGTCGACGACCATGATGGAGCGTCTCTCGCCCGTATGGCCGATGACCCGGCGATTGCCTTCCGCAGCTCGCTGCCGTGCCAGGGAGGCGGGTCTGCCACCGTGCTCGACCCTGGCCAGCATCAACCGGACGCGAAATCGGCTGCCTTTGCCAAGCTCGCTGACCAGCGTGAGTTCGCCTCCCATGATCGCCGTCAATAGCTTGGAGATCGTGAGGCCAAGCCCTGTTCCCGGCGCACCGCTAGCGGTCGGCAGACGCTGAAAAGGCTCGAAAATGCGCTCTTTATCGGCCTCGGCGATACCGGGCCCGGTGTCCTCGACTTCGAACTCCGCAATCTCGTTACGCCAGCGCAATCTGAACGTCACCTGCCCCACGGTTGTGAACTTGATGGCATTGGAGAGCAGATTGATCAGCACCTGCCGAAGACGCTGCTCATCGGCATAAACCAGCTCCGGCAGGAGCTTCGGGCGGTCATAGTGGAAGGCAATGCCCTTGGCATCGGCTTGCACCCGCAGCATCTGCACCAGTTGGTCGAGAAAGAGTGGCAGCCGGAGTTCGTCGCGATAAAGAGCGATACGGCCGGCTTCGATCTTGGAAATGTCCAAAAGGCCTTCGATCAACGCCGTCAGATGCTCGCCACTGCGCCTGATGATGGCGATTCCCTCGCGTCGACCCTCGGGAATAGCGGCGTCGTGCTCGAGAAGCTGGGCATAGCCCAAAATCGCATTCAAGGGGCTGCGCAACTCGTGGCTGATGCCGACGACATATCGGCTTTTGGCAAGACTGGCAGCCTCGGCCGCCTCCTTAGCCTGCTGCAAGGCGGCATCGGTTTGCCGGTGAGCGCGGATCTCGGCCATGAGAAGAGCGGTCTGCCGCTTCGTCTCCGCCTGCGAGGCACGCCGGCTTTCCTGCGCTAGCACCAACAGCCAGGCAGCGATGCCACTAACGATAAGCAAAATGACGAAAACGGTACCAAAGGCCGCGGCGAAGCTCCGGGCCGAAACGACGGCGGATGTGACTGTCTGGGCGTGAATGACGAAGAGGACGAGGCCGATAGTCCCGGCAAACAAGAGAAAGACCCCGAGAAAACGGGCAAGCAGCCCTCCAGCGATGCCTTGCCAGTTGCCGGGCATGAGCGCCCGTAACGGGGCGAGTATCTGGTTGCCCAGGCGGGCATGCGGCTTGCACCCATCCTGGCACCGCGCGTCCAAGGTGCAACAGAGCGAACAGATCGGACCCGCATAGACCGGACAATAAGCCATGTCCTCGGGCTCGAAGTCGTGCTCGCAGATCGAGCATTTCAAACTCTCAAGTCGCGACCAGGCCGCCCGCGGCTTGCGGGCCAGATAGAAGCGCCCCCCTGTCAGCCTGGCCAGCATGGGCGCGGTCGCGAAGGCAACTGCAAAGGCGATAAAGGTCGAAAACGCCTCAGCTTCGACTCCGAGCCAGCCCGCATAGGCGGCAAGCGAGAGAATGCCGGCCAGCATCATGGCGCCTACGCCGACCGGGTTGATGTCATAGAGATGAGCGCGCTTGAACTCGATATGGCGCGGACTCCAGCCCAACGGTTTGTTGACGACGAGATCCGCGATCAAGGCCCCCATCCAGGCGGCCGACACATCGGAGTAGATGACCAGCGTGTTCGCGATCGTCTTGTGGATGCCCAATTCCATCAGGAGGAGCGCGATCATGATGTTGAACACCAGCCAGACGACGCGGCCCGGATGCGCATGCGTCAGGCGGGAAAAGAAATTCGACCAGGCGAGCGAACCCGCATAGGCGTTGATGACATTGATCTTGAGTTGCGAAACGGTGACGAGAAGAAAGACGAGCATGACCGCGGTGCCCGGGCTGAACCAGGTGCGGAAGGCCACGAGATACATCTCGTGCGGCTGAACTGCTTGCTCGGGCGGCAAGCCGTAGCGCAAGGCCGCATAGGCGAGGAAGGAGCCGGCTAGGAGCTTCAAGACGTCGATGACGATCCAGCCCGGTCCGCCGGCCAGGAGGGCGGTCCACCACCGAAATGGCTTCTGACCGCGCCGATCGGGCAAAAACCGAATCACATCGACCTGCTCGGCCGTCTGGGTGATCAGAGCGAAAAGGATCGATGCGGCGCCCCCGAAGAGGAGGAGATCAAAAGACGCACCTCTGGGGCCAGCCGAACCGGTGAAGCTGCGCCAATCCGGCAACCAGTCGGGATGCGCGCCAAGGATCAGGACCAACGGGACGAGATTGAGTACGAACCAGAGCGGCTGCGTAGCGATCTGCAACCGATTGATGAACGTGAAGCCGTAGACCACGATGGGAATGACGACGAGCGCGCAGAGAATATAGCCAAGCCAGAGCGGAATGCCGAGAAAGCTCTCGAGCATGGCAGCGACGATGACGGCCTCGATGCTAAAGAAGATAAAGGTGAAAGAGGCATAGATCAGCGACGTGATGGTCGAGCCTATATAACCAAAGCCGGCGCCCCGGGTCAGGAGGTCGACATCGACTCCGTCACGGGCGGCATAGTAGCAGATCGGCACGGACGCGACGAAGATGAGGGCAGCCACGACGAGAATGGCCGCCACGGCGTTGGTGACCCCGAAAGTGAGCGTGATGGCGCCGCCGATCGCCTCGAGTGCCAGGAAGGAGACGACCCCCAGGGCGGCGTGGGCCACCCGCCAGGCGGACCATCGCCTAGCAGCTTTGGCCGTAAAACGTAGCGCATAGTCCTCAAGCGTCTGGTTCGCGACCCAGCGATTATAGTCGCGCCGTTCACGAACGATCCGTTGCCGCCCCACCGCCGCCTGCTCGTCCAAGCATCACTCCATCGCAGCGGATCGAAACCAAGCCGCTTCAATCATTAGCGGTTGCCCTAGGCGCACTCCAGCGCCAAGCCCTTCTCCTCATAGAGCTGGCGCTACGTCATTCGACGTATTCCCTGAACTGCCCAGGACCCGCATCCAGGGCCTGCCGGAGCACCGCCGTCTTGGTGCGTCCCAAGGGAGAAATGTGATCATGACGTCAGCGCCTCGAACCCTGTCTCGCCGTGCCTTTGCCGGCATCGCAGCAAAGGGCGCCGCCGCGGCAGCGCTCCTACCAACCCTCAGCCTGGGCGCAGGCCAGGCGTTGGCCGCCGATGCGACGATCAAAGTCGGCATCCTCCATTCGCTGTCCGGCACTATGGCGATTTCGGAGACGACGCTAAAGGACGTCATGCTGATGCTCATCGAGCAGCAGAACGCCAAAGGCGGCCTGCTCGGCAAAAAGCTTGAGGCTGTCGTCGTCGATCCGGCCTCCAACTGGCCGCTCTTCGCCGAGAAGGCCAAGGATCTCCTGGAAGCCCAAAAAGTAGCTGCAGTCTTCGGCTGCTGGACCTCTGTCAGCCGCAAGTCGGTGCTCCCGGTCTTCGAGCAGGACGACGGCATTCTTTTCTATCCCGTGCAGTACGAGGGCGAGGAAAGCTCACGCAACGTCTTCTATACGGGCGCGGCTCCGAACCAACAGGCGGTGCCGGCGGTTGATTATCTGATGAACGAGGAAGGCGTCGAGCGCTGGGTGCTGGCGGGGACGGACTATGTCTATCCGCGCACGACCAACAAGATCCTCGAGGCTTATTTGAAGCTGAAGGGTGTCGGCGCTGACGACATCATGATCAACTATACGCCGTTCGGTCAGTCCGACTGGCAGACGATCGTCTCCGAGATCAAGAAATTCGGCTCCGCCGGCAAGAAGACGGCCGTAGTCTCGACGATCAACGGCGATGCCAACGTACCGTTCTACAAGGAGCTTGCCAACCAGGGGGTCAAGGCGACCGACATTCCGGTCGTCGCCTTTTCGGTCGGCGAGGAAGAATTGGCGGGTCTCGACACGAAGCCTTTGGTCGGCCATCTGGCGGCCTGGAATTACTTCATGAGCGTCGATACGCCCGAGAACGCGGCCTTCATCAAGGCGTGGCACAAGTTCATCAAGAACGACAAGCGCGTCACCAATGACCCCATGGAGGCCCATTATATCGGCTTCAACATGTGGGTTAAGGCTGTCGAAAAGGCGGGCACGATCGACCACGATGCCGTCATTGATGCGATGATCGGCGTCTCGGTGCCGAACCTGACGGGCGGCTATGCGACGATGATGCCCAATCATCACATCACCAAGCCCGTCCTGATTGGCGAGATTCAGGGTAACGGCCAGATCAACACGGTCTGGGAGACCCCCGGCCTCGTCGTCGGCGACGAGTGGTCCGACTATCTGGAAGGCTCCAAGGACCTCATCGCCGATTGGCGTAAGCCCATGAATTGCGGCAACTTCAACGTCAAGTCAGGCAAATGCGGCGGCGTTTAAACACCGCCGCATAAGGTTGCAACCATGCTGCGCATCCTCCTCCTAGCCTTCCTTCTCTGCTTCGGACTCTCAGCAGAGACCCGGGCCGACGGCTTCGATGACGGTCTCCACCTGCTGGGCGGGAAGTTCGACGACGTGGAGCGGGGCGTGGTTATTTTGGCGGGCAGTGGCGATCAGCGTGCCGGGGCGGTGCTTGCGGCCCTTCAGGACAACAGGCTGATGGTTGTTGCCGGCGATCCTCCCAGCTTTTTCATCCGGCAGGCCGACGACAGCCTGCTCGATGCCGCCACGCTGCAGCCAGCGGGGGATGCAGCGGCCGGCGCCAAGGCGGTGCGCGTTAACAACCGCATTCGCCGGGCAGCCGAGGCAGCGTTGGGGACGCTCAATCTGAGCAGCCCCAACGCTGCGATCAGGCGACAAGCCGCCGATGCAGTCTTCAAGGCACGCGATGGCGAGGCCCTGCCTGCGCTCGAAGCAGCCCTCGCCAAGGAACGAGATCCCGACGTCAAAGCCGTGATGGAGACCGCGCGCGCCGCCATTTTCCTCGCGAACGGCCAGGGAGACGAAGCGCAGCGTCTCCAGGCGGTCGAGACGATCGGCAGGCGCGGTGATCCGGACGCGCTGGCCATGCTGCGCAACCTTGCGAACGACACCTCCGCGTCGATACGCGAGGCGGCAGCGGCCAGCGTCTCCTCGATCGAAATGCGTCAGTCGATGCTGGCTCGCGTTCAAGATGCGATCTACGGAATAAGCTTGGGTTCGGTCCTGCTCCTGGCCGCCATCGGCCTTGCCATCACCTTCGGCGTCATGGGGGTGATCAACATGGCGCATGGCGAGATGGTCATGCTTGGCGCCTACACGACCTATGTCGTCCAGACGCTGTTCGTGACCTATCTTCCCGATGCAGCCAATTGGTCGCTTATTGCCGCCGTGCCGGCCGCTTTCGTCGTGGGCGGGCTTGCCGGCGTCATCCTGGAGCGCACGGTAATCCGGTTCCTCTACGGGCGACCGCTTGAAACCTTGCTTGCCACATTCGGCATCTCGCTCATCCTGCAGCAGGCAGTCCGCTCGATCTTCGGTCCGACCAATCGCGAGGTCACCTCGCCCAGCTGGATGAGCGGCTCCTTCGACATCCTCGACGGCCTGACCCTGACGAGCGGCCGGCTCGTCATCATCATCTTCTGCCTGGCCGTCTTCCTGGGTCTCCTGGCCTTCATCCGCTATTCGCGCTTCGGCCTCGAGATGCGGGCCGTGACCCAGAATCGACGCATGGCCGCCTCCATGGGCATCCGTACCGGGCTCGTCGATGCGCTGACGTTCGGGCTCGGCTCGGGCATTGCCGGCATCGCCGGCGTGGCACTCTCCCAGATCGACAATGTGAGCCCCAATCTCGGGCAGGGCTACATCATCGACAGCTTTCTCGTCGTCGTCTTCGGCGGGGTTGGCAATCTCTGGGGTACGCTGACCGGCGCCATGGCGATCGGCATCGCCAACAAGCTGCTCGAACCGTTCACAGGCGCTGTGCTCGGCAAGATCATCCTTCTCGTTCTCGTCATCCTCTTCATTCAAAAACGCCCCCGCGGCCTCTTCGCGCTCAAGGGCCGGGCCATCGAGGCATGATCAGCAGCCGCATGCCCTTCGCATCGGTCGTGGTGCCGGCCGTCCTCATCGCTATCGCCATCCTTGTGCCGATCCTGCATCTATCGACCGGCACCCTGCCGACCTACGCCGTCAGTCTCTTCGGCAAATATCTCTGTTACGCCATGTTGGCATTGGCCCTCGACCTCGTCTGGGGCTATTGCGGCATCCTCTCGCTCGGCCACGCCGCCTTCTTCTCGCTCGGCGGCTATGCGATGGGCATGTACCTCATGCGGCAAATCGGGTCGCGCGGCGTCTATGGCGACCCGATCCTGCCGGACTTCATGGTGTTTTTGAACTGGAAGGAGCTCCCCTGGTACTGGTGGGGCATGGATCATGCCTGGTTCGCCTTTCCCATGATCGTCCTGGTCCCCGGGGCACTCGCCCTCGTCTTTGGCTGGCTGGCCTTCCGGAGCCGCGTGACGGGCGTCTATCTCTCGATCATCAGCCAGGCCATGACCTTCGCCCTCCTGCTGGCGTTTTTCCGCAATGACATGGGCATGGGCGGCAATAACGGCCTGACCGACTTTAAGGAGATCCTCGGGTTCGATACGGGGGCGGATGCGACCCGCTCGGCACTCTTTTCCGTAACGGCGATCACGCTTGCCTTGGCCTATCTCCTTTGCGTCTTTGTTACGCGCTCAAGGGCAGGTCTCGTCATCGTCGCCATCCGCGATGCCGAATCGCGCGCGCGCTTTTGCGGCTATCGCGTCGAGCACTACAAGCTCTTCGTCTGGACGATCTCGGCCATGCTGGCAGGCATCGCCGGGGCCCTCTACGTGCCTCAGGTAGGTATCATCAATCCTTCCGAGTTCGGGACGGGCAACTCGATCGAGGCGGTGATCTGGGTAGCGCTGGGCGGTCGCGGCACGCTCTGGGGCGCCATTGTCGGTGCCGTGGGCGTCAACTTCGTGAAATCCTGGCTGACGAACAACTTCCCGGAATGGTGGCTCTTCGCGCTCGGCCTCATGTTCGTGCTCGTCACCCTCTTCCTGCCCAAAGGCATAGCAGGCCTACTTCGCCTGGGCGGCATCGACGCCTTCAACCGCAAGTCCGCGGCCGCCGAAGCCGGGGAGGCCCGCTCATGAGCGCCGTGTCCGTCGATCGCCCCGCCCGTGACCCTATCCTTTATCTGGACGGCATTTCGGTGACGTTCGACGGTTTCAAGGCACTGAATGCCCTTTCCCTGCTGCTCGAGCCCGGCGAGATGCGGGCCATCATCGGCCCCAACGGCGCCGGCAAGACAACGATGATGGACGTGATCACGGGCAAGACCCGCCCCCAGAAGGGAACGGCGCGCTTCAAGGGCAATCTCGATCTTACTCGGCATGACGAAGCGACCATCGCACGCGCCGGCATCGGCCGAAAATTTCAAAAGCCGACCGTCTTCGAGAACCATACGGTCTTCGACAATCTCGTGCTGGCGATCGCCGGACCACGCGACGTTTTCAGCACCCTCTTCCGTTCGATCAAGCCCCGCCAGATCGAGCGGATCGACGCCGTCCTGGAAACGGTGCGGCTGACAGCCGCTCGCGATCGTCCGGCAGGCGATCTCAGCCATGGTCAAAAGCAATGGCTGGAGATCGGCATGCTGCTGGTTCAAGAGCCCGAGTTGCTGCTCGTCGACGAGCCTGTCGCCGGCATGACGGATCTCGAGACCGAGGCGACGGCCGATCTCCTGCGGGAGATCAACAAGACGCGCTCAGTCATGGTCGTCGAGCACGACATGACCTTCGTGCGCGCCCTCAACGTCAAGGTCACCGTGCTCCATGAAGGCTCGGTGCTGGCGGAAGGGTCGCTCGATCAGGTCCAGAGCAACGAGCGCGTCATCGAAGTCTATCTGGGGAGGTAGACGATCATGCTTCGCGTCGAGCACATCAATCTTCACTATGGTAAGAGCCAGGCCCTCTGGGGCGTATCGCTGGCAGCCGCTGAGGGAGCGATCACCTGCGTCCTCGGCCGCAACGGCGTGGGCAAGACCTCGACGCTAAGGGCGATTACCGGCCAGCACCGACCAAGCGGTGGACGCATCACGTTTGACGGTCACGATATCACGACGATGGCGCCAGCCGAGCGCGCCCGGCGCGGCATTGCCTTTGTGCCGCAGGGTCGGGAAATCTTCCCGCTCCTGACGGTCAAGGAGAACCTTGAGACCGGCTTTGGCGTCCTGCCACGAAATCGTCGGCGGATCGATGATGAGATCTTCGCGCTCTTTCCGGTCCTGGGCAAAATGCTCAATCGACGGGGCGGCGATCTGTCGGGCGGCCAGCAACAGCAACTGGCCATCGGCCGGGCCATGGTCACCAATCCCAAGCTGATCGTCCTGGACGAGCCGACCGAAGGCATCCAGCCCTCGATCATCAAGGATATCGGCAACGTCCTTAAATATCTGCGTGATCAGCGCGGCATGGCCGTGCTTCTAGTCGAGCAATATCTCGATTTCGCGCGAGAACTGGCCGACCGCATCCTGGTCATGGATCGCGGCCAGATCGTGCTTGACGGGGCGCCGGACAAGATCGACGAGGCCGCCATCAAAGCTCATCTTACCGTCTGACGCTGATAGGTGCCGATCAGGCGATAGTCCTTGAACGGTCCTTTGACGTCATGAACGATGCGGATGAAATTGCCGATCTCGTAGGTCGTGAGATAGCGATCCCGCCCGCAATCATGATGACCTTCGGCTCTGAACGTGCCGTCGTCTCCGGCCTTCAATTCCATTCGATGGAACAACCTGGGCGGCTGCTCGTCGAAATAGACCGTTAGCCTCAATTCATCGAGCTGGAAGAGGTAGCTGCGATAGCACGAGAAAATGCGGCCATCGGCCAGCCGCATCGTCCCGTCCTCGCGATAGTGCAGATGCCCCGCCTCGGGCCTCCAGACGGCGCGACCGCGATAGCTGGCGCCATTGGAAATAACGCGAGAGAGCTGCCAAGCACCTACCAACCGTTCGATCAGGTGCTCCCCGCTCATCTCGTTCGAACCTCTTCGCAACTGAGAAACAGCCAAGCCCGGGCTCGGGCGATCTGCTTGCACGGCTGCTTCTGCCGGTAGCCGCGGCTACTCCTTGAACCGTGGCTTTCCGTCAGCCCGCTCGCGACGATCGTCGAGACACCGGTTCGACACCAAAAATCAGCCCACCGAAAAAGATGGCGCGCCCGACAGGACTCGAACCTGTGACCCTCTGCTTAGAAGGCAGATGCTCTATCCGGCTGAGCTACGGGCGCGCAGGACCGGCGGCGGGTTTATAGCAAAAGCCGCCGAACAGCTCTAGCCGCGCCGGTCGCGTCAGGTGCGGCGGATGAAATTGTCGGCATAGGCCTTCGGGCGAACGATGCGGGCATGCGGCAGCGACAAAGTATAGTCGATGCCGTTCTTCTCGCAGTAGGCGATCGCCTGCTCCTGGCTTGCGAAGCGCAGCGTCAATTGCCGCTCGGTCTCGCCATTGCCGATCCAGCCGATCAGGTGATCGGCCTCCTGGCGCGAGCGAGGCTCGAATTCAACAATCCAGCTCTTGGTCCGGAAACGGCCGGATTGCACAGCAGTTTTGGCGGGCTGATAAATACGGGCCTGCATCGCGCGGTTCGCGTCCACTTGTTGCATCGAATTCTTAAGATCGGATCCAGTCTAGATCGGATCAAGAGCCGGCGATAGCGTCAGTCGCGCCCGGCCCGCCAGCGTTCTTGCAAGGCGGCGGAGGAGGACTTCATCCACAGAAGGGCCATGACGGCCGTAACACCCTGGATGCGCCCGTCATCCAGCCAGGACAGCGCTTCCTCCAGTTCCAGGACATGGTTCAAGATATCCTCGTGCTCCGAGGCCAAGCCGTGGACGCTTTGGCCAATGACCGGCAGGTCTACCTCGGCGACGAACAGATTGACCCTCTCGGCCGAGGCGCCTGGGCTCGGGTAGAACTGGTGAATCAACTCCATACGATCAGCAGTCAGGCCGCATTCCTCGACGAGTTCGCGACGACCAGCCATCTCCGGATCCTCGCCGGTCTCGATCAGGCCCGCCGGTGTCTCGATCATCCAGGGCTGCGCCGTTGTCGCGTCGCGCACCGCGCCCAGCGGACCTGTGCGAAATTGCTCGATCAGCACGACGCGATTGCGGCGCGAATCATAGGGAAGAATGCCGACCGCGTTGCTGATGCAGAAAAGCTCGCGCCGTATGGGCTGGCTCCAGCTGCCATCAAATTGTTCGTGCCTGAGATCGACGACATCCAGCGCGAAAAAGCCCTGATAGGCCCGCTGTCTTGCGATAATCTCGAACCTGCTCGGCCTCAGGGGCTTGTCGCTCACTACCATACGGCTCCGTCGCTATGCCGCCTAAGCGAAGGCCTTGAATGCGATCAGGGTGAACGTCTCCCTGACACCGTCCAGGGTCTGCACCCGGCTCGTCACGAACCGACCGATATCGACATCGTCGGCAAGGTGGAACTTCATGATGAGATCGAACTCGCCTGAGGTCGAATAGACCTCGGAAGCTTCCTCGATGCTCTCGATCGCCTGCTCTGCGGTCGCATAGGCTCGACCGAGCGCGCATTTGACCTGAACGAAGATGGTCCGCATCAGTCCTCGTCCGACTCGTCCGCCACATTGCGCGAGCGAAGCCGGGCTGGAACTTTCTGCAGCATGAAGGCGGGAACATCGTCGCCGAAGCCGAGAACGGGGCTTTCGCTCCGCTTCTCCTCCTGGCTCCCCCGCCCCCCCTTCGCCCCGTCACGACGCGCGGGAGAAGCCGCCTTGGCAGGCTGGCGCGCGGTGCTGGCTGCCACGACGGGCGCGGGCTCGGCCGCCGGTCGTTCCGTCTCGACGCGCCGTCGTCTGCGTCCACCCGCGGCGACCGGCGACGGCGACGAATTGTCGGCGTCCGGAACTGGCTCGCTAGGCCGGGCTAACCTGTGGCGGCCGGTTCTGGCCATGTCGGCGTCGCGCCCCGGATCCTTGTCGTCAATGACGTCGTTGCCAGCTTCACCGACGACGAGACGCTTGATGTTGCGCTGAGTGACGCGCTCGACGTTCGCCAGCAGCTTGCGGTCCTCCGGCCCCACCATCGTGAAGGCGCGACCCTTGCGGCCAGCACGCCCCGTCCGGCCGATACGGTGCACATAATCGTCGGGATTAAGCGGCACGTCGTAGTTGATGACGCAAGGCATGTTGCTGACGTCGAGACCGCGCGCGGCTACATCCGTCGCCACAAGGAAGTCGACTTCACCCTTAGTGAACTGGTCGAGGGTGAGCTGCCGGTGATGCTGCTCGAGATCGCCATGAAGATCACGCGCATTGAGACCCGCGCGCTGCAGATGGCGCATGACACCACCGATTTCGCGCTTCCGGTTGCAAAAGATGATGGCCTTCTCGATCCCCTCGCGGCGGATCAGCTTGGCCAGCGTCTTCTTCTTGTCCTCGCCAGCCTCGACGATGAAATCCTCGACCGTCGCAGCCGTCGTTGCCGGAGGCGCTACCTTGATCTCGATCGGATGGTCCAGGAAGCGGTCGGCCAGCCGACGGACTTCCGGCGGCATGGTCGCGGAAAAGAGCAGGGTCTGCTTGCGTCCTAGCAGCAGGGAGACGATCCGCTCCACATCGGGCATGAAGCCCATGTCGAACATGCGGTCCGCCTCGTCGATTACAAGAACCTCGACACCGCCCAGAAGCACACGGCCACGCTCGAACCAGTCGATGAGACGACCAGGCGTCGCGATAAGGACGTCAACGCCCTTTTCGAGAACCTTTTCCTGGTCACCCATCCCTACGCCGCCGATGAGGAGCGCCATCGACAGATTGAGATACTTACCGTAAATCTCGAAATTTCGCGCCGTCTGCGTCGCGAGCTCGCGCGTCGGCGACAGGATCAACGAGCGAGGCATGCGCGCCCGCGCTCGGCCAGCAGCCAGGATATCGAGCATCGGCAAGGTGAACGATGCCGTCTTGCCCGTCCCCGTTTGCGCGATACCGATCACATCGGTACGCTTCAAGACATAGGGAATTGCCTCCGCCTGGATAGGCGTCGGCTGGCTGTAGCCCATCTCATCGATGGCACGAAGAATTTCCGGTCGCAGCCCCATGGCCGCAAAGCCGGCCTCGGGAGCCGCGATCATTGAATCAGCGGGCGACAAGTAATTCCTAACATAAGCATACGCGTTTGCGTGCGTATATGGACAGGGCCGCAAGGATGTCAATTCGCTCGTATGGCAAACAACGGGGACAGGGTTTGGTCGATCCCGCGCAAGTCCGGCAATCGACCTGCGCCATCCTTGTCGAGGGACGAGCAGCGCCCCTATCGACGATCACATCAGATGAAGAACCAACGAAGCATTGGTCGCGAATTCATCGCTCAGTTGAAGTGATCAGCATCACTGTCGAAACCGATCGCACCCCAGACGACAATCAATACTTCCGCACTTTCATCTAAGCTGCGATTTCTGAACCGTCGAAGCGGCGCCAATTTCGTCGTTCCGGATTTCGGCGGGACATCTACAAGCAACCGAGCCCGGCGAAACCGCTGAAGACTTCACTCAGATGATAGCGCGACGCCAACAAATCGGCGTCCCAAACACGTCCTAAGACAGCGTGCAGCGGCGATGTTTGCGGCTGCACGATCGTCCCTCCCCCGTGCGGCCCTCAGGCGAGGTCCAGCTTCTGCAAGGCCTCGACCAACGTCGGATGCAATTGCCATACGATATCCGCCTTCTTGCTGGCGGGCTCAGCCACGGCCAGAACACTGGCATGGCCCGTTCCTTCATCGTCAGCCGAGACGGGCATGCCCAGATAGTCACCTATCAGCCGGCCGAGCTTGCCATATTGGGTGGCGGTCACGGTATAGGCCTTGTAGCCGCCGGCCTTGGCGATCTCGATCGACGTCATGCGATGATCGGCGGCGGCCGCATGTGCGCGCAGCATCGCCTTCAGCGGCTCGGCAATCTCCATTTTCTGGAGCGCCTCGACGAACGAATCAACGGATGGAACACCGTCGACCCAGCCCTGCCGCTGCTTTTGGTCACGTTCATCAAGGCGTGCCTTCATAGCCTCGATCGCTGCTTCGGACGTGGGCCCCGAAGTGTCCTTGAAGACGAGATGATCCGCCACGAACGAGCTGGCCCTCCAGCTTGTTCCGATCTTCATCGTCCGAATACGATAGGTTCCGTGCGGAACCTCGATGACGCCCGAGCTCATACTCTCGCCGTTCTGGTTTGTCGGCTGTGTCCGTTCCGCGCCGGGCGGAAAGAGGATCTATGCCACATTCATCCGAATTCGCGCCATCAAAGCACGTAACGATGCGCAACGGCAACATCTGCGGGGGCCGGGGCTCTTTAGTGCGATGTCAGCCAATGGTAGCTTGCCACTCGTGGTAAGAAGAGGACGGACCGGGATGGCGGGCGACGAAACGACGACTGGTCCTAAGGATTTAGGGGCGCAACTGACCGTTCCGCCCGCCGCGATCGAAACCGCTCAGGCTTTGGCCGAGACTGTGCTGCGTGCCACCGCCGACATGCCGTTCGCCGCTGAACCACAGCAGTTTCTGGAAGCGCTCGAGGTCCTGAGCGCCTCGCCCGAGAGCACCGCGAATGTGGGCGAGAACAAATGAGGAATGCTGAGCTGCTGAGCCTGGGTCTCATAGAGATCGCCCAGAAAATCCGGACGGGCGAGGTCACCTCGCTCGAGGTGACTGAAGCCATGTTATCGGCGCTGGACAAGGAAGGCCGCGCCCTCAATGCCACTGCCCGCGTGCATGCAGAGGCCGCTCGCGAAGAGGCCGCGCGTTGCGATGCGGAACGTCGGCGGGGAATCCTGCGAGGCGCCCTCCATGGCGTGCCCCTGGCGCACAAGGACATGTTTCATCACGCTGGCCGGCCCTCCGAGATGGGCAGCCTGATCTTCAAGAACTATGTGCCGCAGGTCACAGCGACTGTGATTGAACGCCTAAGTGCGGCGGGCTCCATTGATGTGGGCCGCCTCAACATGGTGGAGTTCGCGCTGGGCGTTACGGGTCACAACGACCATACCGGCCACCCGAAGAATGCCTGGAATCCGGAGCGGGTCACCGGGGGTTCGACCAGCGGCGGTGCCACGGCGGTGGCTGCCAGGCTCACGTTCGCCACATTGGGATCCGACACGGGCGGCTCGATCCGTACTCCTTCGTCGCTCTGCGGTGTGGTCGGTATCAAGCCCACCTACGGAAGGGTGAGCCGAGCGAATGCGATGCCGTTATCATTCTCCCTCGACCATGTGGGCCCCATCGCCCGGTCGGCCGCCGACTGCGCCTTGATGCTCGAATTGATCGCCGGCTTCGATCCCAAGGATGGCACCACGAGCCGGCGCCCCGTTGAGCGTTACCGCCAGCGGATCGGCCAGCCTATCAAGGGCCTGCGCGTGACGCTGGCTACCGAAGAAGGCTTTGAGGGTCCGCTCGACGACGATGTCCGCAACGGTTTTGCCGAAGCTGGCCGGGTGCTTGCCGAGATCGGCCTGGAAGCGACGAAGCGGCCGCTGCCCCCAATGGAGCCTTTAAACGCCCTTCGGCGGCTGATCTCCGTGGTGGAGGTAGCCTCCCTGCACGAGACTCTCGTGCGCACCCGGCCACATGACTACAATGTCACGACGACTTCGCGCATGCTCCCCGGCTTCGCCGCTCCCGCTAGCGCTTATCTGCGCGCGCTGTCTGCCAGGGCAGGCCAGTTGCGGGCCTATTGCGACGCCGTCTTCGCCGACGCCGACATCATCGCCCTGCCAACCATCCCTCAACGGCCGCCCACCATTGCCGAGACGAGCACGGGCGGTGATGCACGCTATGTCCAGGCATCGAACGAGCTGGCGGCCCTGATCGGCGCTTTCAACTATCTGGGACTACCGGCGCTCAGCACGCCCATGGGCTTCGATCGCGACGGCATGCCCATGGGCTTGCAACTGGTAGGCCGACCTTTCGCGGAAGCCCAGCTTCTAGCCGTGGCAGAAGCCTTTGAATCGGCCACAGGCTTCGCCGTCCGTCGTCCGGCTTGGCTCGAGCGCGGCGGCATGCCGGCGAGAGCATGAGATGGTGGCACGACCCGCGCTGGCAGTGGCACGTGCACCGGAACTGACGGGCATCCTCCTGACGCTTGTCGCCATGGGCATGTTCGGGACCATGGACGGCCTGAGCAAGGCGCTCGTCCAGTCCTATCCACCCCAGCTCGTTCTTTGGCTGCGCTATCTGATGGCGCTGCCGCTGGTGATCCTGGCGCTGGCCCCACGTCACCCGCTGGTCGCCATGCGGCAGACGCGTGCATTCAAGTTACAGTTACTCCGCTGTCTGTTTCTTATCGTCGAGACCGGGCTCGTCATCACCGCGTTCAAGACCCTGCCGCTTGCCAACGCCCACTCGATCTTCGCCGTGACGCCATTGGTCGTGACAGCCCTTTCCTTCTTCTTCCTGGGCGAGCAAGTCGGATGGCGACGCTGGACCGCCGTCGCCATCGGCTTTGTTGGCGTCCTGATCATCCTGCGGCCCGGACTGATGCCGCTTGGCAGGGATATGGCCTTCATCGTCGTCGCCATGCTGCTCTATGCGACCTACATGGTGCTCACGCGGCTGGTGGCGCGCGTCGATGCCGCCGATACCAGCTATCTTTTGCAGAGTATCCTCATGGTGCTGATGCTATCGCTGATGGGGCCGTTCTTTCTCACGCCCATCGCGCTTCGACATATCCCGTTGCTGGTTCTCCTGGGTGTACTCGGTGCTGCCGGGCACTACTTTCTCGTCCAGGCCCTGGCATTGGCACCGGCGGTCGTGGTCCAGCCCTTCACCTATACCCTGCTCCTCTGGGCAGTCGGGATCGGCTACCTATTTTTCGGTGACCTCCCCGATGTATGGACGGGAGTGGGCGCTTCACTGGTGGTCGGGGCCGGCCTGTATGCCGCTTGGCGCGAGCATCGCAGGCGAGCCATTCCAGCCTAGGGAGGTTGCACCAAACAACATAAGAGGGTGATGAGCATGAAGGGATCAGAGGGATTTGTCGTCCTGGTTGAATTTTCGGTCAAGGAAGGCAGGACGAAGGAATTTCTCGAGCTGATCACCCGTCATGCCGAAGCTTCATTCGCCAACGAAACCGGTTGCCTGCAATTCGACGTCATCGAGGACGGAAATGACGCGCATCGGGTGTTCCTCTACGAGGTCTACGCGGATCAGGCTGCGTTCGAGGCACACCGGACGATGCCTCAAATGCCAACGACGCTGGCCGGCCTCGAGCCTCTGATCGAGAGCTCGCGGATCTCAATGCATAATCGGTTTCGTCATCCCCGCCCGACAGCCGCTGTCTCTCGACGAATCCTCGTGACCGCTCCTGCTTTGCGCGAACGCCACCATCTTCTCAAAGGCCTGGAACAGGCCGGTTATGAGCTGATCTTCGCCCCGCTCGATTACACGCCCGGTGAGACCGAGCTGGTCACCATGCTGGGCGGCTGTTGTGCCGTTATTGCCGGCATGGAGTCCTACACCCGCCAGGTTTTCGCCCAATGTCCCGAGCTTCGCTGTATCTCGAGGCTGGGCGTCGGCCATGAGCATGTCGACCTGATGGCGGCCTCCAATGCGGGTGTCGCCGTCGCGGTGACCCTTGGCACCAACAACGACACCGTTGCCGACTATGTACTGGCAGCCATGGGCCTGCTCGCCACACGGACGCTCGACTACGACGCCGCCGTTCGTCGAGGCGAGTGGGCGCCGCTTTTTCATAGTGGCCTTTCCGGCGCCATCATCGGCCTCGTCGGCTTTGGCCGCATCGGACGTAGCATTGCCAAGCGCTGCCAGGGGTTCAGCGCAGAGATGCTGGTGGCCGACCCGAACATGGATCCCGATACGGTCGCCCGACTGGGCTGCACGCTGATGCCGCTGGAGCGCCTGCTGCCACAGGTCGATTTCCTCTCGATCCAGGCGCCGCTGCTGCCGTCGACGCGGCAGCTCATCGGCGGACGGGAGCTCGCAGCCATGAAGCCCGGATCCTTTCTCGTGAACGTAGCCCGCGGCGAGTTGCTCGACGAGACGGCTCTCGTCAGCAGCCTGCGGGCCGGCCATCTCGGTGGTGCCGTTCTCGATGTTTTCCAGCGCGAGCCCCTTCCAGCGAATTCGGCGTTGCTCGAGGCGCCGAGGCTGATCTTGACGCCGCACATCGCCGGCCTCTCGGAGACGTCGCTCGACGCCATGGCCCGTCGCGCCGTGCACTCGCTTCTTGACGTGCTGAATGGTGTTGATCCCGGGCAGGGCTACCTTCTCAATCCCGAGGTGGTCGAACCAATTGCTGTACTCTAGATATTTGACAAGCGGGCGCACGCAATGCTAGGCGCCCGGAATTGAGCGCCCCAAGCCATGTCCAGGAAATTGTCGGCAGGTATGAAACGCACGGTCATCGATACGGGCGGCACTAATCGTCCCGTGCACCTTTACGAGCCCGCCGATTTCGCCGCCGCACACCGCGCCGGCAACCTTGCCGCGCGGACGCTCGACTTCATCACTGCTCATGTCCGCGAGGGGATCTCGACGGCCGAACTCGATCGCCTGATCGATACCTTCATGCGCGATCATGGCGGCGTGCCGGCCACGCTCGGCTATAAAGGCTATCCTGCGTCGTCCTGCATTTCGATCAACGAGGTCGTCAATCACGGGATTCCGAGCGAAAAGCGCCGGCTGCGCGAAGGTGACACGCTCAATATCGACGTTACCGTCATCCTCGACGGCTGGTATGGCGACACGAGCCGCATGTTTCATGTGGGCTCGAAGATACCGGTTAAGCGAGCCCTTTTGACCGAACGGACGTTCGAGAGCATGTGGGCCGGGATCAACGCCGTGCGCCCGGGTGCCACGATGGGCGATATCGGCGCGGCCATTCAGGCCGTGGCGGAAGAGAACCGGAAGGGTCGCAGCTTTTCGGTCGTTCGTGACTTTGTCGGTCACGGCGTCGGACGCGAGTTCCACGAACCGCCCGAAGTGCGCCATTATGGCAAGCCTGGTCAGGGACTCGTCCTCGAGCCCGGCATGATCTTCACGATCGAGCCCATGATCAATGCCGGTACATGGCAGGTCCGCATCCTCGACGATGGCTGGACGACCGTCACCAAGGACCGCGAGCCTTCCGCGCAGTTCGAGCATATGCTGGGGGTGACCGAAGAGGGCTACGAGATCTTCACCCTCTCCCCCGCGGGCTTCGACAAACCGCCCTACGGCGTGCCTTAGGCACCTAGGCGCCTGTTTTTAGCGTGGCACCAGTCCAGCCGTCGGCGTTCATAGGCCGACGACTTTCCCTTTCCTGGACCTCTCATGGCACTCTCCCCCATCGTCGAAGCCGAGGCGAAGAAACGGCGAACCTTCGCCATCATCTCTCACCCGGATGCGGGCAAGACGACGTTGACCGAAAAGCTGCTGCTCTTCGGCGGTGCCATCCACTTGGCCGGCGAGGTCAAAGCCAAGGGCGAACGGCGTCGCGCGCGCTCGGACTGGATGAAGATCGAGCAACAGCGCGGCATCTCCGTCTCGACGTCGGTCATGACCTTCGACTATGGCGGTTGCACGTTCAACCTCCTGGACACGCCCGGTCATGAGGACTTTTCGGAGGATACATACCGGACGCTGACAGCGGTCGACAGCGCCGTCATGGTGATCGACGCTGCCAAGGGCATCGAGCCGCAGACACTGAAGCTCTTCCAGGTTTGCCGCATGCGCGACGTGCCCATCATGGCGTTCATCAACAAGATGGATCGCGAGGCGAAGGACCCGATCGAACTCCTGGACGAGATCGCCTCCCGCCTGGCGCTCGACGTGGCGCCGATGAACTGGCCGATAGGCATGGGGCAGAATTTCCGCGGCGTCCTCGAGCGCGAGAGCGGCCGTCTCACGCTGCTGGGCGATGCGAGCGAGCCGGAGCAGACGATCGCCGACCGTCGAAGCAATAGTCTGGCCGACCGCGTCCCCGCGGCACAGCTAGCCGACCTCGACGAGACGATGGAGCTGGTGGACGGCGCCTTGCCGCATTTCGACGTGCAGTCCTATCGCGAAGGCCACCTGTCGCCTGCCTTTTTCGGCAGTGCGCTCCGGACGTTCGGCATCCGCGCTCTTCTGGACGGGCTCGTCGCCTATGCACCCCCGCCTCGCCCACAAGCGTCGGTCGATCGTGAGATCGAACCTGGCGAGGACAAGGTGGCGGGCTTCGTGTTCAAAGTGCAGGCCAACATGGATCCGAAGCACCGCGACCGCGTCGCTTTCGTTCGTCTTTGCTCCGGTCGCTTCATGCGCGGCATGAAGCTCACCATGGTTCGCCACGCCAAGCAGCTGGCTGTCTCCAATCCGATCTTTTTCATGGCCGGCGACCGCGAACTGGCTGACGAAGCCTGGCCTGGCGACATTATCGGCGTGCCCAATCATGGCCAGCTTCGGGTGGGCGACGCCCTGACCGAAGGCGAACCCATCAAGTTCACCGGCATTCCGAACTTCGCACCCGAAATCCTCATGCGCGTGCGGCTGGGCGACCCGATGCGGGCCAAGCATCTCAGAAAGGCGCTAGAGGACCTGGCCGAGGAAGGAGTCACGCAGGTTTTTCGGCCGATGATCGGCGCCGACTGGATCGTCGGCGTCGTTGGCCAGTTGCAGCTCGACGTCCTGAAGACGCGGCTGGAGGCTGAATATAATCTGCCGATCGACTTCGAGTCCGCGCCTTACGTCACGGCGCGCTGGTGCGATGCTGACGATTCGCGTGCCCTGGACGCGTTCCGGACGCAGAAGAAATCGTCCCTCGCCGAGGATCGCGACGGAAACCCTGTCTATTTGGCTCGCAACACCTGGGACCTGAATCGAATCCAGGATGATTTTCCCGCCATCCGTTTTACCGAGACACGCGAGCGCGCCTAGGCATCGTCAGCCGATGCTCATCAGGCTCGCATTGCCGCCGGCTGCGGCCGTGTTGATGCTGATCGAGCGCTCCAAAATCAACGCCTCCTGGCGATAGAGGCTGCCGCCCGCTATCTCGTCGCTCGTCAGGCCGAAAATGCTGCGGATCGGCCCGTCCAATGCAGCCAGCGCTTGGCTGACCTCGGCCAGTTCGTCGCCCGGCCCTTCGAAGAGCACCGCCAAGGCATGGCTCTCTGTCACCGACTCGATCACCGTTACGTGTGAGCTGATCTCAGGCGGCAAGGCCTTGAGTTTGGGGGCCAGCGCGGATGGTAGGATTATCTCGACGCGCGCACCCGCGAGGAACGCAGCACCGAGTTGCAACCAAAATCCGGCCTCGCTGCGGGGCAGGCAAAGCAGCCAAGATCGCGGGATCAACTCGTAACTGTTCCGCTCACCGACGGGTCCCGCTAGGTCGATCGCTGCGTCGGCGATGATCGGCAACTGGGCCAGCCGTTCCGCCAGCTTTCGTTCGCGCGCGCCAAGCCAGGAGAGGTAGGAGCGTGCAAGATCCGGCATTCCGCCCTCGATATGCAGATCTTCAAGGCAGGTGGCGAGCAGACGGCGCATATAAAGGGGGCCGCCTGCCTTTGGCCCCGTGCCCGAAAGGCCATGGCCGCCAAAGGGCTGAACGCCGACGACGGCCCCAACAATATTGCGGTTCACGTATATATTGCCGGCCTCGATGCGACGAATCAGTCGCGTGATCGTCTCGTCAATCCGGCTGTGAATGCCGAAGGTCAGGCCATAGCCCGTGGCATTGATCGCGTCGACGAGATGATCAAGATCGGCGCGCCGATAGCGTAAAACATGCAGGACGGGACCAAAGACTTCCGTCTCGAGTTCCTCGACCCGCTCGATCTCGATCAGCGTCGGCGCCACGAAAGTGCCCCGTCCCGTGCCTTCCGGCAGCACCAGACTGTGAACAGGATGGCCTGAGGCTCGCATCGCGGCGATATGCGCTTCGATCGTTTGCTTGGCGTCTCCCGCGATGACCGGGCCGATATCTGTTTCGAGCCGGTCTGGGTTGCCGATCGAGAGCTCGTCCATGGCGCCCTTCAGCATGGTCAGGAGCCGATCGGCGATGTCGTCCTGCACGCAAAGCAGGCGAAGCGCTGAGCAGCGCTGGCCGGCCGAATCGAAGGCCGATACGAGAACGTCGGCCACGACCTGCTCAGCCAGGGCAGAACTGTCGACGATGAGAGCATTCTGGCCGCCGGTTTCAGCAATCAGCGGAATGGGCCTGCCCTCAGGGCTGAGCCGTGCTGCCAGCTGTCGCTGGATGGCGCGGGCGACGCCAGTGGAGCCGGTGAACATGACGGCGCGCGTGCCCTGATGGGCGACCAGCGCCGCACCGATCTCGCCATCGCCCGGCAGGAGTTGTACGGCGCCCGGAAGGATCCCGGCTTCCCTGAGGATGGCGACTGACTGAGCGGCGATGAGCGGTGTTTCCTCGGCAGGCTTGGCCAGGACCGGATTGCCCGCCGCCAAGGCTGCCGCGACCTGGCCTGTGAAGATGGCAAGGGGGAAGTTCCACGGACTGATACAGACCACCGGGCCCAATGGTCGGTGCGCGTCGATGGAAAAATGCGTTCGCGCCTGCAAGGCATAGTAGCGAAGGAAGTCCACGGCCTCGCGAACCTCGGCTACCGCATTGGCCAGGGACTTGCCGGCCTCACGAACGATGAGCCCCATGAGAACCGGCATCCTTGCCTCGAGGAGCTCGGCTGCCCGCTCGAGACAAGCAGCCCTTTCCGAGGGCGGCGTCGATTGCCAGATCGGCGCGGCTGCAAAGGCGGCTGCCATGGCCGCCTCCACCTCCTCCGGCGAACTGTCCAGCACATGACCGACGACATCATGGTGGTCGGCCGGATTGAGGATGGCCCTGCCGCCCGCGGCCGATGGCGGGACGGCCTCGCCGATCAACGGGGCAGCCTGCCAGGTCAATTCAGCACTGCCAAGAAGCGAGGCCGCCAGCGACGCCAGTCGCTGCTCGTTGCTGAGATCAAGGCCGGCGGCGTTGGCCCGATCACCATAGAGGTCTCGCGGCAGCGCGATTGCCGGATGGGGCATGCCATGCACCGCCTGGGCCTGAACCTCCGCCACGGGATCTGCCACCAGCGTCTCGATCGGAATGGCGGCATTGCCGATCCGATTGACGAAAGACGTATTGGCGCCGTTCTCCAGAAGGCGGCGGACGAGATAGGCCAAAAGCGTCTCGTGCGTGCCGACGGGCGCGTAGATGCGACAGGGGCGGTTCAGCTTCTCCCTGCCCACCACCTCCTCGTAGAGCACCTCGCCCATGCCGTGCAGGCACTGAAATTCATACTGGCCAGCATAGTAATTCTCCCCAGCCATGGTGTGGATGGCTGCGAGGGTCTGGGCGTTGTGGGTGGCGAATTGCGGAAAGACGGCGTCGGGCGCCCCCAGAAGCTTGCGGGCGCAGGCCAGATAGGAAACGTCGGTGTGGACCTTTCGCGTGAAGACCGGGAAGCCCTCCAAGCCATCGACCTGTGCTCGCTTGATCTCGCTGTCCCAATAAGCGCCTTTGACGAGCCTGATCATGAGCCGGCGGGAACTGCGGCGTGCAAGGTCGATGAGATAGTCCAGCACGAAGGTGCAGCGTTTCTGGTAGGCTTGGACGACGAAGCCGATGCCGTTCCACTCGGCCAGATCCGGATCGAAACAGAGTCCTTCCAGAAGATCGAGCGAGAGTTCCAGCCGATCGGATTCTTCGGCATCGATATTGATGCCGATGTCATAGCGGCGCGCCAGCAGGATGAGGTCCTTCAGCCGCGGCAAAAGCTCTTCCATGACCCGATGACGCTGGCTGCGGCCATAGCGTGGGTGAAGTGCCGATAGCTTGATGGAGATGCCTGGCCCCTCATAGATGCCGCGCCTGCCGGAGGCCTTGCCGATGGCGTGAATCGCCTGCTCGTAATCCCGGTAATAGCGGGCGGCATCGGCGGCGGTGGTCGCGGCCTCACCCAGCATATCGTAGGAATAACGAAAGCCCCGCGCCTCCAGCCGACGGCTGTTGGCCAGCGCCTCGGCGATCGTCTGACCGGTAACGAACTGCTCGCCCATCATCCGCATGGCCATGTCGACCCCCTTGCGGATCAAGGGTTCCCCGCCTTTGCCGATCAGTCGGCCAAGGGCACTGCTCAGGCCCGCTTCGCTATTGGTGGTCGTCAACTTGCCGGTGACGACCAATCCCCAAGTCGCGGCGTTGACGAACATCGAAGGGCTCTGCCCCAGATGGGCCTGCCAGTTGCCGTCCTTGATCTTGTCGCGGATCAGCGCATCGCGCGTAGCCCGGTCGGGAATGCGCAAAAGGGCCTCGGCCAGACACATCAGGGCGATGCCCTCCTGGCTGGAGAGTGCATATTCCTGGATCAGGCCTTCGACCCCACCGCGACGGTTCTTGGCCCGCAGCTTCAAGGCCAGATCTTGCGCCAGCTTGGTCGCACGCTCGCGCGCCGGTGCCGGGAGGGCCGCCGACGCGAGGAGCAACGGCAGGCACTCCTCCTCGGGTCGACGATAAGCGGCCGTAATAGCTGCCCGCAACACGGATTGCGCGCCGACGCCTCGCGCGAATGCCAGGAACGGCATTGGTACGGCTTCGCTGTCAACGTCGCCGATGGCCATAGGCAGTCCCTGCTCCCAACGGTCGAGCAACAATGCGATCGACTGCTTGATCAAGGCGTGTGGCGTGCGCCCGAGCGATTCCGCCGCATCCTTGAGTCTGGCTCGCAGATCCTCGTCGATCTTCACCCCGACCGTCGTTGTCGCCACGCCGCCATCCCCCCAATAGCCCGTGGTGAGGATAGCGCGACATCGCTAAGGCGCAACCTAAATAAAAAAGGGGCGCAACCCCCATTTTAAAGGGTTGCGCCCCTCGGGCGTCAGATTGCGATTAGGCCAGCCACGCTTTGACCTTCTCGGGGTTGGCAGCTACCCAGTCGGCCGCCGTCTTGGCCGGATCCACGCCAGCGTCAAGGTTCTTGAGCATGAGCCCTTGCTCGTCGTCGAGCGACAGCTTGAATTTGGTCAGGATGGCGTAGACCTCGGGGAGATCATCTTTCAGACCCTGGCGCGCTACCGTGTTGACCGTCTCTTCGCCGCCCAGCGACTTTTTCGGGTCCTCCAGGTATTTGAGCTTGAATGCCGCCCACATCCAATGCGGCGTCCAACTGGTCACGACGATGCTCTGCTTGCGGTTGATGGCGTCCTTGAGGGCCGCCGTCATCGTCGCATCGCTGCCCTCGACGAGCGTAATATTGGAGAGGCCATAATCCTTGATCGCCTTTTCGGACGCCCGCATGAGGCCGGCACCCGGATCGATGCCGATCACCTTGTTGTCGACGAGGTCGCCCTTGGCCTTGAGATCCGCGATCGAGGTGAGCTCGACATAGTCGGGCACGGCCCAACCGAGGCGGGCGCCCGTGACGTTGGGCCCTATCAGGTCCACCTGGTTCTTGAGCTTCTTATAGTAGTCAGCATGTGTCACGGGCAGCCATGCTGCCACCATGGCATCGGCATCGCCCGTGGCCACAGCCTGCCACATGGCCGCGCCCGAGACGGGCGTCAGGGTGGGCTTGTAACCCTGCTGCTTGAGCACTTGCGCAAGGATGTTGGTTGCTACGATGGTGTCAGACCACTCGACATAGGCGAGCTTGACGTCCTTGCTGGCTGCCAGCACGGGAGCGCCCCTGAGAAGGCTGGCGCCCGCGACCAGACCGGCAGCGCCGGTCAGCAGATGACGACGTTGCATGCACGTTTCCTTCAGTGGTTAGATCAATCGGTGGGGAGGCGGATCAGCGTGACTGCGGTCGACGCGAAACGGCCTGCGTGATCCGATCCAGGATGATGGCAACGATGGCGATTGCGATGCCAGCCTGGAAGCCCTTGCCCGCCTCAAGGCGCTGAATGGCGCTCCAAACCTCACGACCGAGGCCACCCGCTCCGATCATCGCCGCGATCACGACCATCGAGAGCGACAGCATGATAGTCTGATTGATACCCGCCATGATCGTCGGCAGCGCTGTCGGAATCTGGACCTTCCAAAGCTTTTGCCAACGCGTTGAGCCGAAGGCCTCGGAAGCTTCGACCATCTCGCCCGGCACCTGCATGATCCCCAGCGCTGTCAGGCGGATAGTCGGCGGCATGGCAAAAATGACGGTCGCGAAGCAGGCCGAGACCGGGCCCAGGCCGAAGAAAGGAATGGCTGGGATGAGGTAGACGAAGCTTGGCATCGTCTGCGCCAGATCCATGATCGGCGCCACGGTTTTCCAGGTGCGCTTGCTGAGCGCGCAGGCGATCCCAATCGGCAGGCCAATGATCACGGCCGCCGCTGTGGAGAGCACGACAAGGACGAGCGTGATGATCATCGGATCCCAAAGGCCCAGATTCCAAAGGAAGGCCAGCCCAATGATGCTCATGAGCGCGATCCGCCAGCCGGCCACTCGCCAAGCGAGCAGGCCAACGACGATGATGAAGGCCCAGGGCGGGATGACCTGCAGAAGATCAGACAGATTGCTGATCCAGCCTGACACGGCACGACTCAAGACGCGGGTCACGCCGGAGAGATGATCGGTGAGCCAGGTGAGCAGCTGATCGCACCAGTCGTCGAGCGGTATTCGCGGGATCGTCAAGTCCATTTGGGCTCCGTCATCCAAGCATGCGCTGATCAGATCGCGAGGTGCCTCCGGCCGCAATCCCATGACTGATCAGTTGGGAGATCTAGCTGACCAGGAGCGTGTGATCGGCAATGATCACGACGTCTTCGTGTCCAGACGCGACAAGCCCCGAGGTCGATGCCTTGATCAGACATTTTAGACGCGTTGCCACCTGATGGTCGATGGTTAAGCAAAATTCCCCGGCAATCTCCCGGGAATGCATTGTGAACGCCGTCTAAATGCAGCGCGTGTGCCTTCCTTATTCGAAGGAAACCTAGACTAAACCCCAATCATAAGTTGTTGATTAAGATCGTCCGGATCTTCATGGTTTCCTTTTCGATACCAAGGAGCGCCTGAGGAAATGTTTGCAGATCGCCGTGCCGCCAAGCCCTCCAACGAGCCATCGCCTTTCGTGGCCTACACGACACGGCACGAAAATCCGGAACTTCTCGAAGCGCTGCACGAGAAGCTAAAAGCCGAACTTGATCCCAACGGTGCCATCGAATCGCACCTTGTTTGGGCGATCACCATGTCCTTCTGGCGAGCCGAACGAGCGGCGAGGCTGGAGCGCGCCGTCTTCGACGAGCGGCATCCAACCACTGAGGCGATCGAAGCGGCGGCGCACTATGCCAACAGCCAGCGGGAAGCGACCCGGGACATGCTGGACCTCCTCGACAGGCATTGCCGGTCGCCGGGAAGATTGGCCGGGCCGCACCGCTGGCGCGGCGGACTTGGCTGGCCTGCCAATGACAGGGGTAAGGACCGGGACGATCCGGCGGCGACGGTCGGCTGATCAGGCGAGGCCCATGGCGCGATACTGCTTCAGCGCGCCATCATGCAACATCAAGGGCAGGTCGCGAATCGCTTCGGCCGCGCCCTTCAGGTTGAAGCCGGCTCGCTGCAGCTCTTGCTGCACGGCCGACGACCAGAGGGCCGCGGTAAAAGCGCTGACCCACCGCGCTTGTTGCTGGCGCATCGTCACGAGCAGCGTCCGCGTGGAAAGCGTCGCCAGACCACCCGGCGGCACGATGCCATAAAGCCCCTCGGCCAATGTGGTGCGTGTCAACAAGCTGCCATTGGCGAGGAAGGGCTGCAGTTCCGGCCCGTCCAGGGGGAGAAGTGCGATCCGACCGGCGAACGGGGCCAATTCGCCTTGGGCATCTTTCGCGTTCACCTCGCGAAGCGGTGCCGCGCCCGTGAGGAACGCGGCGTCCAGCTGGCCATCCAGAAGGCCACGCAAGGCCTGCAGGGGCAACACGTTGCTTGCTTGCAGGTCGGCCGGCTGAATTCCGAAAGCACCAAGGACGAAATCAGCGTCGACCCTGGTGCCCGAGCCCTCCTCGCCCAGAGCCACGCGCTTGCCGCGCAGATCGCCGATAGCGCCGATGCCGGCATCCGCGCGCACCAGCAGATGAACGGCCTCGTCGCCGAGCGCCGCGACGACACGTAGCGAATCGACATTGGCACCGGTTCGAAGCGGCCCCTCGCCCTTGGCCAGCCATGTCGCGACATCCGCTTGGCACAGGGCAAACTCGATGCCCGAATCGACCAGCGCCTTGACGTTGGCCCGCGAGCCGGCCGAGGGCTGTGCGGTGACGATTGCGCCGGGAAGACCGCAGCTGCTGGCGGTATCGCAAGCAGCGCCCGGGGGCGAGGATAAGGCTGCGACCATCGCCTTCCCAAGCTGGGCGTAGCTGCCGCCGCCTCGCGCCGTGCCGATCCTGACAAAATTCAACGCCGCCGCCTGACCACGACCGACCGCGACCGTGCCGGCGAGCAGGCTGCCCAACCCCGCAAGGACGGGTCGTCGCGTAATCGCCATGCTGGTCATGCGCTTTGCTCTCCCTCAGGCTTGCTCAAGGCGACCCTCGACGACGCGATAGGTTGCATCCATGCGTGCGGCAAGATCGGGATTGTGGGTCGCAATCAGAGCGGAGATCTTCGCGTCACGCGCAAGCTCGATAAATGCGTCAAAGACGGCATCGGCGGTCGCGATGTCGAGATTGCCGGTCGGCTCGTCGGCCAGAATTAGAGCCGGCTCATTAGCCAGGGCACGGGCGATGGCCACACGCTGCTGCTCGCCGCCGGAGAGACGTCCGGGCCGGTGATCGAGACGATGTGCAAGGCCTAACCGTGTGAGCAGGTCGATCGCCCGGGCGCGTGCCTCGGCCTTGCCCCGTCCGGCGATGAGTTGCGGCATCATGACGTTCTCGAGCGCCTGAAAATCGGGCAATAGATGGTGGAACTGATAGACGAAGCCTATCTGGCCACGCCGGATGCGCGTCCGCTCGCCGTCGCTGAGCTTGCTGACCTCACGGTCCTGGATGAAGACGCGCCCGCTATCCGGCCGCTCCAAGAGGCCCGCTAGATGGAGCAGCGTTGACTTTCCGGAACCGGAGGGCCCGACGAGGGCGACGATGCTGCCCATCGGGATGGCGAGATCGACGCCACGCAGCACATCGACGCGCGCGCCAGCTTGCTCGAACGATCGGCAGACCGATTCCAACTTTAAGACGTCATTCATAGCGGAGAGCTTCGACCGGATCCGTTCGGGCTGCCTTGAAGGCGGGATAGAGTGTGGCAAGGAAGGAGAGGCCGACCCCCATGAGGACGACGCGAAGCGTGTCGTCGAACTCGACCCTGGCCGGGAGCTGCGACAGGAAGCGGATCTCGGGCGACCAGAGATCGACGCCCGTCAGGCTTTGAAGCCACATGCGGATCGTGTCGATGTTAGTGGCAAAGGCAAGGCCGACCAGGAAGCCCGCCAGTGTGCCGGCAATGCCGATCGATGCGCCGGCAAGAAAGAAAATGCGCATGATTGAGCCGCGCGAGGCACCAATGGTGCGCAGGATGGCGATGTCGCGCGCCTTGCTGCGCACAAGCATCGTCAGCCCGGTAATAATGTTGAAAGCGGCAACTATGATGATGAGCGTCAGGATCAAAAACATCACGTTGCGCTCCACCTCGAGCGCGGTGAAGAAACTGAGATTCATTTGCTGCCACGTCACAAGGCGCAGGGGCCCGCTGCCAAGCTGCTGCTGCAGGCTTGGCGCCACCCGGCCGATGCGTTCCGGATCGTCGAGCTTGATCTCGATCGCATTCGCCCGATCGTCGAGCTGGAAATAGGCCTGGGCGTCAGCCAGCGGAATGAAGACAAAGGCATTGTCGTATTCGTACATGCCGACTTCGTAGATGGCCCCTACCTTGAAGGTTTTGACCCGGGGAATGGTGCCGAAAGCAGTGGCCGCACCCTGCGGGGAGATCAGCGTGATGTTCGACCCGACCGTCAGTCCCATCCGGCCAGCCATGCGCGAGCCGATGACGGCTGTGTCCGTCTGCCCGAGCGAGTCCAGGCGGCCTAGGACGATATGGTCGTTAAACAAAGGCTGCACGGCGAGATCATGGGGCCGAACGCCCCGCACCACCGCGCCAGAGCTCACCTCATTGGCGCTGGCCATGACCTGTCCCTCGACATAGGGCATGACGCTGATCACGCCATTCACCTGCCGAAGCCGCCCGACGACGCTATCGAAATCGGCAATGCCGGCTGGTCCGGAGATCACATTCGCGTGGCCGTTGAAGCCCAGGATGCGGCCCATGAGCTCGTCGCGAAAACCGTTCATCACCGCCAGCACGACGATCAACGTGCCTACACCGAGGAGAATGCCCAGGAACGCGAAGCTGGCGATGAGCGAGACGAACCCTTCCTGGCGCCGTGGGCGAAGATAGCGCCAGGCGACGAGACGCTCGACCGAGCCAAAGATCATGGGCGATTCCCGAAAAGGAGCCTGGTCAGGACTGGGTGAGCCGCTGGATCAGCGCGTCCACGCCGATCTCGACCTTGTCGCCGCCGCGACGTGACTTCAGCTCCGCCAGTCCCGCGGCCGCTCCCCTTGGACCGACGGTGACCTGCCAAGGCAGACCGATCAGGTCCATCGAAGCGAACTTGACGCCGGGTCGCTCATTGCGATCATCGAGCAGCACGTCGACCCCGGCCTTTTGAAGCGCCTCGTAGATGGTCTCGGCGACGCCATTCGTCGCTTCGTCCTCCGGCCGCAGGTTAACGATGCCGACTTTGAAGGGTGCCACCGATTCCGGCCAGACGATCCCTTGATCGTCGTGAAAGGCCTCGATCAGGGCGCCCACAAGTCGAGAAACGCCGATGCCGTAGGAACCCATGTGGACGGGCACCTCGGCACCGTCCGGCCCCGTCACGACGCCCTTGAGCGGCACTGAATATTTCGTCCCGAAATAGAAGATATGGCCCACCTCGACGCCGCGACCGGTGCGCAGTCGCTCGGGCGGCACGGTACAGGCGGCCGCGTCATGCTTCTCGTCGGCAGCGGCATAAAACCGTTTCAGTTCCTCGACATCGAGGTCGGGAGAAGCAAAGTCGACCTCCTCGAACGCTGCGTCGTAATAAACGGCACTCTCACCGGTCGGCGCCAGGATCTGGAACTCGTGCGACAGGTCTCCACCGATGGGCCCAGTCTCCGCCTGCATCGGAATGGCGGTCAGGCCCATGCGCCGAAAGGCCCGCAGATAAGCCACGAACATCGCCTCATAGGAGCGTTTGGCGCCCTCGAAATCGATATCGAAGGAATAGGCGTCCTTCATCAGAAATTCGCGGCCGCGCATGACGCCAAAGCGCGGGCGGATCTCGTCACGGAATTTCCACTGGATGTGATAGAGATTGAGCGGTAGCTGCCGGTAGCTGCGGACATGGCGACGGAAGATGTCAGTGACCATCTCCTCGTTCGTCGGGCCAAAGAGCATGTCACGCTCGTGCCGGTCCTGGATCCGCAACATTTCCTTGCCGTAGGCATCGTAACGACCGCTCTCCCGCCAGAGATCGGCCGACTGGATCGTCGGCATCAGGATCTCGATCGCACCGGCGGCATTCATCTCCTCCCGCACGATCTGCTCCACCTTGCGCAGTACGGCATAGCCCAGCGGCAGCCAGCTATAGATGCCGGCGGATTGCTGCTGGATCATGCCGGCGCGGAGCATCAGCTTGTGGCTGACGATCTCGGCCTCGGCCGGCGCCTCTTTCATGACGGGAAGGAAGTAGCGAGACAGGCGCATCAAGAAACCCGGATTCGATGGGCAAAGGGCATCGGGCATGACCCGACATCGGCAAGGCAACGCAGGAGCGGGCTGGATGCCACGCGCAAGCGCCGCGCAATCTAGGCGCTGCGGGCGCGCGCGGCAACGGCGCCTCGATAGCTTCGCTCTTTAGGCCGCCCGCTGCCGCTGTCGGACCAGGCGCTCGAGAATGGCGACTAGACGCGCACCATCGATGGGTTTGGTGACATAATCATCCATGCCAGCCTCGCGGCATTGTCGTCCCGAATCGCTGGTCGCGTTCGCCGTCAAGGCCACGATGGGCACGCTGCGGGCGAGCGGCGATTCCAGCCTGCGGATTAGCCGCGAGGCCTCGAGACCGTCCATGCCAGGCATCTGGACATCCATCAAAATCGCATCGAACGTCGTTCGTTCAACTGCCGCCAGCGCGCCTGCCCCATCCTCCGCGATCGCCACGCGGTGGCCCGCACGCTCCAGGAGAATCGAGGCCAGCCGTCGATTGACTGGATTGTCGTCGACAACGAGGATCGAGAGCGATCGCCGCGATTCCGCGAGCCCATGGACGGTGATCAGCGGTTGCGCCGGCTCGTCGACTGCGGCCGCCTGCTGAAGGCAGGCGCGCAAAATGTCGCTTGCCACCGGCTTTGGCAGATAGGCGGCAAACCCCATTTCCTTGGCCCAAGCGGCATCGCCCCGCATGCCGGCCGCGGTTTGCAGGATCAGCCGAGTCGAGGCTAGATGCGGCGCGTCGCCAAGTCGGCTAACGAATTCCTCGATGCTCATATCGCTCAAGGGCGATTCCGTCAGAAGCAGGTCGATCGGCCGTCCTCGATCGGAGGCTTCGTGAAGGATGGTGATCGCCTCGCGACCGCTGCGTGCGCCGCGAACTCGCATCCCCCAAAGCTTGGCGAGCCCGGAAATGGCAAGGCGCGAGTCCTCCTGGCGATCAACCACGAGAAGGCTCAGTCCTTCGAGCGTGGCGGACGAGCCATGATTGGCCGCCGCCGAAAGGACGGCCACCTGGCAGGTAGCGCGAAAATGCATGCCTCCTTCGACCCGCGGTTCCCAGCTCAGGTCACCGCCCATGGCATGCAGCAGCCGTCGCGTAATCATTAGGCCTAGTCCGCTGCCACCATAGAGCTGGCCAATGGATGCATCACCTTGCTGGAAAGCCCCGCCCAGGCGCTCCCTGGCTGCGGCATCGACGCCAATGCCGGTATCGACCACGTCGATCTGCAAGGTCGCCACGTCGTCCTTGGCGCCAACGAGGCCGATCAAGACCCGCACGGAGCCCTCCGGCGTGAACTTCAAGGCGTTGGTGGCAAGATTCAGGATGATCTGACGCAGGCGGCCCGGGTCCGCCCGCAGGAATGGCGGCATGTCGGGTGCCAGAATGATCTCGAAGGTCACGCCGCGCATGGCGGCTCGCGGCTGCAGCATGGCAACGATGTCGTGCGTCAGGTGCGAGGGCCGAAACGTCACGTCGAGGAGTTCGAGCGCACCTGCATCGATGCGCGAGGCATCGAGCAGATCGTTGACGAGTTCGAGAAGGGTTCGTGCCGAAGTTTGGACGCCCTCGACATAACCGGTCTGCTCCTCGTCGAGCTTGGTCTCGCGCAAAAGGCGTGAGAGACCGATGATGCCATTGAGTGGCTCGCGCATCTCATGGCTCACGATAGCAAGCTCGGCGGCGCGGTTCCTCGCGATCTTGTCGTCGCGGCGCGATTGCCTCGCCAGCTTAGCCATCCGCAAATGCATCTGCCGCTCGCGCCGCACGACCTTTCGTCGCTCATCCATCCTTGGCTATCCCTGGCGATACGCTCACCGCCGATGCGTCATGTGTTGTCGCGGCAGCTTTCGATGCATCTTTACGCAACCTGGTAAATAAATCGTTGTCGCCAGCGCTACCACAAAGCGAGCTCAAGGAACCGTCAATGAGTTTTTCTCGTCGTATGTGGAATGAGATCGATCCCATCTACCAGGCTGTCCTGGCGCATCCCTTCAACCTCGAGATGTCGAATGGACGTCTCGATCGCGACGTCTTTCTGTTCTACATGATCCAAGATGCGCATTATCTAGGCGTGTTCGCGCGGGCACTCGCTTTGGCAGCCGCAAAGGCGCCGATGGCAGCCGCCCAGATCAGGCTGGCGGACTGTGCTGCGGACGCCATCCGCGTCGAACGCGGACTGCATGCGAGCTTCTTCAAGAGCTTTGGCGTCAGCCAGGCCCTCTTCGAGGCAACACCCCCCTCGCCGACCTGTGAGGCCTATGGCAATTTCCTACTCGCGCGCGCCCATGGCCCAGGATACGGCGTCGCCGTTGCCGCCGTCCTACCCTGCTTTAAGATCTACTACGAAGTGGGCCAGGTCCTGTTCGGCCAGAGTTCGAGCAGCAATCCCTTCAGGGAATGGATCGACACCTACGCCGACGAGGCCTTCGGCCGCACGGTTCGCGACATCGAATCGCTTGCCGATCAAGCCTTCGTAGAGGCATCGGCGAGGGAGCGGCTTGAGATGGACCATGCTTATCTTACGGCCAGCCGCTATGAGTGGCTCTTCTGGGACAAGGCCTATAGTCGGGAGGCGTGGCCGGTCTGAGTCCTCAGGGCGTCTGCTGAAGATTGACCTGACGCTGCACGGGTGAGGGCCGCGTCTGATCGTTGCGCAGGGCTTGAGCGATGAACGCGGGTGCCATGGGTGGCCGTTCGACGAAGTGGCCCCGACCGCGCTCGACATCCAGACTGCCGTTCCGCCAGACGATCCTCCCGTTGCTGAGGGTGACGGCGGGATAGCCTTTGACCTCCATCCCCTCGAAGACGTTCACGTCCAGTTTTGAATGGTGGGTCGAGGAACTGATCGTCTTGGTGGCAGCAGGGTCCCAGACCACGATGTCCGCATCCGCCCCGGCCGCGATGACACCCTTGCGTGGGTAAATATTCAAGATGCGGGCGATGTTGGTCGAGGTGGTCGCGACGAATTCCTCGGGCGTCAGCCTGCCGGTGTTCACACCCTGGTCCCAGAGCACCGGCATCCGCTCCTCAAGGCCGCCCGTGCCATTGGGTATGCGGGTGAAATTGTCGAGACCAAGCTTCTTCTGCTCGATCGTAAAGGCGCAATGGTCCGTCGCCACAACCTGCAGCGAGCCTGCCAGAAGACCATCCCAGAGCGATTTTTGGTGGTCCTTGGAGCGAAAGGGCGGGCTCATGACGCGCGCCGCCGCGAACGACCAGTCCACGTCGCGGTAGACGCTCTCGTCCAGGGTGAGATGCTGGATCAAGGGCTCGCCATAGACCCGTTGGCCGTCGGCGCGGGCGCGCGCGATCGCCTCATGCACCTGGCGACAGCTCGTGTGGACGATGTAGAGTGGCACACCGGTCAGCTTGGCCAGCATGATGGCGCGCGTCGCTGCCTCGGCCTCGACCTCAGGCGGCCGCGAGAGGGCATGACCCTCCGGTCCGGTTATGCCCTGGGCCAGCAGTTGGGTCTGCATGCGAAAGACGGCCTCGCCGTTTTCGGCATGGACCAGCGGCAGGGCGCCAAGCTCGCGACAGCGACTGAAGCTTTGGAACAAAACCTCGTCGTCGACCATCAAGGCGCCCTTATAGGCCATGAAGTGCTTGAAGCTGTTGATGCCGCGATCGACGCAGGCGGCCATCTGCTGCGCCACCCGGTCGGACCACCAGGTCACGGCGACATGGAAGGAATAATCGGCCACAGCCTTTCGAGCCATGTCCAGCCAGTGATCGAGCGCGTCGGTCAGACTCTCCTGCGATGCTGGCAGGCACATGTCGACCAGCATCGTCGTCCCGCCGGCCAGCATGCAAGCCGTGCCGCTCTCGAAATCCTCGATCGCGGTCGTGCCCATGAAGGGCATTTCCATGTGGGTATGGGGATCGATGCCGCCCGGAAGCACGAAAGCGCCGCCCGCATCGATCGTCTCGCTGCCGGTCGGCATCGGCAGGTTCTGGCCGACGGCCACGATCTTGCCCGCATCGACCAGGACGTCAGCTTCAAAACGCCGATCAGCGTTGACAACAATACCTCCACGGACGACCAGAGACATGGCGCGACTCCCTCCCTCATCGGCGATCCATGTGCCCTACCCTAGCCCTCTGCGAGCCGAGGGCTAGAGGCGGTACTACGGCCTCAGGGAATGTAATAGAATGGATTGGGAAGCTTCACCCAGGCTTCGGCGGCGCCGCCCAAGAGATCACTCCACTGATCGCCCATGGTCAGAATGATCGTGTAGCCTTTGGCTTCGATGGTCTTGCGCTCGGCCGACTTGAAGTCGGCTGCCGATTCGAAATTGGCGGCGGCCGGCTCGAGCACCAGGCCATCCCAACGGTCGAAACCGGCGGAGCGGAGATTGCGCGAGGTCGCATCGCGCAAGGTCTCCGCGCGATTGGAAACAAAGAAGACGGCAACGCCCTGGTCGCGGGCGAAGCGGTAGAGATCTAGCGTCGCCTCGATAGCAGGGGCCGCGCCCGACTGCGCCCAGGCGGCGAATCCGCAGGGGCTTGAGGGGACCCCGCGTGTGATCGGGCAAGGGAGTTCCTCGAAATAGGCGTAGCCATTGGCCTGGATCTCGGAAAGATTCGAGAGGGCCGTCTCGTCCACATCCAGAACGATGGCCAGCCGCTCGTTCGAGCGTTTATGCCGCAACCGCTGGGCAACCTTCGCCTGCGCGCCGGAGACGGCCTCGACGATGTCGGAAAAATAGCGACCTTCATCGACATAGGCATCGAGATCGGCGGCAAGGACACCGATGTTCTGCGGCTCGGCCTTCGCCGGCCATACCCATGCGAGATCGCCCGTGATCATGACAAGGGCGAACCAGGCCATCACCGTGGCGGGAAGGCTCAGCCCTCTATTCATCGACGCTCTCCCGGTCCTTCCTTGCTATCTATGGTCGAGAGGCGAGGAGGCCCGCAACGCCTGGCGTTAGACAAACGCGCATTAATCGTCTCCGTGCCAGGAACGCCACGTCGATGATGCATGCGAGCATCATCGACGTGACTCTTGGCCCGCGGCCCCATCTCAATCGACGGCCGACCCAGCCACGAATGTGCGGCGGGACATCCAAAATGCCTCGCACGACGCTGACCAGCGACCCTGGAGCAAACGCCTCGATGGGCTCGTACCGGCTGGTGCCAGGCAGCCCGCCTGTCTAGAGCCCTCTCATATCTCGAAGATATGGGCTAAAGCACGTTGACTTGGCACTCACGGAATGTCGATGCCAAGCGCCTGACCCACGCGCAACGCAATTGCCCATGAGGCTGTGAGGCCCGGGCTTTCGATCCCGTAAAGGTTGACGAGGCCTGGCACGCCGTGAAGTGCCGGGCCGTCGATCCGAAAATCGGCGGCGGGCTCGCCACTCGCGCTGATTTTAGGCCGTACCCCAGCATAACCAGGTTCGAGAGCACCATCCTTCAGACCCGGCCAATAGCTTCGCACGGCGGCATAGAAGACATCTGCTCGACGTGCGTCGACATCGTAGTCGATGCGTTCGATCCACTCGGTATCCGGCCCAAACCGACACTGGCCACCAAGGTCGATTGTCAGGTGGACGCCGAGCCCCGCCTTTTCCGGCACAGGATAGATCAGGCGGCTGAAGGGCGCCTTGCCCGTCAGAGTGTAGTAGCTGCCCTTGCAATAATAAGGCTTGGGTATCGTCTCGACTGGGAAGCCCTCGGTGCGGCGTGCCAGGTCCGGCGCGTCGAGGCCAGCACTGTTGACGACGCTCGTGGCCAGGATGCGCATGGGCTCCTTCCCACCCACATGCAGCTCGATTCCGTTGTCGTGTAGAATGGCCCGCTCGAGCGGGCTTTCGAGAGCCAGCATGGCGCCCGCCGCCTCCGCATCCCCTTGATAGGCCAGCATCAACCCATGGCTGTCGATGATGCCGGTGGTGGGAGAGAAGAGCGCGTGCGTGCAGAAGAGTTCGGGCTCCATCTCCATGGCACGCTCGCCATGCCAGAATTCAAGATCCGGCATTCCGAGGTCGGCGGCGTTGGCGCGAATCCGCAGAAGCTGCTCGCCTTGCGCATCGTTAACAGCGACGATCAGCTTGCCGCAGCGGCGATGCTCGATCCGACGCTCGGCGCAATAGGCATATAGGAACCTCTTGCCCTCGATGCAGAGCTGCGCCTTAAGGCTGCCTTGGGGATAATAGATGCCCGCGTGGATCACCTCGCTGTTACGGGCGCTGGTAATGCTACCGATCAGCGGCTCCCGCTCGAGAATGATGACCTCGCGGCCTGCTTCGGCCAGCCGCTTGGCGATGGCGAGGCCCACGACGCCCGCCCCGACGACGACACAATCGACGCGCTCCATGCGGGCCTGCCCTCAACCGTGCAGCGCGTGGTCGATCTCGGCATCCTGGAGGCCAAGCCGGCGGGCCGAATGTTCGATGTCGGCCCAGCTCTTGTCGTCAACCGGGATACCCTCGGCGCCGCGATGGTCTGCCGTGCGTCGTTCGGGCTCGCCCGGCAAGAGCACCTCGTCGAAGCCAGGGGCTGGTGGGGCAGCCTTAATCCAGCCTTTCACGCCATCGATCTCCCGGCGAATGGCATCGCCGCCACCAAAGCGTGTCGTGTCGACGATGAAAGCCAGCATATTATTGACAATGCCCTCCTTCTTTTCCTGCACGATGGTCTGACCACCGATCAGGGCGGCCCCCAGTATCTCGCACATGATGGCCAGGCCCGAGCCCTTGTGTAGGCCGAAAGGCAGCAGCGCACCCTTGTGGTGGTCGACAATAGGGAGAGGATCGTTGGTTGCGTTGCCCCGCTCGTCGATCAGCGAGTTGTCGGGCACGGGAACGCCCTTGTTTCGCGCCACACGTGCCTTGCCAAAGGCGATCGCACTGGTCGCCATGTCGAGTACCAGGGGCGTGCCGCCTTCCCCTGGCACCGCCGCGCAGAACGGGTTGGTTCCGAGGCGTGGATCGCTACCGCCATAGGTGGCAACCCAGGGGGCGTGGTCGGCGACATTAACGAAAGCCACGAAGGCCATGCCCTCGGCTGCGGCTTGCTCGCCATAAGTGCCGATTCGACCGATATGGGAGCTGTGACGAAGGGCGATGGCGCAGGTGCCAAGCTCACGCGCCCGCGCGATACCTCGGCGGGTCGCTTCGGCCGCCATTGACTGCCCCGCCCCTCGTGCGGCCTCGAAGATCAGGAGGGCGCCGGCATCTGCAACCGTGGTCAGGGTCTGATTGGGGATCCAAAGACCCTTCTCGAACATCTCGACATAGCTGGGCAGCATGCCGATGCCATGGCTGTCATGGCCTGCCAGATTGGCACGCACGAGGTGGTCGGCCACCTCATGGGCTTCCTCCTCGCGGCTGCCCATCTTGGCGATGATGAGCTTGGCATAAGCGTAGAGCCGCGACGGCTTGACGTAGGGCATGAAAGAGCCTTTCCCGATCCTCGTAGAACGCATTTAGCACAGAGCCCAAGAGGGCGCCAAAGCGGGCCTTGATCTTTCAGATCGAAACACGCTCTCCAAGCTCGATCGTCTGTTCTGGCGGCAGTCGGAAGAATTCAGCCGCGCTCGTCGCATTTTGCGCGATAACGACGAAAAGGCGCTCGCGCCAGATCGACATGCTGCGCTTTTGCGTCGGCACGGGAATGATGCGGCTGAGGATATAGGAAATTCCGCCTTGGTCGATGCGCACACCCATGCGCTCGCAGTCGCGCATGACTTTGGGCACGCTCGGATGCTGCATGAAGCCGAAACGGGCTTCGATCTTGAGCACGTTCGGGATGATCTCCTCGATCGTAATCGACTGGCTGCGCCTTATACGCGGTTCGGCCACGGTGAGGAGCGAGAGGACGATAATCCGCTCATGCATGACCTTGTTATGCTTGAGATTGAGCTGGAGCGCCTGCGGCACACGGTCGATACGGCTGGTAAGGTAGACCGCGGTTCCTGGCACACGTTGCCTGTCGGCCCCGCGCATGCGCCGGATGAAGGTGCCTAGCGGCTGGTCCTCCGCCTCGAAATGGCGCGTGACGACCGCGCGTCCTTGATACCAGGTGCTCATGATGAGGTAGATCAAAGCCCCCACCACCAGCGGCAACCAGCCGCCATCGGCAACCTTGAGGAGGTTGGCGCCGAGGAAGGCCAGGTCGATGGTGAGCCAAACCAGAAGCGCGATCGAGGCCAGCCAGATATTCCAGCGCCAGAGATTGGTGACCACATTAAATAGGAGGAGCGTCGTCATCGTCATGGTCCCCGTCACGGCGATGCCGTAGGCGGCGGCGAGGTTGGCCGAAGAACGGAAGCTTAAGACCAGCAAAAGCACGCCGATCAAGAGGATCCAGTTGACGGCTGGCAGGTAGATCTGGCCGATATGCTTCTCGCTCGTATGCCAGATGCGGGTGCGCGGGAAGATGCCCAGTTGGATCGCTTGGCGCGTGATGGAATAGGCGCCGGTGATGACGGCCTGAGATGCGATCACGGTAGCGGCGGTTGCCAGGATGACCAGCGGGATGAGGAACCAGGCGGGCGCCATCTTGAAGAACGGATTATCCACAGCACTAGGTTCGCTCAAGATCAATGCTGCCTGGCCCAGATAGCAAAGCAGCAGACAGGGCAGGACGAAACCGAGCCAGCTCAGCTGGATAGGCCGTTTGCCGAAATGTCCCATGTCGGCATAGAGCGCTTCACCACCGGTGATCGCCAGAACGACGGCACCCAGCGTCGCAAAGGCACGAAATCCGTCGGCAATGAAGAAATCGATTGCATGGACGGGATTGATCGCCTGAAGCACCATCGGATTCTGGATCAGTTGGATGATGCCAAGGCCGGCGATCACCGCGAACCACAGGACCATGACCGGGCCGAACAGCGCGCCGATATGGGCCGTGCCACGCCGCTGGACCATAAAGAGACCGATCAGAATGACGACCGCCACCGGCACGACGGCATAGTCGAGCTGCGGCGCGACGACTGTGATGCCCTCCACGGCCGAGAGCACCGACATGGCCGGCGTGATGATCGAATCGCCATAGAAGAGAGCGGCACCGGCGATGCCGATGGCTGTGACCATCCCGATGCTGAACGCTCCACCACGCTTGGCCAGCGTCAAAAGGGCCAGAATGCCGCCCTCGCCTCGATTATCGGCCCGCATGACGAACAGCACGTATTTAAGTGTCACGACGACGAGCAACGACCAGACGACCAAAGAGACGAGTCCCAGGACATTAGTCTGATCGACCGAGACGTTGTGCGCGCCGCGAAACGCCTCGTGAATCGTATAAAGAGGACTGGTTCCGATATCGCCGAAGACGACGCCGATGGCGCCGGTTACCAGCTTGGCGAGGGATGGCGTTATCTCGTCCTCGCCGTCCTCGAAAGCCCCGTCCGCCTGATTGTCGCCGGAATCGCCCTCGTCGCGCGTATCGACGAATTCCTCGCCTGGTTCCTCGCTCATCAAGAAGCCTTGGGCATTATCGGGACCAAGGGAATAGCGTTGGCCATGCTGATCTCCTCTACCCGACCAGGTCCGGGAAGGTTGCCCCTCCCCCCTGGTTCGACAATTCCTACCGGGCCGCGCCTTTCCCTCATGCGTGGCGTGGCCTTTTGCGCGACGAGCGGCCTTGGCTGCAAATCGCAAACCCGTGTCCCGGTCATACCCGTCGCCGCGCGGCACTCATGCCCGTTAATGATCGATTCGTCACCCCAGCCATTGAAATGCGTCACGAATCCGACGATCTGCACCGGCGACCGTCCTTGGGGTAGAAGAGGACATCAGCGTGGCAGGCCTGAGGACACACGCCTTGACCGTCGATTTCAGAATTCCGGCCAATCTGTCCGGCTCCTCTCCTCATGTCGACATCCTGGCAGGCTTCGTTCATGCCGCCAGCCCCGAGGTCGGAGTCACGAGGTCGCAGGCCGTAAGGCCCGTCCTGCCTGAGCAGGAGGGGTACCCGCCTTGACCGGACTCGACCGTCGTCTATGCGTGGCCCCCATGCTGGATTGGACCGACCGGCATTGCCGGTTCTTCCATCGTCTCATCACGCCGCGCGCAGTGCTCTATACGGAAATGGTGACCACCGGCGCGCTTCTGCATGGCGACCGCCAGCGATTTCTCGGCCATGACACGGCGGAGCATCCCCTGGCACTTCAGCTGGGCGGCAGCGAGCCCGGCGAGCTGGCCGCCTGCGCGGCACTGGCCGAAGAAGCGGGCTTTGCGGAGGTGAACCTTAATTGCGGCTGCCCGTCGGAGCGGGTCCAGCGTGGCAGCTTTGGCGCCTGCCTGATGCGGGAGCCGGCGCTGGTTGCCCGTTGTGTCGCCGCGATGATCCGTGCCACGAGCCTGCCGGTGACAGTCAAATGCCGGATCGGCGTCGACGATGTCGAGGACATGCCCTTTCTCCTGGCCTTCGTCGACGAGGTCGCGGCGGCGGGCTGCAGCACCTTCATCGTGCATGCGCGCAAGGCATGGCTCAAAGGGCTCAGCCCCAAGGAGAACCGCGACCTGCCGCCGCTCCGGTACGAACTGGTCCATGCGCTGAAGGAGCGCGCCCCGGAGCTCGAGATCATCTTGAATGGCGGCCTTCGGCAGGTCGCGGCGGCATGTGCCCATCTTCCCTTGCTCGACGGCGTGATGATCGGGCGCGAGGCTTACGAGAATCCGATCGCGCTTCGCGCCTTTGATGCCGCCATCTTCGGTCCGCTGCCGCCGCTCGGCCGGATCGAGATCGTCGAGGCCATGCGTGCCTATATCGATCGAGAGGCCGAGGCCGGCGTGCCGGTCAAATCGATTACGCGACACATGCTAGGGCTCTTCAACGGCCTCCCCGGCGCCCGGGCCTGGCGGCGGCATCTCTCCACGCACGCCATAAGCTCTAAGGCTACTTCCGCCGTCCTCCTCGAGGCGGCCACGCATGTCGACCCCGCTCTCGAGCTTGCCGCCTAGCGCAAAATTCGGCGTGGGTACCCTTCAAGCCGGCAGGCAGGCACCTATGTTAATGATGTTAACATGGATGTCCCCGCCCACAGCTTGGAGTGGCCCGCGTGTCGTATGACCAGTATGCCGACCCTGGCCGTTTGTTGGTGATGGAGCCCGGATGGCGCGCGCGCGACGACAGCCTGCGCGGTTGGGCGCTTGCCGGTTACGGCTTGAACTTCGCCAGCCTGTTTACCGGCGGCATCACCTCGTTGGTGGCGCTTATCCTCGCCTATGTGAAGGCGAGCGATGCGCGAGAGACCATCTATGCCAGTCATTTCGACAACCAGATCAGCGTCTTTTGGTGGTCGCTGGTATGGTCGGTCGTGGGCTTCATCTTCATGTTCGTCGGGATCGGCTGGCTCGTCTGGGGCTTGGCGTTTCTCTGGTTCGTTTATCGCATGGTCAAGGGAACCGTACGCACGGTGGACCGCGTCGGCTTCTAGCCATGGCGGGGCCGACTGGGAGCGCCATGGCTAGCGGAAGGCGGGTTCGTCGAAGCTGCGCAGCTTGCGCGAATGCAGGCGCTCGGGACCCTGAGCGCGCAGGATGCGGACGGCCTCGAGGCCGATCTGAAGATGCTGATTGATCCGCTCGCGATAAAACGTGTTCGCCATGCCGCGCATCTTGATTTCGCCATGCAATGGCTTGTCCGACACGCAAAGCAGCGTGCCGTAGGGCACACGGAAGCGAAAACCGTTGGCGGCGATGGTGGCGCTCTCCATGTCGAGCGCGATGGCGCGGGACTGATTGAGCCGCAACCATGATTCGTCGAAGCGCAGCTCCCAGTTGCGGTTGGCCACGGTGGCTACCGTGCCAGTGCGCATCCGCGTCTTGAGGTCGAGGCCATGCAGCCCCGTCACGCTGGCCATGGCTTCCTGCAACGCCATTTGCACCTCGGCTATCGGCGGCACCGGCGCGAAGAGCGGCAGTTCGTCGTCCAGGACCTTGTCCTCGCGCACATAGCCATGCGCCAGGACATAGTCACCAAGCCGCTGGCTGCGCCTCAGGCCGGCGCAATGGCCGAGCATCAGCCAGCAATGGGGACGCAAGACCGCCACATGGTCGGTAATGTTGCGCGCATTACTCGGCCCGACGCCGATATTGATCATCGTCACCCCGCGACCGTCGGGCCGGGTCAGATGATAGGCCGGCATCTGTGGCAGGCTGGCAGGCGGATGGCCTGAGGATGGCTCGCTCGTGAGGCGCGGATTGCAGGTCACGACGTTGCCGGGCTCGACCAAGCGGTCATATTCCTCGCCGCTAGTGATCTCGCTGCGCGCATAGTCGAGAAAATGATCGATGTAGCGCTGATAGTTAGTCAGCAGCACGAAGCGTTGAAAGAACTCGGGCATGGTGCCGGTATAGTGATGCAACCGGTGCAGGCTGTAGTCGACGCGCTCGGCTGAGAAGAGCGCCAGGGGCGAGGGCGCATCCGGCCCGCGCCGCCAAGTACCATTGGCGATGGCGTCGTCCGTCCGGCTGAGATCGGGCATGGCGAAGACATGCTGCAGCTCGTTGACCCGCTCGGGCGGCACGTCGGCCGAAATCTCATCGATGGCGAAAGGCAAGGGAATGGGCCGGCGGCTGAGACCGACGACGACCGGTACCGCGTGGTTCGCCATCAAGATGCCGAGCTGCGTCTTGTAATAATCGCGAAAGAGCTGGGGCCGGGTCAATGTGGCGCCGTAGAGGCCGGGATCGTGAAGCACGCCATAAGATAGCCGTGCATCGTGATTGAGCTCGGGCCGCCCGACCCGCACCCCGACGAACGGATAGCAGGCGTCGGGCATCACCTCCGGCGGCTTGCCTCGGCACATATCGGCAAAGGCTTGCTCCAGCCTTGTCATCGATTGCTCATAAAGCCGCTCGACTTCCCGCACGGCGCCCTCGGGATCGTCGAACACCGTCATGTGACGAATCCCGAACGCACCGAACTCTTCCAACGTCATCGAACTCACCATTAGCTCTAAGTGGCGGGACCCCGGTCCTTCAGATGTTCTAGCACGGGATGCGTCCGGTCGCGCGATCGGACCGGGGGTGCCTTGCGGGCCCGGCTGCGATAGACTTGCTGCTGGAACCCAAAAGCAAGAATTCGATAGGCGCAGGCTGTGGACAGGACGATGACGGAACGAGAAGCGACACGGGCATTCGCCTTCGACTGGGCCGATCCCTTCGATCTGGACAGCCAGTTGAGCGAGGATGAGCGCCTGATCCGCGACAGTGCGAGGGATTATTGCCAGGGCCAGCTCCTGCGGCGGATCGTCGAAGCCAACCGCCATGAGACGTTCGATCGGGAGATCTTGACCGAGATGGGCGCACTCGGTTTCCTGGGCGCCACCCTGCCCGAGGAAGATGGCGGTGCCGGTGCCTCGCACGTCGCCTATGGCCTGGTGGCGCGCGAGGTCGAGCGGATCGATTCGGGCTATCGATCCGCCATGAGCGTCCAATCCTCGCTCGTCATGTATCCGATCCACGCCTATGGCACGAAAGCGCAGCGCGAGCGCTGGCTGCCGCGGCTGGCAACGGGCGAACTCGTCGGTTGCTTTGGCCTGACGGAGCCCGATTTCGGCTCGGACCCGGGCGGCATGCGCACACGAGCGAAGAAGGTGGACGGGGGATGGATCATCTCCGGTTCGAAGAACTGGATCACCAATTCGCCGATCGCCGATCTTTGCATCATCTGGGCCAAAGATGAGGAAGGCACAATTCTCGGCTTCGTCATCGAACGGGGGGCCAAGGGCCTGACGACGCCCAAGATCGAGGGCAAATTCAGCCTCAGGGCCTCGACGACCGGGATGATCATGATGAGCGAGGTGTTCGTCCCCGACGAAAACCATCTTCCCAACGTCAAGGGCCTGAAAGGGCCGTTCGGTTGCCTCAACAAGGCCCGTTTCGGCATTGCGTGGGGGACGATGGGCGCCGCCGAGTTTTGCTGGCTGCAGGCCCGGAACTACACGATGGAGCGCAAGCAGTTCGGCAAGCCCTTGGCCGCCAACCAACTCATCCAGAAAAAGCTGGCCGACATGCAGACCGAGATAACGCTAGGCCTGCAAGCGGCGCTAAGGGTAGGGCGACTCATCGATGAGGGCCGCTGGGCACCGGAGATGATCAGCCTTATCAAGCGCAATAATTGCGGCAAGGCACTCGATATCGCCCGTCAGGCGCGCGACATGCACGGCGGCAACGGCATCGCCGACGAATATCACGTCATTCGCCACGTCATGAACCTCGAGGCGGTCAACACCTACGAGGGGACCCACGACATTCACGCCTTGATCCTCGGCCGCGCCCAGACCGGGCTACAGGCATTCTCCTGAAACTGCCATGCCAGAGCGCACTTACGCCTTCGAGGCACCGCCGGCCGATCGCGGACATCTAGCGACCCTGGATGGCCTGTCGATCGTCCGTGGCATGCTGACGGGAGATGTGCCGCCAGCGCCGATCTGGCAGACGGTCGGACTTGAGCTTGCAAGCGTCGAGGAAGGTTTGGTGGTCTGTGAGGCCGGCGTCGAGCCATGGATCTTGAATTTCCGTGGCGTCGGCCAGGGCGGCTGGCTCGCAACGCTCCTCGATACCGCCATGGGCCTGGCCATCCTGACAACTCTGCCGCAAGGCCGTCTGCACGCGACGCTGGAACTCTCGACGCGCTATATCCGTCCGGTTGTCCCGGCCCTGCGAAAGGTGCGCGTGACCGGCCGTGTCCTGCATGCAGGTCACCAGACGGCGACCGCCGAGGGCGATGTCAGGGTCGGGAACAAACTCTTCGCCCATGGCCAGACGACCTGCATCGTCTTCGATGCCAGCTGAGGCGAATGCGACTCAGTAGCCGAAGGGAAGCGGTGCCTGTCCCGCCAGCCAGGCCTCGATCGTTGCGATCTGATCGGGCGTGAACTCGTCCCGCCAGCCGCCGACCTTGCCACGCCTCGTCTTGAAACTCTGCGGATCGCTGGAGCCGGGCTTCATCCGCCGCCCGGCGAAGGCGATCCCACCGGTAGCCTCGAGGGCACGCATGTTCTCAAGGCTGCCATAGGCGACGGCATCGGCGATCTCGGCTTCGCTCGGCTCCTCGCCAAAGAAGCGAAGGACCCGCATCAGGGGCGCGGCCGCGTCCTTGCGCATCTCCTCATAGGAGACGACCTCGTGCTGGCGCAGATGCGGCAGTTCGCGTTCCCAGACGGCAAGGTAATCGACGATCTTGGGCAGGCCACAGCGTTCACTCATCACAAAGTCGAAGATCGAGCTTTCCGCACCGGGCGGCGGATAATCGTTCAAGATCTTCTTCCAGCCGCGCATGCGGTGGCGCCACTGGTAATATTGAGAGACGGCGGTATCGACGGGATCGCGGACGAGAAGAAGAACGCGCTTGGAGCGAAATTCCGCCCGATTATCCCAGTGGCCGGTCGCATCGCGAATATAATTGGCGTGGGTGAAGAGGATCCGCGGCACGCGCGGATTGAGCCGATAGAGATTGTCGAACTCGAGCGCCTGGCCTTCCGGCAGCGCATAGCGCCTCTGGAAATAGCGCGAGACCATCACCCGCAACCAGGTCCGACCGCTCTTGCCATAGGAGACAATAACGGTATCCGCGCTACCCAGTCGTCGCAGTTCGTCCAACCCGCGCCAGCGCCGGTCGAGCAGGCGGCGGCGGTCCCGGGGGACCACCACCAGTCCATGCACCACCACCTCGCGGACGATGTCGCGCCAGTTCTCAGGGTTGCGAAGAAGGGATAGGTCCATCGTGCCGGCGTGTCGTCAGGCCTGAACCTGACGCAGCCACTCCTGCAGATTATAATAGTTGGTCACGCGCGCGATCTTCCCCTCCTTGACGGTAAAGAAGGCGCCACCCGGCAGCTTGTAGGTCTGTCCACGAGCTTCCGGCAGGCCGGCATCGGTTGAAAGATAGGTGCCGTTCACGATGAACTCGGCGGCCGCCCGCGCGCCATCGGCGGAGACCATGACGACGATGTCGGTCAGATTCTCGCGGTAGCAATGGTTCATACGCGCCATGAAGTTCTTGAAGGCCGCCCTGCCCGGCTCGCGCCCGCTCTCATTGACGTCATGGGCGACGTCATCGCTCAAGAGCGCCAGCATCCCCTCGACGTCGCCACGATTGAAGGCGGCATAATAGTCGGCGATCAGGGTGGCGGTATCGGACATGGCCCTCGGACTTCCAGTCGGTGTCGATTTGGCGCCTCGTCTAGGCGAGCTAACCCGGCTTAGCAAGCGGAGCCCAGCCTGTCGGCATAGAGCGTCACGGCCACGGACGTGGCAAGATTGAGGCTCGAAACCCCTGCTGCCATGGGGATCGTCAGCCGACGATCGGCTCGCTGCAGCCAGGAGGGATCGAGCCCGCGGCGCTCGGAGCCGAAGACCAGGATCGGCCGCTCGCGCAGGCTTTCCGCGGTCAAAGGCTGGCCTTCGGGATGGAGCGCCAGGATCGGCCGGCTTACCTGGCCCAGATCCTCGATCCGCAGGACGGGCAGGGCGAAATGCAACCCGGCGCTGCCGCGCAGCACCGGAGCGCCCCAGGGGTCAAGCTGTCCCGTCGTCAATACACCCGCCGCAGCCGCGGCGGCACTCACGCGCACCACGGCGCCGACATTGCCCGGGTGGGTCGGTCGATCGAGAAGAACGACAGGCCCCGGCCGCTCCAGGATCGCCTGAAGGGTGACGTCGGGTCGCCGCGCGATGGCGATGATGCCGCTTGCAGGTGCCTTAGGGGCTAATCGGGCGAAAACGTCCGCCGGCACCTCGACCAGATGCCGGCGTAGCTGCGGCAGGATGTCGGGTGCGAGCCTGGCCGCGAGGCCTTCTGGCACTGAAGCATCGGCGGTGAGTGCCAATTCGACCTCCGCCTTAAAGCGAATCGCATGCTTGAGCGCATGCAGCCCTTCGAGCACGACAAGTGCTGGATCCTTGTAGGCGGCGTGCACGCGAAGCAGGAACGACTGACTTTCCATTGGACAGCCCGTCAGCGGGGACGGTGACCCGTGGCGATCTCCCGGACGATACCGCGCATGAGGTTGACCTCCGCCTGCGTCCAGCCGCGACGCTCGATCATCAGCTTGACAGCATTGCCGAGGCTGACCCGCCGCTGCGGGCTCTTGAAGAAATCGACCGCCTCGAGTTCGACCAGCATATGGTCGAGCAGTCCCGCAATGTCGCCCTTGGTGGCCGGCACATCCTCTGCCATCTCCTTGGGCAGAAGCCGTTGACCGGCTCCCAGATCGACCACCTTGCCCCATTCATGCACGATCAAGAGCACGGCCTGAGCGAGGTTCAAGGAGCTGAAATCGGGATTGGTCTGGATGCGCACCAGGGCATCGGCCAGGACCAGTTCCTCGTTCTCGAGACCCGTGCGCTCGGCGCCGAAGACCAGGCCCACGCCGTGGCCGGCCTCGAGCTGCGCCTTGGCACGGATCATCGCCTCGCCAGGCGTCACGACGGGCTTCTTCATCTCACGCAGACGGGCAGTCGTGGCATAGAGGTGATGCAGGTCCGCAGTGGCGGCTTCGAACGTGTCGAAAATCTGAACCTCGTTGAGGACGACGGTCGCGCCCGACGCCATGGCGACCGCCTTGGCATTCGGCCAACCGCATTCAGGCTTCACCAGCCGCAGGTCGCGCAAGCCGAAATTCAGCATGGCGCGCGCGGCGGCACCGACATTCTCGCCGATCTGTGGGCGGCAAAGAATCACGACTGGTGCCGCCGGGAGGGCATCGACCCAGTCGCGGTCGCCCTTGGTCTGCTTCATCGAAGTTGTCATGGGCTCAGACCGCGGACCGCTTTTGGACCCAGCCGGTCGTGCCATCCTTGCGGTCCTCGAGCTCCACGCCCTCGTCGGCCAGCTGCTTACGGATCGCATCGGCACGGGCGAAGTCCCTGCCGGCGCGGGCCGCGCGGCGCTCCTCAATCAAAGCTTCGATGCGAGGGCCGTCGACGCCAGCCCGGCCGCGCAGCCAGTGCGCCGGATCGTCGTTAAGAAGGCCCAAAAGTTTGGCCGAGGCCTTGAAGGTCAAGGCGATGCCCCTCGCCCCGGCGGGATCGCGCTCCTGGATGTGGGCTGTGAAGACACGCGTGGCCAGGCCATGCAGTTCGGCAATGGCCCTGGGGGTGTTTAAGTCATCGCTCAGGGCCGCCAGGAACTCGGCTGCTGGCTGGCCTTCCTCGTCGTCGTCCGGGCCGCCGAGCCCGGTCAGTTCGAGCACCTTGTAGAAGCGGGTCAGCGTCTCCTCCGCCTCGCGCAGCCCTTCGGGCGTACAATCCAGCGGCTGACGATAATGTGCCCCCAGGATGAAGAAGCGGATGGCCTCTCCCGGGACGATGGCCAGCGCGTCGTCGACGCGCAGCACGTTGCCCAGGGACTTCGACATCTTCTCACCACGCATGTCGACGAAGCCGTTATGAACCCAGTATCTGGCCATGGCGGACGCATCGTGGGCGCCACGGCTTTGGGCGATCTCGTTTTCGTGATGCGGGAAGATCAGATCGAGGCCACCACCGTGAATGTCGAAAGGCAGTGGGCCCAGCAAGGCTTCGGCCATGGCTGAGCATTCGATATGCCAGCCGGGACGACCCCGTCCCCACGGACTGTCCCAGCCAGGCTGGCCGTCCTTGGAGGGCTTCCAGAGAATGAAATCGGCAGGGTCGCGCTTGTAGGGGGCTACCTCGACGCGGGCGCCCGCCACCATCTCGTCACGCGAGCGGTTCGAGAGTTGGCCGTAGTCCGGCATTGAGGGAACGGAGAAGAGGACATGCCCTTCCGCCTCGTAGGCGTGCCCCTTGGCAACAAGCAGGCCGATGAGTTGCACCATCCCCTCGATATGCGCCGTGGCGCGCGGCTGGTGGCTGGGCGAGAGGCAACCCAACGCCACGCAGTCGGCAAGGAAAGCCTCGCTCGTCCGGGCGGTCAGCGCCTCGATCGGTTCACCGTTGGCCTTGGCCTGGTCGATGATCTTGTCGTCGATGTCGGTGATGTTGCGGACATAGGAGACCGCCGCCTCGCCATAGATCTGGCGCAACAACCGGAACAGGATGTCGAAGATGATGATCGGCCGCGCGTTGCCGATGTGGATGCGCTGATAGACCGTCGGACCGCAGACATACATCCTGACATTCGCGGGATCGATGGGGACGAAGCGCTCCTTCGTCCGGGTAAGCGTGTTGGTCAGGTGGAGCTCTGGCACCTTAGGCAATCTTTTCGCGGTATCAGTTAATGGAACAAGAATTCAGGCGACTTGCCCGCGCAGCCGCATGACGGCACGATCTTTGCCCATCAGCGCTAGCAGAGTTCCCAGGTCGGGTCCACGCTCGCGCGCCGTGAGCGCCAGCCTGAGTGGGTGGAAGAGCGCCTTGCCCTTGCGGCCGCTGGCCTCCTTGAGAGCATCCAGCCAGGCTTCAACCGAGCTCGATTGGCCAAGAAGATTGGCGGCTGTGGCCAGATAGGCGCTATCCTCGATGACGGGCTGGAGCGGCTCCTGGCAGATCGACCACCAGAGCCCCGCATCCTCGAGCCGCTCGAGATTAGCCCGGATGGCATTCCAGAATGGCTGGTCGAGCCCGGCCAGTCCCATGCCCTCGAGCCGCGCCTGGACGGATACGAAGTCCAGATGGTGCAGGACCGCCGCCGAATGGCGGGCAATGTCGGCCGTAGCGAGGCGCGGCTGGGCGGTACCGAAGGCCGCGAGATCGAAACCGGCAACGAGTTCCGCAAGCGTCGCCTCCGCGCAAGCCGGCCGGCCCGTGCCGAGGGCGGCCAGGACCTGGAGGATGGCCAGAGGCTCGACGCCTTGCTCCCTGAGGTCAGCCAAAGTGGCTGCGCCCAGGCGCTTGCTGACCTTTTGGCCGCCCGCATCGAGGATTAGCGGCAGATGGCCGAAATCGGGGGGGCGACCGCCCAGAGCCTCCATGAGGTCAATCTGAACCGCCGTGTTGGTCAGATGGTCCTCGCCGCGGATGACCTCGGTGACGCCGAGGTCGAGATCGTCGACGACGGAGGCGAAGGTATAGGTGAAGCTGCCATCCGCCCGTCGCAGCACGGGATCGGAAAGATGTCGTAGATCGATGCGCTGCGGGCCGCGCACGCGATCGACGAAATCGATCCGCCGGTCGCTCAGGCGCAGGCGCCAGTGCGGCTTCCTGCCCTCCGCCTCAAGGCGCTGTCGGTCGGCGGCCGCGAGCCTGAGGCTGGTACGATCGTAGCGCGGGGGGAGGTTCTTGTCCTTGAGGCGCTGGCGCATCGCCGCCAACTCTTCGGGCGTTTCGTATGCCGGATAAAGACGATCCCCGGCGGCGAGCCCGGCGAAATGACGCTCGTAGACGGCGGTCCTCTGGCTCTGGACGGCGCGCTCGTCGACATCGAGCCCCAGCCAGGCCAGATCCGCGTCGATGGTCAGGGCAAGCTCCGGGCGCGAGCGCTCGATATCGGTATCGTCGATCCGCAAAAGAAATATACCGCCGGCCTGGCGGGCCGCCAGCCAGTTGACGATCGCAGTCCTGGCATTGCCCAGATGCAATAGTCCTGTGGGGCTGGGGGCAAAGCGCACGCGCATGAAGGAACGCCCTTGGTGGCTTATTCGGCGCCGGGATTAGGGCCTGACGTCGCATCCGGCAAGGCAGCAACCGGCGCATCGGCCGTCTGATCCGTCTCGTGCCCCTGCCCCGGATGCCAGGTCCAGGGCCACCGCCCCCGGTCGTCGGACACCTTTTCGAGCACGAGATCGCTGCCCGTCCACCAGACTGCGACCCCTTCGGACGACCTTAATGCCCGTGGGCCCAGCAGGCGAGCCCCCCCTTTTTCACAGCGCTCCGCACCGACTGAGGCAATGACGAGATCGGCCTGGGCGCAATCCTCGGCGACGGCCCCAGCGTCAAAGCTCAGGGCCAGGCGCCGGCCGTGTCGCGCGAGCAGGCAGCCCGATGCATCGCAGCTAAGATCCCTCTCGGCCCCCGTGAACGGTAAGGGGAAAGCGTTGGCAGCCTGCTGACCCATGGCGCGCAGCCAGCTCGAGCGGATGATGCTGTTGCTCTGTCGGCTGAGCAGACGGAGCGAGCCATCCGGATCGCGGACCGCCGCCATGTCAAAATAGGGCTGCACCAGCATGTCTGGAGCCTGTGCCCGCAAAATGAGCACGAAGGAGCCGAGCAGAAGCGGCAGGCCGAAGGCCCGCCACCGTCCGCGCCAGAGGCAAAGCCAGACCATGCCGATGCCGAAGAGGACGAGGGCCAGGATGGGGGCTTGGACTACAAGGAAGGCCGAGCCCGGCAGGGAGGCCGCCAGATGCGCGATCTTGAGGATGACCCAGACGCTGGCGTTCATCAAAAGGAAGGCCGGCCGGTCGAGCCCGAGCGGCATCAGCGCCAGGCCCAGCATGCCGGCCGGCATGGTGACGAAGGTGGAAAGCGGGATGGCCAGAAGATTGGCCAGCGCCCCGAAGGTGGTGATGTTCTGGAAATGATAGGCCGCGAGCGGCGTCGTCGCGGCGGTGGCGATCACTGTCGAGACGATGGCGGCGGCGACATAGAGAATCGGCCCTTGCCAGAACGGTGGGTCCTCACGACGGTTCTGGGTGAGTCTGGCAGCACCGGCCTCATAGGCCGACATCAGTGCCAGGACCGCCGCGAAGGAAAGCTGGAAGGAAGCGCCCAGCAGGCTCTCGGGCCGATAAAGGAGGACGACGATGGCGGCAAAGGCCAAGAGGCGGAGCGAAAACGGGTTACGATCCAAGAGGACGGCTGTGAAGGATACCAGCACCATGAGCCAGGAGCGTACCGCCGGAACCGAGCCATCCGAGATCAGGAGATAGCCGGTAACAGCCAGCATGGCGCCGATAGCCGCCAGCTTCTTGACTGGAAAACGGAGCGCCAGAGGCGGAATCAGGGCCAGACCGTAGCGAAGGACGAGGAACATGGTGCCGGCTACGATTGCCATGTGCAGGCCGGAGATTGAAATGAGATGGGCCAGGCCCGAGCGCTGCATGTCGGACCATGTCGCCTGGTCGATACCGGCATCGAGGCCTGTAAGGAGTGCTGCCGACATCTGCCCCGTCGGCCCCGGCCAGAAGGAGATGATGCGCTCGGCGATACGCTGACGAAGGGGATTGGCGGTCTGGGCCAGGGGCACGCTGCCGGTATGCCCCACCAGATCGACCTTGCCGAAGGCAAATCCCAGGGCACCGATGCGCTGGAAATACGCCTGCCGCGCATAGTCGAATCCGCCGGGCAAGGCTGGTCCCTGGGGCCGTTGCAGGCGCGCCAGGAGATGGACGCGATCGCCGGTGGCGATCGGCGTCGCCATGCGGACGGCGACACGGACGAGGGCTGGCGTTGCCGCAGGTGCCAGGCCATCGATCGCAACGTCGGCAAGGAGGAGCCTTGCCCCATTTGCCGTCGGCTGCAGTTCGACGATCGTACCTAGGAGCCCGTAGGTTCCGGCCCGGCCGAGAACGGGCGCCTCCACCATCGCGAGGCGAAGGGCGGCCGCCAGGTACCCTAGCGACATGAAGGCAAGGCCCGACAGCGCCAGCATGCGAAGCGGACGCCGCTCGCCCAGTCGCCACGCGATGGCGCCGCTGGCCAGCATGAAAAGGAAAACCGGCAAGGCGAGCCAGCCAGCCGGCATGACCGACTGGCTGAAATAGAGGATGATGCCCAGGGCGAGGGCGATCGGGACGAACAGGAACCAGCGGTCTGCCTCGGCCCGGAGATGCGATCGCAACCAGGCGACGGGCCGCATGAGGGCCGAACGCGTGACTGGACGCGCATTACCCTCGTCGTCGCTGTTGGCCAGGCTCGTCGTCAAGCGCCCTGTCGCCCTTTGCCTGCTGAGACCGGCAGCCCGCGCTGACGCTGCGTGCCGCCTGTGCTAAGCAATCACGCCCATGGCGGGCCTTTTCCCGCCTTGTCATGCCAGATCACGCTTCTTTCAACCACGGCTTTTCAATCATGAGTGTCGTCGTTCGTTTCGCGCCTTCGCCTACCGGTTATCTGCACATTGGTGGTGCGCGGACCGCGCTCTTCAACTGGCTCTATGCCCGACACACGGGTGGCCGCTATGTTCTGCGCATCGAGGACACGGACAGGCAGCGCTCGACCGAGGCAGCCGTCCAGGCCATCCTGGACGGGCTGAGCTGGCTGGGTCTCGACGCGGACGCGCCGCCGGTCTTCCAGTTTGCCCGTGCGGAGCGCCATCGGGAGGTGGCGGAGCAACTCCTGGCCAAGGGCTTGGCCTATCGTTGCTACGAAACGCCAGCCGAGGCCGAGGCGCGTCGAGCTGCCCAGCAGGCACAAAAGCTGCCGGTTCGCTATGACGGCAAATGGCGCGATCGTGATCCGAGCGAGGCGCCCGAGGGCGTGTCCCCCGTCATCCGTCTGCGTGCGCCGACCGAAGGCGAGACCGTCATCGATGACCTTGTCCAAGGCAGGGTCACGGTGCGCAACGACCAGCTCGACGACATGATTCTGCTCCGCTCCGACGGCACGCCCACCTACATGCATTCCGTCGTCGTCGATGATATCGACATGGGCATCACCCATGTGATCCGTGGCGACGATCATCTGACCAATACATTTCGCCAGGCCCAGCTCTACCAGGCGATCGGTGCCGCACTGCCGCGCTTTGCCCATATCCCGCTGATCCACGGGCCGGACGGGGCAAAGCTCTCAAAGCGACACGGCGCGCTGGCCGTTACCGAGTATCGGGAGATGGGGCTTCTTCCCGAGGCGGTGCGCAATTATCTCCTGCGCCTCGGCTGGGGCCATGGTGACGAGGAGATCATCTCGATCGACGATGCGATCGCCTGGTTCGACATCAAGGATGTCGGCCGGGGGCCGTCGCGTCTCGACATGGGCAAGCTTGAGAACCTGAACGCGCATTATCTCCGCCAGCGACCGAACGCGGAATTGCTCGATCTTTTGGACCCTTTCCTGGCGAAGGCAGGCTTGGAAGCCGATGCGACGGGTCGGGCCCGACTGCTGGCGGGCATGGACGGGCTGAAGCAGCGGGCGCGCACGCTGGTCGATCTGGCCGCCGCCGCCGCGATCTATCTGCGCGCCCGGCCCCTCCCTTTGGACGCCAAGGCAGCGGGTCTCCTGACCGACGAGGCGCGCGACCGGCTGGCCAGCCTCGCGGCACCGCTTGCGGCGCTGCCGAGCTGGGACGAAGCCAGCCTTGAGGCCGTCTGCCGCGAGGCGGCGGAAGCTGCAGGCATCGGCTTCGGCAAGCTGGCCCAGCCGCTGCGGGCCGCCGTGACGGGAAGCAATGTTTCGCCAGGTCTTTTCGAGGTCATGAGGGTTCTCGGCCGAGAGGAAACGCTGGCTCGCCTGGCGGATGTCACCGCTGGTCGCAACCCTGCTGCGCTTGCGACGAATTGATGCGGGCAGCCCAAGGTTCTAGATAGCTGCGAAACGGGCGTCGGATGCTGCACCGCAAACATCGGATGATCCGCAACCATCCAGGAGCGAAACGATGAGTGAAGCTGCCACGCGAGCCGTCACGCTGGATGCCGGCGATAATCGCCGCGTCGAATTCCCGATTCTGAGCGGCGCGATCGGCCCCGACGTCATCGACGTGCGCAAGCTCTATGCCGGCACAGGCATGTTTACCTACGACCCGGGCTTTACCTCGACGGCGTCCTGCACCTCCAAGATCACCTATATCGACGGTGACGAAGGCGTGCTCCTCCATCGTGGCTATACGATCGAGGACTTGGCCAAGAACAGCAATTTTCTCGAAGTCGCCTATCTGATCCTCAAAGGCGAGCTGCCCTCGGCATCCGAGTACGAATCGTTCGTCAACAACGTCACCTACCACACGATGCTGCACGAGCAGATCAACCATCTCGTGCGAGGCTTCAGGCGCGATGCCCATCCGATGGCGGTCATGATCGGCCTGGTCGGCGCGCTCTCGGCCTTCTACTATGAGGATCTGGACGTCGAGGATCCGAAGAAGCGCGAGATCGCAAGCTTCCGGCTCATCGCCAAGATGCCGACCATCGCCGCCATGGCGTATAAATATTCGGTGGGCCAGCCCTTCCAGTATCCCCGCAACGATCTGGGATACGCCGCCAATTTCCTCTACATGATGTTCGGCATCCCTTGTGAGCCCTACAAGGTCAATCCGACGCTCTCCAAGGCGCTGGATCGCATCTTCATCCTGCATGCCGACCACGAGCAGAACGCCTCGACCTCGACGGTCCGGCTGATCGGCTCGACCGGTGCCTCGCCTTACGCGGCAATCGCGGGCGGCATCGCCGCCTTGTGGGGGCCGGCCCATGGCGGTGCCAACGAGGCGGTGGTCAAGATGCTGGAGGAAATCGGCTCGGTCGATCGCATCCCGGAATGCCTGGCGCGCGCCAAGGACAAGAACGATTCCTTCCGCCTGATGGGCTTTGGCCATCGCGTCTACAAGAACTACGACCCTCGGGCCGGCGTGCTCAAGGAGAGCGCCGATCAGGTGCTGGCGGAGCTGGGCCAGAAGAACAACCCCAAGCTGGCGATCGCTCGCGAACTCGAGCATATCGCGCTCGAGGATGATTATTTCCGCGATCGAAAGCTTTTCCCCAATGTCGACTTCTATTCGGGCATCATCCTCGAGGCCATGGGCATTCCCACCAAGATGTTCACAGCGATCTTCGCGCTTGCCCGAACAGTCGGCTGGATCGCGCAATGGAGCGAGATGATTGAGGATCCCGAGCAGAAGATCGGCCGTCCGCGGCAGCTCTATAAGGGTCCGGCCCAGCGCCCCTTCGTAGCGATCGATAAGCGCTAACAAGCGACGAACCTATGCAGCAGCTCGGGGCGCGAAGGTCGCATGGTCGGCCGGCCTGCGTGCCCCTGGTTGGTATTGTCGCCCTGGCTGGGCGTCACGGTTTTTCCGGATAGTGGCAATCTTCTCGCCCTGCAGCGATTGGAGCCCTTTGCGAATAGCTCTAAGATTAACGCCCGGCTTGTTCGACGGGGCCAATAAAAATATCGCTTGAGAGCAGGGGCGTCTTGGAGCAATCAATTCTCGAACCGGCCACGCTTGAGGAAACCCGCGACCTGGTCGCCGAAGCCGTCCTGGACGGCAAAACCCTGGAAATCATGGGGGCTGGCAGCAAGCGGGGCCTCGGACGACCGGTCCGCGCTGAGCGGGTCCTCTCCACGCGCAGGCTCGAAGGGGTGGACCTTTATGAGCCGGCCGAGCTCGTCATGTCTGCCGGCGTCGGCACACCCATGGCGACGATCCAGGCGACGTTGGCCGAGCGCGGGCAGGAATTGGCCTTCGAGCCCGCCGATTATGGCGTCATCTTCGATCATGAGCCGGGAGTGCAGACGATTGGCGGCGTGTTCGCCGCGAACCTTTCGGGACCGCGGCGACTGAAGGTCGGCGCTGCCAGGGACCATCTGCTGGGTGTTACCTGCGTGACCGGCCGGGGCGAGGTGATCCGTGCCGGCGGCCGCGTGGTCAAGAACGTGACCGGGTATGATCTCTGCAAGCTTCTCGCGGGCAGCCATGGCACGCTGGCCGTCATGACCCGGGTTATCTTCAAGGTGCTGCCGCGCGCGGAGACCAGCGCGACGCTTCTGGTCAGGGGCGCCGACGAGCAAAGGCTGCTGGCGGCTCTCCGATTGGCGATGAACAGTTCCTTCGAGGTCTCCGGGGCGGCCCTACTGCCGATCCTGGCGGCAGGCCGCTCGAAGGTGGCCATGCTGCGCAAGCCCGTACGGTTACAGGCCGCCTTGCGGCTGGAAGGGCCGCCGCCCTCCGTCGCACATCGCATCGATGCGCTGCAGCAGTTGCTGGCGGAGGATGGCGGACTCGGATTCGAGCGGCTGGATGCAAACGATACCGCCACGTTGTGGGCGGAGATCCGCGACCTGAAGCTGCTCTCGCCCGCGTTGCCGCTCTGGCGGCTGTCCATGCCGCCCTCGGTTGCAGCAACACTCAGCGAATGGATCGGCCAGATGTCGGCCGAGCATCTCTATGATTGGTCTGGCGGTCTCGTCTGGCTGGCCTTGAAGCCGGCTTGGGCCGGCGAGGCGGATCTGATCCGCCGAGCGCTGGCCGATCATGGCGGCCACGCGACTCTCATTCGTGCCGCCTACGAGGTTCGCGAGCGGGTGCCCGTGTTCGAGCCTCAGCCTTTGGCCCTGGCAGCCCTGACGCGGCGGGTGAAGGAGAGCTTCGACCCCAAGCATATCCTCAATCCCGGCCGTATGTACGCGGAAGTCTGAACAGATGCAGACCAATTTCACAGCGACGCAGTTGGCTGATCCCGCGACAGCCGCCTCGGAAGGGGTGCTGCGAAAATGCGTCCATTGCGGCTTTTGCACGGCCACGTGCCCGACCTTCACGCTGCTGGGGGATGAGCTCGACAGCCCGCGCGGCCGCATCTACCTGATCAAGGACATGTTGGAGGGCGGCAAGCCGGCCACGGCCGAGACCGTCAAGCATGTCGATCGCTGCCTTTCCTGCCTTTCCTGCATGACGACCTGCCCGTCGGGCGTGAACTACATGCATCTGGTCGATCATGCGCGCGCCTATATCGAGCAGACCTATCGGCGACCTTTTGCCGACCGCGCCCTTCGGTCGCTCCTTGCCTTTCTTCTGCCCAACCCTTTCCGCTTCCGGCTGGCCCTCAAGGCGGCTACCCTGGGACGGCCGTTCGCCAAGCTGATGCCGGCGAAGCTCGCCGGGATGATGGCCCTCGCCCCCGCCCAACTGCCGCCCCCCTCGCCCGTCGACCGGCCGCAGACGTTTCGCGCTGAAGGCGCAAGGCGGGCGCGCGTGGCGCTTTTGACCGGATGTGCCCAGCAGGTCGTGGCCCCCGTCATCAACGAGGCGACCGTGCGGCTCCTGACACGGCTGGGCGTCGAGGTGGTCGTGGCCAGAGGGGGCGGCTGTTGCGGCGCGCTCACCCACCATCTAGGTAAGGAAGCGAACGCGCACGGCTACGCCAAGGCGGCGATCGATGCCTGGACCAGCGAGATCGACGGCGACGGGCTGGATGCCATCGTCATCAACGCCTCGGGCTGCGGTACGACGATCAAGGATTACGGCTTCATGTTCCGTGAGGACCCGGTCTACGGGCCCAAGGCGGAGCGCGTCGCCATGCTCGCCAGGGACATTACCGAATTCCTGGCGGAGCTGGGGCCATTGCCCATCCGGCGCGAGGTGGACCTCAAGGTGGCCTACCATTCGGCCTGCTCGATGCAGCATGGCCAGAAAATCACGGCCCTCCCCAAGCAGTTGCTGAGCGAAGCCGGGTTCAAGGTGCGCGAGCCCCTGGAGGGTCATCTCTGCTGCGGCTCTGCCGGCACCTACAACCTGTTGCAACCCGAAATCGCCACCCAGCTACGTGATCGCAAGGTTCTCAATCTCGAGCGCACCGATCCCGACATCGTGGCAACTGGCAATGTCGGCTGTATCACGCAAATCAGCAGCGGGACGCGCATACCTGTATTGCACACGGTCCAGTTGCTCGACTGGGCCACTGGTGGTCCGGAGCCCGTAAATCTTCGTCGTCGCGAGCCGATCGTAGTCTAGCCTCTCGGAGCCGAGAGCAAATCAAGATCATCGTGATATTTCTTTATAATAATTCTTATATTGTTCGACTCATCTATTTCTAATCTTTAGCTTGTTCCTAAATCGGGCATGGAGTAGGCGATCCTCCGAGTTTAATGCAGCGGCGATCGCGAGTTCCTCTTGCCGACGCCGCCGCACTTGGATCGTTGGCATGTTGGTTCCATTCCTGATCATGTTGCGTGAAGGCATCGAGGCTGCCCTCGTGGTCGGCATCGTGGCCTCCTATCTGCGCCAGACGGGCCAAGAACGCTGGATGCCCGCCGTCTGGATCGGCGTTGTCGTGGCGGCCATCCTTTGCCTCGTCTTCGGCATGGTCCTGGATGTCGTGAGCGGCGAGTTCCCACAACGCGAGCAGGAGCTGTTCGAGGCGGCGGTCGGCCTGATCGCCGTCGTCATCCTCACCTGGATGGTATTTTGGATGCGCAGGGCGGCGCGATCGATTCGCCATGAAATCCACGATGCCATTGATGCCGCGCTTGAGCGCCACAAGACCCGCAACGGGCAGGCATTGGCATTGACGCTGATGGCATTCTTCGCCGTCTCGCGCGAAGGCTTGGAATCGGTCTTCTTTCTTCTAGCGACCTTCCAGCAGGAGTCCGGGTTGGCGGCGCCAATCGGCGCCTTTCTCGGCCTAACGCTCGCCATCGGGTTCGGATTCGGGATCTATTATGGCGGCGTTAAGCTCAATCTTGCCCGCTTTTTTCGCTGGACCGGCATCTTCATCCTCTTCGTCGCGGCTGGGCTGCTGGCCGGATCGCTGCGCGCCCTGCACGAGGCCGGGCTTTGGAACGGGCTGCAAAGCGTGGCCTTTGATCTGAGCCAGGTGCTGCCGGTCGACGGGGCGCTGGGCACGATCCTGGCCGGCATCTTCGGTTACGAGGACACGCCGACGATCGGCGAGGTCCTGGTCTATGTTCTCTTCCTGGTGGCGACACTGCCGCCCTTCCTGTCGCAGGCCGCGCCGCGTCCTGTCGCGACGGATGCCGGTGCGCACTGACGCGCGAATTTAGGATCGACCAGCATGACGCGGCCTTCCAATCGATTTCTGGGCGTCGGCATCGTCGTCCTTCTCCTCCTTGTAACCTTTGTCGGCCTCTATGGCGTGGCGCGGTACAAGCGCGCCCAACAATCGACGGCAGGTGACGGGGCGATCGCTGTCGTGATCGACGCCAAGGGTTGCCAGTCCCCCGATTTCAAGGTGCAGGCCGGTCGCAACGTCTTCGAGATCGAGAATCGCAGCGACCGCGCCGTGGAGTGGGAAATCCTCAACGGTGTCATGGTGGTGGCCGAGCGTGAGAACATCGCGCCTGGCTTCAAGCAGCGCCTGACCGTCAGGCTCGAGCCTGGCCACTACGAGATTACCTGCGGTCTCCTTTCCAATCCGCGCGGCACCCTGGTTGCGAGCGAGACGGATGCCAGCCGCGCCGCCGCGACCAAGGGACCGGACCTGCGGGATCTGCTCGGGCCGACCGCGGAATATCAGGTGGGACTGGGTATGGCGGCAGCCGATCTGCTCGAGGCGACGACAAACCTGGCGCAGGCCGTGGCGGCCGGTGACCTCGAGGCAGCGCGTAATCTCTATGCGCCAGCGCGTCTGGCCTATGCGAGGCTCGAGCCCTCGGCCGATCTCTTCGGCGATCTCGCCAACAAGATCGACGTCCAGGCCGACTATTTCGCGCAACGCGAGGCCGATCCCGCCTTCATCGGCTTCCATCGCCTGGAATATGGCCTGTTCAAGACGGGCAGCCTGGATGGGCTGGCAGCGGTCGCCCAGCAATTGCAGGCGGATGTGCAGAGCCTGAACGATCGGATCCTCGATCTTGCGGTGACACCCGCCTCGATGGTGAACGGCCCGGCATCGCTCCTGGACAAGATCCTGGGCGGTCGTCTCGATGGCACGGGCGAGCGCTATAGCGGCCTCTACCTCGTCGACCTGCAGGGTAATCTTATGGGTATCCGCCGGGCCGTCGAGCTCCTGGCACCCGCTCTGAAGTCGGCCAAGGACCTGCCGCCCTTGCTGCTGGCCGACATCGATGCGGCCCGTGCCCTGATCCCGACCGATGGCGACGGGCCGACATCGGCGACGAAGCTCGACGAGAAGGCGAGAGCAGACTTGAAGACCTCGTTGACCAAGCTCACCGCCGACTTTGGCCGCCTGCGCGGCGCACTTGGCATGGACTGACCGACATGCATGACCCCAATTCGATACCGTCACCGCCGACACCGGCGGAACTCCCGCGCACCGGCCGTCGAGGCCTGCTTTTGGGCCTCGGGGCGGCCGCCGGCGGCGCGCTGATCGGCGAGACGGCCAAAGCCGAGAGTGCCTCCGGGGGCTCGGTGACGGTGGCGCCGACGCCCAAGGGGCAGGCGGGTCAGGGCGAGCGGCAGTCTTTCTACGGCGTGCATCAGCCGGGTATCGTGACACCCCGGCCGGCCCATGGCATGGCAGCTGCCTTCGACGTGCTGGCAAGCTCCAAAGAGGATCTGGTCCGCCTCTTCAAGACGCTGACCGAGCGCGCGGCTTTCCTGATGCAAGGTGGGCCGGTGCCGGAGGTCAATCCGCTTTTTCCGCCGCCGGATTCGGGCTTGCTCGGGCCTGTGGTCGAACCGGACAATCTGACCTTGACCGTCGCGGTGGGCGCCTCCCTCTTCGACGGACGTTTCGGCCTCGAGGCGGCCAAGCCCCGGCAGCTGGCGCGGATGACCCGCTTTCCCAACGATGCGCTCGAAGCCGCTCAGTGCCACGGCGACCTGATGGTGCAGATCTGCTCGAACTCGGCGGACGCCAACATCCACGCGCTCCGCGATCTCATCAAGACGATGCCCGACCTTCTGGCGATCCGCTGGAAGCAGGAGGGATCCGTGCCGGTGGTGGCCGCCAAGGACGGCCCGCCCGAGAATGCGCGCAATTACCTGGGCTTCAGAGACGGCACCGCCAATCCGGCCACCAACGATCAGGCACTCATGGACGAGCTCGTCTGGGTGCAGGCCGGCCAGGGCGAGCCGGACTGGGCCACAGGCGGGAGCTACCAGGTCGTGCGCATCATCCGCAATTTCGTCGAGCGCTGGGATCGAACGGCGCTGAAGGAGCAGGAAGACATCATGGGGCGCCAGAAGATGAGCGGCGCGCCCCACGGCGGCAAATCGGAATATGACGAGCCCGTCTATACCGACGATCCGAAGGGAGAGCGCACGAAGCTGGATGCGCATATTCGCCTGGCCAACCCGCGCACCGCCGAAACACGCAAAAACCTCCTGCTTCGTCGTCCCTTCAACTATTCACGCGGCGTGGCGAAAAATGGCCAGCTCGATATGGGCCTCCTTTTCATCTGCTTTCAGCGCGACCTAGAGGCCGGCTTCATCACAGTGCAGCGGCGGCTCAACGGCGAGCCCCTGGAAGAATACATCAAACCCGTCGGCGGCGGTTATTTCTTTGCTTTGCCAGGCGTTCTATCGGATAAGGACTTTCTCGGTCGCTCTATGCTTGAACATATTTGAATGGTTCCAATGTTCACTGACCGCGACTGTCTTTAGGCAAAGGATTACTTCAACATGCGCAGGAAGCTTCTTTCAACCCTTACGTTGGCATCGGCGTTGGCCCTCGGAGGGGTCGGAAGTGCCGGTGCCGCCGATGCTTCCTTGGACCTGGTCAAACCCCTAGCCGCCTACAAGCTCTACGTCGCGGCGGAGACGAAGAAGCTGGTGGCGGGCACGGAGGCTTTCACCAAGGCCATCAAGGCGGGCGATCTGGAGAAGGCCAAGAGCCTCTTTGCGACGACGCGCGTGCCTTATGAGACCATCGAGCCCATCGCCGAACTCTTCAGCGATCTCGACAGCTCGATCGATAGCCGCGCCGACGACCATGAAGGTGGCGAGAAGGATGACGGCTTCGTCGGCTTCCACCGCATCGAATACGTGCTCTTTACCCAGAACACCACGGATGGCCTGGGCCCGTTCGCCGACAAACTGATGGCGGACGTCAAGGATCTGAATGGTCGCATCGCCGCCTTGACCTTCCCGCCGGACAAGGTCGTCGGCGGTGCCGCGGCCCTGGTCGAGGAAGTCGCGGCCACCAAGCTGTCGGGCGAAGAGGATCGCTACAGCCATACCGACCTCTACGACTTTCAGGCCAACATGGATGGCGCGCAAAAGATCGTCCAACTCATCCATCCGCTGGTCGTCAAGCAGGACAAGGCGCTGGCCGCCAAGATCGACGCCAACTTCAAGCAGGTCGACCAGATCCTGGCCAAGTACAAGACTAAGGATGGCGGCTACGTCACTTATGATCATGTCTCGGACACGGACCGGACGGCCCTCAAGGGCCCGATCACGACCCTGGCTGAGGATCTCTCGAAACTGAACGGCACCCTGGGCCTCGAATAGCTGAAAGATGCCTGCCCCGCGGGGCAGGCCTCAAGGCATTGCCCAACCGCTCTTCCAATGCCATCTCTGCAGCGAACAGAGGGGATGGCCCATCACGATGCAGATGGCAGTGTCGCGCGCTTTGCGTCGGCTGAAAGCGGTATGGCGCCGGCATGCCGCGCGTGCCCGGGTAGTCCTTTGCCTGGCCATCGTCTCAGCCTGCACCCTGGCCCTCCTCTATCCGGTTTCAAACGCGCGTGCCGCCAATGAGCAGGCACCGCTTTTGGCAACAAGCCTCCTGCAGCGCATGGCCGAAGCCGGCGACCTCGCCACGCGCCGGGCCACGGAGGCAGCACCCGATTCGACTCTCGTCTTCAGCCGCCAGCCGGATGTCAGCGCCGCCGTCTTCAACCGCGTGGTGCATGGGGCCACGGATGATCAGGCCAGAGCCGATGCCATCGCCGACGCGCTGCGGCAGCTCGATCCGGTCCGCGCGACCAAGGATCTCCTGGCCCGCTACGGTCTCAGCGGCGATAACTTGGCGGATGTCATGGCCGCCTATTGGGTCAATAGCTGGGAAGTGGTGAGCGAGGGTGCCTCGACGGACGCCGTACCTTCAGGCCGTGCCATGCTGGCGGTCGAGGGAAGCCTAAAACAGGCGCTGCTGGAAAACGCGGCCTTGCCCAAGCTCTCCGATGCGCAAAAGCAGGCCATGGCCGATTCGATGATCTACCAGTCGGTCCTGGCCTCGGCGGCGGCGGAATCCATGGGCAAGACGCCCGACCCTGCGCGGCGAGCCGCCTTTATCGATCAGGTCAATGCGCCCTTCGCGGCCGCGGGAGTCGACCTGCGCCAGCTCAGCCTGACCGAGGAAGGCTTCATCCGGCGCTAGTCTCGGCCATCCGGCGTGCGTCGACGGCCATCCGCATCCTCCAGCGATAAATTATCTTGATGAGCTTCATGAAGAACGCTTCATTGAGGCTCTAAGGACTCGTCGAGGCACTCGACCTCAATAACGCCGACGAGCCGCAGGGAGGTTGATAGGGCGATGCAAACAACAGCGCGACCCGACGGCGCACGCGTGACCGGCAAGGACGATACGAGACCGATGAATGCGGAGGAAAGGAAGGTCATCTTCGCCTCCTCGCTCGGCACGGTTTTCGAATGGTACGATTTCTATCTCTACGGCTCGCTCTCAGCGATCATCGCCAGGCAGTTCTTCTCGGGCGTCAATGAGACGGCCGCCTTCATCTTCGCGCTTTTGGCCTTTGCCGCCGGCTTTGCCGTTCGCCCGTTCGGCGCACTGGTATTCGGTCGGTTGGGTGACCTGGTCGGGCGCAAATACACCTTCCTCATCACGATCGTCCTCATGGGCCTCTCGACCTTCATGGTCGGCATCCTCCCCTCCTACGCGAGCTGGGGATTCCTGGCACCGACAATCCTGATCGTCCTGCGGCTGGTCCAGGGTCTGGCACTGGGCGGCGAATATGGCGGCGCTGCGACCTATGTTGCCGAGCATGCGCCCCAGGGCCGGCGCGGTTTCCATACCTCCTTCATTCAGACGACGGCGACGCTGGGCCTCTTCCTCTCGCTCCTCATCATCCTGGGCGTGCGCACCTGGATGGGCGAGACGGCGTTCGGCGACTGGGGCTGGCGCATCCCGTTCCTGGTCTCGATCATCCTTCTGGGGGTCTCGATCTGGATCCGCATGCAGCTGAGCGAGAGCCCGGCTTTCCAGCGGATGAAGGCGGAGGGCAAGGGCTCGACCGCGCCGCTGCGCGACAGCTTTGCCAACTGGCCGAACCTGAAGGTGGTGATCCTGGCACTTCTAGGCCTGGCCGCCGGGCAGGGGGTCGTCTGGTACACCGGTCAGTTCTACGCGCTCTTCTTCCTGACCCAGACGCTCAAGGTCGACGCCGCGACCGCGAACATCCTGATCGCGCTGGCACTCCTGGTGGCCACGCCCTTCTTCCTCGTCTTTGGGGCGCTCTCCGATCGCATCGGCCGCAAGCCCATCATCCTGGGCGGCTGCCTCCTGGCGGCCCTGACCTATTTTCCACTGTTCAAGGGAATCACGCATTTTGCCAATCCGGCGCTGGAGGCCGCCCAGGCGAGCGCGCCGGTCACGGTCATCGCCGACCCCGCGGAATGCTCCTTCCAGTTCAACCCCGTGGGGACCTCCACCTTCCTCAGTTCCTGCGACATCGCCAAGGGCTTCCTTGCCAGGAACGCGGTGAACTACGGCAACGAGGCGGCGGCGGCCGGCACGGTAGCCTCGGTCCAGATCGGACCGACGACGATTCCGGCCTTTGACGGGCAGGCGCTGGCGACGGCCGACTTCAAGACCCGGTCGGACGCGTTCACCAAGTCGATGACGGATGCGATCCGGGAGGCCGGCTATCCGGCGAAGGCCGATCCGGCGGAGATCAACAAGTTCATGACGACCGTCATGCTCTTCGTCCTGGTACTCTATGTCACCATGGTCTACGGGCCGATCGCGGCGGCCTTGGTCGAGATGTTTCCCACACGCATTCGCTACACCTCGATGTCGCTGCCCTATCACATCGGCAATGGCTGGTTCGGCGGCTTCCTGCCGCCCACCGCTTTCGCCATCTCGGCTGCCACCGGCAACATCTATAGCGGCCTTTGGTATCCAATCGTGATTGCGCTTGGCACCTTCATCATTGGCCTGTTCTTCATTCGCGAGACGAAGAACGTCGATATTCATACGAATTAGTTATATCTATTGAAATAAAATAGATTATTACTTATAGTTACATGGCACCACAGGCGCATAAATTTACTGGGATGCATAATCTGGGGTTGGTCGCGACACTACGTCATTCAGCCCCAGGGTTCCCATGAGACAATCCTCCCTGGTGATCGCACTGCCAGGGTTGAGCATGACATGCGCTCAACAACTCGACGCCCGGATTGTAGCAGTAGGCTATACGACCGGCAGCAGTTCGCTCACTATTACTTGCAGCTTTATCCCTCTTTGCAATACCCGTCGGCCGCCTATGCCACGGCCTTGGGGCCGATCGACCTCGAGCCTTTCGCCGGCCTCGCCTACGTCAACCTCTCGAGCGACGGCGTCGACGAGAGCGGCGGCAGTGCCGCCTTGCGCGGCAAGGGCGACAGCGCCGATATCGTCTTCCAGACGCTGGGCCTGCGGGCCGGCCATGACCTCGTTCTCGACACGGTCAAATTGAAGACGGGCGGCTCGCTCGGCTGGCGGCATGCTTATGGCGACACGTCGCCGGAGGCGCATCTGGCCTTCGCCCAGGGAAGTGCCGGCTATGCCGTGCAGGGCAGTCCGGTCGCCAGGGACAGCCTCGTGCTCGGTGCGGGTGCGGCGCTCGACGTCCTGCCCCGCCTGGCGATCGGCCTCGATTACACGGGCGAGCTTGCCCACGATGCGCAGGATCACGGCCTCATGGCGACCGTGACCTTCAAATTCTAGCGAGCGTGCCTCCCTAGGCCACGCGCAACCGCAACGTGCCGATGCCCTCGACACCACCCTCGAGCACCTGTCCCCGTGTCACGGCCCCGACGCCGGCCGGGGTGCCGGTCAGGATCACATCGCCGGCGCGCAGTTCGAAAAGGCCCGAGAGATAGGCGATCGTCTCGGGAATGTTCCAGATCATGGCGCTGGTCCTGCCATCCTGGCGGATGGCGCCATCGACGCGGGCCCAGATCCGGCGATCGCCGATGTCGCCGACCTCCTCCGCCGGGACCAGCGCCGTGCAAGGTGCCGAATGCTCGAAGGCCTTGCCGATCTCCCAAGGCCGCCCGGCCTTCTTGGCCTGGCCTTGCAGGTCTCGCCTGGTCATGTCGAAGGCTGCCGCATAGCCATAGACGCAGGCCATCGCCTGGTCGACCGGGATGTCCGTGCCGCCCGCCTTGAGCGCCAGGGCCAGTTCGATCTCGTGATGCACGTCCTCAGTCTTGGAGGGATAAGGGAAATTCCCCGTCTCGCCGTCAGGGATCGGCAGGAGATTGTCCGGGTTTTTCTGGAAAAAGAAGGGTGGCTCGCGATCCGGATCATGGCCCATCTCGCGCGCATGCTCGGCATAGTTCCGGCCGACGCAATAGACGCGGCGGACGGGGAAGAGCTGGCCGCTACCCTTGATCGGCAGCGTCACGCGAGGTTCAGGCTCGAATACGAAAGACATGGCAGCGTCCCTTGGCGGCCCCGACAATGAAAGCTTGCGGCCGGCTCTTTCCTAGACCCGTTCGGCCCTCCTTGGAAACCGGGCCTGGCGCCGCGAAGAACAAGGGCTTTTCCTTCCGCATGCGAAAGCGTCTAAGATGGGCTTTCGCGTCATCCACCGAGTAGCTGCCATGTCCTCCGATCGCTCGCTAGTCGAGCTCCTGGCCCGTCCGCAAGGTGCCCACATCACCAAGACGCCGCCCAGGCTCGATCCCCGCGCCAAGCCCTCCGCCCAGGAGGCGCAAGATGCCGTCCGCACGCTACTGCGCTGGATCGGCGAGGACCCGTCCCGGGAGGGGCTGCAGGACACGCCGACGCGCGTGACGAAGGCGTTCCTCGAGCATTTCGCCGGATATACGCAAGAGCCGCACGAAATCCTGGCTCGGACCTTCTCGGAGGTCGAGGGCTATGACGACGTCGTCGTGCTCAAGGATATCAGCTTCGAATCGCACTGTGAGCATCACATGGCGCCCATCATCGGCCGGGCGCACGTGGCCTACATGCCCAACAGCCGCGTGGTCGGCATCTCGAAGCTGGCCCGTCTGGTCGAGGTCTTCGCCAAGCGCCTGCAGATCCAGGAGCGCATGACCGCCCAGATCGCCGACACGATCCAGGAAGTACTCCAGCCACGCGGCGTTGCCGTCATGATCGAGGCCACGCATCACTGCATGACCACGCGCGGCATCCACAAGCCGGGCTCGCTGATGGTAACGAGCCGCGTTTCGGGGATCTTCAAGACCAATCCCGACACGCGGCGCGAATTTCTCTCGATCATCGGCAAGTCGGGGGCGGAGAGCCTGGCCCGCTAGGCGCGGGCGCGCCAAATCCCTCCGGGGCGGTAACCATTCCTCAATTCAGCGTTCCCAGGCTCGCCTCATAAAAATATCTGTGAGGAGAAGAGGACATGAACGTCGAATCGATGGCCGGACGGAACGTCCAGGGCGGCTCAGGCCGCCAGGCGGATCTCCAGATGCGACCAGACTTCGCCCAACGCCTCGACCAGCCGGTCCATCACCGCATCGTCGTGCAGGGGCGTGGGGGTGATGCGCAGGCGCTCGGTGCCACGCTGGACGGTCGGATAGTTGATCGGCTGGATGTAGATGCCGTACTGCGCCATGAGCATGTCGGAAGCCTCCTTGCAGCGACGCGGCTCGCCGACCAGGAGGGGGACGATATGCGAGGGTGAGGGCATGACCGGCAGGCCGGCGGCATGCAGCCGGCGCTTGAGACAGGCCGCGCGCTCCTGGTGACGCTCGCGAAGCGCGCTCGCCTGCTTGAGATACTGGACCGAAGCCAGCGCGGCGCCGACGACCGCTGGCGCCAGGGAGCTGGTGAAGATAAAGCCTGGCGCATGCGAGCGGACGGCATCGATGATGGCGCCGTCGGCGGCGATGTAACCGCCCATGCAACCGAACGCCTTGGCGAGCGTGCCCTGAATGACGTCGATCTCGGCCATAAGCCCGTCGCGCTCGGCAACGCCGGCACCATGCGCGCCATACATGCCGACGGCATGCACCTCGTCCAGAAAGGTCATGGCGTTATAGCGCTTGGCGAGCTCGACGATCTCGGCGATCGGGCCGAAATCGCCGTCCATCGAATAGACGCTCTCGAAGACGATCAGCTTCGCGCGCTCGCGGGGCTGGGCGCGCAGCAGCTGCTCGAGATGGGCGACGTCGTTGTGACGGAAGATCTGCTTCTCACAGCCCGAATGGCGCACGCCCGCGATCATCGAGGCATGGTTGTAGGCATCCGAGAGGATCAGGCAGTCCGGCAAAAGCTGGGCGATCGTCGAGATCGCGGCCTCGTTGGCAACGAAGCCCGAGCTCATCACGAGAGCCTGATCCTTGTCGTGCAGGCTGGCGAGCTCCGCCTCAAGGAGCACGTGGAGATGGGTCGTGCCCGAGATGTTGCGGGTACCTCCCGCACCTGCTCCATAGGTCTGGACGGCCTCCGTCGCGGCGGCCAGCACGTCGGGATGCTGTCCCATGCCCAGATAGTCGTTGGAGCACCAGACGGTCACCTCGCGAACACCGGCCGGGTCACGATGATGGGCCGCGGGGAAGGCGCCGGCCTGGCGCGCGAGATCGGCGAAAACGCGATAGCGTCCTTCGCGGCGCACCTTGTCGAGGGCGCTCTCGAAATGGCTCTTGTAATTCAAGACTCTCTGCCCGGCTTGTCCGTCGTTCTTACTTTCGTCTGGTTTTAGCTTAGGACGATTCGTGTCTGCGGCAACATCCCTGTTGACGCAGGGCCGACCCTGCAAGATGACGGCTGTGCCAATGGACAGACAGACCGCGCCGCCGCATAGTTGAGCGTCATCCAGACGAAGAGGCTCAAGGTCGGATTGGATATGTACGAGACCGTCACCAACGATATCGCGATCTCGGTCGAGCCTTTCTACATCGAAGATCAGTCGGAGCCGGACAAGGAACGCTGGGTGTTCGGCTATCGGGTGACGATCGAGAATCGAGGCAGGGTCCCGGTGCAGCTCATGACGCGGCACTGGCGGATCACCGATGCGCGCGGCCGGCAGATCGAGGTCAAGGGCGAGGGCGTCATCGGCGAGCAGCCGCATCTCTCGCCGGGCGAGCGCTTCCAGTACACGAGCGGGACCCCTCTCTCGACGCCCACGGGCTTCATGATGGGCAGCTATGGCATGGTGGCCGAGGACGGCCTCCCCTTCGAGGTTGCCATTCCCGCCTTTTCACTCGACGTGCCGGACGAGCGGCGCCCGTTACACTGAAACCCCAGGCACCGCCTGATCCTTTGGCCCCATCGCGAAGGGAGGGCACGTGTTCGGCTTCTTCGAGAAACTCCTGGCCGGCGCAAGCCGGGACCAGGTGGCGGTGCAGGACGACAAGCCGCATCAACTGGCGGCGGCCGCGCTGCTGGTCGAGGCGGCGACGGCCGATGGCGAGTTCGCCGCGAGCGAGCGCGATCGGATAAGCCGGCTGCTCGTCGATCGCTTCGGCCTTGGGCCCTTCGAGGCCGCAACGCTTCTGGAGCAGGCGGAAAAGCGAGCCAAGGAGGGCAGCGACTGGCAAGGTTTCACGCGGGTCCTCAAAGAGGCCTATGGCCCCGAAGGCCGGATCGCCATCGTCGAGATGCTTTGGGAAGTGGTGCTCGCCGATGGCAGCCTTGATGACTTCGAGGCGGCGTTGATGCGCCAGCTACCCTCGCTCCTCTATGTCAGCGATCGCGAGAACGCCGAGGCGCGGGCGCGGGTGCGTGCGCGCCTCGAGGCGAAGGACGGCTGAGGAGCGTCACGGCGACTAGAAAGCGCGGCTGCCGCCGATCGGCAGGACAAAGGCATCCTCGGGCGCATAGCCGCTGGCGAAAGCCGCCTGCGCGAAGCGGCCAGGTGGCTCGAACGGTGGCTCGTCGGTGAGTGCTATCGTGCCCCAATGCATGCCGCAGAGCTTTTTCGCCTGCACGGTCTTGCCGATCGCCACGCCTTCTTCCGGCATGCAGTGGACCCCGCGCATCAGCGCACGGGGCGCATAGGCGCCGATTGGCACGAGCGCCAGATCCGGGGGTGCCAGGCGCTCCGCGAGATCGGCAAAGACAGGACCAAAGGCCGTGTCGCCGGTGAAATAGACCGAACGGCCACCGCCCTTGAGCACGTAGCCGCACCAGAGCGTCCGGTTGCGATCGAAAAGCGTGCGCTTGGAGAAATGGATGGCCGGTACCGCCTCGATCTCGAGCCCAGCCTGGCTGACCGACTGTCCCCAGCCGATCTCCAGCGTCGGCTTAAAGGGCAGGCCTTCCAGGTAGCGACTGACCCCCAGGGTCGTGATCAAGGGCGGCTGCTGCAAGGCCGCCAGCCGGCGCAAGGCGGGCAGATCGAGATGATCGTAATGATTATGAGACAAGAGGAGGAGGTCGAGCTTGGGAAGCTGCTCGACGTCGAGGCCGGGTGGCGCGAAGCGCTTGGGTCCGAACCGGACGAAGGGTGACGCCCGCTCACTGAGGAAAGGATCGATCAAGACGGTCTTGCCGGCGAGACGGACGAGAAAGCTCGCATGGCCGAGCCAGAGAATGGCGTCTTTCCCCTCGAGCGCCTGCCATCCGGCCAGCGCGGCACCGGACGGGAGGAGATGGCCTGCCGGGATGACCGGGGCAGAGGACGGACGGACAAGGCGGCGCCAGAAGAACCCGCTCCAGTCACTGAAGCCGCCGCCACTTTTCGGGCTCCCCGGCGGATTATGGTAGCGGCCGTCCGCGAGGCCGCCGGTGTTCCAGGTCGTGGCGCCGACGACGCCACCGCCGAGCGCATTACCACCGAGCGCGCCGCCAAGGCCGCTGATGAGATGGCGTCGATCCAGACGCGGACCGCGGGGAGCCCCGTCGCTTTCGCTCAATTCGCTTCTCCTCCAAATGTGGTCGGGCGCGGCGTCAACCGGCCTCTTGCCTTGCAAGTCTCACGCCCTTGCGCTAGCTCCAAAGACATTGATGTAGGCTAGCGACGTATATGGAGTTGGCATGCGGTCCGACATCTGGCGCGTCTTCGCTTTTCTCTTCCCCAGTACGTCTGACTGATGGGAGGACCCGGAAACGCCATGCTTGCCTTATCCGCATGTCCGACCCTGGTCCTCAACGCCGACTATCAGCCGCTCTCCTATTATCCGCTCTCCGTCTGGAACTGGCAGGAGGCGATCAAGGCCATCTTTCTCGATCGCGTCGCCGTCGTCTCACTCTATGACCGGACCATTCGTTCGCCAGGACGCGAATTGCGCGTGCCCAGCGTCGTGGCGCTCAAGGAATATGTCGTACAGACACGGCGGCCGCCCTTTACGCGGTTCAATGTCTTCCTGCGCGACCGTTTCACCTGCCAGTACTGCCAAGGTGCCTTTCCGACGCACGAGCTCACCTTCGATCACCTGATCCCGCGTTCGCGCGGCGGCCGGACGAGTTGGACCAACATCGTCACCGCCTGCACCCGCTGCAATCTGCGCAAGAGCAATCGCCTGCCAGCCGAATGCGGCATGCAGCCACACAACCGGCCCTTCGCACCCTCGGCACCGCAATTGCAGCAGCATGGGCGCTCCTTCCCGCCCAATTACCTGCATGATAGCTGGCGTGACTATCTCTACTGGGACGTCGAGCTCGACGCTTGAGGCGGCCCGGCAGAACTTGCCGCCCATCCTCGGTAAATTTTGCCCGGTCGCATGGGAATAGTACGCTTTAACCTTTATTAATCGCCCAGAATCAATAGCTTAGGCGATTGGCACGCTAACTGCATCAGTGGCGGCCATGATGATACAAAGCTTATGCCCGCCACGGCCTGCCGAACTCTCGGAACGAAACTCGTCCACCGCCCGGACGAGCGCGCCGACCGATTCCTTCGCGGTGCTGCTGGGTGACCTCGAAACGACACCCGATTCTGCCGTGTCGGTCGATAGCACGACGCTATCGGGCGTTAGCGGCGAAGAAGGCGCGTCGGCGGCAGTCGGCGAGGCATCGGGCCCAATGCCATCAACAAAGGTGGAGAGCGAAGCCGAAACGTTGCAGACGGGCGCTCCCACCATGGCTCCCCGGGCCACGGAGTTGCCCTTCCCGACCTTGCCGATGATATCGAAGCCGGCGATTTCCGTTCCCGATCTTGTCGTCGCCTCGCGGCAGGGATCCGTCGCCCCTGCCGATCGGGATCCGGCAGGGGGACTGGCCGATAAGGATGACCCCGTGGTCGCTGCGGCAGCCGATCCGGCCGCCGCCTATGCCGGGGTGCTGGCCATGATGCGGCCGCCGTCATCGCCGACCCTGTCGGTCCAGGTGGGACCTGCCGCTCTTCCCTCTTCTACACCCGAGATCGGGGTGGCGAACGCGCCACGCCAAATGCGCGTGGTGACGACCGGCACATCGGCCGCCAACGCCGAGGCCGGCCGCGTTGACGCTCCAGCGACGCCGACTGCACCGCCAACGATCGCGCAGGCGGCAACGACCGGCATCGGCCCCACTACCGGCTTCGACGTCGTCGGCGAGGCGGCGGATTCCAAGAAGAACGACGATTGGGCGCCGGAAACCGCAGGTCCTGTCAGTTCCATCTTTGCTGCCCGCGACGCGATGGCGGCGCCCCCGACGGGTCGGACCGTGGGAACGACCGGCGCCCTGCCCCTGTCCAGCGCCCCGGCCGTGTCGATGGTCGATCCGGCCGCGCCCGTCTTCCTTGCGGGGACGAGGCAGGCAAAGCCGGCGGCCGGCGAGACGGTCGATCCGAGGGACGATGGCAGCCAGGGACGAGTCCCGTTTGGCCTGATGACCGACGCGACCGCGGCCGTTCCACCCTTCAAGGCCGAGGCTGCGATACCGCCCGTCGGCGCGCCAGCGGCAGCGTCGACTCCCACGCCGTCTGCCGCCTATCCGCTCGACATGCATGTCGGTCGGATCGTCAAGCAAGCAGAGGACAGGATCTCAATCGTACTCGATCCGCCGGAACTGGGGGCCATGCATGTGACGCTGCATGGCCGCAAGGGCAAGAATCTGGCCGCCTCCATTGTCGTCGACCGCCCGGAGACACTGGACCTGCTGCGGCACGAGAGCGGCACCATGGAGCGGATGCTGAGCGAGGCCGGGGTTCAGCTCGACCCGTCGGGGCTGCAGATGAGCCTGCGCCAGGATAACCCGGATCGACAGGAAGCGGGCTCACAGATTTTCGAAAAGCTGGCCACCCAGGCCGGCATTGATACCCATGACGAGAGCGCGGTGGAGCCGCGGCAAGGCAGGCTGCCATCGACGCGCCTGCTCGACCTATTAGCCTGATCGGAAACAAGCATGACGACCGTTTCGAGTTCGACATCGAGCAGTACCACCACCGCCTCCTCCGCGGCTGCCTCGGCGCGGACGAGCCTGGCTGGTGACTACACCAATTTCCTGAAGCTGCTGACGACGCAACTGCAAAACCAGGATCCGCTCTCGCCCATGGATACGGACAAATTCACGAGCCAGCTTGTCCAGTATTCGCAAGTCGAGCAGCAATTGGCGACGAATACCAAGCTCGACACGCTGGCCGCCTCTTCTGCCTCGGCTTCGCAGGCGGCGGCGGTCAATTATCTGGGAGCGAAGATTGACCTGAACAATGCTCTGACCGAGCTGACGAGCAGCGGTGCCACCGTCACATACAAGTTGGCCAGCGAGGCGACCGATGTCGATCTGAGCTTCTACAATTCCGACAACAAGCTCGTTTACACGCAGGTCGGCAAGCTCGCGGCCGGCGTCAACACGGTAACCTGGGATGGCACGCTGGATGACGGCACACAGGCAGCTGCCGGGACCTATCGCGTGGCGATCTCGGCCAAGGACGCCACGGGTGCGGCGGTCAGCAGCACGGTCGATAGCAGCGGCACGGTCACGAGCGTCAATTTCGCCGCCGACGGCGTCACGCTGGGTGTTGCCGGAACGACCGTCCCCCTTTCCTCGGTCAACACCGTCTCCATCCCTCAATCCTGATAGCCAGCCTCAACGCAATCTCTCAGCTAAGGATCGATCTCCATGAGCCTTTTCGGGTCCCTCTTCTCCGGCGTCTCCGGCCTCAACGCCCAGAGCCGATCGCTTGCCATGATCTCCGACAACATCGCCAATGTCAGCACGAACGGCTATAAGCGCTCCGTGGCTGAGTTCGGCGATCTCGTGACCAGCTCGCAGTCGCGCACGACCTATAATTCGGGCGGCGTGCAGACTCATACGAGCTACACGATGGAAGATCAGGGTCTCATCCAGGGCACCTCGTCGTCGACTGACGTTGCAATCTCGGGCGGCGGCTTCTTTGCCGTCAACAACAGCGCCGACAGCTCGGGCGAGCAGCTCTATACCCGCGATGGCAGCTTCACCAAGGACGTGAACGGCTATCTCGTGACATCGTTCGGCTCCTATCTGCAGGGCTGGAAGCTGGATGCCAACGGTGATCCCATCAACGTCAACAAGCTCGAAACGGTGAGCGTCGCCGACACGGTCGGCTTGGCCCAGGCAACGACGAACATCAAGGTCGCGGGCAACCTCAACGCCGAGACGACGATCTCCGCCGCACCCGCGACGGGTGCGCTTGCCGCCTACGCGGCCGGCCAGACCGACAGCTCTACGCCGACGCCGGTGAAGCCCACGGTCAACCAGAACATCACCATCTATGACAGCCTGGGCCGCTCGCAGACGGTCACGCTGGGCTTCGTCAAGACGGGAACCAACACTTGGTATATGGAAGCCTATGGCGATCCAGCACAGCTCGATGCCACCGCCCATCCAAACGGCCTTATCGCTTCGGGGAACGTCACCTTCGGCACGGACGGCACGCTGACGACGTTGCCCTCCTTGACGAACAGCTACACGCCGAGCACGCCGGCTAGTGGCCTCGCCATCAAGTGGAACAGCGATAACGGTGCGGCTGACAACGATATCACGCTTAATTTCGGCACCGTCGGCACGACCTCGGGTCTTACCCAGCTGTCGCAGAATTCGGGCTTCAGCACGCTGACCCAGAACGGCTCCCCGACCGGGCAACTGAACGGGCTCAGCATCAACAGCGATGGCATGGTCATCGCGTCCTTTACCAACGGCAAGACGCGGGCCCTCTACCAGATCCCGATCGCCACCTTCACTAATCCGGGTGGCCTCGATCCGCGCTCAGGCAATCTCTATGCCGCCAGCGAGACCTCGGGGAACGTCTATATGCGCGCGGCCGGCGAAGGCAATGCGGGATCGCTCACGACCTCGTCGATCGAGGCCTCCAATGTCGACATCGCTGATGAGTTCTCCAAGATGATCGTTACCCAGCGCGCTTATTCCGCAAACACCAAGGTCATCAGCACGGCGAACGACATGCTGGACGATCTGTTGCGGCTGAAATAGGCGGCTAGCGCTCCCGGATCCTTCCCTGTCCCGCGCTCCACTTTGCTGGCCATGTAGGCCTTTCGCCAAGGTACGATCCGGGTCGTCTCAACAAGGCGGCGGGATAACGCTCGAAGAGCAAGGCAATGAACGAAGAAATGGTGGCCCCGGATGAGATCCGTCTAGCTCAGGATCCCATGACAGCATCGGTCGACATGGCCGCCCTCGCCCATCTTCCGGCGCCCGACACGCGCCGCTGGGTGGCCAGCCGCAAGAGTAAAGTCGTAGGGGCGGTGAAAGAAGGCCTCTTGACCCTGGAGGAAGCCTGCCAGCGCTACCAACTGACTGCGGAGGAATTCGCCTCCTGGGTACGGCTGATCGAACAGCACGGCCCGAGCGGCCTCAAGGTCACGCATCTCAAATCCTTCCGGTTGACCGCCAGACGCTAGCCGCAACTTGGCCCAGCCAGGGCCACCTATTTCCATAGGCTGAAGAGCCCATCTGAACCTTCCTCTCGCCAAACCGTGATCGGGACGGAGCCCTGCAATCTCCAGGGATCACCGGGCGTCGGCAATTTCAAGCCGGGGCGCCGGTCGCGCCCCGACGCCGCGAGCGAGGGATGGTGGTGCTGCCGGCAGGAGGGGTCTTCTTAACCAATCATTAGTTAGTTCCACGTAGAACCAGAACCGCAGTTGCGAAAGGCGGGTCGGCCGGGAGGCGCGATCAGCCGCTCGGTCCACGGGCAAGATGCTGTCGTCTAGACGGAGCGAGCCCTTTGAAAGCGGTTACTGATGACGAACAGCGCCACGTTGCCGGCCACCTTGAACGCCGCTGACACCTCCAGGGGACCAGCAGCGGGGCTGCTCGGCCTGTTCAAGGCTTTGGGGCCTATGCGCATCCTGGCGATGGGCGCCGTGGCGTTGGCGACGCTGGGGTTTTTCGCCTTCCTCATCTTCAAGGTGACAGCACCCGACTACACGATTCTCTTTGGCGACCTCGAGCCGGCGGCGGCCGGGCAGATCGTCGACCGACTCGAGGGCATGAGCGTGGCGCACAAGCTCTCCGACGATGGCCGGACGATCCTCGTGCCTGAGTCCATGGTAGCCAAACTGCGCATGGACCTGGCGCAGAACGGCCTGCCGGCCGCGGGACCGGCCGGCTACGAATTGCTCGACAGCAGCAACGCCTTCACCTCGACCGATCTTCTTACCAACCTCAATCTGCGGCGCGCACTCGAGGGCGAACTGGCTCGGACGATCACTGCCTTGAACGGCGTCGCGAGCGCCAGGGTGCACCTGGTGCAGCCAAAGCGGGAATTGTTCGAGCGCGACCAGCAACACTCCTCGGCCTCCGTCTTCGTTAAGCTCAAAGGGAGCGCCGGGCTCGAGCCGCGTCAGGTCCAAGGTATTCGTCAGCTCGTCGCCTCGGCCGTGCCCGGGCTCACGCCCGAGCGCATCACCATCGTCGACGATCAGGGCAATCTGCTGGCGAGGGCCAGGGAAGACGGCAATGACGAGGTCGATCAGGACGAGCTCGAGAGCCAGCGCATCGGCTATGAGGGCCGGCTGCGCCAAAAGGTGCTCAACCTGCTCGAGCCTTCGATCGGCATGAACCGTGTCGAGGTCGAGATCCATGCCGACATGGATTTCGACAACGAGACGACGACGAGCGAGAGTTTCGATCCCGATCGCGCCGTACCTCGCAGCACGCAGACGACCGAGGACAAGAGCGAGAGGACCGAGAGCCAGCCCGACTCGCCGACCACGGTCAGCAATAATTTACCGACCGCGCAGGCCGCAACGCCTGCTCCAGGTCCGGGTTCGAGCGAGAAGACGGCCAGAACCGAAGAAACGACAAATTATGAGATCTCAAAGACGGTCACTAATCACGTCAGGCGCGGCGCGCAGATCAAGCGCCTAACCATCGCCGTCCAGGTGGCCGAAGCTCAGGTCCAGGCAGCCGATGGCCAGATCATCAGCCAGCCCCGCGACGCGAGCGAGCTCGCGCAGCTGGCGGCCCTGGTCAAGACGGCCACAGGCTTCGATGAACAGCGGGGCGACGTGGTCGAGATCGTCTCGCGCAAGTTCAGCCCAGTGCCAAGCCTGGCCGACGAGGCAGCCCCCACGCTGCTCAGCCGCATCGATTTTGGCAAGATCGCCAATTACGGCATGCTCGGCGGCCTTGCTCTTCTCCTGATCTTCTTCGGCCTACGGCCCCTCACGCGCGAACTGGCCAGGGCGGCGGGAAGGACCGAGGTCCTGCCAACCCCGATCGAGGCGCAAGCGGCCCTGGTTACCGGCGACGATGTCCCGCTGCTGACCTCGACGGCCACCAGGGAGTTCACGCCGATCGAACTCACCGAAATCGCCGACGGCATGAACACTGGCGCCGGGCATGCCGCCGCCGGGGAAGAGATGGTCCAGCTGCCGCAAGTCACGGGCGCCATTCGCGGCGAGCTAGTGCGGAATGCCAACGGGCTCATCAAGGAGCGGCCGGAAGAGACGCTACGCGTTCTGCGCGGCTGGCTCGGCGGCGGTCAGTAGAGCAGAGAGACGAAGAACGGAAAGCCATCAAGCCATGTCCAACATCGTTCCCCGCTACGACACCATGTCGGGCAGCCAGAAGGCCGCAGCCTTCATGCTGGCCGTCGATCCGACGCAGGCAAGCTCGCTCCTTTCCATGTTGGAGCTCGATGAGCTGAAGGACCTGTCGCAAACCATGTCCCTGATCGGCCGGATCGACAGCGAGGTGGTCGAGCGCCTTTTGGAGGAATTCTGCCAGCAGATGCAGCATGAAAGCGGCATCATGGGCGGCTACCGGGCCACGGAGAGGCTGCTCTTGCAAGCACTCGACCCCGAGCGCGTGGCATCGATCATGGACGAGATCCGCGGTCCCCAGGGACGCACGGTCTGGGACAAGCTCGGCAATGTGAACGAGGCGGTGCTGGGCTCATATTTGCGCAACGAATACCCCCAGACGGTGGCAGTCATCCTGGCGCGCCTCCCGCCCGCCCATGCTTCGCGCGTGATCTCGACGTTTCCGGACGAATTGGCTCTCGACGTCATGCGGCGCATCATCGCCCTCGAAAACGTGCAAAAGGAGGTGCTGGCCGACGTCGAGCGGACGCTGCGCAACGAGTTCGTCAGCAATCTCGCGCGGACCAATCGCAACGATAATCACGAGATGGTGGCCGAGATCTTCAATCATTTCGACCGCGCTACCGAAAGCCGGCTGATTGAGATGCTCGAGCAGGCCGATCCGGAGGCTGCGACCCAGATCCGCAGCTTGATGTTCACCTTCGACGATCTGATCAAGATCGACGATTCAGGCATCCAACTCCTCCTGCGGCGCGCCGGCAATGACCGACTCAAATTCGCGCTCAAGGGTGCCAAGCAGGAAATTAGCGACCTGTTCATGCGCAACATCGCCGAGCGCACGGCCAAGATGCTGCGCGAGGAGCTGGCCGGCATGGGCCCGATCCGGCTGCGCGAGGTCGAAGAGGCGCAGCAGTTCCTGGTTAACCTCGCCAAGGAGTTGGCGGCCTCCGGGGAGATCGTTCTGCTCGAGGAGAGCGACGAAGAGATGGTGATCTAAGATGCGCCTCTTCGCCCGCCAATCGAACCGGATGCCGGATGGCAAGAAGACGGACGCAGCCGACAAAACGGCCGTCTTTCGCCGCCTGGAGGAAATCGCGCTCATCGCGGCCAAGATGCAGGCACCGACAGAGGTGCCGACCGAGGCCGAACCGGCAGCGAGCGCACTCGAGCTCGCCTGTGCCCGGATCCGCGAGGAGACCGCGCAGACCCTCGAGCAGGCCTTCGAGCAGAGGCTGGCCACACGCGAGCGCGACCTCCAGGCCGAGGTCGCAGGGGTCATCGCCTCGATCATCGAGAGCTACAAGGCCTCGATCCGGCGTCAGGACGACATCCTGCGCGGCGTTCTTGCGGCTGCTTGCGAACGCCTGCTGGATGCGGCGACGGCAAGACGTGCCATCGAGTTGATACCGACGGATCCGGCTCGACAGGCCCCCGTCCGAGTGACGACGGGCGCCGGCTTTCCAGGTACCGACTTGCTGCAGCTCCTGGCAGGCCGGCAGGCTGCCCGGATCGTCGAGATCGAGACGACGACGGCGCTGGCTCCGCATCAGGTTCTAATCGGCTGGGAACCTGGCTGGGCCGAGATCGACGGCACCGCCTGGCTCGACGGCCTGAGGGAGCGCCTCACACCAAGCGAGATCGACTCGGCATCGATAAGCGACCTCACCACCACGCAGGCATAGGCAAGGACAAAACCCATGTTGGATCTCAAGGAGCTGAGCGATGGCGAGCAACCCACTCCCGAGGAAGTCCATGAAGGTCACGCGGTCGATCGGCTAAAGGCGGTCTACGACGTGCCCGTTCAGGTCTCCGCCGTTCTCGGCCGCGCCCATCTGCCGGTCGGCCAGCTCCTCAAGCTCGGCCGCGGTGCCGTTGTCGAGCTCGACCGCAAGGTCGGCGAGCCTGTCGAGATCTTTGTCAACAACAAGCTCATCGCGCGTGGCGAGATCATCATCGTCGCCGAACGACTGGGCATCACGATGACCGAGATCGTGAAAGGCGAGTAATCGACTGTCCCGGCCGGTGCGTCACGCCCAAGCTCTGGACCTGAGAGTGAAAGTTCCATGGAAGCGATCATGAACCTCATCGCGCTAGGAGACGGCTCCTGTCGATTGCTCGGCCGTCTGGCGGCGGCAAATTCCGATACCGTTACGATCGAGCGGGCAACAAGCCTGGGGGCTGTGCTTGCCGCCCTGCGCGAGCGACCACTGTCCTGGATCGTCCTCGTCGACAATGACGACAGTTTCCAGTCGATCGAGGCCAGGCTTGCCACGGAGTTTGGCCAGGTGACCCTGGTCGGCGTCGAGAACGTAGCTGGCGCCGGCGATGCCGTTCGAGGGCGCCAGCACCTCTCCCTCGACATGACGATCGAATCGGTCATGGAGCATTTGCGGCAGCTCGAACATGGCCCAGGCCTGCCGGCCTGCGGCGACCCCAGCATGCGCCAGACGCTCCACATGGCGCGTCAGTTCGCGGCCTCGGATGCCAGCGTTCTGATCACTGGGGAGAGCGGCACCGGAAAGGAAGTCGTGGCCCGCTTCATTCACGCCCGAAGCAAACGCGCCGGTGGGCCCTTCGTCTCGCTGAACTGCGCCGCCATTCCCGAGACCCTGCTCGAATCCGAGCTTTTCGGTCATGAGAAGGGTGCCTTTACAGGCGCCATGACCAGGCGGGTCGGCAAGTTCGAGGAGGCGCATACAGGAACGCTGCTCCTGGACGAAATAACCGAGATGGATCCCCGTCTGCAGGCCAAGCTGCTGCGCGCGATCCAGGAGCGTGAGATCGATCGTGTGGGTGGCGGTCGGCCGCTCAAGGTCGATATCCGCCTCATTGCCACCAGCAACCGTAACCTGGAACAGGCCGTAAGCGACGGCCTGTTCCGTGAGGATCTCTATTTCCGCCTCAACGTCGTCAGCCTCGAGATCCCGCCTTTGCGCGAGCGGCCCTTGGATATCGGGCCGCTGGCCCATCATTTTGCCGCGAAATTCGCCAAGGCGGCCGGCATCTCGACGCCGCCGATCACCCAGGCCGCTCTCCGGCGGCTGAGCGCGCATGCCTGGCGCGGCAATGTGCGCGAGCTCGAGAACTGCATTCATCGCGCGGTTCTGCTCGGTCAGGGCAGTCCACTTGACGGCGAGAACATCGTCTTTCAGCGTCATTTGCGGCGTGACGACGTGACGGTACCCGACGCCCACCTTGGCTTCGTCGGCATGACGATCGCCGACATGGAGCGGGAGCTCATCACGCAGACGCTCGATCATACAAGCGGCAACCGCACGCGCGCCGCCGAATTCTTGGGCATCTCGATCCGGACCTTGCGTAACAAGCTGCGGCAGTATCAAGACACGCGACGGCCGCAGCCACCGGTAGCGATGATGGGACGCGAACTTTATCATTGACCCGCGAAGGTGCGCTCGAGACGCTCGACACTCGCATCGTGCCCGGCGCCGACTACGATATGGGTCCTGCATGCTCGGCCCGGCAACCGCATTGGCCGGTGCGGCGATGATTGCCCTGGCCGACCCTACCTCACCGCCGCATTCGTCGGCGCGCACCCGACCATCTGCGCCACCGTCTGCTGGCGCACGAACGTTTCGGCCGGCCGGAAACGACGCGTCTAGGCTACGCACGTTGCGCACCGCACTGGCCATTTCCACCCGTCGTCTAGTCGAAGAGAGTTTCGGCCGGCCGGAGATCATCACGGGCAGACATGCGAGGCGGCACATCGCATCCCGCTCATTCTTGAGCCGACGCGAGCAGGATAGCGGCCCCTTCGATCGGGCGCGTGAGAGCGACGCGCCGGTACTGTCTGGCCGCGTGGCGGATCGTCGGCAGGCGTGGCCGTGTTGTCTTCCGCAAGGCCGGGTGACGCCGCCCATAACGGCCGCGAGATTTGAAGGCTCCTGTAGGGGCTCGCTAAATCGCCCCTTATCGTGCCGTTCTAACAGGGACGCATCGACGAGGCGGGCAATGACATTCTCGTCTGGAGAGATGCCGAAGACCTCAGCACACGGCTTGATTCTGCTGCTGCGACGTTCGCATCGGTTCGTCGAGCGTCATTTCTCGCGATGTCGCGACCGAACGGGGCGCACAGGCCGGCCTGTCCTCCTCCGCGGCATTCAGCGGCTCGACAAGCTCGGGAGTGTCCGACCTGAACGACCCGCGATCTGGCGCCATCGGGTCTTAGCGGTACCGGCGGGCGGCTATGACGGCTGAGACGACGATCCGGCCGCCAGGCGCTCGGCATGAGAAAGCGTGCATTGCGGCCAGAAGCACGCGGCATCGTTGCCGGGTCCTGCTAATACGCGGGCCGCCGCTAGCGTCAAGCGCGTTCGAGAGGCCTAGATTCATCCAGCGAGTGTCGTGCCGCACCGCCAGGAAAGTTCGTTCAGACTGGCTTGGCCGCCGACCCGCCGATCGCTGTGTCAATCGTCTCGCGCGAAAAGTCGGCGGCGGCGCTTTTTCTTAGCAGGGCTCGGGGGTCCATGGTCTCTTCGGGCGTCGAAATCTCTGCTGGTCGAGCATCGCTGCCCGATTCGATCGGAGATCGCGGACGGCCCTCCGCGCGTAACACGATCACTTTAGAGACGACGGGACTGCCGCGCGGCCTTCGCTATGGGCGATCTGCGGCATGCTTCGTTATATTGACCGGGATGCAAATAAGGCGTTCTCGCGACATGAAGCAAACGGCGGATGCCGAGCGCGGGCCGGGCAGTCCCCTGGCCAGCGTCATCCCGATCGCTCGTAGACGATGAGGTTGCAGCACCTCCTTGGTACGCGCGCCACGTAGGTCCTACGATCGTGATGGAGCGCGAATAAGGATACGGCGTCACGCTGATCACGGGATCAGAGCCGGTCGGGTGTCTCGGGCAGTCTTCGCGGATACGAGGAAGAGGATGTTCATCGTCGGGGCCGTCTCGAGACTTGTCGAATAGCTGACCAAGGCCACCCGGTGAACAATGCCGGCGCGAAGCGGGAGGCCTTGACGATATGCCCGACGCCGCGCGCGAGCGGAAGGCGCTCTACTCGCCGGCGGGCTGGACATGCAATGACAGACGGGCCGAGGCGGCGATGCATGATCCGTATCCGCGCCGGCTGGTCGAGGCTAAACGCTATCGCCGTGGGACCGGTAGCGGGCGATCGGCAGACCGATACATGAGTGGGCCGGTAATAGACACGACCGCGTGACCGGTCCGCCACCGCTTTGCGCCCGATGGCAAGCGACGGTCTCGCTGGATGGACGATTGCGACGTTGGGGGAGCGGCTCAGGCCACCCGATCGACGGGAGCAAGGGTTTCCCTGAGCACGTAGCCTCGACCCCAGACGGTGCTGATATAGCTCTCGCCACCTGTCGCCGTGGCAATCTTCTTGCGCAGCTTGCAGATGAAAACGTCGATAATCTTGAGTTCGGGCTCGTCCATGCCGCCATAGATATGGTCGAGAAACATTTCCTTCGTCAGCGTCGTACCTTGGCGAAGCGCCAGCAGCTCCATCATGCTGTATTCCTTGCCGGTCAGATTGAGGCGCTTGCCGTCCACCTCGATGGTGCGGGCGTCCATGTTGACGCTGAGGCGACCGATCTTGACGGAAGGTTGCGAATGACCTTTGGAGCGCCGAACAACGGCTTGAATTCTGGCCGTCATCTCGCGGCGATCGAAAGGCTTGCTCAGGAAATCATCGGCACCGCAGGTCAGCCCCTTGGCCTTGTCGAGCGGGTCGGTCTTGGCCGAGACGATGATGACCGGGGTTCGCACGCGAGCATGGCGAAGGCGACGCAACACCTCGTAGCCTTCGATGTCGGGCAGGCGGATGTCGAGGATGATGACGTCGAAATCGTAGATACGCGCGAGTTCGATGCCCTCCTCGCCACTGGCCGTCGATTCAAAGATGATACCCTCGCTTTTCAGAGCGAGCTCGATCAAACGAACCGATACGGCGTCATCCTCAATCAGAAGAGCGCGCATCTTAAACTCCGGTTTGTGGCCCTCGCATGCCTCCTTTTTGCCAGAATGATCTTAACGCCGTGTTAATGGTCGACGGGCAGATTGGGCACATCCTCCTTCGTTTCAAAACCAGTCCTCGTGGCGACGACCATCCATGACCAACGCGTCCCCAACCTTTGCCGGCCTTGACGTCCCCCGGGCGTTACAGGCCATCGATGCCGAGCTTTGCCCGTGGCGCGAGAACGCGCTGGACCATCTGCGCCATGCTGCGCTGGTGCGGCGCGGTGGACGGGTGACGCGCTGTTCCAGTAGCCTCGTTACCTGCGCCGGCCTGGATGACGTGGCCAGCATCGGCAGCATGTGCTGGATCGAGCCCGAATATCTGCCCGGCCGGCCCTTCGACCGGGCGCGCGCCATGCTGGGTGAGGTCGTGGCCCTTCATCCCGAAGGTGCTCTGGTCCTGCCCTACGCGGAGCCACGCGGCATCATGCTGGGTGCCCGCGTGGCCATCGACGAGCGTCAGCACTGCGTCTTGCCCGATGCGTCCTGGCGGGGGCGCGTCCTCGACCCGCTCGCTCGCCCGCTGGACGAAAAAGGACCACTGCGAAATGGTCCTCGACCCTATCCGCTCCACGCACCCGCCATACCCGCCCACGAGCGAAGCGGCACCGGCTCAAAGCTCCATCTTGGCGTCCGTGCGATGGACCTATTCACGCCTTGCTGCGAGGGCCAGAGGCTCGGCATCTTCGCCGGTACCGGCGTCGGCAAATCTAGCCTTATGTCGATGATCGCTCGTGCAAGCGAGGCCGACATCATGGTGATCGGCCTGATCGGCGAACGCGGTCGCGAGTTGCACGATTTCCTCAGCAAGACGCTGGGCCCCGAAGGTCTGGCACGCAGCATCGTTGTCGTCGCGACGTCGGACATGCCGCCCATGATGCGGCGCCGGGCCGCTTATCTCACCTTGACCATCGCCGAGGCCTGCCGCGACAGCGGCCTCAAGGCACTCTGCCTCCTCGACAGCGTAACGCGTTTCGCCATGGCGCTGCGCGAGATCTACCTCGCGGCGGGCGAACCGCCGACGACCAGGGGCTATCCGCCCGGCGTCTTTGCCGAACTGCCAAGGCTCCTGGAACGCGCCGGCCCCGGTCGTCCGGACAGCGGCAGCATCACCGGTCTCTTCACCGTCATGGTCGAAGGCGACGACATGAACGAGCCCGTCAGCGACGCCGTACGCGGCATCCTGGACGGCCATGTCATCCTAGATCGCAAGATCGCCGAACGCGGGCGATTTCCCGCCATTGACGTCCTGCGCAGCCTCTCGCGCACCGCGCCCGACTGCTATGCGCCACAAGAGCGCGAATCCGTGCAGCACGCGCGCCAGCTGCTGGCCTGCCATGCCGAGATGGCGGAACTCATTCAACTGGGCGCTTACAAGACGGGCGCCAATCCGCTGCTCGACGAAGCCATCGCCCGGATGCCACGCCTCGAAGCGCTGATGCGTCAATCCGCCGACGAGCCGCCCACGGCCGGGAATGCCTTCGACCTGCTGGCCGCCTGCCTGGCATCCGAGCCAGCCGGCATGAGTGCCGGCGGATGAGAAAGTGCATGGCAAAGGCCGCCCCCGCTTCGTCTCATTGCGCCGCCGGCGCGCGATCCGCGTTGCCAGCGCTGCCATCACTCGCGCGGGCGATCGATGGCGACCGGCTGGCGGAAGCGAGCGCCGAACGCGCGGCGCCGTCGCCCATGCTCCAGGCCTCTGTTCCCTGCCAGCAGCGTCGACGTTCGACCGACGGGCACCCTCCCGTTTCGCCGCCGCCGGGAAGGGCTGAGCCCATCGGCGGCGGCGCGCGATGAAGGTCGCGACCCTGCGGCTTCTGGCGCGCCTGAGCCAGCCGGAACTGGACCTCGCGCGGGCCAATGTCCGTGACTGCGAGCTGCGCATCGAAGCGCTGGAGGCAGCCCTGACCGCCGACCTCCACGCCCTCCCACACGAGATCGCCATCAGCCGGACGGCCGAAGAGGTCGCTACGCTCGGCACCTGGCTGCAGGCCCGCCAGGCGGGACGCCGGGTGGCCGAGGAGATGCGCCAGGAACTGCTTTGCGAACGTGAGCAGTTGCGCGAGGTCATGTTCGCCCGGCATCGCGAGGTAAAACGCATCGAGACGCTGGCCGAGCGGGCACAACGATTTGAGGACGAGGAACGTCGGCAACGCGCCGCCCGCGAACTCGACGACATCGCTACCATGCGCCATGCCAACCGGCAGCGCGGCCGGACCGACGAGCCCGGTCGTTGATGCCAATGTCTCCCGGGCACCAGCGGAGTCTTCGGCTCCGGCCTGGCCGGCGGCGACACGCCCCGCGCTTGCCCGCACCACCTGCCGGAGAGGTGGCACGCGCCCGCACCCTGCCATCAACCGCGACACCGAATCCGGCATTTCCCCCGTCCCCGCGCGTCCTGCCGGCACGCGCGGGAGGCGGCAACCTGCGCCTGCGGTCAGCCCAAGTGCCGGCACCCTGCCACTCCAATCGCGGCACCGAATCCGGCACTCCTCCCGTCGCCCGTGCGTCCTGCCGGCACGCACGGGAGGCGGCGAACCCGCCTGCGTCCAGCAGGACGCGCGGGCACGCCAGGATCGCGACTCTCCGGACCGCTGACGTTCCCTGCGAGATCGGTCGAAGGCCGGCCATTCGGACCGCCCTCGACGCGGGCGAAGTCGGGCAGTCGATCTTTATAGGAATTGATGCTTAGATATCATGTCGTGAAAGCGGGCGCAACAGGCGCCGACCGCAGGCCGCGGGCGCGGGCGCGAAGAAAGACGGACTGAGCGCCATCAGGCGAACCGAAATTGAAGGCGGTCCTGCCAAGACGATGCCGGGCAGCCGGGGAATGCCCCGACCGCCGGTGATCAGAACTCGGGCGCCAGCGTGACCTTGAGGCCGTCCAACGCGTCCGTGAACTTGACCTGGCAGGAAAGACGCGAATTGTCCTGCACCTGAAAGGCCTCGTCCAGCATCATGCTCTCGTCGCTCTCAGGGGCAGCGAGCTTGTCCACCCAGGCAGCATCCACATAGACGTGGCAGGTCGCACAGGCGCAGCAGCCGCCGCAGGCCGCCTCGATCGGCAGGTTCGCCTCACGGATGATCTCCATGAGCGACCAGCCACTCTGGCCGTTCAGTTCATGATCCGCGCCTTCACGGTCGGTGACGATCACTTTAGCCATGTCAGGCGACGCCCAGCTTCTTGTGCAGATCGGTGGATGAGGTGGTGTAACGGAACACGAGCTTCTCGTCTGGATGACAATATTTGAAGGCCTTTTGACACATCAGGGCCGCCTCGTGGAAGCCAGATAAGATCAATTTTAATTTGCCGGGATAGGTAATGATGTCGCCAATCGCGAAAATCCCTGGCTCGCTCGTCTCGAACGCCTCCGTCTCCACCTTGATCAGATTGCGCTCCAGGCCCAGCCCCCAACTCGCCAGCGGCCCCAGCTCCATCTTCAGTCCATAAAAAGCCAAGAGCGCATTCGCCGGCAAGGATACGACCTCGCCCGCCGCATCCTTGATCGCCACGGCCGACAACATCGGGCCCTCACCCTCCAGCCCGGTGATCTGCCCGATCACCAGCTTCATCGCCCCCGAGGCCACCAGCTCACGCATCTTCTGCACCGAATCCGGCGCCGCCCTGAACTCGTCCCGACGATGCACCAGCGTCAGGCTCTTGGCCAATGGATGCAGATTGAGCGCCCAGTCCAGGGCCGAATCGCCGCCGCCCGCCACGATAAGGTCGCGCCCGCGAAACGTCTCCATCCGGCGAACCGCGTAAAAGAGCGACGTGCCCTCAAAAGCATCGGCCCCCGGCAAAGGCAGCTTGCGCGGCACGAAGCTGCCAGCCCCGGCCGCCACCACCACGACCGGCGCCCGGAACACCTGGCCCTCGCTCGTCGTCAGCTCGAAACGCCCGTCCTCCAGCCGCACCAGCTTCTCCGCCTGCTGGCCCAGATGAAACTGCGGCCCGAACGGCTCGGCCTGCCGCATCAGATTGTCGACCAGTTCCTGGCCCGTGCAGCTCGGAATAGCCGGAATGTCATAAATCGGCTTCTCGGGATAAAGCTCCGCACACTGCCCACCCACCTTGTCGAGATTGTCGACCAGATGACAGCGCAGTCCCAATAACCCGGCCTCGAACACGGTGAATAACCCCACCGGCCCCGCCCCGATGATCACCATGTCCGTTTCAATCACCAGCCTTGCTCCAACCTCGCCCATAACCGTTCCAAACCGCGCTCGCCAAAAGACGCAGCAAACTACATGCGGCGGCGTGAGGGGTGAAGGCCCCCGGAGTGTGAGGAGGAAGCAGCCTCCGGCGGCCAGGGGGCACCGCCCCCTGGACCCGGGGTGGGGCGGGATTGTCGGTGCGGGTGAGGTCCGGGTTTCAGGCGGCCACCATCACGAGGGCGGGCCGGTCCCATAGCGGCCGATCTTCCTCGCACCCTGCAAGCGTATCGCCGCCTGCATGCTCTCCGCCGGCCGTTCGTGCCAGTACCGCGCCACACCACGCGCCACCGCCTCAAGGCGAAGCGAGGGCAGCGCGTTCGGCCCGAGACCCGTACCCATCCGCTCGGCCTCGGACGCCAGCTTGTCCGCCAGCCGGTTCAGCTCAGCCCGGTTGTCCCGCGCCACCCGCCGCAGATCGGCCAGGGCCAGCGCTTCCGCCTCCTCCTGGTGCTCGGGTATCGCCGCGCAATGGCTCCAGTCGCCCGGCGGCTGGCGCGGTTCGGCCGGCGGTACGGGTAGGCGACGCTCGGGCCTGGGCTGCGTCTCCCGCGCGGCGGCCTCGGCCCGGGCGACGAAGCGCTCGGCCATGCTCCGGGCCGGATCGCGGCCCCTGTTCTGCTCATGGAGGACGAACATGGCGAC
>NZ_FYEH01000011.1 GCF_900187945.1 Arboricoccus pini | reverse complement strand
GCGCCTGGAGCGCTACCGCCGCGAGATCAGGAAGGGCAACATCATCCCCGTTCCGGGGCCCAGCGGCTAGGCTCAAGCAGCGCGAAGCGCGATAGTCCAGAAAACCACTCAAGCAGCGCGAAGCGCGATAGCCGCAGGACAAACCCGGGCCTCTGCCCGGACCCGCCAGGAGGCGCCACCTCCTGGACCTGGGGCGCCGTCGATGCGCGTCCTTATACGAGCGATGCCGAGCGCCGGTATCCTGGCCGCCGGAGGCCTTTGCCTAAACCGGCTGCCCGAACATGCCGTGGAACCGCCCGAGAAATGTCTTGAGCCGTTCGTTCTCGGGATGGTGGAAGACTTCCTCGGGCGGGCCGGCCTGGGCGATGCGGCCGCCATCCATGAAGACGACCTTGGAGGCGACGTCGCGCACGAAGAGCATTTCGTGGCTGACCAGCAGCATGGTCATGCCGCTCTTGGCGAGATCCTGGATCACGGCCAGGACCTCGGCCACGAGTTCGGGGTCGAGGGCGGAGGTTGCTTCGTCGAAGAGCATCAGGCGTGGCGACATGGCAACCGCGCGTGCGATGGCGACGCGCTGCTGCTGGCCGCCGGAGAGCTGGTAGGGATAATGGTCGCGCCGCTCGCTCAGGCCGACGCGGTCCAGCCAGTGGCGGGCGATGGTGGCGGCCTCGTCCTTGGCTTTGCCCTGGACCTTGGTGAGGCCCAGCATGACGTTCTGTTCGGCCGTCATGTGCGGGAAGAGGTTGAATTGCTGGAAGACCATGCCGATGCGGGCGCGCTGGGCCGAGACACGGCGCTCGGAAAGGGGTCGGCGGCGGCCGTCGCTCGTGAAGCCCACTACCTCGCCGTCCAGGGCGATGCTGCCTGCATCATATTGCTCGAGCAGATTGATGCAGCGCAGGAAGGTGGTCTTACCCGAGCCGGAGGCACCGATGAGGGCGACGACCTGGCCCTGCTCGACATCAAGGTCGATGGATTTGAGTACCTCGACCGAACCGAAATGCTTTTGCACGTTGCGGGCTTCGAGAAGGGCCATGAACTGATCCGGGAGGGGCTAGTATTTGAAGCGGCGAAAGCGGCGCTCGAGTGCCGCTGCCAGCTGGGCGATGGCGAAGTTGACGATGAAATAGAAGAGGGTGGCGGCCAGGTAGAATTGGAGAATCAGGTAATTTCGGGCGATGGCCTGCTGGCTGGCAAGCAGGAGTTCGACGACGCCGATGACCGAGAGCAGCGTCGTTCCCTTGACCATCTCGAGGGCGGTGTTGACCCAGGGCGGCAGCACGCGGCGGAGGGCCTGGGGCAGGATGACGTAGCGCACGCGCTTCAAGAAGGGCAGGCCAATCGCCTTGGCGGCCTCGTCCTGGCCGGCCGGAACGGACTGGATGGCGCCGCGCACCGTCTCGGCCACGTGGCTGACGCAAAAGGCGGAGAGAGCGATGACGCCCGCCCAATAGGGGGTCACGCTGATCTTGAAGAGAGCCAGGCCGTAATAGGCAAAGAGGATGAGGACGAGGAGGGGAATGCCGCGAATGACGTCGACATAGAACCTGGCCAGGAACCGCAGCGGCCAGATGCCGTAGGCCAGCACGAGGCCGAGGACGAGGCCCAGGGCCGAGCCGATGACGATGGTGAGAAACGAGGTCGAGACGGTGGTCCACAAACCCGCAAGCAATGAGAAGCGGGCAACCCAGAATTCGTAGATGAAGTGGCCGCGCTCGAAGATCATCGGATCACCGCGTAGCGTTTCTCGACGAGGCGCAGGACGATGGCGATGGCATAGGCGGTGAAGAGGTAGAGGGCTGTGGCCGTCAGCCAGGATTCCATGACGCGAAACGTGTTGGCGTTGACCTGGCGGGCGGTGAAGGTGAGTTCGGGGACGGCGATGGCGGCGGCCAAGGAGGTGTCCTTGAAGAGCGAGACCAGATTGTTGGTGATGGAGGGCAGCGTGATCCTGAACATGACCGGCAGGATGACGTAGCGCTGCCGCTGGAGGGGGCGAAGGCCGATCGCGCGGGCGGCTTCGGCGTAGCCGCGCGGGATGGAGGCTAGCCCGGCCCTGAAGACCTCGGCCATGTAGGCACCGGCATAGAGGGAGAGGGTGAGGACGAAGGACTGGACCTTGTCCAGCCCGTAAATGCCCAGTTCCGGCAGGCCGAAATAGACGAAGAAGACGAGAAGGAGGAGAGGAACGTTCCTGATGAACTCGACATAGACGAAGGCGGGCCAGCGCAGCCAGCGGGGTCCCGCCCCGCGGGCATAGGCGACAAGGAGGCCGATGAGTGTGCCGATCAGCAGCGACACCACGGCCATGCCCAGGCCCAAAAGGAGGGCGTCGACGAACTTGTCCCAGTTCCGCCAGATGACGGACCAGTTGAAGTTATAGTTCAACATGCTACGGGCGGCCCGCCTTGTCGTTCAGGCAAATTCCTGCGGATAGCCGATCTTCGGCATCGCCACGTCGATGCCGAACCATTTCTTGTAGGAGGCCTGCAAGGTGGGGAAGTCCACGCCCATGAGCGCTTCCTTGTAGACGGTGTTGATGAAGTTCAGCCAGACGGGGTCGCCGGGCTTGACGGCGGAGGCGTAGGAATTGGGCATCCAGCCATGGCCGGTGTCGATGTAGCGACCGGGGGTCGTCTGCATCAGCCAGCGTATGTTGGACTGGTCGCCCTCGTACGCGTCGATGCGCCGGGCGTTGAGTGCTTGGAGCGAGGCATCGGGGCTCTCGAACTGCTCCACCTTGGCCTCCGGCAGCGCCATGTGGATCCAGTCCTCGATGAAGACGTTCTGCATGCCGCCGACGCTGACGGCGGAGCCGGCCGCCTTCAACTCGTCGAAGGTCTTGTACTTGGCACCATCGGCCATGACCATGAGGCTGATGCCCTCGCGGTAATAGGGGAGGGTGAACTCCACCTGCTGGGCGCGGCCGGGCGTCACCGTCATCCACTGGACGACGACGTCGACTTTGTCGGTGACGAGGCTGGGGATACGGGCATCGGAGCCTTGCAGCACGAACTCGACTTTCTCGGCATCGTCGAAGAGGCCCTTGGCGATCAGCCGCGCCATGTCGATGTCCATGCCGACGAGCTTGCCGCTCTCGTCCTCGAAATGCCAGGGCGGGTTGGTGCTGCCGGTGCCGACGATGAGGTGGCCGCGATCCAGGACCTCATGCAGCTTGCTCTTGCCGGTATCCATCGTCTGCGCCTTGGCGCTGGCCGGCAGCAGCAGCCCGGCGGCACCGGCGGCCAGCGAGCCCAGGGCCCCGGCCCCCAGCATACCGCGCCGCCCGACGGCGCTCCCCGTCTTCGCGTTCGTCTCGCTCATCCTCGATCTCCCGTCATGTTGCTCCGCTCCTCACGCGGCCGCGCGAAGAGCGGGGTATCTCGTCTGGTGGGCGCGCATCGCCTGGATCAGGCGCTCCGCCGAGCCAGCCGCCATGGTCCAGCCGGTGTGACCGTGGCCGGTGTTCAGCCAGAGCCCGCCGATCTCGGTGGCGCCGATCATGGGCCGGCCGTTGGGCATCACCGGCCGCAGCCCGGCCCAGGGGATGGCGTCCTTGGCCTCGGCGCAGCGGCGAAATTCGGGAAATGTCTCGCAGACCCAGTCGGTCAGCATGGCGATGCGCGCTGGCGAGGGGGTCGTGTCGTACCTGGTGATCTCGGCCGAGCCCACCGCGCGCAGCCGGTCGCCGACCGGCACCAGTCCGACATGGCGGACGTCGTCGAGGATCGCCATGCGCGGCGCTTCCGGCCAGTGGGCCCGGGACGTGGTGAGCGAGATGCCCTTGACCGGATAGATCGTCAGGTTGATGCCAAGGTCGGCCACCATGAAGGGCGAGTAGCAGCCGAGAGCCAGGACGACGGCATCAGCCTCGATACGACCATGGTCGGTGACGACGCCGGTGATCCTTTGACGGTCGGTGGTCAGGCGTATCGCATGCTCGCCATAGCGGAAGGTGGCGCCGTTCGCTGCACACCATGTGGCCAGCCTCTGGCTGAACTTGTTGCAGTCGCCGATCTCGTCCTGCGGAAAGAACAGGCCGCCCGCGATCTTTTCCTGGACGGGCACGAGGGCCGGCTCATGCGCCAGACATTGCTCCTTGCTCCAGCGTTCGACGATGAGACCTTGCGAGGCCAGGGATCGATGCGCGGCGTAGGCAGCCTCAAGCGTGGCTGTATCCGGATAGATTTTGATGACAGAATCCGCCGCGTAGTCGTACTCAATGCCGGTATTGGCACGGATCTCGGCCATGGCGGTGGCACTCTCCATCGCCAATGCAAGGTTGAAGCGGCAATTCTCCTCATAGGCCTTAGGCGTGCAGTTTCGCAAAAAGCCCAGGCCCCAACGCCACATATGGGGCAAGGCGCCGAGGCGCAGCAGCATGGGGGCCCGCTCCTGGCCCAGCCATCTCAGCACGTTGGTGGGAACCCCAGGGGCTGCCCAGGGCTGCACGGAGCTCACATGGATCATCGCCCCATTGCCCCAGCTGGTCTCGAGGCCGGCGGCGGGCTGGCGCTCGATCACCGTCACGTCGTGCCCCTCCTGCAAGAGGCGGTAAGCGGAGGTGACGCCGATGACACCGGCGCCGAGAACGATAACGCGCAAGGACGCTCCAATCCTTTCTATTTGCCGGGGTCCTGCAAATCACGTGCCTCCTGGTTCCGGTCGGCCAGGCCACCGCGCCCGCTAACCTGCGCGAGGTGGCCGGCCGAACTGCGCGCCGCGGGCAGAGGCGGTGGTCGCGCCGAGGAAAAGGCCTAGTTCAAGCGTCGAGGCGTCACGCAAAGGAGAGCCGGAATCATGCCCACGGGAGCTGAGCTGCTGGTGGCAGCGCTCGAGAACGAAGGCGTCGAGCGAATCTTCGGTATTCCGGGCGAGGAGAATCTCGATGTCGTCGAGGCATTGCGGCATTCCTCGATCGAACTGGTCGTCACGAGGCACGAGCAGGCGGCGGCCTTCATGGCGGCCACCTATGGGCGCCTGACCGGCAGGCCCGGCGTCTGTCTGACGACGCTGGGCCCGGGTGCGTTGAACCTGACGACCGGGGCCGCCTATGCGCATCTGGGCGCCATGCCGATGGTGATGATCACCGGGCAGAAGGGCATCATCGCCAGCCGCCAGGCGCGATTCCAGATCGTCGACGTCGTGGCCTCGATGCGACCGCTCACCAAGATGGCGCACCAGATCGTCTCGCCCGCCACCATCCCGACCATGGTGCGCGATGCGTTCAGGACGGCGCAGGACGAGCGGCCGGGACCGGTGCACTTGGAGCTGCCCGAGGACATCGCTGCTGCCGAGGCCGGCAACGTAGCGCTGGTGCCGCCCCATCGGCCGGTCCTGCCGATTGCCAGCGAGGCCGCGCTGGAGCAGGCGGCAAGCATAATCCGGCAGGCGAAGCGGCCGCTCGTCATGCTGGGGGCGGCGGCTTCGCGGCCGCGTCTGACCGACGAGCTTTCGCGCTTCGTCCGTCGGCTGCGCATCCCCTACGTGACGACGCAGATGGGCAAGGGCACGGCTGCCGGAGGTGCCGGGCTCTATCTGGGCACGGCCGCCCTGTCCGAGCGGGATTACGTGCATGAGGCGATCGAGAGGGCCGACCTCATCCTGACGATCGGCCACGATGTCTGTGAAAAGCCGCCTTTCATCATGCACCAGGGTGGTCCGACCGTGATCCATGTGGGCTTTGAGCCTGCCAGTGTCGAGCAGGTCTATTACCCGCAGCTCGAGATCATCGGCGATATCGGTCCCTCGCTGGGTCTTCTGGCCGACCGCCTGGAAGGCCAGCTACCCAACGCCGAGGCCCTTTTGACGTTGCGCGAGGGTATTCTCAGACGGGTCGCCGACCGGGCGACCGAGGCGCGCTTCACGCCGCAGCGCATCGTCCACGACGTCCGCGCGGTGATGCCGGCCGAGGGGATCGTGGCGCTCGACAACGGCATGTACAAGATCTGGTTCGCGCGCAACTACCGGACCGAGGTCGCCAACACGCTGCTGCTCGACAATGCCTTGGCGACAATGGGTGCGGGCCTGCCCTCGGCCATGATGGCGGCCATGCTCTATCCAAAGCGGCCGGTGATGGCGATCTGCGGCGATGGCGGCTTCATGATGAACAGCCAGGAGCTGGAAACCGCCGTTCGCCAGAAGCTCAATCTCGTCGTCATGCTGATCGTCGATGGCGCCTACGGAATGATCCGCTGGAAGCAGGCGGTGGACGGGTTCGCCGATTACGGCATGCGGTTCGGCAATCCCGACTTTGTCCGCTACGCCGAGGCTTACGGATGCAGCGGCCATAAGGTCGAGGCTATTGACGAGCTCATCCCGACGCTGCGACAGGCCTTCGCCGCCGGCGGGGTGCATGTGGTGGCGGTGCCGGTGGACTATACCGAGAACAAGCGGGTCCTGGTCGATGAGCTGGCGGCCCGCCTGCCGGTGGCCTGAGGGCTCAGGCGGGGGCCTCGTTCCGCCATGCGGGTAGGCTGTCGGCCAGATGACAGGCGGCCTCGCCACTGCCTTGGCCCCGGCGCAACCGCGGACGCTCCTGGCGGCAGCGGTCGATGGCATGGGGGCAGCGCGGATGGAAGGCGCAGCCGCTCGGGATCGCAAGGGGGCTCGGCAACTCGCCCAGCACGGCCGCCTGGGCGCGGCGCTGGGTGGGATCGAGGGAGGGGACCGCTTGGAGCAGCGAGCGGGTATAGGGATGGCGCGGGTTGCTAAAGAGCGCCTCGGCCGGTGCCACCTCGACCACCTGGCCCAGATACATGACGGCCACGCGGTGGGAGATGTGGCGGACCAGCCGGAGATCGTGGGCGACGAAGAGAATGGTCAGGTCGAGTTGGCTTTGCAGGTCCAAGAGGAGATTGACGACCTGGGCCTGGACCGAGACGTCCAGGGCCGAGACGAGCTCGTCGGCCACCAGGCAATCCGGCTCCAGCGCCAATGCGCGGGCAATGCCGATCCGCTGGCGCTGGCCGCCGGAAAAGGCGTGCGGCCGGCGATCCAGCGAGTCGGGCGGCAGCCGCACCAGGTCCAACAGTTCCTGCATGCGCAGGGCGATCTCGGCCGCCGGCCGCATACGGTGCACGCGCAAGGCCTCGCCCAGGATCTGGCCCACCGTCATGCGCGGATTCAAGGAGCCGAACGGGTCTTGGAAGATCATCTGCACGCGGCGATTGAACTGCCGGCGCGCCTGTCCCTTCAGCGTCGACACATCGCCGCCCTCGAAGCGGATGCGACCCTCGTCGACGTCGTAGAGCCGCACGAGGCAGCGGGCCAAGGTGGACTTGCCGCAGCCGCTCTCGCCGACGATGCCCAGTGTTTCGCCACGCGCTACTTCGAGGGTGACGCCGTTCAGGGCCCGGACGATGGGCAGAGGCTGGCCGCGCAGCCGGTCCCAGAGGCTCTGGCGCGAGCGGAAAGTCTTGGTGATCTCGTCGACGGCGAAAAGCGGCGGTGCCCCAAGTGCGGTATCCATCACGCGGCCTCCCGCGACAGATCCGTCAGCCGGCCCGCCTGCCAGCAGGCGGCCGCATGGCCGGGCGCGATGTCGGCAAGCGGCGGCCGATCGGTGGCGCATTGCGCGGTGGCAAAGCCGCAGCGGGGCTGGAAGGCACAGCCGCGCGTGCGGTTGCCGAGCCCTGGCGGCGTGCCCTCGATCGAGCGCAGCTTCTGGCGCGGCCGGTCGCCATCCGGGACGGAGCGCAGCAGCCCCAGCGTGTAAGGGTGGCGGGGGGCGGCGAAGACCTGGCGCACGGTGCCGCGCTCGACGATCCGGCCGGCATACATGACGGCGACCCGCTCGCAGCTTTCCGCCACCACCGCAAGATCATGCGTGACCAGGATCATGGCCATCCCCATCTCGCGCCGCAGGCGGGCCAGGAGATGGAGTATCTGGTCCTGGATGGTGACGTCGAGGGCCGTCGTCGGCTCGTCCGCCAGGAGCAGGGCCGGCGAGGCCGCCAGGGCGATGGCGATCATGGCGCGCTGCCGCATGCCGCCCGAGAACTGGTGTGGGAAATCGTCGAGTCGTCGCTCCGGCGTCGGGATGCCCGTCAGCGCCAGAAGCTCGACCGCTCGTGCCCGACGGCCTGCGCGGTCGAGATCGGTGTGGACCTTCAAGCTCTCCTCGATCTGCAGGCCGATGCGCAAAACGGGGTTGAGCGCGCTCATGGGCTCCTGAAAGATCATGGCGATCTCGCGGCCGCGAAGGGCGCGAAGGGCATTTTCCGGCAGGCCGACCAACTCCCGGCCACGCCAGCGAACGCTGCCCTCGACCTCGGCCCGCTGCGGCAGGAGACGCAGGAGCGAGCGCATGGTGACGCTCTTGCCGGAGCCGGATTCGCCAACCAGTCCCAGCGAGTCCCGCTCATCCAGGGTGAAGTCCACGTCCTCGACCGCCGCCAGCAGGCCGGCTGGGGTCAAAAGCCGGGTCGTCAGGCCGCTCACCGACAAAAGGGTGCTCATCGCTTCACCTTCATGAGCTCGGCCAGGCCATTGCCCAGGAGGCTGAAGCCCAGGCCGGTGAGGACGATGGCGATGCCGGGAAAGATCGAGATCCACCAGGCGGTGGTGAAGAAGTTCTTGCCGCCGGCGATGAGGACACCCCATTCGGCTGCCGGTGGCTGAGCGCCCAGGCCCAGATAGCCGAGGCTGGTGCCAAGGAGAATGCAGAGCGCCATGTCGGTCATCCAGTAGACGAGAGCAGGGCTGACGGCGTTGGGCAGGAGATGACGAAAAGCGATCCGCATGTCGCCATAGCCCATGACCCTGCCGGCGTCGGCATAGTCGAGCCGCTTTTGCACCTTCATCTCGCCGGCCACCAGCCGGGCATAGAAGACCCAGCCGACGAGGCCGATCGCCACATACATGTTGGCAAGGCCCGGTCCCAGCACCGCAACGATGGCGATGACGAGGACAATAAAGGGGAAGGTGATAACGCCGTCGACAAGCCGGCCGAAGAGGGTCTCGAGGAGCCCGCCATAATAGCCGACGATCGTGCCGATGGCGGTCCCCGCCAGCATAGGCACGATCGTCGCGAAGAAGGCGATCTGCATGTCGAGCGTATAAGCGTGGATCGTGCGCGAAAGCATGTCGCGGCCGAAATTGTCGGTGCCGAACGGATGGGCCAGGGAGGGCGGCTTGAGGATCGCCTTATAGTCGAACTTGAGCGGATCGAAGGGGGCGAAGAGAGAGGGAAAGAAGGCCAGCGTCAGGCTGAAGGCCAGGATCAGAAGGCCGGCGATGAGCGCACCGGGCAAAGCGAGCTTGCGGCGCCGCGTGGGGGTTGCCTTGGCCGGCTCGAAGGGAAGGGCACCCGCACTCATTGAGCCACCCTCGGATCGAGCGAGGCCTGGACGAGGTCGGTGAGGAGGAAAGCTACCGACACCAGGACCGCGAGGACGAGGGTCAGGCCCTGGATCGTCGGGTAGTCACGGGCATAGATGCTGTCGATCATGAGGCGGCCCGCACCAGGGATGGCAAAGACCGTCTCGGTGATGACGGCTCCGCCCAGAAGCGTGCCGATATTGAGGCCAAACAAAGTGACGGTCGAGATCAGCGCGTTGCGCAGCACGTGGCGAAAGAGGACGACCCTGGTAGGCAGACCCTTGGCGCGGGCGAAATCGGCATAGTCCGCCGTCAGCGCATCCAGGATGGCGGTGCGGAGATTGCGCATAAGGACGGCTGCGAGGCTGAGCGCCAGCGTCAGGGCTGGCAGGAAGAGATGATAGAGGTGAAGGAGATAGGTGTCGCCATAACCGCCCACCGGAAACCAGCGCAGGCCCGCCGCGAAGACGGTGAGGAGGATGAGCCCGACATAGAAGACGGGCATCGACAAGCCGACCTGGAAGCAGCCCTGGATGACCGTGTCACCCAGTCGTCCTTGTCGGAGCGCGGCGACGAAGGCCAGGGGTACGGCCAGGAGCAGTGCCAGGAAAGCCGCCATGACGGTGAGCAGCAAGGTGGCCGGCAGCCGGTCGAGCACGATACGGCCGACCGGCAGCTTGACGGCGGTCGAGGTGCCAAGATCGCCCTGAACGACCCGAAGCGCGAAGTTGCCGAACTGGACGATAAGCGGCCGATCCAGACCCATCTCGGCATGGAGGCGCGCGACCTCGGCGTCGGTCGCCTTGTCGCCCAGGATGGCGCTGGCCGGATCGCCCGGCAGCAGCCGGACGATCAGGAAGGTGACGACGACGATGAAGACGAGGGTCGGGATGATCTGCAGCAGGCGCTTGAGGACGTAGCCGATACTCAGCATGGCGACTGCTCTGAGCTATTTCTTGAGCCACGCCTGGGCGAAGAGATTATTGCCCAGCGGCAGCTGGTTGAACCCCTGCACCCTCTTTGCCAGGGCCACCGGATAGGGGGTCTCGTAGAGGGGAACGGTCGGACCCTCGCTGTTGAAGATCTCCTGGAGCTGCTTGTACTCCTCCTGGCGCTTGGCCGGGTCCATCTCCTTTTGCGAGGCCTGGAAGATCTCAACCGCCTTGTCGTTCTTCCAGCCGGTGTGGAACGACTGGACGGCCGGATAATAGAGAGCCCAGGAGGTGATCTCGCTGGGATCGGCGATGTCGTCGGTCCAAAGGCTGAGGCGTGAGGGGAAGGTCCCGGCGCGATAGGCGGCGGTCCGGGTGGCGTTGTCGATCTGCTGGATTTCGAGATCGACGCCGATCTCCTTCCACATCTGCTGCAGCGCCGTGGCGATGCCGACCTCGTCCTCATTGCCGGCCAGCGTCATGAGCGTCACTTTCACGCCCTTGTCGAGCCCGGCCTCGTGCATGATCTGCTTGGCCTTGTCGACATCGACCGGGTAGAGCGGCTTGTCGCCCACATGCAAAGGCGTGGCCGTCGACATGAAGGATGTCATCGGCGTGCCGACGCCGTGCGTGACGATGCCGACGATCGCATCCTTGTCGGTCGCGTAGTTCAAGGCCTCGCGGAGCTTGGGGTTGGCGAGTGGATTTGGCTTGCCGTCCAGCTCGGGGCGTACGTTCAAGGCCACATACTCGATGCGGGTCGAGGGGAAGAGCTCCATGTTGAGCGAGGAATCGTTCTTCAGCTCCTCGACGCGTGCATAAGGGATGAATTCCGAGGCATCGAGCTCGCCGGACTTCAGCCTGAGGATGCGCGTGGCGTCGTCGGGAATGACCTCGAACGTGACGCCGTCCAGATAGGGCAGCGGCTTGCCGTCCTCACCCATGCGCCAATAATAGGGGTTGGGCACGAGCTTCATCTCGGCGTCGTGCTTCCAAGATTGCAGCTTGAACGGCCCGGAGCCGACCGGATGCTCGGCGAAGGCCTTGACCTTGTCGGCCAGCGTCGCCCCGGCCGTGGCCTCGATCAGCTTGCTCGGCATGACGGCGCTGGCAAAGGCCGTCAGGACGGGAAGGAGGGCGGGGTCCGGGTGCTTGAGGTTGATGACGACGGTCGAGGGATCGGGGGCGGCGATCGAATCGATCGATTCGTAGAGCGAGGCCCAGGCACCAGTGTCGGGATTGCGTGTGCGATCGAGCGACCATTTGGCATCGGCGCTGGTGATCGGCGATCCATCGGAGAATTTGATGCCGTCACGCAGCTTCAAGGTCAGCGTCTTGTTGTCGCCGCTGAAGCTCCAGCTGGTGGCCAGGCCCGGTTGCAGGCCCTTGCCGTCATCCGAGGGCAGGATGAGGGTGTCGTAGAGGTTTGAGAGAATCCAGATGTCGACGTTCACCTCGGTCGACGCCGGATCGAGGAACAGGCTGTCGGCGTAGCGACCGAAGGTCATCACCCCGCCGCGCTCGACGGCCGCCGCCGTCCCGACATGCATGGCCGCCACAAGGGCAATAAGCGCGCTCCAACGATACCGCATCCCAAAAGCTTCCTTCCGTCAGGGAGCCCGCGTGCTCCCGCCAGGCGGAAGCCTAGGTCGTCACCAATGCGACGCCAAGTCTATAAGAAGGGATTTCGACGATATGCCTTTCGGATGACCAGGAAAATCCTAAATTGGGCAAGTATCGACTTTGATTCGATCAGTTTCTTGCGGCTTGACCATGCGACAGGGCCGATCCGCCAGGCTGCGGACAAGAAAGCCGCTGCATTCGATTTGGAAGAGGGGGCCGGTGGTGATCCTCTAGGCCCGGAACACGGGGCGCCGTCGGGCCGAATATTTTCAATATCTTGGCGAATATCGCCCTGTAGGCGATCGCGTGCGCCGTAAAAGCGCCTTTAAGTTTGGGTGCATGGTGTGAAAGCTGCCGGGAAATCCCGGTCGGTCGCGCCTCGGCGGGCACGACGACAGATCATGAGGGGTGGCGATACCCGGCATGCCATCTTGCGGCCCCGGGGCCAGCCGGCCTAGATCGGGACACCCTTTTGACCGAGGAAAGGCACGTCCTTGCAAATCGCGCAAATGAACTGGCGCCAGGTCGAGGCCTATCTCGCGGGCGACGATTGCATCGTGCTCCCCATCGGCAGCACCGAGCAGCATGCGCATCTGAGCCTCTCGACCGATTCGATCCTGGCCGAGAAGGTGGCCCTGGAAGCGGCCGAGCCGCTTGGAATTCCCGTCCTTCCGGTCATGCCCTTCGGCATCACGCCCTATTTCCTCGCTTTTCCCGGCACGATCAGCCTCAAAGTGGAGACCTATGGCCGCGTCCTCATGGACATTCTGGATTCACTCGCCGGGCATGGTTTCCGCCGGATCTTCATCGTTAATGGCCATGGCGGCAACCAGCCGGCCCAGGCGATCGCCACCGACTGGCAGGCCCGCCGACCGGAAATGACAATCAAGTTCCACAATTGGTGGAGCGCACCGCGAACGATGGCGGCGGTCCGGGAGGTCGATGCCGTCGCCAGCCACGCGTCGTGGATGGAGAATTTTCCCTGGACCCGGCTGCAGGACGTCGTGCAGCCCGCTGAGCGCAAGCCCATGGTCGACCTGGACCGGCTGCGCATGCTCGGGCCGCCGGCCGTGCGGGAGCTTCTGGGCGACGGCAATTATGGCGGCTATTACGAGCGCGACGATGCCCATATGCTGGCGATATGGCAAATAGCGGTGCAGGAAACCCGGGATTTGCTCGAGGGTCCCTGGAATTGAAGGCCGGATCGATCCGCCGTCAGATAACCGATGTCGGGCGGGCCTGCTCGTAGTGGTGAAGCACCCTGATGGCGGCCGCGCCCTCTGAAGGTAATCTGCCCCGCCAGGGAACGTCGAACACCGTGCGGTTCTGTCGCCAGTCTTTTAGTTGGTCGATCGGAACTTCTACCTAAGTCAATTTTCGAAAGCGATGCTATGATCACATGTACTAGTGAACGGCGCTGGAGCCGCGAATTCGGCATTCGATGATATCGGTGAGGGCAAGAGATCAGGGCCAGACTTGCGCGACGGGGCCGGGTGAGTCTGGCAGCATCGGCCCGCCGTGCGCCAAACGGCCTGAACCGTGCTGACTTACAATCGTCGAAAAGAGGTCGGATCATGATCGCTCAAGGATGTTTCGTGCGTCTCCGATCGGTCGCCGGCCCGTTGGCCATGCGTATCGGGCGATATGTCGAAGATGGGCTGCTCTGGCTGTGCGGCATGCTGCTGATGGCCGTAGGCGCGGTTCTCGTCCTCCTCCATATCGTCGTTTTTTCGGCGATTTTACTCTGTCGTTGCGCCAGCCGATGGACGCACGATCGTCGCCCCCTGGAGCACGGCCAGCGCCCGGGTGCCGGCGGATGATGGCATAGCCGCCGACAGGCGCTCACGGTGTCGTCAGGTGCTGGTCTTTCGGTAAATGAATTGTCATAAGACACCTTATCCATATATTTCCTGGACGATGCGTCCCCCGCCGTTGATCCTCGGCGGTCTCGAGCCGATCGCCTAGTCGGCCTGAGATCGAATCGCGTCGCGGGGATCGGGCGGTTGCGTGAGGATCATCGCTCGGTTGCGAGAAAAATCTTGCGGGGCACTGGAGGCCTCGCATAGAACGTTTTAGGTAAATGATTAAGACAGGGTCCGGCAGCGATGCCGAGACGCCTGCATGATGGATCAGGGGCTTGACGACAGGACTGTCCTGCACGCGCGCGATGGTGTCACGGACCGATGGCCCGCCGCGGCGCGCCTGTGAGCAAGGAGCTGCCGCGGCTTTCGCCCTTAGCGGCGAGCGACCGCAGCGACTCTGCTCTCCAGCCGGCCCGCTTTGCCCTCATGCGGGCGGCGCTGGCGAGCCCGGGCGACGTTCCCGGCCTGCGGAGCCTTTTCACTTCCCTTGGCAATCGAGCTGGACATAGCAATGAATAAACTTGGTTTGCACGCCAACGTCTGGGTGGCGGGATGGTCGCACGACGAATGCGTGCGCGCGGTCTCTCAGACGGCCGAACTCGGTTTCGACCTGATCGAGGTGCCGGCCCTGGATCCGGGTTCGATTGACGTCGACTTCACCGCCAAGCAGCTCGAGAAAAACGGCATCGGTATCACCTTTTCGCTCGGCCTCGACGAATCGACCGACATCTCGAGCGGTGATCCGGAGAAGCTCAAGCGGGGCGAGGCCCGGTTGCGCGACGTCGTCTCGATTGCTCGCGACCTGAATGGCAGCCACATTTGCGGCATCATCTATTCGGCCTTCGGCAAGTATTTCCAGCCGCCGACGCAAGCCGGAGTGGAAGGCTCGTTCGACGTGCTCCGTCGCGTCGCCGAGGAAGCAGCCAAGAGCAACATCACTTTGGGTCTCGAGGTCGTCAACCGCTATGAGACGAACGTCCTCAACACGGCGGCCCAGGGCGTCGACATGTGCAAGAAAATCGGCGCGCCGAATATCAAGGTGCATCTGGACGTCTATCACATGAATATCGAGGAAGCCGACATGGAGGCGGCAATCCTGGAGGCCGGCCCCTATATCGGCTATTTTCACACCGGCGATTCCAATCGCGGCTACATGGGCACGGGCACGATCGACCTGGCCCGTGCCTTCAAGGCGCTGGTGCGCGCGGGCTATGAGGGGCCCATCACGTTCGAGTCCTTCTCCTCCACCGTTGTCGGCCAGCCGCTCGAGGGGATTCTCGGCATCTGGCGCAATCTCTGGGAAGACGGCTACGACTTGGCCAAGCACGCCAAGGCTTTCACCGAGGTCCATCTGAAATCGGCGCACGAGGCGCATAAGCGTGGTGGCGCCGGCCTCTTCAGGTAAGCGACGTGATGCAAGGGCACCTGTCCGCATAGGCTCCGGCCCCGGGCGTTGGCGCCGCCCGGGGCCGGCTGTCCCGTTCCTCGAAGACCAGATTATCTGACCCAACGATAAACGAAATCGTGATGGAGCGATTGCCCATATATTTGGTTTGTATTTGCACAACCAATGAATAGGGCCGCAAAATGTCTGAATTTACAGATTCGACTGATACCACGCTTTTGAATTCCTCGGGACATCTTGCCGACAATATCGGCGATGGCCTGATTGCTGCCAGCAAGGTCGAGGGAACTTCGATCTATAACCGGCAGGGCGAGAGTCTGGGATCGATCCATGAGGTGATGCTGGATAAAACCAAGGGCAATGTCGCCTATGCGGTGATGTCGTTCGGCGGCTTCCTCGGTATGGGAAAGAAATATCATCCTTTGCCCTGGTCGATGCTGAGCTACGATCAGCGCCTGGGCGGTTATGTGGTCAATCTCGACAAGGACCGCCTGGAGGGTGCTCCCGCCTATGATGACGATACCGAGGCGAATTGGGCGGATCCCGCATATGGTCGCGGCATCGATGACTATTATGGCCGACCCATGGGCCCCCTTGTCTGATCGTCCTGCGTCGGCAGCCAGCGAAAAAAGGCTGCTGACGCGAGGTGGGATTGCCGCGTAGGGATAGGGCGTCGCCAGGATGGCGGCGCTTTTTTTCCGTTGAGGTGACCGCGTGGCAGAGCCGCTCGCATCCGATTTCAAGCTGGCACCCTATTGGTGGGAAGCGGCCGAACCAGGCTTTCGTGACAGCGTGCTGCCGCCCTCGAGCGAGGTCGTCGTCGTCGGTGGCGGTTATGCGGGTCTGTCGGCCGCCCTCACCTTTCGTCGGCTCGGGCATGAGGTCACCGTGCTGGACGCCGAACGCATTGGCTGGGGCGCGAGCTCGCGCAATGGCGGCATGGTGTCTGGCGGCCTCAAGGTCCCTCTCGACAAGCTGGCTGGCCACGTGGGGAAGGAAAAGGCGGAAGACATGGCTGCCGCCGCCAGCGCCGCCTTTCCCTTCATCGAGGAACTGATCGAGCGGGAGAAGATCGCCTGCGACTATGTACGCTGCGGCGCGTTTCTTTGTGCCTGGACGCCCGCCCATTACCGCGCCCTTGCCAAGAAGGCCGAGACGCTGGCGGCTCTGACCGGCGCGTCCGTGCGGCTCGTCCCGCGCGAGCGTCAGCATGAGGAGTTCGTCACCGATCATTATCATGGCGGCCTCGTGAAGGAGGCAACGGGCTCGCTTCACCCGGGCAAATATGCCCGTGGCCTTGCCGCCGCTGCCGAGCGTGCGGGCGCCCTCCTGGTCGATCGGGTCCGCGTGCAGGCAATCGACCAGGAGGGATCCGGCTTCAAGGTGCGAACCGACAAAGGCCAAATACGCGCCAGCGGGGTCATCGTCACGGTCAACGGCTATGCCAAGCCTGCTACCGGCAGCGGTGCCCTGCCCTGGCTGACCCGACGACTCGTACCCGTGACAAGCTATATCATTGCGACCGAGCCGCTGGGTCGCGAACGGGTCCGGTCGATCTTTCCCAAGCTGCGCACGGTCTCGGACACCAAGCGCGTGCTCAATTATTTTCGCCCCAGCCCTGACGGACAGCGTATTCTCTGGGGCGGCCGCGCCAGCTTTCGCCTTGGCACGACTCCAAGGGAGGCGGCACCCGTCCTGCATCGAACGATGACCGAGGCCTTGCCGGTGCTCAAGAACGTCCGGCTGACGCACGCCTGGAGCGGCAATGTCACCTTTACCCTGGACGGACTGCCGCATGTGGGCGTGCATGACGGCATTCATTACGCGGCCGGATGTCAGGGCTCGGGCGTCGCCATGATGAGTTGGCTCGGTCATCAGGCGGCCCTTCTGGCGTCCAAGGCCGGCAACGCGCCCTTCGCGCTCAATCGCGAGCGTTTCCCAACCCTGCCGTTCTATGCAGGCCGGCCGTGGTTCCTACCCGTGGTCGGCGAATGGTTCCGGCTGCGTGACAGGTTGGACCGTCTCCTCGCCTGAGGTTGCGCCGTTGGCTAGCGACGCCATTCGCCGCGCAAGCGTTGGGGTAGCCCAGAACGCGGCGGTCAGATCATTGGGGCGTTGCAGCCTTGCTGGCCGCCAGCGAGCTGGCCTCGGCGCCCGCGGCATAGAGATTGAGTCTGGAATAGACGCCAAAGGCCGAGCCGTTATCGAGGAAGCCGCCGCCTTGCCCTTCAGTCTCGGTCAGAATGCGGTCGGCCTCTTCCAGCGTCAGAGCGGGGAACGCGGCCGTCAGCAGATAGCCGGCCTCGGGTGCGAGCTTGCCGACATCCTCCTTCACGTTCGCATTCTGCGGAAAGACGACGGGTAGGCCATAATTCTGGGTCGAGGCATAAAAGGCCTCGTTCATGGCGGACTGGCTGAACCGGCCGATATCCTCTTTGGCGCAGACGGCGATCTTGTTGCCGCAGGCGGCCTCCAGCACGCCTGTCAGATCGGCGCGCGCCGCCTTGAGCGCTGCCTGATAGTCGGCAATCGGCGGAACATCCTCGAACGTCCGGCCAACATAGGCTGGATCATTGGCGAGGAGATGCGCCAGATCATAGGTGGCCAGCGTGCGGCCGCCCAGAATGTCCATGGCGTAATGGGCACCCATGAGGATCCGGTCATTGCCGTATTCGGCACCCCGCGCGATCATCTCCTGATAGCGCTCGGGCACCAGGATCGCCATCAGGATCGAGCCCGTATAGCCATAGGTCGTATGGCCGCTCGGGAATGAGGGGCTGTTGCTCAGGTCCATGATCGGGCCCTGGTTATAGACGGTGTTGTCGGCCGGGGCGTTGAAATAGTCGTTGCCGACGATGGCAAGGATGCTCTTCTCGGTCTGGAAGGGGCGGGAATTGCCGTAGGCGCCAGCACCGGGGGTGCCAGCTGGATGGCCGTAGGAGCCACCGAACATGTCGGGCTTACCGCTGATGGCGCTCAGGATGGCGCGCGCCTCATCGCTCACCGGCGACTTTCCGTTCGTCGTGCCATTGGCGAAGAAATACTTGCCGGAATTGGAATCGGATTCGGTCGTGGCGCCGGTGTAGCTGATCAGGTCGGCCACCGAGGGTGTCACGTTCGTAAAGTGGTCCCGATCATTGTAATGCGCGCGGGCAAGGTAGGCGCTGCCAAGCGTGGTCCCCAGTCCGTCGGCCAGATCCGCAAGGTCGCCATCGGTGATGAAGGCATCCTTTAGCGCCTGCTGTTGCTGCGCGGCGAAGGGGAGAAGCGTTGGCTGGCGGATCGCACCCGTCTGGATGCCGCCCGTCACGGTATAATTCGACGAGAGGGCTGCCCGCCCTTCATAGGTCTTATAGAGGCTGGTCACCGGTGCCAGCCCTTTGAGAACAGCGAGATTGGTGGCACTTTGTGCGTCGGCGACCTGTGGCAGTAACAGGCAGGCGCCCGTCAACAGTGCCCCATGCAAGAGCTTCATTTACAATCTCCCCTGCTCACCGGCGCTTATCCGCCGCTAAATTCTTCCTATAGAGCGCCGTGTCCGGCCGGTCCAATGAGCACTCTTGTAGCTCGGCTCGATCTGCCCCAGATTGATGCGTGATGATTGATGCGACGGGTCAAGGCGGAATGCGAACCACACTATCCATCGATGACGACGTGCTGATCGTGGCCAAGGCCATGGCAAGACAGGAAGAACGGTCGTTGGGCCAGGTCATCTCCGAACTTGCCAGACGGTCCTTGCAGCGGCCGGCCCCTTCCGCCCAGCGCAACGGTATCCCGCTGTTGCGGCCGCGCGCCGGAGCCCTCCCCGTCACGCTCGAGACGGTAAACGAGCTGCGCGACGAGCTCGCTTGACCTTCCTGCTCGACGTCAATGTCCTGATAGCCCTGATTGATCCTGGGCATATCGCCCACGATTCCGCCCATGCGTGGTTCGAGCGCCAGGGTCGACACGACTTCGCAACCTGTCCTCTTACCGAGAATGGCGTCCTGCGCATCGTCGGCAGCCCGCGCTATCCGAATTCGCCGGGATCGCCGGCGGTCGTGGCCGATATCCTCAACGCCCTCAGGGCTCTTCCTGGTCACCATTTCTGGCCGGACGAACTGAGCCTGGTCGCAAGCAAAGTGGTGCGGCCGGCTATGATCCTGACCGCAGGCCAAGTGACCGACACCTATCTCCTGGCTCTGGCCAGGGCCAAGGACGGCGCCTTGGCGACCTTCGACCGGAAGCTCTCTGTTGCCGCCGTCCTCGATGGCAAGGCAGCACTGCACCAGATCGACGAACACTGAGGGCACGACCTCTCAATCCGCGAGCGGCTTGCCCAAAGCCTGCCGCCAGAGGCCCAAGAAGCGCTTGCGTCGCGCCCTATCCTGGACCGCTAGGAGTTCGGGGCCGACCGGGATCGACCGCACACTATCGCCCGCACTCAGTCTACTTGTTCCCTCGACACCGCGCGGCAAGGGCCCGTCGGGCGTGAAATAGAACGCGCGGGCGCTAGCCGTGGCCTGGCCGCGTGGCGAGAGCAGGTAGTCGATAAAGGCCGCAGCCAGCCGAGGCTGGGCGCTGTTCTTCGGAATCATGGCGCCCCGGCGCAGGACCAGGACATAATCGCGCGGCAGCACGATGCCGATCGGCGCACCGGCCAGCAGGGCCCGGTAGGCATAGGAGCCAAGGACATTATAGGCGATCTTCAGCTTGCCATCGGCCAGTTCCGCCAGCAGATCGGCCGAGCGCGGTAATTCGCGCAGATGGCTGCGGCCGAAAGCCTCGAGAAGTCGACCGAAAATCGTGCTGTTCTCCGCATCGAACGAGGCCAGAAGATAGCCCACGGCCGCCCGCTCGATGTCGTAGGAGCCGATCAACCCATCGTAGGCCTTGGGCTGAGTGCGCAAAAGATCGATCAGCGCCGCCCGGCTGTGCGGTACCTCCCCGGGCGGCACGAGCAACCGGTTATAGACGATGACGGCCGGCTCGTAGGTCACGCCTATCACCTCGTTGCGCCAGCGCGCAAAGCTCGGCAGCGCATCGACGCCGGGAGAAGTATGTGCGAGGGCGCAGCCGTCATTGGCGAGCTTGACCAGCTCATCGACCGCCGAGGAAAGCGCCAGATCGGCCCTGCCGTCACCAGCGCAGCTCCTTTGCAGGAGGCTGAAAAGGTCGGTCGTCTGGAAGTCGCGATAGCGTATCGCGATCTCGGGATGGAGTGTCTGGAAATCGCGGATCAACGGCTCGATGACGACGAGATCGGTCGCGGCCGCGATGTCGAGCACCAGAGATGGGGCGGTACTGGCCGGAAAGAAGACGACCGGCGGCCCCTCCGCCCGCGCGGCCATGACCCCGGCTAGGAAGGTCAGCATCGCCAGTCCCAGAGCGGAGCAGAGCCGCCTCAAGGGAGCCTGGCCGGCAGGCTGAGGATGACGGTGAAGGCGCGGCCGGGTTCATGCTGGAAAAGCAGCTCGCCACCGTGCGCGCGTAGTGCGTCCACGACGATGGAGAGGCCGAGCCCCGCTCCGGGTCTACCGTCCTGGCGCGCGTGAAAAGGCTCACGCACGGCACTCCAAAGCGGCTCGGGTATGCCTGGCCCATCATCGCTGACGGTGATCCGGGCCTGGCCGCCACGGGTGCCGACCGTGACGCGAAGCTCGCTCCTGGCGCCGTGGAGAAGTGCGTTGTGGAGGACGTTACTCAAGGCCTCGCCCAGCAGCACCCGGTCGCCCATCACCAAAGCGGGCTCTCCCTCGATGTCGAGGGAGAGATTGACCGGCCGGTCGAGCGGCAGCAGCGCGATCTCGCCCAGCCGCCGCCGCGCCAGATGGACGAGGTCGACGGGCTCAGGCGCGATCAGAGTACCGCGATGGACGACCATCGCATGGTCGAGCAACTGGTTGGCCAGTCGGCTCAATTCGTCGGCGCGGATCTGGATCCGCTCCAGATGACGCGCCTGGGCCGCGGGCAGCGGCTCGCTGCGCAGAAGGTCGAGCTGCGAATTGAGGGCTGTCAGCGGCGTGCGGATCTGATGCGCGGCGTCGGCGATGAAGCGCTGCATGAACTGGATACGGGCCGCCAGGAGGGCCATGAAACGATCGACGGCATTGACCAGGCCCTGCACCTCGCTCGGCACCGGCACGTTCAAGGGCCGCAGATCGTTTGGATCGCGCGCCCTGATGACATGACCGAGATGCGAGAGCGGCAGGAAGGCCAGATGGACGGCCAGAAGTACGGCTACCAGGATAAGAAATCCCAGGACGACCAGCATTTTCAGGGCCTGCATCGTCAAGGAGAAGGCGAGGTTGCTCCGGGCACTGCGCGTCTGCGCCACCGTCACCTTTGCCCAGCCAGGGCTGGAAGTGTCGGTCAGATAGCGGCCGAGAGTCACCAGGCGGATGGCGCGCCCGCGATAGGCGCCGTCGGCCAGGACAGGCTCGGCGGTGACCGGTCCGCCCGGCACATCGAGGTCGGCATAGCCTGTCAGCAGGCGGCTCCCCTCCGCCTCGACTTTGTAGAAAATGCTGTCGCCTTCGGCCAAGCCCAGCATGGCAAAGGCCGAGATGGGCGGATCGACGACCGCCTGCCCTTCCTCGACGCTGACGGTGCCGGCAATCTGCAAGGCGGCCCCGATCAGGAGGCGGTCATAAGCCCGGTCAGCGGCGATCCGTGCATAGGCCCAGGCAGCGACGGTGAGAACCGTGCTGCCCAGGAGGAAGACCAGCGCAATCAGGCCGATGAGCCTGACGCGGAGGGAAAGTCGATTCATCGACAAAGAAGCTGATAGCCAAGTCCGCGCAGGGTGCGGATCTGGACATCGCTCGCGCCGACCAGCTTCTTGCGCAGCCTTGCCACGTATTGCTCGACCGCATTATCGGAGGCGATCTCGTCCAACCCAAAGAGCTGGTCGACCAGTTCCTCCTTGGGAAAGATCCGGCCGGGCTGTGCCATCAGGATCTCGAGCAGCGTGAGCTCGCGGCGGGTAAGCTCGACCGGTTCCCCGCCGACCCGCACCAGGCGCATATGCCGGTCGAGCACGATGTTGCCGGCCGTCATCTGATTGGTCGCTGCAGCTGTCCTGCGGCGCAGGAGCGCCCGCGCCCGTGCCTCGAGCTCGCCATAGTCGAACGGCTTGGTCAGGTAGTCGTCAGCACCATGGTCCAGAGCCTTGATGCGGTCGTCGACCTTGAGCCGCGCCGTCAGCATCAAAATGGGTGCCAGGCCCTGGCGATCGCGATAGCCGCGCAACAGGCTGAGCCCGTCCATACCCGGCAGGTTGATGTCGAGGATCAAGAGATCGAAGGCCTGTACTCGGAGGCGGTCGTCGGCGCGATCGCCACGTCGCTCCCATTCCACATCGTGGCCCAGCCGATGCAGCCGGGCGACAATGGCCTCGCCTACGTCCGTCGTGTCCTCGACCAAGAGTATACGCATCGCTCCCCGATCCCGGTCCCCACCCCCGGGCCTTCTTCGGGCGCGTCAGGTTCATGACAGGTTTGCAACGTAAAGGAGCCTCTAAGGCACCGCCAGGGCGGTCGTCAAAAAAACAGCAAACAAGCCGCCGACCGACCGGCGGCACAAGGGAGCGAGCGATGGAAGCACGAGATGCATTCGCCTGGAGCGGCGTGGAGGCAGGGAAGTGCGCCGCACCGACACCGCTTCTGACGGTCGAGGGGGTAACCCTGCAATACAAGACCACCGATCTTCTGATCACTGCGACCCACCGGGTCGACCTTACCGTCTATCCCTCGGATCGCTACATCCTGCTCGGTCCTTCGGGGTGCGGCAAGTCCACGCTCCTGAAGGCGATCGGTGGCTATATGAAGCCCGTCGAGGGCAAGATTGCCTTGAAGGGTCGGACAGTCACCGAGCCCGGACCCGACCGGATGATGGTCTTCCAGGAATTCGACCAGCTCCTCCCCTGGAAGACCGTCCAGCAGAACGTCGAGTTCGCACTCCTTGCGAGCAAGAGGCTAAGTGGCAAGGCCGCGACGGATCGGGCCGATTACTACATCGAGAAAGTGGGCCTGGCCAAGTTCAAGGACAGTTATCCCCACATGCTCTCGGGCGGCATGAAGCAGCGCGTCGCCATTGCCCGCGGCATGGCCATGGAGCCGGACGTGCTCTTGATGGACGAACCCTTTGCCGCTCTGGACGCCCTCACCCGCCGCAAGATGCAAGACGAGCTTCTTCGTCTCTGGGAGGACACGCGCTTTACCGTTCTGTTCGTCACGCACTCGATTGAGGAGGCTATTCGGGTCGGCACGCGCATTCTCCTTCTCTCGCCGCATCCGGGCCGGGTGAAGGCCGAATTGAACAGCCTCGATCCCTCCGAGCTCGGCACGGCCAGACAGAGCCAGCTCGAGACGCGCATCAACGACATGCTCTTTGGGCATTGAAGAGAGGAGGATCGTCATGGCTCTTTCCACCCTTCCGCGCGACGGCATCATCCATCGTCCTGAAATCATCCGGGAGGTCGGCGAGGCCGGCGCCACGGTTAAGGCCGAGGCCAGCCTTTCGCTGCCGGAGCGCCTCTATCAGGTGGCCGCGCTGCGCAAGGCGCTGGTGCTGATCGGCCTCGCGGTGATCTGGCAGGCCTATGGCCTCTGGCTCGACAATCCGCTTTTGTTCCCCAGTTTCACCGATACGCTCCAGGCCTTCTTTGAGGGTATCGTGAGCGGCATTATCCCGGCCCGCGCCTGGATCTCGCTCCAGACCCTTCTCATCGGCTATGGGATCGGTATCGTCCTGGCCTGCCTCCTGACGACGCTGGCGATCGGCTCGCGTATCGGCACGGACCTGCTCGAGACGCTGACCTCGATGTTCAACCCCTTGCCGGCCATTGCCCTTCTGCCCCTGGCGCTGATCTGGTTCGGCCTCGGGACTGGCAGCGTCGTCTTCGTCATCGTCCATTCCGTGCTCTGGGCCATCGCACTCAATACTCATGCAGGCTTTCGGAGCGTGTCGACGACACAGCGCATGGTTGGTCTAAACTATGGTCTGCGCGGCCTGACGTTGGTCCGCAAGGTGCTCATCCCGGCAGCCTTCCCCTCGATCCTCACCGGCCTGAAGGTGGGCTGGGCCTTTGCGTGGCGCACGTTGATCGCAGCCGAGCTCGTCTTTGGTGTTTCCTCGGGCTCGGGCGGCCTTGGCTGGTTCATCTTCGAGAACCGCAATCTCCTCGAGACCGCCAACGTTTTTGCCGGCCTCTTTTCGGTCATCCTGATCGGTCTTGTCGTTGAGAATCTTGTCTTTGCCACCATCGAGCGTCGGACCGTCCGCCGCTGGGGCATGCAGAGCTGAGCCTTTAAGTCGGCCCGGAAAACCAGCCGATATCAGATACTTATATCAGGGAAAGAACATCATCATGAAGATGAACCGACGTCTGGCCACCTTGGCGCTCGCCACCTGCATGGGCCTTGGCCTCACCGTTGCGGCGAAGGCCGAGGTCAGTGAGCTCAGGGTCTCCAAGGGCTACGGCATTCTCTACCTGCCGCTTCACGTGATGCAGGAGAAGAAGCTGATCGAGAAGCACGCCAAGGAGGCGGGCCTGGGCGACGTCACCGTTAGCTGGAAGATGTTGGATGGCGGCAACGTCATCAACGATGCGATGCTCTCGGGTGCGCTCGACATTGCCGGCACCGGCGGCCCCGGCTTTATCACGCTCTGGTCGAAGGCCAAGGGCTCAAGCGCTGCCGTCGAGGGCGTCTCCGGCATGAGTTCCACGGGCCTTTGGCTCATGAGCAACAAGCCCGAGATCAAGACGCTGGCCGACTTCAAGGAAGGCGACAAGATCGCCATTCCCGGCATCAAGACATCCCTCGCCGCCGTCATTTTGCAAATGTGTGTCGCCAAGGAGTTCGGCCAGGACAACTATGCCAAGCTCGACCCTTTGACGGTGGGCCTGCCACATCCCGAGGCCTATCAGGCTCTGGTCTCCGGCGGCACCGAGGTGCGCGCGCATTTCGCCTCCCCGCCCTTCTCCTATCTGGAGGCGGCGAGCTCGAGCGTGCACCGCGTCCTCAACCATGCCGACGTCCTCGGCGACATGACGCTGGATGTCGTCTACACGCCCAAGAAATTCGCCGACGCCAACCCCAAGATGATCGAGGCCTTCATAGCCGCCCAGGACGAGGCCAATGCCTTTATCGAATCCAATAAGGACGAGGCGGCTGAGATCCTGATCAAGGCATCGGGTGCGAAAATGGAAAAGGCGCAGGCGCTCCAGATGCTGGAGGACAAGGATACGAATTTCTCGACCACGCCCAAGAAGATCTTGGACATGGCGACCTTCATGGGTGAAGTGGGTTCGATCAAACGCGTGCCGACTGAATGGAGCGAGATGTTCGTCCCGCAGCTCAAGGACCGAGCCGGCAGCTAGCGCCAGCAGGGCACGTCCGTCGGGGGCGAGACTTGCCCCCGCTCTCTCTCCTAGCCAGCATTGCAATGAAGTGCGGGCCTCCGCTAGCCGCCAGACCTGCCTTCCTTGCTTAACAATCTTGGAGATGGGTTTTGTCGAACGAACCTACATCCAGGGGCTATGCCCTGTTGCGCGATCCAAGGAGCAACAGGGGGACCGCCTTCAGCCTTGAAGATCGCTCGCGTCTGGGCCTCGAGGGATTGCTACCGCCCCAACCCAGCACGCTGGCGCTCCAGGTGGCGCGCATTCATGGCGAACTCGCCAATCTTCCCGAGGATATTCACAAATACCTGGTGCTGTCCGACCTCCAGGCACGCAACGAGACGCTCTTCTACGCTGTCATCATGTCGGACCCGGCCACCTTCATGCCGCTCGTCTATACGCCGACCGTCGGCGAGGCGTGTCAGAAGTTCGATCATATCTTTCGCGCGGCGCGCGGCCTCTATCTGCCGATCAGCGCCAAAGGCCGGCTGGCCGACCTCGTCGCCAACTGGCCGGCCCATGATGTCCGTTTCATCGTCGTGACCGACGGCGAGCGTATCCTCGGGCTCGGCGATCTGGGCGTGGGCGGCATGGGAATCCCGATCGGCAAGCTCTCGCTCTACACAGCCTGTGCCGGCGTGCCGCCAGAGACCTGCCTGCCCGTCACCCTCGACGTCGGCACCAATAACGAAGCCTTGCGCAACGATCCGCTCTATCTGGGCCTGCGCCAGGAGCGCGTGCGAGGCCAAGACTATCATGCCTTCATCGACGAGTTCGTCGAGGCGATCCTGGCGCGCTATCCGCGTGCCTGCATTCAGTGGGAGGATTTCGCCAATCAAAACGCGATCCCGATCCTTGCGACCTACAAGGAGAAGATCTGCACTTTCAACGACGACATCCAAGGTACCGCGGCGGTGGCCCTGGCCGGCATTCTGGCAGCCCTGCACATCACCGGTGGCAGGCTGCCGGAGCAGCGCGTTCTCTTCCTCGGCGCCGGCTCGGCCGCCACCGGGATCGCCGAGCTGATCGCGCGGGCAATGACTCAAGAAGGCATTTCGCTCGAGGCAGCGCGGGCGCGAAATCTTCTCTTCGATGTCAACGGCCTGATCACCACGTCGCGCGACGACGTGATGGACTTCCAAAAGCCCTTTGCCATCGACCATGCGCCGATCGACGATTTCGCCACCGCCGTGCGGGCGCTGCGGCCAACGGCCATCGTTGGCGTCTCGACGGTACCCAAGCTGTTCAATCAGCAGGTCGTCGAGGCCATGGCCGAGCTCAACGAGCGACCGATCATCTTCCCCTATTCCAACCCGACGTCGCGCTCGGAATGCACGGCCGAGGAAGCCTATCGCTGGTCGAACGGCAAGGCGGTCTTTGCCAGCGGCAGTCCCTTCCCGCCGGTCCAGTTCAACGACAAGATCTTCGTGCCGGGCCAGGGCAATAATGTTTATATCTTTCCGGCCATGGGCATGGCGATCTATGCGACCGAGGCCAGCCGGGTCACCGACCAGATGTTCATTCTGGCCGCCCGTGCGGTTGCCGACCAGGTGGATGACGAGAGTCTGGCACAGGGCCTGATCTATCCACCCCAGTCGCGTATCTTCGAGGCATCCCTGCAAGTGGCCATCCGTCTGGCCGAGCACATCTTCGACGAGGGTTTGGCCCGCGTCCCACACCCGGGCGACATCGCCGCCTATGTACGCGCGCGGGCCTATCGCCCGGAATATCGCGCCTGAAGACCGTTTCGCGATGACCGTCTGGCGAGGCACTCGCTGACAAGGCTTGGCGATGCTCACGCCTGCAGCAGAAACGGCGGCGAGTTGACAGCTCTTCACCAGTCTCGAGGGGTTCGTCGTGCTAGATGGGCCGATGCTGGCGCCAGGCATGGCCCGGATGGCCCCTCGGCAGGCCTGTCTGGCCTTTGCCCAGGAGCCGTTCGCGGAACGTTTCGTCCGGAGCGTAGGCGCGGCGATAGCGCCCGCGCTTTTGCAGCTCGGGCACGATGAGGTCGATAAAGTCAGCGGCCGTGCCGGGCGTCGTGTGCTGGGCCAGGAGAAAACCATCCAGATCGTAGCGCTCGCACCACGCCTCCAGCGTGTCCGCCACCTCGACCGGCGTGCCGGCTACGAAGAAGCGCTTGCTCTCAAGCTGGCCGATCTCCTGGATGATGTCGCCGACCGTAGCATCGGCCCGATGTGGATAGCGGGCCATGTGAGCGCTGCCGGGGCCACCCTCGGCAATGATGTCCTCAAGGCGTCGCTCGGGCGGATGCCGCGCGAGGTCGAGGCCGGCGCCGAAGCGATGGGCGATATAGCCCTCGGCCCGGCTCCAGCGGTTGAAATCGGCGAGCTTGGCCTTTGCCAGAGCATCGCTGGGCGCCGTCAGGACATGAGCATGAACGAAGGTCTTGAGCTGTCGCGGGTGCCGACCGGCTACCGCCGCCTTGGCGCGCAGTTCGGCGACAAAGCTGGCAAGCCCGTCATAGGTGTAGCCGCCGACAAAGACTCCCTCGGCATGGCGGGCGGCGAAGGCCGCACCCCTGCCCGAGCTGCCGGCCTGAAAGATCACCGGTGTGCGTTGGGGCGACGGCTCCGCCAGATGCGGGCCGCGTACCGAGAAGAAGGGGCCGGAGTGATCGATAGGGCGGACCTTGGCGGGGTCGGTGTAGATCTGGCCGGCACGGTCGGCGAGGACAGCGTCATCGGCCCAGCTCGATTCCCATAGCTTGTAGCAAACCTCCATATATTCCTCGGCCCGCTCATAGCGCGCGTCATGCTCCATTTCCGCGGCGAAGCCGAAATTGGCGGCCGCCGTCGGCAGGTAGGACGTCACGACATTCCAGCCGATCCGGCCCTTGGTGAGATGGTCGAGCGTGCTCATGCGGCGGGCTAGCGCGAAGGGCGGTTCATAGGTCGTTGAGACGGTAGCGGCAAAGGCCAGATGCCTCGTCACCGAGGCCATGGCCGAGATGAGAAGGAGGGGATCGTGGCTGGGTACGTGAGCCCCTTCCCGAAGTGCTGTTTGTGGACCCCCGCCAAAGCCCTCGGCGATGCCCAGCACGTCGGCGAAGAAGAGTCCGTCGAAGAGTCCGCGCTCCAGCAACCTCGCGACGTCCAGCCAGAATTCAAGGGATTTATAGTCGGCGTGGCGATTGCTGGGATGCGCCCAAAGACCGTAGTTATTGTGGCTGACGGTGGGCATATCGAGCAGGCAGACATGGATCTGTCGCGTCATCCCAAACGATCCTTGGACAAGTTCATGGCAACGCGACGCGTGGGCCGCCGCCCTTTCAGGAGGATCGTATGCACGAGGAATGCCAGATGATTCGCATCGCCGTGGCACTGCTCCTCCGACCGGATGGGCTGGCTCTCCTCGTGAGGAAGCGCGGCAGCCGGATCTTCATCCAGCCCGGTGGCAAGATTGAACCCGGGGAGCGGCCGGAGGCAGCGTTGAGGCGCGAGCTCCACGAGGAATTGGGTCTGGCGATCGAGCCATCGGCGCTGGTACCGCTCGGCCAGGGCCAGGCCGATGCCGCAAACGAACCGGGCCACCGCGTACTGGCCGACATGTTCGGCCTGATCAGCGCCACAGCGCCACGAATCGGCGCCGAGATCGAAACGGACCTTTGGATCGATCCGCTGCAGCCGCCGGACGAGATCGAGATCGCGCCGCTTTCGCGGCATGTCGTCCTGCCTCAAGCGCGACTCTTGCGCTTGGCTGCGCCTTAAGGAAGGGCGACCATGACCTCGGTCGATTTGATCACCGCCAGGGCCTGATCGCCGACCTTGAGGCCCATCTCCTGCACCGAGTCGAGTGTAATGGCGGAGCTCAGCCTTTCGCCCGTGCCGATCTCGATGACGACGATCGCCATCACCGAGCCCTCTTTGATTTCGACGATCTTACCTTTGATCGTGTTGCGGGCGCTAAGTTTCATCGAACGGCTTCCTCCGCTTCGGCCGGGGCGAAATTCATGGCCACGCCGTTGATGCAAAAACGTAGATGGGTAGGCGGCGGCCCGTCGTCGAAGACATGGCCGAGATGGCTGCCGCAGGTAGCGCAATGCACTTCCATGCGCACCATGCCATAGCTCCGGTCGACGGTCGTTTCGACCGATCCCTCGATGGGCTCGTTGAAGCTGGGCCAGCCCGTGCCGCTCTCGAACTTGACCTTGCCCTCGAATAGCGGACTGTCGCAGCCCGCGCACACAAAGGTCCCGGGTCGCTTCTCCCCAAGCAGCGCGCAACTGCCGGGCGCTTCGGTCCCGTGATTGCGCATCACGCGATATTGTTCAGGCGAGAGGCGGGCCTGCCACTCAGCGTCAGAGCGCATCACAGGGTAAATTTTCTCCACGAGCACTGCCTCCGTGCTTTGCCGATTCGTCGAATGCGACTGTAGATTTTTCTCGCGACCTCTATATAGTTCATAGTTAACAAATACGAAAATTCGATGGCGCCCATACTGGGCCGGGCGCCGGGAGGCAAAATGAGCATCGCATGGGAGCAGGTTGCATCACATGCCAGGGCGGCGGGAGTCAGTGGCCGGAGATTGCGGTCCATTCGCTGGCCGGTCGTGGCGGGAGTTGCATTCGCTATCAGCACCTCGGTTCTGGGCTGGGTGGCGATCTGGCAGATTTTGCATCAAATTCTGCTGGCGATGAGTAGCTAGCTGTAAGCCTTCCACGTTAAGAGTTGGAGAGAGCCGGTGGCGGGATCGGTCGCTAGCGTCTAGAAAGCGACCGCTCGTCCTGACAGCGCCGGAGTCTCTCCCATCTCGTCTGAAACCGATAGGGGCCGCGAACTGGTCTCGCGGGCGGGGTCGTCACGGCCGATCCTTGCGACCCGTGTTGCATTTTTTATCGCCGGCGCCTTGATCGCCACCTGGGCGCCCATGGTGCCCTTCGTGAAGCACCAAGCGCTGCTGAGCGATGGCACCCTTGGTGTCCTGCTCCTCACGCTCGGTCTCGGCGCCATGCTGGCGATGCCGCTTTCTGGAAGTGCTGCGGCGCGTTTCGGCTGCCGGGCGGTGATCGTCGCCTCTAGCACCAGCGCAGCATTGCTTCTGCCCAGTCTCGTGTTCCTACCCACTCCCGCGTGGCTCTTCGTCGGCTTGCCGCTTCTCGGCTTTGCCGTTGGCATGCTGGACGTGACCATGAACATTCAGGCTGTCATGGTCCAGCGGCGTTCTATACGGCCCATGATGTCGGGCTTCCATGCCTTCTTCAGCATCGGCGGCTTTGCCGGTGCCGGTGGCGCCTCGTTTCTTCTCCAGGCCGGCCTGAGCCACGCGACGGCAACCTTGACCGCCGCTGGCCTCCTCTTGCTCCTGCTGGTTACGACCGCACGCCATATGCTGGCCGAAGGCGGTGAGGGTGACAGCCAAGGGTTCGCTCTGCCCAGGGGGCCGGTTCTGCTGATCGGCATCGCTTGCCTGATCGTGTTCCTCACCGAGGGCGCCATGCTTGACTGGGGCGCTCTATTCCTCAACCTCGTGCACTCAGCGGCGCCGGCTTCGACGGGATTCGGCTACGCGGCATTCGCCTCGGCCATGACGCTTGGACGCCTTCTGGGCGATCGGATCGTGCGGATCCTGGGTGCGCGCGTCATCATCCTGGCAGGAGGAATTTGCGCCGCCCTGGGCGTGACTCTCGCGATGCTGCCTTTGCCCTGGCCCCTGCCACTCGCTGGTTTCCTTCTGATCGGGCTCGGCTGCGCGAACATCGTGCCGGTGCTCTTCACCGCCGCTGGCAATCAATCGGTCATGCCTGCCAATCAGGCCCTGGCGGCAGTCACGACCGTCGGCTATGCCGGCGTCCTTGTCGGCCCGGCGGTCATTGGCTTCATCGCCCAGGCCTCGAGCCTGCGGACGGCCTTCGCCTGCATCGCGCTCGCATTGATCATGGTCGCGTTCATTGGGCCTGTGGTCGGCGCGAAAGAGCAATCCCGCAAGCCTGCATGAAACGGCTTGCGGTGGTCAACAAAGCCTAGGCGGCGATGAGATCGAGCAACTGCGCGCGTGCTGCAGGCGTCGCCGCGATGATGCGGCTGCCTGACAAAAGGGGAGCTGCGTGTGGGAAGCGCTCGGTCCAGCCGCCCGCCTCGCGGATCAGGCAAAGACCGGCCAGGCAGTCCCAGGCATTGATGTGAGGTTCGTAATAGCCAACCAGTCGGCCCGCTGCGACGTAGGCCAGCATCAAGGCACCCGAGCCGTTGCGGATGAACATGCCGCCGGCGCGCATCAGCCGCTCGATGAAGCTGGCGATGAGCGCCGGGTCGACCCGCAGATTGGCGCCCACGCCCAAAAGACCGTCGGTCAGCGTGCGGTTCGGATCGAGGCGTAGCGGTACGTCGTTCAGCCAGGCGCCCTTGCCGCTCATGGCCTTAAATGTCTCATCGCGCACCGGCGCGTGGATGATGCCGATCTTGACGTCATCCTGCAGCATCACCGCGATCGAGACGCACCAACTGGGCAGTCCGAAGACGAAGGGGCTCGTTCCGTCGATCGGGTCCAAGACCCAGACGAATCCCGAGTGGCCGGGGCTCTCTCCAAATTCCTCGCCGATGAAGCCGTCATCTGGAAAAGCTGCACCGACGCGAGCGCGGATGAGGGTCTCGGTCTCCTTGTCGGCATTAGAGACGACGTCCTGCGCGCTCGTCTTGGCGTCGATCGTCAACTGGTCACGCTCTTTCCAGGCCGCGAAAGCATGCCGGCCTGCTTCCAGCGCTATCGTCGCTGCCAACTCGAAGCGCGCCTTAATCGCCGCCTCGGTTGCCCTCGTCTCGTTCGCAGACACCGTCTCGCTCATCCGTCAGGACATCCCCTATCCCGGTCGGAGCTGGGGTTCTGCCGCCCCGACCCTAGTCCGTTACGGTGACACGAAGCTGCGGATCGTGGAAGATCGTCATACCGTTGTCGAAGGTGAGAAATTGAAAGCCGGCGACATCGTCACCAGCCGCAGTGCGGTGAAATTCGACCCGCCCAGTATGGGTGACGGTGGCACCCGTGAGCGTTACGGCGTCGATACCATCGCCGCTGAAAATAACGATCTCGCCGTTGGCGTCTACGATCAGATCATCGACCGAGAGCAACAAAGGTTGGTCCTGCTCGGTCCATTGCTCCTCTTCGGAAAGAGCGTGCGCGAGAAGGGCTCCCATGGCGTCACTCCAATTGCTGTATGCCGCTCATACAACCGTAAGTAGCATCGCCGTAAAGATACATCTTTGGAAGAGCGAAAACGCGGTCGCGTGCATGTGATCACGATTTTTCGGGCAAAAAATTATTTTTCCATACCAGGGTATGTTTTTTGCCGTACATTTGGCCTACTGCGGTGCGGCATTAACCGGTTTTTATATTTTTTTGACCGTCTTTTTCAGCTTTTTCCCAGCAGGCGCGTACCGCTGGCCTGCAAGTATGATCTCACCTTGCCCCCGAGCATACCGAGCAGTGCGGGCAGGGTGAACTCAAGCTGAACGTGATCTTCGGCCACGTCCATCGTACCCTCGATCGACTGGCCAAGTGCTCTAACGCGGAAATCAAGATGATCGCCCTGCCATTTTTCGTCGATCATCGAGATTTTGTCGCCGAACCGGGCACGTGCATCGGCGATCCCGGCCTGTAGTCGCCGCCGTGCGTCATCCCGTCCTAGTTGATGGTCAATGCGCACGGATACCAGTCGCGATACCAACGCCGTCCTCCAGGCTACCGCCAATGCGCGATCAACGCGTCGGCGGTGCAATCGTCCCCTGAAAAGCTTAAACGTCAGCTTGTGCGGGTTGCATCGTAGCGTGCCTTGTTTTCGGCGTTGGGTGGATAGAGCCCTGGCAGAGCCGCGCCCTTCTCCACCTCGGTCATGATCCAGGCCTCGAGGCGCTCCTGCTCAACGGCCGCCGCCGTCACCTCGGCCAGCATGGCCTGGGGAATCAGGACAGCGCCGTCGTCATCGACGACGATGATATCATTCGGGAAAACCGCTACGCCGCCACAGCCGATGGGCTCTTGCCAATTGATGAAGGTGAGTCCGGCCACCGAAGGCGGTGCCGCCGCACCGTCGCACCAGACGGGCAGGCCGCAGGCAATGACGCCGGCGGCGTCGCGCACGACCCCATCGGTCACGAGGGCGGTCACGCCGCGCTTTTGCATGCGGGCGCAAAGAATGTCGCCGAAGATGCCGGCATCCTTGACGCCCATGGCATCGACCACAGTGATGACACCCTCCGGCATCGCCTCGATTGCCGAGCGCGTCGAGATCGGATTGGACCAGGAGGCCGGGGTTGCCAGATCCTCGCGTGCGGGCACGAAGCGCAACGTGAAGGCGGGCCCCACCAGCCGCCCCTGCCCGGGCTTGAGCGGACGCGTGCCGCGCATCCAGGTGGAGCGCAGCCCCTTCTTCAAAAGAACCGTGGTCAAGGTGGCGGTGGACACCTCGCGCAGTGCGGCAAACAGCTCGTTCTCGCTCATGGGATCTCGCATCGTTGGCTGGTGCGCATTCTAGCGACGGCGGCTCTAAGATCGCAAATGATCGGTCATCGTCGCGTCCGGCGGAAATAGGCAAGGCCACGGCGTATAAAGGCAAGAATCGCGAATAATGTCCGCCCATGCTGGCCCTTGCTTCAGGCAACGCCGCGGGCTCAAGGATGCGCTATTCTCTTTTCAGCCTTCTTCGCGAGGCCCTGAATGGGCAGGCAGGATGGCCGGCCGCCTGGCGGGATGCCCTTCCCAGGGCGCATTACGATATCGTCGTCATCGGCGGCGGCGGCCATGGGCTCTCGACGGCCTTCTATCTGGCGCAGGAGCACGGCATCACCAATGTCGCGGTTCTCGAGAAGGGCTGGCTCGGCTCGGGCAATATCGGCCGTAATACGACGATTATCCGCTCCAATTATGGCGAGCCGGGCAACACGCCCTTCTACGAGCATTCAATGCAGCTCTGGGAAGGCCTGGAGCAGGCCTTGAACTATAACGCCATGGTCAGCCAGCGGGGTGTTCTCAACCTCTACCATACCGATGGCCAGCGGGATGCCTATGCCCGGCGCGGCAACGCGATGCGGCTGCATGGCATCGATGCCGAGCTCTTGGACCGGGCCAGGGTTCAGGAGCTTTGTCCCTTTCTCGCCTTTGAGGATGCGCGCTTTCCTGTCGCGGGCGGTCTCCTCCAGCGTCGTGGCGGCACGGCCAGGCATGATGCCGTGGCCTGGGGCTATGCCCGCGCCGCATCGACTCTGGGTGTCGACATCATTCAAAATTGCGAGGTTACCGGCTTTGATATCGTCCAAGGCCGCGTTCGCGGCGTCCAGACGACCAGGGGCCCGATTGCTGCCGGCAAGGTCGGCATGGCCGTGGCCGGCAACACCTCGCACGTGGCGGCCATGGCAGATTTGCGCCTGCCGATCGAGAGTCACGTCCTCCAGGCCTTCGTTTCGGAGGGTATCAAGCCGGTCATCCCCAACGTCGTCACGTTCGGGGCGGGACATTTCTATATCAGCCAGTCGGACAAAGGCGGCCTGGTCTTCGGCGGCGATATCGATGGCTATAATTCCTATGCGCAACGCGGCAATCTGCCGACGGTCGAGGATGTCTGCGAGAGCGGCATGGCGATGATGCCGATGCTGGGCAGGCTGCGCATTCTGCGCTCATGGGGTGGCATCATGGACATGTCGATGGATGGCAGCCCGATCATCGACCGTACGCCCCTTGAGGGCCTCTATCTCAACGCCGGCTGGTGTTATGGCGGCTTCAAGGCCACGCCTGCCTCGGGCTGGTGTTTTGCCCATCTGTTGGCCACCGATCGCTCTCATCCCGTGGCCTCTGCCTATCGTCTTGATCGCTTCGCCACCGGACTCGTGATCGACGAGAAAGGTGCTGGCGCGCAGCCCAACCTGCATTGAGTCTCATCACCGCATGCGCCTGACCTGCCCCTTCTGCGGCCCCCGCGACCTTCGGGAATTCACCTATCGTGGCGATGCGACCCTGCGCCGGCCCGATCCCGACGCAGCCAATGCCGCATCCGCCTTTGCCGATTATGTCTATCTGCGGGCCAATCCGCGCGGTCCGCATCGCGAGCATTGGTATCATGCAGCCGGCTGCCGCGCCTGGCTCGTGGTCGAACGCGACACGGCGACCCACGCGATCGGCCGCGTCGCGCTTGCCCGTAACGACCAGCCGTGATGCCGCGGCAGCGCCGTCCGGGCACCGGCATCGACCCGGCACAGAAGCTCGATTTCCAATTTGACGGTCTTCCCCTGCAGGGCGTGGCGGGCGATACGCTGGCAGCGGCCCTCCTCGCCAATGGCGTGCGGGTAGTTGGGCGCTCGTTCAAATATCACCGGGCGCGCGGCATCGTCACGGCCGGGCCAGAGGAGCCGAACGCCCTGGTCGAGCTCCGCGAAGGCGCGCGGCTTGAGCCCAACACCAAGGCGACGACGGTCGAGCTTTTTGACGGTCTTTCGGCGCGGAGCCAGAATCGCTGGCCGTCGCTTGGCCTCGATCTGATGGCGGTCAACCAACTAGCCTCCCCGTTGCTGGCGGCTGGTTTCTACTACAAGACCTTCATGTGGCCGCGCCATTTCTGGGAGAAGCTCTACGAGCCCGCGATCCGTCGGGCTGCCGGCCTCGGCCGGGCCAGTGGCCTGCCGGACCCGGACAGCTACGAGAAATGCTATGCGCATGCCGACCTTCTGGTCGTCGGCGCGGGACCTGCCGGCTTGATTGCCGCCCTTCTGGCCGCCAGATCCGGAGCCCGGGTTATTCTGGCCGAGGAGGATTTCCTCCTGGGTGGCCGACTGCTGGCCGAAGCCTTCCTGATCGACGATGCGCCGGCCCATCTCTGGGCGCGGCGGGTCGAGGCGGAGCTCGAGACCCTACCCAATGTCCGCATCCTCAAGCGCACAGCCGTCTTTGGCGCCTATGACGACGGCACGTTCGGCGCGATCGAGAAAGTCGCCGACCACCTTCCCGAGCCGGAGCCGGGACAGGTGCGCCAGCGTTATTGGCAGATCGTCGCCGCCCGCGCCGTTCTCGCAACCGGCGGTATCGAACGCGGGATCGCCTTTGGCGGCAATGACCGGCCGGGCGTCATGCTGGCCTCGGCCGTGCGGACCTATCTGCATCGCTTCGGCGTGGCGGCCGCATCGCGTATCGCCGTCTTCACCTCCAGCGACGATGGCTGGAAGACCGCCTTCGACCTTGCCGCAGCCGGCATCGAGGTGCCGTTCCTCGCCGATGCGCGGGCCGATGTCGCCGCCGACCTCGTCGAGCGCGGCCGCCGTCTGGGCCTGCGCGTGGAGCTGGGGGCCAGGGTGGAGGACGCCACCGGTGCCACGGGCCTGAACGGCGCCTATCTCAGGAGCGCGCGCGGCACCACTTGGCTACCCATTGAGGCGTTGGCGGTAAGCGGCGGGTGGAACAGCAATCTGGGTCTCTCGACGCATCTGGGCGGCAAGCCCGAATGGTCCGAGACGGCGGCGGCGTTCTTGCCGGGAAAGACGCCATCCTGGATGCGGGTAGCCGGTGCCGCCGCTGGCGCCTTTGGCCTGGGTGAGGCCTTCAGGGGCGGGGTCGAGGCGGCCCTGGCCGTCCTGGGCGAACTGGAGAGGCGGGTGCCGGCCTTCGACATGCCGATCGCCAGCGACGATCCCGCTCGCACGACTCCGCTCTGGCGGGTCGAGGGTGCTTCGGGCAAGGCTTTTGTCGACCTGCAGCACGACGTGACCGTTAAGGACGTGGAACTGGCGCATCGCGAGGGCTTCAAGGCTGTTGAGCATCTCAAGCGCTATACGACGCTGGGCATGGCAACCGACCAGGGCAAGTCGATGGCGATCCTGGGCCAGGCGATCATGGCCGATCTCGAAAAAGTCGGCCCGGCCGGCCTGGGCACGACGCGGGCGCGGCCGCCGCAGGTGCCGGTAGCGATCGGCGCGCTTGCCGGCCGGCATCGTGGTCGGCAGTTCCGCCCGACGCGCCTGACCGCCAGCCACGACTGGGCCGCGGCCGCCGCCGCACCCTTCATGGACGCCGGCCTCTGGAAGCGGGCGCAGTATTTCGCGCGGCCCGGCGAGACGAACTGGCGTCAGGCGGTCGATCGCGAAGTCCTGACCGTGCGCGCTCACGTTGGCGTCGCCGACGTCTCCACTCTGGGCAAGATCGCCGTCCTCGGCCCGGATGCCGGCATCTTTCTCGACAAGGTCTATGTGAACGGCTTTTCCGGCCTCGCGGTCGGCAAGGTCCGCTATGGGCTCATGCTGCGCGAGGACGGGTTTGTCATGGATGACGGTACGGCGGCGCGGCTGGGCGATACGGATTATCTCGTCTCGACAACGACGGCCAATGCCGCCAACGTCATGATGCATCTGGAATATTGCCATCAGGTGCTCTGGCCGCAACTCGATGTCCGCATGGCCTCGGTCACCGAGCAATGGGCGCAATTCGCTGTTGCCGGCCCCAAAGCGCGCGCGTTGCTCTCAGGCATCCTGCCGTCGACCCCGCTCGAGAATGGCGACCTGCCCCATATGGGCTGCCGCCCCATCGAGATAGGCGGCGTGCGCGGCCGGCTCTTCCGGCTTTCCTTCTCGGGCGAGCTTGCCTTCGAGCTGGCCGTCCCGGCGCGGTTCGGCGCGGCGCTTTGGCGCTCGCTCGTGCATGCGGCCGAAACGCTGGGCGGCTCTGCCTATGGCAGCGAGGCGCTGGGCGTGATGCGGATCGAAAAGGGTCATGTCGGCGGTGCCGAGCTAAACGGACGGACCACCGCCTTCGACCTCGGCCTCGGCCGCCTGCTGTCACGGAAGAAGGATTTTATCGGCCGGGTGATGGCCGCAAGGCCGGCACTCAACGATTTGCACCGGATGCGGCTGGTCGGTCTCGTGCCGCTGGATGGCAGGGCCAAGCTGCCGGTCGGCGCGCATCTGGTACCAGAGGGAGAGCGCCCGGCAGCTTCCGTCGACCAGGGTTATGTGACCTCGGCCGCGTATTCGCCGACGCTGGGCCATCCCATCGCCCTGGCGCTTCTGTCCGGGGGGCCCGAGCGATTGGGCCAGACCATCCGCGTCGTCGACCCCCTGCGTGACGGCGATGCCCTGGCCCGGATCGTCGCGCCCGTCTTCGTCGACCCTGAAGGGAGCCGCGTCCTTGCTTGAAACCGGGCTTGAAACCGCGCCGAAAGCCGGACTGCTGCATGTCGAGATTCGCGACGAGGCCATCTTGCTCGTCATGGCGGCCGCGAATGCCGCCCAAATCGTCGCGGCGCAGTTGGGCCTGCGGGTCGCGCGGGCAAGCCGTATCGATGGGGTCGACCGGGTAGCGATCGCGCCCGGCAAGTGGCTTATTCTGGGCGGGATCGATCAGACGGCCCTCGCCCGCCAATTGGGCGAGGGCGCCTCGATCCTCGACATGGACAGCGCCTATGTGTGTCTGTCGCTGACCGGCGGCGGCTGGCGGCGGGTACTGGCCTCGGGCGCAGCGATCGACGTCGAGCGCCTCGCACCGGGCGATGCGGCGGTGACAGCCATCGCCGGGATCAATGTCGTTCTCTGGCTGACCGACGCTGACCGTCTCGAGCTCGCGGTGACCCGCAGCTATTATCGTTCCTTCCTTGCCTGGCTGAAGGAAACGGCCGGCCCGGATGGCATCGACGCGACATGACGCCCCTGTTCCTTGGCGCATCGTTCGTGGCATGCGCTAAGAGGACATGCAGGCAAGGCTCCGGGAGAAGGGTTCATGAGCGCAGAGGTGATCGACGGCAAGGCGTTTGCCGACGGGCTGTTGCGAGCGCTCGAAGATGATGTTCGTGCTTTCAAGAAGGAACATGACCTTGTGCCGGGCCTGGCCGTGGTCGTCGTCGGCCATGATCCGGCCAGCCAGATCTATGTGGGCAGCAAGGCCAGGCGCACGGTCGAGATCGGCATGCGCTCTTACGAGCACCGGCTGGAAGAGGCGACGAGCGAGGCCGACCTTCTGGCCCTGATCCGCCGCCTGAACTCTGCGCCGGAGGTGCATGGCATCCTGGTGCAGCTCCCCTTGCCACCGCATATCGACGATGCCGCCGTCCTGGATGCGATCGCGCCGGAAAAGGATGTCGACGGGTTTCATGTCATCAACGCCGGCCGCCTTGCCACCGGGCAGAGTGCCCTTGTCCCCTGCACGCCGTCCGGGTGCCTGCAATTGCTGAAGTCGATCCACGGCGATCTCGCGGGCATGCGGGCTTTAGTGCTCGGTCGCTCCAACATCGTCGGCAAACCCATGGCACAGCTGCTGCTGGCCGAGAGTTGCACCGTGACGATCGCCCATTCGCGCACCAGGGATCTGCCGGGCGAATGCCGTCGGGCCGACATCCTGGTGGCTGCGGTCGGCCGTCCGCGCATGGTCAAGGGCGATTGGATCAAGCCGGGTGCCACAGTCATCGATGTCGGCATCAACCGCCTGCCGGCCGTGGACGGCGGCAAGGGCAAGATCGTGGGCGACGTCGATTTCGAGGAAGCCTTGGCGGTGGCTGGGCATATTACGCCGGTACCGGGCGGCGTCGGGCCGATGACGATCGCCTGTCTTTTGCAGAACACCTTGAAGGCAGCGCGCGTTCAGATCGGCTGAACTCCGGCCCTGACGGCGCTCGGTGATTTCTCTGAGATCTCAAACCGCGCTATCTGTACTTGAGCGGAAGGAAGCAGCGCGTATGCAGACCATCGTTTTCTTGAACGGTCCGAACCTCAATCTCCTGGGCACGCGCGAGCCTGCCATCTATGGCGCCACCACGCTGGCCGACATCGAGGCCAGCCTGCGCCGTCGCGCCGATGGCCGGGCCGCGATTGTCTTTCGCCAATCCAACCATGAGGGCGATCTCGTGACCTGGATCCAGGAAGCGGGCCTGGCCGGCCAGAAGATCGTCCTCAATGCCGCTGCCTATACCCACACCTCGATCGCCCTTCATGACGCAATCAAGGCCGTCGGCGCGGAGGTGATCGAGCTGCATCTCTCCAACACTTTTGCGCGCGAGGCCTTCCGGCACCATTCCTATATCAGTGCCGTGGCCAAAGGGGTGATCGCCGGCTTTGGCGCGCGCTCCTATGAACTGGCGCTCGAGGCCTGCCTCGGCTGACCTCGTTCATGCTGGCAAGATGAAGCCCAGCACCGGGTAGACCGTGATGCCGAGGCTGTCGGTCGGCTGCCACCAGACGCGGACTCGCGACCAGTCATTGCCGGGCGAGACGTCGACGACCGGCTGCGCTGTGGTGATACGGCCGGGCACCCAGTTGGCATGCCGGACGGTGATTCGTCGCTCGCTGATCAGGCTCTCCACGACCGAGACATGGCCATGCACGAGCCTCGATGTGCGGGCAAAGACGATGATGGCGCCTTTCGCCGGCTCTTTCGTGCGGCGATAGTGTCCGGCTGCCTGCGTCCACCAATCGGCGCCATCGCCGTAAAGCGCGACGCCGGTGACGCGTCGCGCATAAGGCGCGCATTCGAGCGTGCTGGCCGCGCTTCCAGGCCCGCGCGTGGCGCAAGCTGCGAGTGCCGTCAGGGCCGCGGCGGTGCCCAGCCATCCGGTCCCGCGCACGAGATCGGCGCGGGAGATCGCGGGTTCAGCCGCTGCGATCCATCGCGACGGGCTTGGCAATCTCAGGCCGGCAATGGCAGGCGAGCGGTGGCGGCTAGCTCCGCCACGAGCGGATCGTCGGCCGCAAGCTTGAGCAGCATGGCCAGAACCTCGCCATAGCCGCTCTTCAGGTCGCGGCGCAGCGAAATCCAGCAGCGCGTGCCCTCGCGGCGATGATGCAGGAGGCCCGCCTCCCGCAATACCTTTACGTGATGGCTAAATGTCGATTTGCCGATTCTGAGGTCGAAATCGCCCCAAGGCTGTTCGCCATGCTCTGCCAGGACCATGACGAGAGCCAGCCGGGTCGGGTCCGAGAGGGCCGCCAGCACGGCCGGCAACGACGTGTCCTCGGCAGCAGGACAGACGAGCTGGCGGCAATGGGTTGCTGGCGGCATGAGATCAATCGGGGCTCGATTGGCGACGGTCGGTTTTGCCCTAGCCTCAGGCGGCGACGGGCAGGCTTGGATAGTCTATATAGCCGATTTTGTCGTGGCTGTAGAAGGTGGTGGGATCGGGCGTATTCAAAGGAGCGCGCTGGGCGAAGCGGGCCACGAGGTCGGGATTGGCGATGAAGAGCTTGCCGAACGCGACGGCATCGGCGTCGCCACGCGCGAGGCTCGCCTGCGCCGCTTCGAAGGTGAAGCTTTCATTGGCGATATAGGGCCCGCCGAAGATCCGCTTCAGCTTTGGCCCGAGGCTGTCCGGCCCCTCCGCTTCGCGCGCGCAGATGAAGGCGATCTTCCGCTGCTTGAGCTGCTCGGCCACGTAGCCGAATGTGCCCTCAGGATTGGAATCGCTCATGTCATGGCTGTCGCGACGCGGCGCCAAATGCATGCCGACGCGACCAGCACCCCAGACGTCGATCGCCGCGTCCGTGACTTCGAGCATCAGCCGGGCCCGATTCTCAATCGGGCCTCCATAGGCATCGGTTCGCTTGTTTGTTCCGTCCTGCAGGAACTGGTCCAGTAGATAACCATTGGCACCGTGGATCTCCACGCCGTCGAAGCCCGCCCGCTTGGCGTTGTTGGCGCCCTGCTTGTAGGCGGCGACGATGCCTGGAATTTCGTGGCTCTCAAGCGCGCGGGGCGTCACGTATTCCTTTTGTGGTCGCACTAGGCTCACGGTCCCGGCCGGGCGGATGGCGCTGGGCGCCACCGGCGATTCGCCGTTCAAGTAGATCGGATCGGAAATGCGGCCCACATGCCAGAGCTGCATGAAGATCCTGCCGCCGGCCGCGTGGACGGCCTGCGTGATCGCCTTCCAGCCCTCGACCTGGGCGTCGCTCCAGATGCCGGGCACGCGTGGATAGCCAATACCCTGGGGGGTCACGGGCGTGGCTTCGGTCAGAATGAGACCAGCGCTGGCGCGCTGGCAGTAATACTCGACCATGAGGGGCGTCGGCACATGGACCGTATCGTCGGACCGCAGGCGCGTCAGCGGAGCCATGACGATACGGTTTGGAATCTCAAGGTCACCGAGGCGAAGAGGATCGAAAAGGCTGGGCATGCTGCGGTCTCGTTCAAGGTAATGATGGACCGGCAATTGACGCCGGATCATTTTCGTCGATGTTCGACGTTTATCGAACTTATGGTGCCCCTGGGCCGACCGCAAGAGTTGAACGACAATTGAAGCAGGCCGCGGTCGAGCCATATGCGGCAAAAGGCCATGGTGCCCGCGGGCGGTGCACCCAACCGGACAGATTTTATGATCCCTCTCTCGGTTCTCGATCTCTCATTCGTCCCGGAGGGTCACTCCCCCGGCGATGCGCTGCGGCATTCGCTGGATCTGGCCCAGCATGCCGAGCGATGGGGCTATCATCGATACTGGGTGGCCGAGCATCATAACATGCCGGGCATTGCCAGCGCCGCCACCTCGGTCGTGATCGGCTATATCGCCGGTGGGACCAAAACGATCCGCGTCGGTGCCGGTGGCATCATGCTGCCCAACCACGCGCCCATGCTCATTGCCGAGCAGTTCGGTACGCTCGAAACTCTGTATCCGGGGCGGATCGATCTCGGCCTCGGCCGGGCGCCCGGCACCGATCAGGCCACGTTGCGCGCCCTCAGGCGCGATCCCAACTCGGCCGACAGCTTTCCTCACGACGTCCAGGAGCTCCAGGCCTTTCTAGCACCGGTGCAACCCGGCCAGCGAATCCAGGCCGTGCCGGGCGGCGGCCTCAATGTGCCGATCTGGATCCTGGGCTCCAGCCATTACGGCGCCCAGCTCGCAGCCGCTCTCGGCCTGCCCTACGCCTTTGCCTCGCATTTCGCACCCGACGCCCTCGCGACCGCTCTGGCCCTCTATCGCCAGCGTTTCCAGCCGAGCGAGCAGCTGGCGCGCCCGCATGTGATGGCGGGCGTCAACATCGTGGCCGCCGATACCGACGAGGAAGCGCGCTTTCTCTTCACGACGATACAGCAGGCCTTTACGAACCTGCATCGCGGTCGGCCCGGCAAATATCCGCCACCGATCAAGGACATCGAGACATATTGGTCGCCCTCGGAGAAGCTGCGGGCCTCGCACATGCTGACATACGCAATCGTCGGCTCGCCCAAAACAGTGCGGGAAGGACTGGAGCATTTCATCGCCGAGACGGGCGCCGACGAGTTGATGATCGTCTCGGCGATTTACGATCACGCCGCCCGCCTGCGCTCCTATGAGATCGTCAGCGAGATCGGCGCCAGCAGCAAGATGGTGGCTCCGGGCTCGTCTTGAGGGCCAGACACCAGGGAGCCTGACATCGGCCCTTGTCGCGAGCGCGTCGCTGCGCTCCGGCAGCGTCGATCAGCCAGCTTTCAATCTTTGTGCAGCATTGGAAACGTCGGTCCAATTTCTCAGATAGAAATCCTCAATCTGCTTCGGCCAAGTTGCAATCGAGCCGCATCGGCCTTGTGCACCTGCAAGTATTCAGCAAATGGAGGGAGGCGGCCGACTCTGCCGCTAAGGAGCGGCTATGGACGCAGTCGGGATTGCGGAACCCCAAAAGGGGGGCCGAGGGTTGATCGCCCCGGGTGGCAGCGCATATCGCCGTTTTCCGGGCAAAAAACTCCAAATCCGATAAGTCCAACCGCAGGGATCATCGCCATGGCTGACTGGAATCCAGAGCTTTATGCTCGTTTCGAGCGTGAGCGGACCCGGCCGGCGCAAGACCTGCTGGCCGCCGTGCCGCTAGACGACGCAGCGTTCGTCGTCGACCTCGGCTGTGGTCCCGGCAACTCGACGGAACTTCTGCAAAATCGCTATCCAACGGCCACTATCCTTGGTGTCGACAGCTCGCCCGCCATGCTGGAAAAAGCTGCCCGCCGGCTTCCCGGCGCCAGCTTCGAGCGGGCGGACATGCTGACCTGGGAGACGAGCCGGCCGGTGAGCCTGATCTTTGCCAACGCCTCCTTGCAATGGGTGCCCGGGCATGAGGCACTCCTGCCGCGTCTCCTCTCGATGCTGGCACCGGGCGGCGTCCTGGCTTTCCAGGTGCCCGATAATCGCGACGAGCCCACCCACCGGCTGATGCGTGAGACGGCGGACGAGCCGCGTTTTGCGGCCCGGATCGGCGAGGAAGCGCATGCGAGGCTGCAAATCCTAAGGCCTGACGACTATTACGACCTCATGGCGCCGCGGGCCGAGGCGGTCGATGTGTGGCGGACCATCTATCACCATCAGATGGCGGATGCCTCGGCGATCGTCGACTGGGTCAGCGCCACTGGTCTGCGGCCCTATCTCGAGCCGCTGGACGACGACGGGCGCGCAGCGTTCCGTCAGGCCTATCAACAGCGCATCGACAAGGCCTACCCATCTCGTACCGATGGCCGTCGCCTCATGCCCTTCCCTCGTCTTTTCGCCGTCGCCTCAATCTAAGAGCTATGCCGCTCTTGCATGACCATGTTGGACAAAAAGACGCAGTCACGCCTTGGCCCGGACGCCGGCATTTGCCATCATCGGGGTACGTAGGAGGCCGCATAGGGTGGGACTCCGCGGACGCGTCTCTGGGCATTGGCCCGGGTGAAAGGGGAAGCTGCGTGGCTGAGAAGAACGATTTGGGCGTTTTTGGATTGGCGGTAATGGGGGCGAACCTGGCCCGCAATGCCGCCCGCAAGGGGTTTAAGGTCAGCGTATACAACAGGCGCAGCGAACGGACCGAGAAACTTCTGGCCGAGCATGGTGACGAGGGCGTCCTGCAGGGATCGACCGATCTTGAGGCGTTCGTCCAGTCGATCGCGAGGCCGCGCCCGATCGTCATCATGGTGAAGGCCGGCAAGCCGGTCGATGAGGTCATGGAGGAACTTATCCCTTATCTCGATGAGGGCGACATCCTGATCGATGCCGGAAATTCGCTTTTCACCGACACGGAACGGCGCAGCGCCGAAATGGCGCAAAAGGGCCTTCGGTTCTTCGGCATGGGCGTGTCCGGCGGCGAGGAAGGCGCGCTGCTCGGCCCCTCGATCATGCCGTCCGGCGACAAGGATGCCTGGGCGCGCATCGAGCCCTTCGTCATGAAGATGGCTGCACAGGTCGATGGCGAGCCTTGCGCTGCCTATATCGGCCCGGGCGGCTCCGGCCACTACGTCAAGATGGTGCATAACGGCATCGAATATGCCGACATGCAGCTCATCGCCGAGGCCTACGACATCATGCGTGGCGTGCATGGCATTAGTGCCGGCGAGATCGCGGAAATTTTCAAAGGATGGCAGAAGGGCCCGCTCGATTCCTACCTGATCGACATTACGGTCGAGGTCCTGAGCAAGGTCGATACCAAGAGCAACAAGCCACTCGTCGACATGATCGTCGACGAGGCGGAGCAGAAGGGTACGGGTCGCTGGACCGCTCAGTCGGCTCTTGAGCTCGGCGTGCCGATCACCGCCATCACCGAGGCCGTTTATGCCCGCGGGCTCTCGTCCAGGCGCTCGCAGCGCGACGAGGCATCGAGGCTCTTCAAGGTCGAGACGAAGCCGCCCTTCAAAGCCAGTGCCGCCGAACTGGCCGATCTTCACGCGGCACTCTATGCCTCAAAGATCGTTGCTTACGCCCAGGGCTTCGAGCAGTTGGCGGTCGCGTCCAATACCTATGGTTGGGATCTCGATCTCGGCACGCTCGCCAAGATCTGGCGCGGCGGGTGCATCATCCGGGCGGCCTTCCTCGATCGCATCCGCGAGATGTATGCTAAGGAAGCCCCTGCCAACATGCTCTTTGGTCCGTATTTCGCCGACGCCATGCAGGAGAGCCTGTCCGCATGGCGTCGTACCGTCGCACGCGCCATCGAGAGCGGCACGCCGGTACCTGCCTTCTCGTCCTGCCTTGCCTATTTCGACGGGCTTCGCCGCGCGCGGGGGCCGGCCAATCTTCTGCAGGGCCTGCGCGACTATTTCGGCGCCCACACCTATCGCCGGCTGGACAAGGAGGGCAGCTTCCACACCCGCTGGTCGCAGGACGGCAGCGAAATCGACGCCTGATCCTTGGCTCAAGCAGCGCGCGGTAGCCGCGGAGACCGCTCAAGCAGCGTCGCGCGCGGCTGCGCCCAGGTCCCGGCGTCAGCCGGGACAGGGTTGGTCCCGGTCAACGCCGTTCCTGGTTCTTGCCGGCTATCGCCGCCTCGACGTCGAGGCGGTCGAGCTCGAAATAATCGCGCGTGGTAGCGTAGCCGGCGCCGCCCATGCGACCGACCGCGTCCAATCGCCGTGGATCGATGTGAAAGCGTTCGTCCACCGCGTCCTCGTGCACGTGGATCGCCAGGATGCGGCCAAGCACGATGTTCTGCCCGGCACCGACCTCCAGTGTCGTGAAGCGCTCGCATTCGAGCGCCGCCGGCGCGGCAGCGATCCGAGGCGAGACCACCTTGCTGCCCGGGATCGTCTCTAGCCCCGCCTGATATAATTCCTCGACGCCGGCGGCGAAGGGAGCGGCCGTGATGTTCATCGCCTCGACCAGATCGTTGCCGACGATGTTGACGGTGAACTGGTGGGTCAGGTGGATGTTGCGCGCGGTATCTTTTAGCGTCTGGGCGACATCGCCCCGGGTGCCGATGCCGATCGCCAGAAGCGGCGGCTCGCTGGAAAGACAATTGAAGAAGCTGAAGGGGGCCGCATTGATATGGCCCTCCAGATCGACCGTCGTCACCCAGGCGATCGGGCGGGGCACGACGCTGCCGATCATGAGCTTATAGGCGTCGCGCGGAGGAAGTTCCGCCAGATCGAAGAAACGCGAGGCAAAAGAGGTCATGCGGCCTGGGTCCGGGTTGATATGCCTGGCCGCGCTGGCGCTGCGGGCGGGCTCTGGGTGTCACTGCGATCGCATATCGGCCGGGATCGACCGATGGGTAGGGAATGTGATGGCAAGGCTTCCCCTTCGCAATGTCGATACCAGTCTTGCCAGACCGCATCGGCCGGGCGGCGACGGTGATAAGGGCGTGACAGGGTTATCCACAAAACTGTGGAAAGTGCGTTGGATCATCTTGGTATAGGCCGGTGGTGATCAGATCTCTGCGTGACGCTAAGCGTCTGTTTCCGCCACGATATGGCGCCGCCCGCCGCGACCATGTAAGACCTCCTTACATTGAGCGGGCGGACCTTCCATGAGCAGGCGCGGTTATCATCACGGTAATTTGAAAGAAGCGCTGATCCGTGCCGCCCTCAACTTGATCAGCGAGAAAGGCCTCTCGGGTTTTACCTTCGCCGAGGCGGCGCGGACGGCGGGCGTCAGTCCGGCTGCCCCCTACCGGCATTTTCGCGATCGCGACGAGTTGTTGGCCGACGTGGCACGGCAGGGCTTCGAGCGCTTCGAGGCCATGCTGCATCTGGCCTGGAACAATGGCCGGCCCGACCCGATCGTGGCGCTCGGCAATATTGGCAAGGCCTATCTGGCCTTTGCCGCTACCGAGCCCGCTTATCACTCGGCCATGTTCGAATCGGGGCTCTCGCTCGAGGCGCATCCGGAACTGCGGCATGCGGGCGATAGAGCCTTTGCAATCCTCCGCCAGGCGGCCCAGCAGGTAGCCCTTCGCCTGCCGCCAGAGAGCCGGCCGCCCTCCCTGATGATGGCTTTGCATCTCTGGTCGCTCTCGCACGGCATCGCCGCTCTCTTCAGCCGTGGCGACGCTGCGAGGCGCAGCCTGCCCATGGCCCCGGAGGACCTCCTCGAAGCCGGGCTGCTGATCTATCTTCAAGGATTGGGCCTGACGCCCGGCCCCTAGGGCCACAAAGCCGGTTGACAAAGGCTGTGTCAGGCCCAATCTATGTAAATGTAATTAACATTCACTTCAGGAGGCCCCTTGATGGGCATCGCGGCGAAACTGGATGGTGTGGGTAAGCCTGCCTGGCTTGCGCTCATCGTGCTGTCCTTCATGGCATGGTGGCCTCTGGGTGTGGCAACGGCGGCTTACGTCATTGGGAGTGGGCGAATGGGCAGTAGGATGTGTGGACGCTTCGGGCGTTGGTTCAAGGATGCGGACAATGTGGCCGAGCGGGCGATGAGCGGGCTCGGTCGCGGCTTCAAGGCCTCGAGCGGCAATAGCGCCTTTGACGAGTATCGCACCGACACGCTGCGTCGCCTCGAGGAGGAGGAGCGCGAGTTCAAGACCTTCCTCTCCAGATTGCGCATGGCCAAGGACAAGGCCGAGTTCGACCAGTTCATGGCGGATCGTCGCAACGGCCCGGGCAACCTCACCAACCCCGCCTAATGCGACCCGTTCCGTTGCTGGCTGACCAAGGGCATCGACCTCCGGGTCGGTGCCCTTGGCGTTAGGCCACAGCCCTTGCCGCTGCCACAGGAGACGCCTAAGCCTCGATCAAACGATAAGGGAGGCTAGTACCGATGCCGATATTGCAAGCACGCGGTGCAAAGGCGTGAACAAGACGGCGACGGCATCGCAGGTGGCCGTGATCGGTCTGGGCTCGATGGGCGGCGGTATGGCCCGTGCACTCCTGGCGGCGGGCTTCAGGGTCAAGGGCTTCGACGTCAACCCGACCAATCTGGAGGCTTTCGCGGCGGCAGGCGGTACCGTGGCCGCAAGTGCGGCGCTGGCGGTCCAGGACACGCCGATCCTCGTCTCGGTGGTTGTCAATGCCCATCAGACCGAAAATGTCCTCTTCGGCGCCGAGGGCTGTCTTGCGGCCATGCCGGAGGAAAGCGTCGTCATTTCCTCCGCCACCATGGCGCCCGAGGCAGCGCGCGACCTCGCCCGCCGCGTCGAGGCGACCGGCCGGCATTATCTCGATGCGCCCATCAGCGGCGGCGCAACTCGGGCCGCCGAAGGGGCGCTCACCATCCTTGCCGCCGGCAGCAAGCGCGCCTTCACCATGGCCGGGCCCGCCATCGATGCCATGGCCGCCAAGGTCTATGAGCTGGGCGATGCCGCCGGCACGGGTGCGGCGTTCAAGATGATCAACCAGCTCCTGGCGGGCGTGCATATCGCCGCTGCCTGCGAAGCGATATCGTTCGCCGCCCGGCAAGGGCTCGACCTGGCCCGAGTATTCGAGGTGATCACGGGTTCGGCTGGCAACAGTTGGATGTTCGAGAACCGCATTCCGCACGTGCTGGAGGGTGACTATGCGCCCCGGAGCGCGATCGAGATCTTCACCAAGGATCTGGGCATCATCGCCGACATGGGCCGGAGTACGCAGTTCCCCACTCCCATGGCTGGAGCGGCCCTGCAGCTCTTCCTGATGACGGCCGCGGCTGGCATGGGCAAGGACGACGACGCCTCTGTTGCCCGGCTCTTCGCGCGAATTGCCGGGATAGACCTCCCGGGCCAAGTCTGAGCACCAACAGACCGAAAGAGCCTGAGGACCACCCATGCCGCGCTTTGCCGCCAATCTCTCGATGATGTTCAATGAATGGGACTTTCTCGACCGCTTCGCCGCCGCTGCCGATGCGGGCTTCGAGGCCGTCGAGTTTCTCTTTCCGTATGATTTCCCATCCCATCTGGTCGGCGAGCGGCTGCACCAAGCGGGCCTGACCCAGGCCCTCTTCAACCTGCCGCCCGGCGACTGGTCCAAAGGCGAGCGCGGCTTTGCCGCGATCCCGGCGCGGGCCAACGAGGTCGCCGGCGCCATCGCTCAAGCCCTCCCCTATGCCAAGGCCCTCGGCGCCAGCCGCGTCCACCTCATGGCGGGCCTGGCCGATTCCGCCGACCCCAAGGCGATAGAGGCCTATGGCCGGGCGGTCGCCAATGCCGCTGCCATGGTGGGCGAGCATGGCCTCGATCTGCTCATCGAGCCGATCAATCCGCGCGACATGCCGGGCTATTTCCTCGGCAGTGTTGACCGGGCAGCAGCCCTCATCGAGAAGCTGGCGATACCTAACCTCAAGCTGCAGTTCGACATCTATCATTGCCAGATCATCCACGGCGACGTGACGATGCGGCTACGCCGCTATCTGCCGCTGATCGGCCATGTCCAGATCGCCTCCGTGCCGTCCCGGCATGAGCCCGACGGCGAGGAGGTGAACTATCCCTTCTTTTTCGACGAGCTCGATCGCCTGGATTATCGCGGCTTTGTCGGCTGCGAGTACCGGCCGCGCGGCGCCACCCTCGACGGTCTCAGCTGGTTCGAGCCCTATCGCCCGACTGGCGACTAACCCCGCTTGCGGCTTCAACGAGGTGCCGGGCTTGACGATGCTTGTCTTGTCTACCAATTTCCTGGGTTGAATAGGAAATAAGCTGGCGTTTGTGTGAAATGATGTCGCGCCAGCCGAGGAGCGAATGACATGGGGATGGACGTGGCCGACGCCGAGGGAGCAACCGTCCTCTGGTTCCTGCCGACTCATGGCGATGGCCATTTTCTCGGCACCGCCGAAGGCAGCCGCGCCGTCGACCTGCCCTACCTGACACAGGTCGCCCAGGCGGCCGATAATCTGGGCTATTACGGCGTCCTCCTGCCGACCGGCCGCTCCTGTGAGGATAGCTGGATCGTGGCCTCGGCCATGGTGCCGCAGACGCGTCGTCTGCGCTTCCTCGTGGCCGTGCGCCCGGGGCTGCAGCCGCCTGCCCTGGCCGCCCGCATGACGGCGACGCTGGACCGGCTCTCGGGCGGTCGCCTCCTGATCAACGTCGTGACGGGCGGCGATCCGGTCGAGAACAAAGGCGATGGCATCTACCTGCCGCACAATGAACGCTACGAGGTGACCCGGGAATTCCTCACCGTCTATAAGCGCCTGCTGGCGGGCGAGACGGTCGACTTCACGGGCAAGCATCTGAAGCTAGAGGGTGCAAAGCTGATCTTTCCGCCCGTGCAGGAAAACGGTCCGCCGCTTTATTTCGGTGGTTCGTCGGCCGAGGGCATCGATGTCGCGGCCGAGACGGTCGACAAATATCTGACCTGGGGTGAGCCCGTGGCCCAGGTGGCCGAGAAGGTGAAGACGGTGCGGGCGGCGGCCGCCAGGACCGGGCGCAAGGTCAGCTTCGGCATCCGCCTGCATGTCATCGTCCGCCGCACCAACGCCGAGGCCTGGCGGGCGTCCGACGATCTCATCGCCCATATCGACGACGACACCATTGCCGCGGCCCAGAAGATCTTCGCCCGCATGGACAGCGAGGGGCAGCGCAGGATGCTGGCGCTTCACGGCGGCCGCCGCGATAAGCTTGAGGTAGCGCCGAACCTGTGGGCCGGCGTCGGCTTGGTGCGCGGCGGCGCCGGCACCGCTCTGGTCGGCGACGGCCCCACCGTGGCGGCCCGGATGCGCGAATACATGGATGTCGGCATCGATACCTTCATCCTCTCCGGCTACCCTCATCTGGAGGAAGCCTACCGTTTTGCCGAATACGCCATGCCGCATCTGCCGCTGGCACACCGTGACGAGGGCAGCCAGCCGCGCGGCGTCAATACGGGACCCTTCGGCGAGACGATCGCCAACGATATTCGCCCTGGTGGCGCGCTCAGTCAGTCCTAATCCGAGGCCGCCATATGCTCGTCGATAAGTTTAGCAAAAACATCCAACACGTTGATATAAATAACTCTTAACAGCTTATTCTATCCGTCGGTCGGGCCTGCGTGCGCCTAATCTCCGCGGCCGCGAAAGCGGCGCTGATAACCGGGGTCGTAGAGTGCGCTGTCCGGGTAGGCCTGCGCCTCGAGGCCAGGCCCGACCAGGATCAGCGCCGTCCGCTCCATGGGGGCCTCGGCGATGGCGGCGACGAGCCCGGCCAGCGTGCTGCGCACGATCCGCTCCTCCGGCCACGAGGCGCGCCAGACGACCGCCACCGGACAGTCCTGGCCATAGAAGGGCGAGAGCTCAGCCACAACGGTCGCGACCGCATGGATCGAGAGATGGATCGCCAGCGTCGCCCCGGTGCTGGCGAAGGCCGCCAGCGTCTCGCGCTCCGGCATGGCCGAGGCGCGCCCCGGCGTCCGGGTCAAGACCAGCGACTGCGCCAGGGAGGGGACGGTGAGTTCGCGCCCGAGGCTGGCAGCCGCCGCCGCGAAGGCCGGCACGCCTGGGGTCAAGGTATAGTCGATACCCAGGGCATCGAGCCGGCGAAGCTGCTCGTTCACAGCACTCCAGATCGAGAGATCGCCCGAATGCAGCCGCGCCACGTCCTGGCCCAGAGCGTGGGCGCGGACATATTCCGCCACGATCTCGTCCAGCGACAACGGTGCCGTATCGACCAGCCGAGCACCCTTTGGACAATGGCCCAGGATCTCTTTTGGGACGAGTGAGCCCGCATAAAGGCAGACCGGTGCGGCGCGCAGCAGCCGGACGGCCCGCAAGGTGATGAGGTCGGGTGCTCCCGGACCGGCGCCGATGAAATGAACCGTCATGCGCTTTCTCTCGACCGGATGAAGATCCATTGATGAACCGGCAGGGCGGGACGCAGGGCCTGGAACCTGCCGATGGGTGCTGCCGTCGCGATCGACAACGCGATGAGTTCGCCGCCAAGGACGCCATGGCGACGCGCCAGCTCCGCCTGCGCCTCAAGGGTGACGGCATTGACGACGAGTCTCCCACCGGCCGGCAGAGCCGCGAGCATGGCATCCAGGAGGCGGACATCGCTGCTGCCCCCACCCACGAAGATGGCATCCGGCGGCGCCAGGCCTGCGCACGCCTCGGGCGCCCGACCCTCGACCACCTGGAGCCCGGGCACGCCAAGCTCGCGGGCATTGAGGCCGATCCGGGCGGCCCTAGCCGGATCGGCCTCGATGGCGATGGCCCGATTGCTCGGATGGATCAGCATCCATTCGATGGCGACCGACCCCGATCCCGATCCGACATCCCAGAGCAGGCCGCCCGGCAGCGGTGCCAACGAGGAAAGTGTCACCGCACGGATCGGCCGCTTGGTGAGTTGTCCGTCATGGGCGAAGACGCTGTCGGGCAGGCCTGCGCGTGGCAGGATGCGCGCGCCCTGTTTCGCGGCAACGTCGACCGCCAGCGTGTTGAGATCGGTTATGGCCGCGACGTCGAAGTCGGCGGCGAGGCAGGACCTGATCCGCTCCGCCGGGCCGCCCAGCGATTCCAGGATCGTCAGCCGCGAGGCGCCAAAGCCGCGCTCATCCATGAGGGCGGCAAGCTTTCCGGGCGTACCGCCATCCCAGCTCAAGGCCAGAATGCGGGCGCCTGGATACAGATGGGGAAGGATCGCTTCCAGCGGGCGCCCATGCAGGCTGAGGCACTGACAATCCTGGAGCGGCCAGCCCAGCCGGTTCGCTGCGAGAGAAAAGGCGGAAGGGGCCGGAAGGCTCAAGATCTCCTCGGCCGGGACATGTCGCGCCAGCGTGGCGCCGATGCCCCAGCAGAAAGGATCGCCGCTGGCGAGGACGAGAGTCGGCTCTCCGCGCCGCGCCAGCAGCGTCGGAATGGCGGCGGTCAACGGGCTTGGCCAGGGATGACAGATGGCCGGATGCGGGCCCAGAAGTGCCAGATGCCGGCGGCCACCCATGATAAAAGGCGCAGCCTGGATGGCTGCGCGCGCGACAGCGCTAAGGCCAGCCAGCCCGTCCTCGCCGATGCCGACAATGGTTAGCCAAGGCCGACTCATGACCGCTGGTCGCTTGCGCGAAGACCGCAGCCGGCGGCAGAACGGGCGACATGCCAACACGTTTGCTCATACTCGGCGGGAGTAGCGAGGCCAGCCAGCTGGCGGCGGCCCTTGCTGGCCGGCGTGATCTCCACCCTCTCTTGTCGCTGGCTGGAGTGACCCGCACGCCCAGGCCGCAGCCGATCGAGGTGCGCCATGGAGGCTTTGGCGGTGTCGAGGGCCTTATAAGCTTTCTCAGGCGTTGGGGTGCATCGGGCTTGATCGATGCCACGCATCCCTTTGCTGCCCGCATGTCGATGAACGCGGCAAGCGCCGCTGAGGTGACCGGGCTGCCCCTCCTGCGCTTCACCCGCGCGGCATGGCTGCCGGGACAGGGCGATGACTGGCATAGCGTGGGCGACCTTGCGGCTGCGGCCGCGGCGTTGGGACCAAAACCGCGGCGGGTCTTTCTGACGACCGGCCGCCAGGGCATCGAGGCGTTCGAGGCGGCACCGCTGCATCATTATCTGATCCGGGCCGTCGACCCGCCGGCGAGGCGGCCTGCCTTGTCGGATCAGACCTGGCTTTTGGACCGTGGGCCGTTCCAGCTCGACGGCGAACTCGACATCCTGAGGCATCATCGCATCGACATCTTGGTGACCAAGAATAGCGGCGGCGAGGCGGCGGCCGCCAAGCTGGTGGCTGCCCGGCTTCTGCGGGTCCCGGTCATCATGATCGACCGCCCACGCCTCCCGCCCGTGCCATGCCGGCATGTCATCGACGACGTGCTGGACTGGATCGCCCGCTTGCCTCACGGGGCGGCCTCATAGCGTCGCGGCGTATAGAGCCAGGCACCTGTCTGGCCGCGCGGGAAAAGCCGGGTCTGGGAGGAGCCGATCAGAACGAGGGTGCGCATATCGATGGCGGCGGGATCGACATCCGCCAGCGACGTTACCTGCACGTGCTCCTCGGCACGGCCGATGCCGCGCGCCAGGGCCACATAGCGCTCGCCCCCGGCTGTGGCGCGCAGGAGTTCCAGCGCCAAGCCGATCTGCGCCGGCCGCGCGCGCGAGGCGGGATTATAGAGCGCGATGACGAAATCGCCCGCAACGGCTGCCCGGAGCCTGCGCTCGATGATGGACCAGGGCTTCAGATTGTCGGAGAGCGAAATGGCGCAGAAATCATGGCCGAGCGGGGCTCCCAGCCTTGCCGCTGCAGCCTGCATGGCGCTGATTCCAGGGGCAATCCCGACATCGAGATTACGCCATGCCGGGGGGCCATGCTCCAAGGCCTCCATGATGGCGGATGCCATGGCGAATATGCCGGGATCGCCGCCGGAAACGACGGCTACACGCGCGCCGCCGGCCGTCAGTTCCAGGGCTGCCTGGGCTCGATCCAGCTCGACGCGGTTGGGCGTCGCGTGCAGGCTTTGGCTGGGGCCGGGCGTCAGCCTTGCCAGATAGGACTCGTAGCCGACGAGATCGCTGGCTTCGCTGAGGATGGCCTGGACTTCCGGCGTGATCCAATGCGCGTCGCCCGGGCCCAGCCCCACCACCCGCAGCCAGCCGCTCAAGGTCGCCTGCCCCGGCCGGCCACGAGGACGAGCGCGAAATAGGGTGCCGCGCGCGCACCGAGGGTCGCCAGCGGCAGAATACGCTCCGCTTGACGCGTCGCATATTCGACATACACAGCACGATCCATAAGGCCGCATTTCTCAATGGCTTGCTGGACTTTACTAATGTTTTTTCCGAGCTTCATGATGACGATCGCGTCCGCATCCCGCAGGCGGTCGACGAGGCGGTCGTAAGGGAGCGTGGCGGGGATCACGGTCAGGACGTCGTCGCCCCAGGTCATCGGCAGACCGGCGGCGCTCCAGGCCCCGGCCATCCCGGTGATGCCGGGTACGATCTCGGCCTGAAAGCTTCCTTTCAGGCGCTCGAAGACGTGCATGAAAGAGCCATAGAAAAGCGGGTCGCCCTCGCAGAGCAGGGCGCCCCGACGCCCTGCCGCCAGCCGTGTGGCGATCTGGCTGGTGGCCTCTTCATAGAAGGCGGCGAGGCGGGCGCGATACTCGGGGTGCGTGAAGGCGATCTCGGTCGTCATCGGATAAAAGAGCGGCAGTTCCTCGCAGGTCGCAGCCACGTGCTGGTCGGCGATCACGCGTGCCGTGCTCTGACGGCCAGCCTTGGCGAAATAAGCGACGAAATCGACCGCCTGCAGCAGGCGCACCGCCTTGAGCGTCATGAGCTCGGGATCGCCCGGCCCGACGCCGATGCCATAGAGACAGGGAGAGGCGTTCATTCGCGCTCGCAGGCCAAGGCGTTGAGGGCCGCCACCGCCATGGCACTGCCACCCTTGCGGCCACGCACGACCAGGGCCGGCGGGTGCCCGGCTGCCAGCAAGGCTTCCTTCGATTCGGCCGCGCCGACGAAGCCCACCGGCATGCCGATAACGGCGGCCGGTGGCGGCACGCCCTCCTCCACGAGTTCGAGCAGGCGGAACAGGGCCGTGGGTGCGTTGCCGATGGCGACCACGCTTCCCCCCAGCCGGTCGCGCCAGAGCTCCAGGGCGGCGGCCGAGCGCGTCGTACCGGCCTTTTGCGCCAGGTCTGGCACCTGCGGGTCGCCGAGCGTGCAGAGGATTTCGTTCCCGGCCGGCAGACGGGCCCGAGTGATGCCGTTCGCCACCATCTGGCTGTCGCAGAAGATGGGCGCGCCGCCTTGGAGCGCTTGGCGCGCGATCTTGGCCGCATCCGGCGTGAAGGCGAGATCGGCTGCCACCTCGACCATGCCCGAGGCGTGAATGATGCGGACCGCCACCTGTTCCTCGATGCCCCGAAAGCGAGCCAGATCGGCCTCCGCCCGGATGATGGCGAAGGAATGGCGATAGATGGCTGCACCATCCCGCTCATAGGCGAAAGGCGAGATCGATGAAGGTCGCGGCAGGGTCACGGGCGATCGGTCCGCAGGGTAAGGGAGGAGAGGAGATGCGCGGCATCGCCCAGGCTGAGCCCCTTGGCAAGAGGCGACGCGTCCGCCCTTCCGTCTTGCACGAGATCGTAGCTGCCGTTTCGCCCCACGAGGGTCAGGGCTGACTTGGCCGGATGGGCGCATCCCTTGGCACATCCGGCCACGTGCAGTCTGATCCCGCCCCCAGGCTCAAGTGGCAGGCGCGCGGCCAGATGGAGGGCGTCCTTCAAGGTGGACGTCGTGCCACTGCGACAGCCCTCCTTGCCGGGACAGGCAGCGATCGCCAGCAACGGCGAGCTTGCATCGACGATGAAACCGCCATCCTTGAGTGTTCGCAGGATCGGGGCCGACTGGTCAGGAAGCACGAAGCTGCGCCAGGGCGTCAGGCGTGCCTGGCCGTTTGGACCGATGCAACCTGCCAGGATTTCCAGCATGCGCGGATCGAGGCGTCCCAACGGTGCTGCCACGCCGACGAGAGACAGCTCGCCGAGGCGCCAGTGGCCAAGCGGCGGCGCGCTTCCTCCTGGCGGCTCGGGCATCGGGGTGGAACCCAATGGGCGAAGCGGCAATCCCTGCGCGATCGCTCGACAGTTGTCAGTTGTCAGATAGCTGAAACGCGCGCGCGGCAGGGTTTCGAGATAAGGCAGGCTGCGCCGCATCAGAGCGAGGAGAATGCCGGGCAGCAACGTGGGCGGCGCAGATCCCAGCCAGCGCGTCCCGCCATCCGGCGCCCCCACGCCGACGGCGAGCTGGCCCGGCAGCTGAGCCACGGGGCGGGCACGCAGGTCGGCCGTGATGCGCGAGGGCTGGAACAAGCCGCCATCCTCGAGAACAAGGGCGAACTTGGCCGGCAAGGCCGCCAGCTCGTCCGCCTCTCGCAGCCGGTGCTCGAGTTCGGCCAGAAGCGGCAAAAGATCGAGGGCCGCGGTGGGATCGAGGCCAGCCAGGGGCGGCAGGAGAATGTTGCGACGGGCCTCGTCCGCGGCCGAGGAGTCGAGCAGGCCGGCCAGACCCAGCTGCGCCTGCAGCGCGGCCAGCTTTGCCGCCTCGATACCGCGCAGCTGCAGATTGGCGCGCCCGGTCAGCTCGATCACGCCGTTGCCGGCGTGGCTCGCGGCCGAGGCCATGGTCAGGAGTTGCGCGCCACTCAGCCGGCCGCCGCTCGGGCGTAGCCGGGCGACGAGGCCATCGGCGCTGGCCATGGGCCGCCAGGCGCCCGGGCACCAGCCGCGCCTTCCCGGCGACGCTTCGGTCTCATGCAAGATCTCTTCAACCATCGGCCGAACATAGGCGGCACGCATGCGTTTGGGCAGGGGCCGCATTTGACCGACGTCGGCCAGCCATGTAGCGCCTCTGAAGCCGCAACAAAACGCCACTGGAGCTTCATGAGCGAGCAGGACGTCGAAGATCGCGTGGTTGGCAAGTTCATGCGCCACATCATGCCTCTCTTGGGGATCATGTATCTGATCGCCTATATCGACCGGCAGAATATCGGCTTCGCCAAGCTGCAGATGGCGCCCGATCTCGGCATCTCCGAATACGCGTTCGGACTTGGGGCCTCTCTCTTTTTCTTGGCCTATTTCATCTTCGAGGTGCCCTCGAACATCATCATGGAGCGCGTAGGCGCCAGGCGCTGGTTCACGCGGATCATGGTCTCCTGGGGCCTGGTGACGCTGGCCCTGGCTTTCACCCAGAACGAGGTGATGTTCTACATCCTCCGCTTCCTCCTGGGCGTAGCCGAGGCGGGCTTCTTTCCGGGCGTCCTCTATCTCATGACCCTCTGGGTGCCGTTCGGCCACCGCGCCCGCATGATTGGCTGGTTCATGATGGCCAGCATGATCGCAAATGTCGTCGGCGCGCCGATCTGCGGCGTGCTGCTCGATCTGAACGGACTTTGGGGTCTGGCCGGCTGGCAGTGGGTCTTCATCATTACCGGCGTGCCAGCCATCCTCATGGGATTCGTCGTCATCATCATGCTGCCGAGCAAGCCCGAGGACGCGGGCTTCTATAGCGACGCGGAGAAGGACTGGCTGCGCGCCAAGCTCGACGCCGAGGATACCGGCAAATCGCAGACCGCGAAGGGCAATCCATTCAAGGCACTGACCGACGGCCGAGTGCTCCTGATCGCACTTACCTATGTGGGCTTTCCGCTGGCCGCCTACGGTCTCAGCTACTGGCTGCCGACGGTGGTGAAGGGCTTTGGCGTCTCCAACACGATGAACGGGCTCATCAACATGCTGCCCTGGATCGCCGCTGCCTGGGCGCTCTGGTACGTGCCGCGTCGGTCCGAGCGGACGGGCGAGCGGACGTTGCATATCGTCATCCCGGCGCTGATCGGTGCCGTCTGCCTGGTCCTCAGCGTCGTCGTCGACGGCAATATCTTCAAGTACGTGCTGCTCTGCATCGCAGCGGCGATGATCCTCTCGCCGCAGCCGGTCTTCTGGACGCTGCCCTCCTCCTTCCTCACCGGTCGCGGGGCGGCAGCCGGTCTGGCCGCCATCAATTCGGTCGGCAACCTGGGCGGCTTCATCTCCCAGAATATCGTCCCCTACATCAAGGTCGCGACCGGCAGCGACCTCGCACCCATGTTCTTCCTCGGCGCCTGCCTGGCCTTCGCCGGCTGCATGGTCATCGTCATCCAGATGGTCCTGCGCAAACACCAGCCGACCTAGCCATGTCGAACGACTCGACATGACTGGGCGTGCTTCTTTGGGCACTACCGGGCTTCGCGCTGCTTGGGCTCAAGGGCGCGAGTCCGGCGACGTCGAGCCGGCCCTGGCACGCCGGCCGGCACGGCGCAACGCACCGGGTGGCTGGCCGAACCGGCGACGGCAGGCCCGCGAGAGCGTCGCCGCCGAGGCAAAGCCGGTCCGGGTTGCAACTTCGGCCAGGTCCATCTCGGCATCGACGAGCAGCCGGCGGGCGGCACCCAGGCGCAGGGCCGTGTAGTAGGCGCCGGCAGCCGTCTGCAGATGGCGCTGGAAGAGAGACTCCATGGTCCGAAGCTTGAGGCCGGCGCGCGCGGCCACGGCCGCCAGCGTCAAAGGCGCCTCGATCCGCTCCTCCATGACCTTGATGGCACGTGCGAGACGCGGCTCCCGAGAGCCGCTGGCCCCAAGGGAAACGAAGGGCTGCGCCTCGAAGCCCGCCCTCACCTCGTCATAGATGAAGAGGCTGGCCACATCGAGGGCCAGCGCCCGGCCGGCCCGGGCGCGGATCAGCGCCAGCATGAAGTCGAGGGCCGGCGACGCGCCGCCCGTCGTGCCGACCGGCCCATCGACGATATAGCGGTCGGGCACCACGTGGGCTGCCGGAAATCGGGCGGCGAAGGGCTCGAGATCCTCCCAATGCGTCGTCGCCCGCCGTCCTTCCAGCAGGCCGGCCCGGGCCAGGGCCCAGGCACCGCCCTCGATGCCGGCCATGAAGACACCGGCACCGGCCGCCTGGCGGAGGCCCTTGAGCAGCGGTGCTCCCGCCTGGGCCAGGGCATCGAAGGCCGCGACGACGAAGAGGGCCTCACCCGCCGATCGTGGGTCGAAGGCTCCCTCGACCGCGATCGGCAGGCCGCAGGATGCCTGCACCGAATTGCCGTCCACCGAGACCAGCTTCCAGCCAAAGAGACGCCGCCCGGCCACGCGGTTGGCGCCGCGCATGGGTTCGAGCGTCGCCGCGAGACTCATGAGCGAGACCTTGTCGAGGACCAGGATGGTGACTGCGAGCGGCTGCTGGGTGGCGGTGAAGATGTTCATGCCGGTTGCGTAACAGGCAAAGAAACCTGCGCCCAGGGCAAAGACTGGCCAAGGTCGCCGTCGCATGTTCGAGGCCGGAGCAGGAAAGGCGGATCCATGGCGCTGACACCGAATAAGGACGTTTTCATCACCTGTGCCCTGACGGGGGCTGGCGACACGACGGGGCGCTCGGCCAAGGTGCCGGTCACGCCAAGAGCGATTGCCGATGCGGCGATCGAGGCGGCGAAGGCCGGTGCGGCCATCGCCCATATCCACGTCCGCGATCCGAAGACCGGCAAGGCCGCGCGCGATCCGGCCCTCTATCGCGAGACCGTGGCGCATATCCGCGATTCGGGCGTGGACGTCATCTTGAACCTGACGGCCGGCATGGGCGGCGATCTCGTCCTGGGTTCGCCCGAGGCCCCCTTCCCCGTCAACGCCGACGGCACCGACATGGCCGGCGCCAGCGAGCGCCTGGTCCATGTCAAGGAACTCCTGCCTGAGATCTGCACGCTTGATTGCGGCACGATGAATTTTGGCGAGGGTGACTATGTCATGACCAACACGCCGGCCATGCTGCGTCAGATGGCAGGCCAGATCCAGGCGCTGGGCGTGCGGCCCGAGATCGAGATCTTCGACACCGGCCATCTTCTCCTGGCCAAGTGGCTGGCGGACCAGGGCCTCTTGGACGACCCGGTGATGGTGCAGCTCTGCATGGGCATTCCCTGGGGAGCGCCGGACGATCTCCAGACCCTCCTGGCGCTCATCGGCAATCTGCCGGCGGGCTGGACCTTCTCGGCCTTCTCCATAGGCCGCAACCAGCTTCCCTATGCCGCCCAGGCGGTCCTGGCCGGTGGCAATATCCGTGTCGGCCTTGAAGACAATCTCTGGCTGGGCAAGGGGCAGTTGGCCAGCAATGGCGACCTCGTTCAGCGTGCCGTGCAGATAACCGAGGCCATGGGCTCGCGCGTCCTGACGCCTGCCCAGGTGCGCGAGCGCCTGAAGCTCGTGAAGCGCTGGTAGGTCGCCCATGCCAAGCGAGACCATTATCGCGCGCGCCGCCTGCATCGGTGCCGGCGTCATCGGCGCCGGCTGGGTTGCCCGCCTCCTCCTCTCGGGAATCGACGTCGCCCTCTTCGATCCGGATCCGCAAGCCGGCCGCAAGATCGAGGCGGTGCTGGCCAATGCCACCCATGCCTGGCAACGCCTTCTGCCCCAGCCGCTGCCGCCGGCCGGCCGGCTGACATTTGCGACCTCGATCGCGGCAGCCGTGCGCGATGCCGACTTCATCCAGGAAAGTGTGCCCGAACGCCTGGACCTCAAGCGCCGGATCCTCGCGGAGATCGAGGCGGACGCCAGGCCTGACGCCCTGATCGGCTCCTCCACCTCGGGCCTGCTGCCGAGCGACATGCAGGCCGGCATGCGCGAGCCGGGCCGGCTCGTCGTGGCCCACCCCTTCAATCCCGTCTACCTCCTCCCTTTGGTGGAAATCGTAGGCGGGAAAGCCACCACCAAGGAGGCCATCGCGCGCGCCGGGGCGATCTATCGCGGCATCGGCATGCGGCCCGTGGTGCTCCGGCGCGAGATCGAAGCCTTTGTCGGCGATCGTCTGCTTGAGGCACTCTGGCGCGAGGCTCTCTGGCTCGTGCATGATGACATTGCGAGCGTGGAGGAGATCGACGACATCATCCGTTTCTCCTTCGGCCTGCGCTGGGCGCAGATGGGCCTGTTCCAGACCTATCGCATCGCTGGCGGCGAAGCCGGCATGCGCCATTTCCTGGCCCAGTTCGGCCCATGCCTGGCTTGGCCCTGGACCAAGCTCACCGACGTTCCCGATCTTGACGAGGCCCTGATCGACAAGATCGCCGCCCAGTCCGACGCCCAGGCGAACGGCCTCTCGGTTCGCGCGCTGGAGCGCATCCGCGACGATAATCTGGTGGGCATCATGAAGGCCCTGGCTGCCCAAAACGAAGGTCGTGGCTGGGGTGCCGGCCAGGAAGTGCGCGCGCTGGAGGCATTACTGGCCGCAAGGAGGCCGGTGCCGCCCTCGCCATCGCCATCGGACGTCCCGCTCCCGCTTTTGGCGGCAACGGTCGAGCCCGACTGGATCGACTATAACGGCCATATGACCGAACATCGCTACTTGCAGGTACTGGGCGAGGCCACCGACGCGTTCTTGCGCCTGATCGGTGTCGATAAGGCGTACGTGGCCGGCGGCCATAGTTACTACACGGTCGAGTCCCATCTGACCCACAAAGGCCAGGCGCGGGCGGGCGACCAGCTGACCACGACGACCCAGGTGGTCGGCAGCGATCCCAAGCGGCTGCATCTCTTCCACAAGGTCAGCAACGCCGTCACGGGCGAGTTGCTGGCGACCGGCGAGCATATGCTCTTGCATGTCGACAGTGGGGCCGCGAAGGCCGTGCCTGTCGAAGGGGCCGTGGCCGAACGGCTCGCCGCCTACGCCACGGCCCATGCCGCGCTGCAGAAGGAATGTCCAATCGGCCGCCACGTGGGTCAGCGGACCGGCTGAACGGATCGCCTTCGGCATGACATCGCGTGGCGCACTGACGGGAACGATCGCCATGACGCACCAAGCTTAGGTCGAGGCGGTCATGCCCTCGTTCGCGTCGACGCGGATTGCGGGGTCGAGCGATCTCAGGTCCGTCCTCTGGTCCGCGACATGCTTGGTCGCGACGATTGACGTCATGCCCGTGCGCCGCCAGGACTTCAGGGAGCCCGCCAGGATCGAGCCCGGCACCCGGCAATAATGAAGTGCGCCCGCGACCAGACGATGTGGCGCGGCACGGAACGGATCAACCCTTCAAGATGTCAGAAATCGTCATTCGACCCGCCGTTGCGGAAGATCGCGACGCGCTCATCGAGCAGTTCCAGCTCCTGAACCAGCACGAGGACGATATCCTGCACGATCGTCGACGCGACCGGGAAGGCGGCGAGGAAGCGCTGGATGTCGTGCTGGCCCACGTGGCGAAGACGGATGGTCTGCTGCTCGTGGCCGAGCGGACAGGCAGGGTCCTGGGGCATATCTGTCTCACGTTCGAGGAGGCCCCGGTCTATATTCGTCCCGAGCGGCGGCGCTACGCCTATGTGAAGGAACTGTTCCTGCGGGAGGAGGCGCGCGGACTGGGACTGGCGCAGAAGCTCCTTTCACATGTCGAGGCTATCGCCCGCGCGCGCGGCTATCGACAATTGATGATCAGCTACGTGGCCGGCAATGAGTTGGCCGAGCGCGCCTATGAGCGCTTCGGCTTTGAAACCTATGGGATCGACCGCCTCAAAAGGCTGGATTGACGCTTTTTCTTTAAGTCAAGCGGATATACGGCAAAAAACCTTCCTTGCCCGCTAGCAAGCCTGTGACCAAAGAGCGCATTTTCCGTCTTGTTAAACAGATCGTTTCGGGTCTGTAATGGTTCTGCAGCAATTACCTTCGCGCAAAAAAGACGGAGGGCTGCGGACAGCGGCCTCGCTGAGGCCGGGTACGATATGGGAGGTTGATGATGGTGGCACAGGCTGGGTACGTCTCGTCCAGTGGCATGTCCGAGAACAAGCAGGCAGCCGACGAGATAGGGCGTCAGCGCGCGGCCGACGCGGCGCGCATGGGATTGATCGTCGGCATTCCGGGCGGCCCTGTCATTCTAGGCGTGATCATGGGTCTGGCCTATCTCCTGGTCGGCGACATGTCGGCGCAGATGCCGATGCACCTGTTGTTCATGAGCGTGATGCTCATGCCCTTTACACTGCTGGCGGGCGCCGGGATCTTCGCCCTCATCTTCTATCTGGTCCAACGCGCCAGGGAGGCGCGCCGTGCTCTGACGGGTGCTTCGGGCGCACCCGATTACGATGCGCCGCGCGGCGGCCTCTTCCTTGAGCACGTCCTTAAAGACAAAAAATAGGCTTTCAATCCGCTGCCGCCGGCCCCGGGCGGTAGCGGGTCAGCCCAGGAGGGCTTCGAGCTTCGGGCTGAAGGCGTGAAAAAGCGGCAGGGCGGCAGCGCCTAGTGCCGGAACGTCGCTGCCGGTACGGCCGAGGAGAAGTCTGGGCGTCTGGCGGGTCCGCGCACCGATGGAGTGCGCCAATGGGCGGGTATGCCGGTCGATTGCCTGCAGAAGCGGCGCGGAAATGCGGCCGCCCATGACGACGGCATCCAGATCGAGCGTCGATTCCAGGATATTGATTGCTTGGCGCAGGCGGCGTCCGGCGATCGCCAACCATTCCTCCAGGCCAGCTTCGCCATGGGCCAACATGCGGTCAATGTCATCGAGTGTCGACTCACCGACCGGCGGCAGGCCCAGGGATTCGGCCAGCGCGTGCACCGAGACGTAGCGCTCAAGGCAACCGCGATTGCCGCAGCCGCAGGGACGGCCGCCGGGCTCCACCATCATATGGGCGATCTCGCCGGCATTGCCGCCGCGACCCCGATGCAGTTGGCCGTCGATGATGAGGCCGGCACCAAGGCCGAAGCCGAAATAGATATAGGCGAAGCTCTCGAGGCCCCTGCCCAGTCCGTAGAGATGCTCAGCCAGGGCAGCGGCGGATGCATCGTTATGAATGCTGACCGGCATGTCGAGGCGGCTGGCAAGCTCGGCTTGAATGGCCGGCAAGGTGAGGTCGGGCATGCCTGTCGGACCGACATCGGTCATGCCGGCAACGCGAAAGGGCCCAGGCATGGCGATACCGGCACCGATAAGGCGCTCACGCCTTGCAGGTGGCTGCTGGGCCAGCCAGTGCCGCGCGGCACTGGCGGCTTCGAGCACGTCATCGACCGAGCGCTGCCGCAGGGGCAGGTGCAGAGTGTCGACGATCCCGCCCGAAAAATCGGCCAGCACCGTATTCACCCCCCACAGATCCACGAGCAGCCCCAATGAATAGGCGCCCTCGGCGGCGAGTTCGACGGCGATGCCGGGCATGCCTCTGCCTCCTCGATTGGCCTCGGAGCGGGCGCCAGTGATCTTGACGAGGCCCGCCGCGCGCAGGCGGCCGACAATGCTGTGGACCGCTTGGCGGGTCAGCCCGGTCGAAGCGGCGATCTGACTGCGCGACGCGGAGCCTAAGGCGCGGATCGTAGTCAGCACCACGCGATAATTATGCGAGCCGGCACGCTCCAGGTTGGTGCCGCCGCGCGCGATCGAGGACGGCGTTATCGCCATCGAGCTGGAGTCCAAACGTTATTGTGTAAATCGAATTGACACTTTCGCGAGGGGTCCGTCAAATGCAGCCGAGTTCGAAACGGCGGCAGGCGGGCCGCCTGGGTTCAGACCAAGCCGGAGGGACGATGCGCGAGGTCAAGACGAGCCTGCGATGCGGGCTGGGGGCGTTCTTGCTGACAAGTCTGGTAGGGCTCGCCCCGGCCAGGGCGGCGGACCTGACGCTGAACGCGATCTTCATGCAGCAGGCGGCCTATAGCGAGGACGATGTCCGTTCCATGACGCGCGACTTCGAGGCCGGGCATCCAGGCGTCAAGGTGGCGCTCGAGTTCGTCCCCTACGAGGCACTGCACGACAAGATCGTCACGGCGGCTGCAGCCGGCAACGGCTATGACGTGGCGCTCTTCGACGTGGTCTGGACGGCTGAGTTCGCTCAGCGGCATTTTCTCAAGGACGAAACGGCCGCCATTCCCGCTGCCGACACGGCCGCCGTCTTCGACGGTGCCTGGTCGACCGTGACCTATGACGGCAAGCGCTACGGCATGCCCTGGATCCTGGATACCAAGTATCTCTTCTACAATAAGGATCTTCTGCGGCAGGCGGGCTTCGATCATCCGCCCGCGACCTGGAGCGAGCTCGCCAGCCAGGCAAAGGCCATCAAGGCCAAGGGGCTGGTCCAGTATCCGATCGTTTGGAGCTGGTCGCAGGCGGAGGCCGCGATCTGCGACTACACCACGCTCGTTGCCGCCTATGGCGGTGACTTCCTCAAGGCCGGCAAGCCCGATTTCCAGAACGGCGGCGGCCTCGAGGCACTGGAGTATATGAAGGGCTCGCTGAAGGACGGCATCACCAACCCCAACAGCCGCGAATATCTGGAAGAGGACGTACGCAAGGTCTTTAGCAACGGCGATGCCGCTTTCGCCCTCAACTGGACCTACATGTACGCGATGGCCAACGATCCCAAGGAAAGCAAGGTCGTGGGCAAGGTGGGCGTGGCACCCGCACCGGGGGTCGCGGGCAAGAGCTCCGTTTCGGCCGTGAACGGCTCCATGGGCCTGGGTGTGGCTGGCAGCAGCGCGCACGATAAGGAAGCCTTCGCCTATATCGCCTATCTGACCTCGAAGGCGGTACAGGACAAATACGCCAAGCTTAGCCTGCCGATCTGGAAGGCCTCCTACGATGATCCGGCGGTCGCCAAGGGCCAGGAGGAGTTGATCGCCGCTGCCAAGGTCGCCCTGCCGGTCATGTTCCCACGGCCGATGATCCCGAGCTATCAGCGCCTGTCGACCACCTTGCAGTCGGCGATCCAATCGGCCCTCTTCACGGACACGACGCCCAAGGACGCCCTGGAAGATGCCGCTGCCCAGGCCGCCCGCATCCGTTGATCGTCGCAAGGGGCGAGGGCATGCGGCGCGACGGATCCTCTTTCGAAACGTGGCTGCTGCTCGGGCCGGCTCTCCTGGTCCTGGCGGCAATCACCCTCTACCCGCTCGTCCGTACGCTCTGGACAAGCTTCACCGACGCGCAACTGGGCGGCGGCCCCGCCTCGTTCGTGGGGCTGGACAATTATCTCTTCGCGCTCAAGGACCCTGGCTTTCGCGCGGCCCTCTTGCGCACGCTCTATTTCACCCTCCTCTCGGTCGGCCTCGAGGCCCTGATCGGGGTCGGGACAGCGCTCCTGCTGCAAGAGCGCTTTCCCGGCCGCACGTTTGTGCGCGTCCTGGTCATCCTGCCCTGGGCAGTTCCCAACATCGTCAACGCCTTGATGTGGCGACTCATCCTCAACCCGGAATTCGGCAGCTTCAACGCGCTCCTCCTGCAAACCGGGATTATCGGACAGTATCGGAGCTGGCTGGGTGACCCCGCCATCGCCTTGAGCATGGTTGCGATCGTCGATGCCTGGAAGAATTTCCCGCTCGTGGCCTTCATCGTCCTGGCGGCCCTCCAATCCGTCCCGACCGACCTTTACGAGGCAGCCAGGCTGGATGGCGCCGGCCCGATGGCGCGCTTCTTGAACGTCACGCTGCCCCACATCCTCCCCTCTTTGCTCGTCATCCTGGCGCTACGCGCCATCGAGGCCTTTCGCGTCTTCGACATCGTCTACGTCATGACGCGGGGCGGTCCCGCCGATGCGACGAAGACGGTAAGCTTCCTCGTCTACCAGCAATATTTCTCCTTCCTCGACGCCGGCACGGGTGCGGCCTATGCCGTCGTCATCGCGCTCTTGAGCAGCATCCTCATCCTCGCCCATCTGCGCGCCATGCGCCGGGAAGGCAGCCATTGACCAGCCGCAGGGCGCTCCGCTTCGCCATCCTTTATTTTTTCGCCTTCCTCCTCTTCCTCTTCACCGTCGCACCCGTGGCCTGGCTCGTCATCATGAGCGTCAGCCCGGCAAGCGACCTCGTCACCGTCCCGCTCCGCTGGTGGCCCTCCAGCCTCGACCTTACGCGCTATGCCAGCGTCCTCCTGGAGGACGGGCTCTTCCTGGCCGCCTTGCGCAACAGCGTCATCGCCGCCGGCCTCGGCACGCTGCTTGCCATGGCGGTGGCGATTCCGGCCGCCTACGCCTTCGCCCGGCGCCGCGCACCCATCGCCATCCTCTTCCTCATCCTCGGCACCTTCATGATCCCGCCCATCGTCTATGTCCTGCCGCTCTACGAGACGCTGGGCGGCGTCGGCCTGCTCGATACAAGGACCGGGCTCGTCATCGTCTACACGGCCTTCCTCCTCCCCTACGCCGTCTGGCTCGCCAAGAGCGCCATCGACGCCCTGCCCGTCGCCACCGAGGAAGCCGCCATGCTGGACGGCGCCGGCACGCTCACGATCCTTGTCCGGATCATCCTGCCGACCGCCCGGCCGGCCCTCATGGCAACGGCCCTCCTCTCCTTTCTCACCGCCTGGGACGAATTCTTCTACGCCCTCATCTTGACGGGCAGCACCAAGGCCAAGACGCTGCCTGTCGCCATCGCCGACTTTGCCTCGGGACGAGTGACGGATTATGGGATGGTTTCGACCGTGGGCGTGCTGGCCGCCATCCTGCCCATCGTCCTGGCCCTCCTCTTCCAACGCTCGCTCATTGCCGGCCTCTCGGCCGGCAGCGTCAAAGGATAAATCGATGTCGACCACCCCCAAGCCCGACGGTCTCGTCCGCCTTGAGGCCGAGATGGCCCGCCAGTTCCAGGACGCCAGCCGCTCCTTCGAAGCCAACCAGGCCAACGCCCAGGCCGCCGCGCGCCACATCCAGGAGACGAAGCGCCTCCACCTCGTCGGCATGGGCGCCTCGCACTGGCTGAACCGCACCGTCGAGCCGCTCTATCGCACGCACGGCATCGACGCCACGGCCGTCCTTGCCTCCGAGCTCCTGCGCGCGCCCCTGCCGGGCCCCGCCACCGAGCTGCTCGTCTCCCAGTCGGGCGCCTCGGGCGAGATCGTTCGCTATCTCGACCGCCGCGAGAGCGACACGGAGGCCTTCGGCCTCACCCTCAACGCCAGCTCGCCCCTGGGCCAGCGCACGACCAGCCTCATCGGCGAGGGCGGCCCCGAACAGGCCTTCGCCGCCACCCGCAGCCTCGCCATCACCCTGGCGCTGCACGCCGCCATCCTGAAGCACCTGGGCAGCGATCCCGCCGACTTCCTCTCCGTCCTCACCGCCCCGCCCGAAACCGAGAGCAAGGGTGTCCCTGAGCAGCTCGCCGCCGCCCGCATCCTCATCCTCTCCAGCCGCGGCCACCTTCAGGGCGTGGTGGAGACGGCCGGCCTCACCTTCATGGAGCTGGCCCGCCGCCCGGCGCTGGCCATCGAAGGCGGCCAGCTCCGCCACGGCCCGCTCGAGGTGCTGAGCACGGAGACGGCCATCGTCCTGGCCCGCCCGGCCGGCGCCGATGCCGACACCGTGGCCACCGTCGCCCAGATCGCCCTCAAGGCCGGCCTCACCCCGATCGTCATCGACTGCTCGGGCGCCCCGCCCATCGAGGGCGCCCGCACCGTGGCCCTGCCCCGCCTCCGTGGTCTCGCCGCCGCCGCCATCGTCCTTGCCACGCTGCAGCGCATCTTCATCGACACCGCCACCCTCCTCGTGCCCGACATCGGCACGCCGCTTCGCTCCACCAAGGTCACCGACGGCGAATGAGCCAACGGGACGCAAGGGAGCAACCGGGCGCGCCGCACCCTGAAACGCGCCCGAGCGCGCAGGCGCCGACAGCGCGCACGGACGGCCAGGACCCGAGCGGGCCGCATCTCCTCCTCCTCGGCAACATCAATGCCGACCTCGTCATGGGACCGATCGCCGCCTGGCCCGCCATCGGCACCGAGATCATCACCGAGCGCGGCGAGTTCCGCGCCGGTGGCCAGGCCGGCAACGCCGCCTTGGCGCTGGACGGCTTGAACAAGCCTTATCTCATGGTCACCAGCCACGGCACCGACAGCCTGGGCACTTGGCTGACCGGCCAGTTCACCGCCAGCCAGACCCGCGCCTATGCCGAGCCCGGGCCCACCACCGTCTCGGTCGGCGTGACGCATCAAGGCGGCGAGCGCAGCTTCCTCACGACCCCCGGCCATCTCCAGGCCCTCGACCCCGCCCCCCTGATGGCCCTCCTGCCCGAGAAGGCGGCCGCAGGCAGCATCGCTCTCCTTTGCGGCATCTTCCTCAGCCCCGGCCTGATCGCCGGCCTCCACCCGCTGATGGCGCGCCTGAAGGCGCTGGGCTACCGCCTGGCCCTGGACACGGGCTGGCCCGACAGCACCGGCTGGACCCCGGACCTGCGCGCCATCGTCGATTCCTGGCTGCCCTGGATCGACTATCTCCTCTTCAACGAGGCCGAGCTCAAGGGCCAGGCCTTCGGCGCCGAGGCCGAGACGGCGGATGTCGAGGCCGCCATCCAGCGCCTCCGCCCGCGCCTGCCCAGGGACGGCACGCTGATCGCCAAGCTCGGCCCGGCCGGTGCGCTCGCCTGCCGGGGCCAGGAGCGCCTGGCCCTGCCGGCGCCGAGCGTCGCCGCCATCGACACGGTGGGAGCGGGCGACACGTTCAACGCCGCCTGCCTGATCGCCCTGGTCGAGGGCCAGTCCCTGGCGCAGGCCGTGGCTAAGGGCATCGCCGCCGCGTCCCGCGCCATCTCCACCTATCCCCGCAGCTACACCCCGGCCTGAGCCCGTCTCATCCAGGCGGCCCGCGCCGACGACGACGCACGGCCAAAACGGCTCAACCGCCTCGCGGTGTCGAGCCTGGGGGGAGCAGCAGCTAGCCCAATGCGTGGCTGACGAGCGCTTGAGCGTCCTCCTGAATCACCTTCAGGTGATCCTTCCCCTTAAAACTCTCCGCGTAAATCTTGTACACATCCTCAGTCCCTGACGGCCTTGCCGCGAACCAGCCGTTCGCCGTGCTGACCTTGAGGCCGCCCAAGGGCTCGTCGTTACCCGGCGCCTTGGTGATCGCACTCTCGATCGGGTCGCCGGCCAGGGTGGTCGTCGTGATCGACGAGGGGTCGAGCTTCTTCAAGGCGGCCTTTTGCGCCGGGGTCGCCGGGGCGTCGATACGGGCATAGGTGGGGGCACCGAATTCGGCGGTGAGGCCCTCATAGACCTCGGAGGGGTCGCGGCCGAGGACGGCGGTCATCTCGGCTGCCAGGAGGCCCAGGATGAGGCCGTCTTTGTCGGTGGACCAGACGCTGCCGTCGCGGCGAAGGAAGGAGGCACCGGCGGATTCCTCGCCGCCGAAGCCGAGCTCGCCCGACATCAGGCCCTTGACGAACCATTTGAAGCCGACGGGCGTCTCGTAGAGGCGGCGGCCGAGCTTCTTGGCGACGCGGTCGATGGCCGAGGAGGAGACGGCGGTCTTGCCGATGGCGGTCCCCGCCGGCCAGTCCGGGCGGTGGGTGAAGAGGTAGGAGATGGCGGCGGTCAGATAATGGTTGGGGTTCATGAGGCCGCCCGACTTCGTGACGATGCCGTGGCGATCGGCGTCGGTGTCGTTGGCAAACGCGACGTCGAAGCGGTCCTTCATCCTGATCAGGTCGGCCATGGCGAAGGGGGAGGAGCAGTCCATGCGGATCTTGCCGTCCCAGTCGACGGGCATGAAGGCGAAGGCCGGATCGATGCGGTCGGCGACGATGGTGGCATCCAGGCGGTAGCGCTCGATGATGGGGGAGAGGTACCAGGTGGCGGCACCGCCCAGGGGGTCCATGCCGAGTTTCAGGCCGGAGGCGCGGATGGCCTCCATGTCGACCACCGAGGCCAGGTCGTCGACATAGGCGGCGCGGAAGTCGAAGGGCTGGACGAACGCGGACGCGCGCGCGCGGGCGTAGGGGATGCGGCGGATGTCGACCAGATCATCCTCGAGCAACTCGTTGGCGGCGCGCTCGATCCAGCCCGTGGCCGTGGTGTCGGCGGGGCCGCCATCGGTGCCGTTATATTTAAAGCCGCCATCCTCGGGCGGGTTGTGCGAGGGGGTGACGACGACACCGTCGGCCAGACCCCTGCTCCTGCCCTTATTGTGGGTGAGGATGGCATGCGAGACGGCGGGCGTGGGGGTGAAGAGACCGGCACTGTCGATGCGGACGGTGACCTCGTTGGCGGCGAAGACTTCAAGCGCGGAGACGAAGGCCGCCTCGGAGAGCGCGTGCGTGTCGATGCCCAGATAGAGGGGGCCGGTGATGCCTTCCTTGGCGCGGTAGAGGCAGATGGCCTGGGAGGTGGCCAGGATATGCGCCTCGTTGAAGGAGCGCCTCAAGGCGGAGCCGCGATGGCCCGAGGTGCCGAAGGCCACGCGCTCGGTGGCGATGGCGGGGTCGGGCTTCTCGGCGAAATAGGCGGCCATGAGGCGCGGAATATTGGGCAGGTCCGCGTTCGGCAGATGCTGGCCGGGCCTGGGCTTCTCGGTCGCGGACATTGGCTCTTTAACCTCTGGAGAATGCAAGCATGGGACAACGCTTAACCAGCTACCCTGGCGCGGCGTTCCGTCTCGAACCAGAGTAGGGAGCCTGCGCCATGGCGGTCAATCAGCCAGCTTGGGCAGCGGGCGCGCATCGGCCCGGGCCAGGGGATTGAAGAGGGCGACGACGGCGACGCTGGGCAGCCCATGCATCAGGCCCAGCCCGTCCTCCCCGCCGATCCGGCCAGCGTCGAGCCCGGCCAGGGCATGGTCGCAGACCCCTGCTGGATAATCCTCGAGCGAGGGGAGCCGGAGCAGGCTGGCGACCTTGCCCCGGGTCAAGGCCGACTGGCGTTCCAGGGCGGCGAGACAGGCCTGGCGGTCCACGCCCGGCCCTGCCCTCTCTGTCGCCGCCTCGGGTGTCCCCTCTGGTGTCGTGGTGCCGGACGGGTGGGCGCAGGCGGCCAGCACCAGCGCCGCCATGCCGGCTACCCGTCTCAGGCGAGGCCCGCGATATGGAAGCTCTTCAGCTCGAGATATTCCTCGATGCCGACACTGCCCCCCTCGCGGCCGAGCCCGGACTGCTTGATGCCGCCAAAGGGCGCCATCTCCATGGAGACGGTGCCGGTATTGAGGCCGACCATGCCGAACTCCAGGGCCTCGCCGACGCGAAAGGCGCGGCCCAGATCGTTGGTATAGAAATAGGAGGCGAGGCCGAAGGGGGTGGCGTTGGCGATTCTGATCGCGTCCGCCTCGTCTTCAAAGCGTATGAGCGGGGCCACCGGGCCGAACGTCTCCTCGGAGGCAAGGCGCATCGCCGTCGTCGCTTCGGTCAGCACGGTGGGCGTCACGAAGCGGCCACCCTGCGGTGCCGCGCCGCCGCCCGTCAGCACGCGCGCCCCATGCGCCGTCGCATCCTCGATATGGCCCAGGGCCTTCGCGACGGCGGCGGCATTGATGAGCGGGCCGGTGGTGACGCCGGCAGCGCGACCGTCGCCGACCACGAGCTTGCCCACCGCCTCGGCCAGAGCGGCGGCGAAGCGGTCATAGATGCCGTCCTGGACGAGGATGCGATTGGCGCAGACGCAGGTCTGTCCGGCATTCCTGAACTTGCTGACCATGAGCCCGGCGATGGCCTGCTCCAGGTCGGCATCGTCGAAGACGATGAAGGGCGCGTTGCCGCCGAGCTCCAAAGAGAGCCGCTTGATCGAGGGGGCCGATTGCGCCATCAGGATGCGCCCGACGCCGGTCGAGCCCGTGAAGGAGAGCTTCCTGACGGCAAGGTTGCCGGTCATCTCGGCGCCGATCGCCTTGGGATCGCCGGTGACGACCGAGAGGATGCCAGCCGGCACCCCGGCGCGCTCGGCCAGGACCGCCAGGGCCAGGGCGCAATAAGGCGTGAGCTCGGAGGGCTTGACGATGATCGGGCAGCCGGCCGCCAGCGCCGGGGCCACCTTCCGCGTGATCATCGCGATCGGGAAGTTCCAAGGCGTAATCGCCGCCGCCACGCCGACCGGCTGCTTCATCACGAGGATCCGCCGATCGGCCGTCGGTGCCGGCACGATCGACCCTGCGACGCGCCTTGCCTCCTCGGCGAACCATTTAACGAAGCTCGCGCCATAGGTGACCTCGCCCATGGCCTCGCCCACGGGCTTGCCCTGCTCCAGCGTCATGATGAGGGCAAGATCGATGGCGTTCTCCAGGATCAGCTGGTGCCATGCCTCGAGGATCGCCGCCCGGTTGCCGGCCGGCTGACGGCGCCAGTCGACCCAGGCGGCCTCCGCCGCCTCGATGGCGCGCCGCGTCTCCGCCTCGCCGCAGGCCGGTACCGTGCCGATCACCTCGCCCGTGGCCGGGTTGTCGACCTCGATCTCCAGGCCGTCATCCGCGTCCTGCCAGTGACCGGCGACAAAGGCCTGCTCACGAAACAAAGCGGGATCTCTTAAAAGCTCAGCGGTACGCATGGATCATTCTCGTCCGGGAAGTGCTATCGCCCAATCTAGCACCCGGCCCGCCACCGGCGAACCCCGCCGCCCCAAAAGAGGCAGCCGCGAACCGCATCGAGGTCCGAGAATGGCTCTGTCCCGATCCGCTCGCGCGCCCGAACGATCATGCGGGTCTGGCGTCAGGACGGCGGCGTGTCGGTCGGGCCGGCAGCCTTTGGGTAGTGCCGGTCGCGCGGCGTGTGCTCGATCGGCCGGCGCGGTCGATGGACCAGGGCTATGGCCTGGAAAGTGGCCGCATCCGATCCTGTTGCGACAAGGGCCACACGGATCCGCGCAAGAAGGCATGGAGGGGCGGGCCACGACATCCCGGGTACATCCGCGTCGCGAAACGCCAAAATCTGACGCCGGCTGCCTTCCCTCGATCCGCGCCAGCCTTCCAGCCCGCAACGACCGCTCTGCCTGCTGACGGCGTCCTGCCGACGCCCAGCGGATCGTCGACAGGCCAACCCCATCGCGGTGTCGTCGAGGTGACCGGGCAGGACAGGCGCCGCCCTGGACGCCGATCATCAAGGGACGAGCAACAACGCGCTGCCCTTGGCCATCAGCCAACCGCGCTCGGACGCCGCCGTCGCTCTCCCGCGCGGGCTGTGACCGAAACCAGCGGCGGAACCGGCGCTTGCCGCGTGGCACAGGGCCCCGGCCGCAGGCTTGTGCCGCTCCCCATCCTTCCCGCTACAAAACGCCAAACCGCACCGTTCGGACGAATGCATAGGCCAGGTTGGCGTGCTTCCATGGCGCCGTCTTCTGGTGAAGAAATCGGTGGTGACAAGAAAAACTTCCTGCCAAACCATCACGTGATGTCAAAAGATCCTAAATCCCCGGGCAGCTATGCGGCCGGCATCGTCGTATCGTTCCTGCTGGCGGCATGGCTGGCCTTGCTTGGCATGATCGCCGTCACGCAGAACGATCTCGGCTATGGCGCGATCGGGCTCATTCTGGGGGTGCTCTATGTGGGCGTCCCGCTGGCCTTGATCCTGCTGGCTCTCTGGATCGCCTACCTGATCCGGACCGGCGGGCGGGTTCCAGCACGGATCCACGCCTTGATGTTCCTGCCGACGCTGCTCGCGATCCCGATCGTGCCGATCGGCTACGACCTCAAAGCCGCCCGACAAGAGCGTTCCGACGAGGCGCATCCCGGCGTTCACGAGACCCATGTCAACATGAGCGGCCAGACTCTCGGCCTGATCGGCGAGCCCGATTATGGCAGCGGCGGCGGGATGCCCTTGCTCCCGGCCGACAGCCCCGATCGTTTCACCAAGCTGATCCGCTATCCAGACCGGACGGATGCCGGTCGCGACTTTCCCTATGATGGCACGCGTCTCAAGGAGGACGTCACGCAGTTCAACTATAAGGACGTTCCTTACTTCTCGCCGCCGCTGCCGGCGCACGCACCCCTGCCGCTGCGCCGGTCACCCTATCCGGACATGGCGAGATTCCTGGCCGGTACCGGCGAACGCGAAAGCGAAATCCTCGTCCATCTCTATTACCATTATCCCGACCACGTCGACGTGGCGCCGGCGATCGCCAGGTTCGCCGCGTCGCAGGAGGCGGCCTTCTGGCGGAAGAACATGGGCGGGCTGATCCTGATCAGCGTCTACAATTATCTCCCGGCGAGCATCGCGCGCCTCGAGGTGAATGGACAGGCTCTCGATCCCGGCGAGTATGCAGTGCGCGCCATCCCGCCTTCGCCAGCTCCATGTCGCGAGACCCCGACGCCGATGGGCGGCGCCTTTGTCGATCTCGGACAGACGCTGACATTGCGATGGCAGACGATCGCCTCGCCCGGCCGCTGGCAAAGCGCGGCCTTGGCCGTGCCGGATTTCAGGCATCCCCTGCCGCGGGAGGAGCAGGAAGCCCCGATCCGCCTGCTCCTCTACATCTTCCCCGACGGCACGGCTAAGGCGGAGCGTTATCTGGAGATCGCCGATCCTCATGACGATTGGGCGATCCGCGCCATCCGCGCCACCGGCCTGCCCGAGAGCGCCCAGCGCTACGCGGCCTGCGGTAGCATCTACGACCGCTTCGACCCGGATGCCGTGCGACTGCTACCGGATTGACATGCATCGGCCGGGCTCTCCCGCGGCACGCAGCCGCGCGCGGCCGGGCAGGCTCGACTGCAGCAGCCATCGCCGCCAACCCGGAAGGGCTGGCACGACAAATGCCTGCAAAAAGAGGATGATCTGCGCCGCACCCGCCAACCCGAAGCGAACCGCCTCGACGAACGATCCGGGCCAAGGGACGAAGGCGCGGTAGCGGAGGAACGACAAAGATGGCTGCCCCCAAACTCGGCAACGTTCTTGAAACCGGCCTCTACGTCCAGGACCTGGCCAAGGCGCGACACTTCTACGAGACTGTCATGGGGCTGGAGCCCATGTTCCTCGACGAGCGGCTCTGCGCCTACCCGCTTGGCCGGGGCAGCGTGCTCCTCATCTTCCAGCAAGGCACGACCAACGTCCCGGCCCCCACACCCGGCGGCACCATCCCGCCGCACGAGGGCTCGGGCCAGCTGCATTATGCCTTTGCCATCGCCGCTGCCGATCTCGACGCCTGGCGCCGACATCTTGCCTCCTTCGCCGTCCCGATCGAGAGCGAGGTCACCTGGCCCGAGGGTGCGACCAGCCTCTATTTCCGCGACCCAGACCAGCATCTAGTCGAGCTCACCACCCCCGGCATCTGGGCGAATTACTGAAGTTACCGCGCGGCCCAGATAGCGTTTCAGTTTAAAATCTTGGCCTTTTGCCTTTTGCCACGGTCGGACCAACCCAGTTTCGCCGCAACTTCGTCCATCATCTCGACCAGATCGTCCAACGTTCGAAGTTCCCGGGCACACCAGCGATCATAGCCGAGGTGTGGTGGGCTGAATGCAACCGATGGGCGCGCACGGGATCGGGCTGCGGCGGCCGCCCCTTTCGGCAATACCGATCACGTTGCTGAGGACGGCAAAGGCGGCGGCTATCTAGCTCATGCGACGGGTTGGCATTCAGGCATAAAGGTCGGGCGATCGTCGGCTTCTTGATCCGTAATGGTGCTTGCCTGAGACCGCCCGGCCATTCGGGATTGTCGGGACAGCGCTCAAGCTTCATAGCGTCTTCGAGGCTCGATCATCCGTCAGCGAGACGGGCCGAGCTCACGCCCAGGTTCGGTCCACCGCCAAGCCAAGCGGTCCTAGCCGCACCTTGGCATCGGGTGGCGTGAACGGGCCATGTGCGCGTCTGCCCTCGACATTGTCTTCAGGGCTGACTACCTGAGCGGCGTCACACTAGCGTGACCGACCGACCTCTCTTCCCGTCGAACGTCTCTCTCAGCAGCCGCAGCATGACCTACGCCGTCAAGGAATTATTCAAGACGCTCCAGGGCGAAGGGGCCAGGACCGGCCGGGCGGCGGTGTTCTGCCGCTTTGCCGGCTGCAATCTCTGGTCTGGCCGCGAGCGCGACCGAGCTGAGGCCGTCTGCCGCTTTTGCGATACCGATTTCGTCGGGCTGGATGGCGAGGGCGGCGGACGCTTTGCCGATGCGGCGAGCCTGGCATCGGCGATCGTCGACACCTGGGACGGCGAGGAGCAGCTACGCTACGTCGTCTTCACGGGCGGCGAGCCCCTTCTCCAGCTCGACCAGGCCTTGGTCGATGCCGTCCGCGCGGCGGGGTTCGAGGTCGCCGTCGAGACGAACGGCACGCTCTTGCCGCCGGTGCCGCTGGATTGGGTCTGCGTCAGTCCCAAGGCCCGGGCCGAACTGGCCCTCGCGTCCGGCGACGAGCTGAAACTCGTCTACCCGCAGGACGGGCTCGATCCGGCGAACTTCACCGGCCTCGACTTCCGGCATTTCTTCCTCCAGCCGCTGGACGGCCCGACGCGCGAGCAGAACGTCCAGGCCGCGATCGCCTATTGTCTGGCCCATCCGCGCTGGCGGCTGAGCCTGCAGACGCACAAAATGATCGGCATACCTTGAGACATTCCGCATGAGGATCGTTCAGGCCTTCACCTTTGAAGCCGCGCACCGGTTGCCGAACGTGCCGGCGTCGCATCGCTGCAGCCGCATGCACGGCCATTCCTATCGCGTCGAGCTGGCGCTCGAGGGAAAGGTCGATCCGGGGACGGGCTTCGTCGTCGATTTCTTCGATGTCGAGGCGGCGTTCGGTCCCGTGCTGGCAAGGCTCGACCACCATACGCTGAACGAGGTCGAGGGCCTCTCCAATCCGACCGCCGAGCTGATCGCGATCTGGATCTGGGACCAGGTGAAGCCGGGCCTGCCGCAACTGGCGAGCGTCAAGGTCTTCGAGACACCCTTCTGCTGGGCGGAGCATGACGGGACATGAGCCAGCCAAGCGACGAAGGTGCCCTTGTCCTCTTCTCCGGCGGCCAGGATTCGACGACCTGCCTTGCCTGGGCGCTGGAGCGCTTCGCCCGCGTCGAGACGGTGGGCTTTAACTATGGCCAGCGCCATCGCATCGAGCTCGACCAGCGCCAGCATTTGCGACGAGGCCTTCAGGCCTTGAACCCGCTCTGGGCCGAGCGCCTGGGCGACGACCACACGATCGCGCTCGACGGCCTCGGCCAGATATCCGAGACGGCGCTGACCCGCGACGAGGCGATCAGGATCGAGGCCTCGGGCCTCCCCAACACCTTCGTTCCGGGCCGCAACATCATCTTCCTGACCTTCGCCGCGGCGCTTGCCTACCGGCGGGGCCTGCGGCGCATCGTCGGCGGCATGTGCGAGACCGACTATTCGGGCTATCCAGACTGCCGCGACGACGCGATCAAGGCACTGCAGGTAGCGCTCAATATCGGCATGGAAAAGCGCTTTGTCCTCGAAACGCCGCTCATGTGGATCGACAAGGCCCAGACCTGGGCGCTGGCGGAACGGCTGGGCGGCCAGGCGCTGGTCGACCTGATCGTCGAGGAGAGCCACACCTGCTATCTGGGCGAACGCGGAGCCAGCCATGCCTGGGGCCATGGCTGCGGCACCTGCCCGGCCTGCCAGTTGCGCGCTGAGGGCCATGGCCGCTTCGTGGCCGGACGGCGCCAGGGCTGAGCGGATCGCGCGATCGCCAGGAGTCCCGGTCGTCCTGCCGGGCAATGTTCCTGCGCCGAGGCGCCTGCTAGGGTGACGGCCGATGGCAAGGATCGATCCGAGGAAAATGCAGTCCGCAGCCGACCAGCCGGCAAGGCGACGCGGCCCGGCCGTAAAAGCCAAGGGTCCGGGTCGACCCGAAGGGGTCAGCCGGATTCGCGATGACATACTGGACGCGGCCGAGCGGCTCTTTGCCGATCTCGGCTATGCCGGCACGACGCTGCGCGAGGTCTCGCAGGCCGCCAAGGTCACGCAGGCCCTGATCAATTACTATTTCGGCTCCAAATCCGGCCTGTTCGGCGAAGTGTTTCTTCGCCGTGCCGCCCCGGTCTCGGCCCAGAGGCTGGAAACGCTGGCCAGCCTGCGCGCCGCCGGCACCCCCTTGAATCTCGAGGCGATCGTCCGCGCCTTCCTGGCCCCCAGCCTGCGCCTGCGCGCCACCCGGCAGGGCCGCGCCTTTCTACGTCTCCAGGCCCGCCTGCACACGGAGCCGCCGCATCTTTCCTACGCCTTGCGCCAGAGCGCCTACGATGCCTCGACGAAGGCCTATATCGCCGCCTTGCGCGAGGTGCAGCCCGAGCTTTCCGAACTCGAGGCGCACTGGCGCATCACGCTCATGATCGGCACCTATCTCTACGCCTTCTCCGACACGCATCGACTGGAAGACCTGACCGAGCCCGGGCTCTACGATCCTGACGACACCGAGGCCATGTTCGAGACCGTGACCCGCTTCATCGTGGGCGGCATGCAGCGCTAGCCGACCCCGCCTCTAGGCCGCGCATTTACCGGCGAAGCGCTCGGCGCAGCTGGTCGCATCATACTGGTAGACCCATTCGGCCTTGATGCCCACAGCGTTGGGGTTGGCCGCCTCGGCCGCCTTGAAGGCCCGGTCGCGCGCCTCGAGCTCGGCCGCGGAGGCCATGTGATAGGTCCTGCCGCGCTCGCGGGCCTCCTGTTGCGCGCGGGCCGTGCGGGCAAGACGCTCTCCCTCGTAGGCGGCAAGGGCCGCCTGCACGTCGGTGCTGTAATGGGCGAGGGCCCGGGCCAGGACATAGGCGTCTTCCATGGCCATGGCGGCACCCTGGGAGAGGAAAGGCAGCATCGGATGTGCGGCATCGCCCAGGATCGTCGCATGGCCGCGCGACCATGCGGCCATCGGCTCGCGGTCGAAGAGGCCCCATTCGTAGATCTCGGCCGCGTCGGTGCGCTCGAACAGGCGGACGAGATCTTCATGCCAGCCCGAAAAACCCGCCAACAGGGCGGCGCGGCTGCTCTTGATCGTCCAGGACTCCTCGACCCAGCTCGGGCTTTCGCTGACGGCCACGATGTTCACCATCGCACCGCCCTTGACGTAATAGGTCACCACATGGCCGCGCGGCCCCAGCCAGAAAGCGGCGTCGGGTCCGACGAAGGGCAAGGGATGATGCTCGACCGGCACCAGGGCCCGCCAGCACATGTGGCCCGTATAGGTCGCGGGCTCGTCGCCCCAGAGTGCCGCGCGCACGGCCGATCGGACGCCGTCGGCCCCGACGATGAGATCGGCCTCGAAGCTGCTGCCATCGGCGAAGAGGGCGATGGCCGACGATCCGGCCTCGCGGACGCCGACACACTGGCTGCCAAGCGTTGTGCGCGATGCCGGGATGTCCTGGATCAGGAACGCGTGCAGATCGGCGCGGTGCACGTGATAGAAGGGCGCGCCGAACAAAGCCTGGCAGCTGGCCTTGAGCGGCGTGCGGAAGAGCTCGGCACCGCTCAGCCCGTTACGGCCGACCATGGCCTCGGGCAGGAAGCCGGAGGCCTCGAGCGCACCCTCCAGCCCCAAAGCCCGCAGCACCTTGACCGCGTTGGGCGTCATCTGCACGCCAGCACCGACATCGCCGAAGGCGGAGGCTCGCTCGAAAAGGTGATAGTCGATGCCCTGGCGCTCCAGGCTGCGCGCGAGGGTCGCGCCGCCGATCCCGCCACCGATGATGCCGATGCGAAGCCCGTTGCTCATGGGGCCCTCCCCGCCTGGTGCAAGATCATGTGACCGTCGCCGTCCGGGTGACCCGAACGTGCGGCTTTCGTGTTGTGCGGGCTGCGATTGCGCGCCTGTGGCATCGCGCTAGAGATCGATTACGAGGGCATCGCCCCTGCCGCGCGAGCAACAGATCATCATCGTGTCGGCGGCTTCGCGCTCGGCTGGCGTGAGCACGCTGTCGCGATGGATCACCTGGCCGGAGAGAACCCGCACGGCGCAGGCGCCGCAAACGCCTTCCTCGCAGGAATAGGCGGCATCGATGCCGGCGCTGAGACAGGCGCCAAGGATGCTCTCCTCGGCATCGATCGTCAGCACCTTGCCGGAGCGCTGCAGCCGCACCTGGAACCTGTCCCCGGCACCGGGTTCGGCCAGGAGGGCGGCGGCGAAGCGCTCACGATGAACGAGGCCGGCAGGCCGTTTCGCCGTCAAGCGCTCGAAGGCCTCGATCATCGGCGCCGGGCCGCAGCAATAAAGCTGGAAGTCGGCCGGCACCGTGGCCAGGACGTCGGCCAACCGCGGGACTGCCCGATCGACGCCGGTATGGAAGAGCCGCATGTCTTCCGGCGCCGCCTTGCCCAACTCGGCAAGAAAAAGCGTCGTGGCCGGCTGCTGCGTCCAGTAATAAAGCCGGACCGGCTGACCAAGCTGCTTGAGCTGGCGAAAATGCCCGATGATCGGCGTGATGCCGATACCACCGGCGAAGAGCGCGTGGCCCGGCGCGGGCTCGGACGAGCGCGCGAAATGGTTGCGCGGCGGCGAGGTCTCGTAGATGGCTCCCACCAGGGCGCCGTGATGGAGCGTCTTGGAGCCGCCTTTCCCCTCGGGCTCAAGCTGGACGGCGATCTCGTAGCAATCCGGTGCCGGGGGCGGCCAGAGCAGCGAGTAGGAGCGCGTCAGGCCGGGTGCGATCGTCAGGTCCAGATGCGCGCCGGCATCGAAGCCGGGCAGGGGTTCGCCGCCCAGCGTGGCGAAGCGGTAGAGATTGATGCCGCTGGCCCCATAGGTGATGCCGACAAGGCGTAGCCGCAACTTCTCAGATGACGCCATAGGTGACGCCCTTGCCGCGCAGCCAGGAGCGATAACGCTGGCCCATCAGGTCGGTGCGGTGGTGCAATTCGTAGCGTAGCTCGGTCGGGATGCGCTCGGGCCGCTGCGTCTCGACGATGTCGCGATCCTGATTGTAGATGATGTCGGCGCGCTCCCTCACCTTCTCCGGTGCCGGGTATGGCTGCACGTCCAGGGCGGCGCAGACACGCACGATCGAGTGCGTGGCATCGATCGCCTGCACGGTGAAGAGGGTGGTGAACGTGTCGGAATGGTCGGCGACGATGTTGCCCTGCGCATCCGCCTTTTGCGTGCGCTTGGAAAAATAGGCAACCAGCGGCCGGAACGTCTTGTAGGTGTAGAACGCCATCACCGGCTGGCCGCGCGCATCGCCGACAGGCTGGAAGACCTCCACTTCGGAGGAGCAAAGCCCGCTTGCCGTCTCCTCGACCGAATAAGGCTTGAGCCTGTCGGGCTGCTCCATGCGGCCGTTCAGCCCGGCATGGACGAAGGGAAAATGCGAGGCGTCGATGAAGTTCTCGACGGCACGATAGCCGTTGGCGTCATAGACATAGGGGCCGCTATGCACCTTCAAGAATCGCTCGTCCGCCCATTCGGAAAAGGGCGGCAGCGCGTCGGTCGCCTCGCCCAGACATACCCAGACGAAGCCGTAACGTTCCTCCACCGCATAGGGGAAGGCAAGCGCCTTCCTCATCGGCTTCTCGTCCGGGGCGGCCGGCATCAACGTGCACCGGCCCGCATGATCATACTGCCAGCCATGATAGGGGCAGACGACCTGGTCATTCTTGATCCAGCCCTTGGACAGCCTGGCGCCCCGGTGAATGCAAAGATCTTCCCAGCAATGAACCTTGCCGTCGGCGCTGCGCCAGACGATGAGGTCGCGCTCCAGGAGGCGGACCGGGTAGATCGACCCGACGGCGAAGTCGCTCGCATAGCCGACGACGTGCCAGTCGTTCAAAAGAACCGGGTCCTGGCAGCCGTCCCTGGCCGTGATGGGCCTATGCTGCGCTGTCGGCAGGTCGGACATCCCGCGCCTCCGGCGGTCACGAGGTTGGGTTCGGGCTCCGCGGCCCGGCGCTATTAATTAATCGACCTTTTAATTAACCGGCAAGCCCCAATCGTGGCGCAGTTGTCGTACCGGCGTCCTACCCGCGCCGGACCACCTCGACGATGGCCCGGCCCATTTCCGCTGTCCTGGACCTGCCTCCCATGTCGGGCGTACGAGGCGCGTCGGGTGCCTGTAGCACCGTCTCGATGGCCGAGAGGATCGTGGCACCAGCCTCGGGCTCGCCCAGGTGATCGAGCATCATGGCGGCCGACCAGATCTGGCCGATCGGATTGGCGATGCCCTGGCCGGCAATGTCGGGCGCCGAACCATGCACGGGCTCGAACATCGAGGGATGGCGGCGCTCGGGATTGATGTTGGCCGAGGGGGCCACGGCGATCGTTCCGGTTACGCCGGGGCCGAGATCGGAGAGGATGTCGCCAAAGAGGTTGGAGGCCACGACGACGTCGAAACGCTCGGGCGACATGACAAAGCGCGCCGTCAGGATGTCGATATGATACTGATCGGTGCGGATCGCCGGATAGGCGCCCGCCATCCTGGCGAAGCGCTCGTCCCAGAAGGGCATCGAATGATAGATGCCGTTCGATTTCGTGGCCGAGGTGACGTGCGGGCGGTCGAGGCGCGTGGCGAGATCGAAGGCGAAGCGAAGGATGCGATCCGTGCCCTTGGCGGTAAAAACGGCTGTCTGCATGACCGCCTCATCGCCGTCGGGCAGCGTGAAACGACCACCCAGCTGCGAATATTCGCCCTCGGTGTTCTCCCGCACGACCCAAAAATCGATGTCGCCCGGTTGCTTGCCGGCAAGCGGACAGGGGATGCCCGGCAAGAGCCGGACCGGACGCAGATTGACATACTGGTCGAACGCCCGACGGATCGGGATGAGGAGCCCCCAGAGCGAGACATGGTCGGGCACGCCGGGAAAACCCACCGCACCCAGGAAGATCGCGTCATGCTGGGCTAGGCGCTCGATGCCATCCTCGGGCATCATGCGCCCCGTGGCTTTGAACGTCTCGCAGGACCAGTCGAATTCCGCGAAGGAAAAAGCAAAGCCATACCGGGCAGCCACGGCCTGAAGGACATCTTGCGCCGGTGGCACGACTTCCTTGCCGATTCCATCGCCAGGAAGAACGGCCAGACGGAATGTCTTCACGGTGCAAATCCCTTCATGATCCGAACACCCAGAGGCGGCCCTGCGACATAAACCCGCTTACAGGACGCCGCAACCGCCCGCTGGGAGGCGAGACCGCTCGGGCGCTTGCGCGATGGTCGCTGAAAAATCGCCTTAGACGCGATGATGGCGGGGAACGGCTTGCGGTATAGGCTGTTGCTTCGTGCCCCTAGGTGCTAGATTTCATCGGATAAGCATCGATTGAGAGGCGGCGGTCCCAGGCGATAGCGGGGTTCAAGGTGATCTGCATCAAGATGTTCGGCGCGTTTGGCGTCGCGAACGAGGGCGCGGACGTCACGCCTGTAGGCAAGCGCGCCCGTGCTGCGCTTGCCATCTTGGCGCTTGCACCCACCCATTCGGTGAACCGCCGCGACCTTGCCGAGCTCTTGTGGAAAGGACGGCCCGAGGAGCAGACCGGCCCGTCGCAGCGTCAGCTCGTCCGCGAGCTCAAGCTTCACTTTCTCAGCCACGGCCTCGCACCTATCCTGGCCGATCGCAATACGCTGGCACTCGACATGCAAGCGGTGGAGATCGACGTCGACCAGGCCGCGCAGTTGCTGCAGGCTTATCCATCCGGCTTTGCCAGACCGGCACTCGACCTGATCACCGGGCCGATCGTGCATCAGTTCGATCTCCCCGACACGAGCGCTAGCGCTTGGTGCCATCATGCAGCGCATAAGCGCGGCATGATGCTGATCGACCAGTTACGCGTCCTGATGGCAACGGCACTGAACTCGGACGCGCTTGATGCCTGCCGAGGATTCGCGCAGGCGCTTTTGCGCCTCAGCCCGACGCATGAAGAGGCGCACCGCACCCTCATGCGCTGCTGGCTGAACGAGGGTGATACCGGCGCAGCGTTGGCACAGTATGAAATGTGCACCCAGGCGCTGCGCCACCATCACAGCGTGGAGCCCAGCGCCGCCACAAGGCAACTGGCCGGAACGCTACGGCAGCAGGCGCCGGTCGCCCTGCGCACGCCCGCAATCGTCCCGAGCGATAAAAAAACGCCGACCCTGGCGGTCCTGCCGGTTGTCTGCACGGGGCCCAGGGCCACCGTCGAGGAAATGGCGTTCATCGTCTCAGCCGATCTGATCACGAGCCTTGCCCGCTTCCGCACGCTTTCCGTCATCGGCCGTCCCGCCTCCTATGTCTATTCGCCGGAAGCCGCGCATGCCGAGGAATTCCAGAGCGCCGATTATCGGCTCGAGAGCCGCCTGACTTATAATGGCGAGACGGGCAGACTCGTGCTGCAGCTCGTCGAGGCATCGAGCCGCGTGATCATCTGGGCCGAGCAGTTCGCACTAGGCGACGCGCCTCTGCCCGAACTGGACCGGCTGATCGAGCGCGTCGTCAACCTGATCGACCGACGGCTCACCTGTCATCTCGCCAGTGAGGCTGTCACGATCTACGAGCCGCGGCGCCTCTGGGCCCAGGCCGACCGGCTCACCGACGATTTCAGCATCGAGGGCGTCATCGCCGCCGAGAAGCTCCTCAAGGATGCGGCGCTGATGGACAAGAGCTTTGCCCGCGCGCATGCCGGGCTGGCTACCGTCCTGTCGATGAGGCAACTCCTGCGACCTTCGCCCGCGGCAGCACAGAAGATCCAGCAGGCGATCGGACATGCGCGCCGTGCCGTGCTGATCGATCCTTGGGACGCGCGCAACCATATCAGTGCTGCCTGGTCCTATATGCTGAACAAGGATTACGGACTGGCCCGCCGCCACTTCGAGAATGCCCTTGAGCAAAATCAGGCGGACACTGCGGTTATCATGGCCTGCGCCGAGGGGCATGCGCGTCTGGGCCTCGTGGACAAGGCGCGTACACTGGCAAACCGGGCTATGAAAATTGCGCCCGGCCACAAGCCCTATTTCGCCTCCTACCTCGCCGTCATCGAATATAGTGCAGGCAATATTCCAGCCTTTCTCGATATGATGTCGTCGCAAGGCTTGGGCCTGATCAGTCATTTCGCCTGGCTGGCAACCGGCTATTGGGAAGCCGGCGATCACGATCGGGCGCGTCAGTCTCTCGATCGCTTCATGTCGGCATGGTCGCGCCAGGCTGAAAGCAAGACCGCGGGCGCAGATGCAATGGGTACCTGGCTGGATAGCGTCCTTTGCATCGGCGAACCGGAACTGCGTCAGCGATTCCTCCTGACACTCGGCCAGATACGGCCGGCCTTGCTTGAAAACGTCAAGCTTCGCTAAGCACTCGCTCCTCTAGGAGGAGGGTTCCTTGCACTGGCCCAACGCCGCCCGGCCTAGATCTTCCAGATAATCCGTGTCCGCGATCCGGTTGGAATCCAATTCGTACGGAATGACCATGTGTATCGTCGAGGCCGTGTCCTCATGTACGACGACGCGTTTCGCTGCGAGGTGCACCGGATCAATACCCGCTCTGACCAGCATGCCCTCGGGATCGTTAAGCAGCGCCTTGCGCGCCACTGGATCGGTCGTTGCTGCTGCAATTACGCGGCCAATATTCTGCAGGACTGAGGCCGTGCCGCCGCGAATTCTTGCCATTGATTTTCCGCTTTGAAATTTATCATATAAAAATTTAGCGCAACTTTCGCGTGAGGGTGGATAGCATGGAGGTCCTGCGCGCGGAAGCAATGATTCCACAACGATCGAATGTGAAGAATAACGCCTTTGAACCTCGATCCCGATCTTGCCCAAGCGCTTCGTCGACCGTTCGAGTCGGGCGAGTTGCGCATGCTCGATATTGGCCTGAAGGGCTCGCCGATCGCCGTTTTCGCGGGGGCGATGGATTATGGTCAGGGGACGGAGTTCGTCAGTGGCGCCGGACTCGAGCGGGACGCTGCCTTTTTTCGCTGCCTCTTTGAGTATGCCGAGCGAAAGAGTGCCCTGGCGCGCGCCTCTGATCTCATGAACGAAGCGACGCGCGCGGATCTCCCCCATTTGAAGGCACAATCGATCTTCCTTGATACCGAGCCAACGACGGATGACGGACTTGCCGGCTGGATCATGGCCCAGTCCATGGGAGCGCCCGGCCGCGAGGTGGCCGTCCCGGCCGAGTGCGTCCTCCTCGCGACCGCCCGGGCCAACGTCTCCGATTCCAACGGTCTTGCCGCGCATGCCTCATCGGCCGGCGCCGAACTGGCCGGACTGATCGAGCTTGTCGAGCGCGATGCGGTGGCGATCTGGTGGTATAATCGCCTTCGCCGCCCTTTTCTGCCTTGGCCGGAAACGGCCGGCCGACTGGACGCGCTCGGGCTGTGGCTCAAGGAACGCCAGCGTCTGACCTATCTCCTCGACCTTACCGCCGACATTCCGCTGCCCGTCGTCGCCGCCATCTCGATGACGCCCGAAGGCAAGACAATTGCCTACGGCTTCGGCGCCGCCCCCTCCCCTGCCCTGGCGGTGGAAAAAGCCGTGCTCGAGATGGCGCGGGCTGAATTGTCGAGCCATTTCCATACGGCCCTGGCGGCGCGGGACCGTGAGGGCTCGCGCTTTGGCGCCTGGTCGGCGCAATCCCGGATCGAGGACCTGCCGCATCTGGTCCCGGATCCTGATGCCGAACCCGCCCAGCACTGGCCAGAGAAGAGGCTGGATCGCCAGGGCCTGCTGGCAGCACTGGCCTCCGTCGGCCTTGATGCCTACGCCGTCGATCTCACCCGAGCTGATATCGGTGTGCCGGTCGCCAGGGTCATCGTGCCGGGCCTGCGCCCCTGGTGGCCCCGATTTGCGAAAGGTCGCCTCTACGATGTCCCCTTAAGGATGGGCTGGCGCCGCCGACGCCTGGCGCGTCGCCATATGAACGACGTCCCAATCCTTATCTGAGGATGGTTTTTGTTTGACGATGCCTCGAGCCCGGTACTTCGCCGGACTACTCGCAGCTCCGGGGGGCAGCCGCCCGGACTTGCAACAGATGCGATCGTTTTTCCTGACTTGGCCAGTTCGCCAGACAGTGTCTAGCGAATCTTCCCTGCACGGCAGCTAAAGCGTGTGCCAGCTCGGCCGGCGGATCAACAGCCAGTTCTCCGAACGCACAGCGCTGTCGAAGACCAACACAGCGATGCTGGGCAAAGGCACCGTGCCGAAGCCCGAGGATGCCGTCTCGCCCGACGAAGGGCGGCGGCTTGCAGCGACGATGCGTGGTAGCGGGATGTGGCGGAAAATCGGGCGACAAAGGGGCAATCGTTGGGCTAGTCCCAGATATTAGCCTTTAAAAAGCTCCGTCGTCATGAAGTCGATGAATGCCCGCAGTTTCGGCGCCAGATGCTTGCTGGATGGCCAAAGCATGCGGAAGGCACCCTGATGCCGGTTGAAGTCGTCCAGCACCGTCACTAGGTCGCCTGCTGCGATTGCATCGCGCACCATGAAGTCCGGTAGGCAGGCAATGCCTAAGCCATCGCGGGCGACATGCACCAGTACCTCGGTGGTATTGCAGACCATTGAGGTCGGGAGGACGGGTTCCGCCTCGCCATCCGGTATCCGCAGCGGCCACGGCTCGAACTTGCCGGTACTGGGAAACTTGTGTTGCAGGCAAGCGTGGCGGGTCAGATCGGCGGGTGTGCCTGGCGTACCGCGTTCGGCGAAATACCGGGGTGAGCCGACGAGTAGCAGTCTGAAGTTGCCCAGCGGACGAGACATCAGTCGGGAATCCGTCAGCTCGCCTGTGCGGATGACCGCGTCGAAGCCTTCCTCGATCACATCGACCATCCGGTCCGAGAAATCCATGTCCAGTTCGATGGCCGGGTAGCGGTGCATGAAAGCTGTCAGGGCCGGCATAACCAAGCCGCTGACCAGCGGCAGGCTTACGCGCAGCCTGCCTTGAGGGGCCTGCTGGGTTTCCGACAGCTCCAGCTCCGCCGCCTCGATCTCACAGAGGATGCGTCGGCATCGCTCCAGGAACAACGAGCCCTCGGCAGTCAGCGTGATGCTGCGGGTACTGCGGTGGAGCAAGCGCACACCCAGCCGATCCTCCAGCCGGGCCACGCTCTTGCCTACGGCGGAAGACGAGATGCCGAGGACTCGCCCAGCCTCGGAAAAGCTACGGGTTTCCGCTGCCCGGACGAAGAACGCAATGCCGTTGAGGGACTCCACCATCATCCTCTATCTAAGAAAATCCGTCCGATATGTTCGTAACTTTAGCCAATTTTTCTCATCAGCGTTAGTCACTACGCTCCTGCATTCACAAGGTGGATGCGGTTGCCTCGCTCTGGATGCGGTTTCGGGCGTCCGCCTGGTCTTCCTCGGATTGTTTGCGGACGTTCCCCATGACACAGACTTTGGCCGCCGCGAGCGGCACCACCCGACGCGACTGGCTGCAACTGTTCGCCGCCTGCCTCACCGGCCTTCTGATTCCATTGTGCTTCACCGGGCCGGCCGTCGTGCTGCCGTCCATCAGTCAAGAACTCGGGGGAACGGCCCTACAACTGAACTGGGTGGTCAACGCCTACATCCTGACCTACGGCAGCGCCATGATGGCTGCGGGCAGCCTAGCGGATACCTATGGCCGCAAGCGGGTCTGGCTGGTCGGCCTCGCGCTGTTCGCACTGGTGACGTTCGCCATTCCGCTGTCCCCTTCGGTCGGCTGGATCGACGGGCTGCGCCTAGCGCAGGGACTTGGCGGCGCGGCTGCCTTCGCCGGCGCCATGTCTTCGCTGGCACAGACCTTCCACGGCCCGATCCGCACGCGCGTATTCAGCCTTCTCGGCACCACGTTCGGGATTGGCCTGGCCTTCGGACCGTTGGCGTCTGGATGGCTGGTGGAGATAGCGGGCTGGGGCTGGGTCTTCCTGACAACTGCCCTGATCGGCGTGGCGGGCTTCGCGCTGGCGTGGACCAGCGCCACGGAATCCCGCGACCCGGATGCGACCGGCCTGGACTGGCCCGGCGCCATCAGCTTCACCGCCGCGCTCACGTTGTTCACCTACGGTATCCTGCTGGCGCCTGAGGAAGGCTGGCGTAGCGCCACGGTCATCGGGTCGTTGCTGATCGCGGCCCTACTGTCCGTTGCCTTCGTGCGCATCGAGCGGCGCGTCGCCCGGCCGATGCTCGACCTGTCCCTGTTCGCCGGCGCCCGCTTCGTAGGCGTACAGGTGCTTGCAGCATCGCCGGCGTTCTTCTTCGTCACGTTGATCGTAATGCTGCCAGGCCGCTTCATCGGCATCGACGGATTGGACGCCCTCGAAGCCGGGCAGATGATGATCGCGCTCGCTGCGCCTCTGCTGATCGTGCCGTTCCTGGCCGCGCTGCTATCGCGGTGGCTCACATCCGGCGTTCAGTCAGGCATCGGCCTGTTGCTGGCAGGTGCCGGGCTTGTGTGGCTTGGCCAGGTGCTGGCCGGTGGCGCCGGTCCTGCCCTGATGGCACCGCTGGCGTTGATAGGCATCGGCATCGGACTGCCGTGGGGGCTGATGGACGGCATGGCTGTCAACGTGGTGGAGAAGGAACGTGCCGGCATGGCAACCGGCATCTTCAACTGTGTGCGTGTCTCGGCCGATGGTGTTGCCATCGCCCTGGCTGGTGCGCTGCTCGCCTTTCTAATTCAGGGCGGACTGCTGGGCGCGTTGCCCGCATCCGATCCGACGGCCGTGATCGAGGCAGCCAATCGTGCAGCTTTGGGCGATATAGCCCGGGCCGGTGCGGCGCTGCCAAGCGAACAGGAACTGCTGCTGACGACCTACGACACGGCGTTCCGCTGGGTGCTTTATGTGCTCGCGGCGGCGTCTGCATTGACGGCGCTGCTGGTGTTCGCTCTGCTGGGGCGGTCGAACGCACATGACGGAACGAAGGGCGAAAGGGCATGATGGCCATCGAGACTGGCAGCTTGCCGGCCGACCTTGCGCAGCGCCATGCCTATGCACGCGTCTTCCGGCCGGGCCTGCTCACTTCGGCTTTATCGCTCCGCTGGAAGGCTACCCGGAGCGTCCCGCACCAACTCTGGAAAGACACGAAGCCTTGGCGCGACAGGCGGATGCTTTGGGCTTCGCCGTAATCTGGCTGCGCGACATACCATTCCTTGATCCCTACTTCGGCGATGTGGCCAGATTCACGATCCGATGGTCGATGCGGGCTGGCCAGCGGCGAACACGCGAGACATCGGCACGGCGGGTATGGCGATGACGCCGCGCGACCCGGTGCTGCTCGCCAAACAGGCAACCAGCGTCGATCAGCTGCCGGGTGGCCGGCTGTTGCCGGGCCTGTCTACAGGCGACCGGGCCACCGAATACCCAGCGTCGCCCGGTGCTACGACAACCGAGCGGAATGCTACAGGGAGGCCCATGCGCTGCTGCGCACCATCACCGAAAGCCGCTTCCCTGGTTACTGGACCGAGCACTACGGCAAGCTTGATAGGAATCTCGACCTGGCGCCCAAGCCGGCCGACGGCCGGCTACCTGTTTTGGCGATCGATTGCTGCGGAAAGGATATCGAGTGGATGGCTGGCTCTTGCATCAAAGCGATTTCGCAAGACTCTCGGACCTGTTGGCTCAATGGCGGTCCCGCGGCGACGGGTAGGTGTTCAAGCCCTACGGCTACAGGGGGTTCTTCGGCCTCGATGAGCCCCCGACGCGCCGCTGCAAGTCGGCCGTCACCTCCGCGTGGGCAAGAATGCGCTGATCGCCTTGCGGAAGCGACAAGAGGCGCAAGGCGTGTCGCCGAAGTGCTGGAGGAATTGGCGGAGTACGTACTGCCGAAGTTTCCTGTCGGGGCGGTCGGCATCTCCGGAAAAGAACCAGTCAGCTCATGCCGGCCAGTTGGAGGAAGAGGTCGCGCAACGCGTTGGCGCGGGCATTCTCGATGAAAGGCACTGCCCGACGAAGCCAGGCCGTGGCAGCCGCGCGACGTCGCCCGTTCCCGACTATCGCATCTGAACCCCAGCGGGCATGCCATCGGCCGATCGCCTCGCGGGCCTCGCTCCCAACCCCCTGGCGTTCGGCCAGGATGGCGTGCCAGGCAAGCGTGGCCAGCGTGGGCCATTGGGTCATGCGCGCCTGAACCAGAGCATTCGGCTCGTCCGCCATGGACATAACCGGGATGAGCGACTGGCGCCACCAATCCGGCGGTGCCGGGTGGAGGCAGAGTGCCGCCACCGCTCGGGCGGTATGGGTCTCGTCGAGCTGACCCAGATAGGCGCCGAGCTCGGCTGCAAGCACAGCGATGTCGGGCAGGCGGAAGGAATCGGGCGACAATTGCGCCAGGAGCGCGCGCGCCGGAGTTGCCCGACCGCTCCTGAGATGCGCCATGGCGAGAAGGACGGTAGCGATCGGCCGGTCCGAATCGCAGAGCCGTGCCTTTTCCGCCAACCTGACGATATCCTGCACCCTATCGGCATACGCAGCGGGCCCGATCACGTCGCCCAGCAGTTCGAGCTCCAGCCGCGCCAGACTGGTCAGCACCCCTGGATCATTGCCGTTCAAGGTCTGTGCCGTATGCAGGAGGGCCAGGGCAGCTTCGCGATGGCCTTCCTCCGGCACATGGAAGAAGCGCAAAGCCTCGCTCCGACGCATGGCGGCATCACCGGCGATGGTCCGCCCAGCGGCGCATTCGAGCAGGATCGCATACTCGACCGGGCAGGCGATGCGATCGGCCTCGTCGCCAGCGATCATGCTGGCAAGATCGGCCGGCAACACGATCGAGCCGACCAGGATCTGCCTGCCGTCGGCCGGATCCTCCAGCCTGTAGCCGATATGACAGGACCCGGCCGAGAACGAAGCATTCAGATGAAGAAGGAAGGCGAAGCGTGCAGCATCGGCTTGTTCCACACGGACGCACGAGCCGACTTCATGCCCCAAGCCGAAATAAGTGGTAAAACCTCGTTCCAACGCGTCGCACGTGGCCTCGCTATTGGCATCCGCATGATCAAGCCTGAATATCAATCCTAGATTGATGCCATCTGACGCACCGGACAAATTGGTTCGCTGCACCAAGGTTAGTCCCTATGATCGGCTTGCTTGCGCCTGGGTTGTGCTCCGTCGGGGCACGGGCGTCAGCGCACAACCAAGCCGAGGAATGAACATGGCTCGCTTCACCGTCAAGGATCGTCAGATCGTTCGCCAACTGGGCGCAGCACTCGCTGCCGCCATCGTCGACCCTAAAGCCCGTGCGGCTTTCCGGTCAGACCCCATCGAAGCCCTTACCGCGGCCGGCCTCGATGCCGAGTCATTGGGCGGGCGTCGGGTCGTCGTGCACGAGGATGACGCCACCACGCTCAACATCATGATGCCAGCCGAAATCGACCAGACACGTCTTGCCGATCCCCACTATCTGGAAGAACTTGGCCGCAGCATGCTGGGTGCGTGCAAGATGCCGCTGCCGCAGGTTGACAGTGCCACTTCTTTGAAGTTGGCATCGAAGACGGACGATCCGGCGACGGTTCGCACCGAGGCCACGCGCCGGGCTAGCACGGCCCGTCGGGCACGGGCCTGAGGCAAGGGCGGCGGGTGCATGGGCGAGGTATTGCCCTTGCACCCGCTGGCTCGCCCTGTGAGGGAAGGCGAAAATTCTTGGTACGCGCACGAGAAAACGAGCCGGCTGGGTGGACTCCCCTCCTGAGCGTCGTCCTCCTCATGACGGTCGGCACCTTCATGGCGCAACCGTTCATCATGGTTACCCTTGCAGACGTCAAGCATCTCTCGAGCGTGCAGGCAGGCTCGGTCATGGCCACGCTGCTGATCGTCCAGCAAGCGGCTCCCCTGCTCGTCGGCGGCCTTGGTGAACGCTTTGGCTATCGCCGCCTGATCATGTTGGGCCTGCTTCTGCGAGCTCTGGGCTATGGCAGCTTGGCACTGACGGGCAGCCTTCCGGCGCTCCTGGCCGCCGCGGCATTGGCCGGGTTAGGAGGTGCCTTCTACCATACACTGATCGGCGCCTTCTTCATCGATCGCCCCGGCGAAGCGCGGCGGGTGGCTGTGACCTGGCTTAACCAATTGGCCAATCTCGGTGCCATTTTGGGCCCGCTGCTCGGCAGCCTCCTGATCCAGAGGGGTTCGACCTGCGTCCTCCTCGTCGCCGCCGCGATCCTCATCCTTGGCGCCATCCTTCTAGCCTCCGTGACCAATTTCGCGGATCAGGCCGAACGGCCACCCCGGCGACAGGGCCTGCTCATCGTCCTGCGTGACCATCGCTTCCTGGCCTTCAGCCTGATCATGACGAGCTTTTGGATTCTCTTCACCCAGCTAAGCGTCGCCTTTCCCCTGGCCGCCACCGCCGTCGGCGGCCAGGCCGCCGCGGGCTATGTCTGGCTGGTCAATGGCGGCAGCTGCTTTGTCGCCATGTTCGCGCTCCGCTCTATCTTTAAGAGCCTGCGCCCCGGCGCGCTCATTCGCCTGGGCCTCCTCGTCATGGCCAGCGGCATGGCGCTGATGCCCCTTCTGCCCGCCGGGCTCTTCTGGACATTCAGCTGCGTGGTCGTCTGCGCTATCGGCGAGACGATGATCCTGCCCGCCGTCGACCTCGCCCTCGGCGACTATTCCGACAGCAGCGGCCAGCGCGGCAGCTATTATGGTGTCTACGAGCTCTCCTTCGCGCTGGGCGGCGGTATCGGCAGCCTGCTCGGTTCGACCTTCCTGCTGACGGGAGACGGGCCGGAACTATGGGCCATTCTCGCAGCTATCGGGCTCGTGGGCGCCTTGGCCCTCAGAGTCGGCGATCGGCGCCTGAGCCCTGCCCGCGCCTAGCCGCTCGCACCCATCGGGGCATCCCGCAGTGGCCGGCGGCACCCCTCCCCTCCTCGGGGTTACGTCGGAACGCCCCATCAGCGACAGGCGCATGGGCATGGCGGCCTGTCTCTTAGAGCTTCTTGCTTGAGACGCTTGCCATCGCGCTGGCAATCCCAAGTTGCCGATCGGCCCCGGCGGCCTTCATCATGGCCCGATCGATGTTAGCCGAGCCACCTTGTCAAGACGCCCGACGATCCCGCTCCCGTGCCGGGTTGGCCGCCCTTCCCCCGTTCGCCCGAAACCGTATGTACGATTGGTCTAACCACTTACGCAGATTCATATCTGTCTGTCGTCTGTCGTCTGTCGTCTGTTGTCTGTTGCCAGTTGGCTGTTGACGCTCCTCCATTGGGCGATGATCGAAAAGCGGCAGAAAGAAAGCATCGCACGGGGCCGCTCGATGAAGGCTGTCGTCCGCGAGTTCGCATTTTTTATATCTGGTGTCTGTTGTCGGTTGCCGGTTATTGGTCGCCTGGCGTTAGTTCGCTGGAGCTGCTATGCAGTTGTCAGTCGTCTGTCGATAGACCTAGCCCAAAATACAATAGGCACTGACTGCGGGGCAGGCTGGGACATAAACGGATTATAGGTCATGCGTCTGTTGTCTGTAGTTAGTTGTCTGACCTTGGTTGACTGTATATCGACCGCATGGGACGAGGAGCATCACCAGTTGTACCCATAGGCTGACGACACATAACTAATGACAGTTTACTGTATGCCGAATTCAGGTAGGCTGCGCGCAAAGAATGGAGGAGAAGGATGGCGCAGGTTATTGCGGCAATCCAGCAAAAGGGTGGCGTCGGGAAGAGCACGCTGCTCTGCGCCCTGGCTCTTGTCCTGGCGCGGGCAGGGGACAAGGTGCTCGTCATCGACACCGACCGCCAACACACATGCATGGACTTTCACGATCTGGCGGACCCGGGCTTTGACGTCTATGCCGAGACGAACGAGGACAATGTCACCGAGGTGGTCGACCGGCTCAGGCCCAAATATGACGTCATCCTGATCGACAGTGCCGGCATCGACAGCCAGATGATCGTCTACGTGGCGGCGGCCGCCGACCTCGTCCTCATCCCGAGCGGGGCCAGCCGCCCCGACGCGGCCGGCGCTATCCGCACCTGGAAGAAAATCAAGCAGGTACAGGCGATCTCCGGCCGGCCGAAGGCGGTGCAGATTGTGCTGATGAACCACAACCCGGCAGCCCGCGTGACGGCCAATGTCAGTGAGGCCTATACCACGGCGGAGGCGCCACTCTACAAAGCGGGGCTTCCAAGCCTGACGGGCTTTAAGGAAATGCACACGACCGGCCAGCTGCCCGAAGGCGCCGCCGCCCGTCATCTGCACGAGTTCATCCAGGCCCTCAGGGCCGACAAACTTCTGGGAGGCCGTCGTGGCAAAACTAAAGCCGCTTGATCTGGGCGCCTTCGATGCCGAGGATGAGACGCCGCCAGCAGTCGCACCATCGCCTGCGCGCCGACGACGGGCAGGGGAGGGGCCATCACGCCGGGTCGGAACCGCTCTCGAAGAGCTGGCAACGCAAAGTCCGCGCCTTGTCAGCGACGAGCTCTCACGCATCCGCCGCGAGGAACGGGTCATGATGTCGTTCAACAATATGCCCGTCACCATCCGCAACCGGTTCGAGGAGGAAGCGGCACGGCGTGGCTGGGGCAAGAAGGAACTCTTCATCGAGATGATGCGCGCCTTCGGCATCGACGTGCCGCCCTATCGCGAGCTGGACGGCCGCCGCCAATATTGACCGGTGACGCTGGCTCCGCCGGCTCGGCCGAGCACCGCGCAGGTGCTTGGCCGAGGATGACAGCCCCGATCATGGATCGTACTGAGCCGGATCCGCGTCGAGTACCCCCTTCTTGCCGGCGGCAGCCCGGGCTGGACTGAAGTCATTTGTTCTCCAGTATCTGTTGTCAGTTGGCTGTCGTCATTCGATCGATGCCGACTGGGTCTTGGCGTGCGCCGCCCGATCTGTCACCAGGTACCATGGCCAGATGACAAGGACGCACGTCGATGAACCTGCCTATAGAAGCCATCCGCGCGGCGACGCCGGGCGTGGGCCGGCGAGTCCACCTGAACAATGCGGGGGCCAGCCTCCTGTCGAGTCCGGTTCTGGAGACGGTGATCGGCCATCTGCGGCGGGAAAGCGAGATCGGCGGCTACGAGGCGGCAGCGGAAGCGGCACCCCGCTTCGAGGCAATCTATGACAGTCTCGCTCGTCTCCTTAACGCGACGGCCGACGAGGTGGCGCTGTTTTCAAGCGCCACCACCGCCTGGCAGGCCGCATTCTACGCGCTCAGTTTCGGGCCGGGCGACCGCATCCTGACAGCCAGGGCCGAATATGCCGCCAATTACGTGGCATTCCTTCAAGTGGCGCGGCGAACCGGCGCGCGTATCGAGGTCATCCCCGACGACCAGGACGGCGTGCTCGACCCCGCCGCGCTCGCGGAAATGCTTGACGAGCGCGTGAAACTCATCGCCATCACCTGGGCGCCTACCAATGGCGGCTTGGTCAACCCGGCAGCCGAGGTGGGCTCTGTCGCTCGCGCGCACGGCATTCCCTATCTTTTGGACGCCTGCCAGGCGGTAGGGCAGTTTCCGGTCGATGTGGAAGTGATTGGCTGCGACATGCTGACAGGCACTGGCCGCAAATTTCTCCGCGGGCCCCGCGGGACTGGCTTTCTCTATGTGCGCGCCGGCTTTTGCCACGATCTCGAGCCTGCCATGATCGATCATGGCGGCGCCCCCTGGAAGGCCCCGGACCGCTACGAGCTTCGAGCCGACGCCCGGCGCTTCGAGACCTGGGAGAAGGACTGGGCCGCTTTTTTAGGCCTCGGTGCCGCAATCGACTATGCGCTGGGCCTTGGGCTGGCAGGCATTGCCGAGCGCTGTCAGCACCTCGCCGGGCGATTGCGCGACGGGCTGCGCGCCGTACCCGGCATCACGCTCCATGATCTCGGGCCCAAACCCTCTGCCATTGTCAGCTTCACCGTTGCGGGGTGGACGGCCGACGAAATCATGGCCAGCGCCGGCAATGCCGGCATCAACGTAAACGTCTCGCGACCCGATAGCACGCTTCTGGACGCGCAAGCCCGTCATCTGCCGGCCGTCGTGCGCGCCTCGCCGCATTACTACAATAACGAGACCGAACTGGATCGACTACTAAGCCTTTTACGCGACCTCAACAGGCGGCATTGAGCGATGAGCAGCCGCGACCAGCTCGCCGACCGGAGCCAGGAGGCATGAGCCTCCATCGGTCTGTCATCTGAGCATGATGATCGCGCGCCCTTTGCCAGCACTCATGCCTTTGCCTCGCAATTGCAGACTTTCACCGTCCGGCGCCGGCCTCGCGCAAGGCCAGTTGCCCGGGCAGAGAAGGGGTGGGTGGCGCAAACGCCAGTTGGCCATACCACGCTAGAATTCAGCCCGCCGAACGGCTGGGATATCCTCAATGATCGGGTGGCACGCCCGGGCCTGCCCGAGATCCAGGCACGGCTGCGTATGATGTTCCAAGGCGATGCCACGGATGTCCTCACCCGCTTTCGCCAGCCCGGCCATGCCCAATGCCGAATTCAAGCGCGATGCCGGCTTGATCATGGCCGACCTCACGGCGCTGAAGCAACGCCCGGAATGATCACCGACCGGCGGCCGAGCCACCCGCCAGCATCTGTCTTGGAGGGAGATGCCGCAGCGGCTACACCGCATCTGCGCAAGGGAGGCTGCGGCGTCATGACCAATTTCATCGGTCTCGATCTCGGAACATCCGGCCTCAAGGCCGTCATCGTCGATTCGGACGAGACGGTGCTCGCAGCGGTGACCGTTCCGCTCGACACAAGCCGGCCACGGCCGGGCTGGTCGGAGCAGGATCCGGCCAGTTGGAATGCCGCCATGCTGCGGGCCCTGGACGAATTGCGCGCGGCCCATCCCGAATCGATGCGGCAGGTTCGCGCCATAGGCCTTTCCGGCCAGATGCACGCATCCCTTCTCCTTGACGCGGCCGCCCGACCGCTGGGGCCGGCCATCCTCTGGAACGATGGCCGGGCGCGGGAGGAAGCAGCCGAGCTTGAAGCGCTTGGAGGGGCGATGGCAGCCAGCCTTGGCGTGCCGGCCATGCCGGGCTTCACGGCACCCAAGCTCATGTGGCTGCGTCGCCATCAGCCGTCGCTGATGGACGCTGCCCGCCATCTCCTCCTGCCCAAGGATTTCATCCGGCTCGAGCTCTCGGGCGAGCTTGCGACGGACGCCTCGGACGCGGCCGGCACCTGGCTCATGGACCAGTCGACGCGACAATGGAGCGCCGAGGCGGCGGCCGCTGCAGGCATCGACATGGCGATCCTGCCGCCGATCCTGGAGGCATCGGCCAAGGCAGGCAGGCTGCGGCCCGCCCTGGCCGCACGCTTTGGCATGGAGCATGACGTCGTGATCGCCGCAGGGGGCGGCGATACCGCCGTGGGCGGCGTCGGCATCGGCGCCGTGCGTGACGGCGATGCCTTGGTCTCGCTCGGCACATCGGGCCAATTCTTCCTGGCGGCCAGCGCCCATCGGCCGGCGCCGGGCGCCTATGTGCACGCCTTCGCGCACGCTTTGCCGGCCACTTGGTACCAGATGGGGGCGATGCTGAACGGCGCCAGTGTCCTGGGCTTCGTGGCCGGCCTTTTGGGCGAACGCGACGTCAGAGTCCTCCTGGCCGAGGCCGAGGCCGCGTTCAATGGCCCGTCCAGCCTCATCTTCCTGCCCTATCTCGCGGGCGAGCGCACGCCGCACAACGATCCCGATGCAAGGGGAGTGATCTTCGGCCTGGATGGCGGCACGCCGCGATCATCGCTCGTCCTGGCGGCCCTAGAAGGCGTGGCCTTCACGATCGCGGACTGCCTGGATGCCGTCTGCAGCGTGGCACGCCGGCCCGAGCAGGCGGGCTTCATCGGCGGTGGCGCGCGAAGTCTTCTCTGGGCGCGCATTCTGGCGGCCGTCCTGGATATGCCGATCCGCCTCCTGGAATCGGCCGAGGCCGGGCCCGCCTTCGGTGCGGCGCGGCTGGCCAGACTGGCAGCCGGCGGCGATCCTGAGACGACGCTTCGGCAGCCGCGCTTGAAAAGGCTGGTCGAGCCAGAGCGCCATCTGGTCGAGCCCTATCGCGAGCGCCTGGCCGCCTTTCGTGCCCTCTATCAGACGGTGAGGCCCAGCTTCGCGGGCTTTGCCGCCGCCCGACACTGACCGCTCAGTGGCCCGGCATGCCGGCACAGGGCATACGGCGATGCAGGACGACCGCGAAGGCAACTCAGGAGAGAACGACGACCTTCTGCAGATGACGAGGCGCCGTGCTGTCGAGCCCCTTCATCTGTGCCACCCGCTCGCCCAGCAATTGCAGCGTCGGCAGATAGACGAGGGGACGGACACTGGCGGGAACGCTGACCGGCAGGGAAAGATCGCCGGGACCGCCAAGGCCCAGGACGAAGGCGCCCTTCGCGCGCAGTTCGCTGGCGATGCGCGCCTCCTCGTCGGCCGTGTCGGGATGATAGAGCATGGCGACGAAGCTCCTCTGATCGATCAGGCTAATCGGCCCATGGCGATATTCCATGGGATGATAGGCCTGCGTCCAGGAAAGGCTCATCTCCTGCAGCTTGATCGTCGCCTCCTGCGCCACGCCGTAGAGCGCGCCACCGCCGAGGCAGACGAAATGCGACCGGCCCTCGATGATCGTCGCCAGATGCTTGTCGGCCAAGGCCAGGAGTTCCTCGGCCGCCTCCACCGTGCCGCCATGCATGGGCACGCGCGCCTGGATCAGGCCCATCTGCAGCATGAGGCTGGCCGAGGCTGTCATGACGATGCCTTCCTCGGGATGCGTAGGCGCGAAGAGCACGCTGTCGGCATTCCTGGAAAGACTGCCGTCGGCACAGGTCAGGGCGGTGACGGGCACGCCGACCTGCCGACTGATCTGCGCTGCCTGAACCGTCTCGGTGGATTCGCCGCTGCGTGAGAGGGCGATGACCTCGAGCCCCTCGCTGGCCGGGCAATAGCTCCGATGGCGCCTGGACCACTCGCCGCCGGGCACGGCCAGAGCACCCGTGCCGCTCTCGTTCAAGGCGGCGGCAATCGACTGCGCCAGGTGATAGGACGTCCCGCAGCCGACGACGATCTGCGTTCGTCCCGGCGTCAGGGTCGCCTCGAAGCCCAACACATTCCGCCAGAACGGGAACTGATCGAAAATCGTACGTTCGGTGACATTCAACGCCATGGTGGTTTTTTCCGATGTCATTTCGTGGCACCCGCGGTCAGCCCGCGGATGAGGTAGCGGTTCAAGAGGAGGACAAGGAGAACGGGCGGGATGATCGAGAGCATGCCGGCGGCATTCATGAGCCCGTAATCGACATAGTTCTTGCCGACGAATTCGGGGATCAGCACGGTGAGCGGCTTGGTCCCCAAGGTCGGCGAGAAAACGAGGGGGACGACGAACTGCCCCCAGGCGGAGAGAAACGTGAGGAGGGCCGCCGCGATCAGTCCCGGGGCCGCCAGCGGCATGACGATACGAAAGAGCGTGTAGAGCCGCCCGGCACCATCCAGGGCGGCTGCCTCCTCGAGCGAGGCCGGCAGGACCGCGTAGAAGCTGCGCATCAGCCAAAGCGCCAGCGGCAGGAAGGCCGAGGCATAGATCAGTGTCACGCCCAGATAGGTGTCGATGAGACCGGCCGCCACCATGATCCGGTAGAGGGGGATCATGACGGTATAGGCAGGGATCGCCAGCGTTGCCGTGATGAGGGCGAACGTGAGGTCGCGGCCGGGAAACCGCAGCCGGGCGAAAGCATAGCCGCCAAGGGCGGCGAGCAGCACGGTCACGATCGTGGCGGCCCCGGACGTAACGATGCTGTTGATCAAGGCCCGCTTGAATTGCGGCCACACCGACTGGATCTCCGTGCCGAAATAGGAGCTGGTCGCTCCCAAAAGCTTGCCGTAATGCTCGAACGTCCAGACGGGCGGCAGATAATGCGGCGGGTCGGCGACCAGATCGGCTGGCCGCATCAGGCTCGAGACGAGCGACCAGTAGATCGGCCCGAGCGACCAGAGAAGGAGGAGCAGAACGCCCAGGAAGACCGGCAAGCGGGCGGGAAGGCGGCGCATCAATCGATCCTCGTCTCGCGATAGACGCCAAGGACGTAGAAGATCGAGACGGCCAGCGAGGCCAGCATGAGCAGGACCGAGAGCGCCATGCCGTAGGAGAAGTGGAGCTGCTGGAAGGCCGACATGTAGACCTGGATCAGGACCGTTCGCGTGTCCAGGCTGGCACCGGCCAGGATCCAGGCCTCGTCGAACAGGTTGAAGGCAAAGACCGTGGATTGCGTCATCGCGATGCCGAGGCCGCCGGCTATCAAGGGCAGCGTGATGGTCAAGAAGCTGCGCACCGGTCCGGCACCGTCCAGCCTGGCGGCCTCATAAAGATCGGTCGGGATAGCCTGGAGGGCAGCCAGGACGATGATCGCGGTCAAGGGCAGCATGCGCCAGACATGGACGACCGCGACGAGGAAGAGGGCGGTGGCCCTGTCGTTAAACCAGACGACCTTGTGGCTGATCAGGCCGGCTGAAAGCAGCAGATTGTTCAAAAGGCCCACGCTTGGATGGTAGATCCAGAGCCAGACCAGGGCATTGACCACCGGCGGCAAGGCCCAGGGCACGATCAAGGCCGCGAGAAGCCACATGCGGCCTTTCTCGATGCGCTGCAAAAGGAGGGCGGCAGCGATGCCCCCCACCGTCTCCAGCACGACGCAGATGGCAACCAGGGCAAGCGTGTTGAGCGCGCTCGTCCGCACATTCGTGTCGGCCGCGAGGTCGACATAGTGCCGCAAGCCGATGAAGGGCTGGGCCGCGCGCATCGGATCGACGCGGTAGAGGCTGTCGATGAGCGTCATACCGAGCGGCACGAAGACCAAGGCCAGCATGACGATAGCGAGCGGCGCTACGAGCAGCCAGCCGAGCCTGGCATCGCTGCCGCCAAGACCTCGCGCTGGCCGGCCGACCGTCCTGGCTGCCGCCGGCATCAGGGCTCCATAGCCTCCCTGGCACCCTTGGCAATAGCGGCGATCGCTTCTTCCAGACCCAGCTGACCCTTGGCCGCCTGGTTGATCGTCGTCGAGACCGCGCTGCTGAACTCCGCGTACCAGGCAGGCGCACCGGCCGGGAACAAGGGCTCGAGGAACGGTGTCTGCGCCAGGAGTGTATCGCCGCCCACGAGCTTGCCCTCCTTGTTCAAGGCCTGAAGAGCCGAGGTCAGTGTCGGCAGATCGCCGAGAGCGGCATAGACGGCTTGCTGCGTGTCGGGCTGCGTCCACCAGGCAACGAAGAGACGGGCCGCCTCCTTATGCGGGGCGGAAATCGGAATGCCCAGACCCTCGGGCAAGGCGTAGCTGCGGCTCTTGCCGCTGACGTTCGGCACGAGCCCGGTTGCCACCGCGTCGGCCACCTTGGACTTGCTCTTGTCGGCATAGACCGAAGGGTTGCCGGCCCAGCCCGCGAGATCGATGCTTACCTTGCCGTCGGCGAAAAGCTGCTGGAGCTGCACATCCGTCATGCCGGTCATGGCGGGATCGATCAGGCCCTCCTTCAAGGCCTGCAGCTCGAAGGCCAGGGCCTTGTAGCCGCCCGATTGTGGATCGGTGAAGGCGGGCTGCATGTCCTTGTTGAAGAGATCGCCGCCAAAGGCCTTGGTGAGCAGATACCAGGCGGTCGATGTGCCCTCGCTGGCGGAGAGCGGCAGGGCCAGCGGATAGGTCGCGATGCCCTTGGCCTTGATGGCGCGCGCCGCCGTCAGGAGCTCGTCCGGCGTCTTGGGCAGGCTGGTGATGCCGGCCGCCTTCAGATGCGCGCCATTGACGATCAAAATCCGGAAATCATTGTTGTAGGGAACCGCCACCAGCTTCCCGTCGACGGTGAAATTGGGGGCGGCCGGCAGGTCGCTCAGCACGTCTTTCGCGACGACGTCGTTGAGCGGCAGGTACCAGTTGGCGGCGGCAAACTGGCCGACCCAGGACCAGTCGACGTCGGTGACGTCGGCCGGTGCCGTGCCCGCCACCATGGATGTCACGATCTTGGTGCGGATATCGTCCCAGCCCAGGGTCTGAAGGTCGACATTGACGCCCGTCTTGGCGGTGAAGTCGTCCAGCAGCGCCTTGGGCAGCGTGCCCCAGGGCGGCAGGATCACCGTGATCGTCTGGCCCGCATAAGGTTGAGCGTCGGCGGCGATGGCCGCGGCCGGCAGGACACCGCCAGCCGCGGTGAGAAGCAGCATGGCCGCCATTGGCATGGCGCGAAGCAGTTTGGAGCGACGCATGGTTCGTTTCCGCAGCTTGAAGTTCAGGTTGGACGGGCTTGGAGAAGGGATGCCCGCACGCGCTCGATCCAGCCGTCGTCGATCGGCCAGCCGGCGGCGCGAGCGGCCGCTAGCAGAGCGCCACCCAGAGGCGGCAGACGAGCGGGGAGCGGATCCCTGCCGATCCGCTGGACCACGAGGTCGGTCAACGTCTTGCTGTCGAAAAGACCGCCGGCGAGGCTCCAGGGAAGCGTTGCCCCGCCAGGTAGTCGGCGCCGGGCCGCCGCCACATGCATGGCTAGATGATCGGCCGCCGCCGCCAGGAGATCGCGGGCGAGCAAATCGCCTTTGACGGCCTCTGCATCCACCGTGCGGGCGAGGGCGGCGATGGCCGGGCGGCGATGATCCAGGCCATAGGCCCAATCCAGCAGCGCGCCGCCTTCTCTGGCGTCGACGGCCTCGGCACCGATCGCCGCGAGAACGGCGCTGGCGAAGGCCCTGCCGTCCTGTCGGCCATCCAGCGCCATGGCGGCCCGGGCGAGCGCCTCGCGGCCGATCCAATAGGCACTTCCCTCGTCGCCGAAGAGGTCGCCCCAGCCACCGACACGAATCCGGGTGCCGTCGGCCGCACCCGCCCACACCATCGAGCCCGTGCCGGCCAGGAGGAGAATGCCGGGACCGCCGGCGAAGGCGCCATGGAAGGCGATCTCGACATCGTTGCGCAGGAGAGCTGGATGACGCAGCAAAGCGGGGCAGGGCAGTAGGTCCTGGACCAGGGCCGTCTGACGCGCCGTCGAGGCCTCAACCTCGCCGAAGGAGGAAAGCCCGAGCGCGGCTGCCACCAGTCCCGGCCGCAGGCAGCGCCGCAAGAGGCCGGCCAGCACGTCGTCCCAATCCGGCCGATCGAGGGCGCCTGTCCCACCCGCCATCGCCAACATGACGATCCCGCCGGCCGGGTCGGCCACGGCCGCGAGCGTCTTGCTGCCGCCGCTGTCGAGACCCAGGACCAACGGGATCTCGCTCATGCCTCGGCTGCTCCACTCGCCTCGACGAGACCGATGCCAGCCTCCGCGATCCGCGATCGCCATACAGTCGACAGGGCCGCGTCCACAACGATCTGACCGACGCTCGAGAGCGGGGCCACGAGATAGCTGTCGTGGCAGCCGAATTTAGCGGCGTCCGCCAGGAGCAGGCGATCACTCGCATGGGCCAGCATGCGCTCGTTCAGGCGCGCCTCGGTCATGTCGCGGCCGTAGATATTGAGGTCGTCGGCGATGGCCGAAGCACCCAAAAAGAGTTGATCGACATGCAGCCGTTCCAGGGTAGCCTCGGCCAACGGGCCGATCAGCGACAGATTCTCATCGCGGATCTGGCCCGCCAGCATGATGACCTTGATCCCTTCGACTTCGACCAGTTCCTGCGCCACGGGCAAGCCGTTGGTGACGATCGTAAGCGGGATCGGATCCAGGCGAATTTGCCGGGCCAGCTGGAGCACGGTCGTGCCGGCATCAAGAAAAATGGTCGATTGCGGGCGGATCAGGGCGTAGGCGGCAAGGGCGATTGCCTTCTTGGCGTCGAGCCGCTGCTGCTCACGCAGCCTGAAGGCAAGCTCGGTGGCAGCTCCCTGAAGCAGCCTAGCACCGCCATGCGAACGCGCCACCACGCCCTGCGCTTCCAGTTCCTGCAGGTCGCGCCGCACCGTTGCCAAGGACGCACCGATGCGCTGCGCCAGGTCGGCGACACTTACCGCTTCATCCAGATAAAGATGGCGACGCAATGCCGCCTGCCTGTTGAGCTTCATTGACGTCCCCGCTCGCTGGCGCGGTTGATGCGCGAACAAACGATCACGGTCAATCAGAAATATGATCTTTTGTGATCGTTCTGGCCCGAATTTCGTAATTGTTGAAAGATGGTAGGTGGGAGTCACATCGGAAAGATTGGGCAGCTCTGCCTGCGTTCAGCGCCCAAAAAGCTGAACCGGCCCCTACGACAGATTAGGATATCTGGCGAAAGCGCCCCGATCAGGACGCCGTCAGTGGAGCCCAGTCGCGACGACAGCGCCGCGAGGCTGATAAGTAGCCTCATCAAGGTGCGCGGAGATCGGCACCTCATTGATCAAGGGCTGCACTTTTTGCATTCATATGCACATGGCAGGCGCCGGCGAGAGGGCGAGGCGCCAGCATCTGATGGCCGCCACGCCGCCATGGCCGAACGCTTCAAGCCGAACAGGAAGGTGAAGTCGACGGTCCCGATCGCGACCTTCCGTAGCTCAAGCTGATGGCCGTCAGAATTGGCAGCATGTATCCGCGAAAGAAGCCGGATCGACGACGTCGCCGTCGGCCGCCAGATTCATTCACTCCGAGCGCGAGCGATGGGGATGACCTGCCGACGATCGCCGCCTTTGTCAGCTAAAAGGGAAGTAGACGCTGCGCTCCGTATCCCGCGCGACCCCGTCCAAGCCGCCGGTACCCCGGCAGACCTGATTAATGCCGGCCATGCCCCCGGTCTTCCACCTCCAGCTCCATGATCCAGTCATGGACCACGGCGGCGACCCGGTGGCACTGGCGCACGGCTTTCTGCGCAATGTGGCGCGCTCTCACGATCATGCTGCACCGCCTCGCTGTCTGATACGTCAGCGAGCCAGAAGCGAAATTCATGCCAGCTTGGCGTGCCTTGACGACACGGCAGCCTGGCAGGCAGTGAAGGCCAAGTGATCGGCAAAGGAGGCGACGCTCGATATGGCTACGGAAGATGGCCTGCCTTTGCCGCAGCGTTACTGGGGCATCCTCGCCATCGCTTTGCCCTTGATGCTCTCCGTTCTCGACAGCTCGATCGTCAATGTCGCCCTGCCGTCGATCGGCCATGACCTGGGCGCGGACCCGGCAACCTCGGTCTGGATCGTCAAGATCTATCTCCTCGTCGTCATGGTGCTGCTCCTGCCGCTGGCGACGCTGGGCGAGATCGTCGGCTACCGCCTCATCTCGCGCACAGGCGTCGTCATCTTCACCGCGGCCTCGCTCGCCTGCGCGCTGACCCGCTCGGTCGAGACGCTGACGCTGGCGCGCGGCGTCCAGGCCGTGGGTGCTGCTGGTATCCTCAGCGTCAACGTCGCCCTAACCCGTTTCGTCTATCCGCGCGCACTTCTAGGGCGCGGCATCGGCATGATCGCCCTGGTCGTGGCCACCTCGAGCGCCATCGGCCCGACACTCGCCTCCTCGCTGCTGGCGATCGGACCATGGCCCTGGTTGTTCCTGGTCAACGTGCCCTTGGGCCTGTTCTCCCTTCTGGCGTCACGCACCTTGCCGATCACGCCCCGCCATAAGGATCGACGCCTCGATCCGCTCAGTGCTGGACTCTATGTCCTGACTCTCAGCCTCTTCATCGGCTCGATCGACGCGATTGCCCATAGTCAGGGCTTCGGCCTGACCACCCTTGTCGTCCTGCTCCTCCTCGTGGCGGGATTCCTCCTCTTCCGCCGCCAGCGCCAGCTCGAACCCCCTCTGGTCCCGATCGACCTCTTCAAGATTCCAGTCTTCCGGATGTCCGTCCTGACCTCGATCTGCTCCTTCGGCGCCCTGACGATGGCCTTCGTGGCGCTGCCCTTCTTCATCCAGGGCCCGCTCGGGCAGAGCGAGGTGATGACGGGATTGCTCATGACACCCTGGCCGACGATGACCGGCCTTGCGGCGATCCTGGCTGGACGCCTTGCGGATCGCTACCCGGCCGGGCTCCTTGGCGGCTGCGGGCTGGTCATGCTGGCGATCGGCCTTGGCCTCCTGGCGGTCCTGCCACCCCATGCCGCCCCGTTCGACATCGTCTGGCGGATGGGGTTATGCGGGGCAGGGTTCGGCCTTTTCCAATCCCCCAACAACCGGGCGATGATCGCAGCCGCACCGATCGAGCGCAGCGGGGCCGCCAGCGGCATGCTGGGCACGGCGCGCATGCTGGGCCAGACGACGGGTGCCGCCTGTACGGCCCTTATCCTCGCGCATGGCGGCGAGGGCGGCTTTGTCCTGACCCTGGTCGTCGCCGCCATCGTCGCCGCCGGCGCCGCCGGTGTCAGTTGCCTGCGGCTCCTGCCGGGCAAAACGTCGGTCCGAGAAGGTTCCTGACCTGGAGATTCGCATGCAGCGACGTTGCCTGGCGCCGCTCGCGGCCTTCACAGCCTGCCTCGTCCTCGCACTGCCGGCCGTGGCGGCGTCACCCGCTCCGATCGCCGGGCGCGAGGGCATGGTGGTCACCGCCCAGCATCTGGCCTCGCAGGTGGGTGCCGACATCCTGCGGCAGGGCGGCAACGCCGTCGATGCGGCCGTGGCCGTCGGCTATGCGCTGGCCGTCGTCATGCCGGCCGCCGGCAATCTGGGCGGCGGCGGCTTCATGACCCTGCGCCTCCCGGACGGCCAGGCGCATTTCATCGATTTCCGCGAGAAGGCGCCGCTTGCGGCCACCAGCGGCATGTTTCTTGACCGCGCGGGCAATCTCGTTCCCGGCGCCTCGGAGAATTCCTGGCTGGCCGTGGGCGTCCCTGGAACGCCGGCCGGTCTCGAGTATGCCAGCAGCCATTTCGGCAGCTTGCCGCGCGCGACCTTGATGGCGCCAGCCATCGCGCTAGCACGTGACGGGTTCGAGCTCGCACCCGGCGATGTCGCCATCACCAGCACCGCCGCCAGCCGCCTGGCGCGCGATCCGTCGGCCTCCAGCCTGCTGCTCGACCAGGCAGGCCGCCCGCGTCAGCCGGGCGAGAGGTTGGTCCAGCCCGCTCTGGCGGCCTCGCTCGAGGCGATCGCCCTGAACGGACCCGAGGCCGCCATGTACGAGGGGCCGATCGGCAAGGCGATCGTGGCCGCCGCGCGAGCCGGCGGCGGGATCTTGAGCGAGGCCGATTTCGCCACCTACAAAGTTCGCGAGTTCGAGCCCATCACCTGCGACTATCGCGGTTATCATGTCATTGCGCCGCCGCCACCCAGCTCGGGTGGTGTCGCGATCTGCGAGACCTTGAACATCCTTGGCGGCTACGACCTGGCGGCACTGGGCTATCGCTCGGCACCCGAGGTGCATTTCCTGATCGAGGCCATGCGGCGCGCCTATGTCGACCGCAACACACAGCTGGGCGATCCCGACTTCGTCGACAATCCGACATCCTTGCTGCTGGACCCGCTCTATGCTGCCAAGTTGCGCGCTACCATCGACCCCTTGCGCGCCACGCCATCCCGGGATCTGGGCCCGGCCACACCGCAGCATGAGGGGTCCAACACGACGCATTATTCGATCGTCGACAAGGACGGCATGGCCGTGGCCGTGACCTACACGCTCAATTCCTGGTTCGGCATCGCCAAGATCGCCGGCTCGACCGGCATCTTCATGAACAACGAGATGGACGATTTCACGACCAAGCCCGGGACCCCCAATGCCTATGGCCTGGTCCAGGGCGAGGCCAACGCCATCGCCCCAGGCAAGACACCCCTGAGCTCGATGTCGCCCACCATCGTCACCAAGGACGGTACCCTCAAGCTCGTCCTGGGCAGCCCGGGCGGTGCCCGCATCATCACGATCACGCTCCTTGCCATCTTGAACATGGTCGATCACGGCATGAGCGTGCAGGAGGCCATCGACGCTCCCCGGCTGCATGAGCAATGGCTGCCCGACACTGTCTATCTCGAACCCTTCGCTCTCTCACCCGACACGCGAGCGATCCTCGAGCAGCGCGGCCATCATTTCACCGACAGCGCGCCTTGGGGCATGGCCGAGGCGATCGTCACGGGGGCCCCCACGCTGACGAAAGCGAGCCCCGGCAACGCGGCGAACTCGCTGCCGCTCGGACAGGCGCCGGCCGCCGGCGCCACACTTTTCGGCGCGCACGATTCGCGCGGCAGCATGGGCCGCGCCATCGGCGTGCCCTGACAGGTCCTGCCTTGACCCATTGAAGGCACAGCAGGGCCAGATGCAGATCCCGCCAAGCCTTCAGGTGAGGCGATGGCGTGCCACATGGTCGAGAGCCGCCTGCAACTCGGCAAACCAGCCTTTGTCCAGGAGATAGCGCCGCACGCTCTCGTTCAGGCCGCCCTTGGTCTCGTGCTCGGCTGGGATCAGGGGATGACCGGCCTGTTCCTCGTGCTGCGCCAGGGTCGAGAGCCCGTCGAAGAGCGAGCGGACGAAGGACGTGGTCGTGCCTTCCTCCAAGCCCTGCGTCCGCAGCCAGTGGACAACCGTGTTCTGCGCCTCGAAGAAGCTGGACATCAGCGCGGTGGCGCTGGTGAGCTTGACCATCGCCGCCTCGGAATCGAGCGGCACGACGTCGCCCAGAGGGGCCATCACCGAGAGGGCCGGCTCGATCTGCGGATAGAGCAGGATGGGACCGCGCTTGAAGCGGATGGGGGGAAGGGGGATGGCCCGGCAGATCGTTCGCGCCGGCGCCACATAATCGGCGAGTTCAGCCAGCATCACGCCGGCCACAAGGCTGATCACCGTCTGCTCAGGCCGAAAGCGCAGGCTGGTCGCCACCTCCCTGAGCTGGCGCGGCAGCACGGCCAGGAAGACGATGTCGCTGCCGTCCACGACCTCCTGGTTGCTCTCGGCCCGCGTCACCAGCGGGTAGGCCGCAGCCAGCGCCGTCGAGATCGCGGCCGAGCGCGGCGAGAGAAGTATGGGTTGGCGCTGTCCGGGCAAAGATTGCAGGCCCTTCACCACCGCCTCGCTGAGCGCACCTGTACCGACGAACCCCAATCGCAACATCCAAGACGCCCCGCTATCGATAAAGATAGGCTGGCGCGTCGCCAGCCTTGACCCGGTCACGCACGCAAGAAAGAGGCCGGGTCTCAGTCCCTGGTGCTAAGGTCGATGAGTTCAATCTTGTAGCCGTCGGGATCCTCGACGAAGGCAATATGGGTGGTGCCGTGCTTCATCGGCCCGGGTTTCCTCGGAATATTGGCACCCGCCTTCTCGAGTTCCGCGCAGATGGCGTAGATGTCCCGCACGCCCAGCGCCACGTGGCCATAGCCGGTACCCAGATCATAGGGCCGGTCCTGATCCCAATTATGGGTCAATTCGATGACCGCATGCGAATCCTCGGGGCCGTAGCCGACAAAGGCCAGGGTGAAGCGGCCCTCGGGATAGTCCTTGCGCCGCAGGAGCTTCATGCCGAGGAGTCGCGTATAGAAGTCCAAGGACTTCTCCAGGTCCTGCACGCGAACCATCGTGTGGAGGAAGCGAAAGCGCCCGTCGCCGCTGTTCGATGTCATGATATTATCCTCTGGCTGCCGTTTGGGGTCAGGCCCCTGACCATAGAGGATTTGCCGGGCACAGGCGATTGGCGGGGGTCGTCGGCGCCGGGCGACGGCGGGCGGGCCTCGCCGAAGCGGACGCGAACGCAGAGCCCGGGCGGAAGCCGGCCAGGCCAGGCGTCCTCGAGCCTCACCTCGAGCCCATGGAGATCGGCGATAGCACGAACGAGGCTGAGGCCCAGCCCGGTGCCACCCTTGCCGCGGCTCTTGTCGAGCCTGACGAATCGCTTGAATACCTCGCCGCGCATCTCGGTCGGGATGCCGGGCCCGTCATCGATCATGCACAACTCGGGCGTCCCGTTGATCTGGCGCAACCGCAGGTCCAGCCGCGCGCCCTTGGGACCGTGGTTGAGCGCGTTCTCGATGAGATTAGCCAGCATCTGCCCCAGCAGCTCGCGATCGCCCACCACCTCGAGGCCCGGCCGTACCTCCGCTTCCAGGATCTGCTGGCGGTCCTCGGCCACGGGCGTATAGCTCTCGACCATGGCCTCGGCCAGTTCCGAGAGATCGACACGGCGAAAACCCGCCCGCCTGGCACCCGCCTCCACCTGGGCGATGCGCAGAAGGGAGGCGAAGGTGGCGATGATCGCATCAGCCTCCTCGATCGCCGCATCGACGGCGCCCTCATAATCGGCCATCGTGCCTGCCCTGCGGCGCACAAGATAGAGTTCCTGACGCAGGCGTGCCAGCGGCGTGCGCAGATCATGAGCGATATCGTCCGACACCTGCCTTACCTGGCTCATCAAGGCCGTGATGCGGTCGAGCATGGCGTTCAGCCGGAGCGCCAGTTCGTCGAACTCGTCGGTGCGCCGCCCTGTCGGCACGCGGCGGCTGAGATCCCCGCCCATGATCTCGTCAACCGCGTGGTTGATGCCCTCAACCCGCCTGAGGATGCGGCTGACGAAGAGCGAACTTGCGGCCAGGGTCAAGAGGATGGTTGCTGCCACGCAGATCAGGAAGTTACGCACGAAGATAGCGCGAATCGTGTCGATGTCGGCGCGCGAGCGGCCAATCGCCAGAAACAAATTGCCGGCCAGCCGCTTGCCTTCGACCCGGATGGTTTCGGGCGCGCCTCGTTCATGGGGTAGGAGGAGGTCGAACCAGCCGTCTCGCGGCTGGGCCAACGGCAGGTTCGAGAGAAGGAGATGATCGCTGGCATCGATCAGTGTGTAGTAGCCAGTCGAGCCGGCGGGATCATTCATGCGCAGCTCGACGGCGGCACGGATCGCCGGCAGGCCCGAGGCCGCCGCCTGCGTGTCCAGTTCCGACATCTCGGAGATGATGTCGTCGTCCAGCATGCGCAAAAGCTCGCGGGCGGTGAAGATATAAGTGGCGCTGAAGACGAGGGTGAGGGCGCAAAGGAAGAGGGCGACGCCGATCAGAACGATGCGGAAAGTGGCCGAGCGGATGAAGCTAAAGGGCGGCACGTAGGCAGTAACCGGCACCCCTGACCGTCTCGATCAGTTCGTGCCCGTGATCCTTGTCGATCTTGCCACGCAAACGGCTGATATGGGTCTCGACCAGGCTGGTCTTGGGATCGAAACTGAAATCCCAGACATGCTCCAACAGCATCGTGCGCGTGACCACGCGATCGGCGTTGCGCAGGAGATATTCGAGCAGCCGGAACTCGCGCGGCTGCAGGTCGATCCGCCGGCCGCGATAGCGCACTTGCCGCCTGGCCAGATCCATCTCGATATGCCCGGCCCGCAAAAGACTAGGCACGTCGACCAGCGAGGGACGCCTGCTCAGCGCGTTCACCCGCGCCTGCAACTCGGAAAAGGCGAACGGCTTGACCAGATAATCATCGCCGCCGGCCTCCAGCCCGCTGACGCGATCGTCGATGCCGGCCAGCGTGCTGAGGAATAAGACGGGCGTCCGGACTTCACCGGCGCGCAGCATCTTGACGATCGTCAGTCCGTCCAGGGCCGGCAGCAGGCGATCAACGATCAGCACATCGAAGGCCTCGGTCGTCGCTAGGAACAGGCCGTCATTACCGGTTTGCGCCCACTCGATGGTATGGCCAGCCTCTTCGAGCCCAGCGCGGACGAAATCAGCGGTCTTGGTGTCGTCCTCGATCAGAAGAATGCGCAAGGAGCCTCCGCTTGAGTTCGCTCAATGCCGGTGTGCCCGAGAATAGCTTGAAACACCAATTTTACGAATGAGGGGCCGGTTCAGCCTGGGGCGCGCGCGAAGACCTGTAGGTCGCCACCTGGACGCTCGAAGCGGGCCTTTGGCGCGAAGCCCGCATGTTGCGCGACGGCGCCAGCATCGAGGTCAGCGTGTATGCGCGGCAGCCGGAGGATAAAGGTGGAGCCACAGCGCGCCAGGGCCTCGGCCAGCATCTGGGCACGGCGCTCGGCCAGCAAATGCTGATAAACCCCAAGGATCATCACAACGTCATAGCGGGCCGCGAAGCTCGACGACTGAAAGCAAGTGGGATCGTTGAGGTCGGCCACGTCGAAGCGCAGGCGAGGGTCGGTGAAAAGCCGACGCGCCGCCTCGATACGGTGCTGGCTGTTGTCCACGCCATGGATCGACGCGGGGCCCGCCGGCAGGAGATGGTCGAGGATAAGGCCTTCGGCGCAACCAAGATCCAGGACGCTCTGGCCGGCCAGATAAGGATAGAGGGCCTCGAAGCCAACAATCCGGCTTCGATAATCCATATGGCCATCGAGGCCCAGATGCGGGGCATTGTAATAGGTCCGGTTCGACCCGCTGGGTCGGGATGGCCGGCGCCGGGTGGCAACCATGTCGACCATTCGTCTAAGCATCGTCTTGCTTCTCCTTCGAGCCCGCAGGGCAAAGAACGGACTTCGATAACAGGACAGGGCTTACCGCCGCCTCGTTCCGTCTTTACGGATTGGTAAGCCCACATATCGGTGCGAAAGCACGAAGGGTCGGGAGATGGCAGACTTTTCGTGCTTTCACACCCCGTAACCCTGGCCCAGCAGCGCAGGGTTCCTGAGCTTCCTCTTCGTGCGATCAGGAAGGCCCGTTCGTGCTTTGACCGTCAGGCTGATTCGTGGTTTTGCCCCATGAGATTCGTGCCTTCGAGTCGTCAAAGAAGTCTTTTATCCATATTTTTCATGACGATACCAGAGCGTTAACATCCTATCTCTAAGACTCTCATAACCTTCTAACCAAACAATCCTCGAAAGCACGAAACGAACGATGCCCACCAAGTCGCGGGCGAAACCGTCACTCGAGCCTGCCTCTCGTTCGTGACTAAGATTCGTGCTAACGCGGATTCTGGTGCGAAAGCACGAATCGACGGTATGGACATCGACCAAGACGGCGATGTCTATCATTCTCGATCGATCGACGAACTTGCCCGAAACGAATCGATAAAGAACGCCGATGACGCTCATCCAGACGGAATTAGCCCTCTACGACAGTCCTTTGACCGGCAAGGTCAAAGGCGAGCGGTCGATTATGGAATTCCCGTTCTTTCATCTCTCCAAGGGGCGGCGCATGCAGCCTCTGGTCTTCACAGACAGCCGGGTGACGATCGAGGTGCGGCCGAGTTCGATCGGCGTCGCGACGATCTATGATAAGGAAATTCTTCTCTACATCGCCTCGCTGATGGTCGAGAAGATGAACCGTGGCGAACGACCTGAGCAGGACTTCGTGTTTACGGGCCATGATTTCCTGCGTGTGGTGGGGGCTAATCGGTCGGCCAGGTCCTATGAACGACTGACCAAGGCGCTGGAGCGCCTGCAAGGCACGCAGATCAAGACGAACATCGAGGCAGGCGGCGAGGGCGAGGACGGCTTCTTTTCCTGGGTGTCTGAGGCGAGGGTCCAATACTCAAAAGCACGAACCGGCGAGCGGCGGCTGAAGGCCATCAAAGTCCGGCTTTGCGACTGGCTCTATCGGGCGATCCTCAAAGATCTCCGTATTCTCACCTATGACCACCGCTATTTCACGCTTGGCCCCATCGAGCGCCGACTCTATGAAGTGGCGCGCAGTCATTGTGGCAACCAGGCCTCCTTTGTCATCGGTCTCGACAAATTACGCCGTCGTGTCGGCTGCGAGGATACGCTGGCCAAGTTCGCCAGCACGTTGCGCAAGGTCGAGGAGACCGATTCACTTCCCGAATACAGCTTGGCGATCGTGCGCCATCCGGCGTCGCCCACCATGCGCGCAATGCGCGAGGAAGGCCTTGCCCCCGCTGCGCCGACGCGGGGTCTGCAAGGCGTACTGGTGAATTTCCGTCCCAAAGGCAGTACGTCAACGCCGCAAAAAAGCTATTGGGATATCGAAGCAGCCTGAAACATGCGTCATGCCTACTGTAGGATTGATTCTTAACTGGTTTATCGGACCACGCTTCCTGACGAAGCTTCCAAATCGATGAGAGCTCTCACCGCGAGACGGAACTAAAGGGGCTTTCATGACGGCGCGCATTCTGGTCGTCGACGATACGGAGGCGAATGTCCGCCTCCTCAGCGTGATGGCCTCCCAGGATTATTACGAGGTGGCTACTGCCATCAACGGCCCCGAGGCGCTGGAAAAGGCGGCCGTCTGGCATCCAGATGTCATCATCCTCGATGTCATGATGCCAGGCATGGATGGCTATGAGGTCTGCCGCCAACTCAAGCGCAATGTAGGAACGGCACAAATCCCGGTCATCATGGTCACGGCGCTGGACGGGTCTGCCGCCAAGCTGCGCGGTCTCGAATGTGGCGCCGACGACTTCCTGACCCGACCGATCGAGGCCGCCACGACCATGGCAAGGGTGCGCAGCCTGGTGCGTCTAAAGAGGCTCTCCGACGAGTGGCAGGCTCGTTGGGAGACATCGCATTCGCTGGGCCTGATCGAGGGCGATGGACCGGGCGCGGTGAGCGTCGAGGCGACACGTGCATTGCTGGTCGATGACTGGGACCTGGGTGCGGAGCGCATCACCCAGGCTTTGGCCGACGAAGGTATCAGCTGCATGCGGGCGGGCGATGAACACGAGACGCTGCACTGTCTGCGGAACGTCGCGCTCGATCTTGTGGTCATCAATCTATCACTGGGCACGGGCGATCCACTTCGACTGGCCTCGCGGCTGCGCGCCGCGCCCCTCGGACGGGATGTGCCCCTTCTACTGGTGGCCGAGGCGGATCAGCGCGACGTTATTTTGCGCGGCATCGATCTCGGCGCCAATGACTGGATCGTGCGGCCGCTGGACATTAACGAATTGCGCGTCCGGGCGCGCAATCTCATTCGTCGCAAGCTCTACCAAGATCGTCTACGGCAGGACCTCGACGACGCCATGCGTCTGGCACTCGTCGATCCACTGACAGGACTCTATAATCGGCGCTATTTCCGCCGACATCTCGATAGTCAGCTTGCCGCCGAGCCCTTCGCGCGCGTGGCCGTCCTGCTCATCGATATCGATCGATTCAAAGAATTCAATGACCGGTTTGGTCATGCCGTCGGCGATGGCGTGCTCTTGCAGGTGGCGCGAATGATGAGCGAGGAGACGCGCATCGTCGACCTCGCGGCACGGCTGGGCGGCGAGGAGTTCATCATCGTCATCGTCGGCATGTCGGATGAAGAGATAGCGAGTGTGGCAGCACGCCTGCGCAGGCGGATCGACGAGAGCCGATTTGACGTCGAAGCGGCGCGCGGCCTGCATGTCACCGTAAGCGTCGGCGTGGCCATCGCCACTGTAGCCAACACAGATGGCGATGCGCTGATCAGGCGCGCGGATCGTGCTCTCTATGCCGCCAAGTCGGCTGGGCGCAATTGCATCTCAATGGCGCCTTGACTGGCGGTATATCAATCCAGGGTTGAACTTTAGATAAACTCTGATTTAGATTCGTTTGCTAAGTTGAATGCAACTCTAAGTCTGCGTTCGCAGCGATTAATCTTGCTCGTATGAATTCCTGCACGCTAGCTTTTTAGCGTTGTGACACCCTGGGTTTGTAAACCTATGGTGTTGACTTTCTGTCTGTCGTGTCATGCGCGGTACAGCTCGGGCTTAACAGGAATTCTAGCCTGCCGAGGTTACCGCATACGAGCTAGTTGAGACCCTAAAGGAGGGCCAAAGTGTCATCGATCCTCGCCGATGTTCATACAATCACCGAGCAGAAAAGCCAGGCTGGCTATCAGCTCGATCCCCGAACGGCCATGGCCAATCGGCTTCCGGGCACGATCCAGCCGTTCCTGACTTGGCTGACCGCGCGACCCGCGCCGGGAGAAGCAGCGCCTGCTCTTCCCGCCACGCATTACGTGCATGAAGCAATCGGTCTCATGGTGGCGGGCATCGGCTTGGGGGCCGCAGCTTTCATAGCCGACGACACGCTGATCTTTAGCCTGATGCTATTCATCTCTCTGACATTGACGACTTCCGGCCTGGGTCTTTTCCAGGTCGTTATTTTTCATCATTGCGGTCACGGAGCCGTTTTCAAGGAAAAGAAACACAACCGCGATGTCGGTCGTCTTATTTCCGCCTTATTTCTTTTCAAACATTTCGATGCTTACCGTCAAGAGCACATGATGCACCATAATGCCCGCAAATTGTTGACGGAGGACGATGAGTTCGCCGATTTCGTGCTCGGCATGTGCCGGCTCGAACCATCCTTGAGCAAAGGCGAACTCTGGCGCCGGGTTCTCTTGAATGTGGTCTTTTCACCCAGCTTCCACGTGCGCTTTCTGTACCGCCGGCTCAAGGCCGCGACGACGTCGCCCGACCGGACCCATAATCTGGTCTCGATCGGCTTTTGGGCCGGCTCCTTCGCCCTTGCCGCGGCAAGCGGACTGCTTTTGCCCTTCCTGCTGGTCTGGGTTCTGCCCGTAACCCTGCTTTTGCAGTTGGCGACGATCGGCCGGATCCTCTGTGAGCATCGCTTTCCCGAGCCGGCCTTGATCGCGGCTCGTGGCCGTGAGTTCATTTGCCTTGCCACAGCTGGCGTCTTTCCCGGCGCGCAGCCACCCGAGATGGCGGCGACCACGGCCGCGGGCCTTCTCGCCTGGAGCGGCTGGTGGGCTAACATGCTGACGGTCCAGCTGTTCGTGCGCCTGACCGTGCTGGTGGGTGATGCCCCTTGTCACGACTTTCACCATCGCCGCCCGGCTGGCGAGTGGACCAGCTATATCCATAGTCGCCAGAACGACGTCGACGCCGGCTGCCCGGGCTTTCCCATTAATTATGGCGAGAACTGGGGCCTCTTTAGCGCCATCGACGAAAATCTCGGCACCCTGGCCGCGACTCCTCGCGATGCCCTGCCGGATTGGCAGCATTGAGACCGGATCGCGTGCCTGACATCATTCAACGTCGCCGTTGCGGGGCGACGGCGTTGAACGGGGTCAGTCAGCGGGGTCGAGTGTTGCCTCGGGCAGGCGAACGCGGTTGGCGGGCAGGACGACACGCAAGGTGCTGCCCTGGCCGGACTCGCTTTGGACGACCAGATGGCCGCCATGCGCTTCTATGAGGCCGACCGTGATGGGCAGGCCCAGGCCCGTGCCGGACGATCGCCGGCTCAAGGCGCTGTCGACCTGGCCGAAAGCCGCCAGGGCAATCTCGATATCGTCGGGCGACATTCCGATCCCGGTATCGATCACCTCGATATGCAGACCTCCTTCCGCCGGCTGGCGCAGTTCAACGCGAACGCTGCCGCCCGAGGGCGTGAACTTGATGGCATTGCCGATCAGATTATCCATGATCTGCCGAAACCGTACCGTGTCGACGAAGACGCCGATCCCCGGATCGATGTGACCAGCGGCAAGCGCCACGTCACGCTGAGAGGCTACACCCTGTGCTGCCCGGACGGCGGCGCCCACACCTTGCGACAGACGCATCCATTCCGGTTGCAGGGTCAGCTTGCCCTGGCCGATGCTCGAATAATCGAGAATGTCGTTGATGAGGCGCAGGAGATGCCGACCTGACTGGCCGATCTCGGCCGCATAGCTTTGGCAGTCCTCCAGGGACAGACCGCGCTGGGTCTTGCCGCTCATGATATCTGCCAAGCCCAGGATGGCGTTCAAGGGTGTGCGTAATTCATGGCTGAGCGTGGCGAGGAAGGCCTCCTTGGTGAGATTGGCCTGCTCCGCCAGGCGCATCGCCTCGCGCACTTTGCTGTGCGCTTGCTTGCGTGCCACCACGTCGAGATAGATCGAAAGCGCGCCCTCGATCAGCATCCGGTCGCGCGCCTCGAAGGCGCGATTCACGTTGGCCTCCGAGTGGTTGGTGATGACCATGGCGTAGCCGGTAGTGCGGTCATAGGCCCAAAGGAGAAATGGGAACTCCAAGAACCGCATCAGTTCCTGGGCCGCGCTGTTGGGGGGCTCGCGCGAACTCGTGAAGCAGAAGGCGGGTACGGTCGACAGGCTCAATGAGGTGTCGGCATGGTGATTCATGCCCAGCATGTCGCAGATCTTGAAGCCACGGCTGTCGATCGGATCCTCCACGAGGATCGCCGCCCCGTCGCAGCTCGTATTCTCGACGACGATCTCGAGGACCTGATAACCGATCTGCTCTGCCTCCGGCGTCCTGTCGGCGATTTGGTTGGCTTCGCGGACCAGCTTGGCGACCACCTGACTGCGGCGCGCCTCGCGGTAATACTGGCTCTGCTCCTCCTGCATGCGCAGGAGACGCGCGCCCAGGGCATCGCATTCCTGCTTGTAGTAGGCTAGGGCCCGAGCCAGTTCAGAGGCCGGATCCCCCTCGGTGGTCATCGTATCGCGAGTACAGTTAGAACCCCCGTCCAGTCGAGCGGCCGGCTCTGGCCAGCTACCGGGGCTACCTCGACGCCCGAGTAGAAACCGAGCATCGGCGTCTGTCCGCCCAGGCCATCGACCACGAGCTGGGCCTCCTCGACGGGCGCACCGCTGCGCACGCTGCCGCGCCCGGCGCAGTCGATGTAGAGCACGAGAAAGGGATCGAGATGGGGCAGGCGTTCATTGAGCGCTGCGACGCCGTCGCGCACGCTGTCCAGCATTAAGGCATTGTCGCGTCCCATGATCTGCACCGTCGAGCCAAGCTTGAAATCCTCTTCGAACAGCGTGATCGAGCCCTTGTTCGGATCGGCGCGGAGGATCAGCCGGTTGACATAGCTGTTCTCGTCATAGGGCGCATAAAGGTCGCCATGCTTCTCACCCAAGGTGGCGATCAAGGAAAGCGCCTCGCCAGCGCCATCGCCGACCGAGATGCCAAGCTTGCTTTCGATTACCTGGAGCGCTGGCTCGCCGTCGAGTTCGAAGACCTCTGCCTCGTCGATGCTGGTGATCTTCATGAAGGTGCTGACCGGCCGGCAGCCATGGAGGATACGCGTCTCCTCGACGACCGAGGGCGGAAAGACGAGGGCAACGGCCGCATGTTTGCAGGCTTGCGTACCGTCGAACACCCAGCCATCGGAGAGGTTAAGGTTGGTAAGCGTGCCGCCGCCGATGAGACGCACGCTTTTGCCGGCGAGCCCGGCGTTGATGCCGCGCAGCAATGTGCTGGCATTATGCAGTCTCAGCGGCTCGTGCGCGGCAACACTGTCATAGAAGAGGAGGACAACGGCGCCGTCGCTGGCGGCCGTCCCTATCGATTGTCCGAGCCGCTCGCCGGCCTCGAACTCGCCACTGTCCATGCCGTGGGCGACGTGCAGGGAGGGGAGGGTCTCGACGTCGTCGAAGGCGGCTATGGCGATCTCAAGGCCGGTATATCCAAGACCGGTCCTGGCGATGGCGCCGGCAGCCGACCCGCCGACGACCGGTACGTCCGCGCCGAAATTCTCGCGGATGGCCGCCATGGCTTCGGCCGGCGCATGCTTGCCGCCGCAAAATGCCAACAGCAAATGCGGCGCGCCTGGACCAAGCGCCTTCCTGCATTGTTCGACGGCGGTCTGTACCTGCCCGTGCTTACCATAGCCAATGCGGATCATGCCTATATCTCGCCATATGGGCTCCGACCGTGCGACACGGTCGCGTTGAGCACTGTGACGAGGAAACATCCCGTCCGCACGCAGGTAAGCCAACCACTCGGCTAGTACAAGATCGGTAATTCAGCCTTAAGGATATCCAGCATCCGCCTCGGTGCTATCACGGCTCGTCCAGGTCACAGGATCATGCGGCGGCGCCGGCTGGCATGCAAGTTCCCGGGCGGCGGCAAGCGCCAGCGGCGACAGGCCGACACCGCCAGCTTCTAGGTGAGCGCAAAGGCTGGCTCGCATGCGTGGGTCCCAAAACTGACGAATGTGATCGGCGGTTTGGCTCACTCCTTCAGCGAAAGGCTTGGAGGCGAAGAATGTCGCGATCTGGTTGGCCATCACCACCAGGCGATCGATGGACGATGCGCTGGAAATTGACGATCTCCTTTAAGGCTTGAGAAGTCAGCCGTCCGTTACCGGGCCGGCCGCCGCACGGACAAGCTCACTCCGCGGCAATCTCCTCGGGGCCGACCTGTCGCGCCACCTCGCGGAAAGCCTGATAATCTTCCTGCCAGTGGGAGACGGTATTGGTCAGCCTGACCTGCACTGCCGTGACCTTGTATTCCGGACAATTGGTAGCCCAGTCGGAATTTTCCGTGGTGATGACGTTGGCGCCGGTCAGCGGATGATGGAAGGTCGTATAGACCACGCCGGGCTGCACGCGATCGGAGATTTTGGCGCGCAGACTGGTCTCGCCGGCCCGCGACTGGATCGCCACCCAATCGCCCTCGCGAATGCCTCGCTCCTCGGCGTCATGGGCGTGGATCTCTAGCAGATCCTCCGGATGCCAGGCCGTGTTCGCGGTGCGCCGCGTCTGGGCACCCACATTATAATGGCTGAGGATGCGCCCGGTGGTGAGCAGGAGCGGAAAGCGCGGCCCGACCTTCTCGTCCGTCGGGATGTACTCGGTGACGACGAAGCTGCCTTTGCCGCGCACGAACATCGACTCGTGCATGATGGGCGTGCCGGTGGGGTGCTCGTCGTTGCAGGGCCACTGGATCGAGCCCAGCTCCTCCAAGCGCTCGAAAGAAACGCCCTTGAAGGTCGGGGTAAGGGCGGCGATCTCCGCCATGATCTGGCTCGGATGGTCGTAATGCATGGGGTAGCCCAGCGCATTGCTGAGCATCATCGTCACTTCCCAGTCCGCATAGCCGGCCATGGGCGGGATCGCCTGGCGAACGCGGCTGATGCGACGCTCCGCATTCGTGAAGGTGCCGTCCTTCTCGAGGAAGGATGAGCCCGGCAGGAAGACATGGGCGTAGTTCGCCGTCTCGTTCAAGAACAGATCCTGGACGACGACGCATTCCATGTTCTCGAGCGCTGCGGTGACGTGCTGCGTGTTGGGATCGCTCTGGGCGATGTCCTCGCCCTGCACATAGAGGCCCTTGAAGCCGCCCTCGACCGCGGCATCCAGCATGTTGGGAATGCGAAAGCCGGGCTCGCCATCGAGCTCGACCTGCCAAGCCGCCTCGAAGAGCCTGCGGGTCACCTCGTCCGAGATGTGGCGATAGCCTGGCAATTCGTGGGGGAATGAGCCCATGTCGCAGGAGCCCTGGACATTATTTTGACCGCGCAGAGGGTTAATGCCCACGCCGCGGCGGCCGATATTGCCCGTCAACATGGCAAGGTTGGCCATGCCCATCACCATGGTCGAGCCCTGGCTGTGCTCGGTCACACCCAGTCCATAATAGATGGCGGCCCGGCCGCCGGTGGCATAGAGGCGGGCAGCGGCACGGATATCGTCTGCCTTGACGCCGATGCGCTCGGCTACCGCCTCCGGCCGGTTCTCGTCCCTTTGGATGAATTCGAGCCAGACGGCGAAATCGACCGGGTCGCAGCGCTCCTCGATGAAGCGCATGTTGGCCAGTCCCTCCTCGATCACCGTGTAGGCCAGGGCGTTGACCAGGGCGACGTTGGTGCCGGGTCGCAGCTGGAGGTGATAATCGGCCTTGATGTGCGGCGATTTCACAAGGTCGATCCGCCTCGGGTCGGCGACGATGAGCCTTGCCCCCTCGCGCAGGCGGCGCTTCATGCGGCTGCCAAAGACCGGGTGGCCGTCGGTTGGATTGGCGCCGATCACGAAGATCACGTCGCTATCCATGACGCTGTCGAAATCCTGCGTCCCGGCGCTCGTGCCGAAGGCCGTCTTCAGGCCATAGCCGGTGGGCGAATGGCAGACGCGGGCACAGGTATCGACATTATTATTGCCGAAGGCAGCACGGACCAGCTTTTGGACCAGATAGGCTTCCTCGTTGGTACAGCGCGAGGAGGTCAGGCCGCCGACAGCTCCTCGGCCGTGATCGGCCTGGATGCGTTTGAACTCGGCGGCGGCATAACCGATGGCCTCCTCCCAGGAGACCTCCTTCCAGGGCTCGCGGATCGATTTCCTGATCATGGGCTTCAGCATGCGATCCTTGTGGGTCGCATAGCCCCAGGCGAAACGGCCCTTGACGCAGCTATGGCCGTGATTGGCCTTGCCGTCCTTGTAGGGCATCATTCGGACGATCTCATTGCCCTTGAGCTCCGCCTTGAAGGCACAGCCGACGCCGCAATAGGCGCAGGTCGTGACCACCGAGCGGTCGGGCTGGCCGTGCTCCACGACGCTCTTGTCGATCAGCGTCGCCGTCGGGCAGGCCTGGACGCAGGCGCCGCAGGAAACGCATTCGGAGGAAAGGAACGACTCGTCCATGCCGGGGGAGACGTGGCTGCCGAAGCCTCGCTCGCCGATCGTGAGCGCGAAGGTGCCCTGAACCTCTTCGCAGGCGCGCACGCAGCGCGAGCAGACGATGCATTTGGAGGGGTCGAACTGGAAATATGGGTTCGAGAGGTCCTTGGCCTGGCCCAGATGGTTCTGGCCGTCATAGCCATAGCGTACCTCGCGCAGGCCGACGGCACCCGCCATGTCCTGCAATTCGCAATCGCCGTTGGCGCTACAGGTCAAGCAATCCAGCGGATGGTCGGAGATATAGAGCTCCATGACACCCTTGCGGAGCTTGGCCAGCCGGTCATTCTGGGTCGTCACCTTCATGCCCGGCTCGACCAGCGTCGTGCACGAAGCGGGCGTGCCGCGCCGCCCCTCGATCTCGACCAGGCAAAGGCGGCAGGAACCGAAGGGCTCGAGGCTGTCGGTGGCGCAAAGCTTGGGAATCGCCGTGCCCATGAGGCTGGCGGCATGCATGACCGACGAGCCCTTCGGCACGCTGACCGGCTGGCCGTCGATCGTGAGCGACACCGTCTCCTCGCTGACACGACTAGGGGTGCCGTGATCCTGCTCCTTGAGCATAGCCATGGCTCTCTCTCCCTTATTCTGCTGCAAGCCCGGGCGAACCCGGCAAGCGATGCGGTTCTGGTATGTTGGGCGGCCTGTCATTGATCGGGCCGCCGCCGTCAAAGTCCTCGGGGAAATGGTCGATCGCCGAGACGACCGGCATTGGTGTCAGACCGCCCAGGGCGCAAAGCGAGCCGTCGCGCATGGTCAGCGCCAGATCGCGCAACAGCACGAGATTGGCCTCGACATCCTGGCCCCGGCGGACCTTTGCTACGGTCTCAGCACCCCTGGTCGAGCCGATACGGCAGGGCGTGCACTTGCCGCAGCTCTCATGCGCGCAGAACTCGAAGGCGAACTGCGCTTGCTTGGCCATGTCCACCGTGTCGTCGAAGACGACGATGCCGCCATGGCCGATCATGCCGTCGTGCTTGATGAATTCCTCATAGTCGAGCGCCACATCCATGAGCGAGGCCGGCCAATAGGCGCCAAGTGGGCCGCCTACCTGGATGGCGCGCACCGGCCGACCGCTATGGGTGCCGCCGCCATACTCTTCGATCACCTCGCGCAGTGTCGGGCCGAAAGCGAGCTCGATGAGGCCGCCATGCTTGATATTGCCGCCCAACTGGAAGGGCAGGGTACCTCGTGAGCGGCCCATGCCGTAGTCGCGGTAAAAGGCGCTTCCCTTGTCCAGGATGATGGGCACGCTGGCCAGCGAGATCAGGTTGTTGATGACGGTGGGCTGGCCGAAGAGGCCCTTCAGCGCCGGCAAAGGCGGTTTGAAGCGGATCGTGCCGCGCCTGCCCTCGAGGCTCTCGAGCAGCGAGGTCTCCTCGCCGCAGATATAGGCGCCGGCGCCTAGTCGCGTCTCCATGTCGAAGGTGCGGCCGGAGCCCAGGATGTCGGCGCCGAGCAGGCCCGCCGCCCGCGCCTCGTCGATGGCTCGGTTCATCTGGCGAAAGGCGTGCGGATATTCCGAGCGGATGTAGACAAAGCCCTTGGTGGCACCGACCGCCAGTCCGGCGATCGCCATGCCTTCGATCAGGACGAAGGGGTCGCCTTCCATGAGCATGCGGTCGGCGAAGGTCCCGCTATCGCCCTCGTCGGCGTTGCAGACAATGTATTTTTGCGCCGCCTCCGCCTTGCGGACTGTCTCCCACTTGATGCCGGTGGGAAAGGCGGCGCCGCCACGGCCACGCAGGCCGGAATCGGTGACTTCCTTAACGATGGCCTCGCCGCTCAGTGTGAGGGCGCGACGCAGGCCGGCGAGGCCGCCATGCGCCTCGTAGTCGGCAAGGGAGAGGGGATCGATGATGCCGCAGCGGGCAAAGGTCAGACGCTGCTGCTTCTTAAGATAGGGGATTTCCTCGACCAGGCCGACACGATGTGCGTGCGCGCCACCATGGAGGAAACCGGCCTCGAACAGGCCGGGAACATCCTCGGGCTCGACCGGGCCGTAGCCCACCCGGCCCTCGGGCGTCTCGACCTCGACCAAAGGTTCCAGCCAAAAGAGACCCCGGCTGCCGTTCCTAATGATTGTGGCCTCGATCCCGCGCCGGGCGAGTTCGGCCTTGATGGCCAGGACGACATCGCTGGCACCCATGGCCAGGGCCGAGGCGTCGCCCGGTACATAGAGACGAAGACTCATCGGCCATCTCCGGCCGCGGCAAGGTTAGCGCTGCGGACCAGGCGATCGGCGCGCGTGCCCTCGACCCGGCCATAGAGTTTGCCGTCCATCATGGCTGAGGGCGAGAGCGCGCAATTGCCCAGGCAATAGATGGGCTCGACGGTGATTCGGCCATCGGGCGTGGTCTCGCCAAGGCCGATGCCGAACGCCGCCCTGAGGTGATCGACCAGCCGGTCACTACCCATCGACTGGCAGGCCTCGGCCACGCACACCTTGATGACGTGGCGGCCAGCCGGCGCCTTCCTGAAGTCGTGATAGAAGGTGAAGACGCCGTGCACCTCCGCCCGGCTGAGATTGAGTTCCTGGGCGATAAGCGGCAAAGCGCGCTGATCGACATAGCCCAGCCGGTCGTTGATCGCATGAAGGATGGGCATCAAGGGCCCGTCGAGCGACCTCATGTCCGCGATGATGGCCTTGATTGCCGCCTCGTCGAAGGTGCGGTTGGCTGGCACGTGAACGTCACCTGATCATTTTTGCTCTTATTCCAAATCTGCGGTCCTCCCTTGAGTAGTTCAAATCACTGTTTTCGATGCTGCAATCGATAAATTCTATCAATCAGCCGGTCGACGCCGTCCTCAGGACGCCTTGCCGACGCTTTGCGTGAGCGCTTGGGCGGCCGTCAGATGTTGCCGCACGATCGGGATATATTTGTTCGCGAAAGCACGAAGCTCTGAGTCCGTCGTGGTGGCGGCTTCATTCTGGAGGGCCTGCAGGACGGCTTGATGGTCGCTTACCTGGCGGCTGGCATACTGGGAATCGAATGTGGCACCCGGGAGGAGCTTGAGATAGGCGTTCTCGGCCGAGTTCGTCACGCCAGAGTTGGTCGGTGGCTCGATCCCCTTCTTGGTCGCCAGCACCGCCAACTCATTGTTCATGGCCGAATGATCTTTGATCATCTTCACAGCAAAATCGCGTACGGCGGCATTGCTGCTCCGCGTCGCCACCTGCGCGGCGGCGATTTCGCCGTAATTGCCGTGCGCGGTGTCGGTAATGAAGCTCTTGTCGGCGTCGCTGAGGCCGGCACTCATCCGCGTTGCCGCATCCGGCGTTGCCGTGGCGGTGTTGCTACCGCTTCCATCGCCGCCGCCACAGGCGGTCAGCGTCAACATGGCCGCGCCGCCAAGGGCCGTGCGCCATTGCAGTTTCATGATTGCGCTCCTTGCTCGTTATCCCGTCGATGATGAACGCGCCCGCCTGCAGAGCGTTCCGGCGGATGCGGTTCGCCAGCATCGTCGTGAAGCGAGCGCCAACGATAGCCCTGACGGACCGAGAGCGGAGTCGCCGCAACCGGGCAAAACGTTGGCGGCAACTCATTTGATTAATCAACGTACATCATAATTAACTGTGAGTTAAGTATCGCCATGCTGAAATCATCGCCATGATATATTAACTTGATGCACTTGTATTTTTTGGAGGCCTTGTGGTAAGAAACGGCTCATAAATCGATCTATTCTTCTCAAGTATTCATGTTCTGAGTACCCAATGTATGTTAGGCTAAAAATCGGCGTAGACCGGCTGTCGCACAAAGAACGCATCGGCGGTTCATGGCCCGTGTTACATTCGAACGCCGATCAGTGCTTCACCGGTTCTGCCGCTTTGGGTGCGCGAATTAGCGACCTCGCCTGGCCGGGCTCGGTCCTTATCGCCCGCGGCACTTCGTCGATCGCCGGCCGGGCTTCTCGATGAACGGGGCGGCGACTCCCGAAAGGGCAGGGCCCAGCATTCCCCAAGAGTGGATCGATTTCGAGCGATCCATAGGTCCGCGCATTCGGGTGGCGCGCATGAGAAAAGGCATGGGGCTGGCGCAATTGGCGCAGCGCCTGGGCATTTCCTATCAGCAATTGCACAAATACGAGGTTGGCTCCAATCGGATATCGATTGCCCGGTTGGCGCATATCGCCCAGATCCTGCAGGTGCAGCTGACCGACCTCTTATTGCTGCCGCTGGATCCGTTGTCGCCGGACCACGCGGACGGTCAGAATGGCCTCATGGCCGCACGGCTGATCGAGGATTTCGGCAAGATCAAGAGCACCGACGGGCGGGAGCTGGTCTGCAAGCTCGCTACCTCGCTGGCGGCGGAACTCGACTAGCCAAGCTTTCGCTTCAATCGGTCCCGCTTATCGCGAGCGCGGGATTTCGGGCGCGTCGCTCGCCGATGCCTCTGGAGGGCAACGGCGGAGTCGGCAAACGACGGTTGCCGCCCTTTGGAGAGCGGCGAAAATTTGCGTTGATGATCGACGCCCGGTTGGCTCCCGAGGTCTGCCAACTCCTGCCGGCATCCACGAAGGGATACCGACGCACGCAAATATCACGCGGTGGCCGGCCATGGCAGCGGCGCCGGCCTCGCTGAGGCATGCGAAGTTTGCAGCGCCTGCCCCATGAAAGCGCAAAGGCGACCTTGACGGGTCCTGGCGACGAAATCAGGCCTCGTAGCCGTAGACTTCCTTGGCCTTTTCGGCAGAGAGCCAGCCTTTGGCGACGCTTGCCGCCACCCGCGCCCGGTCGCGCTTGGCCGGCGGGCCATAGCCGCCGCCGCCGCAGGCGCGAAAAACCAGCTTCTCGCCCGCCTCGACCACCTCGGCGCTGAAGGCCGGTAGTTCGACGATTTCGCCCGAGCTCTTCTGCTTGCGGTTGATGGCCGAGGCGGCGGCCGTGCCACCCAGCACGCCGGCCGGTGGGAAGCTCGTCCCGTCGGAGGCATAGACGACGGTCATGGCGTGATCGATCGGATAGAAGACACCGCCCACGGCCGGCGCGCCCTCATAGGTGCCAAAGCCTTGCGTGTCGGCCTGGATCTCGCGGGATTCGACGATGATCGGATACATGGATTCGTCGACCTCGATCGAATCCAGCGAGATCAGGCCGCCATTGGCCGGGCCGCAGAAGGTCAGCCAGCCGTCATGGCCGTGGCGCGCGCCGTTGCCGGCATAGCCGATGAAGATCTGGCTGATATAATATTGCCCCTCCTTGAAGGGGTCATGGCCGGATATGACGCCGTTGCCAACCGGCATGTGGCCGCCGCCCTCGGCCTGCCCATGCGGCGCGCCCATCGCGGTGAAGGCGCAGTTGCCAGCGGTGATCAGTCGGTCATTGACGTTGGTGGTGGCGACCGACGTACCGACTGGATAACGTGGCTTGCCGACGACCTTGCCCTCTCCCATCACCACGTCGATGCGGCTCATGCTGCCGTGATTATGGGGAATGGACGAATCGAGATTGTTCAAGACGCCCATGCGGCACGAGCCCGAGGCGGTGTTCTCGGACGTGTTGAGGCCGCCTGGCACGTTGTCGACATTGTCGGTGATGTCGACGGTGATCCGGCCGGCCTCGGGGTCGACCGTCACCGCGATCCGGACGGGAATGCCGGCATCGGCCACGCCCGGCACCGGGTCGTGGCGCGTCTCGTAACGGTAGGTGCCGGCGGGCAGCTTCCTGATCTCGGCGATCGCCCGCCGCTCGCCATAGTCGAACCAGTCCTCGACGAAATCCTCGACCGTCGGCACGCCATAGCGGCCGATGAGCTCGACCAGCCGCTGCGTCGCCGTCCGGCAGGCGCCGATCTGGGCCTGGAAGTCGCCATGCCAGACCTTGGAGGCGCGGATTTTCATCAGGGCGATGCGGATGACGTCCGAGCGTTCCTTGCCGCGCTCGACGACCCGCACGCAAGGGAAATGCAGCCCCTCCTCGTAGATGTTCTTGGCAAAGGGCAGATAGGTGGTCGGGATGGGTGCGCCCATGTCGGCATGGTGCGAGAGGGCCACGGCCCAAAAGAGCGGCTTGCCGTCCACGAAGACCGGCATCGCCATGATCATGTCGGCGTGATGCGTGCCGCCGGTATAGGGGCAGTTATTGAGATAGATGTCGCCGGGCGCGATGTCGTCGAAGAATTCCAGGATGGGGCGGATCGCCAGGTCCATCGAGGTCACGTGGATGGGCAGGGCATCCTCGGTCGAGACGAGGCGGCAGTCATAGGTGAGGATGGCGCAGGAGAAGTCGCGGCCGTTCTTGATCACGGCCGAGCGGCTGGCTTTCAGGACCACCAGCGACATCTCGCGGACGATGGCCTCAAAGCGGCTCTTCAGGACCGCCATCAAGAAGGGATCGACGCGGCGCGTGTCGCTGGCTGATTCGAGGGCCGGCTCGGCCGCGGCGTTTGGCTGATCGCTCATGCCTGTTCTCCGGCTTCAGACGACGGTGACGAGGAAATTGCCGTGATCGTCGACGAGAGCCTCGTGCCCCCGCTTCAGGACGGCGGTGAAGGTCGGCGCCTCGACGAGGCAGGGGCCGGCAAGCCTGGCGCCGGCCCCCAGGGCGGCCGCATCGTAGATAGGCACCTCCTCCTGTGCCTTGGCCTCCAGGGCATAGAGCGGCCGGCTGGCCTTGGCGGCGACCGGACCCGACTGGGGCGCGAGCGTGAAGTCGCGCCAATGATCCTGGCGCGCATAGCCGCCGGCCGCCTTGACCTTCCAGGTGGTGAACTCGACGAGATCGCTCTCGGCCCGGATCGAGTAGATCCGCTCATGCATGCGATGGAAGGCCTCGACCAGCTTGGGCAGTTCGTCCGGATGGAGTTCGTCGCCCTCCATCTCGAAGGGCACCTCGATCTCCCAGGATTGGTACTCGTAGCGGCCCATGAAGGCGAACTCGAAGCTTTGCCGCTCGGCCGGCACACGCGCATCGGCCAGGAAGGCGGCACTGGTGGCCTTGAGATCGGCCAGGAGGGCATTGACGCCCTTGAAGTCAAAGCGCTTCGCATCCGTGTAGAGGACGCCGTTCTGCTCCCAGCGCAATGCCGAGACGAGGCCGCCAAAGGCGCTGAGTCCCGCCATGAAACGCGGGATCATGTAGCGCTTCAGGCCCAATATGTCGGCCATCTCGGCCACATGGCAGGCGGTGGCACCGCCGCCGCAGACGAAATAGCTGTCGCGCGGGTTCAGCCCCTCGCGGATCGTGATCTCCTCGATCGCCGCCACCATGTTGTGGTTGCTCGTCGTGTGGATGGCATAGGCGGCCTCGAGGCGGCCTATCTTCAGCCGTTGGGCGATGGCGTCCACCGCCTGCTCTGCCAGCGCCCGGTCGAGCTTGATGGCGCCGCCCAGGAAGTAGTCTGGATCGATGATCCCAAGGACGATGTTGGCATCGGTTACCGTGGCTTCCATGTTGCCGAAGCCGTAACAGGCTGGTCCTGGCCTGGCCCCGGCACTGCGCGGGCCCACATGCAAAAGTCCGCCATCGTCGACCCAGGCGATGGAACCGCCGCCGGCGCCGACCGAGCGCACGTCGACCTTGGGAATGCCAAGGGCGTCGTCGTGGATCATCGATTCGGCGGTGACGATGAGCTGATGGTCCCGCAGGGCCGAGACGTCGAAGGTCGTGCCGCCCATGTCGCCGACGATGATGTCGGGCTCGGGCGAGAGGGCCAGGGCGGCGATGGGCGCCAGGGTCGGGCCGGACATGACGCTGTAGATCGGCTTGGCGATCATCTCCTTGGGCGGCATCATGCCGCCCACGCAGTTGGCCAGCAGCAGTTCGCCCTTGAATCCCTCCTCGGCCAGGGCCGTTTCCAGCGCGCGCACATAGGTCTTGATGATCGGGCTGATCGAGGCGTCGATGGCGGCCGCGATGATGCGGCGATATTCGCGCGGCGTCGGATTGATCTCCGAGCTCAGCGTCACGGGGATATCTGGCCAAACCGCCTGGATGAGCTCGCGCGTGCGGATCTCGTGCGCCGGGTTGACGATCGACCAGAGGAGGCCCACGGCGATGGCCTCGACACCCTCATTCTTGAAGTGCTGGACGGCCGCCAGCACGTCGGCCTCGCAAAGTGGCTCCAGTTCGTGGCCACGCGCGTCGATCCGACCCTTGACCGTACAGGTGCGGCTGCGCGGGATATAAGGTTCGGGATAGTCGAGACGCCACTGGAAGGCGCCCTTGCGCGGCCCTTCACGCAGCACCAGCACGTCGCGATGCCCGGCATTGACGATGACGCCGGCCTTGGCGACCTTGCGCTCGACCAAGGCGTTGGTCGAGACCGTCGAGCCGTGCACGATCACGTCGATCGCCGCCATGAACGCCGCGGCGTCCAGGCCATAGCCCTTCGCGGCCACGTGCAGGACGTTGATGAAGCCTTTGTGGAAGGCGCCGGGCGTGGTCGGTGCCTTGAAGATCGAGACGGCACCAGCCTCGTCGGCGACAAGGCAATCGGTGAAGGTACCACCAATATCGATGCAGACGTTAAAGCTCATGCCGCTCCCCGGCGAAGATGCGCGTTTGCTTCGCAGCCGTAGCGGCTGCCGGACCGGCCGTCGAAACGCTCCTGCCGCCCTTGTCGCAACTTTCGTTCCATCGCTGCCTCGCCGCCCTTTGTCGCGACAGGCAGCGAATATCAGCCCAGCACGTGGGCAGATTTGTGATCACAACATGCGCAGCCTGCTGCACCTGCGTGGCCCTACAGGAGCGCGAGGGCCGGTCCGGGCGCGCCGGGCGGGAGTCGGGCGGCCTCTGTGATCACGACGGGAGGATCTGCCCGCTCGACGTGGCGGTGCGCTCAGCGCACGCCCAGGCCCGCCAACAGGCCGCCATCGATGCGATGGTCGGCGCCGGTGATAAAGGCCGCCTGGTCGGAGACGAGGAAGGCGGCCAGGGCCGCCACCTCCTCGGGCTCGCCGATGCGGCCGAGCGGGTGGGCGGCGCCGAAGCGGGCGAAGGCCGCCCCGACATCGGCGTCCGCCCCATCGAAGGTGCGAGCAGCCAGTTCGAGAATGGGGGTTCGGACCGAACCCGGGCTGATCGACACGACGCGGATGCCCTCCTTGGCATGGTCGATCGCCATGGCTCGGGTCATGGCATGGATCGCACCCTTGGATGCGACATAGGCGGTAACGCCCCCCTGGCAGGCATGGCCCTGGACGCTGGCGAGGTTGACGATGACTCCCTTGCCCCGTTTGCGTATCAGCGGAATTCCGAAATGGGCGGTGAGATGGATCCCGCCCACATTGACCTCAAGGCAACGCATGAAGGTGGCCGGGCTGGTTTCCACGGCATCGCCATAGGGGTGGATGGCCGCGGCGTTGACGATGACGTCCAGCCCGCCATGCGTGGCCTCCAGCGCGTTGAAGACGGCCTGCACCTGGTCGGGTGCGGCGATATCGGCAGCGTGCACGGACAAAGCCAGGCCGCGCGCCTTGGCTATCTCGGCGAGCTCCGCGTTGATTATGGGGTCGATGCCCAGTGCCCAGACGGTCATGCCGTCGGCAGCCAGGCGCAGGGCGATCGCGCGGCCGATGCCGCTGGTGCCGGTGACGAGCGCTATCTGCACCTGATGCATTCCCCTCAGGTTGTCGACCCCGGGAGGTTTACCACGGCCGCGATCGGTGCGTCAGGCGGACTCGCTGGGCATTGCTGCGTCCCGCCGCTGCTGGGTCCAGCCGGCCAGGGCCCGTGCCAGGGTGCCTAGTCCACTCCGGGGCAGGGGCATGAAGGCGGCACCGGCGTGCTGGGCCGCCTTCTTGGCCAGTTGGGCCGCCTCGTGGCTGACGCAGTCGACCGGCACCAGCACGATGTCGGCCTGGCTCGCCAGCGCGGGCAGCTGCGCGCAGGAGCGCTCGAGGCCGCCATCATGGTGGGCAAAGCGGCCGCCGCGACGTTCAACGAAGGCGCGCGCATGGGCTGCCTGACCCGTCCGGCCTCCCACGAGGAGCACCCGGCCGCCAGCCAGATCGAGCGGGGCTTCGGCCTCGTCCTGCGGCAGTCGGGTCAAGACGTCGATCTCGGCCTGAGCGTCGGCCAGCGCCGCCTCCAGCTCGCTCCGCCGCTGGCGCTCGGCCGAAAGTTCGCTCGCAAGGTCGATGGCCTGGCCGCGTGCCGTGGCCTCGGCGGCGCGGGCCGCCTGCAACTCGCGCGGCGCTTCCATGCTCGCGCGGTCCTGGAGCTGGCCGGTCAGACGGGCGGTAAGCTGCTCATGCGCAAGGCCGGCTGCCCGCTCGCGATGCAGTTCCCGTTCGAGGCGGTCCCGTTGCGCGGTCATGGCCTGCAGGTCGGCGCGCAGCCTTTGCCGCTCCTCCGCGAGGGTGGCATTGGCGGCCTCCAGCGCCTGGAGCTGCTTGAGTGCGGCCCGATTCGAGGCGCCGACCAGATGGGAGAGCATGTGGACGTCGCCGAAGATCCGGGCCCGGCTGTCCTGGCGGAGGGCTGGATGGCTGAGTGCGGCCCAATAGGCGCCGGGAACGTCGCCTTCATCCAGATGCCGCTTCCAGAGCCGGACCAGGGCAGCCTCGTCCTCCGCCTGGGCGAACTGGCGGATCTTGCCGGCAAAGCGGAGGTCCAGCGCCTTGTGCAGCAGCTTGCCACCCTTCTCGGGCCGGCCGGCCGCCAGGACGGCTGCATGATGCACGTCGTGATCGTCGTGCGCCTGGCGGTCCTTCAAGGCCGGATCGACCCGCCCCATGATCGCGCGCAACTCGCCGGTCGTCAGGCAGGTGCCGATGATCGAGCAGTGCAGGACGCTGTCCAACTCCCAGAGCGAGCGGCGGCGCGATAAAGCCGGCTGGGCTGCCACCGTCTCCAGGCCGAGCTCACGGCGGAGCGTGGCCGGCATGGCGGCGATCGCTGCCGCTCGGTCGAGCGTGGCGGGCCCGCCGATCGTCCGGCCGAGGAGGCCTGCCTGCATCCTGCTCATCCATGCTCCCTTGCAAGCTCGCGACTCTGATTTCGCGGAGGCCGACGGTATATTCATGTGAATATAACGGCAAGCTATCGTAGCTTGAGGACGTGGCACGCATATCGCTATAGCGATGGCAGACGCGCCCACGCACGATTGAGGATTGCCATCATGTCAGAAGCCCTGGCCACTCGCTCGACCGCCGCATGGCACAGTGCGGCCGATGGTCTGGCCGTCGAGATCGTCAACGTCATCGATGGCAGGCATGGGGGCGCGCTTAGTGGGCAAACCTTCGATGTGGTGAGCCCGGTGAGCGGTGCCGTACGGGCAAAGGCGCCAAGGAGCACGGCCGAGGACGTCGACGTCGCTGTCAAGTCGGCCCGTAAGGCGTTTCGCGGCGGCGCCTGGTCGAGGCTGGCCCCCCGCGAGCGGATGGCGGTGCTCTCGACATTCGCCGATCTCATCGCTGCCAATACCGAGCGCTTTGCCTTGCTCGATACGCTCGACATGGGCAAGCCCGTCATGGACATGGTCAATGTCGACGTTCCGGGCTCGGCCACCTGCATGCGCTTCTTCGCCGAGACGATCGACAAGATCGAGGGCGCCGTGACGAGCACCGCCTTCGACGCCTTCCATTATATCCTGCGCCAGCCTCTGGGCGTGGTCGGCCTGATCGTGCCTTGGAACTATCCCTTGATGATGGCCGTCTGGAAGCTGGCGCCGGCCCTGGCCTGCGGCAACTCGGTCGTCCTGAAGCCGGCAGAGCAATCGCCCTCCAGTGCTGTCCTTTTGGCCGATCTCTTCATCGAAGCGGGCGGACCGGAGGGTGTGTTCAACGTCGTTCAGGGCCTGGGCCACGAGGCAGGTGCGGCGCTGGCACTGCACATGGATGTCGACAAGATCGGCTTCACGGGTTCCGTCGAGATCGGCAAAAAGATGATGATCTATGCCGGTCAGTCGAACATGAAGCGGGTGACGACCGAATGCGGCGGCAAGACGCCGCAAATCATCCTGCCCGACGTCGCCGACCTCGATCGCGCGGTCACCTATGCGGTGAACGGCATCTTCGCCAACCAGGGCGAGGTCTGCAATGCGGGCTCCAGGCTTCTGGTCGATCGCAGCGTTCACGATCGCTTCCTCGATCGCTTCCTGACGGTGGCGGCCGAGAGCTACCAGCCGGGCGACCCGCTCTCCCCGGAGACGACGATGGGCCCGCTCGTCACCAGCGAGCAGCAAAAGCGTGTGCTTGGCTTCATCGAGAAGGGCAAGGCCGAGGGGGCCAGCTTGAAGTTGGGTGGCGGCGTGCCGGCGGGCCTGGAGAAGGGCGCCTTCGTCTCCCCCACGGTCTTTGCCGACGTGACCAACCAGATGACCATAGCCAAGGAGGAGATCTTCGGGCCGGTGGCCTCGATCCTGCCGGTCGATGGACTGGCCGAGGCGCTCACCATCGCGAACGATACGAGCTTTGGCCTGGCCGCTTCGATCTGGACGAGTGACGTCAAGAAGGCGCTTACTTTCGCCCGTGACGTCGAGGCCGGCGTCGTCTGGGTCAACTGCTTCGACCATGGCGACATGACCCAGCCATGGGGTGGCTTCAAGCAGTCGGGCAATGGCCGCGATAAATGCCTCGAAGCCCTCACCCACTATACCCAGACCAAGTCTGTCTGGGTCGACCTGGCCTAGGCAGCGCCCCCGCCCGGCCGCAAGAAAAAAGCCCGCCTGTCGGAGGCGGGCTTTTTCGATGGCCGGCGGGCTTGAAGACCCGCCGGCTGGCCGGTGGAAGGGCGCCTCAGGCGGCCTCGTAGCCCACCACGCCCTTGATCTCGAGGAATTCGTTCAGGCCGAAATCGGCATATTCGCGCCCGTTGCCGGACTGCTTGTAGCCGCCAAAGGGCGCTGCTGAGTCCCAGGCCGGATAGTTGATGAAGACGTTGCCGGCGCGCATGCGGGACGCGACCCTGCGCGCCCGATCCAGGTCCTTGGACTGAACGTAGGCGGCCAGGCCATAGGGCGTGTCGTTGGCGAGGTCGATGGCCTGCTCCTCGTTCTCGTAGCCGAGGATCGAGAGGACCGGGCCGAAGATCTCCTCTCGCGAGATGCGCATCTCGGGGCGGACATGGGCAAAGACGGTCGGCCGCACGTAGTAGCCGCGATTGAGCCCCTCGGGACGGCCGAGGCCGCCGGCGACAAGCTCGGCGCCTTCCTCGATGCCGGACTGGATCAGGCCCTGGATCTTGTCGAACTGGACGGCACTGACGACCGGACCCAGGACGGTGTCGCCCGCATTGGGATGCCCGACCTTGAAGGTCTCGGCCGCCTGCTTGGCGATGAGGGCTGCCTTGTCCATGAGATCGGCGGGCACGAACATGCGGGTTGGCGCGTTGCAGGACTGGCCGCTATTGCCGAAGCACCCGGCCACGCCCTTGGTGACGGCTGTCTCGAGATCAACGTCCGGCAGGAGGATGTTGGCGGATTTGCCACCCAATTCCTGGCTGACGCGCTTGACGGTCTCGGCCGCGCCCTTGGCGACCAGGATGCCAGCCCGGGTCGAGCCCGTGAAGGACATCATGTCGATGTCGGGGTGATGCGAGAGGGCTTCGCCCACGGTCGGGCCATCGCCGTTGACGAGGTTGAATACACCCTTGGGCACGCCGGCCTCATCCAGGATCTCGGCGAAGATGATCGCATCGAGAGGTGCGATCTCGCTTGGCTTCAGGACCATGGTGCAGCCGGCGGCCAGGGCCGGGCCGACCTTGCAGGTGATCTGGTTCAAGGGCCAGTTCCATGGCGTGATCATGCCGACGACGCCGATGGGCTCCTTGACGACCAGGGTCGAGCCGCGCGCTTCGGTGAAGGCGAAGCTCTCGAGCGTCTTGATGATCTGGGCCAGATGCCCGCGACCGATCGCGACCTGCGCCTCGCGGGCGAACTTGAGGGGAGCCCCCATTTCGCGGCTGACGGCCTGTGCCAGGTCCTCGGCACGGCGGTCATAGACCTCGAGGATACGACGCAGGAGGGCCAGACGGTCCTCGCGGCTGACCTGCGAGAAGGAAGGAAAGGCGGCCTTGGCGGCGGCGACCGCGCGATCGACGTCGGCCTTGCCGCCCACCGAGATCTGCGCCACCGGCTCCTCGTTGGAGGGATCGATCACATCGAGTAGTTTAGGAACGATCGGATCGACCCAACTGCCATCGATATAGAATTCTTTTTCGTGGCCCATGTCCTAACCTTTCGTCGCGGGTGGCAGCATCTGCTGCCCTCTCTTCTTTATCTCGCCATTCGTCGCTCGACACAACGGGCCCGGCTTCCTATCGGCTCCCGGCCCTGACTCCGGCCTGGGCCAGGGGGCCAAAGACGCTGCGATCCGGCTTCAGGTCCAAAAGTGGCGTGCCATCCAGGCAGTCCAGACCCTGGACGAGGAGCGTTGCACCCTCGCGGGCGACGAGGCGGACGATCGAGGTGCCGATCGGATTTGGCCGCACGGGCGAGCGCAGCGCGAAGGTGCCTTGCGTCCTGCCGTCGTCGCGCGGGCTCTGGCGCAGGAGATCGCGACGCGAGCGATCCAGCCAGTAGAGCACCTCGAGCCGATCATAGACCTCGATGCCGTCCAGGGCCCTTCCCCAGGGATCCGCCAGCTCGATGCGGCAAAGGGGACCGTCCAGCCGTCCCTGGCGGGGGCAGGCTTTGCGGTCCTGCCAGGGCGTGCGGATGCGGCCGATGAAGATGAGGCCGGCGTTCCGCGTGGCGGGAAGCTCGGTCCTTATCTCGCCCACGCGCATATCCTGGCCCGCAAGCCTATCTTGGGATGACAATATTGGCTCTCCCAGCCGACGTTCATGCTTGAGCATGACGTTGTATTCATGCAGATATCACCCTTATCCGAAGGGGGAAGGCATCTAATGACATCGACTAGGCTTCTTGGCCTCGCCGCGAGCATATTCCTGGCGCTGGTCTCGAACGCCATGGCGGCCCTTTCGACGGCCTTTACCGTGTCCGGCGGTGTCACGACGCCCGCCACCTATGATCAGGCGGCACTGGCTGCCCTGCCTTCGACCACGCGCACGGTGACCTATCTTGCCGGCAAGAGGTCGGTAACGTCGACGTTCACGGGCGTGCTTCTTACCGATATTCTCGACCGGGCGACGGTCAAGACTAATCCCGGCATCAAGAGCGAGATCCTCAGCCGCTACGTCACCGCCACGGGCAGCGACGGCTACAAGGCGGTGTTCTCGCTGGGCGAATTGCTGACCGACTTCGGCAATGCAGGCGTTCTGGTCGCCTATAGGCAGGACGGCCATGATCTGGGCGACGCGGGTTTCGCCCGGCTGGTTGTCCCCGGTGATACCAAGGGTGGACGATACGTCTCGAACCTCGTCGACATCAACGTTGCGAGCGCCATCGTGACGCCGCTCCCCGGCGGCTTCCTCGTTCTTGCGTCCGGTCTGCCGGGCCTTCTCTTCCTCCGCCGCCATGCCGGCGGTTGAGGCCTGCATGGTCCGTTTTTGCTTACCATAGGGCGCCACCCGCCAGTCTTCGCTTTCGCGACGACATTTCATTGCTAAGTGCCTCTTTCGAGTCGCAACAGAGCGTCGCCTTGAGGGATAATTGCGTCATGCAGGCAGCGTCGGTCAGCGGCATTGGCAGGGAAGGCCAGGTGGGGCTCTTCGGCCTGTGGCGCTGGCTCGGCCCCTTGAGCCTAGTCGTCGCCCTTAGCTGTTCCGCCTTCACGCTGGCGACCGATTCGCCGCTCTTTAGCCGTTATGCCTGGCAGCTCGACCTGCCGCCCGAGCCGGCGATGCCGCTTCCGGCCCGGCAGGGCTTCGCCACGGTCGGCGACTTCAAGATGGCTTATGCCATTTACGGCGCCGGTTCGCCTGTCCTCCTCATTCATGGCGGGCTCGGCAACGCCGAGCAGTGGGCGGCCGTGGTCGGCCCGCTCGCAGCGCACCACCAAGTCATCGTCGCCGACACGCGCGGCCATGGGCGGAGCGAGCGCGGCAGCGCACCCATGACCTATGACCAGTTGGCCGACGATTATCTGGGCCTGCTCGACAGCCTTCATCTGAGCAAGGTGGCGCTGGTTGGCTGGAGCGATGGCGGCATTATCGGCCTCGACATCGCCATGCACCATCCCGAGCGTCTCCAGAGCCTTGTCACCTATGGCGCCAACAGCCGGGCGGATGCCCTGGTCAAGCCAGTCATCAATCCCGTGATGGTGGAGATCGGCCAGCGCTCGGAGGAGGATTTCATCGCCGACGGTGCGGGACCGGCCGCTTGGCAGCGTCTCACGCATGATGTGCAGCGAATGTGGGATACGGAGCCGTCCTGGACATCGGCCGATCTTGCCCGGATCAGGACGCGGACGCTGATCGCCGATGGCCAGTACGAGGAATTCATCGATCCCGACGATACTCGGTCGATGGCAGCGGCGATCCCCGGCGCGCGGCTGGAACTTCTCCCCGACACGGGACATTTCGCTCCGCTCCAGACCCCGGCCGCCTTCAGCCGCATGGTCCTGGCTTTTCTTGATCAGGGAGACGACCCGGCCGGTCCTTGAGCCTCCTTGGCTAAAGCCGAGCCGCGATGGCGGCCCTGTCGACGATCGAGAGGACCGCCAGATCCTGCCGTCCTGGAACTCGTAGAAGATGTTCTCGGCCAAGACGACGCGCATTCCATTCACCGGCGGACCGGGAAAATCGCCCTTGGGCCGGCAATCGAACCGTAAGCGGCCGGCCACATGCGGCGGTTCGACGAGCAGGAGCGCAATGCCGATCCAGTATTGTGCGAAAATTCCCTTCCAGCATGCGCCCATATGCGTCGAGTCCGAGAGGCCGTTCATGATGCGTGACGGCGTCATGCGCGAGCTGTCAGAGCGCGCGTCAATCCGGCCGGGTTAGACAGTCGATATCTCCACAGCACCGTGCGGCCAGGTCCGATCTCGTCGTTTTTCCTTCTCTTTCTCGGTCCTTCTTTCCTTCGGCAAAGACGTCGGCGAGCTTCGTAAAACAGCCATGCATGCCAGCTTGCGCGCTTGCTTATATTCCTATAATCTCATGATCATGCATGGGCCCAGCGCGTCTCGCCATCGTCTTCCTCGCTATGCCTTCGCGGCAAGGCGGGATCGGCGGCGCGCGGCGCAGGCGCTGGGGGCCGGCCGCGAGGTGGCGCGGGTGGCGGCGGCCGAGCGCGTCGCACCGGTCGAGCTCGAACGGCTGATGCGGGAGGAGGGCTTTCAGGCCCTCGTTCGCCATTACAAGGAGTTGGCGGGTCTGCCGCGCGAGGAGCGGCTGGCCAGGCTGATGACG